>JAXHOA010000074.1:0-173083 GCA_034520035.1 Mycobacterium sp. | reverse complement strand
GTCGGAAGAGCCGGTAATCCCCGACTATTTTTTTGCCCGAATGATGTTATGTATGTGAGGAACGCAGCCGATGTATCCAATGCACAAAAGGCCATCCACTCAAGGTGAGTAAACGGCTCCTGCCCTGAATGTAATCCGGGGGCGGCAAAACAAACATCGCGACGTCAACCGTGCCGCCCGAGCGCTGTGGCGGGGGCTCCGACGGCTGGCGTAGCGTCCGCTGGATGCAGAACGTAACCCACGGAGGACACCCGACTTGTCAGTGCCTTAGAGATCTAATGCGCACCTCTCGCGATCACCGAATGACGACTTAAACCACCCGACCATCAACCGAAAGAGCCGAATATTGAAAGAACTTGATGAGCTTGACGCCACCTTCCAGCGGTGGCAATGGAAATACCTACGACCTTGATTCCATCCACCTGGCCCGCTTGCCGCCGCGATCGTGCAACTCGACGGCGACCTCCTATGGACGCTGATCGTGTCCGGCTCGGGCAACGCTAAAACCGAGACTGTCCAGGCACTCCGCGAACTCGGAGGAGTGTCCGCATGGTCAGCACGCTCTCGTCATCTGCGGCCCTGCCCTCCGGTTCTCCTAAAAGGGAATCCGACGAGAACAGCACCAGGGGACTGTTGGCGCAGATCGGCGCGAAGGGCGTCCTTGTCATCAAAGACGTCACCAGCATCCTGTCGATGCCGCACACGGCCCGGGACGGCGTGCTCGCTGCGTTGCGCGAAGTGTACGACGGTTATTGGAGTCGGGAGTCCGGCGCGAACGGCGGGCAGAACTTGGAATGGTCTGGCCGGATTGCGGTCGTCGGAGCCGTCACTACTGCATGGGATACCACCCACGCCGCCGTGGCGACCTTCGGTGATCGTTTCGTGCTGCTGCCTTCCCCGATTCCGCCGTGCGCGCCACCCGTCATGCGGCGGCGCGGCAGTCCGTGGAGAACATCGGATCGGAAAGATCGGATGCGCACCGAGCTTGCGAAAGCCGCCAAGGACGTACTGGGGAACATCGGCGAAGCGCCGAATCTGTGCGACGAGCCAGAGCAAAAACGCTTCGGATGATGGCGGATCTGGCGTGCCGTGCCCGTGGTAGCCGTGGAACGTGATTTCAAGGGTGAGCCGCTGTTCGCCCACGCGCCCGAGATTACCGACCAGGCTCGCCAAACAGTTGGCGCAGATTGTACGCGGTGGTGTGGCGATCGGACTGGCCCGCGAAGACGCGATGAGGTTGGCGCTTGGCGGTGCGCACTCGATTCCATTCCACCGCTGAGGCTCAAGCTTGCTGCAGCATCTCCGCGAAACTGACATCGTCGGCGCTCGTGGCCGAAGTGGTCCAAGGTAGTGCAACACCCGAGGAACACCGTGAGGATCGCGAACTGCAGTGTTTGCAGTTGTTGGAACTGTTCGGGAATCTCACTTACGAGGAGTACGCGAATCGTAAAGGCGAGCAATCCAGAACGATGGCGCTACGGGCTATCCATGGAGCGGGAGAAGACTACGGCGGGTATCTCAGGAGATAAAACAATTTCCGGAAAAGTACGAAGTGAGAAAACTACTCATTCTACACAGACACACAGTTATTAGCTTTTCCGGAAAAAGTGAACAACTCGATAACGAGAGACCTTTCACCCGAAGTTGAATCACTATTTGCATCTGAACCAGTAAAAGAATGGGCGCGCTCCGCGCGCGACCAACCATGAAAGACCGGGGTCCGAGCTTGTGGCGATGCCGCCGTTTTAGTACGCCACGACTGCGCCCACACCCGAGTGGTAGGCCGCCCCAATTCCGCTGAGCCGCCCACCCCGAGAAGAAAGAACCGATGCCACATATCAGCGTGATCCAACCCGATCCGACCAGACAGCCGATCATCGTCACTCCACGCGCTGATGGTGGATGGTCACATTCCGCCGGCTCCGCCCGATTTCACCTCTCCAGCGAAGAGGCCGCACATCTGAACCGAATCATCACCAACGAGGAGAACTGAAATATGACCCGAAGCAACACCATCGGATTCCTCCGCACGCCAGGAGGCATCAAAATCATCGGCTGGAAGTTTTCGGTGCACCTCACCTTTGACGAAATCTACCGACTCAACACGTTCATTTCGACTGGGTCGCGCGCCTCATCGCGGCGGCTGGAGGAGAATTTCGAGCGGTCGGCTCTGCGCTCTCGCGCCGCTGGCCGAGGTGGAGATTGAGATTGACCGTCGCGCCGGAATCCGTGATGCACGCCTGGAACGCGAAGAGCGCGAAGCCGCCCGTGAGGATGACGAGTGACCCGGCGACCATTCACCACCACCGCTCACGACGGCGGCTTGATCGTCACGGCCGGAAGCCGCAGTCTTCGGCTGTCTGCTGCGGAGGTGTCCGACCTTGCCGACGCCATCGCTGGACCCATCATCGAACGTGAAATCGCCCGCCTATGTGGGCTGGAAAGCTAAGGGAAGAAACTTGTTTGAAAGTATGGATGACCGATCTAAGTACAAGCTTGAGGAAATACACAACCGGACACTGCAAACCGTCGATATGGCTGCCGTCCTCAAGAGGTGCAGCCGTGGGGAACTGGAACACTTAAACGAAGTGGCCGACAACTATTTCAGCAGCACCAATCCTGGACTACGCGCTTTCGGATCTGCGTTACTCGTGATGGTCGACACCGCGGCCGCGATCCTAGAACGTGACCATGCACTGATGCTGGCGCAGTTCGATTGCATCGCCGCCGAGAATCCGAAAGAGACTGGGTGGCAGGACATCGACCCGTCCACGCTGCCGAAGTGGAGTGAAGATCCTGGCGAGGAAGCCGCCGCGGCAGGCTGGGAAAACGTACTTGAAGTACTGGGTTTGAAAGAGCCCGACGACAACAACAACTAACTTCCTGCCGGGCACAGGCAGATGAAGCGGGCCATCGCGCCGCCCGCGGACACCCGATGGCACTTCGGTCACCGTCCGAAATCCGGCGCGGCTCTCCGGCACCGAGAGACCTAACAACTATCCCTCTCATTAGGAGACATCTATATGCACGACAATTTGAAGCAGCTGCGCGCCCTTCGCGAATCCAAGGATCTGGCCCGCCGTGGCTTGCTGGCGCGCGTTGAGGCGCGCGGTGACACTGACCTCAGCGACGGCGAGGCCGCGAAATTCTCGGCCATTACCGAGGACATCAAGGATCTCGACGGGCAGATCCGCCACGCCGAGGCCGAGAACGTCCGCGCCGGCCGCGACAACCCCGAGGTGCAGGCGATCCTGCGCGCGACCACCGCGAAGGGTGACGATTGGGCGGCTCGGGCCTTCGAGTCGATCAAGCGCCTCGGCGGTGATGAGAAGCGGGCGTATGTGGCGAGCGGGTCCGTCGACGTTCCTCGGCTGATCAGTCCTTCGGTTACCGCCATCGCGCGGCCGTCTCGGCTGATTGATTTGTTGGTGAATCGAAATACGTTGGAATCTAACGCTTTCGAGTATTTTCGGCAGACCGTCCGTACCAACAACGCTGACACGGTGGCCGACCTCGGCCTTAAGCCGACTTCGGTGTTCACCCTGGTCCCGGTCGTCGACAGGGCGCGGGTTGTGGCCCACATTTCCGAAAATATTCCGATCAGGTTATTTAGCGATGCTAACGATGTTATCGAATGGCTTCGCTCGGAGATGTACCAGGGCGTCCTTGATGCCGTAGAAGCGCAGGTGATTGCAGGCGGTGGCACGGGTGTTGACCGTCGCTGAGTATGCAGATGATGCCGTCACTGGCGATGACGATGTGATTGCCGGTGTTGGTCTGCATGGTGACGGGTTGCTCGTCACCATGACGCGGTCCTCGTCATGGTGACGGTCGATCGCGGGTATGCCGAGGCCGGCCCCCGGCACGCTTGCGGGGGCGTGTAGTGGGGGTCAGTGTGGTGGGGCCAGGAGCCGGCCTCGGGTGTAGAGCCCGATCAGGGTCCAGGGCGGGTCGAGCAGGCCATATCGATGGCGGTCGAAGTAGGCGGCTGCGGACAAGATGGTCAACGCGTGATGCAGTGGGTTGCCGGTGTTGCGCAGCGTGGTGAAGGTGTCACGGGACAGTGCCAGCAGCGCTTTGGTGCCGTCTTGGTAGATGCGTTCCAAGTGTGCCGGAGGCAGCCGGCGCAGCCAGCGTCGCACCGTGGGCGCCGGCCGGTTGAGGAGAGCGGCGATGCGCCGGTGTCCGATTCCATTTGCTTTGTGCAGCAGTGCCATTCCGATCACTGCGGTGGTGTCGGCGTGGCGTGGTTGCAGCGCCGCGGGCATCACGACGTGTGTCGATGAGCATGACCGGCATCGGGTGCGGCGGGGTCGCACGGTCACTGTCGTGTCGTCGAGGTCGCGCACGGTGCGTCGCCGACCGTGTCCCCAGGCGGCCAGCCGGCCGGTGTGGCAGCGCGGGCAGCGTAGTTCGCCATCGGCGAGGAGTTGCTCGGCGAGTTCGGTGGTGCGCGCGACGATCACCGCGGGGCCAGTCCATGACACATCAGTCTTGCCTACCACCACAGACTGGGGGGTAGGGGTCAGTTCGTGTTGGGCGACAGCCGGTTTGGGTGGCTTGCCGTCACTGATCGTGACGACCAACGGCCATCTTCACCGCGCCGACCTCTGGTGGCGGGTCGACAGCACGAACCGGCCGCATGGGCCGATCGTCGGCGTGGTGATGATGCAGACGACAAGGATCCTGCACAGCTGCCGTCGGCAAACTCGGTGACGAATACCGCCGTCGTGGTCGTCATACAGAGGGACGGTCAACACACGGGTGAGGATCTGACGGGCGTTTTGACGATCGCAGGCACCACTGCGGTCCCGTTCGCCACCGATGTCCCGACGACGTTGAGGAAGGCCATCACCGCTTTGCAGGTCAAGGGCGAAACTCCGAACGCGTGGGTATTGAACCCAGCCGATGCGGAGGCCATCGACCTCGCGAAGGAAGGCACGGGCGGTATCGGCTACCTGAATCAGGGTGGTTACACCAACGGTCTCGCGGGCACGAACAACGTGTTCGGCGAAGGGATCACCCGTGTCGTGAGCAACAGCGTCCCGGCTGGTACTGCGGTCCTGGCTGACTGGACCAAGGTGCGGCTGGAGGTGCGCGAAGATGTCCGTCTCGACATCGACACCAGCGGCGATAACTTCGCCATCAACGCGGCCACGTTCCGCGCTGAGACGCGCGTGGGCGTTGCTCACCTGCGCCCGTCCGCATTCGCCATCGTGGACTTGACCGCCTAAGAGTGTGGACGATCTCGACGGGTTCGTTGATCTGGAGATCGCCGCGAAGCGAATGAGCCTCACGGTCGACCAGGTGCTTGCGCTGGTGCGCCGCCGTGTCCTGCGTGCGGTCGACTATGGCTCGGGCTTGATCCTGGTAGAGCCAGCCATCATCAGCGGCGCGGTGTAGCCCATCTCTAGTAGGAGCCGTCGTCTCCCGATTGAATCGCGGGGCGGCGGCACTTACACGGGGCGTAAGTTTCTGGCCTATGAGCGAATTCGAAGTCGACAGCGCTGGACCCCTGGCGGTATTTGCCGCCGTGCAAAACAGGATCAAGGCGACGTCGTCGTCTACCGGCGTCGAGATCCACGGCAATCAGGAGCGGGTCTATTGGTGGCTCGACGGCAGAAGCCTCGGAAGGCTTGTGTGCCGCGAACCGTATAACTCGGACGCGGGTGCGGAAAGCGTCGTTTGGCTAGTGCTGCAACTGGACAAGATCACCAGTGCGAAGATCACGCTAACGACTAAAGGCATGCCCGGGTACGGAATGACGTGGAGTCGCGCGCTGGTGATCAGTCACCCCGATGGGGAAGTAACCCTGAGTGCCGCGTTCCAACCCGACATCGAGACGTTCATTGACAACCTGCTGAAGGCGCTCGCCAGCACCAAATGAGCTGACACCGTTCTTCAACTGCTAAATACAATTCAATTTCCGCCATTCCTTTAAATGGCTTTAGCGGTCCGCGGACTGTGCGAATTGCCATTGTTGAATGTTGTCCCGATGTAGTTCAACATGTTAGACACCCTATCAACACTTTGCTAGGTCTGTGACCTGCGGTGATGCCTGGTTTGCCACGATGTTGATAAACATTGTTGAAGTCGCAATCAACAATCCCGATGTAGTCGGCGCCTGCATGTCACTAGGGGGTTATGCGCGTGAACTTTCGCCAGTGGCCCGCCTACGCCCGTTTGCTGGCTGGTCCTCGGTGGGACATTACTAGCCGGCGATCGCACGTCTACGAGGCTGCTGGCGCCGTTTTCGCACCATGCAGGCGAGATGTCCTGAAAACATGCTCTGAACTGGACTTTTTCTGGAGGATTCTATCGGGGGGAGAAATCCTTGACCTGGGTCACGCGTGGTTATGGACCTCTTGAGCTTTGCCATGCCCGCCCGGTAGCTGGTGGGCTGTGGTGTTAGCTGCGTGTGTTTGCTGCAACCATTGTTGCGGACTAATTCACCATTATTTGTGTCGCAATTGCACGCCAAAAATATAATTCGATTAATGGTCGCGTGACTGCGTTGAATTTGTCATGTCGACTTGATAAGGAGGTTTGACCCATTGCGCTAAAAGACCTGTGGGCCGATGGGATGCTGCAGAAGGCTGACGCTGATGCTCTCGCGGATTTTGTGGAGGCGCATGTGGCCACGGCTGTGAGTGTCACCGTGGCAGCAGAACAGACGACCAGCTCGACGTTGTACACGGACTTGGCCACCACTACCGACACCGTGACGGTAACGGTGGGCGTTAGCGGCATCGTGCAGGTCAGTGTCACGGCCTGGATGAAGGGGTCCGTAGTGGATGCCAACACGTATGCCAGCTTCACGGTGTCTGGCGCGAATACCCTTGCCGCCGATGACCTCCGCTGCACAGGGCTATCCACGCCTAGTGGTGGTGGGCACCAGGCTTCCGGGGTGTACGTGCTGACCGGGCTCGCCCCTGGAAGTACCACGTTCAAGATGAAATACCGCGTGTCGAACGGCACTGGGACGTTCTCGAATCGAACCATCTCGGCGACAGCGTTCTGAAGTCAGTCGGCGGCGGGGGTTCCATCGCGCTGGTCGATGTAATCCCGCTTCGATTCGGGAATGGCATCGTAAAGGCTATCGATCTGCTGTGGTATCGCGACGAGGCGATCAACAATCAAGTTGAGCAGCTTGAATAAGGCCGTTGCCTCGTCCGTGCCGTCCGCTAGCCGCAGTTGGTGGGGATGCACCGCATCGTTACCCGTAACCCGCAGCACGTCCATTGCTTGCTGAAGTCTCTTGTCGATCTGGCCGGCTTTGACCAGGTTGCCGATGGCGTTGGTCAATTTCACGTCAGGCTGTCCTAGGTGGTTACTGGTCAAGACCTCTAGCGCAGTGCGCAACAGAGCGGCGGCACCTCGCGGTGAGATATCGGCAATCGCGCCCGCCTCGTTGTAAAGCACGAGGACATCGGGTGGCATGTCGTCGTGCGGAGGTTCGGCACTTGACGCCGGGCGGGGGACAAGCGTGTTGTCGATCCACCATGATGTAGCCCCGCAGGCCACGCACTTGTTCCTCGTGTTGGTGGTGCGCTCCGGTCCATTGGGATTCTGGCGGTCGACCAGGATTGCACGTCGCGTGTGCGTACTGACCGTGTGGCAGTAAGGGCATGTGTACGTGTCATGGCCAGCTTGCGGCTCAATGTATCTGGGCAACCGAATCCCCCCGAATGGTCCGCTAATTACGCTGTCCACTGAGTTTCGCATGATGCGGTGACAGAGACCCGGACGACGACAAATCCACCCCCTGACGAATGTGTCAGGGGGTGGACGTCGAGAGCTGGGCGCGCGCCAGTCACTCCACTTTGACGACGGTGGGCGCTAGATGCTCACCGACGTCGCCGTGCACTCGCACGGCCACGTATGCGTGATCCTTGACGTACTCAGGCATGTCGCCAAAGACCGCCACAATGTAGTCGTGCGCCGTGAGGCAACGATGACGGGGGAAACGGTCATCATCCTCGGTGCCAACGATTGCCCTGTCGTCCGCCGTATATCCACTCAGGGGTCGAGACCATCGATATTGCGGGTCCCAATCGCCATCAGGCTTAACGAGTTTGAACTTGCGCCCCTCGTGCTCGGATGACTCCCAAACCGTGAAGTCGACCCAGCCGTGGGCATCCTCGCGTGGACGGGTCGTGGCGTTCGTTCTTCCCCCATGCTGGTCACGATAGAACCGCCATTACTGTCGCGGGCGTAAACAGGAGAACCCACACCGCAGCGGTTGCTATCGCGAGCAGTGCGGCGAACATCGTTCTCATCGCAGACCCCGCCAGATCGCTGCGATGGACTGGCAGACGATCACGGTCACAACGACGGCGAGCTGTAGCGCCAGAATCGCTCCGACGACACCGAGGATGAGTAAGCCAACCAGGATCATTGCCACCACCGGCGCCGTTTACGGGGTTTCTCGGCCGGGATCTCGATGTCGTCGTACCACTGCGCCAAGATCAGTGCCCGATCCCGCTCGGACATCCGATCCCACGCGACGCGAACGTCAACGATTTCCCACTTTTCGGCCTGTTCGCGATCCTTGCGGACGCGCTCGGCGAACCGACGTCCTTCGGCATGCATCGTGCTCATTCGGTCACCGTGAAGAACCGCTCAAACGAGCCTGCCCCGAATGCCGCGATGATGCTGCCCACGAACGGAGTACTGGGGCTGCCGCCGCGCATCACCCGCGAAATGGTCGACGGGTCCAGGCCGGTGATGCGGGCCAGCTCAGCGTTGGAACCCTCCGCGCGAAGGGCGTCAATGTTGACGGTGAGGGTGGGGGGATTGTGCATGACGGTTGACCTTCCGTGTCAACGGAAGTCCGCTCATGCCGAGTTCAATCGCTCATGTGGTGCAAGAGTGGTGCAAATCTTCTCTAGTTAACCTAGATACCCACTCTGACCTGCAATGGAGATGGTGCGCGATACTGGGATTGAACCAGTGACCTCTTCCGTGTCAGGGAAGCGCTCTCCCGCTGAGCTAATCGCGCCGGGGTCGAAACATTGGAGGTGGAGACGGGAATCGAACCCGTGTGCACGGCTTTGCAGGCCGTTGCCTCACCACTCGGCCACTCCACCATTTGGGGTTGATGCCACTGCACCTTCGAGCGGACGACGGGATTCGAACCCGCGACCCCAACCTTGGCAAGGTTGTGCGCTACCAACTGCGCCACGTCCGCGTGCCTCGGGTGAGATCGTCACCCGGTGCGGAAAGGAACATTAGTCCAACCACACGAGTAACTACAAATCACTTGTAACCGCTCGGCAATCGGCGCTAAAACAGCTGGTAAACCTGGCGCGAGAGCGAGAAGCCGCGACCGCTGCCGGTGTCTCGGCAGGACATTCCGCTCTCCGCGCTGGTGCAACTGAGCGCGCCGCGGGTGATCGACCGGCCGTAGGCCAGCACGTCGGGCCCGCCCAACGTCGTATCCCCAGCGCAGACCAAGGCCGCCTGCTCGCCGGGCGTCAGCGCGATGCCCTGGCCGTAATCAAACTCACAGTCCGCCGGCCGCGGCGGGGGAGCCCAGTCCCGCTCGGCGATATCGCACCGCAGGTACTCGGAGTCCAGAATGCAACTTACGTTCCCGCTCGGCGAGGTGAAATGGGCGAAGTCCTCCGCGGCGGCCGGAGCCGCGCAGAACGTCGCAACGGCCCCGGTCGCTGCGGCGACCGCGAACACTCGAAGGATCATGAAACGACCCTAGCGGCCAACCATCCGCTGGTCAGCGCGAATTATCAGACCATGAGCACCATTCGGTAGCGGGCCTTGCCGGTGTCCATCGCCGCGTACGCCTCGGCGGCCTGAGCCAGCGGTAGTTCCTGGATGCGGGCCCGCACCCCGGACTGCACGGCGAACTTCAGGGTGTCCTCGACATCGCGCGCGGTCCCCGACGGGTGCCCGGTGATGCTCACGCCCGGAGTGATCAGTTGCAGCGGGCTGATCGGCAGCGGATCCGGCGTCACACCCACCACGATCAGCTCCCCGCGTGGCAGCAACCCGCCCACGGTGTCGGCCATGGCCTGGGAGTTGGCGGCCGTCGCCAGCACCACCGTCACCCCGCCCAGGGCCTGCAGCGCCTCACTCACATCGCCGGCCTTGGAGTCGACATAGTGGTGCGCACCCAGATCGAGCGCGTCCTGCTTCTTGTCCGCTCCGCGGGCGATCGCGACGGTCTCGAAGCCCATCGCGCGGGCGAACTGCACGCCCAGGTGTCCGAGGCCACCGACACCGAGCACCGCGACCCGGTCACCGGGCTTGGCCCGGGTTTCGCGCAGCCCGTGGAACACCGTCACCCCCGCACACGCCATCGGGGCGGCCTCGGCGAAGGACAGTTCGTCGGGAATCCGGGCCAGCGCATTGGCGGGCACGGTCACCGATTCGGCGTAGCCGCCGGGGTAGTGCCAGCTCGGGATCTGCCCGTTGGCGCAGTGGATGAAGTCACCCTGGTGACACGGCACGCAGCGCCCGCAGTGCCCGCCGAACCAGCCGACGGCCACCCGGTCGCCGACCGCGTAATCCTGAACGCCGTCCCCGATCTCGGCTACGGTGCCGGCGATCTCGTGCCCGGGCGTCAGCGGCCAGCTCAGGCCCGGGAAGGCGCCGTTGACGAACGCGTGGTCGGTGCCGCAGACACCACAGGCCTGCACCGCGATGCGGACGTGATCGCGGCCCGGCGGGGTGGTGTCCACCTCGGCGAGTTCCAGCGCTGCGCCGGCCGATGCGACATGAACCGCAAGATGTCGTGCCATCTCTATCCTCACTCTCGGGCGTGTGGATCTATGTCTACCCGCGCATGGGTCTTTGGGCAGTCCGGTTTGCGTGAAAACTGGCGTCACCCTGACCAGCCAATTCCGGCTGGCCGGTGGGCGCGTGCTAGTCTTCGTCCTCGTTCCCCGGTCTCGTAGCTCAGGGGGAGAGCGTCCGCCTCACACGCGGAAGGTCACTGGTTCGATCCCAGTCGGGACCACAAGCAAGAACCGCCCTCGGGCGGTTCTTTTGCTTTCTCAGGCCGACCGGAAGAGGTGTCATGGCAGGCGACGGCGCCCATTTCTATCGACCCGCGGAGGGCACCGGGCTTCCGCACGATCCGTTCAACGCCATCGTCGGGCCCCGGCCGATCGGCTGGATCTCCACCCGGGCCGCCGACGGCGTGCAACCTGGCGCCCTACAGCTTCTTCAACGGTTTCAACTACCGTCCGCCGATCATCGGATTCGCCTCGGTCGGCTGGAAGGACAGCGTGGCCAACATCGAGGCCACCGGTGAGTTCGTCTGGAACCTGGCCACCCGCGATCTCGCCACCGCCATGAACGAAACCTCCGCGCCGCTGCCATCGGGTGAGGACGAGTTCGACCGTAGCGGGTTGACCGCCGTCGACTCCACCACCGTCGCTGCGCCGCGGGTGCTGGAGAGCCCGGTCAACTTCGAATGCCAACTCACCCAACTCATTCAGCTCACCGATGTCGAGGGCGTGCCCGTCGACACCTGGATGGTGCTGGGCCAGGTGATGGCCGTGCACATCGATCGGCAGTGGCTGGTCGACGGTGTCTACGACACCGCCGGCCCGCGGCCGATCCTGCGCGGTGGCGGGCCGGCGAACTACTCCGAGGTCGGGCCCGAGAGCGTGTTCACGATGGACCGGCCGGCCAGCTGAGGCACACGTTCTCACATCGCATAGTCGGGCAGTTCGAGGTCGTCGTGCAGGCTGCGGTTCAGGACCACGTCGGCCAGGATGGGCACGTTCATCGCGCGCATCGCCAGATTGCGTACCCGGATGCCCATCGGTGTCCGGGTTGCGAAGAATGACAGGAACTTCTGCGCACCGTCTTGTTTGCCTTCGATGAAACGCCGCAGCCGCTTCTCGTACGCGTCGAACGCTCGGCGGTGGTCGCCACCGGCGCGTGTCAGTTCGCCCGCCAGAACGTAGGCTTCGGTCATCGCCAGACCCGTGCCCTCGCCGGCGAGCAGCGAGACGCACGCCGCGGCGTCGCCGATCAGCGCGACGCGTCCTCGCGACCACCGGTCCATCCGGATCTGGCTCACCACGTCGACATAGAGGTCGTCCGCATCGTCCAGTGCGTCGAGAATCTGCGGGCACTCCCATCCGGCGTCGCCGAACTCGTGACGCAGACGGGCACGGCTGGCGGCGGCGTCACCGCACTCGTCATGACGGTCGGCCCGGAACACGAACAGGAACAAAGTACGGTTGTCGCGCAACGAGAATCGGGCGACCTGGCGACCCGGAAGGTTGTGCGTCACATAGATAAGCTCATCGCGCGGCCGGTACCCGTCGACGACGCAAGCGGCGACCTGAGCGCCCAGATAGCGCTCGAACTGGTTTTCCGGGCCGAACGTCAACTCTCGTACCGTGGAATGCAGTCCGTCCGCGCCCACCAGGAGATCGAATTCGCGGGCCGGACCGTGCTCGAACTCCAGCCGCACGCCGTCGCTGTGATCGTGCACCGCGGTGATGGTGTCCGAAAAGATCGTCTCGACGCTGTTCTCGATGGTCGAGTAGATGGCGGCGGCCAGATCGCCGCGCGGCAGGCTGGTGTACTTGTCACCCGCGGCCCGGCGAATCGCGTCGGTGCGCACCTCGGCCTGCACCCGCCCGTCGGCGCCGACCGAGCGCAACGATGTGACCTGATAGCCGGCGTCGCGCACCGCCGCGTCGATGCCCATCTTCTCGGCAACCCGGTAGCCGACGCCCCAGAAGTCGATGATGTAGCCGCCGGTGCGGAAGTGTGGCGCACGCTCGACGAGCGTCGGTTCGTGCCCGGCGCGGTGCAGCCAGTACGCGAGCGCGGGGCCTGCCACTCCGGCGCCGCTGATGGCGATTCTCATGTCGCCGCCCTCCCTCTCCGGCTTGCGCCGGGCTCGTCGTGTCGTGTGGCCAGTACTGATTCGTAGGTGATCCATCCGATGAGGACGGCCTCGTCGTCGTCGAGCACGGGCAGCCCGGTGCCGCCGCGTCCACTCAGCGCGGCGAGCACTCCGTCGGCGGGGGTGTTCGCGTGCACCGCGGTGGGCACCGCGATCAGCGGCGCGATATCGTGCGGTCGGCCTGGGTCGGCGAGCGCCTCCGTGACGGCCCGGGCACTCACGCATCCGAGGTAGCACCGGTCGTCGTCGGCCACGGGCAGCATGCCGAGCGCCGTCACGGCCAGCGCCGCGGCGGCCTCCTGAAGGGTGGCCCGCTCGCCGAGCGGGGTGGGCGCCGCAACGGCCACATCGGCTGCGACCCAGTCACGTTCGAGGGGCGTCGCATCGAGGTCCACGCCGCGTCGCCACAGCTTGGCGGTGTAGATGGTGTTCTTGGACAACAGGTGTCCGGTGCCGGCGGCCATCACGACCGCGGCCATCAAAGGGAGGATGATCGAGTACTGGCCGGTGAGCTCGAAGAGAATGACCACGGCCGTGATCGGCGCGCCGGTGGCACCGCCGAGGGCGGCGCCCATCCCGATCAGGCCGTAGGCGCCGGCGGACTCGGTGGCCGCGGGGAACAGTTGATGCGCGATGGTGCCGAACGCGGTTCCGGCCATGGCACCGATGAACAGCGTCGGCGCGAACACCCCGCCCGAACCGCCGATGCCGATTGTCAGACTGGTCGCCAGCATCTTGCCCACCATCAGGATCAGCAACATGCCGACGAGGTAGCGGCCTTCGACGGCATTCTCCAGCACCGGGTATCCGACGCCGTACATTTCGGGCAGGGCGATGAGCAGCCCGCCGAGCAGTACACCGCCGGCTGCCGGACGGGCCCACTCCGGTCCGCGCCACGCCCAGTCGCAGAGGTCCTCGACCAGATAGAGGATCTTGGAGAAGGCCACGCCGAGGACGCCGACCGCGACGCCGAGCGCCACGTAGAGCAGATACTCGCTGGTGCTGTGGACGGCGAAGGCCGGCAGCGCCAGGAAGGGGTGGTCGCCGAGTATCGCCCTACCGACGACCCCGGCGGTCACGCTGGACAACACCACGGCGCCAAAGGATTCGGCGGCAAAGTTACGGAGGATCAGTTCGAGTGCGAAGAACGGGGCGGCCAGCGGCGCGTTGAACGTCGCGGAGATGCCGGCCGCTGCACCGCATGCCACCAGCAACCGCATCCGCGGGACATCGAGTCGCAGCAGCTGTGCCAGTGTCGACCCGGCGGCCGACCCGATCTGCACGATGGGTCCTTCGCGGCCGACCGAACCGCCGCCCCCGATGCACAGCGCCGAGGCCAACGCTTTGACCAGGCTGACCTGAGGGGCTATCCGGCCGCCACGATGACTGACCGCGTACATGACCTCCGGCACACCATGCCCACGCGCCTCGGGGGCGAACCGGTGAACCAACGGCCCATAGACCGCCCCGGCGATGACCGGGGCCAGCAGCAGGAACCAGAAGCCCAGTTGCGGCCAGTGCGTGCTGGGAACCCGGCCGAGACCTGAGTAGTCCGCATATCCGGTGAACATCTGTGTGAAAGCGGTGACCAGCCAACGGAATCCAACCGCACCGAGCCCGGTGATCGCCCCGATCGCTATTGCCAGCGGAACCAGGGCGGAAGGGGCCTCGCGGAGCCAACTGCCCCACGAAACTGATCGCGCCACCCGCAGGCGCCGACCCATACCATCGCGTACAGCCACTATTGCAGTATGCAATAGTTGTTCTATGCATTGAAGTCAGAGGCACCCGTCAGTGAAGAGGAGGGCAATGCCCAGCGCAACCGGCCACGACGCCGACGACTCGGTCGATGCGATCACCGACGCCCTGCTGACGGCGTCCCGGCTGCTGGTGGCGATATCGGCCCGTTCCATTGCCGATGTAGACGAGACGTTGACGATTCCGCAGTTCCGGACGTTGGTCATCCTGACCAACCACGGGCCGGTGAAGCTCGCGACACTGGCGGGCCTCCTCGACGTACAACCCTCCACCACGGGCCGGATGGTGGAGCGGCTCGTGGCCGCGGGGCTGCTCGATCGGCGGCAGAATCCGGATTCGCGGCGGGAACTGGTGGTGGATCTCACCGCGCGGGGGCGTGAGGTGGTCACCGCCGTCACAGCCGCCCGGCGCACCGCTCTCGCCGACGTCGTGGCGCAGATGCCCAGCGCCGACCGGCACGGCCTGGTTCGCGCACTGTCGGCATTCACCCGGGCCGGTGGCGAACCGGCGGCGTCGTCGAATCCGGAAACGATAGACGGGGGAGATTGAATGCGATTGCCGTACAGAGTATTGACCGCAGGAATCGCGGTCGGCCTCGGAGTCGGCGGATGCTCGGTCGACGCGCCCGCGGACCCTGCGGTGCGGACTGAGAACGCCTCTGCCGCCGCGAGCGCCGTGCGCGGTGGTGAACTGAACGCGTTGACCGCGCGTGGGGTGGTGGAGGCGCTGGACCGCAAGGGTTTTCCGGTCGCCCATCCGGTGGACACCACGAAGTACGAATGCCCCGACGCGGGATGCGATCAGTCCATCGTGACCGACTCTGTGCGGGTCAAGTCCTTTTCCAGTACGGGGCGTGCCCAGCAGTTTGCGGCCCGACAGGGCCTGTTCCAGGCCGGAACCGTCGTCGTCGCGTTTGCGCCACCCGTCCCGCCCGCAGAGCGCGCACGCTTTCGGGAACAGATCCAGCGCGTGGTGAGCTGAACCGCACCGCCCCTCCCCACTCTAGCACACCCCCCCTACCCCAATATGGTGCACAGTGCCCCCCCTCTTCGCCGCCCCGGGAGGGGCGGAGGCCCCCCCTCTTCCCCTCCGGGCCCCCGGATGCCGGTCACCCCGTCCGGCATATCTGTGAGTACCTCGATCATCTGTGTGCCCTTTCGGCGCGAGGGCCACCTGGTAAGACTGATGGGTGGAAATGGTGGCCACCGCGCCGGCAACCCTGGGTCCGGCCGAGATCGGCGCCTTCGCTGCGCGCGCCGAACGCCTCGGCTTCGACACCATCCATGTCTCCGAAACCATCCACGACCCGTTCACGGTGGCCGCGTTCGCGCTCCAGGCCACCACCGGCATCACCGTGCGCACCAGCATGGTGCTGGCGTTCCCGCGCAGCCCGATGATCACCGCCTACGCCGCGTGGGATCTGGCGCGACTCTCCGGCGGCAGGTTCCAGCTGGGCATCGCCTCCCAGGTGCGCGGCAACATCGTCGGACGCTTCTCCACCGTGTGGTCCGAACCGGTGTCCCGGATGGCCGACTACATCCGCGCACTACGGGCGATCTTCCATGCCTTCCAGACCGGGGAAAAGCTCAATTATGTTGGTGCGCACTACACCTTCGACAAGCTGCAGCCCTATTTCAATCCCGGCCCGCTGGATCATTCCGCACCGGCCATCTGGACCGGCGGCGTCAACGCGCGCATGGTCGCCATGGCCGGCCAGGTAGCCGACGGCTTCGTCTGTCACCCCACCAGCTCCCACCCGACGATCCTGCGCACCCAGACGCTGCCGGCACTCGCCGGTGGATCACCGCGGGTCATCGCCAATCCGCAGCCATTGATGGCCGCGACACATGAGGACATCGACGCGCTGCGGGACACCCGCCGTGGCGAACTCACGTTCCTGTACAGCACGCCCGCCTACCGCCGCCAGCTCGAGCGCATCGGTGTCACCGAACTCGGTGCACTCGAACAGTTGGTGCCCCAAGGTACCTACGACGAGATCCCCGAGGTGCTCGGGCAGTGGTACGCCGGACTGTGCGACGGGATGACCATCTCGCTGCCGGCCGGGGACGACGCGGCGCTGGCCGAAATGGTGCGGCAGTGCCGGGTGATTCCCACGCGATGAGGGGCTAGTGCTGGGCTAGTGCGCCGGGACGTCCCGCGCCGGCATCGCCGCCACCAACGGGGTGTCCACGCCGACCGGCCCGAGCGCGTGCGCGCCGCCCGGTGAACCCAGCGGCGCATCGCGTCCGGGCAGCACCGTCAAGAAGAACTCCGCATTGTCGGCCAGGTGCGCGCGCTCTTCCTCGGGCAGATCGGTCTCGTACTCGATCGCATCGAGTCGGCACGCGATGCTGCAGGCCCCGCAGTCCACGCACTCGTCCGGATTGATGTACAGCGAACGGGCGCCCTCATAGATGCAGTCCGCGGGGCATTCCGCCACACACGACTTGTCCATCACGTCAACGCATGCCGAGCCGATCACGTAGGTCATGCCACGACAGTAAGAAATAAGGCTCCGCCGGCACCGGAGTCCAAGGGCACCGACGAAAAGGACTTTGGTCCCTTCTCAGCTCAGAAACCGCTGCGCATACCCGGCGAATCGCGCCCGCAGGTCGTCCTCGTCGAGACCGAACATCTGCGCCGACGTCGCAACACGGCCCAGCCTGCCGCGACGGTGACCATCGAGGTACTCGGTGACCGCGGTGCGCACCGGCGCGTCGAACGGCTCGCCGGCCAACGCGAACAACCGCTCGGCGGTGCCGAGCTCGTCGGCCATGAAATCGTCGAACCGGATGTCGACGGAGCGCTCGGCCGGAATGACGTCGCGCTGGCGCACACACTCGCCCAGCAGTTTCTCCAGCCGGTTCACCCAGCCCGCCGCGATCCGCGGAACGTCCACCCGGTCGCGGTGCATCCGCTCGCTGTAGGTGATCATCGCGATCATGGACAGGGCCACCGGCACCGGATCGCGGTGGGTGAACGCGACGATCACACCGGGGAAGACGGTGTCGAGCACCGCGAGCTGGCCGAGGTGCTGCGGCGATTTCAGCACCCAGCGCCGCCCGCCGCGCAGGAACTGCAACGCCTGCAGTTGGGTGCGCAGATACTCATACGAGCTCGTCTGATCTCGTGACCAGTAGTAGGCGCTCCACCGCGGCACGTCGGCGAGTGTCTCCATCAGCATCGTGGAGAAGTCGTTGGCCAGCAGCTGAATCTCTTCGTGCACATGCTCGGTGGTCATCTCGTGCATCAGCGCGAAATGCGGCATCAGGGTGTCCATCACCTGTACCGCCATGTCCATCCTGCTCACGCGGGGGTCGGGCGTCAGGCCGGCCTCGGCCGGCAACGGAAACGGTTCGACGCCCTCCCAGTACGGCAGGCTGCGGAACGTCGGGGGAGCCGCCAGCAGGTTGTGCAGGTGGGTGGTCCCGGTACGGGGCAGCCCGGCGATGACCACCGGCGCCAGCACCTCGATATCGCGGATTTCGGGGTGACGCTTCAGCAGGTCGGTCAGCAGCAGCCGATTCTTGAGCCACTGCACCAGTTGCGCGTGGAAGTTCACCACCCCGGGGCCGTGCATGTCGATCTCGCGCAACTCGGCCACGTACCGGTCCAGACGTTCGCGGTAGTCATCGGGCCCGAAGTCGGTGAGGCCGGTGTCGGCCCGCGCGCGGGCATGTAGGACTGCGGAATCCAACGGGAAGTCCGGCGCGATGGCGGCCATCATGTCCCGGATCTGTTGGGCCGCAGCGCTATAACGCGGCTCGGCCAGGTCGTCGAGAGAGACGATTCCTGCTGTGGTCTCGGTCACACCGACTTATGTTACCCTGAGTTCCGTAATGACGACAGAGATCGGGCGCCCCCGAAATCCGCTGATCGATGACGCCGTGCTGCGCGCCACCGTCGAGCTGCTCGGTGCTACCGGCTACGCCGAACTCACCGTCGGCGCCATCGCGGTGCGGGCCGGTACCAGCAAACCGGCCATCTACCGGCGCTGGCCCAGCAAGGCGGCCCTGGTGCATGAGGCGGTCTTCCCGCTCGATGCCAGCACCCAATTGCCGCACACCGGAACGCTGTTCGGGGACATCCGGGAGATGGTGCGCCGCACGCTGACCGTGTTCAGCACCCCCGCTGCCCGTGCGGCGCTACCCGGACTGGTCGGGGAGATGGCCGCCGACCCGGCCCTGCACACCACCCTGCTGGAACGCTTCGGTGACATCCTCGTGCGCGGCCTCGGTGAGTATCTCGACGCCGCCGTGGACCGCGGCGAGATGCGCGCCGAGGTCACCGCCGCCGACCTTGCCGAGTCCATTGCCGGCATCACCTTTGTGGCACTGCTCGCCCGCGGCGCCGTCCCCGACGATGCGTGGATCGAGCGCACCGCCACCCTGATCGTGAGAGGAATCAGCACATGACACACGAATCGACAACGGCCTGGCGGGAATTGCTCGATACCCTTCGTGACCTGGACCGGTCCTTCCTGGAGGGGGACAAGGCGGTGACCGACGACCGCCACATCGGCGACGGTTACCGGATGCTTGCCACCACGCTGGGTGTCGCGCTGGACACCTACCTGTTCGCCGACCCGAGCCGCCCGCAGTGGTTGGAGGTCAACTCGCCGTGGCGCCCGGACCGGCGCTGGGGCGGGGACAACACCGACGCCATCTATTTCATGTGCCCGGTCGACCCACAACGCCGCTACCGGATCACCGGCAACCGCGGTGACAGCGTGTACTTCTCGGTCACCGCCTACAACGAACCGGCACCCGGGGCCTGGTCGGACCGCATCATCGCGGTGTTTCGCGATGAGGACCTGGACGTCGACGCCGACGGCAACTTCAGCTTCGAGTTCGGGCCTGCGCCCGACGCCGCCGTGCTGATGACCCGTGACTATCAGGCCGACCCGCATACCGGCACCGCGGTCACCTGGCACATCGAGGCGCTCGATGCACCGGAACCGTTCCGGCACGGCGACACCGAGGCGGCCAAGGCGCTGCGCGCGAGCGCGGCCTGGATGCGCACCATGTTCGCGATCCTGCCGCTTGCTGTCGGCGCCAAGGTCGCCGACAACCACGAGCTCGGTCACGAAACCGCGATGTTGGCCAACGATTTCGCGGCGCCCTACCAGGTGCCGGACGCCAACTTCGGGTGGTCGGCGCGCGATGCCTGCTACGCCTACGGCAGCTTCGACCTCGCCGAGGACGAGGCGCTGGTGATCACCCACCGCCCGCCCGCCTGCCGGTTCTGGAACCTGGTGGTCTGGAACCAGTTCATGGCGACCCCCGGCGTGCGGGATGCGCGCAGTTCGCTCAACGGCCACACCGCGGTGCCCAACGCCGACGGCTCGGTCACCGTGGTGGTGTCCCGCGGACTGACCGGACACCCCAATTCGCTGACCACGCTGGACTATCCGCGGGGCAACCTGGCGTTCCGCTGGTTCCTCGCCGACGAGGTGCCGGACAAGCCGGTCGTGCAGATGGTGAAGGCGTCGCAGGCGCCTACCGAGGTGGACTGACCTCGGGCGTCAGACCGAGGTGCTCACGCAGGGTGGTGCCCTCGTACTCGGCCCGGAACACCCCGCGTTCCTGCAGCAGCGGCACCACCGAATCGACGAACGGATCGAGCCCGGCCGGGCTGACATGCGGTACCAGGATGAAACCGTCACTGGCATCTGCCTGCACCAGCGTGTTGATCTCCTCGGCCACCGTCATCGGTGAGCCGATGAAGTTCTGCCGCCCGGTCACCTCGATGATGAGCTCACGGCTGCTGAGGTTTTCGGCCTCGGCCTTCGCGCGCCACTCGTCGGCGACGGCGACCGGATCACGGTGCATCCGCACACTCGCGCGGCCGCGGGCGATGGTGTTCTCCCCGATGACCGGGTCGACCGAGGGCAACGGCCCGTCGGGGTCATGGTCGGACAGATCCCGGTTCCACAGCTGCTCCAGGAACGTGATCGCGGTAGCCCCAGAAACTTGAGCCAACCTGACCTCCTGCGCGATATCGGCGGCCTCGGCATCGGTGTCGCCGAGCACGAACGTCGCCGCGGGCAGGATCAGCAGCTGATCGTGACGCCGGCCGTAGGCAGCCAGTCGCGCCTTCACATCGGCATAGAACGCCTGCCCCTCGGCCAGCGTCGCGTGCCGGGAGAAGATGGCATCGGCCGCGCGGGCCGCGAACTCGCGGCCGTGATCGGAGTCACCGGCCTGGAAGATGACCGGCCTGCCCTGCGGGCTGCGCGGCACGTTGAACCGCCCGGAGATGTCGAAGTGTTCGTCCCGGTAGGAGAATCTGCCGGCGTCGGGGTCGGACAGGAAGGCGCCGGTGTCCTTGTCGGCGATGATCTCGTCCCCGCGCCACGAGTCGAACAGCGTGTGTGCGGCGGCCAGGAAACTCTCGGCACGGGCGTAGCGCTGGTCCTCGGCCAGGAACCCACCGCGCCGGAAGTTCTCCCCGGTGAAGGCATCCCATGAGGTGACGACGTTCCAGGCGGCCCGCCCGCCGGATAAATGATCCAGCGACGCGAACTGCCGTGCTACCTCATAGGGTTCGTTGAACGTCGAATTGATGGTGCCGGTCAGCCCGATCCGTTCGGTGACGGCGGCCAGCGCGGCGAGCACCGTGAACGTGTCCGGGCGCCCGACCACATCGAGGTCATAGATCTGCCCACCCTGCTCGCGCAGGCGCAGACCCTCGGCCAGGAACAGGAAGTCGAACGTGCCGCGCTCGGCGGTCTGCGCGAAATGGGTGAACGAACCGAAGTCGATATGACTGCCCGAACCCGGGTCGCTCCAGACCGTGGTGTTGTTGACCCCGGGGAAGTGCGCGGCGAGATGAATCTGTTTGAGCGGCTTGGCCATCGGAGTGTCCTAAGAGTGTGCGTACCGGTTGGCGGGGCGGGACAGCCCGAACCGGCCGCGCAGGGTGGAGTGCCCATAGCCGCCGCGGAAGGTGCCGCGGCGCTGCAGCTCCGGCACCAGCGCGCCGGTGATCTGTTGCAGATCGTGCGGAATGCTGGCCGGCCGCAACCGGAAACCGTCGGCGCCGGCGGCCTGCCACTGCTGCAGCAGGTCAGCCAGCTGCGCTGGGGTGCCGACGAAAACCTCGGCATCACTGATGTATTCGCGGCCCAGCGCCTCGTCGAGCTGCGCGCGGTGCGCCGCGGCCGCGGTCGGGGTGTCGGCCAGGAACACCACCAGATCCGGCAGGATGCGCAGCGGGCGCTGCGCCGTCGGTGCGCAGCGCGGTGACGGTCTCGATGATGCTGCCGACCTCGTCGGTGCTGTGCGGGGTGATGAACCCGAGATCGGCGCCGGCGGCGATCAACCGGTAGGCGGGATCGCCGTGTCCGAGCGCGGCCACCAGCGGCTGGCCCTGCGGCGGCCGCGGGGTGATCGAGGGGCCCTTGACCGAGAACCAGCGCCCCTGGAAGTCGATGTGGTGCAGCTTGTCCCGATCGATGAACCGGCCGGTGGCGGCATCGCGGATCTCGGCGTCGTCCTCCCAGCTGTCCCACAGCCGGCGCACCACCTCGACGTGGTCGGCGGCCTCGGCCAGCGCGTCATCGGCCACCTCGCGCCCGAAATGTCCCGCGGACTCGGGATTGGCCGACACCTGCACCCGCACGCCCGCCCGCCCGCCGCTGACGTAGTCGAGCGTGGCCACCGCCTTGGACAGGTGGAACGGCTCGGTGTGGGTGGTGACGGCGGTGGGGATCAGCCCGATGTGGCGGGTTCTGGGCGCCACCCGCGCCGCGATCTGCACGGCATCGAGCCGACCGCGGACGCGGTCGGTGCGCTGATCGGGTCGCCACGGATGGTCGGACTGCAGCGCCAGCCCGTCCTCGATGGTGACGAAGTCCAACACACCCCGCTCGGCCTCGACGGCCAGTTCGGTCCAGTAGGGCGCGGTCAGCAGGTCGGCGGGCCGGGCGTCGGGCTGCCGCCACGACGCCGGATGCCAACCGGTGCCGTCCAGGGCGACGCCGAGGTGCAGGTGTGCCACCACTACAGTCTGCACCGACACCCAACACGACGATGATCCATTCGTCGTCCGTGAAGGCCGGGTGCGTACTGCTCGATATACCCAGCTACCCGCACCTACGGGTCGTGCGCGGAATATCCACCGATGTGGTCCGCCGTTCGGCGGACAGCGCGTCGATGGCCGAGGCCGCCGCGGTTGCCGACGGCAAACACGCCAACAGCGTCAGTCGATGGGCTGCCAGGTCCAGCCGGTGATGCCGGGGTCGTCCTCGCCGTGTTCGCGGGTGTAGGCGCGGGCGGCCAGCCGGGCGTCGACCATCTCCTGTCGCAGGCCCGCGGCGTTGCTGCCCAGCCCGTCGACGCGGTCGATGACGTCCATCACCAGATGGAACCGGTCCAGGTCGTTGAGCATCACCATGTCGAACGGTGTGGTGGTGGTGCCGCGCTCCTTGAAGCCGCGGACGTGCAGCTGGCTGTGGTTGGCGTGCCGGTAGGCCAGCCGGTGGATCAGCCACGGATACCCGTGGTAGGCGAAGATGATCGGCTTGTCGGTGGTGAACAACGCATCGAACTCGTGATCGGTCATCCCGTGCGGATGCTCGGACTGCGGTTGCAGCCGCATGATGTCCACCACGTTGACCACCCGCACCGACAAACCCGGCAGCTTGCGGCGCAGGATATCGGCCGCCGCAACGGTTTCCAGCGTCGGTATGTCGCCCGCGCAGGCCAGCACCACATCAGGTGCGTCGGTGCCGTGTTCGGAGCCCGCCCATTCCCAGATGCCGGCGCCGCGGGCGCAGTGCGCGACGGCCTCATCCATGCTCAGGTAGTTCAGCGCGGGCTGCTTACCGGCGACGATGACGTTGATGTACTGACGGCTGCGCAGGCAGTGATCGGCCACCGACAGCAGGCTGTTGGCGTCCGGCGGCAGATACACCCGCACCACTTCGGGCCGCTTGTTGGCGATGTGGTCGATGAAGCCCGGATCCTGGTGCGAGGCCCCGTTGTGGTCCTGGCGCCAGACATGCGAGGTCAGAAGATAGTTCAGTGACGCGATGGGCCGTCGCCAGGCCAGCGTGTTGGTGGTGGCCAGCCATTTCGCGTGCTGATTTGCCATGGAATCGACGATGTGGACGAAGGCCTCGTAGCAGCTGAAGAACCCGTGTCGGCCGGTCAGCAGATAGCCCTCCAGCCAGCCCTGGCAGAGGTGCTCGGAGAGCACCTCCATCACCCGGCCGTCCGGGGACAGATGCTCGTCATCCTCGGATTGCTCTGCCTGCCAGGCCTTGTCGGTGGCATCGAAGACCGCCGAGAGCCGGTTGGACGCCGTCTCGTCGGGACCCATCAGCCGGAAGTTGTCGCCGTTGCGGGCGATCACATCGCGCAGGAAGGTGCCGAGCACCTTGGTGGCCTCGCCGGTGGAGGCGGCCGGATGCGATACCTCGACGGCGTAGTCGGTGATCGAGGGCAGGTCCAGCTCGCGGAGCAGCACACCGCCGTTGGCGTGCGGATTGGCACTCATCCGCCGGGTTCCGGTGGGGGACAGGGCCCGCAGCTCTGCGCGCAGCGCCCCGGTGTCGTCGAACAGCTCCTGGGGCCGGTAGCTCTGCAACCAGGTGCCGAGCGCTTCGAGATGCTCAGCGTTGGTGCGGGTTTCGGACAGCGGCACCTGATGGGCACGCCAGGTGCCCTCGACCTTCTTACCGTCCACCTCGCGGGGCCCGGTCCACCCCTTCGGCGTGCGCAGGATGATCATCGGCCACAGTGGCCGGCCGGTCTGCCCATCCTCGCGGGCGGCGCGCTGGATCGCGGCGATCTGGTCGAACGCGTCATCGAGGGCTGCCGCCAGCTGCCGGTGCACATCGGCGGGCTCGTCGCCGGCGACGGTGATCGGCACGTAGCCGTAGCCACGCATCAGGGAGTCCAGCTCGTCGGCCGGGATGCGGGCCAGCACGGTGGGGTTGGCGATCTTGTAGCCGTTGAGGTGCAGGATCGGCAGCACCGCGCCGTCGCGCACCGGGTCGAGGAATTTGTTGGAATGCCAGCTCGCGGCCAGTGGGCCGGTCTCGGCTTCCCCGTCGCCGACGACGGCGGCCACCACCAGGTCCGGGTTGTCGAACGCGGCACCATAGGCGTGCACCAACGCATAGCCCAGTTCACCGCCCTCGTGGATGGAGCCCGGGGTCTCCGGTGCCACATGGCTGGGGATGCCGCCGGGGAAGGAGAACTGGCGGAACAACTTCTGCAGGCCCACGGCGTTCTGGCCGATCCCGGTGTACACCTCGGAGTAGGTGCCCTCCAGGTAGGCGTTGGCCACCAGGCCCGGCCCGCCGTGGCCGGGCCCGGTGATGAAGATGACATCGGCATCGCGCTGGGTGATCACCCGGTTCAGGTGCGCATAGAGCAGGTTGAGACCCGGGGTGGTGCCCCAGTGCCCGAGCAGCCGGGGTTTGACGTGCTCGGCGACCAGCGGCTCGCGCAGCAGCGGGTTGTCCAGCAGATAGATCTGTCCGACCGACAGGTAGTTGGCCGCCCGCCAGTACCCGTCGAGCAGGGCGACCTCATCGTCGGAGAGCGGTACAGATTCAGTCGGTGCAGTCATACCTACCGGTCTACCCGTTGTTGGCGGCTTTCACATGTACGGCACGTACACCCCAGATGTCGTCGCAATACTGCTCGATGGCGCGGTCGGAGGAGAACTTCCCGCTGCGGGCGGCGTTGAGGATGGACATCCGCGACCAGGCGTCGCGGTCCTGCCAGGCGGCGCTCACCCGATCCTGGCACTCCACGTAGGAGGCGTAATCGGCGAGCACCAGGAAGGGATCGTCGTGGGTGAGGTTGTCGACGAGTGGCCGGAACACCTCGGTGTCACCGTGGGAGAAGTGCCCACCGGCAATCAGATCCAGCACGGCACGCAGTTCCGGGTTGGCGGCGACATAGGAGGCCGGGCGGTAGCCGTCGTGCTTGAGCGCCTCCACCTCGTCCACCGTGAGTCCGAACAGGAAGAAGTTCTCCGCGCCGGCCTCCTCGCGGATCTCGACATTGGCGCCGTCCAGGGTGCCGATGGTCAGGGCGCCGTTCATCATGAACTTCATGTTGCCGGTGCCGGAGGCCTCCTTGCCTGCGGTCGAGATCTGCTCGGACAGGTTGGCCGCCGGGTAGATGAGGTGGGCGTTCTGCACGTTGAAGTTCGGCAGGAACACCACCTTCATGTAGCGGTTGACCTCGGGATCGAAGTTGATCATGTCGCCGACGGCGGTGATCAGCTTGATGATGCGTTTGGCCAGGAAGTAGCCGGGTGCGGCCTTACCGCCGAAGATGAACGCCCGCGGGGCCATGTCGATGCCCGGGTTGTTCTTGATGCGCAGGTACTGCGTGACGATGTTGAGCACGTTGAGGTGCTGGCGCTTGTACTCGTGGATCCGCTTGACCTGGATGTCGAACAGCCAGGTCGGGTCGAGCTGTACGCCCGTTTCGGTGCGGACGAACTCGGCGAGCCGGGACTTGTTGGCCCGCTTGACATCCCGCCATTCCTGCCGAAAGGCGTCGTCCTCGATGAAGGCTTCCAGCCCGCGCAGCCGGTCCAGGTGGGTCAGCCAGCCGTCCCCGATCCTGCGGTCCAGCAGCTCGCGCAGGCCCGGATTCGACAGCGCGACGAAGCGCCGCGGTGTCACGCCGTTGGTCTTGTTCGAGAACCGCTCGGGCCACAGTTCGTAGAAGTCCTTGAGCACGCTTTCCTTGAGCAACTCGGAGTGCAGTGCCGCCACACCGTTGATGGCGTGGCTGCCGACGGTGGCCAGGTGGGCCATCCGCACGGTCTTGCCGCCGTCCTCGCCGATCAGCGACATCCGGCGCACCCGGTCCTCGTCGCCGGGGAAGCGGGCGCGCACCTCGTCGAGGAACCGGTTGTTGATCTCGTAGATGATCTCCAGGTGCCGCGGCAGGCATGCTCGCCGAAAAGATCCAGCGGCCACTTTTCCAGGGCCTCCGGCAGCAGGGTGTGATTGGTGTAGCCGAAGGTGGCCACCGTGATGGCCCAGGCCTCGTTCCACTCCAGGCGCCGTTCGTCGACGAGCAGCCGCATCAGTTCGGCAACGCCGATGGAGGGGTGGGTGTCGTTGAGCTGTACGGCAAATCGTTCGGGCAGATCGTGAACGGACAGATCGGACAGGTCGTCGAGGATGTGCAGCATGTGCTGCAGCGAGCACGAGACGAAGAAGAACTGTTGCAACAGCCGCAGCCGCTTGCCGGCGTCCGGCTCGTCGTTGGGGTAGAGCACCTTGGTGACGGTCTCGGCGCTGACCTCCTCCTCGACGGCCTTGTAGTAGTCCCCGGTGTTGAAGGCGTCCAGGGCGAACTCCTGCACCGCGCGGGCGCTCCACAGCGTCAGGACATTGCAGGTCTTCACGCCATACCCCTGGATCGGGGTGTCGTAGGCCACGCCCTTGACCACTCGGCCGGGCCACCAGCGGATCCGGGCCACGCCGGCGTCGTCGAGGTAGTGCTCGGTGTGTCCCTCCCAGTTCACCAGGTAGTTCACATCGGGTTTGGCGATCTCCCAGGGGTTTCCGGCGTCCAGCCAGTTGTCGGTCTTCTCCACCTGCCAGCCGTCGTGCAGTTCCTGGTCGAAGATGCCGAACTCGTATCGGATGCCGTAGCCGATGGCGGGCCGTTCCAGGGTGGCCAGCGAGTCGAGGTAGCACGCCGCCAGCCGGCCCAGGCCGCCGTTGCCCAGTCCGGGCTCCTCCTCGCAGGCCAGCACCTCGTCGAGGTCCTGTCCCAGCTCGGCGAGTGCGTCCCGCGCGGCAGCCTCGATGCCGAGGTTGAGCAGGTTTGCGCCCAGTTGCGGTCCCATCAGGAACTCCGCGGACAGGTAGCAGGTGACCTTGCTGCCCAGGTCAAGCGATGTCTGGGTGGAGTCAACCCGATTGTCCTGCATGCGGTCCCGCACGGCCAGCGCCAGTGCCCGGTAGTAGTGCTCGGGTCGCAGTGCCGCGGCCGGGCGGCCGATGGAGTACCGCACATGGTCGATGATCGCGCGGCGCAGGGCGTCGGAGGACAGCCCGGTGCGGGCGCGTTCGGCGGCGGGGGAGGGCGCAACAAGATCAGTCATGGAAGGAGTCTGTCAGGGGTTCGTGCACATCGCGCGCGCAATGGGCGTCGGCCGGGTTAACGGCAATGCCGCGCAGTTAGGGGTGTGGCTGGTGTGGCAATTGTGACACGCCGTGCGAGGTCCTGACGGGACAGCGGAACTCCCGGTATCGATGGATTGTCCGCCAAAGACATCCGTCACCTGGGAGTTCCGCTGTCTGTTCAGTCTGCCATTGGTGCCGCGGCGCCAATGGATGAGGGTCCGTTCGCGCCTGGTCATCTGGGTGATCTGACCCGGATCGTGTCCTCCGATCTGGTTGACGCTGCACTGGAATACACCGGCGCTGTGCAGCGACGAGTTCGGGTGCTGCCTTCACGGGTGGTGGTGTATCTGCTGCTCGCCGGAGCGTTGTTCAGCGAGATCGGCTATTGCCAGGTCTGGGCACGACTGACCGCGGGCTTGGACCCGGCCACAGCGGCCACTCCAGGATCCTCGGCACTGTCCCAAGCGATACGCCGGATCGGGGTCAGACCACTCAAAGAGTTGTTCACCCTGCTCGCGGGCCCGGCCGCCGGCGCACCACGGTGGCACGGTCTGCAGGTCTGCGCGATCGACGGCACCTCCATGTTCGTCGCCAACAGCGCAGCCAACGCCACCGCGTTCGGCCGCCAGACCGGACGGCCCGACGCCGAATCCGGGTATCCGATGCTGCGGCTGCTCACCATCGTGGCGTGCGGCACCCGCACCGTCATCGACGCCGTGTTCGGCTCCTACCGGATCGGTGAAACCACCTATGCGCCAAAACTGTTGCAGTGCTTGAAACCCGACATGGTGCTGCTGGCCGACCGCAACTTCGCTGTCACCGCGCTGATCGAACAGATCGCCGATGCCCCAGCGCACCTGTTGATCCGCTGCAAAGACAGTCGCACACTCCCGGTGATCAAACAGTTGCCGGACCGGACCTGGCTGGCGCGGATGGGCTCAGCCACCGTACGCGTCATCGACGCCTCGGTCACCCTGCGCCCCAGCGGCGGACCCAGCCGAGTCGGCCACTACCGCCTGGTCACCACCCTGACCGATGAAAAACGTTACTCCGCACACGAACTCGTCGAGCTCTACCATCAGCGATGGGAAATCGAGACCAGCTACCTGGAACTGAAATCGACCATCGGGAACGGACGAGTACTGCGCGCAACCACTCCGGCCGGTGTCACCCAAGAGGTCTACGCCCTGTTGATCACCTACCAAGCGCTACGCACCGCCCTGGCTGACACCGCCTTGGCCCACCCCGGTATCCACGCAGACCGACTCAGCTTCACCGTCGCCCTACACGCCGCCCGCGACCACATCGTTGCGGCCGCCACAGCGATCGCCCAGACCACCATCGACCTGATCGGACGGATCGGAGCAGCCGCCCTGAAATACCCACTACCAGCACGACGAGCACGTTCATGCCCCCGCGTAGTCAAACGCGCCATCTCCAAGCACCGAGCCAAAGGCACCATCGACCGCACCAACTACAACACCACCATCACCATCGAAATCCTCGACGGTTGACAACAGGCCGCCACCCCTAACTGCGCGGCATTGGGGTTAACGGATGTGAGACGCTGCCGAGATGTCCGGTGTACCCGAACTCGTCGACGTCCTGCCTCAGCACCGCTTCGACGACGCGGCACTCGTCCGTTATCTGGACGGCCACGGCATCGACGGCCCGCTGCAGATCCGGCAGTTTCAGGGCGGGCAGAGCAACCCGACCTTTCATGTGCGCAGTGCGAGAGGGGAATTCGTGTTGCGCAAGAAGCCGCCCGGTACCCTGCTGCCGCGCGCACACGATGTCGGCAGGGAGTACCGGGTGATGTCCGCGCTGGCCGACAGCGCGGTGCCGGTGCCCCGGATGCGGGCCATGTGCACCGACGAGTCGGTGCTGGGTACGCCGTTCTTCGTGATGGACCACGTGCCGGGCAGGATCTTTCCCGACCGGGTGCTCCGCGATGGCACGCCGGATGAACGGGCCGCGGTCTACCGCGACCTCGCCCAGGTGCTGGCCCGCCTGCACAAGGTGGACTGGCGGGCGGTCGGGCTCACGGATTTCGGACGCCCCGACGGCTATCTGGCCCGGCAGGTGGCGCTGTGGACCAGAACCTGGGAGACCGTCAAGGTCGAAGACTGCGTCGAGATGGACCGGTTGGCGGCCTGGCTGCCCGCCCACCTGCCCGACGGGGACGACGCGTGCATCGCGCACGGTGACTACCGGCTGGGCAATGTGTTGCTGCATCCCACCGAGCCGCGCATCGTGGCGGTGCTGGACTGGGAGCTGGCGACCATCGGCCACCCGCTGGCCGACCTGGGCTACGCCGCGATGACCTATCACCTGCCCGGTGACGCGGACCCGCTGATGGGTGTCGCGGGCGAGGATCTGGCCGGTACCGGGATGCCCGGCGAGTCGGAGTTCGTGGCCGAATACTGCCGGGAAGCCGGCCGGGACGTTCCGGGTGATCTGCCCATCTTCGTGGTGTTCTCGATGTTCCGGCTGGCCTCGATCGTGGCCGGGGTGTGGCGGCGCGGGCTGGACGGCAACGCCTCCGACGCGCGGGCGGGCACCGATCTGTTCCGGGACCGCTATCGCGGGCTGGCCGAACGAGCCTGGGCGTTGGCCGGCGGGCTGTGACAATCGGCCGTGTGATAGTAAAGTTCTGGCCTGATGAGAATCGGATTCTCCAGAAAGGATAGGCTCCTCTCATGGATGTTCGGCTGACCAGTGAGCAGCAACAATTGCGGGATGCGGCCGCAAAACTGGCCGATGATCTCGGCCCGGGAGCTGTCGGCGAATTGGACGACGGGGACCGTGTCGCCCGGCTGGAGAAGACGGTGGCGGCCACCGGTTGGCGCTCGCTGCGCTCCGACGGCGCCTCCGGCGTGGAGGTGGCGCTGGTCGCCGAGGAGTTCGGCCGCGGACTGGTCGACGTGCCGTTTCTCGGCCCGGTGCTGGCCGACGATCTGGGACACGGCGACGCCACGGTCGTCTTCGGTGGCATCGCGCCCGATGCCCGGGGTCTCGGCCGCGGAGTCTGGCTCGACGGCGGCAGCGTCACCATCGCCGATCTCGGTGACGCGAGCCCCGGTGTCGACCTGACCCGATGGGCCGCGCCGGTGTCCGGCGGGGCCGCCGTGGTGGGCGAGATCGATCCCCAGCGGGCCCAGGCGCTGGCGCTGGTGGTGACCGCCGCCGACATCCTCGGCGCGGCCCGCGGGGCGTTCGACCTGGCCTGCGACTACGCCAAGGTGCGCGAGCAGTACGGCAAGGCCATCGGCTCCTACCAGGCGGTGGCGCACCTGCTCGCCGAGAGCCTGGTGCTCATCGAGGGCTCGGTCAGCATCCTGCGCTACGCCGCCTGGGCGGTCGACGAGGAGGACCCCGGAGTCGCGCCCGAAGCCGCCCGCGTCGCCAAGGTCTACTGCGCGAAATCCGCGCACACCATCTGTGAGACGTCGATCCAGGTGCACGGCGGGATCGGCAACACCTGGGAGTGCGCGGCCCACGTCCACCTGCGGCGGGTATTGGTGTCCACCGGTCTGTGGCCGGTGTCGTTGAAGGAGATCTCCGTTGGACTTTCGTGACTCCGCGCAGGAACTGGCCTTCCGGGAACGGTTGCGGGCCTGGCTGACCGAACAGGCCCCGAACTTCCCCAAATCTACCGAGGAGTACTGGGCCCGCCAGGGCGAATGGCACCAATCCCTGCACGCCGCAGGGTTTTTCGGTGCCACCTGGCCCAAGGAATTCGGCGGCCTCGAGCTGCCGCCGGTCTATGACGTCATCGTCGACGAGGAACTGGCCCGCGTCGGTGCTCCGCCGCGGCCCAGCCTGGGCTACCTGGTCACCGGTCTGGGGCGCCATGCCAGCAAGGAAGTCCAGCAGCGTTTCCTGCCCGGCATGATCGACGGCACCGAACGCTGGTGCCAGGGCTTCTCCGAGCCGGGCGCCGGGTCCGACCTGGCGTCGCTGACCACCACCGCCACCCAATGCGTTGACGACCCCAGTACTTACGTGATCAACGGGCACAAGATCTGGACCAGCTACTCCGACGTCGCCGACTGGTGCCTGCTGCTGGCCCGTACCGACAAGAATGTCAAGCGGCACAAGGGCATTTCGGCGTTTCTGGTCAACATGCACCAGCCGGGCATCGAGCAGCGGCCGCTGAAGATGATCAACGGTGTCAGCAATGAGTTCGGCCAGGTGTTGTTCGACGGAGCGCGGGTGCCCGCCAGCCAGATGGTCGGAAACCCCGGCGACGGCTGGGCGCTGGCGATGACGGTCGTCGGTCACGAGCGTGAGCCGTCCACACTGGGATATGCGGCGCGCTACGAGAAGACGGTCAACCAACTGGCCCGCAAGAGTGCTGCGGCCACCAGTGACGAACTCGCCTGGGCCACCGTGCAGGTGCAGGTGTTGCGCCAGCATGTACGCAGACGGTTGTCCGAACAGCTCGACGGAATCTCGCACGGGCCGGAAGGCTCCATCGACAAGCTGTTGATGACCTGGGTCGAGCAGTCGGTGGGGCACGCGGTGCTGGCTCAGACCGGCACCACCGACATCGATCTGTTCAACACCTACCTCTACAGCCGTTCGCAGAGTGTCATGGGCGGCACCTCCCAGATCCAGAAGAACATCATCGCGGGCCGAATCCTCAGAATGGCGGTTTGACATGTACGACATGCCCAAGGAGATCCAGGTCGAGGCCGACGGCCCGCTGCGCCTCATCACGCTGAACCGGCCCGAGGAACTCAACGCCGTCAACGATGATCTGCATGTCGGGCTGGCGCGGCTGTGGAGCAGGCTGAGTCTGGACCGCACCGCGCGGGCCGCGGTGATCACCGGTGCGGGAAAAGCGTTTTCGGCCGGTGGTGACTTCAACTACATCAAGCAGATCAGTGAAGATCCGGACCTGCGGGCCAAGACCATCGCCGACGGCCGCGAGATCGTGATCGGCATGGCGCGCTGCCGGGTTCCGGTGATCGCCGCCGTCAACGGACCCGCGGTCGGGCTGGGCTGCAGCGTGGTCGCGCTGTCCGACATCGTCTACATGGCGGAGAAGGCCTTCCTGTCCGACCCGCACGTGCAGGTCGGTCTGGTCGCCGCGGATGGCGGGCCGCTGATCTGGCCCATGCAGATGAGCATCCTGCAGGCCAAGGAGTACGCGCTGACCGGCGCACGCATCCCGGCCGCCAAGGCCGTGGAGCTCGGCCTGGCCAACCACGTGGTCGCCGATCCGCTCACCGAGGCGATCGCGGCGGCGAAGAAGATTCTGGATCTGCCGCAGAAGGCCGTCGAGTCCACCAAGCGCATCCTCAACATCCAGCTCGAGCGTCAGGTGATGATGACGCTCGACTACGCGACCACCGCCGAGGAACTCACCTTCGGCACCGACGAGCTGAAGCAGAACGTGGCGCGGCTGCTGCAGAGCAGCACGTAGTCACACGGCCTTCAGATAGCGCCGGGTGATGATCCGCTGGGCGAGCCGGGTGACCGGCCCGCCGAGGCGACTCCACCACGTGGCGTGCCGGGCGAACGCCGTCACCTCGGCGTGCACCGTGCCGTCGGCCGGGTCGTAGCGGACCGCGAACAGTTCCTCACCGGTCTCTGGATGTCCGGGCAGGGTGCCGTAGGCGAACCCACGCCGGTCGGTCTCCTCCAGGACGTAGACCACGCGGCACGGCGCCCGCAGCGGCCAGAATCCGACCGTCACCTCGGCGCCGACGGTGGCGACATCCGCGTCGGCCTCGACCAGCACCCCGGCGCCCCGCTGCATGCCCCAGTGCAGGACGGCGTCGGCGGCGTCCTCGAATCGGGTCCGGCCGTGACCGATGACGGCATGCGCGCGCACGTGCTGATAGCCGTCGGGCAGCGGGCCCCTGGTGGCGCCCACGTCGGGATAGGTCAGATCCACATCCACCACTATCGCAGGAGTGCAATACCGTGGCGGGGGTGACGACCGGTGCAGCGCATACAGGCGGTGGATTCAATCCGCCCGAACCCACCGACCGTGGCGGGCCCGACTACGGGCGCTTCATCGAGGCGGTGCGCACCCTGCAGGACCATGCCCGCGCCGCGGACGCGCCCGACGCGGTGATCACCGAGGCCGCCGAGCTGATCGAGAAGGTGTCGGCGCTGCTGGCGCCGTACGAGGCCGACGAATGGCATTCGCCGTCGGGGCGGCGGCTGGATCTGCCCAACCGGGGAAACATCATGTCGGTGCCGGTCGATCTCTACGTCACCGCGGACGGGCGCATCGGCGGCACCGCGCAGTTCCGCCGCTATCACCTGGGCCGCAACGGCGCGGTGCACGGCGGCGTGCTCGGACTGCTGTTCGATTCGCTGCTCGGCTTCACCGCAGCCAAGCTGACCAAGAGCATGTATCAGCGCACCGCGCACCTGGGCATCGACTACCGCAAGATCGTGCCGATCGGCAAGGAACTGCAGGTGGACGCCGGGATCGATCGCATCGACGGACGCAAGATCTTCGTCAGCGGCCGGGTGCTCGACGATGGCGTGGTGCTGACCGAGGGTGACGCGCTGTTCGTCCGGCTCAAGCCGGGGCAGCCATGAATACCGACGAGAAGCACAGCGAGGAACGCGGGGAGCGCAGGCGCGCCTGGGCCCGCTGGCGCGACAAGATCCGCGACCGTCCCGTCGCGGACCTGACCTACCGGATCGCCGTCGGTGTGGTCGGCACGCTGGTGCTGGTGGTCGGCATCATCGCCATTCCGTACCCGGGACCGGGCTGGGCCATCGTCTTTCTGGGGCTGGGCATCCTGGCCACCGAGTTCCGCGCCGCGCAGGTCGCGCTGCACCACGCGCGGGTCCGGTACGACGCGGTGATGGCCTGGTTCAGCCGCCAGCACATCGCGGTCCAGGCGCTCAGCGCGCTGTTCACCGCCGCGGTCGTGGTCATCACCCTGTGGCTGTTCGGGGCGTTCGGTCTGGTCGCCGGCTGGGTCGGCATCGATTGGGCCTGGCTGAAGAGCCCGATCGGCATCGGGTCCTAGCTTTCTCGCGCACGTACCCCCGATAACATGGTCGCGATCACACGCCCACATCTGAGTAGGAGATCCACCGATGACCGCCGCCGCCAGTTCCGCCCCCGCAGCCCCGATCCGGGTCGCTGCCGGGACTACCGCAGGGGCGGCGGTGCGCGAGGCGGGTCTGCCGGAGCGGGGCGCCCCGGACGCCATCGTCGTGGTGCGCGACGCCGACGGCCGGTTACGTGATCTGAACTGGGTGCCCGACACCGACGTGGAGGTCGAAGCCGTCGCCGCGGACACCGAGGACGGCCGCAGCGTCATCCGCCACTCGTGCGCGCACGTGCTCGCCCAGGCGGTGCAGGATCTGTTCCCACAGGCCAAGCTCGGCATCGGTCCGCCGATCACCGACGGCTTCTACTACGACTTCGACGTCGCCGAGCCGTTCACGCCCGAGGATCTGCAGAAGCTGGAGAAGCGGATGCAGAAGATCGTCAAGGACGGCCAGCTGTTCTCCCGCCGCGTCTACGAGTCCAAAGATCAAGCACGCCTTGAACTCGCCGATGAGCCGTTCAAACTCGAACTGGTCGACGACAAATCCGGGGACCCGGACGTGATGGAGGTCGGCGGGGATGAGCTGACCGCCTACGACAACCTCAATCCGCGCACCAAGGAGCGGGTCTGGGGTGATCTGTGCCGCGGTCCGCACATCCCGACCACCCGGTTCATTCCGGCGTTCAAGCTGACCCGCAGCAGCGCCGCGTACTGGCGGGGCAATCAGAACAACGCCAGCCTGCAACGCGTGTACGGCACCGCCTGGGAATCCCAGGAGGCCCTGGACCGCCATCTCGAACTGATCGAGGAGGCCCAGCGCCGCGACCACCGCAAGCTGGGGGTGGAACTGGATCTCTTCAGCTTCCCCGATGAACTGGGATCCGGTCTGCCGGTGTTCCACCCCAAGGGCGGCATCGTGCGCAAGGAGCTGGAGGACTACTCGCGGCGCAAGCACGAACAGGCCGGCTACCAGTTCGTCAACACCCCGCACATCACCAAGGAGAACCTGTACATCACCTCGGGCCACCTGGAGTGGTACGCGGACGGCATGTTCCCGCCCATGCACATCGATGCCGAATTCGACGAGAACGGTGCGGTGCGCAAACCCGGCCAGGACTACTACCTGAAGCCGATGAACTGCCCCATGCACCACCTGATCTACCGCTCCCGCGGACGGTCGTATCGCGAGCTTCCCTTGCGGCTCTTCGAATTCGGCTCGGTCTACCGCTATGAGAAGTCCGGCGTGGTGCACGGCCTGACCCGGGTGCGCGGCATGACCCAGGATGACGCCCACATCTACACCACCCGCGAGCAGATGCGGGCGGAACTCAGCTCGCTGCTGCAGTTCGTGCTCGATCTGCTGTCCGACTACGGGCTCGACGATTTCTATCTGGAGCTGTCCACTCGGGACCCGGAGAAGTCCGTCGGCTCCGATGACATGTGGGAGGAGGCCACCACCACGCTGCGGGAGGTGGCCGAGGCCTCCGGGCTGGCCCTGGTGCCCGATCCCGGCGGCGCCGCCTTCTACGGACCGAAGATCTCGGTGCAGGTGAAGGACGCGCTGGGCCGGAACTGGCAGATGTCGACGATCCAGCTCGACTTCAACATGCCCGACCGGTTCGAGTTGGAGTACACCGCCGCGGACGGCACCCGGCAGCGACCGGTGCTGATCCACCGCGCACTGTTCGGATCCATCGAGCGATTCTTCGGTGTGCTCACCGAGCACTATGCGGGTGCGTTCCCGGCCTGGCTGGCGCCGGTGCAGGCGGTCGGCGTGCCCGTCGCCGACGCGCACGTGCCCTACCTGGAAGAGGTTGCGGCCCAACTGCGCAGCCGTGGTGTCCGGATCGAGGTGGACTCCAGCGACGACCGGATGGCCAAGAAGATCGTCAACCACACCAATCAGCGGGTGCCGTTCATGCTGCTCGCCGGTGACAAGGACGTCGAGGCGGGGGCAATCTCCTTCCGCTTCGCAGACCGCAGCCAGGTCAACGCGGTGCCGCGCGAAGCGGCCGTCGACGCCATCGTGGACTGGATCGCGCGGCGGGAGAACGCAACCCCCAACGCCGAGCTGTTCAGGGTGGATCCGTGACGGACGCCGAGGGCATCGTCGACACCGGGGTGGGCGAACCGGACCATCTGCAGCGGCTGTGGACTCCGCACCGGATGAGCTACATCGCCGAGTCTCCGATGAAGAAGGGTGCGGGTTCGGCGCAGTCCACGGAACCGTTCACCGATATCCCGGCGATGTCCGACGAGGACGGCCTCATGGTGGCGCGCGGGGAGCTGGTCTACGCCGTGCTCAACCTCTACCCGTACAACCCGGGCCATCTCATGGTGGTGCCCTACCGGCGGGTGTCCGAACTGGAAGACCTCAGCGCCGATGAGACCTGCGAGCTGATGGCGTTCACCCAGAAGGCGATTCGGGTGATCAAGGCAGTCTCGCGACCGCACGGTTTCAATGTCGGCCTCAACCTGGGTACCTCGGCGGGTGGCTCGCTGGCCGAACACCTGCACATGCATGTGGTCCCGCGCTGGGGCGGGGATGCCAACTTCATCACCATCATCGGCGGGTCGAAGATCATCCCGCAGTTGCTCGGGGAGACCCGGCGGCTGCTGGCCGCCGAGTGGGATCGCATGGACGAGGCTGCCCAGTGAGCAACTTCTATCTGATGACGCGGGCGGCCTACACCAAGCTGTCGGGCCCGGTGGCGCGGGCGGCGCTGCGCACCGGACTGACCCCGGACAGCATCACCATCCTGGGGACCGCCGGTTCGGTCGTCGCCGCCCTCACCCTGTACCCGATCGGGCAGCTGTGGTGGGGGTCGGTGGCCGTCTTCTTCTTCGTCCTCGCCGACATGCTCGACGGTGCGATGGCGCGGGAACGTGGCGGCGGCACCCGGTTCGGTGCCGTGCTGGACGCCACCTGTGACCGGCTCAGCGATGGCGCGATCTTCGGCGGACTGGTCTGGTGGGCCGCGTTCGGCGCGCACAGCACCGCACTGGTGGTCGCGACCCTGATCTGCCTGGTGACCTCGCAGGTCATCTCCTATATCAAGGCGCGCGCCGAGGCCAGTGGGCTGCGTGGCGACGGCGGCATCATCGAACGGCCCGAACGGCTCGCCATCGTGCTGACCGGTGCCGGCCTGTCCGGTCTCTTCGGGTGGCCGGTGCTGCTGGATGTGGCGATGTGGGGGCTGGCCGCGGCCAGCCTGGTGACCCTCGCGCAGCGCCTGCATGCCGTGCGCACCTCGCCGGGCGCGATGGACCCGATGCCGCCGCAGCCGTCGAACCCGTCGTCCGAAGGGGACGCCGCGTGAGCACGCCGACATCGGGGCTGCCCAGATTCGGCGGCTTGCGGGTTCCGCTGGGTGGGCAGCTGTCCGATCTGGGATACGCGACGGGCTGGCGCATGGTGCGGGCGATGCCGGAGTTCGCGGCGCGCAACATGTTCGATGCCGGCGCGCTGTACGCGGCGCGCGGCGGAGGACCCGAGCAGTTGCGCAAGAACCTGGGCCGGGTGCTCGGCGTGCCCGCCGCACAGGTGCCGAGCAGCCTGGTGCGCGCCTCGCTGGCCTCCTACGGGCGATACTGGCGCGAGGCGTTCCGGCTGCCGTCGATGAACCACCGGGAAGTCGCCGCGCAGGTGCAGGAGCGCGTCGAGGGACAGCAACATGTCGAGGACGCACTGGCGGCCGGCCGCGGTGTGGTGTTCGCGTTGCCGCACAGCGGTAACTGGGACATCGCCGGGGTGTGGCTGACGAATACCTACGGACAGTTCGCCACGGTGGCCGAGCGCCTGAAACCGGAGTCGCTGTACAACCGCTTCGTCGCCTACCGCGAGAGCCTGGGCTTCGAGGTGCTGCCGTTGACCGGGGGAGCGAGGCCGCCCGCGGAGATCCTGGCCGACCGGCTCAACGACAACGGACTGGTGTGTCTGATGTCCGACCGTGACCTGACCCGCTCGGGAGTTCCGGTCGATTTCTTCGGTGAGCAGACCCGGCTGCCCTCGGGGCCGGCGAAGCTGGCACTGCAGACCGGCGCCGCCCTGCTGCCGGCGCACACCTGGTTCGAAGGTGACGGGTGGGGCCTTCGGCTGCACCCGCCGCTGGACACGTCGTCGGCGGACATCGGCGTCATCACCCAGGCCCTGGCCGATCACTTCGCCGCCGGGATCGCCGAGTACCCCGCCGATTGGCACATGCTGCAACCGCAGTGGCTCGCCGACCTTTCTGCCGAGCGCCGCATGCGCCTGGAGCGTTGATGCGTATCGGGATGGTGTGCCCGTACTCGTTCGACGTGCACGGCGGTGTGCAGGCCCATGTGCTGCAACTGGCCGAGGTGTTCCTGGCCGGCGGTCACCACGTCAGCGTGCTGGCCCCGTCCTCGGCCGACGCCGGCACGGACCTGCCCGATTACGTGGTGTCCGGCGGCCGAGCCGTCCCCATTCCCTACAACGGATCCGTCGCGCGGCTGCGGTTCGGGCCCGCCACCCACCGCAAGGTCAAGAAGTGGCTCATCGGCGGAGATTTCGATGTGCTGCACCTGCATGAGCCGAACGCACCGAGCGTGTCCATGCTGGCGCTGATGATCGCCGAGGGCCCGATCGTGGCGACCTTCCACACCTCGACCACCAAATCGTTGACGCTGAGCGTGTTCCAGGGAATGCTGCGCCCGCTCAACGAGAAGATCGTCGGCCGTATCGCGGTGTCGGACCTCGCGCGGCGCTGGCAGATGGAGGCCCTGGGCTCCGACGCCGTCGAAATCCCCAACGGTGTCACGGTTTCGGAGTTCGCTTCGGCGCCGACGCTGGAGGGCTACCCGCGGCCGGGGCGCTCGATACTGTTCCTCGGCCGGTTCGATGAGCCGCGCAAGGGGATGGCGGTACTGCTGGGCGCGCTGCCGCGGTTGGTGGCCGAATTCCCCGACGTCGAGGTGCTGGTGGTGGGCCGGGGCGATGAGCAGGAACTGGCCGAGGAAGCCGGCGAGTGCGCGGCGAACCTGCGGTTCCTCGGGGCCGTCGACGACACCACCAAGGCCTCGGCGCTGCGCAGTGTCGACCTCTACTGCGCCCCCAACACCGGCGGCGAGAGTTTCGGGATCGTGCTGGTGGAGGCGATGGCCGCAGGTACCGCGGTGGTGGCCAGTGATCTCGACGCGTTTCGGCGGGTGCTGAACGACGGCGAAGCCGGCCGACTGGTGCCGGTCGGCGACTCGGATGCGTTGGCCACCAGCCTGATCGAGTTGCTCGGCGACGACCAGGCGCGCAAGCAGTATGTGGCCGCGGCATCGGAGGCGGTGCAGCGCTACGACTGGTCGGTGGTGGCCGGCGAGATCATGCGGGTGTACGAGACGGTGAGCAGCGTGGGAGCCAAGGTTCAGGTGGCGACGTGAGCGAAGCTTGCGAGCGAACCATGGATCTGTCATGCGGACGCCGATCGTGTGAGGCGAGCGCGTGAGCTGGATCGTGATCGTGCCGCTGGTCCTCCTCGGCGTCGTGCTGCTGTTGCTCGGCAGCTGGGCGTACCTGACGGCGAACCGGCTGGATCGCCTGCACGTGCGCTACGACCTGTCCTGGCAGGCGCTGGACGGTCTGTTGGCGCGGCGCGCCGTGGTCGCCCGTGCGGTCGCCGTCGACGCCTACGGGCGGGCGCCGGAGGGCAAACGGCTGGCTGCCCTGGCCGATGCCGCCGAACGAGCACCCCGCGCCATGCGCGAGGCCGCGGAGAACGAGTTGTCGGCCGCGCTGGAGGCCGTCGACCCGCTGTCGTTGCCGGTGGCACTGGTCGCCGAACTCGCCGATGCCGAAGCCCGGGTGCTGCTGGCCCGCCGGTTCCACAATGACGCAGTGCGCGACACCCTGGCCTTGCGGGATCGTCCGCTGGTGCGACTGCTGCATCTCGGCGGCACCGCGGCGCCGCCGACGTACTTCGAGATCGCGGAGCGGGCGGGTCCGGCGGCTCGCGATTCCGGTCAGTTCAGCAGGCGCGTCTCGGCCAGGGTCATGCTGATCGACGAGGACGGCAAGGTGCTGTTGTTCTGTGGCTCCGACCCGGCTCGCGCGGGTGCGGGCGCGCGGCGCTGGTGGTTCACCGTCGGCGGTGCGGTGGAGGCCGGGGAAGAGCTCGCCGAGACGGCGGCGCGGGAGCTGGCCGAGGAGACGGGGCTGACCGTGTCGCCGGCCGAGCTGGTGGGCCCGGTGTGGCGGCGGGAGGCCGTCATCAACTTCAACGGGTCGGTGATGCGCAGCGAGGAACTGTTCTTCGTGCACCGGACCACCCGCTTCGAACCCTCTACCACAGGTCACACCGCCCTGGAGCGTCGCTACATTCACGGTCACCTCTGGTGCGATGAGACAATGATCGGCGAGCTGGTCGCCAAGGGGGAAACCGTGTATCCGCTGCAGCTCGGCGAACTACTGGCACAGGCCGGCGAACTGGCCGACGTGCGGGGCGCCGGGCCCGGCACGCAGCCTCAGCTGATCCGCTGAGACTGCGGATCCAATTGATTTGTCACCACCCTTAGACTGAATCAGTAGCGATGTGAAGGAGATAGCGATGGAAACCGCACCTGGTTCCGGTAGTCAGACCGGCACCGCGCGGGTGAAGCGCGGGATGGCCGAGATGCTCAAGGGCGGGGTCATCATGGACGTCGTCACCCCCGAGCAGGCGCGCATCGCCGAGGCCGCCGGCGCGGTGGCGGTCATGGCACTGGAGCGGGTGCCCGCCGATATCCGCGCCCAGGGTGGCGTCTCGCGGATGAGCGACCCGGACATGATCGAGGGCATCATCGCCGCGGTCACCATCCCGGTGATGGCCAAGGTGCGCATCGGTCATTTCGTGGAGGCCCAGATCCTGCAGAGCCTCGGCGTGGACTATATCGACGAGTCCGAGGTGCTCACCCCGGCCGACTACGCCAACCACATCGACAAGTGGAAGTTCACCGTGCCGTTCGTGTGCGGGGCGACCAACCTGGGTGAGGCACTGCGCCGGATCACCGAGGGCGCGGCGATGATCCGTTCCAAGGGGGAGGCCGGCACCGGCGACGTCTCGAATGCGACCACGCACATGCGTTCCATCGGCGGCGAAATCCGCCGGCTGGGCTCGCTGTCCGAGGACGAGTTGTTCGTGGCGGCCAAGGAGCTGCAGGCCCCCTACGACCTCGTCGTCGAGGTGGCCCGGGCCGGCAAGCTGCCGGTGACGATGTTCACCGCCGGCGGCATCGCGACCCCGGCGGACGCGGCGATGATGATGCAACTCGGTGCCGAGGGCGTGTTCGTCGGCTCGGGCATCTTCAAGTCCGGTGACCCGGCCGCACGTGCCGCGGCGATCGTGAAGGCCACCACCTTCTACGACGATCCCGATGTGCTGGCCAAGGTGTCGCGCGGACTCGGCGAGGCCATGGTCGGTATCAACGTGGAGGACATCGCGGCGCCCCACCGGCTCGCCGAACGCGGCTGGTAGTCCGCCTGTGTCGATCGAAGAGATCCTCGACCTCGAGCAACTGGAAGTCGACATCTACCGCGGCGGGGTGTTCAGCCCGGAGTCCGGCTTCCTGCAGCGCACCTTCGGCGGGCATGTGGCCGGCCAGTCTCTGGTGTCGGCAGTGCGCACGGTGGACCCGAAGTTCCAGGTGCACTCGCTGCACGGCTACTTCCTGCGCCCCGGAGATGCCCGCGCACCGTCGGTGTACCTGGTGGAACGGATCCGTGACGGCGGATCGTTCGCCACCCGCCGGGTGAGTGTCGTCCAGCACGGCCAGACCATCTTCAGCATGTCGGCGTCGTTCCAGTCCGATCAGAGCGGTATCGAGCACCAGGACGCCATGCCGTCGGCGCCCGCACCCGATGACATTCCCGGATTCAAGACCAACTCGAAGGTCTTCGACGACGCCAGTTTCCGTCAGTTCGATGAGTGGGACGTCCGTATCGTCCCCCGTGAACAGGTGAACCTGTTGCCCGGCAAGGCTTCTCAGCAGCAGGTGTGGTTTCGCCACCGCGATCCGCTGCCGGATGACCCGGTGCTGCACATCTGCGCGCTGGCCTACCTGAGCGATCTGACGCTGCTGGGTTCGGCACAGGTCAATCACCCCGACGAGCGCAAGCATCTGATGATCGCGTCGCTGGATCACGCGATGTGGTTCATGCGGCCGTTCCGCGCCGATGAGTGGCTGCTCTATGACCAGTCCTCGCCGTCGGCCTGCGGCGGGCGTGCGCTCACCGAGGGCAAGCTGTTCAACCAGTACGGCGAGATGGTGGCATCGGTCATGCAGGAGGGGCTGACCCGCTATCAGCGCGGCTTCACCCCACCCGTCCGGTGAGCGTCGCTGTCGGGGTGCTCGCCCTGCAGGGCGACACCCGTGAGCATCTGGCGGCACTGAACGAAGCCGGCGCCGAGGCCGTCACGGTACGGCGTCTCGCCGAGCTGCAAGCCGTTGACGCACTTGTCATTCCGGGTGGCGAGTCGACGGCGATGAGTCATCTGCTGCGGGAGTTCGAGCTACTGGAGCCGCTGCGAGGGTTGCTGCGAGACGGGATGCCCGCCTACGGCTCGTGCGCGGGAATGATCCTGCTGGCCGGGGAGATCCTGGATGCCGGGGTGCCCGGCCGCGAGGCGCTACCTTTGGGCGGCATTGACATGACGGTGCGCCGCAATGCCTTCGGTCGTCAGGTCGATTCCTTCGAGGAGGACCTGACATTCACCGGCATCGACGGTCCGGTGCATGCGGTGTTCATCCGGGCCCCGTGGGTGGAACGGGTCGGACCCGAGGTCGAGGTGCTGGCCACGGCGGCCGGTCATCCGGTGGCGGTGCGCCAGGGCCGGATGCTCGCCACCTCCTTTCACCCGGAGATGACCGGCGACCGGCGGGTGCACGCGATGTTCGTCGACATGGTGGCCGGCCGTTAGGCCTGGGTGATCGCACTGATCAGGCTGTCGGTGAGTTCCTCGGCGGTGGTGTGCCATTTGTCGTTGCTGAGCAGGCCGCTCACTTCCAGCCCTGCGGCACCGTGTGCGCCGGTCAGTAGTAAGGCCGCGCAGCGTTGCGCGTGTTGTTCGCCGACGACCGAGGCGACGACGGCGGTGAACTCATCGCACATCCGTTGTGCGGCACGGGCCACCGCGGTCGGGTCTCCCGCCGGCGCAGTGAACATCAATCGGTACAGGTGCGGCTGTTGCCTGCTGATCTCGATGACGCCGAGCAGTGCCGTGCGGAGCGTGTCGGCGGGGAGCAACCGCGAGTCTGTCCGCAGGGTGTGCATGCGGTCGCCGATGCGCTCCCAGCCCTCGGCGGCGACGGCCGTCAGCAGGTTTTCCTTGTTCGCGAAGTGCCGGTAGGGCGCACCGCGGCTGAGGCCCGCCCGCGCGCCGACCTCACGCAGGGTGACGGCGTCAGGGCCTCCGCTGTCGAGTAGTTCGGCGGCGTCGTCGAGCAGGGTGCGTCGGGTGGCGGCGGCTGATTCAACGCGGGTCACCATGCGCCCATCCTAAGTTGACAATGTCATCTGAGGCACTAGCTTAGTTGAGATGACAATGTCACCTGAGTTTGGAGAGCTGGCCGTCGTCACGGGAGCATCGACCGGCATCGGCGCCGCCACGGCACGCGCACTTGCCGGGCGGGGCTTTCATGTCCTTGCTGGTGTCCGGCGCGAGCGGGACGGCGACGCGATCCGTGGGCCGGGTATCGAGCCGCTGATTCTCGACATCACCGAACCGGACCACATCGCGGCGCTGGCCGCCCGCGTCAACGACGACCCGCAGGGTCGGGCGGTGCGGGCGTTGGTGAACAACGCCGCCGTCCAGGCCAACGTGCCGGTCGAGGTACTCGCGATCGACGAATGGCGACGCATGTTCGAGGTCAACCTCTTCGGTCAGGTGGCCGTCACCCAGGCGCTGCTGCCGGCGCTGATGCGTGCCAAGGGTCGGGTGGTCAACATCAGCTCGGTCGGCGGCCGAGTGGCAATGGCCGGCTATGGCCCCTATGCCGCAACGAAGTTCGCGCTCGAAGCCGTCAGCGACTCACTGCGACGCGAGATGGCTCCATTCGGTGTCGGGGTGGTGGTGATCGAACCGGGGGCTGTGCGCACGGAGATGCTCGCCCGCGCGATCGCCACCGCCGACGAGTTGGTGTCGGCCATGACACCGGCGCAGAGTCGCCGCTACGGGGCACTGGTGCAGGCCGTGAACGCTCAGGCGGCGTCGTCCACCGCGTCGGGCGTGCCTGCGGGCACCGCGGCCGGGGTGATCGTCACGGCGGTGACCGCGCGCAAGCCGCGCACGCGGTATACGGTCGGCCGCGAAGCCGCCATGATCCGCTGGCTGCCGTTCCTGCCCGACCGTGCACTCGACCGCGTCTTCGCGGCCGCGCTGGGTCCGCATTTTCGGGGCGTGACCCAAATTGACTCTGGCTAAGTCGTTTCAGCGAATGGGCAGGCCGGTGATGGCACGGCCCATCACCAGGCGCTGGATCTCGCTGGTGCCCTCGAAGATCGTGAAGATCTTCGCGTCACGGTGCATCCGCTCGACGGGGTAGTCGCGGGTGTAGCCGTTGCCGCCGAGGATCTGGATGGCCTCATCGGTGACGTACACGGCGGTCTCGCTGGCCACCAGTTTGGCCATCGACCCCTCGGCGTTCTCGAACTGCTTGCCGTTGCGCGCCATCCAGGCGGCCCGGTACACCAGCAGGCGGGCGGCGTCGATACGGGCCTTCATGTCGGCCAGCTTGAACGCGACACCCTGGAAATCACCGATCTTGCGGCCGAATTGCTCACGCTCGCAGGCGTAGTCGAGCGCGTACTCGTAGGCCGCGCGCGACACACCGACGGCCATCGCGCCGACGGTGGGGCGGGTGCGCTCGAAGGTCGCCATCGCGGCCTGGCCGGCGGCCTTCTTACCCTCGCGCACCTTGGCGATCTTCGCGTCGAACTTCTCCTTGCCGCCGACGATCAGGCGCCCGGGAATGCGGACATCGTCCAGGACCACCTCGGCGGTGTGCGAGGCGCGGATGCCGTGCTTGAGGAACTTCTGGCCCTGGCTGAGACCCTTTGTGCCGGGCGGGATGATGAACGACGCCTGGCCGCGGGTGCCGAGCTCGGGGTGCACCGAGGCCACGACGACGTGGACGTTGGCGATGCCGCCGTTGGTGGCCCAGGTCTTGGTGCCGTTGAGCACCCATTCGTCGGTGGACTCGTCGTAGCGGGCCCGGGTCAGGATCGAGCCGACGTCGGAGCCGGCATTGGGTTCGGACGCGCAGAACGCGGCGACCTCGGGCTTCTCGACGGTGCCGAACATCTGGGGCAGGAACTCACCGATCTGCTCGGGGGTGCCGGATCCGGCGACGGATGCCGCGGCCAGTCCGGTGCCCAGGATGGACAGCGCGATACCGGCGTCGCCCCAGAACAGTTCCTCGAAGACGACGATCATGCCCAGGCCGGAGGGTTCGGCGGTTTGTTCGGCCATCATCTCCAGCGAGTAGAGGCCGATCTTGGCGGCCTCCTGGATGATCGGCCAGGGGGTCTCCTCGCGCTCATCCCACTCGGCGGCGGCGGGGCGCACCACGTCGGCAGCGAATTCGTGCACCCACTTCTGCACGTCGAGCAGGTCTGAGGACAACTCCAGGGAGAACGTCATGGCGGCTACCTTACTTTGGAGTAAGTTACTCCGGCGGCGACTGTGGCTCAACTAACACCGGTCACGACCGGCAGCAGCAGGCGGGAGGACGACCGCACCGTGTTGCGGCTGCTGGTGCCCACGCCGGCGTGCCGGAAGTTCATGATGGCCGGCGACTGCGGATCCTGGTCGTCGCCCGCGATCACCAGCCGGATGCGGTTCCCGGCGGCGAACCGCCGCGCGTTGGGCACCAGCGGGATTCGGTACTCGACATCCTCACCGATGGGCACGGCGACCGGTATCCGGCAGGGGAGCACCGGGGCGCCCGGGGTGCTCGCCGCCTCGTCGACCTCGCGCAGGCCGGCGCGCAGCCAGCCTGCGGTCACATCGGTGACTGCGCCATCCGGGGCCACGTCTTGCAGGGTGGCGATCCACGCCGTGTCCGCAGCGGTGGCCGACGCGATGAGGCGCAACTCGATCTCGCCGACGATGTCAAGACCGGTATCGAGTGGATTCGACGTCCAGGTCAGGCTCGCCGGCGGGTCGATCGCGCTGGCCTTGACCCGGCCGGTTCCTGCTCCCAGCGCCATGAGATCGCGGGTGCCCGATTCGCCTTCGTCGGCGTCGAGGATGCCGTCGGCGCGCAGTGCGAACTCGCGGTGCCTTGCCGGTGGCGGCCAGGACTGCGCGCTGTGCCACCCCGTGGTGCCCGGCAGTGCGTACCGCACCCGGTCGCCGTCGAGGATGCCGGTGTCGCGACCCTTGAGCCAGTGGTCGTACCACGCCAGGGCTTCTTCGTGCAGGCTTTCCCACGGCCAGGTCAGTCCGAACTTGTCAAGCATGCCCATCTGGACATTGGGGTTGTGCGCCAACCCTTTCCATGCGATGAAGGTGGACGGCAAGTGTAACGGCACGTTCTCCCAATCGCATCCGAGGTACACCGGGATGTCGACGTGCTTCAGCAATGGCGTGAGATCTCTTTCGTCCCACCACGCATCACGCATGGGGTGGTCGACGAAGATGTCGAGCCACAGCTCGTCCCAAGGGTGCGGATCGTGGGGCAGCTTGAGCAGCTGATGCATCATGGTGACCGCCGCCTCGCCGTTCATGGTGCCGAACTTGCGGTGCAGCGGAGGGAGATTGAGCACCTTGCGGGCGAGTTGCACGGGCAGGCTGCGCCAGAACTCATCGCTGCGTGCCGCGGTCAGGCCCATCATGGACAGAAACGGTGTGATGAACGCCGAGCTCACAAGTCCGTGGTGCGACGCTGCCTCGAAGAGATCGGCGGTGACCGCGAGCGGGAAAATGGCCTTCAGGTGTGGCGGGCGTTCGACGGCCGCCTCCAATTGGGTCATCGCGAAATAGCTGATGCCGATCATCCCGACGTTGCCGTCACACCACGGCTGGACGGCCGCCCATTCCACGAGATCGTGCATATCGCGACGCTCATTGGCGTCGAAGAAGCCGAACTCGCCACCGGAGCCGCCTGTTCCGCGGACGTTGGCGATGACATGCACGTAGCCGCGGGACACCCAGAAATCCGTGACACCGGCTTCGATGAAACCCATCGGTGCGCCGAGATCCTGGATCTGGCGCGGGTAGGGAGATGCCGCGATGAGCGCGGGGAACCGGCCGGCGACGGCGGGCCGATGCACGTCGGCCATCAGCGAGATCCCATCGCGCACCGGGACTGCCACGTTGATGTCGTGACTGATGCCGTGCTCCGGCTCGCTGAGATTACGGAAGTGGCGACCAGTGGTCTGCGGGCCGTTGAGGAACTCGGTCACGGATTCACGCTACGCCGAAACTGCTTTGCCCAGCCTGCGGCGCCCCCGTCGATGGCGAGCTGTCAACCACTGGTGGCAAGGCCCTTGACGACGACAACGACGCCGAGGGCGACGATGAGCAGTGACGCGATGACACCGATGGCGCGAGCCGCGCTCAGGTTCACCGACGCACCGAAGAAGGATCCCGCCCCGACGAGAATCAGCTGCCAGCCGAGGGAGGCGGCGCCGACGGCGGCCACGAACGCCACCGACCCGAGCCGCGGGCCGTCGGAGGTGCTCACCGCGCCGGACAGGGCGGCGAAGTACACCAACGTGATCGGGTTGATCGCGGTGAGTCCCACGAACTGGCAGAACGCGCGCCACGCGGAGGCGCGAGCCACCTCCCGCGCCGCTCGCGGACGCCGTGTCAGGCCCACCAAGAGCTGCCGCACGCCGATGGCGACGATCAACACCCCCGACGTGAGCAGGAACGCTGCGCGATGGTCGTCGATGGTCCCGGTGAGGGTCGCTCCGGTGAGTGTCGCCACCGCGCAATAGGCCAGGTCCACCGTTGCCACCCCAGCGGCCGCGGCGGACCCGACCCGAAACCCGTTGACCAGACCTTCACGCAGCAACAAGGCCGCGATCGCGCCCATCGGCATGGCCAGGCCGAGTCCTGCGAGGACGCCGGCGGCAGCGTGGGTCCAGATCTCGTTCGGCATGCGTCCAGTGTGTGGAGCCGCCATCGGAACGTGCTTACAGATCCTCTGCGGTACGGATAATCTGCGCACTGTGGATGGTATAGACGAGCAGATCATCGGTCATCTTCGGGAAAATGCACGCCGATCGTTCAGTGAACTTGGCCGCCTGGTCGGATTGAGCACCAACGCGGCGGCCGCCCGGGTCCGCAGGCTGGAGGCCGAGGGCGCCATCCTCGGCTACACCATTCTGGAAGGGCGGAACGTTCCCGGTCCACGCGGCGGCCTCGAGGTCTTCATCGACGTCCGCCTCGATCCCGAGATCGACTACGAGACCTTCACCGCTCGCATCGAACCCGTCCGCGAGATCGTCGAGGCAATCCACATGACCGGGCCGTACGACTACCTGTTGCGGGCGTATGTCCCTGACACCGGTGCTCTGGACCGGTTGCTCCGCCGCCTGAAGAAGGAGGGCGGAGCCGCGCAGACGCAGACCCGGGTGGCCCTGCGCGCCCGATGACCGATGGCCGGAGTCCGTGGGGTCGGATCAGCCCGTGCCCGTAGACTGGGTAGTCGACGTTTGACCAGAAAGAGGGCGTACCTGCATGAGCGGCCATTCCAAGTGGGCCACCACGAAGCACAAGAAGGCCGTCGTCGACGCCAAGCGCGGCAAGATGTTCGCCAAGCTGATCAAGAACATCGAGGTCGCGGCCCGCACCGGTGGTGGTGATCCGTCGGGCAACCCGACGCTGTACGACGCCATCCAGAAGGCCAAGAAGTCGTCGGTGCCCAACGACAACATCGAGCGCGCCCGCAAGCGCGGTGGCGGCGAAGAAGCCGGCGGCGCCGACTGGCAGAACATCACCTACGAGGGCTACGGACCCAATGGTGTTGCGGTGCTTATCGAATGCCTCACCGACAACCGCAACCGGGCCGCCGGCGAGGTGCGCGTCGCCATGACCCGCAACGGCGGCAACATGGCCGACCCGGGATCGGTGTCCTACCTGTTCTCCCGCAAGGGCGTCATCACCCTCGACAAGAACGGCCTCACCGAGGACGACGTGCTCGCCGCCGTGCTGGAAGCCGGCGCCGAAGAGATCAACGATCTGGGCGAGAGCTTCGAGATCATCTCCGAACCCACCGACCTGGTGGCCGTGCGCACCGCGCTGCAGGATGCCGGTATCGACTACGACTCGGCGGACTCCGGTTTCCAGCCGTCGGTCAGCGTGCAGGTGGACCTCGAGGGCGCCCGCAAGGTGCTCAAGCTCATCGACGCGCTCGAAGACAGCGACGATGTGCAGGACGTCTACACCAACATCGACATCCCCGACGATGTCGCGGCCCAACTCGACGAGGACTGATCCGCACGGGCGGCCTGCCGGTACCGCAGGGGTGACACGCCCACCTCGCGCTTGAACGCGTTGGAGAACGCGCTCTCGGCCGCGTACCCGAGCTCGTAACCGAGAACGGCGACGGTGACGTCGGTGTCCCGCAGCGCGCGTTGCGCCAGCACCATCCGCAACGTGCTCAGGTAGGTCATCGGCGGTACCCCGGCCGACGTGCGGAACCGCTCGGCGAACGACGTCCGCGACATCGTGGCGATCCGCGCCAGTTCCGCCATCCGCCACGGCCTTCCGGGGTCGGCGTGCATGGCGGCCGCGGCCGGTCGCAGCTGATCGTCGGTGAGCAGCCGCAGCACACCCGGCGGTACCGCACCGGGCCGGTCCAGGCGGGTGCGCAGCAGCGCCAGCACCAACAGCTGCGCAAACTGTGCGACGGCGAAGTCGCTGCCGATCCGGGCTGCGGTCATCTCCGCGTACACCCGGGACGCCAGGTCGTGCAGTTCGGAGGCGTCGGGCGCGGCGGAGCGAACGTGCAGCAGCGGCGGAAGAGCGGTGCGCAGAAGTTGACGGCCGACCTCGTTGACGCCGATGTGCCCGCCCAACATGACGTCCTGCTCTGCGTCCCCGATCCGCACCAGCGGTTCGGTGGCGCTGAGTTCGAAGGCGACTGGGGCGGCGCCGTCGGGGCTATTGGACAGGGTCACCCGGCGACGGTGGTTGAGGATCACCACGTCGCCTGCGCTCGCGTACACCGGGCTCACCCCATCGGTGTGGATCCGCAGGCCACCGCGCACGACCGCGATGAACTTCAGCGGTTCGGTGATCTCGGCACCGGTGGTCCAGGCTCCCGCGGCCGACAGCGCTCCGGACACCGCACCGCGGGCTTCCACCAAGCGCAGCACCGCCGAGAGCGGGTCGCGGCCGACTTCCGGACGATCGCGCATGCTTTGCGGACTCATGACGATGGAAAGTCCGCCGGCCTGGACGTTATTCCGGGCATGACGCACAAACAACACCCCATCGGTTCAGGATTCACCGCAGCATCGTCGGCCACGGATGTGCTGGCCGGCATCGATCTCACCGGACGGCAGATCATCGTGACCGCCGGGCACGTCGGACTCGGACTGGAGACCACGCGGGCGCTGAGTCGCGCGGGTGCCTCCGTGGTGGTCGGGGCGCGCTCGCCCGAACGCGCCGCGGCCGCGGTGGCGGACCTGCCCGGAGTGCAGGTCCACCGCCTCGACCTTCTTGATCCGCGGTCGGTCGCTGACTTCGCCGCCGGCTATCTGGACACCGGCCGGCCGCTGCACACGCTTGTCAACAACGCCGGGATCATGGGCGGGCCGCTGGTTCGCGACGGCCGCGGATACGAGGCGCAGTTCGCCACCAACCATCTGGGCCACTTCCAACTGACCAACGCGTTGTTGCCCGCGCTGCGAGCGGCGACCGGTGCACGGGTGGTGGAGCTGTCGTCATGGGGTCACCACCTGTCCGACATTCGTTGGGATGAACCGCATTTCGAGGACGAGAGCTCATATGACGGCATGCTGGCCTACGGCCAATCCAAGACAGCCAACGTGCTGTTCGCCGTCGAACTGGACCGACTGTGGTCCGATGACGGCATCCGCGGCTACGCGCTGCACCCCGGCGGCATCCTCGGCACGAACCTCGCGCCGTGGATGCCCGACGAGGGGTGGAAGCTGATGGGGTTGATCGACGAACACGGCGATGTGGTCATTGATCCCGACCGGGACCTCAAGACACCGCAGCAGGGCGCGGCCACCACCGTGTGGGCCGCGACCAGCCCGCTGCTCGACGACATCGGTGGGGTGTTCCTGCAGAACAGCGACATCGCCCCGCTGGAGGACATCGACGAACCGGTGGCCGTGGAGTTCGGCACCGGGCCGTTCGAGATGACCGTGGGGGTGACCCGGTACGCGGTCGACCCGGAGTCCGCGCAGCGACTGTGGGGGCTCAGCGAGAAACTGCTGGCGGTCTAGATGGGTCTAGAGGGCCTCGCCGATCGCCGTCTCGCCCGAGATGACCTCGAAGGTCCGTCCGGCGGTGGCGGGGGAGTCCAACACCGCCAGCAGTAGGGCGGCGACGTCGGCGCGCGGGATGGTGCCCCGGCCGGTGGATTCGGCGATGCGCACCCGGCCGGTGCCGGGCTCGTCGGTCAGCCCGCCCGGCCGCACGATGGTGGTCTGCAGACCGCTGCGGCCCCGCACGTCCGCGTCCGCCTCGGACTTGGCCCGGATATAAGCCAGGTAGACCTCGTCGTACCCGTCGTCGAGGCTGCGGTCATCGGCCGATATCGCCGACACCATCACATAGCGGGGCACACCCGCGGCCTCGGCCGCGTCGGCCAGCAGGATCGCCGCGTCCCGGTCCACCGTCTGCTTGCGCGCGACACCACTGCCCGGGCCGGCCCCGGCGGCGAACACCACCGCATCGGCCCCGCGCAGTGCCTCGGCGACCTGCCCGACCGTGCTGTTCTCCAGATCCAGCACCACGGCCTGCGCTCCGACCGCCTCCACATCGGTGGTGTGCGCGGGGTTTCGGATCAGGCCGACCGGCACATCACCGCGGGCCGCCAGCAGCTGCTGCAGAATCATCGCGATCTTGCCGTGCCCGCCCGCTATGACTACTCGCATCTGTCCATGGTGGCACGGCAAGATATCCGCGTGTCCCTCTCCGGATGTGTCGGCCTCGACGGCTACGCTATCGAACACGTGTTCTGATCGGTGAAGGGGCTGGCGTGCGGGTAATGGGAGTCGATCCCGGGTTGACGCGCTGCGGGTTGTCGATGATCGAGACCGGTCGCGGTCGCCATGTCATCGCGCTCGATGTCGACGTCGTGCGGACCCCGGCCGGCGAGGCGCTGGAGCGCCGGCTGCTCACCATCAGCGACACCGTCGAATACTGGATGGACACCCACCGCCCCGACGTGATCGCCATCGAGCGGGTGTTCGCCAACCAGAATGCCAACACCGCGATGGGCACCGCGCAGGCCGGCGGCGTGATCGCGCTGGCCGCCGCCCGCCGCGATATCGATGTGCACTTCCACACTCCCAGCGAGGTCAAGGCCGCGGTCACCGGCAACGGCCGCGCCGATAAGGCTCAGGTCACCACCATGGTCACCAAAATCCTTGGACTGCAACAGAAGCCCACACCCGCCGACGCTGCGGATGCGCTGGCGCTCGCCATCTGCCACTGTTGGAGGGCGCCGATGATCGCCCGGATGGCCGAGGCGGAGGCCAAGGCCGCCGAGGCCAAACGGAAATACGAGTCCAAGCTCAAGGCGGCCCGCGCATGATCGCCTCGGTGCGCGGCGAGATCATCGAGATCGCCCTCGATCACGCGGTCGTGGAGGCCGCCGGTGTCGGCTACAAGGTGATGGCCACCCCCTCGACGCTGTCCACGCTGCGCCGCGGCGAGGAGGCCCGGCTGATCACCGCCATGATCGTGCGCGAGGACTCGATGACGTTGTACGGCTTCGCCGACGGTGAATCGCGCGACCTGTTCAGCACACTGCTGGGGGTCTCCGGGGTCGGCCCGAAGATCGCGCTGGCCACTCTGGCCGTGTACGACCCGAACTCGCTGCGCCAGGCGCTGGCCGACGGTGATGTCACCGCGTTGACCAGGGTGCCGGGCATCGGAAAGCGCGGCGCCGAGCGGCTGGTGCTGGAACTGCGCGACAAGATCGGTGCGGTGCCCGGCGGCGGCGGTTCGGCAACGCTCACCGGACACGCGGTGCGGATGCCGGTCGTGGAAGCCCTTGTCGGCCTTGGCTTCGCGGTCAAGCAGGCCGAGGAGGCCACCGACAAGGTGCTCGCCGATGATCCGGCGGCCACCACGTCGACCGCGCTGCGCGCGGCACTGTCGATGCTGGGTAAGAAGTAATGGGCCGTTTCGATTCGGAACCCGACGATGACATCGAGGAGCGGGATGTATCGCCGGCGCTGACCGTCGGTGAAGCCGACGTCGACGCCAGCCTGCGGCCGCGCACGCTGGGTGAGTTCATCGGGCAGCACCGGGTGCGCGAACAGCTCCAGCTGGTTCTCGAGGGTGCCAAGAACCGCGGCGGCACACCGGATCACATCCTGCTGTCCGGGCCGCCCGGCCTGGGCAAGACCTCACTGGCGATGATCATCGCCGCCGAACTCAGCTCGGCGCTGCGGGTGACGTCCGGCCCGGCGCTGGAACGCGCCGGGGATCTCGCGGCGATGCTGTCCAACCTCGTCGAGGGTGATGTGTTGTTCATCGATGAGATCCACCGCATCGCCCGGCCCGCCGAGGAGATGCTGTATCTGGCGATGGAGGACTTCCGGGTCGACGTCGTGGTCGGCAAAGGCCCTGGGGCGACCTCGATTCCGCTCGACGTGGCACCGTTCACCCTGGTGGGCGCGACCACCCGCTCCGGCGCGTTGACCGGCCCGCTGCGCGACCGCTTCGGTTTCACCGCGCACATGGACTTCTACGAGCCGGCCGATCTGGAACGGGTGCTCCACCGTTCGGCCGGGATCCTCGGTATCGAACTGGAGGCCACCGCCGGCTCCGAGGTCGCCCGCCGCTCCCGAGGCACCCCGCGCATCGCCAACCGGCTGCTGCGTCGCGTCCGCGATTACGCGGAGGTACGTGCCGACGGCATCATCACCCGCGATATCGCCAAGGCGGCGCTGGAGGTCTACGACGTCGACGAACTCGGCCTGGACCGCCTGGACCGCGCGGTGCTCTCCGCCCTGACCCGCAGCTTCGGTGGCGGACCGGTCGGAGTGTCCACCCTGGCCGTCGCGGTCGGGGAGGAGGCCACCACCGTCGAGGAGGTGTGCGAGCCGTTCCTGGTGCGGGCCGGGATGATCGCCCGCACCCCGCGCGGCCGGGTCGCAACACCGCTGGCATGGACACATCTCGGTCTGCAACCGCCGGTCGCCGGATTCGGGCAGACCGGGCTGTTTGAATAGTCTCCATGCTCACCGCCGGTCTCATCGTCGCCAGCCTCGCCGCCCTGCTGCACGTGTACATCTTCGTGATGGAGTCGCTGACCTGGACCGCGCCGCGCACCCGGGCGACCTTCGGGCTGAGCGCCCAAGAGGCGGAGGCCACCAAGGAGATGGCGTTCAATCAGGGCTTCTACAACCTGTTCCTGGCCATCGTGACCGTGGTCGGTGTCGGCGCAGCGATTGCCGGCCACCGCACGGTCGGAATCGCCCTGGTGTTGGCCGGGGTGGGATCGATGCTGGCGGCCGCGCTGGTGTTGTTGGTGTCCTCGCCGGACAAGGCCCGCGCCGCCGTCACGCAGGGGGTGTTCCCGTTGATAGCGGTCCTGCTCGTCTCGGTGAATCTGGTTACCGCGTGATCGAGGTGGGTAATCCCTCCCCATGACCGAGGAGGCCACCGTGTCCGACACCCGAGTACGTCCTGCCCGTGGCAGCAGACTGGCGATATCGCGCAGCCGCGGCGCGCTCAGCGGATTCCTGTTGATCCTTCTCGGCCTGTGGGGTGCCTTCATCCCGTTCGTCGGGCCCTATTTCGATTTCGCGTACACCCCTGATTCGCCATGGACGTGGACGCTGGGCCGGGGCTGGCTGGAAGTGTTGCCGGGTGTGGTGGCCGTGATCGGCGGCCTGCTGCTGCTGGTGTCGCGGAATCGCGCCACCGCGATGCTGGGCGGATGGCTGGCCGTGGCTGCCGGTGCGTGGTTTGTCGTGGGGCGTGCGCTCGCGGCGCCGCTGGCTCTCGGCAACGTCGGTAGCCCGGTGGCCGTCACGGAGGGCAAGCGGGTGGTGCTGGAATTGGCGTACTTCTCCGGTCTCGGTGCACTGATCGTCTTCCTGGCCGCAGTCGCGGTCGGGCGGTTGTCGGTGCGCAGCGTCCGTGACGTGGAGATCGGCGACACCGAAACCGCCAAGCCGGTCGCCACCACGGGTGCACAGCCGGTGGTGATGCCCGACCAGAAGACCGAGGTCATCGGACCCACTGCGGACGCGCACCGTAAGCGCGGCTGGCGGGACATGTTCTCGAAGCGCGACCGCACCGACGAGGTGCACACCACGCGGTGAGCTATTGCGGCACGGCGTCGGACGCATGGCGGACCTGGTCGCCACCGGCCCGCTTGGCGTCGTACATCGCGCGGTCCGCGGCGCGGAGCAGTTCGTCGAGTGTCTCCCTGGAGGTGGGCAGACGCGCGGCGAAGGCGGTGCCGACGCTGGCGGTGACCCCGTCCGGTAGGCCTGCGATCGCGGCGCGAACCCGGTCGGCGAGGTGATGGATGTGTCGGTCACCGGTCGTGGCCGCGATGCAGAACTCTTCACCGCCGATACGGGCCACGACGGCGTCGCCTCCGGCGACCCTGCGCAGCACAGCCGCCACCGCGGTGAGTACCTCATCGCCGGCGGCGTGTCCCAAGGTGTCGTTGATCTGTTTGAAGCAGTCCAGATCGACCATCACCAGCCCGAGCGCCCCCCGCCCGCGGACCATGCGACCGGCCCGGTGTCCCACGGCCCGGTAGAAGCCGCGCCGGTTGTGCAGACCGGTGAGGACGTCGACGTCCGATTTCACCGCGTCGGCGCCCAGAAGCTGGACGAGTATCTGGCCCATCATCGGCACGGTGAGCATGCTCGCCAGGATCAGCAGTAGCTGGCTGGCCGCCAGGGCGGGATCGCCGATCATGGCGGTCCGCACGCCGCAGATCACCGCGGTACCCACTCCGATTCCGAGCACCAGTGCCAGGAAAGGGCTGTTCTGGGTGAAGGCCACCAGGCCGCCGATCGCCGAGAAGATGGCGCATGTCAGCAGTCCCTGCTGTGGTTCCAGGACGACCAGACTGGCCGCCGAGACGCACACCGCGGACAGCACGGCGAAGATGCGGGACACCCGCCGCGACGGCCATCGGATCACCCATGCGACCGTCATACTCCAGCACAGCACCGTTGCGGAGATCGCGATGACGTAGGTCGGCCAGCCGGAGGGCACCGCTGGACTCCACAGCAGGAGCAACGGCACGAATCCGAGTCCGGTGACCGTTGTGGCCATGATCACCTGCAGGGGCCAGCGGAGCTGTTGAGATTCCAGGTACACCGAAAGCCACTCATAGTGGTCGGGTTGCCGCCACCACCGGCGAATCGTGTTCATCGAGTCAGTTCGTGTGAAAGATCGAGCTCCGCTGTGTCCGGTATCACTGTACGGCGTTCGAGCGGGTGCTCAGCACACGAATGCGCAGCTAACTGCGGGACTGCTCGGGGTCCAGTTCGTCGAGCAGCTGCTGCATCGTGTGGCACATCTGGGTGAAGTGGTCGTGACCGACGACACCTGCCCAGCGTTGCTCGAGATCGATGACCCGGTCGCCGGCGGCGGCCATGAGGGCGCGCCCCCGTGCGGTCAGGTCGATGAGCTTGGCTCTACCGTCTGCCGGGTCGGGGCGACGGCTGAGGTACCCCGACTCGACGAGATCGTTGATCAGCTCCGACGTGGCCGCCAGGCTCAGCTGTGCCCGATCGGCCAGTTCGGTCAGTCGGGTGCCACCGGTGCGGATGTTGCCGAATATCTGGAAGTGCGGTTCGCGGACATCGCCGAAGCCGGCGGCCGCGCGGGGCTCGGTCAGGTCATCGCGGAATAGCCGCAGCAGCCGGACGAGGAGTTGGCCGATCGCCAGACGGTCGTCGGGGTGCTCCCTTGACGCAGCCATGGGAGATCAGCATACTACGGTTACCGAAGTTTCGGTTTCCGAAGTAATTGGAGAATCATGGCCGTCGAACACATCGTCACCGATGCGGGCATGCTGCAGGTCCAGACACTGGGTGCCGGTCCGCCGGTGGTGCTGTGGCACAGCCTGTTTCTGGACTCTCGATCGTGGTGCGGCACCGCCGAGGAGCTGGCGGGCAGCCGCTCGGTGGTGGTGATCGACGGGCCGTCGCACGGCGGCAGCGAGCCCATCGGGCGCGACTTCAGCTTCGCCGACTGTGTAGCGGCGGCCGTGTCGGTGCTGGACGCGCTCGGCATCGCCGAACCCGTCCACTGGGTGGGCAACGCCTGGGGTGGGCATGTGGGAATCCAACTGGCCGTGCGCAAGCCCGAGCGGGTGCGCACCCTCACCACGATCGGCACACCCGCCCATGCTCTGCGACCGGTCGAACGCTGGACCAAAGCATGGCCGCTCGTGCAGCTCTATCGGCTGACCGGGCCGAACCCACTGCTGCTCAAACCGCTCGCGGACGCGCTGGTGGGGCGGGAATCATATTCTGCTGCAACGAAACTCGCGGACGAGGTGATGGGTGCATTCGTCCGAGCGGACAGGCCTTCGATGTTCCGTGCCGTGCGGTCGATGATGTTGAACCGCCCCGACATGTCCGCCGACATGGCCCGGCTTGCCGTCCCGGTGCTGATGGTGGCGGGCCGCGACGACATCACCGGCTGGCGCCCGGCCGACGCCCAAACCGTTGCGGAACCGATGGCCGACGCCACCGTGGTGGGTGTCCGCGGCTCCGGGCACTCCTCGCCGCTGCTGATCGACCGCGACTCGGTCATCGCCGGCCTGCAACGGTTTTGGAGCGGCGCCCGGGCACGCTAGAGCGCGCCGAATTCGTGATCGTTGCGCTGCACCCGATTTCCGCCGGCGCGTTTGGCGCGGTACATGGCGTCATCGGCCGCCTCGACCAGCCGGTTGATCAACTGCGTGCAGTCCTGATCGGTGACAGTGCCGATCTTTGCCAGCGCCGAACCGATGCTGACGGTGATCGCATCGGGCAGGGCGGCAACATCGCGGCGGATCCGCTCGGCCAGTAGCGCTGTCGCCGTGTCGTCGAGATGTCCACACACCAGGAACTCTTCACCGCCGAAGCGGGCAGCGACGATATCGTCGCCGGCGGCGTGCTCGCGGAGGATCTCGGTGACGGTGATCAACAGCCTGTCGCCCTCGGCGTGCCCACGGGTGTCGTTGATGCGTTTGAAGCCGTCCAGGTCCACCAGGATCACACCGACCGTGCCGCCGTGCTCAGCGGCGCGCCCGACCAGTTCGTATGCGGCGCGGCGGAATCCGCGTCGGTTCAAGATATTGGTCAGCGAGTCCACATCGGATTCCGCGGCGTCGCTGCCCAGCAGCCGGACCAGCACCTGAATCGAGCCCGGCACGGCAAGCACGCCGACCAGAATGACAAGAAACTTGCTTGCTGCGGCGGCGGGGTCCCCGGCCAGTGCGAAGCGGATCGCAGTGATTGCGGTGGTTGTCAGGGCCACACCGATGACCCCTACCAGATACGGGCTGGTGTGGAAGAACGCGACGTAACCGGCCATCGCCGCGAAACACGCGCAGCCGAGCAGCCCTGCGACGGGGTCGCGGTCGAGCAGGCAGGCCGCGGCGATGCACAGTGTCGCGGTGACGGCGAATGCCTTCGACTGCTCGCGCGTCGGCCAGCGGCGGGCCCACAGCACCGCCATGGCGGCCGTGATCAGGGACAGGGCGATCGAGAGCAGGGTGGGCAGGCCGTCACCCGGGCCGCCGGTGCTCCAGTGCATCAATACCGGTGCGGTACCCAGCAACACGATGACGGTGACCATCATGACCCGGGTGAGGCCGCGCAGCCGCTGCGCGTCGAGATAACCGGAGAGCCAGTCGTAGTGGTCGGGCTGGCGCCACCACGAGCGCAGCGCGGCCGAGTACTCGGTCATTCGATCGGATCCTAGGCGATCCCAAGCCTGTTGAACAGGGAAAACCGTTTACGCCAGGTCCTTGAGCGCGGCCGCCAGCACGTCCAGACCCTCGTTGAGCAACTCGTCACTGATGGCCAGCGGCGGCAGGAAACGCAGCACGTTCCCGTAGGTGCCGCACGACAACACGATGACCCCCTGGGAGTGGGCGGCCGTGCACAGCGCCTTCGTCAGATCGGCATCGGGCTCGATACCGCCGGGCTTGACGAGTTCCACCGCGATCATCGCGCCGCGCCCGCGCACATCGCCGATCCGGTCGTCATCGGCCTGCAACTGGTGCAACCGATCCTTCATCAGCGTCTCGATCGCCGCCGCGCGCTCTACGAGACCGTCGGATTCGATGGTCTCGATGGTCGCCAGCGCTGCCGCGCAGGCGACCGGGTTGCCGCCGTAGGTGCCGCCCAAACCCGAGACGTGCGGGGCGTCCATGATCTCGGCGCGGCCGGTGACCGCGGACAGCGGCAGGCCCCCGGCGATGCCCTTGGCGGTGACGATCAGGTCCGGCTCGATCCCTTCGTGCTCGCAGGCGAACATGGCCCCGGTGCGGGCGAACCCGGTCTGCACCTCGTCGGCGATGAACACGACATCGTTGTCCCGGCACCAGGCCAGCAGGGTGGCCAGGAAGCCCTGGGCGGGAACGATGAACCCGCCCTCACCCTGGATCGGCTCGATGATGACGGCGGCCAGGTTGTCCGCGCCGACCTGCTTGTCGATCACGCTGATCGCGCGCCGGGCGGCCAGTTCACCGTCGGTGGCCAGTTCCTTGCCGAACTCCGCGTCCCGGAACGGATAGGACAGCGGCGCCCGGTAGATCTCGGGTGCGAACGGGCCGAACCCGTTCTTGTAGGGCATCGACTTCGCGGTCAGCGCCATCGTGAGGTTGGTGCGGCCGTGGTAGGCGTGGTCGAAGGCCACCACCGCCTGCTTGCGGGTGTACGAGCGGGCGATCTTGATCGCGTTCTCGACGGCCTCGGATCCGGTGTTGAACAACGCCGAACGTTTCTCGCCGGCACCGGGGGTCAGCCGGTTGAGGTGTTCGCAGACGTCCACGTACTGCTCGTAGGGCGTCACCATGAAACAGGTGTGGGTGAACTCGCCCGCCTGGGCGGCGACCGCCTCGGCCACCCGGGGCGCGGCGTTGCCGATGGTGGTGACCGCGATACCCGACCCCAGGTCGATGAGCCGATTGCCGTCGACGTCCTCGACGATGCCGCCCCCGGCGCGGGCGGCATAGACCGGCATCGTGGTGCCGACGCCGCGGGACACCGCGGCGGTCTTGCGGTCGATCAGGGCCGACGACTTCGGTCCTGGGATGGCGGTGGCGAGATGGCGGGTCTGTTCGACGGCAGTCACGGCTGACTCCTGATCGGGGGGTGGGCTAAACCCTAATCCGCCGGCCGCGGATGCGGGTGAAAACCGCTGCTGGCACGGGATACACCTTCGGAATGCGTGTATTGGAAGGCATTGTGCCACGAATTCGGTTGGCTCAGCACCGTGTGGCCGACGTGTTGCGTCGCACCCCGCCCTCGGAAGCTGCAGGGGTGAGCCGATGGAGGGGAGCAGCGGTAATGGCACACTGGTGTGCCGTACCCGCTGAACAACCGCGAAGGACAGCAGTTTCATGGACCTCGTCGTATTCCTGCCCCTCATCCTCATCATGGGCGCATTCATGTTCTTCGCGTCGCGCCGGCAGAAGAAGGCCATGCAGGCCACCATCGATCTGCACGAGTCGCTGACCATCGGCGATCGGGTGCACACCACGTCGGGTTTGCAGGGCACCATCGCCGGTCTCACCGATGACCACGTCGACCTCGAGATCGCGCCCGGCGTCGTCACCACCTGGATGAAGCTGGCCGTGCGGGACCGCATCGAGGACGCCGATGACGACGAATACGAGGACGACGAGACCGACAGCTACGAAGACGAGTCCGGTGCCGTGGAGTTGACCGACAGGCCGGCACCCAAGACTGACAGCAACTGACTCAGCTTCACCGCGTACCCTCCCGGTAGCGCTGCACAATCGTTTAGTCGAGCAGTGCTGAGTATCCCCGTCCCTGATCGTTTCAAGGAGACCCAAGAACCGTGGCTTCGTCTTCGGCGCCGGTCCACCCTGCCCGCTATCTGTCGCTCTTCCTGGTCCTCCTCGTCGGCGTGTACCTGCTGGTCTTCCTGACCGGGGACAAGCAGGCCGAGCCGAAACTGGGTATCGATCTGCAGGGCGGCACCCGTGTCACCCTCACCGCGCGCACGCCGGACGGATCCCAGCCGAGCCGGGAATCGCTGTTGCAGGCGCAGGAGATCATCAGCTCGCGCGTGGACGGGCTCGGCGTCTCGGGCTCCGAGGTCATCATCGACGGCGACAACCTGGTCATCACCGTTCCCGGCGATGACGGTTCCGAGGCCCGCAGCCTCGGGCAGACCGCGCGGCTCTATATCCGCCCGGTCATCCATGCCATGCCGGCGCAGGCTCCCGGCGATCCGGCCGCCCAGGCGCCCCCCGCGGGCGCGCCGGGCATGCCCGGTCTGCCGGGCGGCGACCCCGGCATGCCGCCGCTGCTGGCGCCTGCCGAGCCCGAGGCCCCGATCCGCACCCCCGGTGAACCCGCCGCCGAGCCGGGCGCCCCCGCACCTCCGCCGGCCCAACCGCGTCCCTATCCGCTGGAGCCCGCGCCGTCGCCGTCACCCACGCCGGCGCCCGGGCAGCCGCCCACTCCCGGCCAGCCCCCTGCTGCCCCAGGCGCACCGGATGAGGAGGCCGACCTGGCGCAGCGCATCGCCGACGAGAAGCAGCTGCGCCAAAGCACCGACCAGAGCATCCAGTTGCTGGCGCTGCAGTTCCAGGCCACCCGCTGCAACGAGGAGGATGTGCTCGCCGGCAACGACGATCCCAACCTCCCGCTGGTCACCTGCTCGGTGGACCACAACACCGTGTACCTGCTCGACAAGTCGATCATGAGCGGTGAAGAGATCAAGACCGCCGGATCCGGACTGGATCCGCAGCGCGGTGATTACGTCGTCGATGTCGAGTTCAAGAGCAGTGGTTCCCAGACCTGGGCCGACTTCACCGCCGCCAACGTCGGCACCCAGACCGCGTTCACGCTGGACTCGCAGGTGGTCAGCGCCCCGGAGATCCAGGAGGCGATTCCCGGTGGCCGCACCCAGATCACCGGACAGTTCACCGACTCCTCGGCGCGCGAGCTGGCCAACGTCCTCAAATACGGCTCGCTGCCGCTGTCCTTCGAGTCCTCGGAAGCCGAAACCGTCTCGGCCACACTCGGTTTGACCTCGCTCAAGGCGGGGCTGATCGCCGGTGCGGTGGGACTGGCGCTGGTGCTGCTCTATTCGCTGCTCTACTACCGGGTGCTGGGCCTGCTGACCGCGCTGTCGCTCATCCTGGCCGGTGCCATGGCCTATGCCCTGCTGGTGCTGCTCGGTAGGTGGATCGGCTACACGCTCGACCTGGCGGGCATCGCAGGTCTGATCATCGGTATCGGGACGACCGCCGACTCGTTCGTGGTGTTCTTCGAGCGCATCAAGGACGAGATCCGGGAAGGCCGCTCGTACCGGTCGGCGGTGCCGCGCGGTTGGGCCCGCGCCCGCAAGACGATTCTGTCCGGCAACGCCGTCACCTTCCTGGCCGCCGCGGTGCTCTATTTCCTGGCCGTCGGCCAGGTGAAGGGCTTCGCCTTCACGCTGGGTCTGACCACCATCCTGGACGTCCTGGTGGTGTTCCTGGTGACCTGGCCGCTGGTGTACCTGACCTCGAAGTCCGCGACGCTGGCCAAGCCGGCGTACAACGGGCTCGGGGCGGTTCAGCAGATCGCCCGCGAGCGGCGTGCCGTGCACTCGACAGGACGGGGTTAGTCAATGTCGGCCAAGCACTCCTCGGAAGAGACCACCGTGGCTGAGACCGCATCCGGCGGGGCCTCGAAGCACAGCTTCTTCGTGCGCCTCTACACCGGTACCGGCGCCTTCGAGGTCATCGGCAAGCGCAAGCTCTGGTACACCATCAGTGGCGTCATCGTCGGCATCTCGCTACTGGCCATGCTGGTGCGCGGATTCACCTTCGGTATCGACTTCGAGGGCGGCACCAAGTTCTCGATGCCGGTCGACGGCGCAAAGGGCCAGGCCACCACCGAACAGGTCGAGACGGTCTACAGCGACACGTTCGGCAAACCGCCCGAGACGGTGGTCATCGTCGGCAACGGCCCGTCGGCCACCGTGCAGATCCGCACCGAGACGCTGGACAACGAGGACACCGAGAAGCTGCGCGTCGCGCTGTTCGATGCGTTCGAACCCAAGGGCGCCAACGGCGAGCCCAGCAAGCTGGCCATCAGCGACTCGGCGGTGTCCTCGACCTGGGGCGGGCAGATCACCCAGAAGGCCCTCATCGCGCTGGTGGTGTTCCTGGTGCTCGTCACCATCTACATCACGCTGCGCTACGAGCGATACATGGCGCTCGCGGCGCTGGCGGCATTGTTCTTCGACCTGATCGTCACCGCGGGCGTGTACGCGCTGGTGGGTTTCGAAGTGTCCCCGGCCACCGTGATCGGCCTGCTGACCATCCTGGGCTTCTCCCTCTATGACACCGTCATCGTGTTCGACAAGGTGGAGGAGAACACCGAAGGGTTCGAGCACACCACCCGCCGGACGTTCGCCGAACAGGCCAACCTCGCGGTGAACCAGACGTTCATGCGCTCGATCAACACCAGCCTCATCTCGGCGCTGCCGATCATCGCGCTGATGGTCATCGCGGTCTGGCTGCTCGGCGTGGGCACCCTGCAGGATCTGGCGCTGGTGCAGTTGGTCGGTGTTCTCGTCGGCACCTACTCCTCGATCTATTTCGCCACCCCGCTGCTGGTGAGCCTGCGGGAGCGCACCGAGCTGGTGAGCAAGCACACCAAGCGGGTGCTGCGCCGGCGCGCGGCGGCCGCGGCCAAGACCGGTGCCGACACCGACACCGACATCGACGAGGACACCGATGCCGAAGGCGGCGAGGACACGGTGAGCGTGACCGCCGCACCCTCGGCCCCCGCACCGGACAAGCCCGCCCCCGGCGCGCGCCCGAACCGGCCCACCCGACCGTCGGGCAAACGGCGGACCTAGTGTCGCGGTCTGTGAACCAGCGGACCGGCACGGCGGTGGCCGCGCTGTCGCTGTCGGTGGGGCTGGTGCTGGCGGGCTGCTCGCCGGGTTCCGACGATGTCATCGACTACGCCGTCGACGGATCGCTGAGCACCTACAACACCAACTCGGTGGCCGGCGCGGCCTCCGGTGGTCCGCAGGCCTTCGCCCGGGTGCTCACCGGCTTCACCTACCGCGGCCCGGACGGTCAGATCGTCAGCGACCGCGATTACGGCACGGTCTCGGTGGTCGGTCGCGCGCCGCTGGTGCTCGACTACGAGATCAACGCCAACGCCGTCTATTCCGACGGCAAACCGATCACCTGCGATGACATGGTGCTGACCTGGGCCGCGCAGTCCGGCCGATTCCCGGCCTTCGACGCGGCCAGCACCGCCGGTTACCGCGATATCGCCACGATCGACTGTGTGCCGGGCCAGAAGAAGGCCCGGGTGTCCTTCGCCCAGGATCGCGCCGTCGTGGACTACGGGCAGCTGTTCGGGGCAACCGCGATGCTGCCGTCGCATGTGCTTGCCGACGAGCTGGGCCTCGGTGACGGCGGGGTGACCACCGCCGTGCAGACCAGCGATGTCGGGGCCCTGGATCGCATTGCGCGGGCCTGGAACTCGACCTGGGACCTGAGCACCGACGTCGACGTGAAGCGGCTGCCGTCCTCCGGCCCGTACAAGGTGGATTCGGTGACCGCGGAGGGCGCGGTCGTGCTGGTGGCCAATGACAAATGGTGGGGCGCCAAGCCGGCCGCACCGCGGGTGACGGTGTGGGCACGCGGCGCCGACATCCAGGACCGGATCAACAGCGGGGCCTTCGACGTCGTCGACATCTCGACCGGCTCATCGGGGACCCTGAACCTGCCGGCGGGGTACTCCCGCACCGACACCGCATCGGCCGGTATCGAGCAGCTGATCTACTCGGCGCAAGGGCCGATGGCCGCACCGCCGGCGCGGCGTGCCCTGTCGCTGTGCACACCGCGGGACACCATCGCGCGCAACGCGCAGGTGCCGATCGCCAACGCCCGGCTCAACCCCACCACCGAGGACGCCGTCTCGGCCGCCGAAAGTGCCGGGGAGGCAGGGCAGTTCAGCGTCGCCAATATCGAGGGGGCGCGGCAGGCGCTGGACAACCAGCCGCTGACCGTCCGGATCGGATATCAGAGCCCCAACCCGCGACTGGCCGCCACCGTCGGTGCGATCGCCGCGGCCTGTGCCGCCGCGGGGATCACCGTCACCGAGGCCGCCGGCGATTCCGTCGGCCCGCTGAGCCTGCGCGACAACACGATCGACGTGCTCATCGCCAGCACCGGAGGTGCCCCGGGCAGCGGCTCGACGGGCTCGTCGACCCTGGACGCCTACGACCTGCACACCGGCAACGGCAACAACCTGTCCGGATACAGCAACGAGCGCATCGACGGCATCATCGACGCGCTGGTGGTGACGACGGTCCCCAAGGAACAGGCGCGCCTGCTGGGGGAGAGCGGACCGATCCTGTGGGCCGACGTCCCGACGCTGCCGCTGTACCGTCAGCAGCGGACTCTGCTGACCTCCAAGCAGGTGAGCGCCGTGAGCAGTAACCCGACCCGATGGGGAGCAGGATGGAACATGGACCGATGGTCGCTGACGTGAAGCCCGTTGGTCCCCTGACATGACCGGAAGCAGGCAGGAAGCCGCCTCGCTCATCAGCGCGCTGACCCGTCATGTCGCCGATTTCCCGATCGCCGGCGTCGATTTCAAGGATCTGACCCCGGTGCTGGCCGATCCGCGCGGGCTGGCCGTCGTCACCGACGCGCTGGCCGAGGTGGCCGACGGGGTGGATCTGATCGCCGGGGTGGATGCCCGGGGATTTCTCCTGGGTGCCGCGGTCGCGCTCAAGATGGGCACCGGGGTGCTCGCGGTCCGCAAGGGCGGCAAGCTGCCGCCGCCGGTGCACACCGTGCAGTACGACCTGGAATACGGGTCGGCGACGCTGGAGATCCCCGCCGACGGTATCGATCTGGACGGCCGCAGCGTTCTGGTGATCGACGATGTGCTGGCGACGGGCGGCACGCTGGCCGCGGCGGCCCAGCTGCTGGAAAAGGGCGGTGCCCGGGTGGCCGGCGCCGCGGTGGTGCTCGAACTGACCGCGCTGAACGGGCGCGCCGCGGTGCAACCGCTGCAGGTCACCAGCCTCATCATCGACTGAGGGCTATTGTCGAAGTTTCAGTCTGGCGAGAAGTTCCAACCGGCTAGGAGGTGAACATGGCGGACGAATCCGGCAACGGCCAGGCCGTCGCGCCCGCGCCCGCGGGCGAGGTCACCTCGCCGGACACCTCGAAGATCAGCGCATCGCGACGCGTCCGCGCGCGGCTGGCGCGCCGGATGACCTCGCAGCGCAGCCTGGTGAACCCGGTGCTCGAACCGCTGGTCGCGGTGCACCGGCAGTTCCACCCGAAGGCCGATCTGGCCATCCTGCAGCGCGCCTACGATGTCGCCGAGGAGCGCCACGCCGACCAGCTGCGCCGCTCGGGTGACCCGTACATCACCCATCCGCTGGCCGTCGCCAACATCCTGGCCGAACTGGGCATGGACACCACGACACTGGTGGCGGCGCTGCTGCACGACACCGTGGAGGACACCGGCTACTCGCTGGAAGCCCTGACCGACGACTTCGGCAGCGAGGTCGGCCATCTCGTCGACGGGGTGACCAAACTCGACAAGGTGGCCCTCGGCAGCGCCGCCGAGGGCGAGACCATCCGCAAGATGATCATCGCGATGGCGCGTGACCCGCGGGTGCTGGTGATCAAGGTCGCCGACCGGCTGCACAACATGCGGACGATGCGTTTCCTGCCGCCGGAGAAGCAGGCACGCAAGGCCCGTGAGACTCTGGAAGTCATTGCGCCACTGGCGCATCGGCTCGGGATGGCGACGGTCAAGTGGGAGCTGGAGGATCTGTCGTTCGCGATCCTGCATCCCAAGCGCTACGAGGAGATCGTACGGCTGGTGGCCGACCGGGCCCCGTCGCGCGACACCTACCTGGCCCGGGTGCGTGCCGAGATCGGTTCATCGCTGGCCGCCATGAAGATCAATGCCTCGGTGGAGGGCCGGCCCAAGCACTACTGGTCGATCTACCAGAAGATGATCGTCAAGGGCCGCGACTTCGACGACATCCACGACCTGGTCGGCGTCCGGATCCTGTGTCACGACATGCGGGACTGCTACGCCGCCGTGGGTGTGGTGCACTCCTTGTGGCAGCCGATGGCGGGCCGTTTCAAGGACTACATCGCCCAGCCGCGCTACGGCGTCTACCAGTCGCTGCACACCACGGTGATCGGCCCCGAGGGCAAACCGCTGGAGGTGCAGATCCGCACCAACGAGATGCACGACACCGCCGAGTTCGGTATCGCCGCGCACTGGCGCTACAAGGAGGCCAAGGGGCGCAACGGTTTACCGGCGGGCAGTACGTCCACCGAGATCGACGAGATGGCCTGGATGCGCCAGCTCCTGGACTGGCAGCGGGAAGCCGCGGACCCCGGTGAGTTCCTGGAGTCGCTGCGCTACGACCTCGCCGTGCAGGAGATCTTCGTCTTCACCCCCAAGGGGGACGTGGTCACCCTGCCCACCGGCTCCACACCGGTGGACTTCGCCTACGCCGTGCACACCGAGGTGGGGCACCGTTGTATCGGCGCCCGGGTGAACCACCGGTTGGTGGCGCTGGAACGCAAACTCGAAAACGGGGACCAGGTCGAGGTTTTCACCTCCAAGGCGGCCAACGCCGGGCCGTCACGGGACTGGCAGACCTTCGTGGTGTCGCCGCGCGCCAAGGCCAAGATCCGCCAGTGGTTCGCCAAGGAGCGCCGCGAAGAGGCGCTGGAAGCCGGCAAGGACGCCATCGTCAAGGAGGTGCGCCGCGGCGGACTTCCCTTGCAGCGGTTGATGAACGGCGATTCGATGAGCTCGCTCGCGCGCGAGTTGCACTATGCCGACGTCTCCGCGCTCTACACCGCGGTCGGCGAGGGGCACACCTCGGCGCGCCATGTGGTGCAGCGCCTGCTGGCTCAGCTCGGCGGCGACGAAGAGGCCGAGGACGAGATCGCCGAACGGTCCACCCCGGCGACCATGCCGGTCCGGCAACGCACCAGCGACGATGTCGGCGTGTCCGTGCCGGGCGCGACGGGGGTGCTGACCAAGCTGGCCAAGTGCTGCACCCCGGTACCCGGCGACGTCATCATGGGATTCGTCACCCGCGGCGGCGGCGTCAGCGTGCACCGCACCGACTGCACGAATGCGCAGTCGCTGCAGGACCAGTCCGAGCGCATCATCGAGGTGCAGTGGGCGCCGTCGCCGTCCTCGGTGTTCCTGGTCGCGATCCAGGTGGAGGCGCTCGACCGGCACCGTCTGCTCTCCGACGTGACCCGCGTCCTCGCCGATGAGAAGGTCAACATCCTGTCGGCGTCGGTGACCACCTCCAACGACCGGGTGGCGATCAGCCGGTTCACCTTCGAGATGGGTGACCCGAAACATCTCGGGCACGTGCTGAACGTGGTGCGCAATGTCGAAGGTGTCTATGACGTGTATCGGGTCACCAGCGCCGCTTAGCGACGGTCCAGCACGGCGCGCAGAAAGCTGCGGGTGCGCTGCTGGTCGGGGTCGGTGAACAATTTCTCCGGGGTGCCGTCCTCGACGATGCGCCCCTGGTCGAGCATCATCACCCGATCCGAGACCTCACGGGCGAAATCCATCTCGTGGGTCACGCACAGGAAGGTGATGTCGGTGCTTGCGGCGATGTCCTTGAGCAGGGCCAGCACGCCGGCCACCAGTTCGGGGTCCAGCGCCGAAGTCACCTCGTCGAGTAGCAGCACATCGGGTTGCATCGCCAGTGCGCGCGCGATCGCCACCCGTTGTTGCTGTCCGCCGGAGAGCTCGGAGGGATGCGCCCCCGCCTTGTCGGCCAGCCCGACCAGCTCCAGCAGGCGTCGTGCGCGGTCCTCGGCTTCATCGGTGGGCAATCCCAGCGCATGTCTGGGGGCCTCGGTGATGTTCTGCAGCACTTTCATGTTCGGGAAGAGATTGAACTGCTGGAACACCATGCCGATCCGTTTACGCAGTGCCCGCTGGTGGCCCTCGTCGGCCGGGACCTCGCGGCCATGGCGCGGCATGTGGCTCAGGCAGGTGCCGTCCAGATAGATCCGGCCCTCGCTGACCCGTTCCAGCGTCATCAGGAGTCGTAGAATCGTGGTCTTCCCGGAGCCGCTGGGACCGATCAGGCTGACGAACTCGCCCGGCCGGACTTTCAGGTCGAGGTGCTCGAGCACCACGTGATCGGCGAATCGTTTGTGTACGCCCGCGAATTCGATCATCTCAGTTGCTGTAGCTGACACGCCTCTCCAACCATCGAACGAGCAGTGACGCCGAGTAGCTCAGCACCAGGAACAGGAACCCGGCTATCGTGATCGGCTCGACATACCGGAAGGCCCGCGAGCCAACCTGGTTGGCGACGCCCACGATGTCGAGAACGCCGATCATCAGCAGCAGGGGGGTCTCCTTGAGCATGGAGATCGTGTAGTTGCCGAGTGCGGGCAGCACCCGCGGGATGGCCTGCGGCAGGATCACCGCGGTCCAGGTGCGCCGCACCGGCAGGCTCAGCGCCACGGTCGCCTCCCACTGACCGCGCGGCACCGCCTCGATGCCGGCCCGGTAAACCTCGGCGGTGTAGGTGGAATAGTGCAGTCCGATCGCGACGATACCGGTGGTCAGCGGGTCGAACTTCACACCGAAGCTGGGAAGGACGAAGAAGAAGAAAAAGATCTGCACCAACAGTGGTGTGCTGCGCACGAATTCGATAAAGGCCCATACCGGGGTGCTGACCAGGCGGTTGGGCACCCTGCGCAGCAGGGCCAGTGCCAGCCCGAGCGTGTAGGCCATGATGGAGCCCAGGACGGTCGCCACGAGTGTGGTGCGCAGGCCGTCGACCACGATGATGGGCAGCACTTCCCGTGCGTAGTCCCAGTCCCAGATCATCGGACCGACCGTTCCGGCACCGCACCCGGCCCGGCGAACAGCCGGCGGGGCGGAAGCTCGCGGCCCACCAGGCGCGCCGCGCGGCGTTCGAGGCCGCGCATGCCGAATGTGATCGTGACCGCAAGCATCAGATAGAACACCAGCACCAGCGTCCAGATCAGCGCCGCCTCAGAGATGAAGTTGTTGATCAGCACCTCGCGCGCCTGATAGGTCATTTCATGCACTGTGATCATGGTGAGCAGCGCACTGCTCTTGAGTAGCTGGATGAACAGATTGTTGAACGGCGGCACCATCTCGACCAGCGCCTGTGGCAGTATGACGCGCCGCATCCGTTGGGCTGGAGTGAAATTGAGCGCGATGCAGCCCTCATACTGGGCCCGCGGTACGGACTGGACGGCTCCGCGCACGATCTCGGCACCATACGCGCCGTGGTTCAGCCCGAGCACCGCGATGCCGGCAACCAGCGGCACGATCTGATAGCCCACCAGCACCGGCAGCACGAAGTAGATCCACATCAACTGGACGACTTCGGAGGTACCGCGCCACACTTCGACGTAGATGCGGGCGAGCGACCGGATGATCCTGGACCGTGACAGCATCGCCAACCCGGCGGCGAAGGACAGCACGGTGGCGATGAGGATACCGCCGACGGTCGCCTCGACGGTCAGTAGCAGCCCGCGGGCAATGGTGTCGACGAAATACCCGAGGTTGTCGAACATGCGGCGGCCGGCTCAGGCTCCCTTGCAGAGTTCCTCGGTCGTGACGCCCTCGGGCACCAGGTTGTCGGCGGTGAATCCGAACGGCGCCACGATCTCCAGCCAGCGGCCGCTGTCCTGCAGCTTGGTCAGCTCGGTGTTGAATTGCGATACGAGTTCGTCGTCGCCCTTGCGGAAAACGAAACCGCCGGCCTGGATCTGCTCCCTGCCGCCGACCACCGGCACGAATCCCTCGGTGATCTCCAACGGGGTCCCGGGATTGTCGGCCAGTAACCGGCGCAGCGAAATATCGGTGAGCGCCCCGCAGTAGGCCCGCTGGTCGAGCAGTGCCTGGAACAACTCCGGCTGGCCTTCGTAGGGCTGAATATCGCCGGCCGGGATGCCGAGATCGTGGGCCACGGCCTCCTCCACAGTGCCCGACAGCACGGCGATGGGCACGCCCTTGGCTTTCACATCGTCGAAGTTGTTCACCTGCTGGGGGTTTCCGGCGGGCACCAACAGCGCGGTCGGAGTCACATAGTCGACGGCGGAGAACTGCGCGTTGGCGCACCGGTCCGGCAGTATCGCCATACCGGCGGCGACCATGTCGTACTGGCTGGCGTTCAATGCCGGGATCAGCTGACCGAATTCGACCTGGGTGGCTTCCACCCGGTCGATACCCATCGCCGTGAAAACTGCCCGGGCGACCTCGGGGGCCTCGCCGGTGACCTCGCCGTTTTCGGTGTACCCGTACGGCACCTCACCGGCAATGCCGATTTTGACGGTGCCGGCATCCTTGATCCGTTGCAGGGTTCCGCCCTCACCGGCCTCGGGCACCTTGCTGCATGCCGCCAGTAACGCGGCCGCTCCGGTCGCCGCGCCCGCTCTGAACAGATCCCGCCGTGTCCAATTGATCATCATCAGTCCTCGCGCCACGTTCACATCAGTTTCGACCCACAGTTCGCATCGAAGGTATTCCGATCATCGGTTCAGGTCAAAACTTTCGGTTGGCCCGGCGTGCCGCAGACGCCACCCGGCGCCGCTGCGGTCTGCGATAATCCCTGGATGCGTACTGCTTTCGCCGTGATCGGCACCGCTGTGGCGATGCTGCTGGTCGGCTGCGGGTCCACCATCAAGCCCGAGGGCGCCGCGCAATCGGTGACCGACCTGGTCTCCAAGGAGACCGGTTTCACCCCGACGGATGTCGCTTGCCCGGACGGCGTCAAGGCGGAGGCGGGCACCGAGTTCGAGTGCACGTTCACCGGTCCGGACGGCGACTACGTCGCCAACGTCAAGGTCACCAAGGTCGAGGGTGAGAACGTCGAGTTCTATATCCAGTCCAAGCTGAAGGACAGCTGACCCGCCGCGCTCACTGCACCCGCACCGTCTCGATGGTGACCGGGGTGGCCGGTTCGCCGTCATCGCTGCCGTCACCGACGCCGCTGGCGGCGATCTTGTCCAGCACCGCGAGTCCGGCGTCGTCGATGGTGCCGAACACCGTGTAGGTGGGCGGTAGTTCGGAGTCCTGGTACACCAGGAAGAACTGGCTGCCGTTGGTGCCGGGCCCGGCATTGGCCATGGCCAGGGTGCCGCGGGGATAGATCACCGGGATCTTCATCGCGGGATCTGTCAGCCGGTACTGGTTGGTCGGGTACTCGTTGGGAAACTGATAGCCCGGCCCGCCCTTGCCGGTACCCAGCGGGTCGCCGCACTGCAGCACGCCGAGCTCGGCGGAGGTGGTCAGGCGGTGGCAGTCGGTGCCGTTGAAGTAGCCCTTCTGCGCCAGGCTGGCGAAGTTGTTGACCGTGCACGGGGCCTGCGCGTTGTTCAGCCGCACACCGATCGCTCCGCGGTCGGTGGTGATCACGCCGTTCACGGTCGCCGGTGTCGTCGGCACCCTGCCCATCCGCGGCGGCGCAACCGGCCTGGCGGCGGGCTCCGAGGTGGTGAGGTACTGGCAGTTGGAGCCGGGCGCGGTACGCGGTGCGAACGGCGGTAGCTCTTCGGCGGCGATGCCCGGCGCCGCCGTGTAGGCCGGCGAGTCCGGGTCGTACTGGCGGATGTCCTCGACGATCGCCCGCGTCACCACGAACGTGAACACCAACACCAGCGCGCCCAGCACGGTGAGCAGGTACCCGATCACCAGACCCGCGATGGCCAGCCCCCGACCGTCCTCACCACTGCGCTTGATCTGGGACAGCGAGATGTGGCCGAACACGACGCCCAGCGGCGCGAGCAGGAAGGCGCAGATGAGCGAGGCGATGGCCAGCGCATTGGTCGGCCGGGGCGGCGGCGGATAGCCGTAGGCCGGAGGGTAGCCGGGCGGATAGGACCCGTACGGCGGGACGCTCATCGACTCAGTCCAGCTGGATCGTCTTCACCTGAACCTTGGTGGCCGGCGGGCCGTCCTGGCCGCCGCCCTCCACCCCGGCACCGGCGATCTTGTCCAGGGTGGCCAGACCGGTTTCGTCGATGGTGCCGAACACGGTGTAGTTCGGCGGCAACTGCGAATCCTGGTAGACCAGGAAGAACTGGCTGCCGTTGGTGCCGGCACCGGCGTTGGCCATGGCCAACGTGCCGCGCGGGTAGAGCACCGGCTGCTGCAGCGCCGGGTTGTCCGGCTGGTACTGGTTGGTCGGGTACTCGTTGGCGAATTCGTAGCCCGGCCCGCCGGTGCCCTGGCCGGTCGGGTCACCGCACTGCAGGACCGACAGGCTGTCGCTGGTGGTCAACCGGTGGCAGGGGGTGTCGTTGAAGTAGCCCTGCCCGGCCAGGCTGGCGAAGCTGTTGGAGGTGCACGGCGCCTGGGCGTTGTTCAGCATCAGGCCGATGTTGCCCTGGTCGGTGGCCATGCTGACGCTGATCTCGGCCTCGTCCATCGGGATCTTGCCGGTGCGCGGCGGATCGACCTTCCTGCTGGCCTCGCCGGCCGCCGGGTACTGGCAGTCCTGGCCGAGACCGGCCGGCGCCACGAAGGGGGGCAGCGTGCCGTCGGAGGCGGGCTGCGGGGCCGCCGGATCCAGGCTGGTGGTGGTCGAAGCGGATGTGGTCTCCGGGGAGTCCTTGTTGGTGATGACCACGGTGGCCACCACCGCGCCGACCACCACGAGCACACCGGTCACCGAGGCGATGATGGTGATCAGACGTTGCCTCTTGGCCCGCTGCTCCCGGCGTTCGAGTTGGCGTTCGAGCTTGCGCTTGGCCGCTGCCCGTCGCTGTTCGTTGGTCGGCACCGCCGCTGTCCTCCTCGGGTCTGCGCAGCGTCGGCCGCGCGTTCACATCGGCACCGAGTGTGCCAGGCGTTTCTGAGTGGCGGCCGTGCGACCCGCGCGAATACCGGTCGGGAAAGTGGTCGTGGGAAACTTGCCCGGTGTTGATCACCGGATTCCCCGCCGGGGTGCTGGCGTGCAACTGCTACGTGCTGGCACCCCACGCCGGAGCCGACGCCGTCATCGTCGACCCCGGTCAGTCGGCGTTCGGCCGGTTGCGCGCCATCCTCGACGAGCACCGGCTCACCCCGGCCGCGGTACTGCTGACCCACGGTCACATCGATCACATGTGGTCGGCGCAGAAGGTGGCCGACACCTACGGCTGCCCGGTGTACATCCATCCCGAGGACCGCGCGATGCTCACCGATCCGATCATGGATCTCAACGCGGCCGGACGGGCGCAGTCGCTGGTGCTGGGGTTCGGCAAGCGCGCGGTGTCCGCGTTCTTCTCCGAACCACGCCAGGTCGTCGAACTGGTCGAGGACGGCGTGCAGCTGGACCTCGGCGGTATCACCGTGACGGTGGACCACACGCCCGGACACACGCCGGGATCGGTCTGCTTCCGGGCCGACGGGATGACGTTCACCGGCGACACCTTGTTCAAGGGCGCGATCGGGCGAAGTGATCTGCTCGGCGGCAGCGGCCGTCAGCTGCTGACCTCGATCGTGACAAAACTGTTGGTGCTCGACGACGACACCGTGGTACTACCGGGCCACGGTGAAAAATCCACCATCGGCATCGAACGCCGAACCAATCCGTTCCTCGAAGGTCTGACTCTGTGAGTGAATATCGTGACTGATTTCAGGGCGCCCAAGGGCGTGCCGGACTATCTGCCGCCCGACTCCGCCGCATTCGTGGCGGTGCGTGACGGCCTGCTGGGCGCCGCCCGGCGCGCCGGGTACGGCGACGTCGAGTTGCCGATCTTCGAGGACACCGCGCTGTTCGCCCGCGGCGTCGGCGAGTCCACCGACGTGGTCAGCAAGGAGATGTACACCTTCGCCGACCGCGGTGAGCGGTCGGTGACGCTGCGGCCCGAGGGCACCGCCGGTGTCATGCGCGCGGTCATCGAGCACGGCCTGGACCGCGGGCAATTGCCGGTCAAGCTCTGCTATGCGGGCCCGTTCTTTCGGTACGAGCGCCCGCAGGCCGGTCGCTACCGCCAGCTGCAGCAGGTCGGGGTGGAGGCGATCGGCGTCGATGATCCGGCGCTCGACGCCGAGGTGATCGCCGTGGCCGACGGTGGCTTCCGGTCCCTCGGGCTGGACGGCTTCCGCCTGGAGATCACCTCGCTCGGCGACGAGACGTGCCGGCCGCAATACCGGGAGTTGTTGCAGGAGTTCCTGTTCACACTCGACCTCGACGACGAGACCCGCCGCCGCGCGGAGATCAACCCGCTGCGGGTACTCGATGACAAGCGTCCCGCGGTGCGGGAGATGACCGCCGCGGCGCCGTTGATGCTCGATCACCTCTCCGATGTCGCCAAGGCCCACTTCGAGACCGTGCTGGCCCACCTGGACGCTCTCGGGGTGCCCTACGTGGTGAACCCGCGCATGGTGCGCGGGCTGGACTACTACACCAAGACCACCTTCGAATTCGTGCACGACGGGCTGGGTGCCCAGTCCGGTATCGGCGGCGGCGGCCGCTACGACGGCCTGATGAGCCAGCTCGGCGGGCAGGATCTGTCCGGTATCGGGTTCGGGCTCGGGGTGGACCGCACGGTGCTGGCGCTCAAGGCCGAGGGCAAGACCGTCGGCGCCACCAACCGGGTGGACGTGTACGGCGTGCCACTGGGGGAGAGCGCCAAGCTCGAATTGGCGAAACTGGCTGCTGCGTTGCGCGCCAATGGTATTCGTGTCGACCTGGCCTACGGTGACCGCAGCCTCAAGGCCTCGATGCGTGGCGCGGACCGATCCGGAGCGTCGATCGCACTGGTGGCGGGGGACCGCGACATCGAGGCGGGCACCATCGGGGTCAAGGATCTGTCCACCGGTGAACAGGTCGATATCGCGATCGACGCGGTGGCCGCCGAGGTGCGTGCCCGCCTCGGGTGACGACCTTTTCAACGCTGGGTTGGTGTCCTATGGGTCCTCGCACGTGTGGCCTGGCCCTGCGCGGGTACCCACTTCTCATGGACGCGCTCAAGCCGGCCGCGGGCCAACGGCACCAGGTGACACTCGGGGTGCCACTGGCCGCCTTGGCCGCGACTGTTCTGGTCGCCGGCTGCGCCAGTGAGCACCAGGCACTGGGGACCCACACCGCCCGCGTGCTGATCAACGGCACTGAGGTCGAAGAACGACTGTCCGTCGCATGCGATCAGGTCCAATGGGTGTGGTTCATCGAGTCGACACAGGACGCGCCCGGCTTCACCGCGCAGATTCGGACCGGCGCTACCGTGGACGGGCGATTGGTTCGGCTGCAGAGTCTGGGCGGCTTCACCGGAAGCTCCTGGAACACCACCGGTGCGACACCGTCGGCCGCCACCGACGTGCGGGTCGACGCCGAGGTCACCGACGGTACGTTCACGATCTCGGGAAACGCCATCGGTTCTTATGACGAGGATCCTGCCGAGACCGCCACTGCCAGGTTCGAGATCCGGACGGACTGCTAGCGGCGGCGGGTGCGGGCTCCGGTCGCCCCGCGCCGGTCCCCTCCGTATTCCCCCTACCGACTAGCCCCAGTCCCCCCCCTCCCCCGGTTCCGCCCGCCGCCTCTCTCCCTTCCCGGCCGGCGATCGGGCGGGGGGGGGGAGGAGCCCAGGCCCAGCATCCATTCTCCCTGCCGCGCGGGGTCGGCGCTAACCCCACCCCATCCCCCCCCCCCGCCCCAGGCCGCCCCGAGTCCCCTCCCCCGTCCCCTGTCCGAGGGGAACCCCGCGGCCCTCCCCCCCCCCCCCACCCCGCCCCCCCACACCCCATACCCCGGTTCCTCATTTCCTTCCCCTGAATCCCCCTCCCCTTTCCTGTCCGCCACCCCCACGCCAATACGTTCCTCCGCTCAGGTGGTGGCGGGCCAGCGGCGACCGAGGGCCTCCCGGACGAGGTGGGCGAGGTGTTCCAGGCGCCTGCGGTCGGCCGGGTCGAATCTCTGCTCGGTGACGGCATTCTCCAGTCGCACCAGCCGGTCGGCGATCGCCTCACGGTCGGCCGACAGCACCACCACCCAGGCGAGTTCGCGCAACATCGTCAGCAGCCTGGCCAGCACTGCGGGGTCGCTGGCACCGTAGATCTGGGGTTGATTGCAGACCAGGTCGAGGAGGTCGGGCAGGTCCGGCCGGGCCAGCACCACCCGCACGGCGTCGTGTTCGTCGCGCAGCGTTCGCCGCCCCAGGCGGTATCCGGCGAGTGCACACAAGGTCGCGCTGCACGAGTTCAGCCCGTGGATGGCGGTGGTGGGATCGTTGATACCGGGGCTCAGGGCACGTACCACCACATCCGTCAGCTGGCGAAGCCCATAGCCGATGTCCTGGGTCGCGGTGCGTTCGATGCCGGTGCACAGTGCGCCGGCAACCCGCTCGCGCAGCGAGGTCAGCCGATCGTCCCCGAGGTCGCCCGATGCCCGCGCCGGCCAGCACAGCGCGACGGGGACCCCCGCCTGGATGTCCGTGCCGACCGGCCGATCGATCCAGACGATCGCGTCGGCATCCACGGCCGCCGCCAGCAGTGCCTGCTCGTCGACCTCGACGAGGAAGCCCGATGATCGAGCGGTGATGGTCGCCGCGTCTGCGGGTGGGATGGGTGCGACATCGGCACCCATGCCGTCGTCGAGGGGATCCAGCAGTCGGCCGGCGGTGTGTTCGATGTCGGTCGAGACATGATCGAGCATCGTCTCGATGCGGATCTGACGGACCAGATGTCCCAGGAACAGCACCAGGCACAGGACGCTGACCATGGCCAACAGATAGGCGACGGTGACAGCGATCTGCGGGACGAACTCCGCACCCGAATCGCTGTCGTTGCGAACGGTCCGCAGCACCGTGAGCGCGTAGACGAAGGTGGCCAAGAACAGCGCAAGCGTGCGCTGGACGAACCGATCGGATGCGAATGTCCGCAGCAACCGCGGTGTGTATTGACTGCTGGCCAACTGCAGCGTCACCACGGTCAGCGAGAACGTCAGCGAGGTGACGGTGATGAGCGAGGTCGCGACGGCGCCGAGCACTTCCCTGGCCGCGTCGGCCCCTCCACCGAACAGGTAGCTCGACAGGATCGGCGGCATCTGCTGATCGAGCGCACTGTCGAGTTCGGGTAGCGCGACGCCGGCCACGATGGCGGCCACCACGCCCAGCGCGGGAACGGGCCAGAGCCGGCTGTGCCACCCGTCGACGAAGCCTGGTGCGACGCTGCTCGACGGCGGCGATCACGCCGGGCCGGCTGCGGGTGTTCGCACCGCTGTCGTGGGCGCGGACATCCGGGTGGTTCATGCCCACGAGCATAGGATCCGCTGCGAAATCGATGCTTGCGGCTGGCCGCAGCGGGAACCCCTGCTTGGTGGAACTCGATACCGTGCTTGCGACCGTCGGTCTACTCGGGGTCATCGTGGCGACGATGTCAGCCAAGATGCGTCAGCTGCCGATTTCCGAACCTCTGCTCGGTTTGGTGGCCGGGATTGTGCTGGGGCCGCAATGCGCCGGGGTGTTGTCCATGTCGACGCTGGTCGTCGAGCAGTCGTTGCTGCACGAGGCGAGCAGGATCCTGCTGGCGATCTCGGTGATGGCGGTGGCGTTGCGTTACCCCTTCGGTGAGATTCGGCGGCACGGTCGGGCAATGGCGATTCTGCTGCTGATCGTGCTGCCGACAATGGCCCTGGTGTCGGCAGGCCTGGGGTGGGCCATCCTCGGCATGCCCCTGGCGGCGGCTGCGCTCTTCGGAGCGGCGATCAGTCCGACCGATCCCGTTCTGGCGTCCAGCGTCGTGACGGGGGAGGCGGCCGAGAGGGACCTGCCGGCGCGCGATCGTCAACTGCTGTCCCTCGAATCCGGTTCCAACGACGGTCTGGCATTGCCCCTGGTTCTGGTTGCGGTCGCAGTCGCCGGCCCGCTGGGCCCGGGCGCCGCATTCGCCGAATCACTGTGGCAGGTCGGCGGTGCGGTGGCCCTCGGTGCGGGAGTCGGCTGGCTCGGCGGCAAGGCGCTTCGTCTCGGCGCTCGTCATGGCGCCACAGACCAGCGCGCCCGCGCTGTTCTTCACCGTGGTGCTTGCCCTGGGACTACTCGGTGCCGCCGGTCTGGTGCAGGTCGACGGCGTGCTGGCGGTGTTCGTGGGCGGGATGGCCTTCAATGTCGTGGGCACCGGCGGTGAGCGCGCGTCGGAGGTGCCGATAGACGAGGCGGTCAATCGATTCGCGGTGTTGCCGTTGTTCGTGCTTTTCGGTGCCGCGCTGCCATGGCACCAATGGCACGAATTCGGTTGGCAGGGCGCAGTGTTGGTGGTGGCGGTTCTTGTACTGCGGCGGGTCCCCATCGTGCTGCTCATGAAGGGGCCGCTGCGCCTGCGGACCCCCGATTCGTTGTATCTGGGGTGGTTCGGGCCGGTTGGCGTGTCGGCGTTGTTCTACCTGACAATGGAGGCCGAACGCATTCGGGCGCGAACGAACAGGTGCTGGCGGCGGGATCGCTGGTGTTGGCGGCCAGCACGGCGGCATTCGGTGTCACCGGGGTGTTCGGTCGCGTCCTCTACCGACGGGCCGCGGCGGTCAACGGCGGGCGCGCCCGCGATGTCGCACGGTAACCCATTGCGCCACCGCAATCACGACGGCGACAGCGACGGTGATGGTGAGTGTCAACGGGTCCGTGCGGGAAACCATCACCACGAACGGAACCAGCACAAGCAGGTCGAGCGCAATCGCCACCGATGGCACCCACGGCGTGATTTCGACGTCATCCCTGAGGTGACGGACCATCCCCCAGTGGATGGCGATGTCCATCGACAGGTAGAGCATCGCGCCGAGTGCCGCGATCTGGCCGAGATCGAATGCCGTGGCGGTTCCGATGGCCAGAGCCGAAGTGATGAGCAAGGACTGCCGACTCACGCCGCCGGGCAATCCCGGTACCTGCCCCATGTGCCGAAGCATGTCGTACAGCCTTGACACCGCGAACAGGCTTGCCACCAGACCCGACACGGTGGCCACGATGGCGATTCCGACGGTCAACCAGACCCCAACGGGGCCGAAGAGTGGGGCGGCCGCTTCTGCCAGCGCATAGTCACGGGCGCGGAGAATCTCGGGCACCGACAGGCTGCCGGTCACGGCCACGGCCAGCAGCAGATAGAGGAGCGTGCAGACACCGATGGCGATCACGATGGAGCGGGCGATGTTTCGCTGCGGGTCCCGGACATCATCGCCCTGATTGGTGATGGTGGTGAAACCCTTGTAGGCCAGGATGCACAACGCGACGCCGGCGAGAAAACCCAACCAGCCATGGCTGGACGATGTCTGGCTGTCGCCGGTGAACAATCGAGAGAACGACGACAAGCCGGTTGCTGCGATACCCGCGACCGCCAGCACGGCGATGCCGATCAGCTTGACCAGTGCGGTTGCGGTCGCCGATGACTCCACCGCAGCGTTGCCCACGAGATTGACCGTGGCGGCGGCGATGATCGCCGCCACGGCAAGCGCCGCCACCCACACCGCCGAGTCCTGCATGTCGAAGGGGCGGAGCAGATAGGTCCCGAATGTCCGTGCGAGCAGGCCTTCTGCAAGCACCATCGAGACGTACATGAAGAGCGAGAAGGTCCCGGCGATAACCCCGGGTCCGTAGGCCGCCTTGAGCAGCATCGCTATGCCGCCCGATGACGGATTGGTGCTCGAGTAGCTGATGTAGGAGTAGGAGCTTAATGCCACCACCACCGCCGCCGCGAGAAATGCCCACGGCACTGCCGAACCCGCGAACTCAGCGACCTGCCCGACCAGGGCGAAAATGCCCGCGCCGATCATCACACCTGTGCCCAGCGCGACCGAACCGGTCAACGACAGTCGGCGGTTGTCAGCCCGCACCGCGCACCACCGGCGGCCTGGTAGCGGGGTTGACGACGGCGTTGGCGGGCACCGTCATGGTGTTCCCCACGACGCCGGATGGGCAAACACGAGTCGGAATCCCACGATTCCGCGTGCCGCCGGGGGTCAGCGCGCCGTGCCGAAGATCGCGGTGGACAGCACCGCGTCCATACCGTGGATACGTCCGCCGAACGGGTTGCCGCGCTTGAGCACATAGGCGCCGTGCGGTGTGACGGCCACCAACTTCGGTGAGCTGGACCCGATCTGCATCCGCTTCTCGAAGCGCACCTGATCCAGCCTGCCGACGACCTGTCCCACCCCATCCCGGTAGGTGCCGTCGCTGCGATCGAAGACGGCCACCGGCACGAAGTCGTTCAACGGAGCCGACCGGATGCGGCGTAGCGACCGGACGGTGAAGACCAGGGCCGCCGCGGCGGCGATGCCGACCGCGAGAACCGCCAGACCCACGACCAGCGGCGGATTGTTGTCGGCGCCGCCGAGCGCCATCGAGGTCGACACGACACCGAAGCCGCCGAAGACCAAGGTGATGACCAGCAGCACGAACGCCGCAATCTGGGTGAGGCCGCTACCGCGATCGATCACCAGCACGTGCGGTCCGTCCTCGGCGACCACCAGGCCGCCCTGCTCGGCGAGGACGCGTGGCCCGCCCGGTGAGGTCATGGGAACACTCTAGGGTCGGTGCATGCGAGTTCTGGTGCAACGGGTGACATCGGCGCGGGTGGTGGTCGACGGCGCGACCGTCGGGCAGATCGAGCCGGCGGGTCAGGGCCTGCTCGCCCTGGTCGGCATCACCCACACCGATGACGGCACCCTTGCTGCCAAGATGGCCGAAAAGCTGTGGCGGTTAAGGATTCTCGATGAGGAGAAGGCCGCCGCCGACACGGGTGCGCCGATCTTGGTGGTCAGCCAGTTCACCCTGTACGCCAACACCGTCAAGGGTCGCCGCCCGTCGTGGAACGCCGCCGCGCCCCGCCCGGTCGCCGAACCGCTCGTCGACGCGTTCGCCGATGCCCTGCGTGCGCTCGGTGCGCCGGTGCAGACCGGCGTGTTCGGTGCGCACATGGACGTCGAGCTCGTCAACGACGGCCCGGTGACGGTGCTGCTGGAACTGAACTAGATCGCCATCGCCGCGCGGACCTCGGCCTCCGACGCCGATCCGCCGGCGCCGCTGGAGGTCACCCGGCCGGCCTCCAGAATGTAGTAGCGCTGCGCGGATTCCAGGGCGAAACCGATGTGCTGCTCGACCAGCAGCACACCGAGATCGCCGCGGGCCGTCAACGCGGTGATCGCGGCCTCGATCTCGGCCACCACCGACGGCTGGATGCCCTCGGTCGGTTCGTCGAGGATCAGGCACTTCGGGGTGGTGATCAGGGCGCGCGCGATCGCCAGTTGCTGACGCTGACCTCCGGAGAGCAGACCGGCCCGTCGGGTCAGTAGCTCCTTCAGTGCGGGGAACAGGTCGAGCTGTTCGTCGATCAGCGTCTTGCCGTTCTTCCGTCCGTCGGCCACCACCTGCAGGTTCTCCGCGGTGGTGAGCTGTCCGAACGACTGCTGGCCCTGCGGCACATAGGCCAGACCCCTTGGCCACCCTGGCGCTGGGCCGCAACTTGGTGATGTCGTCACCGTCGAAGAGCACCTTGCCCGCACTGCATTTCAGCAGCCCGACCGCGGCGCGCAGCAGGGTGGTCTTGCCCGCACCGTTGTGGCCCATCACCGCGGCCACCCCATCGGAGGGAACCTCAAGGTTGACCCCGTGAATGACCTCGGAGCGGCCGTAGCCGGTCCGGACGTCGACGAGTTCGAGCATCAGGACTCCTCCTCTGTCATTCCTGCGGCCGCGGTGCCGAGGTAGACCTCCTGTACCTTCGGGTTGGCCTGCACTTCGGCCACCGAACCCTCCGCGATCACCTGACCGCGGGCCAGCACCGTCACCGATGTCGCGAACGCCCGCATGAAGTCCATGTCATGCTCGACGACCACCACGGTGCGCTCACCACCGATGCGGCGCAGCAGGTTTCCGGTCTCCTCGCGTTCCTCGTGACTCATCCCGGCGACCGGCTCGTCGAGCAGCAGCACATCGGCGTTCTGCACCAGTAGCATGCCGATCTCCAGCCACTGCTTCTGGCCGTGCGCCAGCACCCCGGCGGGTTTGTCGGCGAGATCGGCCAGCCCGGTGATCTCCAGGGCCTCTTCGATGGCGGGCAGCACACTGGAGCGGCGGCGCAACAGCGTCAGCACGGACCGTCCCGCGCCCGCCGCGATGTCCAGGTTCTGCAGCACGGTCAGTTGCTCGAACACGCTGGCGGTCTGGAACGTCCGCCCGACACCGCGCCGAGCGATCTGGTGCACCTTCTTGCCGAGCAGTTCCACGCCGGACTTGCTGACCGAACCGGTGCCGGACACCAGGCCGGTGATCGCGTCGATCACGGTGGTCTTGCCGGCACCGTTGGGGCCGATGAGGAAACGCAGATCACCCTGGAAGAGGGTGAGATCCACATCGCTGACGGCCTTGAAACCGTCGAAATCGACGGTGAGTCCGCGGACTTCCAGATACTGGGTACCCATGCCGACGTTGCCGCCGGCGGCGGGCTCCGGGTGGGCTTCGGTCTCTACTGCGCTCATGCGTTGGCTCCGGCCTTCTCTGGTTCCGGGTCGGGGTCGGGAAGGGACGCAGGATCTGGCGCCGGTCCTTCTCCCAAATCCGGCTTGCCCTTGCGGCGGCGGCGCAGGAACACGCCCGAGCCCGGCCAGCCCGGCCGGGAAGAAGCCGACCACCACGATGAACAAGAGGCCCTGCGCGTAGGTCCACTCCGACGGAAAGCGTTCGGACAGCAGGGTTTGCGCCCACGCCACCCCGATGGCGCCGAGGACCGGCCCGAGCAGGGTGGTGCGCCCGCCGATGGCCACGCCGATCAGGAACGCGATCGAGGGCAGGATGCCCACCTGCGACGGCGCGATGAAGCCCACGATCGGGGCGAACAATGCACCGGCGATGCTGGCGAACAGCGCGGCCACCACATAGGCCACCACCTTGATATTGGCCGGGTCGTAGCCCAGGAAACGCACCCGCTCCTCACCGTCGCGCACGGCGACGAGCAGCTCCCCGTAGCGGCTCTGCATCAGCTGGCGCACCACCGCGACCGATGCCAACAGCACCGCGGCGGCGATGAAGTAGAGCATCTGCTTGTTCACCGGATCCTTGAGCGAGAACCCGAAGAACGTGCGGAAGTTGGTCAGCCCGTTGCTGCCCCCGACGCTGGTCTGCCCGATCAGCAGGATGGCCAGTGCGGCCGCCAGCGCCTGGGACAGGATCGCGAAATAGGCGCCCTTGACCCGGCGTTTGAACACACCGAAGCCGAGCAGGGCCGCGATCCCGGTGGGGATCACCACGATGGCCGCCAGGGTGACGACAGGCGAGGCGAACGGCTGCCAGTACCCGGGCAGTTCCCGCACACCGGCGATCTGCATGAAGTCCGGCACGTCCTGGTTGGTCAGCGCCGCGTCGGAGATCTTCAGGTGCATGCCCATGATGTAGCCGCCGAGGCCGAAGAACACGCCCTGGCCCAGCACCAGCATTCCGCCACGGCCCCAGGCCAATCCGATGCCGACGGCAACGATCGCGAAGCACAGGAACTTCGCCAGCAGCCCGAGCCGGAAATCGGACAGGATCGCGGGAGCCAGACCGAACAACACGATGGCGCCGACACCGAAGCCGGCCCATGTCTGCCAACGACCGATGAGTTGCTTCACACCAGACTCCTCGTTCGAACCGTGAACAGGCCCTGCGGGCGGACCTGCAGGAAGAACACGATGATCACGAACAGAATCACCTTGGCCAGCGAGGCCGTGGTGCTGTACTCGATGAACGAATTCAGGAAGCCGAGCCCGAGCGCGGCGATGACGGTGCCCTTGATCTGCCCCAGACCACCGACCACCACGACCAGGAACGCGTCGATCAGATAACTCTGCCCGGTGGTCGGGCTGGTCGAGCCGATCAGCGTCAGCGCCACCCCGGCCACCCCGGCCAGGCCGGAACCGATGAAGAACGTGGTGATATCGGTGCGCCGGGACGAGATCCCGCTGGTCTCGGCCAGGTCCCGGTTCTGCACGACCGCGCGGATCCGGCGGCCCATCGGGCTGGCCTTCAGTGCCGTCGCCAGCGCCACGACAGCCACGGCGGCCAGCACCAGGATGAAGATGCGGGTCTTGGGCACCACCGCGCCCAGGATCTCCACGCCGCCGGAAAGCCATTCCGGTGCGACGACGTTGACCGCCGGAGCGCCGAAGATATCGCGCGCGATCTGTTGCAGGATCAGGCCGACGCCGAAGGTCACCAGCAGGGTGTCCAAGGGCCGGTCATACATCCGCTGGATCAGCGTGACCTCCAGCAGGACGCCCATCGCGCCGCCGACCAGGAAGCCGACGACCAGGGAGATCAGCAGTGAGGCACCGGTGTTCGAGATGACCTGCTGCACCACATAGGCCGTGTAGCAGCCGGCCATGATGAATTCGCCGTGCGCCATGTTGATGACGCCCATCTGGCCGAAGGTCAGTGAGAGGCCTAGTGCAGCGAGCAACAGGATCGAGCCGAGGCTCAATCCTGTTGCCAGCTGTCCGATCAGGACATCCATGCTGTGTTAATTCCCCCGTCGCTTCGCTCGCCCCGATCACCCGGAGAGTCCGGCGGCCCACGGGTAGGACTTCAGGTACGGGTCCGGCTCGATCGGGCCGGGGGACTCCCACACCGTGTAGATGAGGCCGTCGGGCTTGATCTCGCCGATGCGGGCCGTCTTGGTGATGTGGTTGTTCTCGCCGTCGATGGTCACCTTGCCCTCGGGGGCGTCGAAGCTGACCCCGCCGGCGTTGTCCTGAATTGCCTTGACGTCGAACGACCCCGCCTTCTCGACGGTGTTCTTCCACAGGTACACCGAGACATAGGCGGCCTCCATCGGATCCGAGGTCGGCTTGTTCTCGCCGTAGGCCTTCTTGTAGGCGGCCACGAACGCGTTGTTCACCGGGGTGTCGATGGTCTGGTAGTAGTTCCACGCGGTCAGCTGATCGGTGATGTTCTGCACGCCGATGCCGCCGACCTCTTCCTCGGCGATGGACACCGAGACCACCGGCATCGCCTGCGGGGTCAGGCCCACGTTCTTGTACTCACGGAAGAACGCCACGTTGGAGTCGCCGTTGAGGGTGTTGAACACCGCGTCGGCGTCGGCCGTACGGACCTTGTTGACGATGGTGGAGAAATCGGTCGAGCCCAGCGGCGTGTAGTCCTCGCCCTTGATCTCCATCCCGTTGGCCGCTGCGTACGCCTTGATGATCCGGTTGGCGGTCTGCGGGAAGACGTAGTCGCTGCCCACCAGGTAGAGCGACTTGGTGCCCTTTTCCTTGAGGTAGTCCAGCGCCGGGACGATCTGCTGGTTGGTGGTTGCACCGGTGTAGAAGATGTTCTTGCTGGACTCCAGGCCCTCGTATTGCACGGGGTAGTAGAGCAGCGAGTTGTTGCTCTCGAACACCGGCAGCATGGCCTTGCGGCTCGACGAGGTCCAGCCACCGAAAACGGCTGCGACACAGTCGCTGCTGATCAGCTTCTCGGCCTTCTCGGCGAACACGGTGGGTTCGGAGGCGCCGTCTTCGCCGACGATCTCGATCTGCTTGTCCAGCACGCCACCGGCGGCATTGATCTCGTCGACGGCGAGCTTGATGGCATCCCGCACGGTGACCTCGGAGATGGCCATGGTGCCCGACAGCGAGTTCAGGGAACCGACCTTGACGGTGGAACCCGAGGTGTCCACACAGGAGGCAGCCGCAGCGCCCTCTTCGTCGCTGGCCTTGCTACCGCACGCAGAGAGCACCATCGAGGCGGTGACCACGACGCTCCCCGCTATCAATGCTGATCTGTTGAACATCGGTCGGGGGAGTCGCATCTAAGGCCTTTCCTTCGATTTCAGTGCATCGTCAGAACTTTCGGAACCCGAGTGGGTGTCGAATCGGCACGTTAGGACGCCTAGGTTTCTGTGAAATTTCTCTATGTGACGAACAAATTAACCTGTGACTCGACGGGTGTTATCCGTTCATTCACCGGGTACAAGTCGCCGCCGGGCGGTGCCGAACGGTCGGTTGTAACGATCCGGTAGCGTCCGGCGATGTGATGGGCATGCGAAAAACCACGAGCAAGGTAGGAGCCGTCGCCGGCGCTGCGGCGATGGTGGCGGGCGCGGCGCTCGCCTTCGGCACCGCGACGGCCAGTGCCGAGCCGGACGGTCAACTGGTGCGCTACACCCTGACCTCGGGGGCGCCCTATCAGTTCCAGGTGTTCTACCTGACGGCGCAGCCGCCGAGCATGGAGGCCTACAACGCCGACGCCTACACCTTCGCGAAGCGCGAGACCATCACCGTGGGCCCCGGGGCGCCGTGGGTGTTCGAAACCACGCTCGCCGATCCGCAATGGGCCATCCTGCAGGTGAGCAGCACGACGAAGGGGTCGGTCGGCCCGCCGAACGCGCATTGCGATATCGCTGCAGGCGACCAGATCATCGCCGCGCAGGACAATCCCTACAGCGTCACCTGCCAGGGCACCCAGTGGTGACCGTTTGATCGCTTGACATTCCCATCGAACAGATGTTCGATGGGAACCATGCGATGGGACGGGCAGAGCGTGCGCGCCGACGACGGCGCACTGCCGGGTCTGGCCCGGCTCGGTTTCGTCCGCACCGTCCGCACGCCGGAGTTCGACGGGATCACCTTCCACGAGATCCTGTGCAAATCCGCGCTGAACAAGGTGCCCGACGCGGCCATGCTGCCGTTCCGGTACACCGTCAACGGCTACCGCGGCTGCTCGCATGCCTGCCGGTACTGTTTCGCCCGGCCGACCCACGAGTACCTGAATTTCGATCCCGGTGCGGACTTCGACACCCAGGTCGTGGTGAAAACCAATGTGGCAGAAGTGCTTTCCCGTGAGCTCCGTCGACCCTCATGGGCCCGGGAGACGGTTGCGCTGGGCACCAACACCGATCCCTATCAACGGGCCGAGGGGCGTTACCGGCTGATGCCGGGCATCCTGACCGCGCTCGCCGAATCCGGTACCTCGTACTCGATCCTGACCAAGGGCACCCTGTTGCGCCGCGATCTGCCGTTGATCGCCGAGGCAGCGCACGAGGGGCCGGGCGCCAGTGTGTCGATCTCGCTGGCGGTGATCGATCCGGAGCTCCAGCGCGACATCGAACCCGGCACCCCGTCCCCGCAGGCCCGGCTGGCGCTCATCTCGGCCGTCCGTGACGCGGGCCTGAACTGCCACGTGATGGTCGCGCCCGTGCTGCCCGGCCTGACCGATTCCACCGAGCATCTCGATGCGCTGCTGCGCGCCATCGCCGACGCCGGCGCGACGGGCGCCACCGTGTTCGGGCTGCACCTGCGCGGTTCCACCCGGGGGTGGTTCATGCAGTGGCTGCAGCGTGCACATCCCGAGCTCGTCTTCCGATACCGGAGTCTGTACCGGCGCGGGGCCTATCTCCCGCCGGAGTACCGCGATGAGCTGCGCGCCCGGGTGGCGCCGCTGCTGACGCGGTACCGATTGACTGGGCGTGGGCCCATGGCGCGCGCCGGTGCCGTTTCCTCCGAAGTCACGGCACCGGCGCACCCCACCTTGTTCTGACGCGTCGAGCCGTCACGGCGTGAGCCCGCGCACGACGGCGGCGGCCACCGGGCTCGGATGCTCGGCCTCGAGATCGAGTTCGCCGGTGGGCTCCAGGGGAGGCTGGGCCATGAACCGGGGGACCGCGCCACGGCGCGCGGTCCCGGTGTGCACCGCGAACGGGTGGCACAGGTAGACGTCACCGATGCGCCCGGTGGCCGAGACGACATCACAGTTCTCGGTGGCCGGGACCACCCTCTCGCAGATCGGCATCCACGGAGCACCGTCGGACCCGTACTCGGCCAACACTTTCGGTACGGCCAGATGCGAGCCGACCCGGATCGCGGTCGGTGCGTCATCGGGGCCGACGTCGGAATACAGGAACAGCATCAGCAATGCGCGGCCGCGGGAGCGCAGACTCAACCGCGGACCCTCGGCGTCATGGAACGATGCCTCGACATGCCATCCCGCTTCCGGCGGCGCCGCGGTGCTCGGAAAGCGCAGGGGGAAGGTGCCCATCCCGAGCTGGGGTTGCCAACCATCGCACCCGACAAGGACATCGAACGCCTCGGTGAGAACGTCGGTGTTGGCCGACGCCGTGAAATCCGGGGTCGCCATGGCGGTCACCCTGATCAGTGGTTCCGTCCAACTCGTGGGATCGGCAGGGTCCACGCCGGTGGCCCTCCACAGCTGGTCGCGGCAGCGCAGGCCCAGTTCGCGGTCGAAGGCGGACTCGATCTTGAGGTAGCCGTCACTGATGAAGCGGTCGACGTCGAGCATGAAGTCATCCTGTTGCTGCCGGAGCGCCGAAGCAACCGAATTTCCGGCATCCGCAGCAGGATCCGACACATGCGCAGGCCGCGCCGCCCCCCCCCTTCCCCTGCACCTCATCCTCTGGCTTATACCCCCCCCCCCCCCCCCCATCCCCCCCACCCCCCCAACCCACCCCCAACGCCCGCGAGAGTGGCGCGCAGCTCCGGGGTCAGAACTCGCGTGCCGGCTGACAATCCGCGACAGTCACCCGGCCGCAAGAAGCGCGAGGCGAGCTCGATCGCCGCGGGCGCCCGGCGCCAGGCCAAGCACGACAGCCGGTGAACCGAAAAATCTAGCCCTTGTTGCGTTTGACCTGATTGAACGGGACACCACGGTCAGCGGCCGGTTCGCGTGGAAAGCCGAGAACCCGCTCGCTGATGACGTTGCGGGCCATCTCGGAGCTGCCGCCGCCCAGTGAACCCGTTTGCCGGGACAGGTAGCGCACGCCGATCTCCTGCAGCCCGGTGCCGTCGTCGATCACGCCTGCGGTGCCGGCGATGGCCAGTGCGGTGTCGATCTCGAGTTCGGTGGTCTCGGCGTGGAACAACCGGATCAAGGTGCCGGCGTTCGGCGGCAGCGAGCCGTTCGCGATGCACCGGGACACGTGGTCGATGAGCTGATCCTTGACGATGCGACGAGCCAGCGCACGGCCGGCCAGGTCCTGCACCCGGGCGTCGCCGCCCTGTCCGGTGGCCTCGGCCAGGCCCACATGATCGGGCGGCATCTCGCTGGCGTTCTCGGCGCCTGTGCCACTGGCGAATTCGGATCCGCCACCGACGGCCCGCCGCTCGTGGTGCAACTGGCGCGACGCCACGGTCCAGCCGTCGTTGACCGCACCGACCACGGCGTCATCGCCGAGTTCGAGACCGTCGAAGAATTCCTCGCAGAACTCCTCGTTGCCGTTGACCTCGGTGATCCGGCGCATCGTGATGCCGGCCGCGGACAGCGGCACCAGGAACATGGTGAGGCCCGCGTGCTTGGGCACGGTCCAGTCGGTGCGGGCCAGCATCAAGCCGTAGTCTGCCGCGAACGCACTGGTGCTCCAGGTCTTGGCGCCGTTGATGACCCATTTGTCGCCGACCCGGTCGGCCCGGGTGATCACCCCGGCCAGATCGGAGCCGCCGCTGGGCTCGGACAGCAGCTGGCACAGGATCTCCTCACCGCGGATGGCCGCCGAGATACGCTCGCGCTTCTGGTCCTCGCTGCCCACGTCCAGGATGGTCGCCGAGCAGATGGTGAACGACGGGGTGTTCAGGATCAGCGGCATCTCGTAGGCGCGGCATTCGGCGTTGAACGCCTTCTGGTAGGCCAGATCGAGTCCCAGCCCGCCGTATTCGCGGGGAAAGCAGATGCCGGCGAACCCGCCCGCGTGCAGCTTCTGCTGCAGTTCCTTGGCCCGGTCCCAGGACTGCTGCTCGGCGCGCGCCATGAACGGGGGATTCTCCGGGTCGATCGGCGGCATGTTCTCCGCCAGCCACGCCCGTGCCCGGGCGCTGAAATCGGCGACCGACTCATCGGTGTGGGTGGAAATCGCGGTGTCGGTCATGCGGGAACCTTTCGGCTCAGTTCGAAGATGACTCGGTGGTGGTCTTCGGGCGAGCCGAACATGGCGCGGTTCAGGGCCGCGCGCCGCAGATACAGGTGCAGGTCATGCTCCCAGGTCACGCCGATACCGCCGTGCAGCTGCACACAGTCCTGCAGCATGACCGGGGCACGTTCGCCGACATAGGCTTTCGCGACGCTGACGAACTTGCCTGCGTTTGGGGACCGGGCGCCGACGGCTTCGGCGGCACCGGCGGTGGTGGCCCGGGCGGCCTCGAACCACAGCTTCATGTCCGCGAACCGATGTTTGAGGGCCTGATAGGAGGCCAGCGGCCTGCCGAAGCTGTGCCGGTCGAGCAGCCACTGATTGGTCATCGCCAGCACCGCGTCCAGGATGCCGACGGTCTCGGCGCATTGCAGCACCAGCGCCACCTGGCGCTGGCGTTCGATCACCTCGGCGGTCTGCTCGGCCGAGCCCACCACCGCGGCGGCGTCGACCCGGACGCCGTCGAATGAGATTCGGGCGTAACGCTTCACCATGTCCACCGAGCGCTGCGTCTCCACGCTCACGCCTGCCGCGTCGGCGGGCACCACGAACTGCCGTACCGCGCCGTCCATGGTCGCGGTGACCAGCAGCACGCCGGCCGCGTCACCGGACTCGACCCGATCCTTGACACCGTCGAGCCGGTAGCCACCATCGACGGCGGCCGCCGTCAGATCGGCGGTCAACGGGGAGAACGGTTTCCCGGGTTCATCGACCGCCCAACTCGCCACCGCTTCGCCGGACACCAGCGACTCGATCGTCGACTCGTGACCATCCGGCGCCTCGACCAATCCGGCCAGCACCACGCTGACCGGGTGCAGCGGACCGGGAGCGACGGTGCGCCCGGCCTGCTCGGCGAGCAGTGCGAGGTCGGCCACGCCGTCACCGGAGACGCTGCCACCGCCGAGTTCCTCGGGTACCAGCAGGCTCGCCCAGCCCAGTTCGGCAGCACGCCGCCACCACGTGGCGTCGAAAGAACCTCCAGCGCGCTGAATTTCGCGCACCGTGTTCAGTGACGCCTCCTTCTCCAAGAAGGCCTGCGCGGTGGAGGCGAACAGCATCTGTTCCGGATTGGCCGCAGCGGTCATCGGGATCTCCTCCTCAGGCGAACGTCATGGCGGGCACGTCCGGCTTGTGCATGATCTGGTTGGGCACCTTGAACAGGTCGATCAAGTTGGCGCCCATCACCTTTCGCATGCCCTCTTCATCAAGGCCGTTGGCTTCCAGGTCGCTGACCAGGTTGATCGGATCGGCGAGGCCTTCGGGATGCGGCCAGTCGGAGCCGAAGATGACGCGGTCGATACCACACAGGTCTGCCATGTCCTTGAAGTTGTCCTCCCAGAACGGTGCGACGTACACGCAGCGCCGGAACGCCTCGATCGGATCCTCGGGGAAGGAGTCCGGCATCTTCGAGTAGACGTCCTTGAACTGGTAGTGCAGGTAGGGCACCCAGGATGCGCCGTTCTCGACGGACAGGATGCGCAGGTCCGGGTTGCGGGTCAGCGCACCGTGGCAGACCAACGCGGCCATGGTGTCCTCGATGGGACGCTTGCCCATCGCGACCATCCGGAAAGACGTGGGGGAGAAGGGCTTGAACTCCGTGGCCGGTTCCCAGTCGTTGAGGTAGTTGGAGTAGCCGCTGTCGGAGGCGTGCATCGCCACCGGGACGCCGGCCCTGACACACGCGTCCCAGAACGGATCGAATTCCTCGACACCCATCGAGCGGCTGCCGCGGTACCCCGGCACCGGTGCGGGCCGGACCAGGACGGTCTTGGCGCCGCGCTCCAGGCACCATTCGAGTTCTTCCAGGGCGCGGTCGACGTTGCCCAGGTTGATCACCGGGGTGGAGAAGATGCGGTCCTCGTAGTTGAACTGCCAGGTCTCGTACATCCACCGGTTCAGCGCATGCACGATGTCGAGAATCAGATCCGGGTCGTCCTTCAGGCGCTCTTCGACGAGACTGGCCAGCGTCGGGAACATCAACGTGTAGTCCAGGCCCAGGCTGTCCAGGACCTCGAGGCGTGCTGCCGGATTGCGGAACGCCGGGATGGCCTTCATCGGCTTACCCATCACCTCGCGGTAGCTCTTGCCGCCGCTGCCGTGCCGGAAGTAGTCCTCTTGAGCGCCGGGCCGTGCGACCACTTCGAAGGTCGGGTTGGGGATGTAATCGCTGACCTGGTTGCGGACCATGATCTTGGTCCGGCCGCGGACCTCGATGTAGTCGATGACGCCCTTGCGGTGGTCCGGAAGGAATTGCGTCAGCGCTTCCTTGGGCTCGTAGAAGTGGTTGTCGGCGTCGAACACCGGATACGACAGGGTGCGTGAGGGCATTTCCGTCTCCTGAAAGGCTGATTTCCGTGGAGCGGTAATGACGTTACCATGATCGTCAGAGGGGCTGACCGGGGTCGCGCAGCAGGCTGCGCACACAGAACTCGAAGATGTGGCTTCCCTCGACGGGAGCGCCGTTCAACTCGGCGCCGAGCACGCGTAATCGCAGCGCGCCGAGCACGGTCTGCATGATCAGCGCGGACGCGGTGTCGGTCTCGGTCTCTGAGGCTTCGCGGAACACGCCTTCGGCGCTCCCGGCGGCGATGATGTCCCTGATCAGCAGGTGCAGCGGCGACAACACGCGGGCATATTCGCGGGGCAGCGTCTCGGCGAGATGGTCGTTGTAGAAGGTCAGTCCGCGGTTGATGCTGTCCTGTTTGGTCGACGCGGCCGGGGCGCTGATCCGGGCCACCAGGGTGCGCAGCGCGGCGATCGCGTCCAGACCCTGCACCTCGGTGCGCCAGCGGGCCGCCGACTCCGACATGATCCGCTCGACGAGCGCGAGCAGGAGCTCGTCCTTGGTGGAGTAGTGCTGGTAGAAGGACCGCAGCGAGGTCTTGGATCGTTCGACCACCGCCAGCACCGTGAAATCGGTGCGGCCGGTCTCACCGAGGATCTCCAGCGCCGACTTCATGAACCGGGCGGGCCGCGATTCGGCTTCCTCCGTGGCCGCCGGTGTGCGTGCGCTCGACTTGGCCATCTGCGGACCCCCTCTGGACCGGAACCATTGTGCAACCCGGGAGAATGACGTTACCGTTTTTGCAGAGCCGCCAGGAAGGGACGCATGACGACATCGGACAAGACGACAATTTCGGACCAGACGCCGGAACAGGTGCTGTGGACGCTGGAGGGACTGCTGGAGCTGTTCGATCCGCAGCCCGACGGGGAGAACCGCTTCATTGCCCAGACCGGACTCGCCGGTGCCGACGATCGTCAGGTGGTGGAGGGGACCCAGGTGCTCGCCCAGGCCATAGTCGCGGTGGCGCAGAGGTTTCCGGGCAAGTCGGTGCGTTCGGCCTATGCGGTGTTCGCCCGCGTGGTGCTGGTCGGCCCGCCGGTGGAACTCGACATCGACGTGGTGGCCGAGGGCCGTTCGACGGCTACCGCGGTGGTGACCGCCACGCAGAACGGCAAGCGGTGCATCACCATCACCGTGCTGGCCGATGTGCCCTCCGGTGACGTGATCCGACACCAGCTGCCGCGGCCGGAGGTGACCGCCCCCGCGGACGCCAACGCCGGTGAGATGCCGATGACCGGCCGGCAGCTGCGCCTGGTGGACGTCGTCGATGTCAACAGCCCCGATGAGGTGGGACCGCCCGAACTGTTCGCCTGGCTGCACTACGATCCGATCCCGGCCCGAGACGACCTGGCCAAGGCATTGATTGCGTATTTCACCGGACACCTGGGGATTTCAACGACCATGCGCGCACACTCCGGTATCGGCACCGCACAGGCACATCTGACGGTGTCGACCGCACCGATGACGATCTCGGTCAGCTTCCACGAGCCCGTGCAGTGGCAGGGCTGGCTGCTCTACGGCCACGAGAGCACCCAGGTCGGTGCCGGCATGTCCTATGTGCGCGGCACCGTGCACACCGAGGAGGGCGAACTGCTCGCGTCGTTCAGTCAGGACGCGCTGATCCGTCCGCTGCGCACCACCGACACCGGCATCAAGGAGCAGTCCCGGCTGCCAGCGCATCCCGGCGTCGAGCTGACGCCAGATCGTCACCGACGTAGGGTTCCTTCAGTCTGTTCGGCATGGGATGGGGATAGAGTCTGGCGCCGACAACCCCATCCCCGACACCAAGCACGTCGGGCTCACCACCATACGCCAAGGACCCAACACCAAGTACCCGCCCATCCGGGAACTCCCCCCCGCCGGCGCCCGAATGCTGATCGTGTGACGACGAGCGGCTCGGCGCGCCCGGCGCGCCCCGACCCCGGGCCGAACGACTCGCCGCGGGCGGGGGAAGCTCAACCGCACACCACCGCGCCCCGACGCCCAGGCGTCTGACCGACGAACCACCACTCGGGGGCAGGCGCGACCCGAGATGGCGACGTCGGCGCCGGAACAACAGCATCCGGCCCAAGGACAAGGCGCCGATCGCCGAGACCCTGAACTCAACGGGTATCGACGGCGCAGTTCGGCAAGGCAGAGGTGCCGGGCTGGGAGGGACGCCCGTGGGCCCGTTCCACCAGTGGCCGACCGGTCGGGATTCAGACTTCACGGCTTCGTCGGCGGCGAGGCCAACCAGACCCGGGGCTCTACGAGGGCACCACCGCGGTCGAGCCGCCACGCTCACCGCAGGAGGGCTACTCGCTGACCGAGGATCTCGCCGACCACCGATCCCGGGTGCGGCAGCAGAAGGCGCTGCTGCCCGACAACCGTTCTTCGACCCGCCCCCCACCCACGCCCCACCAGGTGTCCGAGGAATGGTCGGACAAGACAAGGGCATGTTCGACGATGGCTGGGATGGTTGCGGGAGAAGATCACGCCGAGCAGAAGAAGCTCGGCGTCGTTCCTGGGGATGCCGAACTCACCGCCAGGCACGACGAGATCCCCGCCTGGGATGAGATGCCCGAAGAACTGAAACCGGTGCTGGCACGGCAGATGGAGATCTACGCCGGCTTCCTGGAGCAGACCGATCACGAGATCGGCCGCCTCGTCGACGCCATCTCCAACTCGATCCCGACGACACCCTACACACCACGGCGACACGCGCCGCCGAGGGCACGCTCAACGGCTCTTCAACGATCCCCTCCGGATCCGGGATCAACGCCGGAGTTCCTCTTCCATCGATCTTCGCCCCGCGCCCCCCCCGGGGGCGCACGGGCTGTGCACGCCGTCCAGTGGCCAACAGGTCCCGCCTGGGGGACCAACGGCACCTCGTGCACTGCCCCGGTGTCCCGACGGGGCAAGGTCCGTTCCAGTTCCACCATTTCGTTGCCCGCGCCTGAGGCGGCCGCTCCGGCGCCCACTGGCACGGTCGCGCGGCCCGCTGAGGCAGCTCTCGGCACGCTCCCGCCCGCGGCCGAGCCCCGGGTCCAGTCTTCGATTGGCAACCCGCTCACTCCAGCTGGCGGCGGTGCCAGCCCGCACCCGTAAGGCCGAACCCCCCGCCCGCGCGCGCTGGGGCCCCCCCGCTGGACGCAGGCCCGCGTCTTCCGCCGGTCCGCAGAACTGGCCGAGTTCAAGCCGGCCTCGAGGCGGCAAGCACGTGTCCCCCCGCCGCGTCACTATCCCCGGTCCGGCGCCCGCAGCTCCCGGCACCCCAGTCTCCCCCGGTCATGATGTGTGTCCTACTCAGAACAAGTCGTACCGGGCCGCGATCGTGTGCCCGGGCCGGCCACTTCATCATCCCCGGCGGCAGCGCGGCGGCGCTGCCCGAGGGCAGACAGACCTCAACTTCTCTCACCCCCCCGCCGCACCCCCCGCCGGCCAGGTGCGGAGCGCCCGCGGCGCGGTGCCAAGGGTGGTGACCCTGCCGACACCGGTCGGCACGTCGCGTCGACGGCCCCCGCGCCGCAGGCCCGGCTCGCCCGGCCCGGCCTCCCGCGTCCGCCGGACCCCGGCCACGCGGTCACTCCGGCAGGCCCCCCTCCCCGCGGAGCAGCTTCAACCTCCCGCGGCCAGGCCTCACACCTTCAGATAGCCCTTGTCCGCCGGGATCTGGGCCGCCGTGACCAGCGAGGCGCCGTCACCCGCCAGCCACAGCACGATATCGGACACCAGATCCGGTGCGGCCAGTGAATCGGTCGGCAGCGCGCCCGGCGAGAAGCTGTGGATGTAGGTCGGGTTGTCGGCGAACATCTGGTACATGGCCACGTCATTGCCCATCGGGGTGTCGGTGCCGTAGGGGTGCACCGAGTTCACCCGGATGCCGTACGGCCCCAGTTCGACGGCCAGTGCGTTGGTCAGCGCCACCACCCCGAACTTGGTGGCGCAGTAGTGCCCGCAGCCGGGTACCGCCTTGATGCCCGCCGCCGAACTGATGTTGATGATCGAGCCGCCGTTGCCGGCCGCGATCATCGGTGGCACGACGGCCCGGATGGTGTTCCACACACCGGTCAGATTGGTGTCCAGGGTGTCCTGCCACTGCTGCGGCGAGATCTCCCACAGCCGGCCCCAGTTCAGCACCCCGGCATTGGCGACCACGATGTCGAGCCTGCCGAACTGCTCGACGGCGTCGGCGATGACCCGCTGCTGCCCGTCGGCGTCGCGCACGTCGACCTCGCGGGCCAGGATCTTTCGGCCTTCACCCTCGACGAGGGCGACGGTCTCGGCGAGGTCGGCGGCGGTCGCCGGGGCGTATCCGTTGCTCGCGGCGACCGGCCCGCACGCGTCGATGGCAACGATGTCGGCGCCGGCGCGGGCCAGCCGGACGCAGTGCGAACGGCCCTGTCCACGAGCGGCTCCGGTGACATAGGCAACGCGTCCGGCCAGCGGCAGGTTGGTCATGCGGGCTGCTCCTCGGTCAGTGCCGGCACACTGCGCCGGCTGTATCGGTAGTCGTCGAGCGGACCGCGGCGGGCGAACCAGCGCGACGCCGTGATGGTTTGCGGCCGGTGGTACACGGTTTCGCCGCGCGAATTGATGAAATAGGTGCGTAGGCCCGGATTGCAGGCGGTGAAGTACAGATGCGCGGTCTTGCCACGCCGGGCCATCGCGGCGTTCCAGCGGTCGAAGGCCTCCCCGGTGACCGCCGCGACCTGGAAGCCCTGCCGGCGGGCCTGCCCGACCACCCGCGCAGCGTGCCGGGCCATGGTCTCGACGAAATCGCACCACGCGAAACCGACGAACCCGTGCGGACCCACGATCTCCCACCGGTTCGGGAGCCTGGGATGGGCGGTGCCGGCATAGCTCGCCAACCCGTGGGTGCGGTAATGCTCGGCGAGGTCGAAGCCGTCGGTGCCCAGAATCGTTGCCGGGCGGTAGGTTTCGGGATCGGTCCACAGTTCGTAGCCGGTGGCCGCCACCAGCAGGTCGGCGGGCCGGTGCACCCCGTCGGCGGTCTGCACACCGTCACGGGTGATCCGCTCGATGGGTGTGGTGATCAATCGGGTGTTCGGGTTGTTCAGCGCGCGGAAGAACGCACTGGAGATGACCGGCCGCTTGGCGACGATCCCGTAGTCGGGCACCAGTGCGGTCCGGGTGGCCGGGTCACGCACGGTGCATTTCAGCAGCAGTCGGTACAGCGCCCGGCAGTAGGCGTCGTATATCGGTATGAGCCGCACCAGGATCCGGTCGGGGAGCCGGGAGAAGACGTGCACGATCGGTGCGATCATCGCGGCGTCCATCAGCAGGCGCCCGGCGGCGTTCACAGTCGCCAGGACACCGGGGATGGCCAGGATCCGCCGCAGGACCGGGGGAAGATCGAAGTCGATCTTGGGCAGCACCCAGGCCGGCGTGCGCTGGTAGATATCGAGCTGCGCCGCCTCGGCGGACAGTGCGGCCGAGATCTGCACTCCGCTGGAGCCGGTGCCGATCACCGCGATGCGTTTGCCTGCGGTGACGTAGGAGTCGTCCCAGGCGTTGGGCCGCAGGATGGTTCCCGCGAAGTCCTCGGCGCCGTCGATGTCGATGTGTTGTTTGGCGTTGACATAGCCGCCCACCGAACTGATCAGGAAGCGCGCGCTCACTTCGGGCCGGCCCGCGATGGTGAGCCGCCACAGCCCGGCGGCGTCATCCCAGCGTTGTTGGGTGACTTCGGCGCCGGTGATCAGGTGGTCGTAGAGACCGAGCCGGGTGGCGGTGTCGCGCAGGTATCGGTAGAGCTCCGGGCCGGGCGCGAACAGGCGCGACCAATCGGGGTTCGGCGCGAACGACAGCTGATACCAGAGGCTGGGGATGTCGACGGCAAGGCCCGGGTAGTGGTTGTCGCGCCAGGTTCCGCCGAAATCCTCTCCGCGTTCGATGATCACGAAGTCATCGATGCCCTGGCGCCGCAGATGGTGGGCGGAGGCGATCCCGCCGGGGCCCGCGCCGATGATGACCACCTCATGATCGGGTTCGTTCACGTGGGTCTCCCGTTGAGTCCGTCGATGATGTGGCCGGTCACGAATGTGCGCACCGCCCGTGGGTTGTCCAGATTGACGCCCATCGGGGGGAGCAGCTCGAAACTGAAGAGCACCCGCACGATCCATTCGCCGGCCCGGGCGGGATCGAGTGTGGCACCGACCTCGCCGCGGCTCTGGGCGGCCTTGACCCGCTGCCGCCACAACGCCACCGCCCGGGTCACCAGGTCGTCGCCGATATTGCGCAGCAGCAGCACCAGGATGCTCTCGTTGATTCCGTCTGCGGCAACGAAATCCGAACGCCTACGGTGTGCACAGATGAGCACCGCCGCGGCAGCCACCTGATCGGCCAGGGTGTCGTGACGGTCGACCTCGGTGGCCATGGCGTCGACGAAACGTGCTGCCAGGTGCTCGAGCGCGACCGTGATGGCGTGGTCGCGGCCGCCGTACGCGTTGTGCACCGTGCCGCGAGATACCCCGGCGGCCTCGGCAACGGCGGTCAGGCTGAACTGCCGGGGGCCCAGCCTGCGCAAGGTCTCCGCGGTGGCGACGAGCAGCGCCGGTGAGCGGGAACCGGTGCGCGACATGTTGGACACATTAGTCAGATGTGTGCAATGTGTTCAGGAAATCCCGGAAACTCCCCGGGACACGTCCCAGGCGTGGTGCACGATATCGTGCAGGTGGTAGACGGCGATGGTGGCGACGGTGAATTCGCTTCCATTGCTGCGTAATCCACGTCGGTTCCAGCCGTCATCGGATACCCGGTCGTAGCGGTCGGCGACGGCGGTCGCCGCGTCGCACAGTTCACCGGCGACCACCCCGGGATCCTGGGACCGGTAATCGTCGGCGATCGCGGTGGCATCCTGGTCCCAATTCGGGAACAGCGGATCGTGTTCGGTCAGCATCAATTGCACACGGTGATCGAAGATGCGGTGCACGTCCCGGATGTGACAGCCGTATTCCAACTGCGACCACACCCCGGGCGCCGGACGGACTCGGACGCCGGGTTGCGCCAGGCGGGTGACCCAGGCCGCGGCGTCGCGGCGGATGCGCCCGGCCACGCCGGTGGGGCGCACGGTGGCGGGGTCGAAACCACAGTCCGGGCAGGCCCGGGTCAGTACCCAGGTCCAGTCCTTGTCGTCGGGGACGATACCTTCGGTCACAACGCGCCGGGGGCGAAGGTGTCACACTGGTTGGGGTCACCGGTCCGGTACCCCTGGGTGAACCACTTCTGTCGCTGCTCGGAGGATCCGTGCGTCCAGGCCTCCGGATTCACCCGACCGGTGGCCTGCTTCTGGATACGGTCGTCGCCGACCGATGAGGCGGCCGAGAGCGCATCGGCAATGTCTTTGTCGCTCAACGGTTCCAGGAACGTGACGTCAGTGCCTTCCTGCTTGGTGATGGCTGCGTAGTGGGCCCATACCCCGGCATAGCAGTCGGCCTGCAGTTCGGTGCGCACCCCGCCGCCGGTGGGGCCCTGCGGATCCTGCTGAGCGCGCCCCAGCACCCCGAGCAGATTCTGCACATGGTGCCCGAACTCATGAGCGACGACATATTCCTGGGCCAACGGGCCACCGCTGGAACCGAATTGATCTCGCAGGACGTCGAAGAAGTCGGTATCGAAGTAGGCGGTCCGGTCGGCCGGGCAGTAGAACGGACCCACCTCGCTGGTGGCCGGGCCGCACCCGGTATCGACGGATCCGGTGAACAACTGCACCTGCGGCCGCTGATACCCCTGTAGCTGCTGGGCCCATACGGCGTCCACCGAGTTCCCGGTGGCGATCACCCGGCACTGCACGATCGCGTTGGCGTCCGCGCCGGTCTTGCACTGGTCCAGGTCGAACCCCGGTGCGGAAACCCCTTCGGTGTCATAACCACCGCCCTGGGTCTGCGGCATCACGCTGCCGGGGTCCACCCCGAGGAAGAGGGCCACCACGATGATCAACAACCCGCCGAGACCGCCGCCGACGGCGATGCCCCGCCCGCCTCCACCGCGTCGCCCGCCGCTGCTCGACGTGGTGCTCGTGTCGATCTGCATACCTTCGTTGAAGGTCATCGTTGCCCACCAACCCCATCTGCGTGCCGGCACTCGTCGCCTGGTCCAAGCCGGGCTCAGCTTTCCACACTACGATTGCGGGGTGCCCCCTGTCGCCGAACTGACGACGATCGTGGAGACGGCGCACGGACTGCTCCGAGGCACCACCGACGGTGGGGTGGGGGTCTGGCGCGGCGTCGCCTACGCCGAACAACCCGTGGACGCGCTGCGCTTCATGGCCCCCCGCCCGCTGCGGCCGTGGCCGGGGGTGCGCGACGCCATCGATCACGGCCCGCTGCCACCGCAGGGTCGCTCCTTCGTGGGCGGCGGCCGCGACGACCCGAAGATGCGGGACGAAGCCTGCCTGACCGTCACCATCTGGTCACCCGATGTGACCGCATCGTTGCCCGTGATGGTGTGGATCCCCGGTGGCGCGTTCGTGTACGGCGCCGGCCAACTCCAGCTCTACAACGGCTCCCGGCTGGCGGCCAACGGCAACGTCGTGGTGGTGAACGTGACCTACCGTCTGGGCGTCTTCGGCGGATTCGAGCTCGGCGATCTCGGGCCCGGTTTCGACGACAACCTCTGTCTGCGTGATCAGCTCGCGGCACTGCGCTGGATCAGGGAGAACATCGGCGCGTTCGGCGGGGACGCCGAACAGGTCACGGTGTTCGGCGAATCGGCCGGCGCGACCTCGGTGCTCGCGTTGCTGGCCAGCCCGGCCGCCGAGGGCCTGTTCGACCGGGCCATCGCGCAGAGTCCGGCGCTACCGCTGATCGCCGACCGGGACAGTCGGGCACGTCAGTCGCACGCGTTCCTCGCCGAACTCGGCGTCGGCATCGACGAGCTCAAGGCGCTGCCCCAGCGCAAGCTGCGCCGGGCGGCCGGTCAGATCCAGTTGGAGAGCGCGGCCCAGACACCCACCCTGGCCTACGGACTGACCCACGGTGTCGATCTGCTGCCGCTTCACCCGATCGATGCGGCGCGCACGGGCGCGGTGGTGCGGGTGCCGCTGATCATCGGGACCAACAGCCACGAGGCCTCGATGTTCGCCTGGGGCAAGCCACCCATGCTGCCCACCACGGCCGCCGGCATCGACGGTTTCTTCGCGCGCCGGGCGCCGCAGGCCAGGGACCGGGTACTGGCCGCCTACCCGGGATTCCCGCGCAGGCGGGCTCTGATCGACTTCGGTTCCGATGCCATGTTCGGCGCGCCCACCTGGGCGTTCGCCGATGCCTACAGTGCCGATGCACCCACCCACGTGTACCGCTTCGACCACACCACCTGGACGCTCAAGGCGCTCGGTCTCGGCGCGACACACGGCAGTGAGATCGTGCACATCCAGCACAGCTACGGCTCCTACCTGGGGCGCAAGCTGCACCCGCTGGGCCGGCGGGTGCAACCCTCGGTGGGCAGGCGGATGCAGCGCACCTGGCTGGACTTCGCCACCGACGGACGGAGCGTGTGGCCGCGCTATGACGCCGAAGTCCGGCGCACCCTGGTGATCCGCTCGACGCGCGATGTCACCGTGGAGGACCCCGATGCCGTTCGGCGCGCGGCCTGGAACGGGGTCTACTAGCCGTAGTGCTGGTCGGTGTAGCGGCGCAGGTTGTGCAGGAATCGCTGAAACATCCACGCCATCAACGGTTTTCCAGCCGACATGCCCAGGCGGGCGGCGGTGCCGTTCGGTTTCATCGCCATCACCCAGGTCAGGTGGCACCCGTGCGCGGTCGGCACGATCCAGTAGTCCTCGGCGAAGGCGGCGATGCTGGTCGTCGACGCATCGTTGAAGCGAAAGGCCATGTGGCTGTAGGGCTCCCACGCGAGGAATTCTTCATCACCGATGATCCCGCCGCGCATCGTGACGGTACGGGTGGTGCCGATGTCAAAGGGCTGCGGGCTCGTCCAGGTCACGCCGGTGATCACGCTTGCCCACTGCGGCCACGACCCGGCGTCGGACAGCACCTCGAACAACTGCTCCGGGGTGACGTTCAGGTCGACGGTGCTGACGAAGCGGAACGGGGCATCGGAGATGAAATCCAGGTCGACGCGCTCGCATGGGTACATTTTCGCCACTCGCTGACCCTAGCCGGGCTCGTGACCAGCCGCGGACTGCGGTCGCTGGTCCTCGTACCCACCCCATTAGACTGGGCTGTCGTCTCACCCATCTTCATGAGGAGTTTTTGTGCTGCGCAGCCATGCCGCCGGATCGTTGCGGTCCACCGACGCCGGTCAGACGGTGACCCTGGCGGGCTGGGTGGCGCGTCGGCGCGACCACGGCGGTGTCATCTTCATCGACCTGCGCGATGCGTCCGGGACATCTCAGGTCGTGTTCCGGGACGCCGCGGTGCTGGAGCAGGCGCACCGGCTGCGTGCCGAGTTCTGCGTCGCGGTGACCGGTGTCGTCGAGGTGCGCCCGCAGGGCAACGCGAACACCGACATCGCGACCGGTGACATCGAGGTCAACGCCACCGAACTGACGGTGCTGGGGGAGAGCGCACCGCTGCCGTTCCAGCTCGATGAGACCGCCGGCGAGGAGGCCCGGCTGCGCTACCGCTACCTGGATCTGCGCCGCGAAGGCCCCGGACAGGCAATCCGGTTGCGGTCCAAGGTGAATGCCGCCGCGCGTGGCGTGCTGGCCGAGCACGACTTCGTGGAGATCGAGACCCCCACGCTGACCCGGTCGACCCCCGAGGGCGCCCGCGACTTCCTGGTGCCCGCACGTCTGCAGCCCGGCTCGTTCTATGCGCTGCCGCAGAGCCCGCAGCTGTTCAAGCAGCTGCTCATGGTGGCGGGGATGGAGCGCTACTACCAGATCGCGCGCTGCTACCGCGACGAGGACTTCCGCGCCGACCGCCAGCCCGAGTTCACCCAGCTCGACATGGAGCTCAGCTTCGTCGAGGCCGATGACGTCATCGCGATCTCCGAAGAGATCCTCAAGGCGCTGTGGGCGTTGGTGGGCTATGACCTGCCGACGCCGATCCCGCGGATCAGCTACGCCGACGCGATGCGCCGGTTCGGTTCGGACAAGCCCGATCTGCGCTTTGCGGTCGAACTCGTGGAGTGCACCGACTACTTCGCCGACACCACCTTCCGGGTCTTCCAGGCCGACTACGTCGGCGCCGTCGTGATGGCGGGCGGGGCGTCCCAGCCGCGCCGCACCCTCGACGGCTGGCAGGAGTTCGCCAAGCAGCGCGGGCACAAGGGCCTGGCCTACGTGCTGGTCGGCGAGGACGGTGAACTGGGTGGCCCGGTCGCCAAGAACCTCACCGATGCCGAGCGCGCCGGGCTGGCCGCCCACGTCGGCGCCGAGCCCGGCGACTGCATCTTCTTCGCGGCGGGTTCGGCCAAGGCCGGCCGGGCGCTGCTCGGCGCGACCCGCATCGAGATCGCCAAGCGCCTGGACCTGATCGATCCGGCCGCCTGGGCGTTCACCTGGGTGGTGGACTGGCCGCTGTTCGAGGCCGCCGACGACGCGACGGCCTCCGGTGACGTCGCCGTCGGCTCCGGGGCCTGGACCGCCGTGCACCACGCCTTCACCGCGCCGCAGCCGCAGTCCGAGGCCACCTTCGACACCGAGCCCGGCACCGCACTGGCCAACGCCTACGACATCGTCTGCAACGGCAACGAGATCGGCGGCGGGTCGATCCGTATCCATCGCCGCGACGTCCAGGAGCGGGTCTTCGCGATGATGGGCATCGATCACGACGAGGCTCAGGACAAGTTCGGATTCCTCCTGGACGCCTTCACCTTCGGCGCCCCGCCGCACGGCGGTATCGCCTTCGGCTGGGACCGCATCACCGCGCTGCTGGCCGGGGTCGACTCGATCCGTGAGGTCATCGCGTTCCCGAAGTCCGGCGGTGGGGTGGACCCGCTGACCGACGCGCCGGCGCCGATCACCGCGCAGCAGCGTAAGGAGGCGGGCATCGACGCCAAGCCCGGCGCCGACGCCAAGTAGTCGTTCGCAAACGCCTGGCGATGCCTCCGCGGCGGGGCTACGATCCGCGCGTGCAGCATGCGGGGGGTCAGTCGTCACGGCGAGCGACGGTGCTGACCTCCGTCGTGATCGTGGCCGTCGTGTACGTCGCCTCACTCATCGGGTACAGCATGCTGGAGCAGCCTCCCGTGCAGTTCCGGTTCCCGGAGGCGGCGACGAGCGGGGAGACCGCCGTCATCGTGCGACTGCGTCAGGTGGACACGTCGGAGAACCGGCTGGTGATCGACGTGCTGGTGCATCCGGGCACGCAGTTGCAGGCCGACCCACCGGACCAATACGTGATCCGGCTGAGCTCCTGGACGGACTCCGGCGAGCTCATCTACCTCCACGACGATCTGGTGGGTAACGAGCTCACCACCTCGTTGGTGGCGGTCGGCGACCCGGACGAGTGGCCGTTCGACAGCTATGTCACCGACACCATCGGCATGCAGCTCTTCGTCGGCACCGGCGACGATCAGCGCCCGATCGCCGCGCCGATCGTGGTCGGCGGCAGCGTCAACGGGTGGAACATCGACAGCCGGCTGAGCACGGTCGGCTCACCCGGCGCCACCGGGCCGGCCGTGGCGTTCGAGCTGCAGCGCACCCGCGAGGCGCTGGTGCTCATCGCGGGCATCCTGTTGGTTCTGCTGGCGCTGCCCGCGGCGGCGATGTTCGTGGCGATCGAGACCGTCCTCGATCGACGCAAGCTGCAGCCACCCTTCATCACCTGGTTTGCGGCGATGCTCTTCGCCGTGGTGCCGTTGCGGAACGTGCTGCCCGGGGCACCACCGGCCGGCGCCTGGATCGACCTCGCGGTGGTGGTCTGGGTACTGGTCGCCCTGGCTGCCGCGATGGTGCTGTACATCATTGCGTGGTGGCGACAGACCCGGCCGGAATAGACGCCGGGGGCAGTTTTAATTACTCCTTTCGGGGTTCCCGCGGGGCGCCCCCGGGGCCCCCCTCTCTTTGCCCCCCCCCCTTCCCCCATCACAGCCTTCTCGGTCCTTTCCGTCCCCCCCCCCGGGGTATTCCAGCATATAACCATTTCTATACCCCAACTCCCACAAGGGGACACCTACAAATCATCGCGGTCCCCCTTTCCATAACAAGACCTCGCGAGCCATTCCGCTGTTCGAGCTGGTGCGCGCCTGAGTTTGCCGAATTGCGGTCGTTGACGGTGTCCTGACCGTACGCTCACCTGCGACTATCGAGCTTGTGTGTGCTGCGGGGAGCTGACATGGGAAACACCGGTGCGCCGAACACCGTCGACTACATGGACCACGCGTCCTATGTGGCGCTGCGCGCTCTGCGTCGCGGGCCGGTCGGGCAATCGGTGTGGATCTATGAACGCGGCGTCGACCTGGACGGTTTGCGACGTTTCCAGCGCAACCTGGGACACACGCTGTTGGGCCGCCGGATCGAACGGTCGCCGCTCCCGTTCGGCAGGCACCGCTGGGTGCACAGCGCCGGACCCGACAGCATCGAGGTGGGCACCGCCGAGCGGGCCCGCTGCGCAGGTGTGGCACTGGGCCAACGAGCGCGCCAAGATTCCGGTCGATCCGGAAACCGGGCCGGCCTGGCATCTGGCCGTGCAACCGCTGACCGGTGGCGCTGCGGCGGTGTCGCTGGTGTTCTCGCACACCATCGCCGACGGCGCCGCGTCGACACTGTCGATCGTGTCCGCCGTCGAGGGCCAGACGTGGGAGCTGGGGTACCCGGACCCGGGATCGCGCACCTTCGGCCGGGCGCTGCGTGAGGATCTCGGCGCGACGGCCCGCTTGCTGCCCGCAATTCCGTCCTCGCTGATCGGCACGGTGCGGCTGCAGCGTCAGCAGGCTGCGGCCAACCCGAAGGCCAACCCGAAGGCCAACCCGAAAGCCAAGACGACGAAGGCCACGAAGCCCGCCGTTGCGGCCGGCTCGAGGGAGCCGGTCACTGTGCCGATGGTGGCGGCGAGCGTCGATGTGGCGACCTTCGACGAGAAGGTGGCCGAACTCAGCGGCACCCGCAACGCGTTCGTGGCCGCGCTGGCCGCGCGGCTGGGCCACGCCCTGGGCCGGGTGGACGACGACGGGATGGTGACGCTGATCTTCCCGGTGAGCGAACGCACCGAGGGCGACACCCGCGGCAACGCCCTGAATGCCATCACGGTGACCGTGGACCCCGCCACCGTGGTGGCCGATCTCGGGCCGCTGCGCAAGGCCGTCAAGGACGCCCTCATCGAGATGCAGGCGAGCAGGGACGCCATGATGGCGCCGCTCCCGCTGATCCCGTTCGTCCCCAAGTTCCTGATGGCGACGGTGGAAAAGGCGGTGCTACAGGAGGGCCAGCCGATCGGCTGCTCCAATGCCGGTGACATGCCGCCCGCCCTGACCCGGATCGACGGCACCCAGGCGGACTTCTTCATCGGGCGGATGATCGAGAACGGCGTCACCGAAGCCGCTTTCGCCCGCCGCGGTGGGCACTTGGCGCTCGGCGTCACGATCTCGAGCGGCACCGTGGCGATCAGCATCGCGTCGTGGAAGGTCGGTGGCCCGAACTCGGCGCCGGCCGTGGCGGATGCCGTCACGGCGGCATTCGCCGACTTCGGGCTGGCGCCGAAGATCGAGTGGTGATCGCGCTGCAGACGCCTAGAGCCGTTCGATGATGGTGGCGTTGGCCATACCGCCGCCCTCACACATCGTCTGCAGGCCGTAGCGGGCGCCGCGCTGCGCCAGCGCGTGGACCAGGGTGGTCATGATGCGCGCGCCGCTGGCCCCCAGCGGGTGTCCGATGGCGATGGCGCCGCCGTTGACGTTCACCTTGGCCAGGTCGGCACCGGTATCGGCGGCCCAGCTCAGCACCACCGGCGCGAATGCCTCGTTCACCTCGAACAGATCGATATCGGCCAGCGTCAGCCCCGCGCGCTGCAGCACCTTCTCGGTGGCCGGGATGACGCCGGTCAGCATGTAGAGCGGATCGGAGCCCACCGCGGTGGTGGTGTGGACGCGGGCCAGCGGTCGCAGACCCAGCCGTTTGGCGGTCGCCCCGCTGGTGATCATCACCGCGGCGCTGCCGTCGGACAGCGGCGAGGAGTTGCCCGGGGTGATCTCCCAGTTGATCTGCGGGAAGCGGGCCGCGTACGCCTCGTGGTAGAACGCCGGGCGCAGACCCGCCAAGGTCTCCACGGTCGTCCCGGGGCGGACGATCTCATCGCCGGCTCAGCCCGGCGATCGGTGCGAGTTCGGCGTCGAACAGGCCGGCCTTGGTGGCGGCCGCCGCGTTCTCGTGGCTGCTCGCCGAGAACTCGTCGAGCTGGGCCCGCGACAGCTTCCACTTCGCGGCGATCAGTTCGGCGCTGATGCCCTGCGGGACCAGGCCCTCGGGGTAGCGGGCGGCCATGTCCAGGCCGAACGGGTCGCTGCCGGGCAGTACCGAGGAGCCCATCGGCACCCGTGACATCGACTCGACGCCGGCCGCGATCACGACGTCATAGGCCCCGGCGAGCACGCCCTGAGCGGCGAAGCTGATGGCCTGCTGGCTGCTGCCGCACTGCCGGTCAACGGTGGTGCCGGGAACCGACTCGGGAAATCCGGCGCCCAACAGTGCGTTACGCGCAATGTTCACCGACTGGTCGCCGACCTGCGTCACCGCTCCGGCGATGACATCGTCGACCTGGACGGGGTCGACACCGGTCCGGGCGATCAGTTCGCGCAGGCTGTGCGCCAGCAGATCGGCGGGCAGCACGCCGTGCAGCGCGCCGTTGGCCTTGCCCTTGCCGACGGGTGTCCGGACCGCGCCGACGATGACCGCGTCCCGATCTGAGAATCCCGACATGTCTGCTCCTCAAGAACTCGTCGCTGAGTACTGCTCTCTATACTTAGATCTAACACCTAGGTCTAGTAACAACAACCCAGCTTCGGAGTGATCTCGATGACAATGCTGCAGGGGCCGCTGGCCGATCGTGACGCGTGGTCGGCGATCGGGGAGTGCCCGATCGAAAAGGCGATGACCCTCGTGGGCCAGAAGTCGGCGATGCTGATCATGCGGGAGGCCTGTTACGGCACAACCCGATTCGACGATTTCTCCAGACGGGTGGGCATCACCAGGGCGGCGACGTCGGCGCGGCTGTCCGAGCTCGTGAGCGCAGGTTTGCTGGAAAAGCGTCCGTACCGTGAAGTGGGGCAGCGGGAGCGCCAGGAATACGTGCTCACCGAGGCCGGCGTCGATTTCATGCCGGTGGTCTGGTCGATGTTCGAATGGGGTCGCAAACACCTGTCCTACAACGGCCGGATGGGGCTCACCCATCTCGGCTGCGATGCCGACGCCCACGTCGAGATTGTTTGCGAAAAAGGGCATTCCGTGAGTTTTGCCGAGTTGGGCATGCGGCAGGTCCGCCCCGATGGGGGCCCGCAAAACCTCGGCAGTAGCCGCCCACCGTCGACGGTTTCGGGTTAAAGTCGTCCGACTTCCGTGCATTGCCGCCCGCGATATTGACTAATTCGTTAAAATCCGTTCGCTACGTCGATCAGGTGTACGGGGGGCCCGCACATGGCGATGGATATTCCGTGTCAAGAGAGGCCCCGGCAGATGACGTACCCGGCTGACAACACGCTCGCCTACATGGACCAGGGCTCCTATCTCGGTTTGCGGGCGCTGCGGCGCGGACCGGTGATCCAGTACTCGTGGATCTACGAGCGCGGCGTGGACATGGACGGACTGCGGCGGTTCCACCGCAACCTGGCCGACGGGCTGCTGGGCAGGCTGGTCGAACGATCGTCCATCCCGTTCGGCAGGCACCACTGGGTGTCCTGTGGTGAACCGGGCGCCATCGACATCTCCGCGGCCGAGCGCCGCCGCGACGAGGTCTGGGACTTCGTCAACGAACGCGCCGACGTGCCGGTGGACCCCGAACATGGCCCGCCGTGGCATATCGGGGTGCAGCCGCTCGTCGAGGGTGGCGCGGTGGTCACCCTCGTGGTGTCGCACACGGTCGCCGACGCCGGCGCCCTCATCGAATCGATCACCCACGCCGTGAACGGCACCCGCCGCGATCTGGACTATCCCGCTGCCCGGTCCCGCGCCTCGCGCGTCGGCCCTGCGGCAGGACGCCCGCACCACCCTGCTCGCGCTGCGCGACGTTCCGTCCGCGGCGCTGGGGGCCGTGCGCATCGCCCGTGCACAGTCCGCGGAACTGTCCGAATCGGCGAGGGCCGTCGCGCCCGTCTCCGCGGTACGACACCCGCAGCAGGCCGTGCACCTGCCGACCATCTCGGTGCGCGTCGACCAGACCGAGTGGGAGCGCCGCGCCCGAGCGCTCGGCGGCTCCAGCAACGTGCTGCTGGCCGGTATCGCCGCGCGGATCGCAACCATCGTCGGCAGGGTCGACGCGGACGGAAAGGCGATGCTGTCGCTGCCGGTCAGTGAACGCGTCGACGGCGACACCCGGGGCAACGCGCTCAACACCATCACCGTGATGGCCGACGGGGAGCGTTCGCCGGTCGATCTCGGCGAGATCCGGGCCGGCATCAAGGCCGCGCTCACCGAACTGGCCGGCAGGCGCGAGTGGCTGCTGGCCCCGCTGCCATTGGTCCCGTACGCCCCGAAGTTCCTGCTGCGCCGCCTGGAGAAGCTGGTTCTCAAGGTTGGCAAGCCCATCGGATCCTCCAACAGCGGCTCGCTGCCCGATGAGGTCAATCGTCCCGATGGGACGCCGGCGGACTTCTTCGTGGCGGGCTCGCCGGAACCGGGGCTGACCGCGGGCGACCTGGAGCGGATGGGCGGCCGGATGCTGGTCGCCGCGGGTACCGTCGGGGGTGCGGTATGCATCTCGGTGGCGTCCTGGGAACCGGGCGCGCCGAATACCAAAGAGGCCCTTATGCAGTCGGTCAAAGAAGCGTTCTATGATTTCGATCTGACCGCGGTGATGGAATAGCGGCCGCAGGCACGCACAATGCGATCCCGCGCTACCTGTGATGGGATCGGACGCTATGGGAATCAAAGTGGCGCTGGAGCACCGGACCACCTATACCTTCGACAGGTTGGTGGACGTGCATCCGCACGTGGTGCGGCTGCGTCCGGCCCCGCACTCGCGAACGCCGATCGAGGCGTACTCGCTCCAGGTCGAACCGGCCGACCACTTCGTCAACTGGCAGCAGGACGCCTTCGGTAACTTCGTGGCACGGCTGGTGTTCCCCAACCGTGCCCGCAGCCTGAGCATCACCGTCGGACTGATCGCGGATCTGAAGGTCATCAACCCGTTCGACTTCTTCATCGAGGAATGGGCCGAGAAGTTCCCGTTCGAATACCCGAAGGAGCTGCTCGCCGACCTGGAGCCCTTCCTGCGGCCGGTCGACGAGGACGGTGTCGGATCGGGCCCCGGTGAGATCACCACGTCCTGGGTGCAGGACTTCAGCATCGTCCCGGGCACCCGCACCATCGACTTCCTGGTCAAGCTCAACGCCGCCGTGCGGGCGGATGTGGGTTACAGCGTCCGGATGGAACCCGGGTGTCCAGACACCGGATCACACGCTGCGCACCGGGATCGGCTCCTGCCGCGACTCGGCCTGGCTGATGGTCTCCATCCTGCGCCAGCTGGGCCTGGCGGCGCGCTTCGTCTCCGGTTATCTGGTGCAGCTGACCTCCGACGTGCCAGCCCTCGACGGACCCTCCGGGCCGGCCGCCGATTTCACCGACCTGCATGCCTGGACCGAGGTCTACATTCCCGGTGCCGGCTGGATCGGCCTGGACCCGACGTCGGCCCTGTTCGCCGGTGAGGGCCACATCCCGTTGTCGGCCACCCCGCACCCCGCGTCCGCGGCGCCCATCACCGGCTCCGTCGGCCCCTGCGAATCGACGCTCGACTTCGCCAACATCGTCACCCGCATCCACGAGGATCCGCGGGTCACGCTGCCCTACACGCCCGAAGCGTGGGCCGCCATCAACAGCCTCGGAGCGCAGATCGACGAACGGCTGGCCGCCGGTGACGTGCGCCTGACCGTCGGTGGCGAGCCCACCTTCGTCTCGATCGACAACCAGACCGATCCTGAATGGCTCACCACCGCCGATGGCCCGCACAAGCGCGAGCGCGCCTCGGTCCTGGCCGAGCGGCTGCGCAAGGTGTGGGCGCCGCACGGCCTGATCCAGCGCAGCCAGGGCAAGTGGTATCCCGGAGAACCGTTGCCGCGCTGGCAGATCGGCCTGATCTGGCGCAACGATGGTGAGCCGCTGTGGAACGATCCGGCGCTGCTGGCCGACCCGTGGGCGCAGACCAAAGCCGATGACACCCCCTCCGGTGCCGGCGCCCTGCTGCTCGGGGCGATCGCCGAGGGCCTCGGGCTGCCCGCCGGCCAGGTCCGGCCGGCCTACGAGGACCCGCTGGAGCGCCTGGCCGCCGCGGTGCGCCGGCCGGCCGGGGACCCCGTCGCCGCCGGTGACGATCTCGCCGAGGACGACACCGCACGGCGGGCGAAGCTGCTCGCCCGGCTCGACGACTCGACCGATGAGCCCGCGGCCTATGTGATGCCGCTGCACCGCCGCGATGACGACTCCGGGTGGGCCAGCGCCGACTGGCAGCTGCGCCGCGGGCGAATTGTGTTGCTGGCCGGTGATTCCCCGGCCGGTCTGCGGCTCCCGCTCAACTCGATCAGCTGGCGGGCGCCCCGGCCCGACTTCGATGCCGACCCGACTGCGCGGCGCGCGACGCTGCGCACCACCGAGCTCGCCCAGCCCCCGGCGCCGGTGGAAGAGGCCGACGAGGCGCCGACCACCGCGCTGGTCGCCGAGGTTCGCGACGGGGTGCTCTACGTCTATCTGCCGCCCACCACCGATCTGGACCACTTCGTGGAGCTGATCACCCGGATCGAGCAGGCCGCGGCGGCCATCGCCGTGCCGGTGGTCATCGAGGGCTACGGACCTCCGCGTGACGGTCGGATCACGTCGATGAGCGTCACGCCCGACCCCGGGGTCATCGAGGTCAATGTCGCCCCCACCGGCAGTTTCGCCGAGCAGAAGGCCCAGCTGGAAACGCTCTACGAAGAGGCTCGCCAGGCCAGGCTGTCCACCGAGGCGTTCGACGTGGACGGCACCCACGGCGGCACCGGCGGTGGCAACCACATCACCCTGGGCGGGGTCACTCCCGCCGATTCGCCGATGCTGCGCAGGCCCGATCTGCTGGTGTCGATGCTGACCTACTGGCAGCGCCATCCCGCGTTGTCCTATCTGTTCTCCGGCCGCTTCATCGGCACCACCTCCCAAGCCCCGCGGGTGGACGAGGGACGCTCGGAATCGTTGTACGAACTGGAGATCGCGTTCGCCGAGATCGCCCGGTTGGCCGACGACGGCGCTGCCAAACCGTGGGTTCCCGACCGGGCGCTGCGCCATCTGCTCACCGATATCACCGGCAACACCCACCGCGCGGAGTTCTGCATCGACAAGCTCTACAGCCCGGACAGTCCCACCGGCCGGCTCGGCCTGCTGGAATTGCGCGGGTTCGAGATGCCGCCGCACCACCAGATGGCGATGGTGCAGTCGCTGCTGGTGCGTTCGTTGATCTCGTGGTTCTGGGACGAACCGCTCAAGGCGCCGCTGATCCGGCACGGCGAGAACCTGCACGGTCGATACCTGTTGCCGCACTTCATTATTCAAGACATCGCCGATGTTGCCGCCGATCTGCGGGCGCACGGGGTGAACTTCGAGACCAGCTGGCTGGACCCGTTCACCGAGTTCCGGTTCCCGCGTATCGGCACCGCGGTCTTCGACGGCGTCGAAATCGAACTGCGCGGCGCGATCGAACCCTGGAATGTCCTCGGCGAGGAGTCCTCCGGAACCGGCACCGCCCGCTACGTCGATTCCTCCGTGGAGCGCATCCAGGTGCGACTCGTCGGGGCCGACCGGCACCGCTACATCGTCACCGCGAACGGCCACCCGATACCGCTGCTGGCCACCGGCAAGGCCGACATCCAGGTCGGCGGCGTGCGCTACCGGGCCTGGCAACCGCCCAGCGCGTTGCATCCCACCATCACCGTCGACGGCCCGCTGCGCTTCGAACTCGTCGACACCATGACCGGTACGTCGCGAGGTGGCTGCACCTATCACGTGGCGCACCCCGGCGGCCGGGCCTATGACAGCCCGCCGGTGAACGCGGTGGAGGCCGAGTCGCGGCGCGGGCGCCGTTTCGAGGCGGCGGGCTTCACCCCCGGACGTGTGGATATGGCGGACCTGCGGGAGAAGCAGGCGCGCCAGTCGACCGACACGGGCGCGCCCGGCATCCTGGACCTGCGCCGGGTGCGTACCGTTCTGCGTTGATGGTTCTTCGCACCGGCTCCATGGAGCCCACCTCCGGGCTGTCCGGCGCGCCGGCGCGGACCGTCGATGTGCTGGCCGGGTACCGCGCCAGGCGCACCCAGCAGGCCCTGTTCGACGTCCGGGGCACGCGGGGCACCGGCTACGACGAGTTCATCGATGCCGCCGGCGACATTCGCCCGGCCTGGCAGGAACTCGCCGAATGCGTCGGGGACCGAGGCCCCGACGGACTGGACCGGCTGCGCGACACGGTGCGCAACCTCGTCGATGACGACGGCATCACCTTCGTACACGTCGACCAGGATGCCCTCACCGATGACGCGGTGGCCGAGCCGTGGCGCCTGGACGGGCTGCCGCTGCTCATCTCCACCGCCGACTGGGACATCCTGGAAGCCGGTCTGGTCCAGCGCTCCCGGCTGCTCGACGCCGTGCTCACCGACCTCTACGGCGAACGCCGCTCGATCACCAGCGGGGTGCTGCCCCCGCAGCTGCTCTTCGCGCATCCGGCCTACGTGCGCGCCGCGCACGGTATCGAGGTACCCGGCCGCCACCAGCTGTTCCTGCACGGATGCGATGTCAGCCGGGCCGCCGACGGGAGTTTCCGCGCAAACGCCGACTGGACCCAGGCGCCGTCCGGTGCCGGCTATGCCCTTGCGGGTCGTCGCGTGGTCGCGCACGCCGCTCCCGACCTGTACGAACGGATCGCGCCACGCCCGGTGTCCCCGTGGGCCCAGGCGCTGCGGCTGGCGCTCATCGACGCCGCGCCCGAGGCCGCCGAGGAGCCGGTGGTGGTGGTGTTGAGCCCCGGCACCCAGTCCGAGACCGCGTTCGATCAGGCATACCTGGCCAGCGTGCTGGGCTTCCCGCTGGTGGAGAGCGCCGATCTGGTGGTGCGCGACGGCACCCTGTGGATGCGCTCGCTGGGCACCCTCAAACGTGTCGACGTGGTGCTGCGCCGGGTCGACGCCGCCTATGTCGACCCCCTCGATCTGCGCGCCGACTCACGTCTCGGTGTCGTCGGACTGGTCGAGGTGTTGCGCCGCGGCGCCGTCACCGTGGTCAACACCCTGGGCAGTGGGATCCTGGAAAGCCCAGGGCTGCTTCATTTCCTGCCCCGGCTGAGCGAGATGCTGGTGGGGGAGACCCCGCTACTGGCCTCCCCGCAGACCTACTGGGGAGGCGCCGATCTGGAGCGTTCTCACCTGTTGGCCAACCTGTCCACGCTGCTGATCAAACCGACCTCCGGTGGCCACACGATCGTGGGCCCCACGCTCACGGTGGCCGACCGCGAGTTGCTGGCCGCGCGGATCAGTGCTCACCCGTGGCGCTGGGTGGGCCAGGAACTTCCGCAATTCTCTTCGGCACCAACCGATTATTATTCCGGGGGCGTGTCGGCCGCCGATGTCGGCGTGCGGCTGTTCACGGTCGCCCAGCGCGGCGGTTATGCACCGATGATCGGCGGTCTTGGGTTCCTGCCGGCGCCGGGAAACGCCGCCTATACCCTGGATACCGTTGCCGCCAAGGATGTCTGGGTGCGCACCCCGGACCGGGCCAAGGCGGTGCCCGCCCCGGCGGTGGACCTGCCGGTCATGACGCCGAGCCCCACCCGCGCCGTGAGCTCGCCGCGTGTGCTGTCCGATCTGTTCTGGCTGGGCCGCTACGCCGAGCGCGCCGAGCACATGGCCAGGTTGCTCACCGTCACCCGCGAGCGCTACCACGAATACCGGTACCGCCAGGACACGGAGGAGAGCCAGTGCGTGCCGGTACTCCTGGGTGCCATCGGCTCGATCACCGGAACCGACACCGGCGCAGGCGATGACGACCATGAGGCAATCGCGGTGGCACCCAGCACGCTCTGGGCGCTGACCGCCGATCGGCGTCGCCCCGGCTCACTGGCGCAGTCGGTGGAACGGCTGGGTCTGGCGGCCAGGGGTGTGCGCGACCAGATGTCCAACGACACCTGGATGGTGCTGGCCGCCGTCGAGCGTGCCGTGGTCCACCGGGGCGAGCGAAACGACGGGAAAGGCAACAGCTACGGCGCTCCGCCCGAATCGCAGGCGGCCGGCGACGCCTACCTGCTGACCGCGCAATCCCAGACCCTGGCCGGGATGCTGGCGCTGTCCGGGATGGCCGCCGAGTCGATGGTGCAGGACATCGGCTGGACCATGATGGACATCGGTAAACGGATCGAGCGTGGTCTCGGACTGACCGCGTTGCTGCGGGCCACCCTGACCACCGTGCGCCGCCCCGGTGCCGAACAGACCGTCACCGAGTCGATGCTGGTGGCCTGCGAGTCATCGGTGATCTACCGGCGCCGAACGCTGGGCAAGGTCAGCGTGTCGGCGATCGCGGATCTGGTGCTCTTCGACGAGGAGAACCCGAGATCGCTGGTGTTCCAACTGGAGCGGCTGCGCGCGAACCTGAAACGGTTGCCGTCGTCGTCGGGATCCTCGCGGCCGGAACGGTGGGCCGACGAGATCGCCGCCACGTTGCGTCGGGTCGACCCGGCAGATCTGGAGACCGTCGGATCCGACGGCCGCCGTACCGAACTCGTGGAGCTGCTCGACCGTCTGCACGCCGACCTGCGGGAGCTGTCCAACCTGATCACCGCCGCGCACCTGTCCCTGCCGACCGGTATCCAGCCGCTGTGGGGCCCGGATGAGCGGAGACTGCTGCCGTGACGCGCACCTACGCGATCACCCACCGCACCACCTACCGGTACTCCGACGATGTGACCAGCTCCTACGGCCGGGGTTTTCTGACCCCACGGGAGACCGACACCCAACGCTGCCTGTCCCATGAACTGGTCATCGACCCGGACACCACGGACAGCACCACCAGTCGCGATGTCTACGGCAATCTCAGCTCGTACTTCCACGTCACGCAGCGGCACCGCACGCTGATCGTGACCAGCCGTTCGATCGTCGAGGTCGACCCGCCGGCACCCGATCTCTATGGCGGCGGCTCGGCACGCGCCCCGTGGGAGATCGCCCGCCCGGTCGGCCCGGACGGCGCGCTGGCCACCGAGTTCACCCTCGACCTGGCGTCCGCCGAGATCACCGATGAGGTGCGCGATTATGCGGCGCCGAGTTTCACCCCGGAGCGGCCGCTGATCGAGGTACTGCGAGACCTGAACTCGCGGATCAACAACGACTTCACCTACCGTTCCGGGTCGACCACGGTGTCCACCCGGGTGTCGGAGGTGCTGGCGGTCCGGGAGGGCGTCTGCCAGGACTTCGCCCGGCTGGCGATCGCCTGCCTGCGCGCCAACGGCCTCGCCGCCAGCTATGTGTCGGGCTACCTGGCCACCGACCCGCCGCCCGGGCGGGAGCGGATGGTCGGGGTGGACGCCACCCATGCCTGGGCCTCGGTGTGGACCCCGCAGAACCAGTGGCTGGGGCTGGATCCGACCAACGACCAGATGGTCGACGAGCGCTATATCGTGGTCGGTTTCGGCCGTGACTACGCCGACGTCCCGCCGCTTCGCGGCATCATCTACACCGACTCGGAGAGTAGCGTGATCGAGGTCTCCGTCGACGTGGCCCCGTACTGACGGAAATCGGTTTGAGGACCGCCCGCACGGGGAACGTCCACGCGGGCGCGGTGTCGACCGCGTCATCAGGGAGGGTGGGACATGCGGGATTTCAACTGCCCGAATTGTGGACAGCGGTTGGCCTTCGAGAATTCGAAGTGCCTGTCCTGCGGTTCCAGGCTGGGTTTCTCGCTCGACGATATGGCATTGCTGGTCATTGCGCCCGAGGAGGAGAGCGAGCACGCGGGCGCGGTCGATGAGCAAAAGTACCGGCTGTGCGCCAATCTTCATCTGGCCGAATGCAACTGGTTGGTGGAGCGGGGGCCCGTCGTCAATCTGTGCGCATCCTGCGCGCTGACCCGGACCCGGCCTCACGACGCCGACACCAATGCTCTCGCCAAGTTCGCCAGCGCCGAGCGGGCCAAGCGCCGGGTGATCGCCGAACTGCACGAACTCAAGCTTCCGATCGTCGGCCGTGACGAGGACCCGCAGTTCGGGTTGGCCTTCGACCTGCTGAGCAGCGTGCAGGAGAAGGTGTTCACCGGGCACGCCGACGGTGTCATCACCCTCGACCTCGCCGAAGGCGATGACGTGCACCGCGAACAGCTGCGGGTCGCGATGGAGGAGCCCTACCGGACCTTGCTCGGGCACTTCCGCCACGAACTCGGGCACTACTACTTCTACCGCCTGGTCAGCCCGTCGCAGGAGTATCGCGCGGGCTTCAACGAATTATTCGGCGATCCCGACCTCGACTACCAGGCCGCGCTGGACCGGCACTACAACGAGGGCGCACCGGCAGGTTGGAAGAGCGATTTCGTCTCCTCCTACGCGACCATGCACCCCGCCGAGGACTGGGCCGAAACCTTCGCCCACTATCTGCACATCCGCGACACCCTGGACACCGCGGCCGCATTCAGCCTGGCCCCGGCCGGTGCCACCTTCGACCGACGGGCGCTGGGCCCCAGCGGATTCGACACCATCATCGAGATGTGGTTGCCGCTGTCGTGGGCGCTGAACATGGTGAACCGATCGATGGGCCGCGATGACCTGTACCCGTTCGTGCTGCCCGCGGCGGTGCTGGAGAAGATGCGCTTCATCCATACGGTGATCGACGAGATCACCTCATCGCCGACGAAGCTCGCCGCGGTCAGCGGCTGAGCAGGCTCGCATATCGATGCGATGACGCGGGCATGTCGCACCGCCGATTCCGGCACCGCTGTTTCTAGGATCGCCCGCGTGACTGATCGCTCTCCCATTCCCCGTCGCTCCGCTCGCCACTATGGGTCCGATGTCCTGGCCCGAAACCCGCACACCCCGGCGCGCGTTCGTTCCGTCGAGCACCCGGCCGCCAAGGGCCTGGTGGTCGAGGATCCGTCCAGCGGTTTCGTCGGCGCGGTGGTGCGCATCGAGAACAACCGGGTCGAGCTGGAGGACCGCAACCGCCGGGTCCGGTCGTTCCCGCTGGGACCCGGGTTCCTGGTCGAGGGCAAGCCGGTCATCCTGATCAAGCCGAAGGTCGCGGCCGCCGCGGCCCGCACCGCGTCGGGCTCGGTGGCGGTGTCCGGCGCCAAGGCCAGGGTCGCGCTGGCCAGCCGTATCTACGTCGAGGGCCGCCACGATGCCGAGCTGGTCGAACAGGTGTGGGGCGCGGACCTGCGCATCGAGGGCGTCGTCGTGGAGTATCTGGGCGGCGTGGACGATCTCGAGCGCCATCGTGGCCGAGTTCCAGCCCGGGCCCGGGGCGCCGTCTCGGGGTCCTGGTCGACCACCTGGTGGCCGGGTCCAAGGAATCCAAGATCGCCGCCGAGGCCCCGCGCGGACCCGGCCGGTGAGCACACCCTGGTGGTCGGGCATCCGTACATCGACATCTGGCAGGCGGTCAAGCCCGCGCGGCTGGGCCTGAAGCAGTGGCCGGTGATCCCGCGGGGCATCGAGTGGAAGCACGGGATCTGCGAGGCCCTGGGCTGGCCGCACGCCACCCAGGCCGATATCGCGGGCGCCTGGCAGCGGATCCGGGGCAGGGTGCGGGACTGGAACGACCTGGAGCCCGCGCTGATCGGCCGGGTCGAGGAGCTCATCGACTTCGTGACGGCACCCGCTTGACCGAGCGCGTCGGCTCGGCGTGGTAAGCAGAACGCGTGTCAGACAGTTTGTTCGACATGCCGGGCGATGCGCCGGCCGCTGCCGATATGCCGACGGGCGCCAGCCCGCTGGCCGTCCGCATGCGCCCGGCCACCCTCGACGATGTGGTCGGGCAGCAGCATCTGCTCAAACCCGGTTCCCCGCTGCGTCGCCTGGTGGAGGGCTCCGGCGCGGCCAGCGTCATCCTGTACGGGCCGCCCGGCACCGGTAAGACCACGCTGGCCTCGCTGATCTCCGGTGCCACCGGACGCCGGTTCGAGGCGCTGTCGGCCCTGAGCGCGGGCGTGAAAGAGGTGCGTGCCGTCATCGAGACGGCCCGGCACGCGGCCATCCGTGGCCAGCAGACCGTGCTGTTCATCGACGAGGTGCACCGGTTCTCCAAGACTCAGCAGGATGCGCTGCTGGCGGCCGTGGAGAACCGGGTGGTGCTGCTGGTCGCGGCGACCACGGAGAACCCGTCCTTCTCGGTGGTGGCTCCGCTGCTGAGTCGATCACTGATCCTGCAGTTGCAACCGCTGGGTGCCGACGACATCCGTGCCGTTCTGCAGCGGGCCGCCACCGATGATCGTGGTCTCGCCGGCTCGGTTGCCATCGCCGACGACGCGCTGGAACTGCTGATCAAGCTGTCGGCCGGGGATGCCCGCCGCGCGCTGACCGCGCTGGAGGTCGCGGCCGAAACCTCCGGTGACGCGGGCGGCACGATCACCGTCGAGGTGGTGGAGCAGTCGCTGGATCAGGCGGCGGTGCGCTACGACCGCGACGGTGACCAGCACTACGACGTCATCAGCGCCTTCATCAAGTCGGTGCGCGGCTCGGATGTGGATGCCGCGCTGCATTACCTGGCCCGGATGCTGACCGCGGGGGAGGACCCGCGTTTCCTGGCCCGCCGGCTGGTGATCCTGGCCAGCGAGGACATCGGCATGGCCGATCCGATGGCGTTGCAGACCGCGGTCGCCGCGGCTCAGACCGTGGCGCTGATCGGCATGCCAGAGGCGCAACTGACGCTGGCGCACGCGACGGTGCATCTGGCGACCGCGCCGAAGTCCAACGCGGTGACGACCGCCCTCGGCGCGGCGATGGGCGATATCCGCGCAGGCAAGGCCGGGCTGGTGCCCGCACATCTGCGCGACGGGCACTATTCGGGGGCCGCCAAGCTGGGCAACGCCGTCGGCTACAAATACGCCCATGATGCGCCGGGTGGGGTTGCGGCCCAACAGTATCCGCCCGACGAGCTGGTGGGCGTCGACTACTACCGGCCCACCAGCTACGGCGCCGAGCGGGAGATCGCCAGCCGGCTGGAGAAGTTGCGGGCCATCATCCGGCGCAAGCGCTAGGTCGACTGTGGGCCCTGTGCACGCCTGACATCGGATCTGCGTGCACAAAAATTATTATTTTTTCCGACCCGCCAGCACGTGCATGGTGGCGCACCCCAAGAACTGCCTTGACACGCCTGGCCGCGCCGTTCGACATCACCAAACAGGCGGTCTCCAAGCACATTCAGGTGCTGGAGCGGGCCGGACTGGTCACCCGAAGCCGGGAGGCGCAGCGCAGGCCGGAGCACCTGGATTCCGCCGCGCTGGAACGGCTCACCGAATGGATCGACAGGTACCGCCTGGACGCCGAACGCAACTATCGCCGGCTGGACGGCCTGCTCACGACACTCTGACTCAGACCAGCTCCGGCGCCCGCAGGTGGGCGATGACGAGTTCGAACTCGCCCTCGTCCACCCCGCTGGCTCCGGCCGCCCGGATCGATTCGGCTTTCAGTGTCGACGCGTAGTCGCGGTTCTGCTCCATCACGTCCCGGCTGACGAACGACACCGAGGACACCGCCCGCCCCGACGAGGCGTCGACGAGCAGGCTGGCGCTGCGGAACCCGGGCAGGTGTTCGATCTGGGGGAGCACGGCACTGCGGTAGTACTCGATACCGGCCTCGGTGAGCTCCGGGGGCACCGTCACCCAGGTGGCCCGCACCCAGGCGCCCGGATCGGAACTGTGCTCCCGGTGCAGCACCGCGATCTCCCAATCCTGTGCGGTGGCCGGACCGCCGAACCGCTCACCGGCCCGCGCCCGCAACCGGCCGGCCGCATCGGCGCTGTCCGCCATGGCGGACGCGTCGTGCCAGGCGCTGGTGGCGATGCACCGGCCGGTCTGCCGGTCGACCATCAGCGACAGGCCGATGCAGCCGGGTAGTTCCAGAAGCGCGGGCATCACGTCGTCGCGGACATGGGCGATGCCGTCGTCGACCGATTCGGGGCGCGCCATCACTGTGGTAGATCGTGCGAACACGGTCCACCTCCTTCGCTGCAGGGCGGCGCCCCGCCGGCGCCACCGGTCACCTCAACTGTCCTCCCGGCGGCCGCCCCGCACAATGCCTTTGATCGCGCACATCACGAGGCCGGGTCCGCGGAAGATGCGCTGGTGACGGTCATGGCTTCCTCCGGATGGGGTTCGGTTGCCGCGCAAGTACCCTCGGCCAGCATTGGGTAAACGCCTGCGTCAATTCGGGGGCGGGCTCGTAGGCTGGAAGACGTGAACACCGAAGTGCTCGAACTGGACACGTCGCGCCGCCGGATCATCGACCTGACCGCGCAGGTGCGCGAATTCTGCGCCACCAAGGGAGACGGCCTCTGCAATGTCTTCGTGCCGCACGCGACCGCCGCCGTCGCGGTCATCGAGACCGGTGCAGGCTCCGATGACGACCTGTTGGACGCTCTGGAGCGGTTGCTCCCGCGCGATGACCGGTACCGGCACGCGCACGGCTCACCCGGTCACGGCGCCGATCACGTGCTGCCGGGCCTGGTCTCCCCGTCGGTGACGGTCCCGGTCGGCGCCGGAGAGCCGTTGCTGGGCACCTGGCAGAGCATCGTGCTGGTGGACCTGAACAGGGACAACCCACGACGATCGGTGCGGTTGAGCTTCGTGTCGGGCTGAAGATTCCGACCGGTAACCAAACGGTACTGTGGTGCGGTCGAAGTAATCGCAGGTTGACCAAAGGACAGCAGCACGTGCAGACACACGAGATCAGGAAACGCTTCCTCGATCATTTCGTGAAGGCGGGACACACCGAGGTGCCCAGCGCCTCGGTGATCCTCGATGACCCGAACCTGCTGTTCGTCAACGCCGGCATGGTGCAGTTCGTGCCGTTCTTCCTCGGCGCGCGCACCCCGCCCTACCACACCGCCGTCAGTGTCCAGAAGTGCATCCGCACCCCAGACATCGAAGAAGTCGGAATCACCACCCGGCACAACACTTTCTTCCAGATGGCCGGCAACTTCAGCTTCGGCGACTACTTCAAGAAGCGCGCCATCGAACTGGCCTGGACCCTGCTGACCAACCCGCAGGACCAGGGCGGCTACGGATTCGATCCGGAAAAGCTCTGGGCCACAGTCTATCTCGATGACGACGAGGCCATCGCGCTGTGGCAGGAGGTGGCCGGGCTGCCGCTCGAGCGCATCCAGCGCCGCGGGATGGCCGACAACTACTGGTCGATGGGCATCCCCGGCCCGTGCGGCCCGTGCTCGGAGATCTACTACGACCGCGGCCCGGAATACGGCATCGACGGCGGCCCCGAGGCCAACGAGGACCGCTACATCGAGATCTGGAATCTCGTCTTCATGCAGAACGAGCGCGGCGACGGCACCAGCAAGGACGACTTCGAGATCCTCGGCCCGCTGCCGCGCAAGAACATCGACACCGGCATGGGCGTCGAGCGCATCGCCTGTCTGCTGCAGGACGTGGACAACGTCTACGAGACCGACCTGGTGCGCCCGGTCATCGACCTGGTCGCCGGGATCGCGCCCCGCGGGTACGGGCAGGGCAACCACACCGACGATGTGCGCTACCGCATCATCGGCGACCACAGCCGCACCGCGGCGATCATCATCGGCGACGGTGTCACTCCCGGTAACGAGGGTCGCGGCTACGTGTTGCGCCGGCTGCTGCGCCGCATCATCCGCGCGGCCCGCCTGCTCGGCGTGGAACGTCCCATCATGGCCGAGCTGATGACGACCGTGCGTGACGAGATGGGACCGTCCTACCCGGAACTGGTCACCGATTTCGACCGGATCAGCCGCATCGCGGTCGCCGAGGAGACGGCGTTCAACCGCACGCTGCTCTCGGGTTCGCGGCTGTTCGAGGATGCCGCGGACGCGACCCGTGCCGCCGGGAAGTCCACGCTGTCCGGCAATGACGCCTTCACGTTGCACGACACCTACGGTTTCCCGATCGACCTGACCCTGGAAATGGCCGCCGAGGCCGGCCTGACGGTCGACGAAGAGGGTTTCCGCGGTCTGATGGCCGAACAGCGCCAGCGCGCCAAGGCCGACGCGGCCGCCCGCAAGCAGGCCCACACGGACCTGTCGGCCTACCGCGAACTCGTCGACGGCGGGCCCACCGAATTCACCGGTTTCGACGAGTTGAGCTCGCAGGCGCGTATTCTCGGCATCTTCGTCGACGGCAAGCGGGTTCCCGTGGTGGCCCACGAAGGCACCCAGGGCCAACAGGTCGAGTTGATCCTGGACCGCACGCCGTTCTACGCCGAATCCGGCGGGCAGATCGCCGATGAGGGTTCCATCACCGGCACCGGCGCTTCGGAGACCGCCAAGGCTGCGGTCACCGATGTGCAGAAGATCGCGAAAACCCTGTGGGCGCATCGTGTCTCGGTGGAATCCGGGGAGTTCGTGGAGGGTGACACCATCACCGCCACGGTTGACGAGAAGTGGCGACACGGCGCGACGCAGGGCCATTCCGGCACTCACATGGTGCACGCCGCACTGCGGGAGGTGCTGGGCCCCAACGCGGTTCAGGCCGGTTCGCTGAACCGGCCGGGCTACCTGCGCTTCGACTTCAACTGGCAGGGCTCGCTGTCCGACGAGCAGCGCGCACAGATCGAAGAGGTCGCCAACCAAGCGGTGCAGGCCGACTTCGCGGTGAACACCTTCAACACCGGCCTGGAGCAGGCCAAGGCGATGGGCGCGATGGCGCTGTTCGGCGAGAACTACCCCGACGAGGTCCGGGTGGTCGAGATCGGCGGACCGTTCTCGCTGGAACTGTGCGGTGGCACGCACGTCCGCAGCTCGGCGCAGATCGGTCCGGTCACCGTGCTCGGCGAGTCCTCGGTGGGCTCCGGTGTGCGCCGGGTCGAGGCCTACGTCGGACTGGAGTCGTTCCGCCACCTGTCCAAGGAACGCGCGCTGATGGCCGGGCTGGCGTCCTCGCTGAAGGTGCCCTCTGAGGAGGTGCCGGCACGGGTGGCCAACCTCGTGGAACGGCTGCGGGCCGCGGAAAAGGAACTGGACAAGGCGAGGCTGGCAAACGCGCGCGCCGCGGCCGCAAATGCGGCCGCCGGAGCGGAGCTTGTCGGTAAGGTGCGTCTCGTGGCTCAGCGCATGGCCGGTGGAATCACCGCGGCAGATCTGCGCAGCCTGGTGGGCGACATCAAGGGCAAGCTCGGTGCCGAGCCCGGCGTGGTGGCGCTCATCGCTGAGGGTGACGACGATTCGGTGCCCTTCGTCGTCGCGGTCAACGCGAGCGCGCAGGACCTCGGTCTGAGCGCCAGTGACCTGGTGAAGACGTTGGGCGCGGCCGTCAACGGCCGTGGGGGTGGCAAGGCCGATCTGGCCCAGGGTTCCGGTAAGGGGGCGGCGGGTATCGACGCGGCATTGGCCGCGCTGCGCGCAGAGATCGCCCGGAGCTAGCCACAGTGAGTGCCGAGGTCGACCGCCTGCCGGACAGGCCGGGTCCCGACGACCCGGGACCGGGTCGCCGGCTCGGCATCGACGTCGGCACCGTCCGCATCGGGGTCGCCGGAAGCGACCCGGACGGTATTTTGGCCACCCCGCTGGAGACGGTGCAGCGGGACAGATCGGGCCGTCACCTGCGCAGGTTGGTGCGGCTCGCGCACGAGTGGGAAGCGGTGGAGGTCGTCGTCGGCCTGCCGCGCACGCTGGCGAACCGTTCGGGTTCCTCAGCACAGGATGCCGTCGAATTGGCCGATGCCCTGGCGGCCCGGATCGCACCGACACCGGTGCGGCTGGCCGACGAGCGGCTGACCACGGTGACCGCCCAGCGGTCGCTGCGCGAAGCTGGGGTACGCGCCAAGAATCAGCGGGCCATGGTCGACCAGGTTGCCGCAGTGGGCATTCTGCAGAACTGGTTGGATCAGCGCCGGTCCGCATTAAGGGTTGTTGATGAGTGATCACTGGATTCCCGAGCGCAGCGAACCGCAGGCGGTGGGACCACCCCGCCGTCGGCTCAGTCGCGCCGCCCGGGCGCAGGAACGACGCACCGCACGGCGCCGCCGGGTGTTCTCGGTCGCCGCGCTGGCGACGCTGGTCGTCGTCGTCGTCGGGGTGGTGTTCGTCGGCTCCAAGATGTGGCACGGCCTGTTCGGCGGCACCAGCGATTTCGCCGGCGAAGGCACCGCCGATGTCGTCGTCGAGGTGCACAGCGGCGACTCGACCACCGCGATCGGGCAGACGCTGCAGGAACAGAACGTGGTCTCCTCGTCGAAGGCATTCGTCGAGGCCGCCGCCACCAATCCGGCGATCGCGGCCATCCAGCCCGGGTTCTACAAGCTGCGCACCGAGATCCCCGCGTCCAGCGCCGTGCAGAAGCTCGCCGATCCGGCGAACCGGGTCGGCCAGATGGTCATCCCCGAGGGCCGCCAGCTCGACGACGTGGCCGACGTCAAGACCAACGCCGTCACCAAGGGCATCCTCTCGCTCATCTCGGACGCCTCCTGCGTCGACCTCGACGGCACCCGGGCGTGTGTCTCTGCCGACGATCTCAAGCGGGCCGCCGGTACCGCCGACCCGGCGGCGCTGTCGGTGCCCAGCTGGGCGAACACCGGGGTGACCGAGATGGGCAACGATCACCGTCGGCTGGAGGGCCTGATCGCGCCGGGTAGCTGGAACGTCAATCCGTCGGGTTCGGCCGAGGAGATCCTGGCCAGCCTGATCGCAGCGAGCACCGCACAGTACGAGGCCAACGGCTTGCTCGCCGCCGCGGAGACCACCCAGCTGTCGCCGTACGAGATCCTGATCGTCGCCTCGCTGGTTCAGCGCGAGTCCAAGCCCCAGGACTTCTCCAAGGTGGCGCGGGTGATCTTCAACCGGCTCGCCGAGAACCGCAAGCTGGAATTCGACTCGACGGTGAACTACTCCCTGGACCGCACCGAGATCGCCACCACCGACGGCGATCGCGCCCGGGTGACACCATGGAATACCTATGCCTCCCTGGGCCTTCCGAAGACGCCGATCTGTTCGCCGGGCCAACCCGCGCTGGCGGCGGCCGAGAATCCGGAGCCGGGGGACTGGCTGTACTTCGTCACCATCGACCTGCAGGGCACGACCCTGTTCACCCGCGACTATGAGCAGCACCTGGCGAGCATCGAACTGGCCAGGAACAACGGTGTTCTCGACAGTGCCCGGTAGGCGCGCAGCGGTACTGGGCTCGCCCATCTCACACTCCCGCTCGCCGGACATCCACCTGGCCGCATACCGGGAACTGGGTCTGACGGCGTGGACCTATGACCGCATCGAGTGCACGGCCGAGCAGCTACCGGCACTGGTGGCCGGGCTGGGACCGGAGTGGGTCGGTCTGTCGGTCACCATGCCGAACAAGTTCGCCGCGCTGGCGGTGGCCTCCGAGCGGACGGCCCGCGCGACGCTGGTGGGCTCGGCGAACACCTTGGTGCGCACCGCGACGGGCTGGCGGGCCGACAACACCGATATCGACGGGGTGATCGGCGCGCTGAAGGACCAGTTCGAGCCCGGCGACGGGAAACACACACAGCGGGGTACCCGTGCCGCGGTGCTCGGCTCGGGCGGCACCGCTCCGGCCGCGGTGGTGGCCCTGGCGGCCCTCGGCGTCACCGACATCGCGGTGCTGGCCCGCAACCCGGAGCGGGCGCAGCCGTTGGTCGCGCTGGCCGAACCGCTCGGTGTGGCCATCCGGTGGGTCGAACTCGGCACTCCGGTCGACGTGGACGTCGCAGTCAACACCCTGCCCGCCGACATCGCGGCCGGTTACGCCCACACCATCGAGAACGTGCCGGTGTTGCTGGACGCGATCTACGACCCCTGGCCCACCCCGCTGGCCTGCGCGGTGCAGGCACGTGGCGGCCGGGTGATCAGCGGGCTGGCGATGCTGCTGCACCAGGCCGTTGCGCAGGTCGAACAATTCACCGGGATGCCGGCGCCCAAAGAGGTGATGAGGCGGGCCCTGCCGGTCCTGGCCAGACCATGGGGGCTGGGGGATCTCTCTCTCGATACTCCTTCTCTTTCGAATGGTCCCCCTACTATATACCCTTAGTGAATCAATTTTAGCCTCCCTCTCCCCTCTTCTATCTAAAGATTTCTACCTCCTATCACATCTTATCATCTATACTTGGCAAATCTATTTCCCCTCAGCTATTTCTCGGAGGCGCATCAGGTTACCCATTCACCTTATACTACCTCATTTTACATCTACCAGCTTTCAGATGAGCACCTCCTCTACCATCAACAATGTTCGACACAGTAGTTGGACGCTTATTCCCTAAGAATCGGTGCCCACTCAGACCATTGAATCGATACCTCCCCTTTTGACTTTCACAACCTTCTCGGATTTTCCTGATTACCAAATCCTCAGAGATCCAATCAACCCTGATACTCCTCGCTTACTTCAGACTCTTCATATTTGTCTTCCTACCCTTATTAACTTCCACCTCAGATTTCATAGACCAATTTCTCCCTACCAAAACCAAACCCGCGATCTCCTTGTCCATCCAGTAATCTCGATTCTTCATGGGACTTGCAACTTCCTCCACTTCAGGTCCCTACATATTCTCAGCACATCCTACACTATACACATCTCGCACAGCAAACCTAACTTACACTCCAATTCCAGGATTAAACAAACATCCAGGTTCTTTGGCTTATTTACCCACAACAGCTTCTGATCACAGCACATCCTATTCGATTCCTCAATTCATGACATTTTAAGATTTTATTAATTCTATATCTCAAACTTTATCATACAACATTAAACATTCTTCTAGTTCCCATCCAGTCCCTATTACAATCAATCCTTGATAGAACCCAACTTTCCTTACCAGACTGAAGCACTTTTCTTCTTCTCGGGATTACACACTCCTTACTAACCAATTAACGTTTCACAATAAATTCCACCCCGTTTTATCAATGTTTTCGGGGTCACTGCTCAGGCCAGAAACCTCATAGAGAACAACCAATTCTCTTACTACTCATCCATTTTTCAATACCTACAGGATCAACTTTCATCATCAGTCTCCAGGTCCACACTTTCCAATTGCTTTTCTTAACACTTACCCCAGAGGACACCATACTAACTACTACAACAATTTCTATCCAATATTCAGCTCCGAGCTAGTTACCTCTAGCGATTTTCCGTCTTACCTCAGAACTCATCCGTTACCCTACTACTGTTAGCGGATCCCACAACAGTTTATCGAGGGTGGTTCCTTTCACCATCACTCAAATCCATATTTGATAGGCTATCATATCCAGACTGCGATTTCCATCTCCCATTCTAGGGATCTCTTGTTAATTTCCAGGACTTTTATTCTCCTCGATTCTTCAGGAGCTCCGATTGCTCCGGCTACCACAGGTCCATCATCCAGGATATCCCAGAAACCACAGTTATCCACCATATCTACCTCCGCTCCAGGAAGTCCACAATCCGTACTTTTTTGTCTTTCTCGACTGGTATACCCCAGGTTTCCGAATTCTCACCTGGATTACAGTCTCAGATTCTTTGCTTCCCGTCATCTCTGACATGATATTCTCTATTCCAGTTTAGTATACCACCCAATCCTCAGTCATTTCAGATCCACCTTATTCTCCTCCATCTCTTAGCCCCCCTCCCTTCTTTTCGCTTGTATCATACCTCCTCACTTCCCTTCCAATTTCATCCTCGATTCCTCTCTTTTCCTCTCCCCCTTTCCTTCCTTCATTTTTTTCTTTGTCTCCTTTCACACCATCATTTCTTCTATTCTAATTTCCCTTTTTAATCCACCTATTTCCTCATCCCCTTTCAAATTTATTTCCTGGGGCCGAGTACAGCTTTCAGGTTGGTGGTCGGATGGCTGATCGCACTGAGCGTGCACGACGTGCGACACCGTCGCCTGCCGAACGTGCTGACCCTGCCCGGTGCAGCGCTCGTCCTCGCGGTGGCAGTGTCGGCCGGGCGCGGGAATGCCCGCCGTGCTCGGTGCCCTCGCCCTCAGCCTGCTCTATCTGGTGGTGCACCTGATCGATCCGGCCGCGCTCGGTGCCGGGGATGTGAAACTCGCCATCGGGCTGGGCGGGCTGACGGGGGCGTTCGGGCCGGAGGTGTGGCTGCTCGGCGCGCTGGGTGCGGTGCTGCTGACCGCAGTGGCCGGAATCGTCGTCGCGGTGCTGCGCGGCGGATCGACCGTGCCGCACGGCCCGTCGATGTGTGCGGCCAGCGCCGCATCGGTCGCCCTGGCGTGGTGGTAGTGCAGAGCGCAGGTTGACGGATTCGGTCGCACAGATGACCGCATGGGAGAATGTCATCTGTGTTGCGATGGACTACCGCAGGTGAATCCCACGGCCGTGCCCTGGTGGCGATGGTCGAAGGCATGGTTGCGGGTTTGTCCGTCACCTCCGACGACATCGCGGTCCAGCTGCAGCGCCGCCGGCTCGGCTACGGCCGCGGTGCGCGGATGAAGTTCGAAAAGGATCAGGTGACCGTGCTGGGCGGCGTGCGCCACGGCCTCACCCTGGGCGGACCGATCGCCATCGAGATCGGCAACACCGAATGGCCCAAGTGGGAGACCGTGATGGCGTCGGACCCGGTGCCCGCCGACCGGCTCGACGGCGACGCCGCCCGCAACGCCCCGCTCACCCGTCCGCGCCCCGGCCACGCCGACTACGCGGGCATGCTCAAGTACGGCTTCGACGATGCCCGTCCGGTGCTGGAACGCGCCAGCGCCCGCGAGACCGCGGCCCGCGTCGCCGCCGGCACCGTGGCCCGGGCCTTCCTGCGGCAGGCGCTCGGCGTCGAGGTGATCTCACATGTCGTCTCCATCGGTGCCTCGAAGCCCTACGACGGCCCGTCACCGCAGCCGCAGGACCTGGCCGCCATCGACGACAGCCCGGTGCGTGCCTTCGACAAGGACGCCGAGCAGCTGATGATCGCCGAGATCGAGGCCGCCAAGAAGGACGGTGACACCCTCGGCGGCATCGTCGAGGTCGTCGTCACCGGGCTGCCGATCGGACTGGGCTCCTTCACCAGCGGCGACAACCGCCTCGACAGCCAGCTCGCCGCAGCGGTGATGGGTATCCAGGCCATCAAGGGTGTCGAAATCGGCGACGGGTTCGAGACGGCACGCCGCCGCGGCAGCGTCGCCCATGACGAGATGTACCCGGGCCCGGACGGCATCACCCGTTCCACCAACCGCGCCGGCGGTCTGGAGGGCGGCATGACCAACGGGCAGCCGCTGCGGGTGCGCGCCGCGATGAAGCCGATCTCCACGGTGCCGCGCGCGCTGGCCACCGTCGACATGTCGACCGGCGACGAGGCCGTGGCGATCCATCAGCGCTCCGACGTGTGCGCGGTTCCTGCCGCAGGTGTCGTCGTCGAGACGATGGTGGCCCTGGTGCTGGCGCGCGCCGCGCTGCTCAAGTTCGGCGGTGACTCGCTGGCCGAGACCCGCAGAAATGTCGAGAGCTACCTGGCCTCGGTTGCCGAGCACGAGCCGTCCACGACGGCGTCGGGATAGCTGATGGCTCCCCAAGTGGTACTGGTGGGCATGCCGGGTTCCGGCAAGTCCACCATCGGCCGCCGGTTGGCCAAGGCGCTGGGCGTGCCGCTTCTGGACACCGACGCCAAGATCGTGGAGACCACCGGTCGCAGCATCGCCGAGATCTTCACCGACGGTGAGCCGCACTTCCGTCGGATCGAGGCCGACGTGGTGCGCGCTGCGCTGGACGAACACGAGGGTGTGGTGTCCCTCGGCGGTGGCGCGGTGACCACACCGGAGGTGCGCGAAGCGCTCAAGGGCCACACCGTGGTCTACCTGGAAATCAGTGCCGCAGAGGGTATTCGGCGAACCACCGGCAGCGCCCGTCCATTGCTGGCCGGTGAGGATCCGGCGGCGAAGTATCGTTCCCTGATGGAGCAACGGGTACCCTTGTTCCGCGAGGTCGCCACCATGCGGGTGAACACCAACCGGCGCAATCCCGGTGCGGTGGTGCGCCATATCGTCGGCCGGCTGTCCGGGTGTGGCCCTGCCCGACCGCGGCGGCGGCGCAGACCGGCCTGGCGGCGCGGTCCCACCGTCCTGAATCCGGCACCCACCACCGAGGCCCCGCCCACTCCGGCGGCGCTGGCCCGACGAGCAGAGGCACGCAATGAGTGAACCCGTGACTGTCGACGTACTTGTCGACCGCCCGTACCCGGTGATCATCGGCACCGGCCTGCTGGAGGATCTCGGCCGCACGCTGGCCGGCCGCCACAAGGTGGCGATCCTGCACCAACCCACCCTGGCCCAGACCGCCGAGGTCATCCGGGAACACCTGGCGGGCAACGGGATCGACGCGCACCGCATCGAGATCCCGGATGCCGAATCCGGTAAGGAACTCCCGGTCGTCGGCTTCATCTGGGAGGTGCTGGGCCGGATCGGCATCGGGCGCAAGGATGCCGTCGTCAGCCTCGGCGGCGGTGCCGCGACCGACGTTGCCGGGTTTGCCGCGGCGACCTGGCTGCGCGGCGTCGACATCGTGCACGTCCCGACCACGCTGCTGGGCATGGTGGACGCCGCTGTCGGCGGCAAGACCGGCATCAACACCGACGCGGGCAAGAACCTGGTCGGCGCCTTCCATCAGCCGCTGGCGGTGCTGGTCGACCTCGCCACCCTGCAGACGTTGCCGCGCAACGAGATCGTGGCCGGGATGGCCGAGATCGTGAAGGCCGGCTTCATTGCCGATCCGGTGATCCTCGACCTCATCGAGGCCGGCCCGGAGGCCGCGCTTGATCCGTCGGGATCCGTGCTGCCCGAACTGATCCGCCGTGCCATCGCCGTCAAGGCCGAGGTGGTGGCCGCCGACGAGAAGGAATCGGCGCTGCGCGAGATCCTGAACTATGGGCACACGTTGGCTCACGCCATCGAGCGCCGCGAGCGCTACAAGTGGCGTCACGGGGCCGCGGTGTCGGTGGGTCTGGTGTTCGCCGCGGAGCTGGGCCGGCTGGCCGGCCGTCTGGACGACGACACCGCCGACCGGCACGCCCGGGTGCTGACGGCGCTGGGGCTACCGGTCAGCTATGACGCCGATGCACTGCCCCAGTTGCTCGAATACATGGCCGGGGACAAGAAGAACCGCTCCGGGGTGCTGCGCTTCGTGGTGCTCGACGGACTGGCCAAGCCGGGCCGCCTCGAAGGGCCGGACCCGACGCTGCTGGCCGCGGCCTACTCCGTGGTGGGGACGCGCTGAATCAGGCCTGCTTGGCTTCCTCTTCCGCGCCGGGCTGCACCGCCGCGAAGACATCGGTGTCGGCCCGCTCGTCGTCACCCTCACGGCGACGGACGTACGGCGGCGCCTTGCGGTCGACGCTCCAACGGCCGATGGTCACCGCGATGACACCGGCCAGGAAGATCAGCAGCGCGGTGAACGCCGCGAACGAGGTCAGCTCGCTGATCAGGCCGCCGGTGTAGAGCACCGGGTAGAACAGCCCGATGAACCAGCACACGAGGTCTCCGAGCAGTCCGGCGATGAGGCCGGCGATCAGCCAGACCATCGCGAGATCCTGACGACGGTCCGGGTCGGACTGCGCGTTGGCGTCGGCGCGGCCGTCGAAATAGGCCCACAGGATCGCGGGGATCGCCAGGAACAGACCCAGCGTGGGACTGATCCATCCGGCCTGCGTCGGGAAGGAGTCGACAAGCACTCCCTGGATCAACCGGAGGACAACCACGACCGCCGCGAACACGAGTCCGCGCAGCAACCACTTGCTCATGAGGGGACAGCGTAGCGAGTACCGTCAGCGGCTGTGACGATTTCTCAGCGCCGGGACCGGTTGCGGCGCCGATTGGCGGCCGCCGAACTGGACGCCATGTTGGTAACCGACCTGGTCAACGTCCGATATCTGTCCGGATTCACCGGTTCCAACGCCGCCCTTTTGGTGCGCGCGGACCAGGACACGCCGGTGTTGGCAACCGACGGCCGCTATGTAACGCAGGCCGCGGCGCAGTCACCCGATGCCGAACTGGTGATCGAGCGGGCCGTGGGCCCCCACCTGGCGGGCCGTGCGGCCGCCGATGGTGTGCGCCGGCTCGGGTTCGAGAGCCACGTCGTGACCGTCGACGGGTTCGGTCTGCTGGAACGCGCAGGCGAGGGCGTGGAGTTCGTCAGCGCCGCCGGCATGGTCGAACGGTTGCGCGAGGTCAAGGACGCCGGCGAGATCGCCATCCTGCGGCTGGCGTGCGAGGCGGCCGACGCGGCACTGCACGACCTGGTGGCCCGCGGTGGCCTGCGCCCCGGCCGCACCGAGAAGGAGGTCGGCCGCGAACTGGAATCGCTGATGCTCGACCATGGCGCCGACGGGGTGTCTTTCGAGACCATCGTGGCCGCCGGCGCGAACTCGGCCATCCCGCATCACCGTCCCACCGACGCCGTGCTGGCCGACGGCGATTTCGTGAAGATCGATTTCGGTGCGCTGGTCGCCGGGTACCACTCCGATATGACCCGCACCTTCGTGCTGGGGCACGCCGCGCAGTGGCAGCTGGATCTCTACGAACTGGTCGCGACCTCTCAGCGTGCCGGCCGGGAGGCGCTCTCGGCGGGCGCGAACCTCAAGGATGTCGACGGCGCCTCGCGGCGGGTGATCGCCGATGCCGGATTCGCCGACAACTTCGGGCACGGCCTCGGCCACGGGGTCGGATTACAGATCCACGAAGCGCCGGGTATCAGTGCTTCAGCCGTCGGTACACTGCTTGCTGGCGCTGCGGTCACCGTGGAGCCCGGCGTCTATCTGCCCGGCCGGGGCGGTGTCCGAATCGAGGACACCCTGGTTGTCGGCAGCGAGAGCGCACCTACACCCGAGTTACTCACCCGGTTCCCCAAGGAACTGGCTGTTATCACCTGATCTAGGAGCTGTACAGACCGTGGCATCAACCGCCGACTTCAAGAATGGACTCGTTCTGCAGATCGAAGGCCAGTTGTGGCAGATCACCGAGTTCCAGCACGTCAAGCCCGGCAAGGGCCCGGCCTTCGTGCGCACCAAGCTCAAGAACGTGCTGACCGGCAAGGTCGTCGACAAGACGTTCAACGCCGGGGTCAAGGTGGAAACCGCCACCGTCGACCGTCGTGACGCCACCTATCTGTACCGCGACGGCAGCGACTTCGTCTTCATGGACTCCCAGGACTTCGAGCAGCATCCGCTGTCCGAGGCGCTGGTGGGCCGGCTGGCCGACTTCCTGCTCGAGGGCATCGGTGTGCAGATCGCCTTCCACGAGGGCGTGCCGCTGTACCTGGAGCTCCCGGTTTCCGTCGAACTTCTGGTCTCCCACACCGAGCCCGGTCTGCAGGGCGACCGCTCCAGCGCGGGCACCAAGCCGGCCACCATGGAGAGCGGCGCCGAGATCCAGGTGCCGCTGTTCATCAACACCGGCGACAAGCTCAAGGTCGACACCCGCGACGGCAACTACCTGGGAAGGGTCAATGCCTGAGGTCTGGGCGAGCGAAGCGACGGGTATTGACTTGGGCGAGCGAAGCGCAGCGGAGCGACGGGATGAGTGACCGTCGTGGTGACCGCGGTCGGCACCAGGCGCGCAAGCGCGCCGTCGACCTGCTGTTCGAGGCCGAGGCGCGCGGGATCACCGCCGCCGAGGCCGCCGACGGTCGCAATGCGCTGTCCCACACCCAGGCCGATATCAATCCGCTGAACCCGTACACGGTGACGGTGGCCCGCGGAGTCACCGAGCAGGCGGCGCATGTCGACGACCTGATCTCCTCGCATCTGCAGGGCTGGATGTTGGAGCGGCTGCCCGCGGTGGACCGCGCGATCCTGCGGGTCGCGGTGTGGGAGCTGTTGCACGCCGAGGATGTGCCGGAGCCCGTTGCCGTCGACGAGGCCGTCGAGCTGGCCAAGGAATTGTCCACCGACGAGTCTCCGGGCTTCGTCAACGGCGTGCTCGGTCAGGTGATGCTGGTGACCCCGCAGATCCGGGCGGCCGCCGCGGCGTTGCGGCCCTCGGAGACCGGGGATTGAGGATGCCGCAGGTCTGCGGATCTTCACCCAGGTAACGGTGGCATCACTCATCGGGATCGGCCGGGTGCTGTCCCACGCGATGTAGCGGAACTTTGGGTGTGAAAGTGCCCACCTGTCAGCGACTTTCGAGCGACAGCCCAGTCCCAGAAATTTCTTTGGACCCATTGATCACTGGTGTCACTTTCTCGGCCGTTTTGTCGGTGGTCGCACGTATGTTCGAGTCATGAACAACGAGGTGGCCGGCGGTCGGGACGCGGTGCAACACGCCCGCTCCGACCGCGCCGCCTCGGTCAAGGCGCTGCTGGACGCCGACTTCACCGTCTTCGACACCGCCGAACTGCTGGCACTGTTGTCCGAGCGCGAGCAGTACGCCCGCGCCGATACCGCGGTCGATCACCGGATCCTGGCCGCCCTGATGGACCGGGCCACCCCGCACGAGATCGGCGGGAAAACCTGGACCGACGTCCTGACCACCCGCGACCGGATCAGCGCCACCGAAGCCGGACGCCGCATCACCGCGGCCCGCGACCTCGGCCCCCGGCACACCATGACCGGCGAAGTGTTGGAGCCGGTACTGGCGGCCTGCGCGGGCGCGCTGGCCGCCGGCACCATCAATGCCGCGCACATCAGCATCATCCGTGCCACGCTGAAGAAGGCCTCGGCTTATCTGGGCGCCACCGCGCGCGGGCAGCTGGAATCCACGTTGGTGGACATCGCCGCCACCAATACCCCCGAAACGTTGCAGAAGGCCGCCGATCACGCGTTGGCTCTGCTCAACCCCGACGGTGAGGGGCCCCGACCCCGCACCCCACCGCCGCGGGTTGAGCATCGGCGCCCAGGACGTCGACGGGATGGCCAAAGTGTCGGGCTGGGTGGATGCGGAGTTCGCCGCCTACCTGCGCACCATCCTGGAGGTCTGGGCCCGCCCGGGCATCAACAACCCCGATGACGCGGCACCCCAAAACAATCCGGACCCCAACCCGCTTGACGAGGACCCAGTCGAACCCGAACCCGAGCCGCAGGGCGAGAGCGAGGTGTCCGAGCCGGAGGGCGAGGTCGAGTGGGGGGTCGAACCCGAGGCCGGGGCAGAGGCCGAATCGGAGGTCGAGCCCGAACCCGCGGTGCCCGCGCCGGGGGCGCCCGGACCCGCCGAGCCGCCGGTCACCTGGGACCTCGACGAGTATCTGCGCGACCCCCGCACCCAGTCCCAACGCAACCACGACGCCCTCAAAGCCGTCCTGCGCGACACCCTGATGTCCAAGAAACTCGGCCAACACAACGGCCTACCGGTCACCGTGGTCGTCTCCACCACGCTCAAAGAGTTGGAAGCCGCCGCCGGGATCGCGGTCACCGGTGCGGGCACCCTCATGCCCATGCGCGATCTGATCCGCCTCGCCGAACACGCGCATCACTACCTGATCGTCTACCGCCACCACACCGCCGAACCGCTCTACATGGGCCGTTCCAAACGGTTGGCCACCAAAGCCCAACGCCTACTGCTCTACAACCGCGATCGCGGCTGCACCCGACCCGGCTGCACCCAAGCAGCATGCCGCTGCCAGGCCCATCACGCCAATCCCAGCTGGAACAACGGCGGACTCACCGACGCACCCGACCTCGGGCTGGGCTGCGGACCGGACAACCAGCTCGCCGAACTGGGCTGGACCAACACCATCGACAAAGAGACCGGCCGCGTGCACTGGCACCCACCACCACTGATGGACACCGGCGCCGACACCCTCAACCACCACTTCCACCCCGAAGAACTCCTCCCACCACCCGATTCCGACGAGGGTGGCTGAGCTCTCGATACATCGGGCTCGGCAGGTGCCTAGCCGCGGCTGTCGGTCACCGAATGAAGGATGAACCGATCCATCTCGTCCGCAGGCAGATAGGGGCTGGACCGCAGGACCACCGTGCGTCGCAGAAACCGCTCGTCGGTCTCGTCGAGCGTGCGCACACCGGTAGCCGGGTCGGTGACGCAGAACCCGTCCACCGAGATGGCGAGGTTGTCGAACGCCGCCTCGGTGCCGGCGTAGCGTCCGGGATACGCATTGAGCCGCTCCAGGAGCGCCAGCGGCTCCAGCTCGCGCAGCGCGAATATGTCCTTGCCATCGACGAACAGTGGGCGCTGCAATATGGCCGGCATGATCTCGATAAGCCGGTCGGCCCGGTAGCTCAGAACGACGCCGGGGTCGCCACGGGTTTCGGTCACACTGTCAGCGGCTGGGGCGTTGTCCTCGTACGCCGCGATGAAGGCGCGCTTTTCGTCCTCGCTCATCGCGTCGCCGAACGCCTCCAGGGTGTCGCGCAGAATGTCTTCGGGGGCAAGGTCATTCATTCGCCCGGTCACGGCGCCGTACGTATCGGACAGCGCGTCCACCTGCGCCCCAGACATGCCGAATTCGAGTTTTCCGAGTCCCTTTCCGGGAAAGACGGTCCAGTCCGCTGCTGCCGCCTGGTGCCCGGGCACCCCTAAACGCCGAGCGCCTGATACGTGCGCCGGACGAACTTTGGTTGCGCCATCCGCAATTTGGCCATCGAGGTGTTCCCGGCGACCTGGGCGATGTCGGCGGTCAGGTCCGGATAGTTCTGGATCAGATACAGCACGATGACATCATTGGTAGGGTCGGCCTGCCACCAGGTGCCGAAGGCGCCGGGCCAGCCGAACGTACCGAGACCGCCAGGGCCGAAGAACCGTTCGGACTGGGCAGGATCGGTGACCACCGACATGCTCAGGCCGAATCCGCGGCCGATCCAGAACGGCACCCCGAGGAAGTTCTGTTCCTTCTGATCCGCGGTCAGCCGGTCGGTGCGCATCAAGCGCACCGACTCCGGCGAAAGCACCCGCACCCCGTCCACCGTGCCGTCGCCCAGCAGCATCCGGGCGAACGTCAGATAGTCGTCGGCCGTCGACATCAAACCCGCACCGCCGGCACAGAATTCGGGCGGCGTCAACGCCGGGGGGCCCATCACGTCGTCGCGCAATGTCTCGTCGGCACCGAGACCGTACATGGTGGCCATCCGGCGTCGCTGCGCCAGACTGAGCGCAAAACCGGTGTCGGACATGCCCAGTGGATCGAAGATGCGCTCGGCGAGCAGTTGGTGCAGCGGCTTGCCCGCGATCCGGGAGATCGCGATACCCAGCACATCGGTGCCGTGACTGTAGGTGATCCGGGACCCGGGCTGATGCGCCAGCGGCAACTGGGCCAGTTCGGCGAGCCAGCGCTCCTCGTTCTGCCGGAACGACAGCCTCCCGTAGGCCTTGGCGAGCGGCCCGGTGATGGAGAACGGGTAGGCGAAGCCCGCCCGATGGGTCATCAGATCGTCGAACGTGATGGGACGGCGCAGGCCCGTGGTGTCGTCCAGCGCGCTGCGCGGCTCGATCAGTACCCGCAGTCCGGCGATCTCGGGCAGCCACCGGGCCACCGGGTCGTCGAGCCCGAACAGTCCCTCTTCGGCCAGTGTCATCGCCGCCGCCACGGTGACCGGTTTGCTCATCGAGGCGATGCGGAAGATCGTGTCACGCTGCATCGGCAGCCGGGCCTCGATATCGCGGTGGCCCAGCTCGTTGACCTGCACCACCTGCCCGGCATGCCAGACCAGGGTGACGGCGCCGGCCAGCAGGCCCCCATCGATGGCCTCGGAGATGGAGGCGCGATTGTTGTCGAGGTTCACCCTGCTAAAGTAACCGGCAGTTCGACGTCCTTTAACGATCCGTCCCGAGAGGCGGAGAAGGAGGTCCGGGTTTACTCGTGGCTGCCGCAAACCCTGCCAGTCCCGACCGGGAATTGATGTCCGCCGCCGATGTGAGCCGGACGATCTCGCGCATCGCGCACCAGATCATCGAGAAGACCGCGCTCGACGCGCCGGACGCCCCGCGCGTCGTGCTGCTGGGCATCCCCACCCGCGGTGTGACGCTGGCGGCCAGGCTCGCCGAGAAGGTCAAGGAATTCGCCGATGTCACGCTGCCGCACGGCGCGCTGGACATCACGCTCTACCGCGACGACCTGAACTCCAAACCACCGCGGCCGCTGGAGTCGACCTCCATCCCGGCCGGCGGTATCGACGGCGCCCTGGTGATCCTCGTCGACGACGTGCTCTATTCCGGGCGGTCGGTGCGCTCGGCGCTCGACGCGCTGCGTGATATCGGGCGGCCCCGCATCGTGCAGCTGGCGGTGCTGGTCGACCGCGGCCACCGGGAGCTGCCGGTCCGCGCGGACTACGTCGGCAAGAATGTGCCCACGTCGCGCGCCGAGAACGTCAAGGTGCGCCTGCAGGAGCCCGACGGATATGACGGAGTCAAGATCGCGCCCAGAGGGGGGCCCCTGCGGTGATGAGCGCTTGCGCGAAGAACGGACGAACGCGGTGAAACATCTGTTGGCGGCAGCCGACCTGTCGCGCGATGAGGCGGTCGCCCTGCTCGACGACGCCGACCGTTTCCGCGAGGCGCTGCTCGGGCGCGAGGTCAAGAAGTTGCCGACCCTGCGTGGTCGCACCATCATCACCATGTTCTACGAGAACTCCACCCGGACCCGGGTGTCGTTCGAGGTCGCGGGCAAGTGGATGAGTGCCGACGTCATCAACGTCAGCGCTTCGGGCTCCTCGGTGGTCAAGGGCGAATCGCTGCGCGACACCGCGCTGACCCTGCGGGCCGCCGGAGCCGACGCGCTGATCATCCGGCATCCGGCCTCCGGTGCGGCCCAACAACTCTCCGAGTGGACACGGGAGGACGGCGGTGCTCCGGGGGCAAGCGGGGGACCGAGCGTCATCAATGCCGGTGACGGCACCCACGAGCACCCCACCCAGGCGTTGCTCGATGCGCTGACGCTGCGCCAGCGTCTCGGCTCCATCGAGGGCAGGCGCGTGGTGATCGTCGGCGATGTGCTGCACAGCCGGGTGGCGCGTTCCAATGTCGAACTGCTCGCCACACTGGGCGCCGAGGTGGTGCTGGTCGCCCCGCCCACCCTGCTGCCGGTCGGCGTGTCCGGATGGCCGGTGACGGTATCCCACGACCTTGACGCCGAACTGCCCGCCGCGGACGCGGTGCTGATGCTCCGGGTACAGGCCGAACGGATGAACGGCGGTTTCTTCCCGTCGGCCCGGGAGTACTCGGTGCTCTACGGACTCTCGGAGAAGCGGCAGGCCAAGCTTGCCGAGCACGCGGTGGTTCTGCACCCCGGCCCGATGCTGCGCGGTATGGAGATCGCGTACTCGGTGGCCGATTCATCGCAATCAGCGGTGCTGCAACAGGTTTCCAACGGAGTTCACGTACGGATGGCGGTGCTGTTCCACCTGCTGGTCGGCGCCGGGTCCGGAGAGGTTGCGGTGACGGCATGACGGTCCTGATCAAGGGCGTACGGCTCTACGGTGAAGGCGATCCCGTCGATGTGCGTATCGCCGACGGTCAGATCGCCGAGATCGGCCCCGGTCTCGAGTCCGAGAACGCCGAGGTCATCGAGGCGGCCGGTCAGATCCTGCTGCCCGGTTTCGTCGATCTGCACACCCACCTGCGCGAGCCGGGCCGCGAATACGCCGAGGACATCGAAACCGGCTCGGCGGCAGCCGCGCTCGGCGGTTACACCGCGGTGTTCGCGATGGCCAACACCGACCCGGTCGCCGACAGCCCGGTGGTCACCGACCACGTGTGGCACCGTGGCCAGCAGGTCGGCCTGGTCGACGTGCACCCGGTCGGTGCGGTCACCGTGGGTCTGGACGGCAAGCAACTCACCGAGATGGGCCTGATGGCCGCCGGCGCGGGCCAGGTCCGGATGTTCTCCGATGACGGCATCTGCGTGCACGACCCGCTCATCATGCGGCGTGCGCTGGAGTACGCCGGCGGACTCGGTGTGCTCATCGCCCAGCACGCCGAAGAACCGCGGCTCACCGTCGGTGCCGTCGCTCACGAAGGGCCCAACGCCGCCAAGCTCGGCCTGGCCGGCTGGCCGCGGTCGGCCGAGGAATCCATCGTCGCGCGCGACGCGATCCTGGCCCGCGATGCCGGGGCCCGGGTACACATCTGCCACGCGTCCACGGCCGGCACTGTCGAGCTGCTGAAATGGGCAAAGGCGCAAGGCATTTCGATCACCGCCGAGGTCACACCGCATCACCTGCTGCTCGACGACGCCCGGCTGAGCAGTTACGACGGTCGCAACCGCGTCAACCCGCCGCTGCGCGAGGCCAGCGATATCGAGGCGCTGCGGCGCGCGCTCGCCGAGGGCGTCATCGACTGTGTCGCCACCGATCACGCGCCGCACGCCGCGCAGGAGAAGTGCTGCGAATTCGCCAACGCGCGTCCGGGCATGCTGGGGCTGGAGACGGCGCTGTCGGTGGTCGTCGCCACCATGGTCAATCCCGGCCTGCTGACCTGGCGCGATGTCGCCCGGGTGATGAGCGAGGCTCCGGCGGCGATCGTCGGTCTGCCGGATCAGGGCCGCCCGCTGGAGGTGGGCGAGCCCGCCAACCTCACCGTCATGGACCCCGAAACCACCTGGACGGTCACCGGATCGAAGCTGGCCAGCCGCTCGGACAACACCCCGTTCGAGTCGATGGAACTGCCGGCGACGGTGACGCTGACCCTGCTGCGCGGCACGATCACCGCGCGCAACGGGGCGGTTCCTTCATGAACGACCAGACCCTGATCGGATCGCTGGTGGTGGCGGCCGTCATTGCTCTGTTGATCGGGTTCTTCGTCCGCAGGCTGCTGACCGGCTGGCGCAACCGGATGGCCCGGCAGGCCGAACTGATCGGCAGCCTGCCCCCGCTTCCCGACTCCGTCGGGCCGGTGTTGACCGGACCCACCAGGGGGCTCTACGTCGGCAGCACCATTGCCCCGCACTGGAACGACAAGGTCGCCGCGGCGGCATTGGGGTTCCGCGCCAAGGCGGTGCTGACCCGCTACCCCGAGGGGATCATGGTGCAGCGCACCGGTATCGGACCGATCTGGATCCCCGACGAGTCCATCGTGGCGGTGCGCAGCGAACGCGCCATCGCCGGCAAGGCGCTGACCTTCGAGGGCATCCTCGCCATCCGGTGGAAACTGCCCTCGGGCACCGAAATCGACACCGGCTTCCGCGCCGACGACCGCGGCGAAATCAGTGAATGGGTCGGCAGTAAATCAGGCAATGAGGAGGACGTGTGATGGCCAGCGAGAAGCGCGCCCTGTTGGTTCTGGCGGACGGCCGGGTCTTCACCGGTACGCCGTTCGGCGCGATCGGTCAGACCCTCGGTGAGGCGGTGTTCTCCACCGGCATGTCCGGCTACCAGGAGACGCTGACCGATCCGAGCTATCACCGCCAGATCGTGGTGGCGACGGCGCCGCAGATCGGCAACACCGGGTGGAACGGTGAAGACGGCGAGAGCCGCGGCGACAAGATCTGGGTGGCCGGATACGCGGTGCGCGACCCCTCGCCGCGAGCCTCGAACTGGCGCGCCACCGGCACCCTCGACGACGAGCTGGTGCGTCAGGGCATCGTCGGCATCGCGGGCATCGACACCCGCGCCGTGGTGCGGCATCTGCGCAGCACGGGTTCGATGAAAGCGGGGGTGTTCTCCGGGGCGAGCCTGTCCGATGCGGAAGATGTGGCCACCCTCGTGGACCGGGTGCGCAGCCAGCCCTCGATGCTCGGAGCCGACCTGGCCGGCCAAGTCAGCACCGAGTCGCGTTATGTGGTGGAAGCCGAAGGGCAGCAACGCTTCACGGTTGCGGCGATCGACCTCGGCATCAAGACCAACACGCCACGCAACTTCGCCCGCCGCGGGGTGCGCAGTCACGTGCTGCCCTCGGCGACCACCTTCGACGAGATCGCCGAACTGAAGCCCGACGGGGTGTTCCTGTCCAACGGGCCCGGTGACCCGGCCACCGCCGACCACATCGTGGAGGTCACCCGACAGGTGCTGGGCGCCGGAATACCGCTCTTCGGCATCTGCTTCGGCAACCAGATCCTGGGCCGGGCACTCGGCCGGTCCACCTACAAGATGACCTTCGGCCACCGCGGTATCAACATCCCGGTGATGGATCACGCCACCGGCAATGTCGCCATCACCGCGCAGAACCACGGGTTCGCGCTGGAAGGCGAGGCCGGCGAGGAGTTCGACACTCCGTTCGGCCGCGGCATCGTGAGCCACACCTGCGCCAACGACGGCACCGTGGAGGGCATCAAACTCGTTGACGGACGTGCCTTCTCGGTGCAGTACCACCCCGAGGCCGCCGCCGGCCCGCGGGACGCCGAGTACCTGTTCGACCAGTTCATCGACCTTCTGTCCGGGGAGAGCAAGTAATGCCACGTCGCAGCGATCTCAACCACGTCCTGGTGATCGGGTCCGGCCCGATCGTCATCGGCCAGGCCTGCGAGTTCGACTACTCGGGCACCCAGGCCTGCCGCGTGCTGCGTGCCGAGGGTCTGCAGGTCAGCCTGATCAACTCGAACCCGGCGACCATCATGACCGACCCGGAGTACGCCGATCACACCTACGTCGAGCCCATCACCGCGGCGTTCGTGGAGAAGATCTTCGCCCAGCAGGCAGAGCGCGGGAACAAGATCGATGCCGTGCTGGCCACCCTGGGCGGGCAGACCGCACTCAACACCGCGGTGGCCCTGCACGATCAGGGCATCCTGGAGCGCTACGGCGTCGAGATGATCGGCGCCGATTTCGATGCCATCCAGCGCGGCGAGGACCGGCAGAAGTTCAAGGACATCGTCGCCAAGGTCGGTGGTGAGTCGGCGAAGTCACGGGTCTGCTTCACCATGGACGAGGTCCGCGAGACCGTCGCCGAACTCGGACTTCCCGTCGTGGTTCGCCCTTCGTTCACGATGGGTGGGTTGGGCTCGGGCATGGCCTACTCGACCGAGGATGTCGAGCGGATGGCCGGGGACGGTCTGTCGGCCTCGCCCACCGCCAACGTGCTCATCGAGGAATCCATCTACGGCTGGAAGGAATTCGAGCTCGAGCTGATGCGCGACCATCACGACAACGTGGTGGTGGTCTGCTCGATCGAGAATTTCGATCCGATGGGCGTGCACACCGGCGACTCGGTGACCGTGGCCCCGGCGATGACGCTGACCGACCGTGAGTACCAGACCATGCGCGATCTCGGCATCGCCATCCTGCGCGAGGTCGGCGTGGACACCGGCGGCTGCAACATCCAGTTCGCCATCAACCCCACAGACGGGCGTCTCATCGTCATCGAGATGAACCCGCGGGTGTCGCGCTCGTCGGCACTGGCGTCCAAGGCGACCGGTTTCCCGATCGCCAAGATCGCCGCCAAGCTGGCCATCGGTTACACCCTGGACGAGATCGTCAACGACATCACCAAGGAGACCCCGGCCTGTTTCGAGCCGACCCTGGACTACGTCGTGGTCAAGGCGCCCCGGTTCGCCTTCGAGAAGTTCCCCGGCGCCGACCCGACGCTGACCACCACCATGAAATCGGTGGGCGAGGCGATGTCACTGGGCCGCAACTTCATCGAAGCCCTGGGCAAGGTGATGCGTTCGCTGGAAACCAAGCGTGCCGGCTTCTGGACCCAACCCGACCGCGAGGCCACCCTCGACGAACTGCTGGCCGATCTGCGCATCGCCACCGACGGCCGGATCTACGTCATCGAGCAGGCGCTGCGCCTGGGCGGCTCGGTCGAGCAGGTCGCCGACGCCTCCGGGGTGGATCCCTGGTTCGTCGACCAGATCGCCACCCTGGTGACGTTGCGCGGCGAGCTGGTCGACGCGCCGGTGCTGGACGAGACGCTGCTGCGCCACGCCAAGCACAGCGGGCTGTCCGACGGTCAGATCGCGGCACTGCGACCGGAACTCGCCGGTGAGACCGGGGTGCGGGCGCTGCGCGAGCGGCTCGGCATCCACCCGGTCTACAAGACCGTGGACACCTGCGCCGCGGAGTTCGAGGCCCGCACTCCGTACCACTACAGCAGCTACGAGCTGGACCCCTCCGCCGAGACCGAGGTCGCCCCGCAGACCGAGCGGCCCAAGGTGCTCATCCTGGGTTCCGGGCCCAACCGGATCGGGCAGGGCATCGAGTTCGACTACAGCTGCGTGCACGCAGCGACGACGCTGAGCCAGGCCGGCTTCGAGACCATCATGGTCAACTGCAACCCCGAGACGGTGTCCACCGATTACGACACCGCCGACCGGCTGTACTTCGAACCGCTGACCTTCGAGGATGTGCTGGAGGTCTATCACGCCGAACAGGCTTCCGGCGCAGGCGGTCCCGGTGTCGTGGGTGTCATCGTTCAGCTGGGCGGGCAGACCCCGCTGGGGCTGGCCGCGCGGCTGGAGAAGGCCGGTGTGCCGATCGTGGGCACCAAGCCCGAGGCCATCGATCTGGCCGAGGACCGTGGCGAGTTCGGTGAGGTGCTGCGCCGGGCCGGGCTGCCCGCACCCCGGTTCGGCACCGCGACCAGTTTCGACCAGGCGCGCAGGATCGCCGCCGATATCGGTTATCCGGTGCTGGTGCGGCCGTCCTATGTGCTCGGCGGGCGCGGTATGGAGATCGTCTACGACGAGGAAACCCTGCAGGGGTACATCACCCGGGCCACCGAGCTCTCCCCGGAGCATCCGGTGCTGGTGGACCGGTTCCTCGAGGACGCCATCGAGATCGATGTCGACGCGCTCTGCGACGGCGCCGAGGTCTACATCGGCGGCGTGATGGAACATATCGAGGAGGCCGGTATCCACTCCGGTGACTCGGCGTGCGCGCTGCCGCCGGTCACGCTGGGCCGCACCGATATCGAGAAGGTCCGCGAGGCCACCGAGGCGCTGGCGCACGGTATCGGCGTCGTCGGTCTGCTCAATGTGCAGTACGCACTCAAGGACGATGTGCTCTACGTCCTGGAGGCCAATCCGCGGGCCAGCCGCACCGTGCCGTTCGTCTCCAAGGCGACCGCGATCCCGCTGGCCAAGGCGTGCGCGCGGGTCATGCTGGGCGCCACCATCGCCCAGCTGCGCGAGGAGGGCGTGCTCGCCGCGCGGGGGGACGGCGCGACGGTCTCCCCGGACGCCCCGATCGCGGTGAAGGAAGCGGTGCTGCCCTTCCACCGGTTCCGCAAGGCCGATGGTTCGCAGGTGGATTCGCTGCTCGGGCCGGAGATGAAGTCCACCGGCGAGGTGATGGGCATCGACCGAGATTTCGGCACCGCCTTCGCCAAGAGCCAGACCGCGGCCTACGGATCGTTGCCCGCCTCGGGCACGGTGTTCGTCTCGGTGGCCAACCGGGACAAGCGTTCGCTGGTGTTCCCGGTCAAGCGCCTGGCGGATCTCGGGTTCCAGGTGCTGGCCACCGAGGGCACCGCGGAGATGCTGCGCCGCAACGGTATTCCCTGCGACGTTGTGCGCAAGAACTTCGAGGAGCCGGGCGAGGGCAGGCCCGTCCGGTCTGCCGTGGACGCCATTCGCTCCGGCGAGGTCGACATGGTGATCAACACCCCGTACGGCAACTCCGGGCCACGTATCGACGGCTACGAGATCCGTTCGGCCGCGGTGTCGATGAACATCCCGTGCGTGACGACGGTGCAGGGCGCCTCGGCCGCGGTGCAGGGCATCGAGGCAGGTATCCGCGGCGATATCGGCGTGCGGTCCCTGCAGGAGTTGCACAGCCAGTTGGGGAACGGCCGGCCGTGACGGGCTTCGGGGCGCGCCTGGCCGACGCCGTCGCCGCCAGGGGGCCGTTGTGCCCCGGTATCGACCCGCACCCCGAACTCTTGTCGTCGTGGGGCCTGCCCGTCGATGTCTCGGGCCTGAAGGCATTCAGTGAGATCTGCGTGCAGGCCTTCGCCGATTTCGCGATCGTCAAGCCGCAGGTGGCCTTCTTCGAGGCCTACGGCTCGGCCGGTTTCGCGGTCCTTGAGCAGACGATCGCTGGGCTACGGGAGGCCGGCGTGCTGGTGCTCGCCGATGCCAAACGCGGTGATATCGGCTCCACGATGGCCGCCTATGCCCAGGCCTGGGCGGGGGAGTCGCCGCTGGCCGCCGATGCGGTCACCGCCTCGCCGTACCTGGGCTTCGAATCGCTGCGACCGCTGCTGGACGTCGCCGCGGCACACGGGCGCGGTGTGTTCGTGCTGGCGGCGACATCGAACCCCGAGGGCGCGAGCGTGCAGCGCGCCACCGCGGACGGGCGCACCGTCGCGCAGTCCATCGTCGACGCCGCCGGCGCCGAGAACCGTTCCACGGCAACCGGTTCGGTGGGAGTGGTGATCGGGGCGACCCTGGAGGTGCTGCCGGATCTGGATGCACTCGACGGCCCCGTGCTGGCGCCCGGGGTGGGCGCCCAGGGCGGGCGTGCCGAGGATCTGGGCAGGCTCGGCGCCCGGGTGCTGCCGGCGGTGTCCCGCGAGATCCTGCGCGCCGGGCCCGATATCGGTGCGTTGCGGGCCGCCGCGGCGGCGCTGCGCGACCAGGTCGCCTACCTGGCCTGACGCACCCGGCGCAGCACCAGGAACGTCGCGGTCGCCACGACGGCCAGGATCAGCAGCGCGCCGGTGAGGTCACCGCGATCACGGGTGCGGTAGATGACCTGTTGATAGGTCGTATCGCTGTCGGCCTGGGTGAACACGTAGTCGTGGTCGATCCGCGCGGGTTCGCCGATGAGGTCGGTCCAACTGGTCAGGAAGGTGCCGGCCGCCAGGTAGGGCGCGAGCGCGGCGGGCGCCGTCTGCTCGTCGAGGTGTCCGGCGTAGCGCAGTAGCGGCTGGGTGCCGGCGACCGGCACGGTGCTCGGATCCATCCGGTGCTCGGCGAGTACCGACAGCTCCACGGACTGCGGCACGGTCGCCGCCCGCGACAACCGCATCGGATACACCACCGTGTCGGAGGCGAAGGACAGCCGCAGCGGCTGCAGCGCGCCGGTCAACGAGCCGGTGCCGTCCGCGGCGAGCTGGATGGCGACGATCTCCCAGCCCTGCTCCACATAGGGCGCCAGGTTGTCATCCAGCGTGGGCGGCTGCGGGAAGCCGTTGTCGCCCAGCCAGGCCGCCAGGGCCGCCGAACAGTCACCGGCCAGCCGGGTCACCTCGAACGGACCGATGCGCTGGGTGGCCAGCACGCTGACCCCACCCGGCGGGCGGCCGCCCACGCCCTCCGGTGTGCCGGCGGTGCCGTGGGTCAGCCAGCTGAAGGTCGGCCACCAGCTGTCGCGGTACTCGATGCGCGGTGCGGTCAGCGCGGCGAGATCGTCGAACACCGCGTGGTCACCCAGGGTGACCCGGGCCGCCGACGGCACCGGCATCACCCAGGCGGCCCGTTCCGAGGCCCCGCTGACACCGAAGGACATCAGGATGTCCTCGGTGCTGCCATCCCAGGCGATCAGCGCCCGTTCGTCGACGACGGTCGTGCCGGCCCGGTCGGGGATGTACGCCCCGCATCCGCAGGCCCAGGCCGGAGCGGCCAGGCTCGTCAGGGCGCCGGTGAGCAGCAGCGCGAGGACTGCGCAGAACGCCCGGATCACCGCAGACATCCGCGGCATCCTACTCCTCAGTAGCCAATCTTTGTTTAGCTGATCTAGGTGTATGCGGCGGCCGGTCCGCGGCCCGGGTCCGGGTGCGGCCGACGACACGCCCGACACGCCATGACCAGCGAAAATTTCTCATTCGACCGCCAGGATTCGGGATTCAGCGAACTTCCGGCAAGTCGGCGGAAAACCCCGCCGACCTGCTGAAGTGCTGAAAACCCTTGATATGCAGGGAGATCAGAAATCCTGGTGGCGCGCACGTGGCGGACACGCCGGAAACCGGCACTGCGTGCATATGCCGTACACGCTGGACTTTTGACGGCGTAACCCGGGGGTGGGGTTAGCTTTCGTCAGGATGCGTGGGTACGGTCGTCGTCGCTGGCTGGTTACGTGATCCAGCCGTGATGAAACAACAGATGGCAAGAGACGGAGGAACCCCGTGGCCCTTCCCCAGTTGACCGACGAACAGCGCGCGGCAGCGTTGGAGAAGGCTGCTGCCGCACGTCGAGCGCGAGCCGAGCTCAAAGATCGGCTGAAGCGTGGCGGCACCAACCTCAAGCAGGTACTGAAGGACGCCGAGTCCGATGAGGTCTTGGGCAAGATGAAGGTCTCCGCACTTCTGGAGGCCCTGCCCAAGGTCGGCAAGGTCAAGGCGCAGGAGATCATGACCGAACTGGAGATCGCTCCGACCCGCCGCCTGCGCGGCCTCGGCGATCGTCAGCGCAAGGCACTCCTGGAGAAGTTCGACTTCACCGCCGACTAAAACGCAGTACAGACAAGTGAAGACTGGTGGTGGGCCGGGCAAGGCTGCAGTGGTGGTCCTGTCCGGCCCGTCCGCCGTCGGGAAGTCCACCGTGGTGCGCTGTCTGCGCGACCGGATTCCCGACCTGCATTTCAGCGTGTCCGTGACGACACGTGCGCCGCGACCCGGTGAGGTCGACGGCGTGGACTACACCTTCGTCTCCGCCGAGCAGTTCCAGCGGATGATCGATGAGGGTGAACTCCTCGAATGGGCCGATATCCACGGCGGTCTGCACCGCTCGGGCACGCCGGCAGCACCTGTGCGTTCCGCCACCAGCGAGGGCGTCCCGGTACTGATCGAGGTCGATCTGGCCGGCGCCCGCGCCGTGAAAGCCGCCATGCCCGAGGTCACCACGGTGTTCCTCGCCCCGCCCAGTTGGGCGGTGCTGGAGGAGCGACTGATCGGCCGCGGGACCGAGAGCCCGGAGGTACAGGCCCGGCGCCTGAGCACCGCCCGCGAGGAAATGGCCGCCCAAGGCGACTTCGATGTCGTGGTGGTCAACACTCAATTGGAGTCGGCGTGCGCAGAATTGGTATCCTTGCTGGTGGCCCGTTAGCCGGTTCGATCCGACAGCCGCCTCAACCTCATCAACAGCAACATCTCTAACACCGAATCTTGATTACAGCCTTGGGAGAATTTTGTGAGCACGCCTGTCGAGAACCTTGACGCCGCCAACGCCTACGACACGCCGCTGGGCATCACCAACCCGCCCATCGATGAGCTGCTCGACCGCGCATCCAGCAAGTATGCGCTGGTCATCTACGCCGCCAAGCGGGCACGCCAGATCAACGATTACTACAACCAGCTCGGCGACGGCATCCTGGAGTACGTCGGCCCGCTCGTCGAGCCGGGGCTGCAGGAGAAGCCGTTGTCGATCGCGATGCGCGAGATCCACGCCGATCTGCTTGAGCATTCCGAGGGCGATCACTCAGCCTGACCTGTGAGGCTCGCGGCCGAAGGGCGGATATGACCGACCGGAAACGGATCATCGTCGGTGTGGCCGGGGGCATCGCCGCCTACAAGGCGTGCACGGTCGTCCGTCAACTCACCGAGGCGGGCCATGAGGTTCGGGTCATCCCGACCGAGTCGGCGCTGAAGTTCGTCGGCGCCGCGACCTTCGAAGCACTGTCCGGGCACCGGGTGCAGACCGGCGTGTTCGAGAACGTCGACGAGGTGCCCCATGTCCGGCTCGGCCAGGAGGCCGATCTGGTCGTGGTGGCGCCCGCGACCGCGGACCTGCTCGCGCGTGCCGTCGCCGGCCGCGCCGATGATCTGCTCACCGCGACCCTGCTGACCGCCCGCTGTCCGGTGCTGTTCGCGCCCGCCATGCACACCGAGATGTGGTTCCACCCGGCCACCGTCGAGAATGTGGCCACGATGCGGCGTCGCGGTGCGGTCGTGCTGGAACCGGCGTCCGGACGTCTCACCGGCGCCGATACCGGTCCGGGCCGGCTACCCGAGGCCGAGGAGATCACCACCCTGGCCGGACTGCTGCTGGAGCGCGGCGATGCGCTGCCCTATGACATGGCCGGCGTCAAGGTCCTGGTCACCGCGGGCGGCACTCGCGAGCCGCTGGACCCGGTGCGCTTCATCGGCAATCGGAGTTCGGGCAAGCAGGGCTACGCGGTCGCGCGGGTGATGGCCCAGCGCGGGGCCGAGGTCACCCTCATCGCCGGAAACACCGCCGGGCTCATCGACCCGGCCGGGGTGAACGTGGTGCACATCGGCTCGGCCGCTCAACTCGGTGACGCGGTGTCCAAGCACGCGCCCGAGGCCCATGTCCTGGTGATGGCCGCCGCCGTCGCAGATTTCCGGCCGGCCCAGGTGGCCACCGCCAAGATCAAGAAGAGCGCCGACGAGACGGACGCGCCGTCGGTCGAACTCGTCCGCAATGACGATGTGCTGGCCGGCGCCGTCCGCGCCCGTGTCGACGGTCAGCTGCCCAACATGCGGGCCATCGTCGGTTTCGCCGCCGAGACCGGCGATGCCAACGGTGACGTGTTGTTCCACGCCAGGGCCAAGCTGAAGCGCAAGGGCTGCGAGTTGCTGGTGGTCAATGCCGTCGGTGAGGGCAGGGCGTTCGAGGTCGATCACAACGACGGTTGGATACTGGCCGCCGACGGCACCGAGACCGCACTGGAGCACGGTTCGAAGACTTTGATGGCCAGCCGTATCGTGGACGCGATCGGGGCACTCCTGCAGGGGTGACACCGCGTGCAGGTAACTGTTGCGTCATGGGCGTATACACGGTTGGCTGCCAATGAGCACAATGATGATTCGTCTATCTAATTAATGGAGGATGCCACGTGAGCGCAGGTCGGCTGTTTACCAGTGAGTCGGTCACCGAAGGTCACCCCGACAAGATCTGTGATGCGATCAGCGACTCGGTGCTCGACGCGCTGCTGGAGCAGGATCCCGCATCGCGGGTTGCGGTGGAGACGCTGGTCACCACCGGCCAGGTACATGTCGCGGGCGAGGTCACCACATCGGCCTACGCCGATATCCCCAAGATCGTGCGTGAGCGCATCCTGGAGATCGGCTACGACTCCTCGACCAAGGGTTTCGACGGCGCATCCTGCGGCGTGAACATCGCCATCGGCGCGCAGTCCCCGGATATCGCCCAGGGCGTCGACAAGGCGCACGAGGCCCGGGTGGAGGGCGCGGGCGACCCGCTGGACTCCCAGGGCGCCGGTGATCAGGGCCTGATGTTCGGCTACGCCATCGGTGACACCCCCGAACTCATGCCGCTGCCGATCGCGATGGCGCACCGGCTGGCCCGCCGCCTCACCGAGGTGCGCAAGAACGGTGTGCTGGATTACCTGCGCCCGGACGGCAAGACCCAGGTCACCATCCAGTACGACGGCAAGACACCGGTGCGCCTCGACACCGTGGTGCTGTCCACGCAGCACGCCGATGGCATCGACCTGGACGGTCAGCTGACCCCCGACATCCGCGAGAAGGTCGTCAACACCGTTCTCGCCGATCTCGGGCACCAGAGCCTGGACACCTCCGACTACCGGCTGCTGGTCAACCCGACCGGCAAGTTCGTGCTCGGCGGCCCGATGGGTGACGCCGGCCTGACCGGCCGCAAGATCATCGTCGACACCTACGGTGGTTGGGCCCGCCACGGTGGCGGCGCGTTCTCGGGCAAGGATCCGTCAAAGGTGGACCGCTCGGCGGCCTACGCGATGCGCTGGGTGGCCAAGAACGTGGTCGCCGCCGGGCTCGCGGAGCGGGTCGAGGTGCAGGTCGCCTACGCGATCGGCAAGGCCGCCCCGGTCGGGCTGTTCGTCGAGACGTTCGGCACCGAGACCGTCGACCCGGCGCGCATCGAGAAGGCCATCAGCAGCGTGTTCGACCTGCGTCCCGGCGCCATCGTCCGCGACCTGGACCTGCTGCGCCCGATCTACGCGCAGACGGCGGCCTACGGTCACTTCGGACGCACCGATATCGAGTTGCCGTGGGAGCAGACCAACAAGGTCGACGACCTGAAGGCTTCCGTCTAGGAGCCCGAAGGCATTGCGGCGGCCAGTTGGCCGCGTAGACGGCGCCGCGACCTGAGAGAAATTGTCCTGCGGGTCAATTAAGGTGAGGCGCGTGCTCGCCCCCAGGGAACCCGATGTTCCGGTCGAGCTGGTGCGTACGATTTTGGGTTTCCTGCGCACCCGCTTCGGACTGGAAACCGCGTGGCTGGCCAGGTTCCGCGACGGGATGCAAGAGTTCGAGGTGCTCGACGGGGACGCAGAAGCGCTCGGCCTGTCTCCCAGTGAACGGGCGTCGCTTTCCGGGTCCTACTGCGTACGCGTCATTGATGGACGGCTGCCTGCGGTGATCCCGGATACCGCGGCCAATCGGACGACTGCCCTTCTTCCGATCACGCATGAGTGGAGCCTGGGCGCGTACTTGGGCGTGCCGGTGCTCGGCGCCGACGGCGCGCCGATAGGCATGGTGTGTGCCGCGAGCCGTGAGCCGAAGCCGCATCTCGCCAACGCTGATCTTCGGATCGTGAGGCATGCTGCCGAACTCATCGGTGCGTTGTTCGACTCGCCCGCGGGCGGAGTCGACGCCACCGCGGACCACCGCAACGTGATTCGCCGAGTGGTCGCAGAGCGAGACTTCGAAGTGGTCTTCCAAGCGGTCCACGAGGTTGCGCGCGGCAAGGTGATGGGAGTGGAGGCGCTCGCCCGCTTTTCGTGCGAACCGTTTCGGCCGGATGTCTTCCTCGAACAGGCCGCCCTGCTGGGTCTTGACATCGAACTGGAAACCGCGATCGTGACGCGCGTCTTCTCCTTGCTGCCGCAACTGCCCCGAGAGGTGTTCATCGCGATCAACGTCTCGCCGGCAGCGTTGCTGCGGATACCGTGGGCTGAGCTTCTCGTGGATGTCGACCCGTCGCGGATCGTGCTGGAAATCACCGAACACGACGCCGTGCACAACTACAGCGCACTCGACGAAGCGCTCGAGTGGTGTCGGGGACGGGGTATGCGGATTGCTGTCGATGATCTCGGCGCCGGCTTTTCCTCGTTCTCCCACCTATTGGAATTGGGGCCAGAGTTCGTCAAGATCGATCAGTCGATCATCCGCAGTATCGATGTCGATGATGCTCGGCGCACACTGGCGCAGGCCATCGCCGAGTTCGCAAGGCAAACCGGTGCCATCGTCATCGCCGAAGGCGTGGAGTCCCAGGGGGAACTCGACGCCGTAAGCGCAGCGGGTATCACCTGGGCGCAGGGCTATCACCTCAGTCGCCCGAAGCCGCACACGCACGGCTTCCCGCCCGCGGCCGTCACCGCGGCACCGTCGGAAGGATCGTTCAGCGCCGTCGACCTGCTGGGCGAGCGACGATTTGCGCTGGCACTGGCACACTCTCCGATCGGAATGGCCGTTGTCGGTTTGGACGGTAGGTTCTTGCGCACCAACCGGGCATTGCGCGACATTCTCGGATTCGGTAAACGGGCGTTGTCGCAGTTGACGTTTCAGGAGATCACCCACCCAGATGACCTGGATGCCGACCTGGCCTTGCTCGCAGACTGTCTGGAAGGGCGTCGGCTTTCCTACCGCATCGCCAAGCGGTTCTTCACTGCGGCCGGACAGATCGTGTGGTGTGACCTTACTGTCGCGCTGGTGCACGATCCACGTGCACGGCCCAGTTGTTTCGTCTCGCAGCTGGTGGATATCACCGCAGACCGTGCCCGTGAAGCCGAACTGACCCGCCTGGCCGGCACCGACCCGCTCACAGCGATCGCGAACCGGGCTGCCGCCTGGAGTCGCCTAGAGCGGCTCGATTCGAGCGCACACGGTTACGGCGTCCTGTTCTGCGATATCGAGCGGTTCAAGTCCGTCAATGACCGGTGCGGCCATCACGTCGGAGACCGGATCTTGGTGGAAGTGGCCGGCCGCCTACTCGCGGCGGTCGGCGATGGCGATCTCGTCGTCCGGTGGGGTGGTGATGAATTCCTGGTGATCACCGACTCTTTCACCGATGAAGGACTGGCGGTGCTGTCGGATCGCATCACCGCTGAGTTGGACAACACGCTGATCACATTGGACGACGGTACGACGGTGCCGGTCGCGCTGACGATCGGCACGGCGGCGCACCGCCCCGGTGATGGCCGATCCATCGATATCGTCCTCGACAGCGCAGACCAGGCCATGTACGGGCAGCGGAGAAGCCCCGCGGCCCGCAGGCGGCGGGCGGAGCGGGCAGCGGCCTTGGACTGAGTCGCCCGGCCAGGGACGTCTCACGGATGCAGCGCGGCCCGCAGGGCCGCGATCCCGCGTTCGGTGGCCTCGGTGGCAGCGGGGGAGGCCAGCGCGAGGCTGACGTAGCCGTGCACCATCGTCGGTTCGTTGCTGTGCTGCACCGCAACACCGGCCGCGGTCAGCAGTTCGGCGTACCTGCCGCCGTCATCGCGCAGCGGATCGTGCTCGGCGGTGCCGATGAAGGCCGGCGGCAGGCCGCTCAGCGACTCGGCATTGGCCGGTGCGACATCGGTGGGCAGCGCGCCCGGATCGTCGAGGTCGACTCCGGGCAGATACCAGGTCAGGAAGGCATTCATGACGTCCTGGTTGAGGATGTAAGCGTCGACGTTCTCGATGAACGACGGCGCCTTCAGGTCGCCGACGGCCACCGGGTACCACAGCAACTGGAACACCAGCGGCGGTCCGCCGGCGTCGCGGGCGCGCAAGGCCATGATCGCCGACAGGTTGCCGCCGGCCGAATCGCCGGCCACCGCAATGCGTGTCGGGTCACCACCCAGTTCGGTGGCGTGCTCACCCACCCAGCGCAGCGCCGCCCAGGAGTCCTCGACGCCGGCCGGGTACGGGTGCTCGGGGGCGAGACGGTAATCCACCGACACCACGATCGCCTCGGCGCCGACCGCATGTGCGCGGGCCACGTGGTCATGGGTGTCCAGGTCGCCGATCGCCCAGCCGCCACCGTGGTAGTAGACGAGCACCGGCAGGTTGTCGTGCTGCTGCACCGGCGGCCAGTAGATCCGCGCCGGAATATCGGCGAGATCGCCGTCACCGACCGTGCGTTCCTCGACGCGCAGCTGCGGGAGCATCTCCGGTGGCGGCTTCAGCGCGCGCAGCTTCTCGCGGGCCAGATCGACACCGTCGGAGACGGTGAATTCCAGTGGCACGGCGTCCAACAGTGCCTTGAGGTTGGGGTCGACGTCAGGGCCGGTGTCGCCGGAGGACGGCGCGGGGGGAGCCATGACGTCAGGCTAGCCCGCCTGCCAGCGCGGCGAAGGCGAGATCGGCCGCCTCGGTGGCCGCCGGGACCACACCGTAGTAGCCCAGATAGCCGTGCACCAGCGTTTCGGCGTTGTGTACCTGGGCGGGCACCCCGGCGGCGGCCAGCAGTTCCGCATAGCGGATTCCGTCGTCGCGCAGCGGGTCGTATCCGGCCACCGCGATATAGGCCGGCGCCACACCGGCCAGCGACGCGGCGCGAGCCGGCACCAGGGTGGCCGGCGGATCACTCAGATCGGCGTCACCGGCGTACAGCCTGGAGAAGCCGCCGACCGAGCCACGGTCGAGGATCGGTGCGTCGGCGTTCTCGGTGAACGACGCCAACCTGGTGTCCCAGGTGGTCGCGGGGTACCACAGCAGCTGGGCGCGCAGGTTCAGCCCGGCGTCACGGGCCAGCAGGGCCACCACCGCGGCCAGGTTGCCGCCTGCGGAATCCCCGGCCACGGCGATGCGATCTGGGTCGGCGCCCAGCTCGTCGGCGTGGGCGGCCACCCAGCGCGTCACCGCCCAGACATCGTCGACCGCCGCCGGATAGGGATGCTCGGGGGCCAGCCGGTAGTCCACCGACACCACCACCGCACCCACCCCGACCGCATGCTCGCGGGCGGTGCCGTCATAGGTGTCCAGATCGCCGACGACCCAGCCGCCGCCGTGGAAGAACAGCAGTACCGGCGGGCAGGAGCGAAGCGACCCGGGGATTGATACCGGCGGCTTCTCGGCCGGTTCCGAAGGCCAGTAGATCCGCACCCCCACGCCCTCGATCGCACGGTCCTCGACGCGTAGCTGTTGATGCACCTCGCGGCGCGGCAGCGCGCGGAAACGTTCCCGCGCGGCGGCGGGACCACCCTCGGTCGTCAATTGGAACGGCACCGCTTCCAGTACCTTCTCCAGGATGGCGTCCAAGGCGGGTCTGTCGGTACCGGATTCAGGCATGGGTTCACCGTACGCAGCGCCGTGGACCCGGCGGTTCTGGGTGCTGGCGGTCGCCGTCGGTGCCGGCTACGGGGTATTTCTCATCACCGTCGCGCTGCGGGTGCCCGCCGGTGCCGAGCTCACCGGGCAGTTCGCCCTGCAGCCTGCCCTCAAGGCCGCCGCCGCGGTGCTGCTGGCGGTGGCCGCGCTGCGCCATCCGATCGCCCGGGAACGGCGCTGGCTGATCGCGGCGCTGGTCGGATCCGCGGCGGGCGACTATCTGCTCGCGATGCCGTGGTGGGCGCCGTCCTTCGTGCTGGGCCTGGCGTCGTTCCTGATCGCCCACCTGTGCTTCCTTGCCGCGTTGGTCCCGCTGGTGGTCAGGCGCACCTCGCGGCTGGTCGCGGCGGCCGTCGTGGTGCTGGCCTGCGTGGCGATGCTGGCGTGGTTCTGGCCGGCCCTGCTGGAGCAGGGCATGGTGCTGCCGGTCACCGTGTACATGGCGGTGCTCGGCGCGATGGTGTGTGCCGCGCTGCTGGCCGCACTGCCGACGCCGTGGACGGCGCTGGGCGCGGTGTGTTTCGCGGTCTCGGATTCGATGATCGGCATCAGCAAGTTCGTGCTCGGGTCGGAGGCCTTGGCGGTCCCCATCTGGTGGGCCTATGCGGCATCGCTGTTCCTGATCACCGCCGGTTTCTACTTCGGCCGGCAGCGCGATATCGGCGCCCGGGGGCCGCAGGGGTGACGCAGACCCGCCGCGCCGCCGAGCACGAGCCCATCGCGCGCGTGCTGCCGATGCTGTCGGTACCGCACCTGGACCGCGAATTCGACTACCTGGTGTCGGCCGAACAGTCCGACGATGCCCAGCCCGGGGTGCGGGTCCGGGTGCGTTTCCACGGCCGGCTGGTGGACGCCTTCGTCCTGGAAAGGCGTTCGGACACCGATCATTCGGGAAAACTCGGCTGGCTGGACCGGGTGGTCTCCGCCGAGCCGGTGCTGACGCCGGATATCCGCAGGCTCACCGACGCCGTCGCGGCCCGCTATGTCGGCACCCGCCCCGACGTGCTGCGGCTGGCCATCCCGCCGCGGCACGCCGGCGTCGAGAAGAAGCCGCCGGCCTGAGCTGCCGCCGTTGGCGCACCAGCCGGTCGACGAGTCGGGCTGGGCGCACTACGGGCGCGGCGAACAGTTCCTGGCCGCGATCCGGGAGGGCCGGGCGGCGCGGGCCGTCTGGCAGGCCCTGCCCGGTGAACACTGGGCGCTGCGGCTCGCCGAGGCCGCGGCGGCCACCGTGCACGCCGGCCGCGGTGCCCTCATCGTGGTGCCCGATCAACGGGACGTCGACGCCGTGCACGCGGCGGCGGTGGGCTGCGTGGACGAATCCCGGGTGGTGGCGCTGTCCGCCGGGCTGGGTCCCTCACAGCGCTACCGGCGCTGGCTGGCGGTGCTGCGTGGTCAGGCCCGGCTGGTCATCGGCACCCGCAGTGCGGTGTTCGCGCCCATCTCCGACCTCGGCCTGGTCATCGTCTGGGACGACGGCGACGACAACCTGGCCGAACCGCGCGCGCCGTATCCGCACGCCCGCGAGGTCGCCATGCTGCGCGCACACCAATTGCGCTGTGCCGCAATCATCGGCGGGTACGCCAGGACCGCCGAGGCGCACGCGCTGGTGCGCAGCCGCTGGGCCCACGACCTGGTCGCCCCCCGCCCGGTGGTGCGCACCCACGCGCCTCGGGTGGTGGCCCTGGACGACAACGCTTTCGACCAGGAACGTGACCCGGCGGCACACACCGCGCGGCTGCCGTCGATGGCGCTGCGCACCGCCCGCGCCGCGCTGGAGGCCGGGCACCCGGTGCTCGTGCAGGTGCCGCGGCGAGGCTACGTGCCGGCACTGGCCTGTGCCCGCTGCCGGACGGTGGCGCGCTGCCGGCATTGCACCGGGCCGCTGTCGCTGCCCGACCGGGATACCCATGGCGCGGTGTGCCGTTGGTGCGCCCGCGCCGAACTGACGTTGCGGTGTGTGAGCTGCGGATCGGATGCGGTGCGCGCGGTGGTGGTCGGTGCGCGACGGACCGCCGAGGAGCTCGGCCGGGCGCTGCCGGGCGCCAGCGTCATCACTTCCGGCGGAGAGTCGGTGCTGTCCACGGTGGGACCGAAACCCGCGGTCGTCGTCGCCACCCCGGGCGCCGAACCGGTGGCCGAGGGCGGCTACGGTGCCGCGCTGCTGCTCGACAGCTGGGCACTGCTGGGTCGTCAGGATCTGCGGGCGGCCGAGGACACGTTGCGGCGCTGGATGGCCGCGGCGGCTCTGGTCCGCAGCCGCGCCGACGGGGGCTCGGTGGCGGTGATCGCCGAGTCGGCGATCCCGACCGTGCAATCGCTGATCCGCTGGGACCCGGTCGGCCACGCGGATTCCGAGCTCGATGCCCGCGACGAGGTGGCGCTGCCGCCCGCGGTCCATCTCGCGGTGCTGGACGGCGTGCCCGAGGCCGTCACCGCCCTGTTGGCGGCCGCCGAGCTGCCGCCTGCAGCGGAACCGCTGGGGCCGGTGGACCTGCCGCCCGGCGCGCGCCGACCGCCCGGTATCGCGGTGGACAGTGCGGTGAGCCGGATGCTGGTGCGGGTGCCACGCACCGGCGGCCTGGACCTCGCGGCGGCCCTGCGTCGCGCGGTGAACGGGCTCAGCGCCCGCCACGATCAGCAGCCGGTGCGTGTCCAAATGGACCCCTTGCACATAGGGTAGGCAGCACAACTGGTGCGGAGGTGGGTATGGGGCGGCTGTTCAAGCTACTGATCCCGTTGGTGCTCATCGCGTTTGGCCTGCTGTGGCCGGTGGTGTTCAGCGCGACCCCTACCGGTGGTGGCGGCCCCTCCTCGGATCCGGTGGTCATCAGTGACTACACCGCCCACTACACGGTGGACGCCGACGGTGATCTGGACGCCGTCGAGACCATCACCGGTGAATTCCCTGTCGGACGGCACGGCATCTTCCGCTACTGGGATGTGGCCAATCAGAACAGCCCCAAGGTGCGGCAGGTCCCGCAGATCCAGTCGATCCTGTGGGACGGTGAACCGGCGCCCTATCAGCTGCTCTGGGAAGGCCGGGACAGGTTCCGGGTGGCCAAGATCGGCAGCCCCGACAGCACATTGACCCCGGGCCCGCACGTGTTCGAGATCCGGTATCGCATCCCCGGCGTACTCGACCCCGGAACCTCCGGTGCCGGTAAGCAATTCGGTGGGTCCACGGGTGATGTGAACGCGCCCACGGTGTTCTTCTGGAACGTCGTCGCACCGGGCTGGAACAACAGAATCCAGAACGTCGACATCACCGTCACCCTGCCGGAGCCGGTGGTCGGCGCGCAGTGCTCGGTCGCATACGGCCGCGGCTATGCCTGCAGTGATCTCACCGTCGACGGCAACACCGTGCGGCTGGCCGCGCAGTGGCTGGGACCCCACACCCCGGTCACGCTGCGGGCGGGCATGGACATGCCGACACCGCCGCGCGCCGAGCTGCTGTGGACCTACCACTGGGACCGGGTTCTGGGGCAGTCGACCACCCGGGTGGTGGTGCTGCTGGTTCTCGCTCTGCTTGCCGGGCTGGCGGCCATCCTGTGGTCGCGCAGCACCGTCGAAGCGCCGCCGGGATTCCCGATCCAGTACGCGCCCCCGCCCGGTCTGGGTCCCGTGCAGACCGAGTACATCCGCACCGAATCGGTGCCCAAGAACGGCCTGACCGCGACGCTGTTCCATCTCGCCGAACGCAAACTCGTCGACCTGCGCCAGATCAGCAAGAACGACTGGAACGTCACCGGCACCGCTGCGCCCGGCGCCTGGGCCGATATCGACCCGGTCGGTGTCGCCGTTGGTTCGGCGCTGAAGATCATCGGGCCCGGTGCGGAGTTCAAGGCCAGGAAATCCGCCAAGTCGGGGGAGAAGCTCAGCAAGGCCAAGACCGATATGGCGGCCGCGGTGCAGAAGTGGGCCCTCGACGAGGGCCTGATGGTGAAACGCCGCAAGGAACTCTGGTTGCGCGCGGCCAATGCCGTCGCGGCGATCCTGATGGTGTGCGGGTTCTTCCGGTGGGGGTTCCCGATCACCCTGTGGGCGCTGCCGTTCGCGGTGTTCTTCTTGTTCTCGGCGGCGTCGTGGCGTGCCGGGGTAGGCACCCGGCGCACCGCGGCGGGTCGCGAACTGTGGTCACGCGCAGGCGGATTCCACCGGTTGCTGTCCACCGACTCGGCGGAGAGCCGGTTCGATTTCGGGGCGCGCAAGGACCTGTACGCAGCCTATGTGCCGTTCGCGGTCGCCGCGGGCAGCGCGGCGCTGTGGGCACAGAAATACCGCGATGTCACCGGGGCGGTTGCACCGCAGCCGGAGTGGTACCACTCGTCCTCCAGTACGTCCTGGGGCCTGTCCGGAGGTTCCGGCGGGGCCGGATTCGACAGTTTCGAATCGGCGCTGTCGTCATCGATAGGCGCCTACACCGCGTCGCAGTCGTCGTCCTCCGGCGGCGGCAGCAGTAGCAGCGGTGGGGGCGGCGGTGGTGGCGGAGGAGGTGGAGGCGGATCATGGTGAGGTTCTTGCTGATTCTGGTACTGGCGATCGCCGTGCTGGTGCTGATCGGGTTGGTGGTCGGCTACAACAAGCTCAAGTCGGCCGACGTGCGGGTGGCCGAAGCGCTGTCCGGGATCGATGTCGAACTGACCCGCCGGGCGGCGCTGATACCGAGCCTGGTGCACACGGTGGGCACGTTTGCCGCCCACGAGAAGGCGATCCTCGACCACGTCTCCGACGCCCGGGCCGCACTGAACGCCGCCACCGGCGGTGAATCGGTGGCGCGGCGCAGCGCCGCGGAGGGTGAACTGGACACCGCGCTCGGCCAGGTGCTGGCGCTCGGGCAGAGCTACCCACAGCTCAACTCGTCGACCAACTTCCTGAATCTGCAGGAGAACCTGACCGACACCGAGAACAAGCTGGCCTTCGCCCGGCAGTACTACAACGACGCGGTGGCCGGGGTGAACCGGTTGATCACCACGATGCCGTGGATGTTCGTGGCCCCGATCGCCGGTGTGCAGGAACGCGAGTTCTACCAGACCCCGCGTCTTCCCTAGACTGGCTCGGTGCGACTCATCTTTGCCGGAACCCCGGAGCCCGCGCTGCCTTCGCTGCGCAGACTGATCGACTCCGAAAACCACGATGTCGTCGCGGTGCTGACCCGGCCCGATGCCGCGGCCGGCCGGCGCGGCACGCCGGCGCCGTCCCCGGTCGCCCAGCTGGCCACCGAGCATGGCATCCCGGTGCTCAAGCCCGAGCGGCCCAACACCGCGGAGTTCGTCGCCGAACTGACCGCCCTGGCACCCGACGCCTGCGCGGTGGTCGCCTACGGCGCGCTGCTGCGCGCCGATCTGCTGGCCGTGCCGCCGCACGGCTGGGTGAATCTGCACTTCTCGCTGCTTCCGGCCTGGCGCGGAGCCGCCCCGGTACAAGCCGCGATCGCCGCGGGGGACGAGGTGACCGGGGCGACCACCTTCCAGATCGAACTCGACCTGGACTCCGGACCGGTCTACGGCGTCGTCACCGAGACCATCCGCCCGACCGACACGGCCGGGGATCTGCTTGAGCGCCTGTCTGTTTCGGGTGCGGGATTATTGGAGGCCACCATGGACGGCATCGCCGACGGAACGCTCGACCCGGTACCTCAGCCCGCCGACGGGGTCACCGTTGCACCCAAGATCACCGTGGAGGAGGCGCGGGTGCGCTGGGAACTACCCGCGCACGCGGTCGACCGCCGGATCCGGGCGGTCACCCCGAACCCCGGTGCCTGGACGATGATCGGCGATGTGCGCGTCAAGGTCGGCCCGGTGCGTCCCGATGACTCGAAGGTGCTGGCCGCGGGGGAGCTCGAGGTCGGCAAGCGTGACGTATGGATCGGCACCGGTTCTGATGCGGTGGCGTTGAGTTGGGTGCAGCCGCCCGGGAAGAAACCGATGATCGCCGCCGACTGGGCGCGCGGAGCACGTCCGGACGCATCGGTGCGGGCGCTGTGACCCGGCCCTCGTCGTCCGGGCGTGGCGGGCGCCCGTCGCGTCATCACTCCACCAACGCACCGCAGCGCAAGGGGCCGGCGCGCAAGCCGCTGGACCCGGCCCGGCGCGCCGCGTTCGACGTGCTGCGCGCGGTCAGTGAACGCGACGCCTACGCCAACCTGACCCTGCCGGCCCTGCTGCGCGACCGGGGAATCAAGGGTCTCGACGCCGCCTTCGCCACCGAACTTGCCTACGGCACCTGCCGCACCCGGGGCCTGCTCGACGCCGTGATCAGCTCGGCGGCCGACCGGCCCGTCGACCAGATCGACTCGGTTCTGCTGGACCTGTTGCGGCTGGGCAGCTACCAGTTGCTGCGCACCAGGGTGGACGCGCACGCCGCCCTCGACACCACCGTCGACCAGGCGGGAATCGAATTCGATTCGGTACGTGCAGGTTTCGTCAACGGTGTGCTGCGTAAGATCGCCGGCCAGGATGAACAGGCCTGGGTCGCCGAACTCGCACCGCCGCAGGCCACCGATCCGATCGGGCATGCCGCCTTCGTCAACGCTCATCCACGGTGGGTGGCCCAGGCCTTCGTCGATGCGCTCGGTGCCGGCGCCGGGCAGCTCGGTGCACTGCTCGCCAGCGATGACGAGCGTCCCGTCGTTCACCTGGCCGCCCGGCCCGGGGTGCTGACCGCCGCGGACCTCGCCGCCCAGGTCGAGGGAACTGTCGGCCGGTATTCGCCGTATGCGGTCTATCTGTCCGGCGGTGACCCGGGCGATCTGGCCGCGGTGCGGGAAGGTGCGGCGCTGGTGCAGGACGAAGGGTCGCAACTGGTGGCCCGCGCCGTGACCCTGGCGGCCGTCGACGGCCCCGACCACGGCCGGTGGCTGGACCTCTGCTCGGGACCGGGCGGTAAGACCGCGCTGATCGCGGCGCTGGCCGGGGATGCCCGGGTCACCGCGGTGGAACCCGCCGAACACCGGGCCGATTTCGTGGAGCGGAACACCACCGGGCTGCCCGTCGACGTGCTGCGGGTGGACGGGCGGGAGTCCGGGCTGGAACCCGCGAGCTTCGACCGGGTGCTCGTCGATGCCCCGTGCACCGGTCTGGGTGCGCTGCGGCGCAGGCCGGAGGCGCGCTGGCGACGCCAGCCCGGCGATGTGCCGACGCTGGCGAAATTGCAGCGTGAGCTGCTGGCAGCGGCGATCGCGCTGACCCGGCCCGGCGGCGTGGTGCTCTACGCCACCTGCTCACCGCACCTGGCCGAGACCGTCGGGGTGGTGGCCGACGCGCTGCGCAGGCAACCGGTGACGGCGATGGACACCCGGGAGTTCTTCCCCGGGGTCGATCAGCTCGGAGACGGACCGTACGTGCAGCTCTGGCCGCACCTGCATGGCACCGATGCGATGTTCGCTGCCGCGTTGAAAGTAGGCTGACCGCCATGCCTGGACAATCCTCCGTCGCCCCGCTCGCCCAGGCCCCGCTCATCGCGCCGTCCATTCTCGCCGCCGACTTCGCCAGGCTGTCCGACGAAATCGCCGCCGTCGCCGGTGCGGACTGGCTGCACGTCGATGTGATGGACAACCACTTCGTGCCGAACCTCACGCTGGGGCTTGCCCGTGGTCGAGAGCCTGCTCAAGGTCACCGACATCCCGATGGACTGTCACCTGATGATCGATCAGCCCGAGCGGTGGGCGCCGCCGTACGCCGAGGCCGGCGCCTACAACGTCACCTTCCACGCCGAGGCGACCGACAACCCGGTGGGTGTCGCACGCGATATCCGCGCTGCCGGCGCCAAGGCGGGGCTCTCGGTGAAGCCGGGCACCCCGCTGGAGCCCTACCTGGAGATCCTGCGGGAGTTCGACACCCTGCTGGTGATGTCGGTGGAGCCCGGATTCGGTGGCCAGAAGTTCATGCCCGAGGTGCTCTCGAAGGTGTCCACCGTGCGCCGCCTGGTGGATGCTGGGGAGCTGACGATCGTGGTGGAGATCGACGGTGGCATCAATGCCGACACCATCGAGGCCGCCGCGGAGGCCGGGGTGGATTGTTTCGTCGCGGGATCTGCGGTCTACAGCGCCGAGGATCCGGCCGAGGCGGTGCGGCGACTGCGCAGGCAGGCTGCCGCCGCCTCACCCCACCTCACGCTATGAGTTCTGAGGCCGTGAAGCGGCCGGTGAGCCTGGAAGCCGCAATGCGGCTCGCCGTCGAGCAGGCCGACCGGGTCAAGGGCGCCACCTACCCGAATCCGCCTGTCGGCGCGGTGATCCTGGACGCCGCAGGTGAGGTCGTCGGCGTCGGTGCGACCGAGCCGACAGGCGGTGCGCACGCCGAGGTGGTGGCGCTGCGGCGGGCGGGTGAGTTGGCACGTGGGGGAACCGCGGTGGTCACCCTGGAACCGTGCAATCACCACGGTCGTACCCCTCCGTGCGTGGACGGCCTTCTGGCAGCAGGGCTTTCGCGGGTGGTGTACGCCGTCTCGGATCCCAACCCGGTGGCTGCGGGCGGGGCAGCGCGTCTGGGTGCGGCCGGTGTCGAGGTACACGCCGGGGTGCTCGGTACCGATGTCGCCGGCGGACCGCTGCGCGAGTGGCTGCACAAGCAACGCACCGGGTTGCCGCACGTCACCTGGAAATTCGCCACCAGCGTGGACGGGCGCAGCGCTGCCGCCGACGGCAGCAGCCAGTGGATCACCAGCGAGGCCGCCCGAGCCGACGTGCACCGTCGGCGCGGCGTGGTCGAGGCCATCGTGGTCGGCACCGGCACAGTGCTTTTCGACGACCCGACGCTGACCGCGCGTCTGCCCGACGGCAGCCTCGCCGGTCGTCAACCGTTGCGGGTGGTGGTCGGGAGGCGGGAGATATCACCGGAATCCAACGTGCTCAACGATGACTCGCGCACCATGGTGATCCGCACCCGTGACCCGCACGAGGTGATGCGCGCCCTGTCCGACCGGACGGCCGTTCTGCTCGAGGGCGGCCCGACGCTGGCCGGTGCGTTCCTGCGCGCGGGTGTGATCGACCGCATTCTGGCGTATGTGGCTCCCCTGTTGCTGGGCGGGCCGATCACGGCGGTCGACGATGTCGGAGTGCTCAGCATGGCCGGCGCGCAACGCTGGCGCTTCGACGGAATCGAGGCGATCGGGCCCGATGTGCGACTCAGTCTGGTGCCGCATTGAGCTGTGATCGCAGCCACAGTACCGATGGTGATGTGATGTTCAATCTTGTTGCCCGAGTGGCCTTTGCCGGGTGTTGTAGGCGGGTGCCGGGGTCGGCGCGCCGGTAGACTTCGGTCAAAGCGCCTTCACCGACGAGTCGCTCGGGGATTGCACTAACAAAGGATGACGAGCATGACTGCATTGCAGGACTGGCTCAACAGCGGGCCGGTCAACCCGCAGAACGTCAGATCGTTGGTTTTCGGTGTGCTGCGGATGGGGCCCCAGCAGGTCCACTACCCGCGTGCCCCCAAGATCATGCAGCGTGGCCTTGAGCGGTGCTGATTTGCTGCACCAGCGATCCGGGGCGTAGAACCGCACCGCCTGGCGGGTTGTGCGCGTCCAGGTAGCCCCCAATTCCTGCCGCTGATCCGCAATGATGCTCTGCAGAGCGGATTTCCCGCAGATTCCGGCGGGCGGCAAGGAGATGGTGATGAGTACGTCGGCAGAATCCCGAGGCCCCGGTGAGGGACGCGTTCTTTCGCTGGCGCCGCTCACCGTGCTGGAACTCGATCCGGCCGAACTCGTCGATTGTGCGGCGTCGGCGGGATATGACGCCGTCGGCTTGAGGCTGATCCGCGCGACCGCACAGGAGCCGCTGCGGCCGACCATCGGCCGAACTCCACTGATCCTGGAAACCAAGCGCCGCCTTGATGATTCGGGATTGCATTTGGTGGATATCGAGGTGCTGCGGTTACGCCCGGAGACTCGGGTCCGCGCAGATTTCGAGGCCGTCCTGGAGACCGGGGCGTTTCTCGGGGCCACCGAGGTCCTGGTGACGGGCAATGATCCCGACCACAACCGGACCGCGCACAATCTCGCTGAGCTGGCTTTGCTGGCAGCAGAATTCGGGCTGACTCCCAACCTGGAACCAATGCCGTGGACCGAGGTCAAGGATCTTCATCAGGGTGTGGCGATTCTGATGGAGTGCCGGGCGGACGTCGGTCTGCTGGTGGACGCCATCCACTATCACCGAGCCATGAATTCGCCTGCCGAGCTTGCCGCGCTGCCGCAGGAGTGGATTCGCTACGCGCAGATCTGTGACGCACCTGCCGAACGTCCGGGCTCGGTGGCGGAAATGATGCGCCAAGGCCGCGGCGCGCGGCTGCTTCCGGGCGCTGGAGATATCGATTTGGTCTCGATGTTGCGTGCCCTGCCGGCGAGTATCCCGATCAGTGTGGAGGCCCCGCTGCACAGCGAGGCACCGGCGGCGGTCCGGGCGGCGGCGGCGGCGCGGGCCGCGCGCGACGTGCTGGCGCTGGCCGACGAGAACAGCAGACGCAGTCTGGGTGCGGACAGCACCCGCCCTGCCGCGTAATCAACCCACCACCCGGACGCGCCCGTCGGGCACGGGGTCACCCCGGCGCGGTTACGACGGCGGCGGCGCCGGGAACGCCGCACTGTCTTCATCTTTCATTGCCGGGGCGGCGTCATCGTCCTGCTCGTCGTGGTGATTGCGGTCACTGATCATCAGCGATGCCAGGGCGCCGACGACACACACGACCGCGGTGATGGCGAATATCTCGCCATACTGCATCGTGTAGGCGATCCGGGTGTTCTCCAACAGCTGTCGGCCGGCGTCCAGCAGATTGCCGGTGTCGACGACGGGCAGCGACTGCAGGATCTGGTTGAAGCGGTACATACCCCAGGCCGACAACGCGGCCATACCGATGAGCATGCCGATCATCCGGGAGACGACCACCGATGCCGATGCGATGCCGTGTTCGGCGACCGGCACCACCCGTAGCGCCGCGGAGGTCAGGGGACCGATCACGAGTCCGAGTCCGAAACCGGCCAGCGCCAGGTCGGTGTCGAACGCGGGCAGCGTGAACACCCCGAGATCGTGACGCGCCGAGAGCACGTTGACATCCCAGTGCGAGATCAGCCAGTAGCCGAACGCGGCGATCAGCAGACCGGCGACCGCGATGGGTCGATCGCCGATGCGGGTGGCCAGCCAGCCGCCGAGCAACGCACCGATCGGCAGCGCGATGAGGAACCGCAGCAGCAGCACCACGGCTTCGTTCTTGTCCATGCCGAGCACGCCCTGGCCGAACAGTTCGACGTTGACCAGCGTCACCATCAGCGCGGCCCCTGCGGTCAGCGAAGCGGCCAGCGAGGCCAGGAACGGGCGGAACTTCACCCCGGCCGGCTCCAGCAGTCTGGTGGTGGCCTTCTTCTCCCAGACGAAGAACCCGACCATGGTCAGCACCGCCAGGATCAGCAGCGGAATTCCGTAGCTGGGCAACAGGTTCTTGCCGTCCGGTGCCGGGTTGTACAGGCCGACCACGGCTGCGCCCAGCGCAATCGCCAGCAGGAGGCCGCCGATGACGTCCACCTTCTGCTGTGGTTGATCCCGGTCCCGGGCCGGCACGCTGAAGTGGATCATCACCATCGCGGCGGCGGCCATCGGGATGTTGATCCAGAAGACGTCACGCCAGGTATTCAGCGCCCATACGACCGCGATGCCGTACAGCGGGCCCAGCACGCTGCCGAGTTCCTGTGCCGCACCGATGCCGCCGAGCACGGTGGCGCGGCTGCGTGCCGACCAGAGGTCGGCTGCCAGTGCCAGGGTGACCGGCAGCAGGGCGCCGCTGGCGATGCCCAGGATGGTGCGTCCGATGACCAGGGTGGTCAGGTCGCCGGCGAGGGCGGTAACCACCGATCCGACCATGAATCCGAGCAGCCCGGCCTGGAGTATCAGCTTGCGCCCGAACCGGTCGGAGGCCTTGCCCAGCAGAGGCATGGCCGCGATGTAGCCGAGCAGATAGCTCGTCACGATGGGCGTGACCTGCTGAATCTGATTAATCGGTATACCGACATCGCGCATGATGTCGGTCATGATGGTGATGACGACGTAGGTGTCGAGTGCACCGAGGGTGACCGCGAGGCCACCGGCGCTGATGGCCAGGCGCCGGTTGGTGCCCGCCGAACCCGCTGCCCGGTGGCTGTTGGCCGCTGTCATCAGCTACCGGGCTTCGCGACGGTGACGGTCTTGCCCCAGTCGGTGAGGGTCATGGTGATGGTGTTACCCGCCGATGGTGCGATCTGGACCTGCGCCAACTGATGGTCGCCATCCTCACGGATCCATGCGGTGGCCGGGGCCGGGGCGCTCTGGTTGAGCTGCGGGGCGATCTTGTTGACCGCTTCGGCGCTGACGGTGCCGGTGATCTTGACTGCGTCGGAACCGCCGACGGCCTCGCGGCCTTCGGCCTTGGGGTCGGAGAAACTGGCCAGGATGTTGGCCAGGCCGGTGTCCGGGTTCAGGATGGCCGAGACGTCATAGATGTCGGCGGCAGGACCGAAGTTCTGCATGTTGCCGCCCTTGGTGATGGCGCCGTACAGATCGCCGTCGGCCACGACGAAGGCAACGTCGGTCAGCTTCTGGCCGAGGAAGATGATGTCGGCCTCGCCTTGGGCTGCGACCGCCGGGGCATTGGTCAGATCGCCGCTGAGGCTGGCGATGGGCAGTTCCTTGATCTCACCGCCGACGAGCAGCTCAAGGTGCACGCTCTGCTGGCTGCGGGTGGTCTCGGCCGATTCGGTGATGAGCGTGGCCGCTTCGGGGAGCGGGGCGTCGTTGGTCTTCGACCCGCAGCCGACGAGCGCTGCGGCCACCATCAGGATGGCGAGGAAGGGAAGAAGGATCCGGACTGCACGGGGGCGCGTCTGCATGCTCTGCATCGTAGTGGGTCTGCCCGAGTGCCCCCGAGCTACGTGGACGCGGCAGCCCCGGCACTAATCTTTAGCCATGTTCACCGGAATCGTTGAAGAGCTCGGCGAAATCGTCGGCAAAGAGGACCTCTCGGATGCTGCGCGGTTCGTGATCCGCGGGCCCGTGGTGACCTCCGACGCAGGTCATGGCGACTCCATTGCGGTCAACGGTGTCTGTCTGACGGTCGTGGAGGTGCGTCCGGACGGTGCGTTCACCGCCGATGTGATGGCCGAGACGCTCAACAGGTCCAGCCTGCGCGCGGTGCATGTCGGCAGCCAGGTCAATCTGGAACGCGCCGCAGCGGTCAACAGCCGTCTCGGCGGTCACATCGTGCAGGGCCACGTGGACGGCACCGGCGAGGTGATAGCCCGAACCCCTTCGGAGAACTGGGAGGTCGTCCGGATCTCGCTACCCGGCGAGCTGGCCCGCTACGTCGTGGAGAAGGGCTCGATCACCGTCGACGGCATCTCGCTGACGGTCTCCGGGCTCGGGGACGACTGGTTCGAGGTGTCCTTGATTCCGACCACGCTGTCGTTGACGACGCTCGGCGGTGCAGCGGTCGGCGCACCGGTCAACCTCTTCGAGGTGG
>JAXHOA010000020.1:0-45779 GCA_034520035.1 Mycobacterium sp. | reverse complement strand
GGGTTACGCACACGTCCACGCACTGGAAACCGTGGCTGGCCTGCTGGTGATCGGGGTGGCCGGCCTGTTGATGAAGGTCATTGAGTGCCGTCCGAGCCAAGGGCTGTATTCGCCAGGGGCGCCACCTGGCGCTGTGTTCGCGCAGAGCATCCGGCGCGGTGGGCAGGCCGACGGCCTTGGCCGCCGCGAGTACCCCGAGATCGGCCACCGGGAAGGCGTCCGGGTCGCCGAATCCGCGCATCGCAATGACCTCGGTGGTCCACGGGCCGATCCCCGGCAGCGCCGTGAGCTGGGCCCTGGCTCTGTTCCAGTCCGCTCCCGCATCCACCTCGACGTCACCTGCGGCCATGGCCCCGATCAACGAGGTGAGGGTGCGACGACGTGAGCCCGGCATGGCCAGGTGCTCCGGATTCAGCGTGGTCAGCTGTTCGGTGGACGGGAAGACATGGGTCAACCCGCCGCCGGGATCGGTGACCGCTGTGCCGTACGCCTGCGCGAGGCGCCCGGCGTGCGTGCGGGCCGCCTTCACCGAGACCTGCTGACCCAGCACCACCCGGACCGCCAGCTCCGCCTCGTCGACGGTGCGGGGGATGCGCTGGCCGGGCGCCTTGGCCACGACCGCGCCGAGGTGCGGCGTCCTGGCCCAGCGCGTCCACCACGGCCACCGGATCCGCATCCAGGTCGAGCAGGCGCCGGCAGCGCGCGATCGCCGCGGAGAGATCGCGGAAGTCGTCTACGACAAGCTTGCACTGCACATGATCGGGATACGGGGTCAACGCCACCACCCCGGAGCCGGAGGGCAGGCGCAGGGTGCGCCGATAGGCCCCGTCGCGTACCTCCTCGACACCGGGTACCGCACTGGCGGCGAGATGCCCGAACAGCCCTTCATAGGAGAACGGTGCACGTACCGGCAGGCGCAGCGACAGCACGTCGGTGCCGACCCGTTCGTCGCTGCTGCGGCTGTGTGCGTGCTGCCGCAGCGCGGTCGGCGTCAACGCACTGACCGCTCGGACGGTCTCGTTGAACTGCCGGATGCTGCTGAATCCCGCCGCGAATGCGACATCGCTGAACGGGAGGTCGGTGGTCTCGATGAGTACCCGCGCGGTTTGGCTGCGTTGCGCCCGGGCCAGCGCCAGCGGATTCGCGCCCACCTCCGCCTGCAGCAGCCGCTCCAGTTGGCGGGTGGTGTAGCCCAGGCGGCCCGCCAACCCGGTCACCCCGGACCGGTCCACGGTGCCGTCGGCGATCAGCCGCATGGCCCGGGCCACCACATCGCCGCGCACATTCCACTCCGGGGAGCCTGGGGAGGCGTCCGGGCGGCAGCGTTTGCAGGCCCGGAAACCGGCCTTCTGGGCGGCGGCGGCCGTCGGATAGAACTCCATGTTGCGTGCCAGTGGTGGGCGCACGGGGCAGCTCGGCCGGCAATAGATGCCGGTGCTGACCACGGCGGTGACGAACCAGCCGTCGAAACGGGCGTCCTTGGACTGGACCGCCCGGTAGCAACTGTCGAAATCGTCGTGCATGTCTTCACCCTTACACCCGAGCGCCGACATCACTGGCGGAAAACCGACATCGATGTGGTGGGTTCCGGTGCTCAGTCCCCGGCGATGGTGCGGATGCCTGCCAGCACGACGCTGACGATCCGCTCGACATCTGCGCGGGTCACCGACCGCATGCCGCGTGACGAGAGATTACCGACCCGAGATCATCTCGCCGAAACGCGCTGTCCACCGGGCCCACGGCACGCGTGTCCACCCGCCGCTCATCCCCACGCGCAGGCCAGACCCGGAGCGCCGACAGTGGAGGAGGCGGGCGGGCGAGGCCCGAGGGCCTCCGCTGTTCGAGCGCACGCGCCAGGGCGAGCAGATAGTCGGCCAAGTCCTGCTCGATGTGCCCGGTATCGGCGATGGACGCGAGATCCTCGGCGTAGTGGATGAGAGATTCGACCACCAGCGCCTCCCGGTCGGGCCAGTTGCGGTAGACGCTGGTCTTGTGGACGCCCGCGGATTCGGCGACATCTTCGTAGCGGAAGTGGGCGATACCGTCGCGGGCGACAAGTTCCGCTGTGGCAGAGAGGATCTGGTTCCTGACTCGCGCATTGCGGCCGCCGGGGCGGCGCGTGGCGGGCTCGTCGGCCATGGTCGCCGCCCTCCTGTCGTCCGGGTGCTGATTGTTTCCACCCGCGGCGTTGCGGTGCAACCCGTCCGCGGGTAGCTTCAGCTTAAAGCAACTCATTGTTGCTTTAATGAGCGGAGGCTGAGGATGCGCATTCTCATCGCGGGTGCGGGCGTCGCCGGGTTGGCCTGTGCGCGTCAACTGGGCTTCCGCGGCCACGCCGTCACCGTTGTGGAGCGCGCCGAGCAGCTGCGGACCGCGGGCACGCCCGTCGATATTCGCGGTCATGCGATCGAAACCGCCGCCCAGCTGGGTGTGCTCGACAGCATTCGGCAACGCCGCGTCCGGATGTCCGAGAATGCCCACTTCATCGATAGCCGGGGCGCCCCGGTGGCCCGCATCCCGTTGGCGGAGATCAACGACACGGCAGAAGACATCGAACTGCTCCGTGGCGACCTCGTACAGATCCTCGCCGGCGATCTCCCGGCCACCGGGCGGCCGCTTCGCGACCAATCCAGACGCTCTGAAACGAACGGGCCGACGCAGGGTTCGCCTCGGGCCGCACCGGACGGTACGACGTCGTCATCGGCGCCGACGGCCAGCACTCCGCGGTCCGCAGTCTGGTCTTCGGCCCCGACGCGGAGTGTTTAGCGCATCTTTGTGTGTACTTCGCCCTCGCAGCCCTCCCGCGCGCCAAACCGATTTCCAACGCCATTTTCAACGTCCCCGGACGGATGGTCGGCTGTTTCCGATACGCGGAGAAGTCCGTCGCCGTTTTTCAGTTCCGTCGGCGGTGATCAGTCACGACCACCGTGATCCGGCCGCACAAACGATTCTCATCGAGGCGTTCGACGGTCACCGGTCCTGGCGTATCCCGGAACTGCTCGACGCGCCCGCATCCCGGGTCTATTTCACCCCGCAACGGTCCGGCTCCCACTGCACCGCGCCGCGTGGTCCTCGTCGAGCGCCGGCCCCGCCCCTTCCGGCCGGCACGCGCTCCCTCAGCGTGCCGTCTTCCTCCCAAGAACTCGAGCGATCGGCGAAGCCACGCGAGGCGTCGCCGAACCAAGATCGCTTCGGTCCCAGGCCTCCGCCCAGAACCGCCACGCCGACGCCGCCGACCCTAACGTGGGGCACATCGCTCACGCAACCAAGCGCTCGAGCGCACGCAACACACCGTACACCGAGCGGCAGGGACCTGCGGCTCGCCCTTGGCGGTGGCACGCGCCAACTCTCGCCGATTCATCGGCCCCACATGTCCTCCCCACTTTCAGCATTTCCCACCGGCCGCTGCTCAACGCCAGCGCCCTCTCGGCCATCTGCGCCGCTCGGCGAGGGTTCCGTCTCCGAAGCGTCGGGCTCGTCGGCACCCTCTCCCGGTCGGGACGCTGTCCCTACCGCGTCCAGCGTTGATCTTCCTCCGGCCGCAGGCGCGGCCTTCGCCGCGTCTTTCTCACCGTGCCCCGTCTCCAGATCTCACCCCGCCCATCGCTGCCGGCGCCACATCGGGCCCACGTGGAACCAGCCCCGTATGCGCCGGCGACGACGCGTCGACCGCAGCGTGCCGATCGGCAGGCGCCGCGGCCCGCGCTCGTGTCCCCCGAGTCGCCGTCCGCGGCAGCGCGCCACCCGCGGCGGAATCTCGGCGGTGGCCGCCGCCCCCGCCCGGCAGGACCGTGCCGGAGCCCGCTCGGCCGCGGCCCCCCCCCCCCCCCCCCCCCCCCCCCCCCCCCCCCCGCCCCCCCCCCCCCCCCCCCCCCCCCCCCCCCCCCCCCCCCCCCCCCCCCCCCCCCCCCCCCCCGCCCCCCCCTCCCCCCCCCCCCCCCCCCCCCCCCCCCCCCCCCCCCCCCCCCCCCCCCTCGGCCTCGATGACCTGGCCAGCAGCGCCCCCCCCCCCCCCCCCCCCCCCCTTTCCCCCCCCCCCCCGAACCATCCTGAGTGCCTCCTCAGCGACCCTTGGCCACACTGGAGATATCTGTCGGGGCGCGTCCATCGCCCACCGATCCCGTACGAGCCAAGGAGTCGCTGCACCATGACCTCGCCCGATGAGGCCATCCAACTCGACGGTGCGGCGGGATGGGCCGTCGATCTCATGGAGACCATGGGAGGCCCGGGAGCAGGCCTGGCCATCTTCGTCGAGAACCTCTTCCCGCCGATTCCCAGTGAGGTGATCTTGCCGATGGCGGGCTTCGCGGCCCGCCTCGGCGAACTGTCGGTGTTGAGCGCGATCGTCTGGACCACCGCAGGCTCGGTGCTCGGCGCCTGGATGTTGTATGCGCTGGGTGCGTGGTTGGGCCACGACCGGATCCGTCGGATCGTGTGCCGGATGCCGCTCATGGACGGCGACGACGTCGACAAGACCAGGGCCTGGTTCGAGAAGCACGGTCACAAGGCCGTCTTCTTCGGGCGAATGCTCCCGCTCTTTCGCAGTTTCATCTCCATCCCGGCAGGGGTCGAGCGGATGAACTTCGCGATGTTCACCGTGCTGACGACGCTGGGCAGCGCGATCTGGAATTCCGTCTTCGTGCTGGCCGGTTACCTGCTGGGCGCGAGCTGGCACCGCATCGACCCCTACGCGGCCGCGCTGCAGTACGTGGTGCTCGCCGCCGTGGTGATCGCCGTCGGCTGGTTCATCCGTTCGCGGCTGAAGCGCCGTGCCCGATCGGATCGTGCTGGGGATTTCTCGCCCGCGAACTAGGCCCCCGCTGCTATAACCGTGGTGGAGGTGCAGAGATGCCCGGTGGTGCGGTCTTCATAGGACGGGTCGGCGCGCTGGCGGTGGCACTCGGCGTCGGCGCCACAGTCGCCTCCGGAGTCGCATCGGCGGACACCGGCGATCAGGGCTCGTCCTCGCGAGCCACGAGCAGCTCGGATTCGGGCTCGTCGAGCGCGTCGGCGCCCGGGCGCGAAGCCAAAACGCCGGCACCCAGAGCAAAAACAGGCGTGCGGACATCGCGCACGGTGCGCACCCAGGGGACGCCGGAACGTTCCGAGCCGGAAGCGGCACTGAAGCCGGCCGTCCGGGCGAGTAGCGAACCCGAAGCGGGGCTGACGGCGGCGCCCGCGCCAGCAGCCACCGACACCCGGTCCTCGGATCGCCCCGTCGAACCCGCCGAGCACCCGGCCGCGCTGGCCGCGCTCGCAGCGGCCCGCCGGGAGGTCGGGCACGAGGCCCAGACCGCGTTGACCTCGGTGGCGGACACCCAGACAACCAGTGCGGCCGTCGTGGCACCGGTCAGCCCGCTCGGCACCTCGGACCAGCTACGGGCCGAGAAGCTGGCGAATCGCATCGCGAATTCGTTGCCGGTGAAACTGATGAAGCTGGTGCTGCGGTCCGGGTTCACCTGGGCCGCCGAACGGCAGTTCGACCGTGTCGACGGACCCGATCAGGAGAACATCGATCGCCTCATTGCCGCGGTCGATGCCTACGCGATGGCCTCGGCGTTCCAACAGCAGCTGCTGAACTCCAACAAGCCCACCGTCGTCATGCAGGTCGCGCCGCCGCATGCCTGGTACGGCCAGAATGTCGGGGCCTCCCGGATCCTGTACGACAACCCCGACACCATCTACCGCTTCATGGGCGTCAACGGGGCGTCGTCGTACGTGATCACCGGTAAGTTCGCCGATCTGGACAACCTGCCCGCCGACACCAGCTTCAGCGTGTTGACGGGCCTGACCGGTAACACCGCCGCGGTGCTCACCAAGGACCAACTGGTCATCGGGGACGATGGCACCTTCACCATCACACTCGACAAGACACCGGCCAACGGTCGGCAGAACCATCTCCAGCTGACCGCCGACACCACCATCGTCGCGACGCGGAACACCTTGTCCGACTGGGCCACTCAGCAACCGATGAGCCTGGAGATCACCCGGGTGGGTGGCCCGCCCAACAGCCTGTTCAGCCAGCTCGGTGGATTCGCCATCCCGGGTATCGGCCCGGCGGTGGTGCGCAGCAAGCTGCTGACCACGCTGGTCTCGTTGGTGCCCCCGCTACCGTTCGTGCCGCCGGTGCTCCGCGGCGCGGTGACCGCGATCATCATGGCCCTCGGCGTCCAGCGTGAGGCGACGTACATGGCCGTCGCGACCACCGACCCGACCACCGGCGAACGTATCGAACCCAATGTGCTGAAGAACCCGACCCGCAATGCGGAATTCCTCGCCACCCAACTGCAGAGCGCGGGGTACTTCCAGCTCGCCGACGAAGAGGCACTGGTCATCACCATCGACCGCGCCGGTGCCGGATACTTCATCGTCCCCGTCACCGACGACTGGACCATCACCAAGGACTACTGGAACGAGCAGACCAGCCTCAACAACGTCCAGTCGGTGGCCGACGACGCCGGCAACACCACCTATACCCTCGTCGTCTCGCCCAGCGACCCCGGCGTCGCGAACTGGGTGTCGACCGGCGGCCTGAATCAGGGCACCATCTCGATCCGCTTCCAGGACATCGACCCCGAGGTGGCGCAACTGCCGACGGTGAGCGCCCGGGTGGTTCGGCTGAGCGAACTGGCATCGGTACTTCCGCCCACCACCCAGTACGTCACCCAGGAACAGCGGGCGGCCCAGTTGGCCACCCGCAAGGCGGGATTCGACAACCGGTTCGCCCCGTATCCGCAGCAGTAGCGCTACTCTGCAGGCGTGTCCCACCAGGTCCAGCGCTACCTCGACCAGATTCGCGAAGAGTTCGTCGGGGTCGACGACGGGGAGCTGGCCGACTATATCCCCGAGCTGGCCCGGATGGACCCGACCGCCTTCGGGCTCTCGCTGTCTTCGGCGGACGGATTTGTCTACGAATCTGGCGACGCTGCAGTCGAATTCACCATCCAGTCGATATCCAAGCCGTTCACCTACGCGCTGGCGCTGGACACGTCCGGCGCCGACGCAGTGGACGCGAAGATCGGGGTGGAGCCCTCGGGTGAGGCGTTCAACGAGATCAGCGTGGACCGGTCCACCAAACGGCCGAAGAACCCGATGATCAACGCGGGTGCCATCGCGGCGGTATCGCTGGTCCCGGCGTCCTCGCCCGATGAGCGGTTCGCGCTCATCCAGGACTACTACTCGGCATTCGCGGGCCGTCGGCTCGAAGTCGATACCGAGGTGTATGCCTCGGAGAAGGCGACCGGGGACCGTAACCGCGCCATCGCCTACATGCTGGCCAGTTTCGGTGTTCTCGACGATCCGGACGACGTGCTCGACGTGTACTTCCGGCAGTGTTCGCTGAAGGTGAGCGCGACCGATCTGGCCCGGATGGCGGCCACGCTGGCGCGCAACGGGGTGAATCCGCTGACCGGCCGTCGCGTCACCGATGCCGCGGTGGTGCGCCGGACGCTGTCGGTCATGGTGACCTGCGGCATGTACGACGCAGCGGGGGACTGGGTCAGCGCGGTCGGCATGCCCGCCAAGAGCGGGGTCGGCGGCGGCATCCTGGCGGTGCTGCCCGGCCAACTCGGAATCGGTACCTACTCGCCGCTGCTCGATGCCAAGGGCAACAGCGTTCGGTCTGTGCTGTTGTGCCGCAGGCTCTCCGAAGAGCTCGGGCTGCACTTCCTGACGGTGTCCCGGGATGCGCGGGCCACGCTGCGGGCCGTCTACGAGCCGCACGACGACATCCGCGTCTACGAGGCCCACGGCGATCTGCTGTTCTGCGGAGCCGAACAGGTGGTGCGCACCGTCGACCGCGGCTGCGAGGATTTCGTGGTGGGGATCCTGGATGTGTCACGGGCCGACGATGTCGACGACGCGGCCAAGGGATTGCTGTCCGGGATGAGCACCGCCCTGCACGACCGCGGCAAGGCCGGATTCATCGTGGACCCGGACCGGCTGGTGATCGGGGAAGGTTCGGAGTTCGAGAGCGTCCGCTACGCCACGGTGGACGATGCCGTGGATGCCGCCGCGACGTTCGTCCGCGGACAACTCTCAGGCGGGTAGCGCCAGCCGGGTCGGCTGATCGAGGCCGCGCAGGCTCACCTGCTCACCCAACGACCAATGCGCACTTTCGGTTTCGCCTGCGTTGGCCAAGGTGTCCGATGAGGCCACCAGATGGCCGGGGACGGACTTCGCATGCTCACAGAGCCGGGCCGCCTCGTTGACCGGCTCGCCGATCACGGTGTACTCGAAACGCTCCTTGGCGCCCACGTTGCCCGCCACCACCTGGCCGGCGGCCACCCCGATGCCGGCGTCGAGTTCGGGCACCTCGGTGCGCAGTCGGGCCGCTATCGCCCGGGCCGCCGACAGCGCCTCCTCGTCGGCGTTCTCCAGTGACACCGGTGCACCGAACACCGCGAGCACCGCATCGCCCTCGAACTTGTTGACGAAGCCGTGGTGCTTGTCCACCTCGTCGACGATGACGGCGAAGAACCGGTTGAGCAGTTCGACGACCTCGACGGCCGGCCTGCTGGTGACCAGCGCGGTGGAACCGATGACGTCGATGAAGATGACCGCGGCGTGCCGTTCTTCGCCGCCCAGTTCGGGCTGCTCCTTCTCGGCCAGCAGGGCGACCTCACGGCCGACGTGGCGGCCGAACAGGTCACGCACCCGTTCGCGTTCCCGCAGCCCGGACACCATCGAGTTGAAACCCCTTTGCAGCTGGCCCAATTCGGTGCCGTCGAACACCACCAGGTTGGTGTCCAGATCGCCCTGCTCGACGCGGTTGAGCGCCGAGCGCACCACCCGGACCGGCGTGGCCGTCAGCCAGGCCAGAATCCACATCAGGATGAAACCGAAGGCGAGCGCGAAGAGCGCGAGGATCATCACCGCCACCGCGAACTGGGTCGGCGACACGATCTGCACCGAGAGCGTGATGATCGCGGCCAACAGGATGCCCAGCACCGGCACACCGGAACCCAGCGCCCACACCGTCAGCGTCCGGCCCATGATGCCGGGTGCGAAACGGCGCGGGGGAGGGCCGACCTCCAGGGCCTGCGCGGCGACGGGGCGCAGCGCGAATTCGGTGAACAGATAGCAGCTGGCCGAGACGACGATGCCGGGGAAACTGATGCCCAACAGGACCTTTGGGATGTAGTTGGTGTCCTGCAGGCCGTAGAGCAGGGTCAGCACGATGGTGCCACCGCCCCACAGGGCCAGCAGCACGCGGCTCAGGCGCCATGGCGCAAAGAAGGTGTTTTGCTGGTCCTCGGGTGTCGGTTCCCGTTCCTCGATGGCCCACCGGACGTTGTTGATGACGCGGTTGGTCGCCCAGATGACGCCCACCACGAAGGCCAGCACGATGTAGGCCGGGGCCACCGCGAAGGTGATCCACAGGACCCGCGAATCGAACACGCTCGGCACCGGGAACGTGACGGTGACCACCAGGCACGCGACCACGACCCCGATGAGGTTCGCGCCCAGCACGACGGTGGTGAGGATCAGCTGGATGCGGACGCGGCGGCGCTGCTGGCTCTCCGAGACGCGCCCGAGGATCCACGAGCCGTACTCCGGTGTTCCCGTGACGCGGCCGGTCTGTCTCGTCATCCGCTCGAGCACCAGGCCGAGACGTTGGGCCGCGCTCTTCTTGTCCGTCATCGTGGCGTCAGCCTAGTGAACCGACGGCCGCAATCTAAGGTGGTTGAGTGCGTCTCGTCATCGCCCAGTGCACCGTCGACTACGTCGGCCGGCTCACGGCACACCTCCCGTCCGCGCGTCGTCTGCTGCTGTTCAAGGCCGATGGATCGGTGAGTGTGCATGCCGACGATCGCGCCTACAAGCCGCTGAACTGGATGACCCCACCGTGCTGGACCACCGAGGAGCTGACCGAAGGGACAGCGCCGGTCTGGGTGGTGGAGAACAAGGCCGGTGAACAACTGCGCATCACGGTGGAGGATGTCGAGCACGACTCCAGCCATGAGCTCGGCGTCGACCCGGGACTGGTCAAGGACGGCGTCGAAGCCCACCTGCAGGAGTTGCTCGCCGAGCATGTCGAGTTGCTGGGTACCGGATTCACGCTGGTGCGCCGCGAGTACATGACGGCGATCGGTCCGGTCGACCTGATGTGCCGCGACGAGACCGGCCGCTCGGTGGCGGTGGAGATCAAGCGCCGCGGTGAGATCGACGGCGTCGAACAGCTGACCCGCTATCTGGATCTGCTGAACCGCGACACCGTGTTGGCACCGGTCAGCGGTGTCTTCGCGGCCCAGCAGATCAAACCGCAAGCCCGTACCTTGGCGGTCGATCGTGGAATTCGTTGCGTGATACTCGATTACGACAAGATGCGCGGCATGGACAGCAACGAGTTCCGGTTGTTCTAGTGGGCGGCGCTATCTGATGGGACGCAGGCGGCCCGACCGTCGTGCGGACCGACCGGTGCCGCAGTGGCTGTCCGCACGGCGGGTGGAATCCGGCCCGGACGGCTACGACTACGAGGTCAAGACGGTATCGGCGGCACGGGCGACCAAGGCCTATCGGTGCCCCGGTTGCGACCACGAGATCGCACCCGGTGTCGCGCACGTGGTGGTGCTACCGGTGGAGTACGGCGATATCGAGGACCGCAGGCACTGGCACACGTCCTGCTGGAACAACCGGGCCACGCGCGGCCCGACCAGGCGCTGGTCCTAGTGAGCGGCGTCGGCGTTGGGTTCCACGAGTTCGATGAGCACGCCGCCGGCATCCTTGGGGTGGATGAAGTTGATCCGCGAGTCCGCGGTACCGCGGCGCGGTGCGTCGTAGAGCAGCCGCACACCGTCGGCGCGCAACCGCTCCGACAGGGCGTCGATGTCACTGGTGCGGTAGGCCAGCTGCTGCAGGCCCGGCCCGCGGGTGCTGATGAACTTGGCGATCGTCGAAGTCTCGTCCAGCGGAGCCAGCAGCTGGATCTGGGCGCTGTCCTTGGCCGAGCCGCGCACCGAGAGCATGGCCTCGCGGACGCCCTGGTCCTCGTTGACCTCCTCGTGCAGCACGATCATGCCGAGGTGGTCGTGGTACCACTTGATGGCCGCATCCAGATCGGGCACGGCGATACCCACGTGATCGATCGCGGTCACCAGCGCGCTGGCGAGCGCCGGGCGGGCATCGACGTGGTCGGTGGTCATAAAGTAAAAATAACCCGATACGGCACATTTTGCGCCTGTGTGATGGGCCACACCCTGGCTTCTCAAGGCTTTACAGACTTCTTGGAGGATGGAAATGACGACCTCGGTCATCGTTGCGGGAGCACGTACCCCCGTCGGCAAGCTGATGGGCTCGCTGAAGGACTTTTCGGGTAGCGAGCTCGGTGCCCTCGCGATCAAAGCCGCTTTGGAAAAAGCGCAGGTCCCGGCGTCGCTGGTGGACTACGTGATCATGGGCCAGGTGCTGACCGCCGGTGCCGGGCAGATGCCCGCCCGCCAGGCCGCCGTCGGCGCCGGGATCGGCTGGGACGTGCCGTCGCTGACCATCAACAAGATGTGCCTGTCCGGGATCGACGCCATCGCACTGGCCGATCAGCTGATCCGCGCCGGGGAGTTCGAGGTGGTGGTCGCCGGAGGCCAGGAATCCATGAGCCAGGCGCCGCACCTGCTGCCCAAGAGCCGTGAGGGCTTCAAGTACGGCGACACGACGCTGGTGGATCACCTGGCCTATGACGGCCTGCACGATGTGTTCACCGATCAGCCGATGGGCGCGCTGACCGAGCAGCGCAACGATGTCGATCAGTTCACCCGCGCCGAGCAGGACGAACTGGCCGCCCAATCGCACCAGAAGGCCGCGGCCTCGTGGAAGGACGGCGTCTTCGCCGACGAGGTGGTGCCCGTGCAGATCCCGCAGCGCAAGGGTGACCCGATCGAGTTCAACTTCGACGAGGGCGTCCGCGCCAACACCACCGCGGAGTCCCTCGGCGGGCTGCGGCCCGCCTTCCGCAAGGACGGCACCATCACCGCCGGTTCGGCGTCCCAGATCTCCGATGGCGCGGCCGCCGTCGTCGTGATGAGCAAGGCCAAGGCGACCGAACTCGGGCTGAGCTGGCTGGCCGAGATCGGTGCGCACGGTGTGGTGGCCGGTCCGGATTCGACGCTGCAGAGCCAGCCCGCCAACGCCATCAAGAAGGCCATCGCGCGTGAGGGCATCACGGTCGATCAGCTCGACGTCATCGAGATCAACGAGGCGTTTGCGGCGGTGTCACTGGCGTCCACCAAGGAACTCGGTGTCGACCCGGCGAAGGTCAACGTCAACGGCGGCGCCATCGCCATCGGTCACCCGATCGGCGCCTCGGGTGCGCGCATCACACTGCACGCGGCGCTGGAGCTGGCGCGTAAGGCGGGCGAGCGCAGCGACGGGGAAAAGGGCCGAGTGGGCTACGCCGTCGCCGCGCTGTGCGGTGCGGGCGGGCAGGGTGACGCGCTGATCCTGCGCCGCCCCTGACCGCTGAGAATGTGCTCAGTTTGAGCAACGACGCAATGTAGTAGCTAGCCGCCCGCTGCGGCACAATGGCGCCATGGCACACAACTATGACGTCCGCAGCGTGGCGGGCTGGTTCCGGATCATCGCGATCGCCGAGGCGCTCAGCTGGGCCGGTCTGCTGGTCGGGATGTATTTCAAGTACGTCGGTTCCCCGCAGACCGAGATCGGGGTGAAGATCTTCGGACCGATTCATGGCGGCATCTTCATGGCCTTCCTGGTCGGCGCCCTGCTGGTCGGGATCGCGCGGAAGTGGAACGTCGTGACCTGGGTGCTGGCGTTGCTGGGCAGCATCGTGCCGCTGGGAAGTGTGATCTTCGTCATCTGGGCCGATAGGACCGGCCGCATCGGTGGACGCACCGTCGCTGCAAACAACGGCGGAGACGTGCCAAACTTGGTGGCGTGACACGCCCACGCCCTTCCGTCGGACCGGCCCTGGCCGGTGCATTCGATCTGTCCGCACTCAAGCAGCCCCCGCCACCGCCACCTGGTGCCGCGGCGCCCGCCGAGGTGACCGGTGCAATCCAGGTCACCGAGGCGAACCTGGAAGCCGAGGTGCTGGTCCGTTCCGGTGAGATCCCGGTCGTCGTCCTGCTGTGGACGCCGCGCAGTGACGCGAGCGTGCAATTGGGGGACGCGCTCGGCGCGCTGGCGCAGGCAGATGGCGGCACGTGGTCGCTGGCGATGGTGAATGTCGACACGACCCCGCGGGTGGCCCAGATGTTCGGCGTGCAGGCGGTGCCCACCGTGGTGGCGCTGGCCGGCGGTCAGCCGATCTCCAGCTTCCAGGGTCCCCAGCCCCCCGATCAGTTGCGTCAGTGGATCGACTCGCTGATCAGCGCGACGGCCGGCAAGCTCAGCGGCGTTCCCGAACAGCCCGAGCAGGCCGACCCGGAGTTGGAGCAGGCCCGGGCCTACCTGGACGACGGTGATTTCGACGCGGCGCTGACCGCCTACGAGTCGATCCTGGCGGCCAAGCCCAACGATGCCGAGGCCACCGGCGCTGTCCGGCAGATCAGGTTCCTGCAGCGGGCGACGACCCGCCCGGTCGAGGCACCCGCGCTGGCCGATGCGGCTCCCGGCCACGCCGAGGCCGCGTTCGCCGCCGCCGACGTCGAGATCCTGCAGCAGAACATCGAAGCCGCCTTCGACCGGCTGATCGCATTGATCACCCGCACCGCCGGTGACGAGCGCACCGCCGCACGTACCCGGCTGATCGAATTGTTCGATCTGTTCGACGCCGCCGACCCGGAGGTCATCGCGGCCCGCCGAAAGCTGGCGAACGCGCTCTACTGAGTTCTCTTTCTGCGCGAGCAGACAGGTATGGCCCCCACTTCCGGTGAATTAGGGGCCATATCCGTCCGCTGGTGGGGCTACTGGTCCAGTTCGAACCAGAGCGCGGCCAGCGGCGGGAGTGCCATGACCGCGGACGCCGGGCGCCCGTGCCAGGGCTCGGCCGTCGCCTGCACCGATCCCAGGTTGCCGATACCGGACCCGTTGTAGATCGTGGCGTCGGTGTTGAGCACCTCTCGCCAGGTCCCGGCCTGCGGCAGACCCAGCCGGTAGTGCGCGTGCTCGTTGCCGGAGAAGTTGAACACGCAGGCCAGCGCCGATCCGTCGTCGCCGAATCGCAGGAAGCTCAGCACGTTGTTCGCCGAGTCGTTGGCGTCGATCCACGAGTAGCCGTCGGGCACGGTATCGCGGGACCACAGCGCCCGGCGGCTGCGGTACAGCGCGTTGATATCGGTCACCAGGTTGGCGATCCCGGTCGAGAAGCTCTGTTCGGACAGCTGGAACCAGTCCACGCCGCGCTCCTCGGACCATTCGGCGCGCTGGCCGAACTCCTGGCCCATGAACAGCAGCTGTTTACCCGGGTGCGCCCACTGGTAGGCCAGTAGCCCGCGTAGGCCCGCCGCCTTGTTGTGGTCGTTGCCCGGCATCCGGCTCCACAGTGTGCCCTTGCCGTGCACCACCTCGTCGTGGCTGATCGGCAGCACGAAGTTCTCGCTGAACGCGTAGAGCATCGAGAAGGTGATCTCGTGGTGGTGATAGCTGCGGTGAATCGGGTCGCGCTTGATGAACTCCAGGGTGTCGTTCATCCAGCCCATGTTCCACTTCATCGAGAAGCCAAGGCCGCCAAGGTTGGTCGGTCGCGTGACGCCGGGCCATGAGGTCGATTCCTCGGCGATGGTGACGATGCCGGGGGTCACCTTGTGCACCGTCGCGTTCATCTCCTGCAAGGAACTGAACCGCCTCCAGGTTCTCCCGCCCGCCGTGGATGTTCGGCGTCCAGCCATCGGCCGGCCGCGAATAGTCCAGGTAGAGCATCGATGCCACCGCGTCGACGCGCAGGCCGTCGACGTGGTACTCCTGCAACCAGTACAGCGCGTTCGCCACCAGGAAGTTCCGGACCTCGGGGCGCCCGAAGTCGAAAACGTAGGTGCCCCAGTCAAGTTGCTCACCGCGACGAGGATCGGAGTGTTCGTACAGCGCGGTCCCGTCGAAGCGGCCCAGTGCCCAGGCGTCCTTCGGGAAATGCGCGGGCACCCAGTCGATGATGACGCCGATCCCCGCCTGGTGCAGCGTGTCGATCAGATAGCGCAGGTCGTCGGGACTGCCCAGCCGCGGTGCGGGCGCGTAGTACGAGGTGACCTGGTAGCCCCAGGAGCCGCTGAACGGATGCGCGGCCACCGGCAGCATCTCGACATGGGTGAACCCGTGCTCGACGAGGTAGTCGGTGAGCTCGACCGCCAGTTCCCGGTAGGTCAGGCCCGGCCGCCACGACATCAGGTGCACCTCGTAGGTGCTCATCGGCTCGAAGACCGGATTGCGCAGCGCGCGCCCGGCCATCCATTCGTCATCGTGCCAGGTGTAGTCACTGGTGCTGACCCGCGAGGCCGTCCGCGGCGGAACCTCGGCGGCGAAGGCGAACGGGTCGGCCCGGTCGCTGACCGAACCGTCGATCCCGTGGACCCGGAACTTGTAGAGACCGTCCTCGGGGAAATCGGGCCAGAACAGTTCCCAGACTCCGGTGGAGCCCAGCACCCGCATCGGCGCCTGGCCGCCGTCCCAGTGATTGAACTCGCCGATCAGGCTGACGCCCTTGGCGTTCGGTGCCCACACTGCGAAGGAATAACCCTGTACCACACCGTCGGGTGTGGTGAAGCTGCGGCGGTGCGCGCCCAGGGTTTCCCACAGTCGTTCGTGGCGGCCTTCGGCGAACAGATGCAGGTCGATCTCGCCCAGGGTGGGCAGAAACCGGTAGGCGTCGGCGACCGTGATGGCCGGCGCGCCGGGATACTGCACCTCCAGGCGGTAGTCGATCAGCTCGGTGAACGGCACGGCGCCCGCGAACAGGCCGGCCTCCAGGTGATTGAGCGGGTAGCGCTCACCGCCGACGAGCGCGGTCACCGACTCGGCGTGCGGGCGCAGCGCCCGAATCACCGTGTGGTCGCCGTATTCGTGGGCGCCCAGGATCGAGTGTGGGTCATGGTGCTCACCGGCGCTCAACCGGTGCAGGTCGTCCGCGCCGGGGCGCAGATGAATGCTGGTGTTGGTCTGAGTCACGATGTACTCACTCCCTCCGTAAGAGGTTCAGTCGAGATTCGTACGGGATCAACGGCATATTGAGAATGTGCGCAACCGCCCGTACCGGATCCAGGCGCACGTAATTGGCCTGACCCCAATGGTATTCGTCACCGGTGATCTCATCGCGCACCCAGTACCGGTCGTAGGCCTCCATACCGAGCGCGGCCATGTCCAGCCAGATGGTGCCTTCTTCCGGTCCGAACGGGTTCAGCGAGACCACCACCAGCACGCAGTCGCCGGTGACCGGATCGAACTTGCTGTAGGCCAGCAGCGCGTCGTTGTCGACGGCGTGGAACGTGATGGTGCGCAACTGTTCCAGCGCCGGGTGCAGCCGCCGGATCTCGTTGAGCCTGCCCAGGAACGGCTCCAGGGACTGACCGGTGGCCACCGCCGCCTCGAAATCGCGCGGGCGCAGCTCGTACTTCTCCGAATCCAGGTACTCCTCGCTGCCCTCGCGCACGGCCCGGTGCTCGAACAGCTCGAAACCGGAGTACACCCCCCACACCGAGCTGAAGGTCGAGGCCAGCACGGCGCGGATGGCGAACATGCCGGGGCCGCCGTGCTGCAGGCTCTCATGCAGGATGTCCGGCGTGTTGACGAACAGGTTCGGGCGCGCACAGTCGGCGTATTCGGCGATCTGCTCGCCGTACTCGATGAGCTCCCACTTGGCGGTGCGCCAGGTGAAGTACGAATACGACTGGGTGAAACCCAGTTTGGCCAGTCCGTACAACCGCGCGGGCCGGGTGAAGGCCTCGGCGAGGAACAACACGTCGGGATCCTCGTTCTTGACCTTGCCGATCAGCCAGGCCCAGAAGTTGGGTGGCTTGGTGTGCGGGTTGTCGACGCGGAAGATCTTGACGCCGTGCGAGATCCAGAACCGCACCACCCGCAGCACCTCGGCGTAGAGCCCGGCCGGGTCATTGTCGAAATTCAGCGGGTAGATGTCCTGGTATTTCTTCGGGGGGTTCTCCGCGTAGGCGATGGTGCCGTCGGGCAGCACGGTGAACCACTCCGGGTGCGTCTGCGCCCACGGGTGATCGGGCGCGCACTGCAGGGCGAGATCCAATGCCACGGCCAGTCCCTGATCGGCCGCGGCCGAGACGAAATCGTCGAAGTCCTCGATGGTGCCGAGGTCGGGGTGGATGGCGTCATGACCGCCCTCGGTACTTCCGATTGCCCACGGTGAGCCGACATCGCCCTCGGCGGCCGTCACGCTGTTGTTGCGCCCCTTGCGGTGCACCCTGCCGATCGGGTGGATCGGTGGCAGATACACCACGTCGAAGCCCATCCTCGCGACCCGGGGGAGCTCCTTGGCGGCGGTGGCGAAGGTGCCGTGGACCGGTTTGCCGTCGCTGTCCCAGCCGCCGGTGGAGCGCGGGAAGAACTCGTACCAGGCCGAGAACCGGGCCTGCGGACGATCGACCCACACGCCGAACTGTTCACCGCGGGTGAGCAGTTCGCGCAGCGGATAGCGATGCAGCAGGTCGGCGATGGCGGGGGACAGGGCGGCGCCGGCGCGGGTGAGCGGATCACCGGGTTCACGCAGCGCTGCCGCTGCGTCCACCAGCGGATGGCGCTCCTGACGCGGAACGCCGGTGGCCGCGCGCTCCAGTAGCTGGGCGCCGACGAGCAGGTCGTTGTTGAGTTCGCTTTCGCCTTGGCCGGCATCCAGCTTGGCGGTGACACCCTTGCGCCAGGTCGCGATCGGGTCGCCCCAGCCATCGACGCGGAAGGTCCACATGCCGACCTGGTCCGGGGTGAACTGACCGTGCAGCACGTCCGGCGTACGGCCGGGCGCCATGGGAAGCACCAGCGGTTTGATCCGCGGAGGCGTCACCGGGGGTGCGGGCTCGGGCACCGAACCCGGCGGATCCGGGACCAACTGGGGATACGCCGTGCCGTGGTAGCGCACCACCAACGTGGCGGACACCGCGTCGTGACCTTCCCGCCACACCGTGGCCCGCACCGGCACCACCTCGCCGACGACCGCCTTCGCGGGGAATCGTCCACCCGACAGCATGGGCGCGACGTCATCGATTCCGATACGACCGGTCACGCACGAATCTCCTCACTCGGCGCGGCCCCGACTTCGGTGACCGCGTTCCGTCTGGTCTGTAGGTTCTGCCTCGACGCGCTCGTTACCGACTCTGAGTACCCACCGTAGTGTCAGGAACACCTCATCGGGCGAGATGAACTCACTCCGGTGACCGAAGCGACATCTCGGGGCCGTCGCCGGGGTCGGTCAGTAAGGTGGAGCCGCGTGAAAGCCCTCCGCAGATTCACGGTCCGCGCCCACCTTCCCGAGCGCCTCCGCGCACTGGAGACACTGTCGGTCAACCTGCGGTGGTCATGGCACACGCCCACCCAGGACCTGTTCGCCGCCATCGACACGACACTGTGGGACCAGGTCGGAGCGGACCCGGTGGCGCTGCTGGGCGTGGTGAGCCCTAAACGTCTCGACGAACTCGCCGGTGATGAGGGCTTCCTGCAGCGGGTCGACGCGCTCGCCGCGGATCTGGACGACTATCTGAGTCGCCCGCTGTGGTATCAACAACAGGCCCGAGACGGGGTGGAGCTCCCCAATGGAATCGCCTACTTCTCCATGGAGTTCGGTGTGGCCGAGGTGCTGCCGAACTACTCCGGTGGCCTGGGCATTCTGGCCGGGGACCACCTGAAATCTGCCTCCGACCTGGGGCTGCCGCTGATCGCGGTCGGGCTGTACTACCGGTCGGGGTACTTCCGGCAGTCGCTGACCGCCGATGGCTGGCAGCACGAGACCTACCCGTCGCTGGACCCGCAGGGACTACCGCTGCGGCTGTTGACCGAGGCCACCGGCAAGGCCGTGCTCATCGAATTGGCCATGCCCGACGGCGCGCAGCTCTACGCGCACGTCTGGGTTGCGCAGGTCGGCCGAATTCCCTTGCTGCTGCTCGATTCCGATATCGGCGAAAACGCGCATGATCTGCGTGGGGTGACCGATCGGCTCTACGGCGGTGACCAGGAACATCGGATCAAACAGGAGATCCTGGCCGGTATCGGCGGCGTCCGCGCGATCAGGGCCTACACCGAGGTGGAGGGGCTGCCCGCGCCGGAGGTGTTCCACATGAACGAGGGTCACGCCGGTTTCCTGGGGGTGGAGCGGATCCGCGAGCTGATCGATGCCGGACTGGACTTCGACACCGCACTCACGGTGGTCCGGTCGTCCACGGTGTTCACCACGCACACGCCGGTGGCCGCCGGGATCGACCGGTTCCCCGTCGACATGGTCACCCGGTACTTCGGCGGCGAACGCCTGTTGTCGGGCGTCCCGCTGGAACGGGTGCTCGGCTTCGGCGCCGAGGACGATCCGTCCAAGTTCAACATGGCGCACATGGGCCTGCGGCTGGCGCAGCGGGCCAACGGGGTGTCGTTGTTGCACGGCCGGGTCAGCCGGGAGATGTTCAACGAGCTCTGGCCGGGCTTCGACCCGGGCGAGGTCCCCATCGGCTCGATCACCAACGGCGTGCACGCACCGACGTGGGCGGCGCCGCTTTGGGTGGAGCTGGCCCGTGAGCTGATCGGCAGCGACGATCTCGGCTCGCTCAGCGAAGCGGACACCTGGCACAAACTGCAGCAGGTCGATGCCGGTCGGCTGTGGCGGATCCGCTCCGAGCTGCGCGGTCTGCTCATCGAGGACGTGCGTGCCCGGTTGCGTCGCTCCTGGCTCGAGCGCGGTGCTTCGGAGGCCGAACTGGGCTGGATCGCTACGGCATTCGACCCGGAGGTGCTGACCGTCGGGTTCGCCCGGCGGGTACCCACCTATAAGCGGCTGACGTTGATGCTGCGCGACCAGGAGCGGTTGGAAAGGCTGTTGCTCGACGCCGACCGGCCGGTGCAGTTGATCGTCGCGGGCAAGTCCCATCCCGCCGACGACGGCGGGAAGGCGCTGATCCAGCAGATCGTCCGGTTCGCCGACCGCGCCGAGGTGCGGCACCGGATCGCCTTCCTTCCGGACTACGACATGTCGATGGCCCGGCTGCTGTACTGGGGCTGCGATGTCTGGCTGAACAACCCGCTGCGCCCGCTGGAGGCCTGCGGCACCTCGGGCATGAAGAGCGCGCTGAACGGCGGACTGAACCTGTCCATCCGGGACGGCTGGTGGGACGAGTGGTACGACGGCGAGAACGGGTGGGAGATCCCCACCGCCGACGGACTCGCCGATGAGAGCCGCCGCGACGATATCGAGGCCGGCGCGTTGTACGAACTTCTCGAACGCTCGGTGACCACCACCTTCTACGACCGCAACGAGCACGGTGTGCCGGCCCGCTGGATGGAGATGGTGCGCCATACGCTGCAGGCACTCGGACCGAAGGTCCTCGCCTCGCGCATGGTCCGGGATTACACCGAGAAGTACTACGCGCCCGCCGCGAAGTCGCTGCGCGCCACCATCGAGCCCGCCAACGACGGGACCGGGGTGCCGTTCGGTGCGGCGCGCCAGCTTGCCGCGTATCGCCAACGCGCACAAGAGCAATGGCCGAGGATCCAGATCACCGATGTGGACAGTTACGGTCTGCCCGACACCCCGCTGATCGGCAGTGAACTGACTCTCACCGCATCGGTGTACCTGGCCGGCCTGGCGCCCGACGAGGTCGTCGTGCAGGCGGTCGTGGGCCGCGTCGACAGTGCCGACATCCTGCAGCATCCGGTCACCGTGGCGATGACGCACACCGGCACCGTGGGCGGCAACCAGATCTTCTCGACGACGACGCCGCTGCCGGTGGCCGGCCCGGTCGGTTACACGGTGCGGGTGCTGCCGCGCCACCGGCTGCTGGCCGGGGAGAACGAGCTGGCACTGGTCACGCTGGCGTGAGGGTGGGCGAGGAGGAAATGAACCAGATCCTGGTGATCGACCTCCCCAGCGGGCCGTACGCGCTCGCCGCGGGGCCCGATGGCGCCATGTGGGCGACCCTGGTGCACAGCGGGCAGATCGCCCGCGTCAGCGTCCAAGGAGATGTCACCGTCTACGACGTCGCGCCGGACAGCAGGCCCTCGATCATCACCGCCGGACCCGACGGTGCCCTGTGGTTCACCCGCAGCGGGGATGATCGGATCGGCCGGATCGGCACCGACGGTGTGCTCAGCGAGGTCGAACTGCCCTCCGGCAGCGCACCTTTCGGTATCACGGCAGGGCCGGGAGCCGCGCTGTGGTTCACCGCGATGAACTCCGGGGTGATCGGCAGGCTCGATCTCGACGGCACGGTCACCGAGGTGGCTCATCCCGGTGGGATGCCATCGATGATCACCGCGGGTCCCGACGGGGCGCTGTGGTTCACCCTCAACGAGGCCAATGCGGTCGGGCGGCTTGAACCGTCGGGGTCCTTGCGGGTCCGCGAGGTGCCGACGCCGCGGTCCGGACCGGTCGGGATCGCAGCCACCCACGACGACGCCATCTGGTTCACCGAGATCCGCGCCGACAAGATCGGCCGTATCCCGACCGATGAGGCCATCCAGGAACTGGATCTGCCCGGCAAGCCGCACGCGGTGGTCGCCGACCCGTCCGGTGGGGTGTGGGTCAGCCTCTGGGGCGCCGACCAGGTCGCCCGCGTCACGGCCGACGGCGAGGTGAGCACCATCGACCTCATCGAGAACGGTGAACCGCACGGCTTGGCCATCGCCGCCGACGGCGCGCTCTGGGTGGCCATGGAGGCCGGCTCCCTGTGGCGCCTACCGGTGGGCTGAGTCCCGCACTGGCCGTGTCCTTGTCGTGGCCGCAGAGTTACATAGGCGATGTAAGTTCCTCGAGGTGCCTATTGCGGGGTTTGTCGTGCCACGACCCTTTGCGCTGTTCACCGTGGTGATCATGGTCGCCGTGCTGTGCGCTCCGATCGCTGCGGGCGACCCGGGCATCGATCCGAACGAGCCCGATGTCGACCCGGTGTTCGCGCCCGCCATCGATCCCGCGCTGGAACCCCCGCTCACCCCCGTCATGCAACCCGTCGCCATGGCGGTGCCACCGTCGCCCCAACCGCAGCTGCACGGTCTGGTCGCCTCGCCACCACCGACCAGCACCGAGACCCCGGACGGCTGGCGGCTCACACTGTCCGCGGTCAACGAGACCCAACTGGTCGCCGCTCCGCTGACCACCGCGCTGTCCTCGCGCAGTTACATCGTCGGGGGCACTTTCAGCGGGGACATCAGCGGGCCCGAAGGCGGTGAGATCCCGGAGGGGGTGCTGGAGGTCGGCTACCAGATCGGTTGCGGTGTCGACATGAGCACGTCCAACGGTGTCACGATCACCGGCACAGCCGGACTGTCGCCGTCCGTCGGGCTGGCCGGTGTCGACGTGGGCTCGCCAGCGCTCGACGGCCTGATCCCGGTGCTGACCACGCCCGTCACCGGCGGTGCGGCCATCGGGCTGAAACCGGGCATCATCAACATGGTCCCGGTGACCCAGAAGGAGTTCCGCGGATCCAGTCCGTGGGTGCTGGTCAGCAACTTCCAGGTCAAGATCGACGGATGCGTGGGCCAGTCCTTCATCCGCTCGTATGCCTTCCTGACCCGCTCGACGGACGAATCCGATTCGGTGCTGGCCTATTACGGCGAGACCAAGGTGGTCTGATCCCACCCCCCGGGTCGCTGCGCTCCGGCCCGAGTCAGGGGAACCGTTTGAAGCAGCGGCCCTGCTCGCCGAGCACACCGACCCGGAACGCGTCGATCCGGGAGAAGCCCGACGGCACCGATTCGCCGTTGACATCGCTGGCAACCAGGCCGTTGAGCAGGATGCCCGACACCGCCTCGTCCACATCGCCTGCGGTGAGCGCGATGGTGTTGCCGTCCGGGGTGCTGACCTCGTCGACCATCTTTGCGGTCGCGACGCCCGTCAGGCACGCGGTGCGCAGGGCGGCCTGCGCCGTATCCAGTTCGACGCCGCCGCGCTGATGCTGGATCGACTGCATGTAGCGCGATACCAGCACCGAATACGCGGTGTTGTCACCGGTGACCAGTCCGGTGTCCTCGTCATCGGATTGCGCGCCGAGCACCTCCAATGCGGGCAGATCCACCGCGATGGTGTTGGTGGCCGGGCAGAACGTCACCGACGCATCGGAATCGGCGTCCGCACAGGCATGCGGCTCGAAGGTGAGTTCGGGCGGTTCGGCCGGCTCGAAAAGGATGTCCATCGCGTCCACGATGGAACGCACCGAGTCCTCGGTGATCTGTAATTCCCCGGATTGGTTCTCCGGCAACAACACCGGCAGTTCACCGCGGCGCTGCTTGATCTCGGCCGGGTCCATCGTCGCGCACGACCCGGCGCCGTCGGTGAAGCCGAACTGGAACGCCGACACCCGCTCGAAGGCCGACCCGTGTTCGTCGTCACCGACCTCGGCATCACTTTCGCTGAGCAGGGGATCGCGGAACGCGATCATCGCGGCCAGCAGATTGTTCAGTCCGTCACCGGTGGACAGCGTGAATCGCGGTGAGCTCCCTTCGGCGACCCACCGCATGTAGACCCCGGCCAGACAGTCGGCCTGCTGTTCGGACACCAGCGTCGGCGTCGACCGGGTGACCATCCCGGCTTGTTGCTGCACCGCGTGCCCGTACTCGTGGGCCAGCACCATGGTGACGGCCATATCGCCGTTTTCCCGGCGCAGCGACGGCAACAGCACGCCACGGTCCCAGCCGATCGTCTCGTCGTCCTGGCAGAACGCCGCGTTGACCAGGTTGTAGGTATCGGTGTCGCAGAAGACACCGTCGAAACCGTCTGCATCCCAGGAGATCACGTCGGACACCGGGGTGAAATCAGCGCCGAAGGTCTCCGGGTAGGCGCTCTCCCAGAACTCCTCGATATCGCTGACCGCGCTGACCGCGAGGTGATCGATCTCGCCGCCGTCGGTATCGGTCACCTCGCGGGTGGGTTCGGCGGCGTCATCGCGCAGGCCGGTCGGTCCGTCGGTGGCGGGCATGCCCGCCACCCTGAACGGATCGGCGAACACCGACACCGCGGTGCCCTGCAGTTCCTGTCCGCACCCGCTGAGGACGAGCGCAATGCCGACCGCCAGCGCCGCACCCGCCCACTGTCGGGCATTTCCCCGTCGCTTCGCTCGCCCCGGTTGGATTTCCCGTCGCTTCGCTCGCCCCGCGTGCCTCATATCGTGCCCCGCCTTTCGGTGCGCGCGGACGGGCTGCCGCGGTGGTGCAGCCAAGGATAAAGACAAACTGCCGGCGGCGGCGGTTATCCGGGTGCCGACGTCAGCCGGCCCAGCGCGGCGATGACGCGCTCGTGATCGGTCGTCGCCCAGAAGGGTGGCAGCGATGAGCGCAGATAGCCGCCGTAGCGCGCCGTCGCCATCCGGGAATCCAGCACCGCGACGACCCCGCGATCGTCGACGCGGCGCAGCAGCCGGCCCGCACCCTGGGACAGCAGCAGCGCGGCGTGGCTGGCCGCCACCGCCATGAACCCGTTGCCACCGCGCGCCGCGATGGCCCGCTGGCGCGCGGTCAGCAGCGGATCATCGGGGCGCGGGAACGGAATCCGGTCGATCAGCACCAGGGACAGCGTGCGGCCGGGCACATCGACGCCCTGCCACAGCGACAGGGTGCCGAACAGCGAGGTCTCCTCGTCCTCGGCGAACCGTTGCACCAGGGCGGCGGTGGTGTCCTCGCCCTGGCACAGCACCGGCGTCGACAGACGTTCGGCCATCACCTCGGCGGTGGCCTTGGCCGCGCGCATCGAGGAGAACAGGCCCAGGGTGCGCCCGCCCGCGGCGGTGATCAGCGCCTCGATCTCGTCGAGCTGGGCCGGCGATCCGGTGCCGTCGCGCCCGGGCGGGGGCAGATGCTTGGCCACATACAGGATTCCGGACTTGGCATGGTCGAACGGCGACCCGACGTCGAGCCCGCGCCACGTGGTCTTGCCCTCCCCGCCGGACAGTCCCCAGGCGGCGGCCATCCCGTCGAAGTTGCCCCCGATGGTCAGTGTCGCCGAGGTCAGCACCGCGGTGGAATGGTCAAACAGCCTGGTGCGCAACAACCCTGACACCGAAAGGGGTGCCACCCGCAGGATGGCCCGCTTCGCCGCGCCGCCCCGGTGGTTCTCCTCGTGGTCGAGCCACACCACGTCGAAGCGATCGGGAATCGCCGGGCCGAACGAATCCAGGATCCGCGCCGCGATGTCACCGATCTCGGTCACCGCGGTGACGGCCTCGGTGCGCGCGGCGGCCGCTTGCGGATCGGTGGGGGTGGTGTCGATCGCGGACCGGATGGTGAACGCCGCATCGCGCAGCGCGGTGAGGTAGGTGGCCAGCTCGTCATCGAGATGGTCGATGCGCCCGGGTTCGGCGTCATAGATGGCCGAGGCCAGATTGGCCCCGGCGGCCTCCAGACGGTCGGAGAGTTCGTCGGCGACCAGCCTGCCGATGCGCCGCTGCGCCGCGCCGAGCACGGTGGCAGAGAGTTCCCCGGTGGCCACGCTGGTGACCCGATCGACCAGTTCGTGCGCCTCGTCGACCACCAGCAGGTCGTGTTCGGGCAGCACCGAGGCGTCGGCGATGGCGTCGATGGCCAGCAGCGCGTGATTGGTGACCACGACATCGGAGTTGCCCGCCTTGGCGCGCGCCTTCTCCGAGAAACAGTCGGTGCTGAACGGGCAGCGTGACACTCCGATGCACTCCCGTGCCGACACGCTGACCTGGCTCCAGGACCGTTCCGGCACCCCGGGGACCAGGTCGTCGCGGTCACCGGTCTCGGTCTCCGAGGACCAGCTCGTCAGGCGCTGTACATCGCGTCCCAGCGCGGTCGCGGCCACCGCGTCGAACAGTTCTTCCTGCGGGCGGTCCTCCGCCGAATCCGTGGCGCTGCCGTTATGGATCTTGTTCAGGCACAGGTAATTCCCCCGGCCCTTCAGTAACGCGAAGGTGGGACGCCGGGGGAGCTGGCCGGCCAGTGCATCGGCGAGGCGGGGCAGATCCCGGTCCACCAGCTGGCGCTGCAGGGCGATGGTGGCGGTGGACACCACGACGGGTTCGTTGGCTGCGACCGCCCGCGCGATGGACGGCACCAGATAGGCCAGCGACTTGCCCGTGCCGGTGCCCGCCTGCACGGCGAGGTGCCGGCCCGTTTCGAAGGCCTCGGTGACGGCCTCGGCCATCTCGACCTGCCCGGGCCGCTGCGCCCCGCCGAGCGCCGCGACCGCCGAGGCGAGCAACTCGGTTGTCGGGTTGGGTCGAGCGGAGCGACGGGAAAAAGGACTGCCTGTCACGAGGTCGGTGTGTCCGATGCCACGACGCGGGTCGGGATGGCCGGTTCGCCCTTGGACAGCTTCAGGCCATCCCAGGGCAGGCTGCCGAGCCCGGCCGCCGACCGGGCGCGGGCCTGCTCCAGGTTGTGCTCGTGCACGGGGTGCCCGCCCCGGACCAGTTCGATCGACAACGGCCGCGAATCGAACCCGGCTTCGGTCGGCGGCGGATGTCCGGCCGGATAGACGACCTCTTCCACGATCGTCCCGGAGGGTTTGGCAACCCGCAGCGCCTCCTTGGTGCCACCCGCCGACGCCTTGTGCGCACTGCGTTTCTGCACCGTGACGCCGTCGACCTCGACGAGCTTGTAGACCATGCCGGCCGTGGGCGCGCCCGATCCGGTGACCAGCGAGGTACCGACGCCGTAGCTGTCGACGGGCTCTGCCCGCAGCGCGGCGATGGCGAACTCGTCGAGGTCGCTGGAGACCACGATCTTGGTGCCGGTGGCCCCGAGACCGTCCAACTGGTCGCGCACCTGGCGGACCAGTATGGCGAGTTCACCGGAGTCGATGCGCACCGCGCCCAGTTCGGGGCCGGCGACCGCGATGGCGTTGGCGACGCCGTCGGTGATGTCGTAGGTGTCCACCAGCAGGGTGGTGCCGACACCGAGGGCGTCGACCTGGGCCCGGAACGCGGAGCGTTCTGACAGATCCCGCGCGGCGGCGTCAGCTGTTCCATCGGCGGTGGTGTGCAGCAAGGTGAAGGCATGCGCGCTGGTGCCGAGCGCCGGAACCCCGTAGCGCTGCTGGGCGGCCAGGTTGGAGCTGCCGTGGAATCCGGCGATCCAGGCCGCCCTGGCCGCGGCGACGGCGGCCTCCTCATGGGTACGCCGCGAACCCATCTCGATGAGCTGCCGGCCACCGGCGGCCGACACCATCCGGGCCGCGGCCGAGGCGATCGCGCTGTCGTGATTGAGGATGGACAGCGCCAGCGTCTCCAGGACGACGCACTCGGCAAAGCTGCCACGCACCGAGAGCACCGGCGAGTTCGGGAAGTACAGCTCGCCCTCCGGGTAGCCGTGCACATCGCCGGTGAACCGGAATTCCGACAGATACGCCAACGTGCCGGCGTCCAGGAAATCGGATACCGCCGCCAGGGTCTGCGGATCGAAGGTGAACTGCGCCAGCGCTTCCACGAAACGCCCGGTGCCCGCCACCACCCCGTAGCGCCGTCCCTCGGGCAACCGCCGCGCGAAGACCTCGAAGGTGCACCGCTTGTGCGCCGAGCCGTCGCGCAGCGCAGCCGCGAGCATCGTCAGCTCGTATTTGTCCGTCAGCAGTGCTGTGCTCACGCCGTGGCTCACGATCTCACCGTATCGGTACCGTTCCGGTTCGGGCGCGCAGTCGGCCCCCGGTATCCTGTGCGTCATGGTTACCCCAGCGCGGACCAAGCCGGGTACCCGGGAGGACACGGCGGCTGACGTCGACCGCCGAGAAGACGCCGCCACGGACAGTCCCTGGGTCACGGTCGTGTGGGACGACCCGGTCAATCTGATGTCGTATGTGACCTACGTATTCCAGAAATTGTTCGGCTACTCCGAACCGCACGCCACCAAACTCATGATGCAGGTGCACACCGAGGGCAAGGCCGTCGTCTCGGCCGGCAGCCGGGAGTCGATGGAGGTCGACGTCACCAAGCTGCACTCCGCCGGGCTGTGGGCCACCATGCAGCAGGACCGCTGATCGCGTGCGGAAATGGAAGCGGATCGACGGTGCCGACGGCCCCCGATTCCGGTCTTCGTTGGCCGCGCACGAGGCCGCGCTGTTGCGCAATCTGGTGACCTCGCTGACCGGAATGCTCGACGATCGCGAATCCGCCGCTCCGGCTGACGAACTCAGCGAGATCACCGGTATCCGCACCGGTCATTCGTCGCCGCCCGAGGACGAGACGATGAAGCGGTTGCTGCCGGACTTCTTCCGGTCCCGCAACGGCCATCCCGCGGGCTCCGCGGCCGCCGACAGCTTGAACAGCGCGCTGCGCAGCCTGCATGAGCCGGCCATCATCGATGCGAAACGGCAAGCGGCGCAACGCCTGCTGGACACCATGCCCGACGGTGGCGGGAAGTTCGAGCTCTCCGAGGATGACGCGCAGGCCTGGGCGTCCGCGGTCAACGACGTGCGCCTGGCGCTCGGGGCGATGCTGGAGATCGGACCCGAGGGCCTCGACCAGCTGCCCGTCGGGCATCCGATGGCCGGCCATCTCGACGTGTATCAGTGGCTGACGGTGCTGCAGGAGTATCTGGTGATCAGCCTGATGGGGTCGCGTCCGTGACGGACTGGGGTTCCATCACCGATGTCACCGGCATCAAGGTCGGTCACCATCAGCGGATCGACGACGACGCGACGCTGGGATCCGGGTGGGCGTGCGGCAGCACCGTGGTGCTGGCGCCGGAAGGCACGGTCGGTGCGGTCGACTGCCGGGGCGGGGCCCCGGGCAGCCGCGAGACCGATCTGCTGGATCCGTCCAACAGCGTGCGCCACGTCGACGCGGTGCTGCTCACCGGCGGCAGCGCCTACGGGCTGGCCGCCGCCGACGGCGTGATGACCTGGCTGGAGGAGCAGGGCCGCGGCGTGTCGATGGACGGCGGCGTGGTGCCGATCGTGCCCGGCGCGGTCATCTTCGACCTGCCGGTCGGCGGCTGGGGCTGCCGCCCGACTGCGGAGTTCGGCTACCAGGCCGTGCGGTCCGCGGGCCGGACGTTCGCCATCGGGAACGCCGGAGCGGGCGCGGGAGCACGGGCCGGTGTCCTCAAGGGCGGACTCGGGACCGCCTCGCTGACCCTGCCCGACATCGGTGTGACGGTGGGCGCGGTCGTCGCCGTCAACTCCGGGGGCAATGTCATCGACCCGGCGACCGGGCTGCCCTGGATGGCCGATCTCATCGCGGCGTTCGGGTTGAGCTCTCCACCACCCGCGGAGGTGGCCGAGTTCGCGGCCCTCGACACGTTGAGCGGCCCGCTGAACACCACCATCGCCGTCGTCGCGACCGACGCCGCGATCAGCCCCGCCGGGTGCCGTCGCATCGCCATCGCGGCTCAGGACGGACTTGCCCACACCATCCGTCCGGCGCACACCCCGGTGGATGGCGACACCGTGTTCGCGCTGGCCACCGGGGCGGTGCAGGTCCCACCGTCGGAGAAGGTCCCGGCCGCAATGTCCCCGGAGACGGCGCTGCTCACCGCGATCGGTGCCGCCGCCGCCGACTGTCTGGCACGTGCCGTCCTGGTCGGCGTGCTGGCGGCGGAATCGGTCGCCGGAATACCTACCTACCGTGGCCTGTTGCCCGGAGCGTTCCCGTGATGTCGCCGAAACCGAGAAACGGAGTACCGACGTGCTGGTGATCCGCGCCGACCTGGTGGATGCCATGGTGGCCCACGCGCGCGCCGACCATCCCGACGAAGCGTGCGGTGTGATCGCCGGACCGGAGGGCTCGGATCGCCCTGAGCGTTTCATCCAGATGGTCAACGCCGAGCGGTCCCCGACGTTCTACCGGTTCGATTCCGGCGAGCAGCTCAAGGTGTGGCGCGCAATGGACGACGACGACGAAGTGCCCGTCGTCATCTACCACTCGCACACCGCCACCGAGGCGTACCCGAGCCGCACCGACATCTCGTTCGCGTCCGAGCCGGACGCCCACTATGTGCTCGTCTCTACCCGCGACCCCGAGGCGCACGAACTGCGCAGCTACCGCATCCTCGACGGCGTCGTCACCGAAGAACCTGTCAGCATCGTCGAGCAGTACGGATAAAAGGAGCCACCGTGTCAGTAGTCGTGTCGATCCCCACCATCTTGCGCACCCACACCGGCGGAGAAAAGCGGGTGAACGCCGCCGGTGACACCGTGGGGGCCGTCATCGCCGACCTGGAGACCAACTACTCCGGGATCTCCGAGCGCCTCGTCGACAACGGCAAGCTGCACCGCTTCGTCAACATCTACGTCAACGACGAGGACATCCGGTTCTCCGGTGGCCTGGAAACCACCATCGCCGACGGTGATTCGGTGACGATCCTGCCCGCCGTTGCAGGTGGGTGAGCCTTGACGCGATACGACTCGCTGCTGCAGGCGCTGGGGAACACCCCGCTGGTCGGCCTGCAGCGACTCTCGCCGCGCTGGGAGGGCGATGAGAACGGTCCGCACGTGCGGCTGTGGGCCAAGCTCGAGGACCGCAACCCCACCGGCTCCATCAAGGACCGGCCCGCCCTGCGGATGATCGAGCAGGCCGAGCGCGACGGGCTCATCAAGCCCGGCGACACCCTGCTGGAGCCGACCAGCGGCAACACCGGTATCTCCCTGGCCATGGCGGCACTGCTCAAGGGCTACCGGCTGATCTGCGTGATGCCGGAGAACACCTCGATCGAGCGGCGTCAGCTCCTCGAATTGTACGGTGCCAAGATCATCTTCAGCGCCGCCGAGGGCGGGTCGAACACCGCTGTGGCACACGCCAAAGAGCTTGCCGCACAGAACCCTTCGTGGGTGATGCTGTACCAGTACGGAAACCCCGCCAACGCCGCGGCGCACTATGAGGGGACCGGTCCCGAACTGCTGGCCGACCTGCCGGAGATCACCCACTTCGTCGGCGGGCTCGGCACCACCGGCACGCTGATGGGCACCGGCCGGTTCCTGCGTGAGCATGTGCCGGGCATCCAGATCGTCGCCGCCGAACCCCGCTACGGCGAGGGTGTGTACGCGCTGCGCAACATCGACGAGGGCTTCGTGCCCGAGCTCTACGACCCGGAGGTGCTGACCACCCGGTTCTCGGTGGGTGCGTTCGACGCCGTCAAACGCACGCGGGAGATCGTCGAGGTGGAGGGCATCTTCGCGGGGATCTCCACCGGCGCGATCCTGCACGCCGCGCTCGGCATGGCGGCCAAGGCGATCAAGGCCGGTGAACGCGCCGATATCGCGTTCACCGTGTGTGACGCCGGTTGGAAGTATCTGTCCACCGGTGCCTACGCCGGTAGCCTCGATGATGCAGAGGATGCGTTGGAAGGGCAGCTGTGGGCATAAATCTCCCGGTCACCCCCGAGCCGAGGAAGAAGCCGGCCTGGGTGGTCGGCGGCGCGACGATCATCGGTTTCGTCGCGCTGCTGTATGTCGTGGAGATCGTCGACACCGTGATGGGGCACCGCCTCGACAATGACGGCATCCGGCCGCTGCAGACCGACGGCCTGTGGGGCATTCTCTGGGCGCCGCTGCTGCACGGTGGCTGGCCGCACCTGATCGCCAACACCGTGCCCGCGCTGGTGCTCGGTTTCCTGATGACCCTGGCGGGCATGGGGCGCTTCATCGGCGCCACCGCCATCATCTGGGTGCTCGGCGGATTCGGCACCTGGCTGATCGGCAATATCGGTGCGCACTGCCCCTATGTGGGCGTGCAGTGCACCACCAACCACATCGGGGCGTCCGGGCTGATCTTCGGGTGGCTGACGTTCCTGATCGTGTTCGGATTCTTCACCCGCACGGCCTGGGAGATCGTCGTCGGCGTGATCGTCGCGCTGGTCTACGGCGGCATCCTGCTCGGGGTGGTTCCGGGGACGCCAGGGGTGTCCTGGCAGGGGCACCTGTGCGGCGCGATCGCCGGGTTCATCGCGGCGTACGTGTTGTCGGGGCCGGAACGCAAGGCGCGCGAACAGCGCAAGACAAGCACCCCGCTGCGCGCCTGAGGTCGCGTGTGCTGGTGTGTGTCGGGCCACTGCGCAGGTGCGATTGATGCACAGCGGACGGACCGTCACTGCGGCGTCCCGGGTCACGGCGGGGACACAACATGAAACTTGTCGCCCAATGCGGTGATGCCTTCGCCCCGATGCTGTAGGGCATGGCAAGCTAGAGATGTGCGAGTCACCGTACTGGGTTGTTCCGGCAGTGTTGTCGGCCCTGATTCGCCCGCGTCCGGATATCTGCTGACCGAACCCGACACGGCGCCGATGGTGCTCGACTTCGGCGGCGGCGTGCTCGGTGCGCTGCAGCGCCACGCGGATCCGGGTGCGGTGAACGTGCTGCTCTCACATCTGCACGCCGACCACTGCCTCGACCTGCCCGGGCTGTTCGTCTGGCGCCGGTATCACCCCAATCCGCCAGAGGGCCGCGCGATGCTGTTCGGCCCGACGCACACCTGGGAGCGCCTCGGCGCGGCCTCCTCGCCCGAGGGTGGCGAGGTCGACGACATCTCCGACATCTTCGAGGTGCAGTCCTGGGTGGACGGCCGTGCCGTCACACTGGGAGCACTGACGGTCGAGCCGCGGTTGGTGTGTCATCCCACCGAGTCCTACGGCATGCGCTTCACCGACCGTGACGGCGTCACGTTCGCCTACAGCGGAGACACCGGAATCTGTGATGCGGTAGTCGAATTGGCGCGCGGCGTCGACGTGTTCCTGTGCGAGGCTTCGTGGACGCACTCGCCAGAGCGCCCGCCGAACCTGCACCTGTCCGGTACCGAGGCCGGCCAGATCGCCGCCCGCGCCGGGGTGGGCGAACTGCTGCTCACCCACATTCCGCCGTGGACGTCGCGCGAGGATGTCATCAGCGAGGCCAAGGCCGAGTTCGACGGCCCGGTGCACGCAGTGGTGTGTGGCGAGACCTTCGACGTGACGCGTCACTGAGGCCGGTTAGTGTTGCCTCGTGTCCAGACGAGAAGACGGCCGGCTTGACGACGAGCTGAGGCCAGTGGTCATCACCCGCGGTTTCACCACCCACCCCGCCGGCTCGGTGCTGGTCGAGTTCGGCCAGACCCGCGTCATGTGCGCCGCATCGGTCACCGAGGGAGTGCCGCGCTGGCGGAAGGGCTCCGGGCAGGGCTGGCTGACCGCCGAGTACGCCATGCTGCCCGCGGCCACCCACGAGCGTTCCGGCCGTGAGTCGGTCAAGGGCAAGGTCGGCGGACGCACACAGGAGATCAGCCGGCTGGTCGGCCGGTCCCTGCGCGCCTGCATCGACCTCGGTGCGCTGGGGGAGAACACCATCGCCATCGACTGCGACGTCCTGCAGGCTGACGGTGGCACCCGCACCGCCGCGATCACCGGCGCCTATGTGGCACTCTCCGATGCCGTGACCTATCTGGCGGCGGCGGGCCGACTGTCGGACCCGCGCCCGCTGTCCTGCGCGATCGCCGCCGTGTCGGTCGGCGTCGTCGATGGCCGGGTCCGGGTGGACCTGCCCTACACCGAGGACTCCCGTGCCGAGGTCGATATGAACGTCGTCGCCACCGATACCGGCACCCTGGTGGAGATCCAGGGCACCGGCGAGGGCGCGACGTTCCCGCGCTCGACGCTGGACAAAATGCTCGATCTGGCGATGGCGTCCTGCGAGGAGCTGTTCACCATCCAACGCGCCGCCCTCGAGCTGCCCTACCCGGGCGTGCTGCCCGAGCCCAGTGGGCCGGCGAAGAAGTCCTTCGGAAGCTAGGGATGCCCCGGCTGCTGGTTGCCTCCCGCAACGCCAAGAAGCTCGCCGAGCTGCGCCGGGTGCTCGACGCGGCCGGGCTCTCCGGGCTGACGCTGCTGTCGCTGACCGATGTGCCGCCGTTCGAGGAGGCACCCGAGACCGGCGCGACCTTCGAGGAGAACGCGCTGGCCAAGGCGCGCGACGCCTACGCCGCGACCGGGATCCCGGCGGTCGCCGACGACTCGGGTCTTGCCGTCGACGCATTGAACGGGATGCCGGGAGTGCTGTCGGCGCGGTGGTCCGGTGCGCACGGCAATGACGTGGCGAACCTGGAGCTGCTGCTGGGCCAGCTGCGCGATGTGCCCGACGAGCGGCGCGGGGCGGCCTTCGTCTCGGCGTGCGCGCTGGTTTCCGGTGCGGGGGAGACGGTGGTCCGTGGCGAGTGGACCGGCGCGATCGCGCGGGAGCCGCGGGGCGACGGTGGGTTCGGTTACGACCCGATCTTCGTGCCGGACGGTTCGGGGCGCTCGGCAGCCGAACTGACCCCGGCCGAGAAGGACGCGGCCTCGCACCGTGGCCGCGCGCTGGCGCTGCTGGTGCCGGCGCTGCGTGAGCTGGGCTGAGGGTCTACCTTCGCCCGTTTCTGCTTGGCGAAACTCGCGTACCCGGCGTAAATCCGCGCGCGTGGACCACCGGTACGCGAGTTTCGCCGGATTTGAGAGCGCTGGAATTTTGCATAGCGCAACTAACGTGTAATGCTCGCGGCCGTGGTCCCCACCGAGCAGCGACGGCCGCTATCGGCCCATCCCGGCGTTCTGATCGCCGTGCTGTGCGCCGCCGGTATCAGCGTCTCACTGATGCAGACCCTGATCATCCCGCTCATTCCGGAGCTGCCGAAGCTGTTGCACGCCAGCCCGTCCAACGCATCCTGGGCCATCACCGCCACGCTGCTGACGGCCGCCGTCACCACTCCGGTCTTCGGCCGCCTCGGTGATCTCTACGGTCCGAAACCGATCCTGATCGTGTGTGCCGCGGTGCTGATCGCCGGATCGCTGGTGTCCGCGCTGAGCACGTCGCTGGTCCCGTTCGTCATCGGCCGCGGTCTGCAAGGGGTGGGCATCCCGATCATCCCGTTGGGCATCAGCGTGCTGCGGGCCTCGGTGCCCGCCGAGCGGGTGGGCAGCGCGATGGGACTGATGAGCTCCTCGCTGGGCGTGGGCGGCGCGCTCGGGCTGCCACTCTCGGCCGCGATCGCTCAGCAGTTCAGCTGGCATGCGCTGTTCTGGTTCGCCGCCGGTCTGGGCGGCGTGCTGCTGGTGCTCTTCGTCGTACTGGTGCCCGCGGTACCGGCCTCCTCGAGTGACCGGCTCGATCCGCTGGGCGCACTGCTGCTCGCCGGCGGTCTGGTGACGTTGTTGCTCGGGATCACCAAGGGCCGGGACTGGGGCTGGACCTCGGGGACCACCGTCGGGATGTTCGCCGCCTCGCTGGTGGTGTTCGCCGTCTTCGTGGTGTGGCAGCTGCGCTTCGACTCACCGATCGTCGACCTGCGCACCTCGGTCCGGCCGCCGGTGCTGCTCACCAACATCGCCTCGGTCGGGGTGGGGTTCGCGATGTTCGCACTCACCCTGATCGCCCCGCAGGTGCTGGAACTGCCCACCGACACCGGCTACGGGCTGGGCATGTCCATGCTGGAGGCGGGGCTGTGGATGGCACCCGGCGGGCTGGCGATGATGGTGATGGCGCCGATCGCGGCGCGGGTGGCCGGGGCCCGCGGCCCACGGTTCACGCTGTTCGTCGGCTGCGTCATCATCGCCGCGTCCTACCTGTCCGGGCTGTGGCTGCTCGGCAGTGGCCCGCAGGTGCTGGCGCTCAACGTGCTCATCAGCGTCGGGGTGGGCTTCGCCTACGCATCGATGCCGGCGCTCATCAACGCCGCGGTGCCGATGTCGGAGACGGCCGCCGCCAACGGTCTCAACGCGCTGGCGCGGTCGCTGGGCACCTCGATCTCCAGTGCGGTGCTCGGCGCCATCCTGGCGGCGATGACGATGACCGCCGGTGGCCATGAGGTGCCCACGCTCGACGGGTTCCGGACCGCGCTGATCGTCGCGGCGGCAGTGTCCGCACTGTCGGCGGTGCTGACGCTGCTGATCCCGGTGGCGCGTCAGGAAGCGGAAGTCACAGACCGAAGCGCTTCTTCACGTCTTGCGTCTGGAAGTGCTCCACGATGAGACCCAGCAGGGGAACGGTGCCGGAGATCAGGGTGCCGATCGCGCGGCCCAGCGGCCAGCGGACCTTCACCGCCAGGTTCGCGGTGGCGATCAGGTAGGCGAAGTACACCCAGCCGTGCACCACGGCGATCCAGCTCAGTGAGTCGTCCTGGAACCCGTACTTGCGCACCATCTCGTAGCAGAGCGCGATCAGCCAGAGACCGGTCGCCCAGGCCAGCACCCGGTAGCTGGCCAGGGCCTTCTGGATGGAGGAGAGCGGAACCAACGGCTCCTGGCTGCCGGTTTCGGCCGGGGTCTCGGGCGTGCTCATGTGGTGGTCCTGTCGTCAGGGTTGTCGGATTGTGCGAGATCGGCGAGGTAGGCGTTGTACTCCCGCAGCGTCGGATCGTCGTCGGTGGGCGCCGCGGCCTTGGGACGTTCCGGGAGAAGGCCGGCCGGGATCTCGGTGGCGGTCTCCGTCGGCTCGTAGGTCGGCGGGGCTTCCTCCAGGCGGACGAACTTGAAGTAGGCGTAGACGCAGAACGCGGCGAACATCGGCCATTGCAGGGCGTAACCGAGGTTCAGGAACGTGCCCGAGTTCGACTCGTAGCGGGTCCACTGCCACCACGCCAGCAGCAGGCAGCCGCCGGCGCCGACGGCGGCCAGCGCGATGAGCGCCGGTCTCCTACGTCGTGTAGTGGACATGGGTCGACTTTACCGTCCGCCGATTCAGGCCTTGGGGCCGACGAACTCGTCGAGGCGTGCGGTGGCGGCTTTTCGGTACACGGCGGTCATGTAGCGGCTGTTCTGGGTCCACGGGATGCCCAGGGTGTCGAGGGCCGCGCAGAACAGATTGCGGATATCGGTCGAGTGATTGGTGAAGTGATAGCGGACGCTGGCGACCCCGCGGTCGTTGGCCACCACGCGGCACCCGTCGCTGTGGATGAGACCGCGGACGAAGTGCTCGGTGGCGGCGTCGACGTGGGCCTGCTGCCAGGGTTGCAGGATGATCGGGCGGAGGTGTTTCGGCCCTGGTCCGTGTTGGGGGAACAGACATCGCCAGTGCTTTGAGTACAGCGAAACATCGACGCACCCAGTGACTCGGGGAAACACCGTTGCATGCTGTCCGGCCATGACCGCATCGATGGCTCGCCGGCAGCTGTCGATGATGCCCGGGTATTTCTTGTCGAGTGTTACTCGGAGCCGCCAGACGCGGCCGGTGCGGCAGACATAGCCGTCGCCGAGGTACATCCCCAGGAGGTAGCTGTACGCGTCCGACGGCAGCATGCTGTAGTCGTGGCTGCTACAGCTGTCGCGCGGTGTGATTGAACGGCGGTTGTGCCGCCAATCGCAGACGGTCCGCCGCGGTATCCCCGTCTGTCGTGAGATCGCACAGTCATTCAATCCGGCGTCAATCAGCGACCGCACGTAGTTGAAATTCTCGATCGAGCGCATAGGGCCTCCCGCTGCCTGCACTCGACGTTAGTTCGACCCACCGACAGCCAGATGCGCGCAGCGAGACGGTAGTCTGAACGCGCTTGCGCGAGTGTCGGAATTGGCAGACGAGATGGGTTTAGGTCCCATTGTCCTATGGGCGTGGGGGTTCGAGTCCCCCCTCGCGCACCAAGCGGTACTTGGCGAGTCGAGTGCTGCCATCAGTTGCGCGAGGTTCCTACCCCGCGGCGGGCGGAGTTCCCCAGCACTCGACCACCTCGCCGATATGCCGCAGCATCACATAGCGGTAATCCGCCTCCCGGGCATCGGCAGACCGCTCGGCGAATTCGGTTCGAGCGCCCTCCTCGTTGCCCTGGTAGACGTCGGTGGGCACCGGCGGCACGCCGGTGTCCTGCGGATCGTCGACGACACCGATCTGGACGGTCCATGAGTTGTCAGCCATGACCTCCGAGTACCCCGACCGGGACCGCCGAACGCACCATCCGTGCGGGAAACCGTCGGCGGCTCAGCACGGCTGTGTCATAGTCGTCCGGGCGTTTTGCTCAGACGAAGGAGTCCCCGTGCAGATCGATCCGGCCGCGACGGCCTGGCTGCTTGTCAGCACCGCCATGGTCCTGTTGATGACGCCCGGTCTGGCCATCTTCTACGGCGGCATGGTCCGCTCGACCGGCGTGCTCAACATGATCATGATGAGCTTCATCGCCATCCCGGTCGTCACGGTGACGTGGGTGGTGGCCGGCTACAGCCTGGCTTTCGGTGAGGATGCCGGCGGCGGTTTGATCGGTGGGCTGCAGCACATCGGGCTGTCCGGTATCGACCTGAATGCGGTGCGCTCCAATGTGCCCGAGCTCTTGTTCGTCACCTTCCAGCTGGCGTTCGCGATCCTGACCGCGGCATTGGTCAGCGGCGCGATCGCCGACCGCGCCAAATTCTCGTCCTGGGTGTTGTTCGTAGCGGCCTGGACGCTGCTGGTGTACTCACCGGTGGCGCACTGGGTGTGGGGGCCCGGCGGCTGGTTGGCGACATTCGGTGCGCTCGACTATGCGGGTGGCCTGGTCGTCGAAATTGTCTCCGGGGCATCGGCGTTGGCGCTGGCCCTGGTGCTCGGGCCACGCATCGGCTTCAAATCCGAGGCGATGCGTCCGCACAACCTTCCGTTCGTGCTGCTGGGTGTCGGCCTGCTGTGGTTCGGCTGGTTCGGATTCAATGCGGGATCGGCGTTCGCCGTCGACGGCAAGGCGGCCGTGATCTTCTTGAACACGCTGCTGGCCGGATGCCTGGGCATGCTCGGCTGGTTGGCCGTGGAACGGTTCCGCGACGGCCATCCGACCACCTTCGGCGCGGCGTCCGGTGTGGTGGCCGGACTGGTCGCCATCACCCCGTCGTGCGGGTTCGTCTCACCGCTCGGTGCCATTCTGGTCGGCCTCGCCGCCGGCGTGGTCTGCTCGTTTGCCATCGGCTGGAAGTTCAAGGCCGGCTATGACGATTCCCTGGACGTGGTGGGGGTGCACTTCGTCGGCGGCGTGGTGGGCACCTTCCTGATCGGACTGCTGGCCGCGGAGATGATCTCGGGCGGACCGGAAGGATTGTTCTACGGCGGCGGGATCACTCAGCTGGGCAAGCAGACATTGGCGATTGTCGTCGTCGCCGCCTTCGCCTTCGTTGTTTCTTTCGTGCTGGCCAAGATCATCGGGATGACGGTCGGCTTCCGAGTCACCCGCGAGGACGAACTGTCCGGCATCGACTTCACCCAGCACGCCGAAACCGCGTACGCGGAGGGCGTGCACGGGACGCCGCACAAGCGCCCGGGCGCCTGACCTACCGAGGACCGTCGACCGCGAACGTGCCGTTGTCGTCCTGAAATTCGACGTACACGTGGCGGACGGTCCCGTCGATCTCGACGGCGCAGGTGAAGCTGTCGCCCTTGGCCGCCGACGGGTCCCTGCCGTCATTGCACCGTAGCGCGCTGATGCTGTTCGCGCCGTACCCGTTGATCGGGTCCGAGAGGATCTCGCGGACCCCGGCTTCGGCCTGCTCGACGTTGATGACGGTGGTGTCGCGGAAGAGGAACTGCCACAACGCCACTCCGGCGAGCGCCAGCGCGACGGCCACCCCGGCACCGATCAGCGCGGTGCGTCTGTCGGGCACTGAGCGCCCGGACGGCGCGCGGTGCGAAGACGGCGTGCCCGGCGGCAGGGTGTAGCGGTTCGGGTCGATCACGGGCGCCGGGCGCTGCTGCTGTTGCGGCGGGTAATGCGGCGGCGGGGGGACCCGCTGCGGGGGCGGAGGGTATCCGGGCGTGGGCTGGTGTGGCCGCTGGCGCGGCGGATACTGCTGCGGGGCAGCGGGATAGGGCTGGCGGGGCGGCGGGCCGGGCGGCGGCGGTGCACCGTGCCCAGGCGCGCCGTGTCGCGGCTGCCCGCCCGGTGCCGGCGCGCCACCCGGGCGCGCCCACCACGGCTGCTGGGAGGGATCCGGTGGACGGGTCATGCGGTTCCCGCGCAGGCTCGGGTCCCGCACGCAATTTGTTGATTCGCTCCGCAAGCGTCGCTCATGCGGTTCCTTCGCAGGCTCGGGTCCCGCATGCCATTTGTTGATTCGCTCCGCAAGCGTCGCTCATGCCGAGAACCGTTCGTAGCACTGCTCGGGATCCCCGGACAGCCCGGCCCGGTAGGCCAGGATCCTGGTGAAGCCGGCCGTGGCCGTCACGCCGTTGACATCGCTGGCCGCCAGACCATTGGTGAGCAGTCCTGAGATCGCTTCGTCGGTATCGCCGGCCGACAGCGTCAACGGACTTCCCGGCTCGGCCATCCGGCCCTGGGCCACCCCGGTGAGGCAAGCCGTGCGCAGCGCCGTCACCGGCGACTCCAGCGGAATGCCGCGTTCCTGCTGCACGGCAAGCGCATAGCGAGAAGTGACGATCGACAACGCGGTGTTGTCGCCCTGCAGCAGCACACCCTGCTCCTCGGACTTCGGGGTGCCCAGCTCCTGCAGGGCGGGCAGGTTGACGTTGATCGTGTTGGTCGACGGGCAGTACGCCGCGGGCGAGATGGACTCCGCGTCCGGACAACTGGCCATCTCCATGTTCAGCGCGGGCGGGTTGTCGGGAGAGTAGACGTCGCCGAGCGTGCTCATCAGACTGTTCAGCAGATCGGCATCGATCACACTGTCGCCGGCGGTCGGATCACCATAGGAGTCGTAGGACAGGAACTTCGGCAGGTCGCCCTGGCGCTCGATGATCTCCGCCATGTCGATGGCAGCGCACTGATCGGCGTTTCCGCTGAACCCGATCTGGAAGGCGCTGATCCGATCCAGCGCCGATCCGTGTGCATCGCCGGTGAGGATCGCCTCTTCCTGCGTCATCAACGGGTCGCGGATATAGATCGCCCCGGCCAGAACGTGATTGAGACCGTCGCCGGTGCTCAGCGCGAAGCGCGGCGATTTCCCTGCGGCGACCCAGTGCAGATAGACCCCCGCGAAGCAATCGGCCTGCTGTTCCTTGACCAGCACCGGGGTGGACTTCTCCACCAGATGCGCCTTGGCCTGCACGGCGTGGCCGTATTCGTGGGCCATCACGCCGACGACACCCATCTCACCGAAGTACTGCGCCGCGCCGGGGATGAACTCGCCGCGATCCCAGGCCATCACGTCGGCGTCAAAGCAGTAGAACGCGTTGGACAGACCGTAAAGGTCGTTGCCGCACACCTGCGGGGTGTTCGGGTCGGCGGCGTCATAGGACACCAGCCCGGCGACCGGACTGTACGTCCCGGTCAATGCCCCGTTCCAGTTCTCCGACCAGAACTGCTCCAGATCGTCGATGGCTTGTAGAGCCAACTGATCAACCGGGCCGCCATCGCTGTTCTCCGCGGTACGCGTGGGAGCGGGCGCGTCCGGGCGCGGCCCGCTGGGGCCGTCGCTGGCGGGCAACCCGCCGGCGCGGGAGGGGTCGTAGAGCATCGACACGGCGCGGCCGTCGAGCATGGTGGTGCCGCAACCGGTCAGCATCAGCGCCGCGATGAGTGCAACGCTGAGCCATCGAGCGAGGCGTCCGGCCCGTCGGTGCATGCCGACAGGCTAACAAGATGCGGCCCGGGACCCGCGTCCTCGACTACTGCGGCTGCTCGTCGACCTTGATGTCGAAGGTCACCGCACCACGGTTGACGGTCGTCACCGTCACGCCGTAGGTCTTGCCCGAATCCCGGAGTTCGCAGCGCAGCGTGGCACCCTCATCGCCGCTGAGATCGGCCGGACAGGTCACCGACTGCGGCGCCCGGCCGATCTGTCTGCTGATCTGCTCGGTGATCTGTTTCGCGACGGTGTCCTTGCCGATGGTCTGCGCGATGAGCAGGTCGACCTGGTCGCCCTCGGTGCTGCCCACCGTCACGCTGACGCGGCGCTGCTGCCCCTCATCGGCCAGTGTGCAGTCCAAACGGGCACCGACGAATGCCTGGAGGTCCCCCGGGCAGCTCACCGAATCCGGCGCGGCACCCGACTGCTCGGTGACCTCTTCGACGATCTCGTCCTGGAGCCGTTCCCTGCTCACACTCTTGTCGGTCGGCACCGAGCACGACACGAGCGCCGCCATGGCGACCAGTGCCGGCGCGACCATCGACCTCCGGGGCATAGCAGCACGATGGCACAAGTCCGACGGGCCGGCAGCGTTATCGAAAGCGCGTCGCCAGGGCGCGCCGGTGCGCGGTGGGGGATCCGAACAGTGACCGGTTCAGGGTTGCTCGCTTGAGGTAGACGTGCACGCCGCTTTCCCAGGTGTATCCGATGCCGCCGTGCAGTTGCATCGCCTTACCCGCGACGGCCACCGCGGTCTCGCAGGCGTAGGCCTTGGCCATGGACACCGCCGTCTGCGCATCGGAACCCGCGGCCACCGCGTCGACGGCGGCCTCGACCAGGCGGCGCGTCACCCGGATCTGCACCAGCATGTCCGCGCAGGCGTGCTTGACCGCCTGGAACGAGCCGATGGGTCGGCCGAACTGATGGCGTATTCGGACATAGTCCACGGTGGCGGCCAGCATCGCCTCGGCCAGGCCGAGGCTGTCGGCGGCGACCGCGACGGTCCCCCGGTCCAGCAGGGGTTGCGTGGCCGGGAACGGCCATACCTGCGTGGGTTGCACACCGTCGGCGATGACCGTGGCGAGCCGACGGGTCTCATCGAGCGTCGGCTGCGCCGTGATCAGCAGTCCGGTGGCCGCCGGATCGATCTGCACCAGCGTGGGCGTGCCCTCGGAGTCCTGGGCGGGAATCAGCAGCCGGGTTGCCTCGGTGGCGTCCGACACGAAATCGGCAGTGCCACTGAGCCCGCCGGCCGTCAGGGTGAACCTGATGCCGGGGCGGTCACCTGTGCTCAGCACGGCGACCGGCAATTCCGTGCCGCCGGCGGTCGCGGACAACGCCTCATCGCGGGCGGTGTCGGGGGACAGCGCGAGCAGTGCTCCGATGCCGAGGCTGACGCCGAGGTGGCTGCTGCGTGCGGCGGCCCGCCCGAGTTCCTCGGCGACGACCGCGGTTTCGGCAAAGGACACTTCGGCGCCGCCGAGTGACTCCGCGATCTCCAGGCCGGGCCAGCCCGCCTGGGTGAGTAGCGTCCAGTCCGGGTGCCCGGCGGTCAGCAGGTTCCTGGCCACCGCCCGCAGTTCCGGATGCAGTTCGGCGAAGTCGCGTGTCATCATGCTCCCGCCGGTTCTCGGGGCAGGCCCAGTCCGCGCTCGCCGATGATGGTGCGCTGGATCTCGCTGGCACCGCCCGGGATGGTCCATTCCCAGGAGCCGATGAAATCGAGTACCCACGCGCCGGATTCCCAGCCGCTCGATATGGGCTTGGCCAGCACGGTGTGACCGGCCAGGCCGCTGATCTGGGCACCGAAATCGGTGAGCCGCTGCAGTAGTTCGCTGTAGAACAACTTGACCACCGAGGCGTCGGCCGGGCCGTCGCTTCGGCCCTCGACAAGATCGCGGCACAGCCCCCGCAACCCGGTGATCTCGATCTCGAACTGCGCCAGCCGATCTGCCACCAGCGAGTCGGCGAGTACACCCGCGCGTGCACATTCGGCGACCAACCAGCGGAAGCCGGCGTTGCCGAGTCGCTCGGCGAGCTCGAGCATCGTCATCCCGCGTTCGGCGCCCAGGGTTTCCTGGGCGACCTGCCACCCCTTGTTCTCCGGGCCCACCAGGTTGGCGGCGGGCACCCGGACGTCGTTGAGGAACACCTCGCAGAAGTGCGATTCGCCGGTGGCCTGTTTGATCGGCCTGACCTCGATGCCAGGGGAGTTCATGTCCATCAGGAAGTATGAGATGCCGTGCCGTTTCTTGGCGTCCGGATCGGTGCGGGCCAGCAGCAGGCACCAGTCGGCGTGCAGACCGCCGCTGGCCCAAACCTTTTGACCGTTGACCACGAAATCGTCACCATCGCGCCGGGCCGTGGTGCGCAAGGCGGCCAGATCGGATCCGGCCTCGGGCTCGGAGAACCCCTGCACCCAGATCTCACCGTCGAGGATCGCCGGGAGGTGGCGGCGGCGCTGTTCCTCGGTGCCCGCGGCCAGCAGCGTGGAGGCGGCGTGGTGGATCCCGACGAAGGCCAGCACCAGCCGGGGCGCGTCATGGGCGGCGAGTTCGGAGTACAGCACGATCTGTTCGGCCACCGGCATGCCGCCGCCCCACTCGGCAGGCCAGTGCGGTACCGCGAAACCCGCGGTGTGCAACTCGGCGAACCAGGACTTCTGGAAGCGCACGTACTCGTCATCGCTCACCCCGGTTTGGGCGGTGCGCCAATCGGCGGGCACATGTTCGGCGCACCACTGCCGGACGCTGCTCGCGAAACCGCTCGAGGTTTCCGGTCATATCCTCGGTCATACTGCGTCGCTGTACAGTCCGGTCAGGCCGCGGGTGCCCAACAGCGCGGTCAGGTGTGCGCGGGTCGCCGACAGCCCCAGCGGCAGCCGCCGCAGCGGCTGGCTGTAGCGCGAGAGCCAGGACAGCACGGTCTCATCGCAGAAGCCGACGGCGCCGTGAAGTTGGTGTGTCACCCGGAACACCACCTCGGCGGCCTCCAGCGCGGCCAGTCGCAGGGCCAGCGCGTCGGCGAGCGCGTCGGGACCGGTGACGGTCGACAGCGCGTAGCGGGCCAGCATCTCCAGGCCGCTGCGCTCCACCTCGGCGTCGGTGAGCTGGAACTGCACGCCCTGGAATCTCGACAGCGGCTGGCCGAACTGCTGTCGCAGCGTGACATGGGCGATGGTGAGTTCCATGGCGCGGTCCAGCATGCCGAGCAGCGTCCAGCACGGCAGCACAAGGGCCAAAGCGACATCTGCGGCGCCGGCGTCGTCGAGGTCGGTGAGTTGCAGCGAGGTGACGAAGGCGGTCCGGGCATCGGCGGTGCCCGTCACCCGCGCCCGGTGACCGTCCACAGTGACTGTCGCCCAGTCGCCCTCGACACCGGCGATGGCGGCGGCCGGGGCGGGACCGGCGACCACGATCAGTCCGTCGGCGTCGATATCGGCGGGCCGGGCCAGCCGCTCGGCCAACGGGTAGGGCAGACCCCAGTACCCGGCACTGCGGCACAACGCGGCCGCGGCTTCGGCGGAGTCGGTGTCGCTGCTCGGCTCCAGATCCCAGGCGCCCAGACTTTTCAGCACCGACCCGACGAGCGATTCCCGTTGGGAGGGGTCGGCTTCGGCGCGCTGCAGCAGCGTGTCACCGCCGGCGGACTCGAAGGCGCGTAAGGCCTGCTCACCGTACTCGCGGGCTTCGGGACTGAGGTCGATGTTCACGATGCCGCCAACAGGGTGCGGGCCAGCAGGATGCGTTGCATCTCGATGCTGCCGGAGGACACCGTCGAGGGCTGCGAGTACCGCCAGTGGTCCTCCACCTCGGCGGTGAAGATGCGCGAAACCCCCTCGGGCAGCGCGGCGATGATCTCCATGAGTACCTCGGCGCTGTCCTGATCGAGTTTGGTGACCGCAATGCGGTAGGCCGCCGAATCGGTGGGGCGCACCTGACCCTCGGCCTGCAGCGCCACCAGCCGGTAGGCCATCAATCGCGCCCGCCGGCAGTGCGTGAGCATCCGCGCCCAGCGACCGCGCAGCTCCTCGGGAAGCTCGGCCCAGTGCTCGCCGAGGGCTTTCGGGGCCAGCTGCAGCAGCCGTTCACAACGGGCATAGCGGGCGATGCCGACGCGCTCGAAGGCCAACACGCTCTGCACCACCGTCCAGCCGTCGTCGACGGTGCCGAGCACATCGGCATCGGTCACCCGCAGGTCATCGAAGAACACCTCGTTGAGGTGATGCGGGCCCATCATCGTCTGGATGGGGCGCACCGTGATCGCCGGATCCGACATGGGCACCAGGAAGATCGTCAGGCCGTGTTGTTTCTTGCGGGCCG
>JAXHOA010000049.1:0-8936 GCA_034520035.1 Mycobacterium sp. | reverse complement strand
TCGGTCAGACCGCCTTGAGCTGTGCGGTGACCAGGGTGTAGCTGCTGGTCTGCCAGGCGTCCAGGAACTTGTCGAGCGGCACCGGCAGACCCTGGCCGTTGGCCCACGCGCTGTCGTTGATGTAGACGACGTTCTTGCTGGTGTTGACGCTGAGCACGATCACCATGTGGTCGCTGTTCATGGTGCTGCCCGGCGGACGGTACCGCTCAGGGTGGAAGAAGGTGTTCTCGTAGGCCTTCCACACGATGTCGGCCTTCAGCGAGACCAACACACCCTGGCGGTCGGCCAACGACGCGGTCATGGTGTCCAGCGCGAGCTGGCGCTGACTCTTCAAGAAGCTGGTCATATCGGCATCGACGCCGTTGAGGTTGAGTAGCTTCAGAACGTCGACCGTGGCCGTGCCATAGTGCTTGCCGGGTTCGTCACCGTCGCCTTCGAAGATCGCCTGGCCGTTATGGATATCGCTGGGAGTGGACCACGCCTGTTCCAGAATTTCCTGCTGGGTGGGCATCACACCGGTGAGTTGGCCGATGATCCCGGCGCTGGCCATGATCGCGCAGGATGATGCGTCGCCCTGGAAGATCCAGTACGGCTTGTTCGTCGCATAATTGCCGTACTCGATATCGCCCGGTGCGGGCGGCTCGATATCCATCAGGTTCGCGACGCCGAACGTGCGGGCCAGATCGCCGCTGAGATCGGCGATGTTGTCTTGGACGCCGTCTATCTGGTTCACCACGGTCTCGGCGATCATGGTGCCGAGATTTCGCAGGACGAGCCCGAGCTTGTCCGGACGGGGCAGACTCCAGACGAGTCGAGATTTCTGGGCCGGCGGGATCACCGGGGTCACCCCGGCCGTCGCGGCCAGCTGCGCCGTGACCAGGTTGTAGTGCGATGCGCTCCACTCGGACAGGAAGTCATCGAGGTCCACCGTCAAACCTTGGCCGACGGATCTGGTCGGATCGTTGTAGGTCACGGTGCCCGCCTCGGTATCCACGCCCAGGACGACGACCGATTTGCCGGCAGGACCGCTGATACCGTCCGAGATGCCGTCCATCGTCACGATCATCACCTGGCCGGGATTCTGCAGACCTGAGGTCAGCGCGTGCACCGCATGCGACTCCTGGTCGTTCGCAAAGTAGCTCGTCATGATGCGAACACCCTTGCCCTGCAGCACTTCATAGCTGTCAGTCCAGTTCACGAATCGGTTCGCATCCGGGTCGTATACCTTGACGTTGGCGTTGTAGAGGCTGTCCTCGTCCATCGCCAGGTCGAGGAAGGCCTGGACGTCGACCTGGGTTCCGGTCAGCTGTGCCCACGCCATCGCGGCGGTCGCCAGGGCGTGCGAACGGTAGGCCTGCTGGACCCAGTACTGCTGATTTGCGGCCGGATTCCCGTACGGGGCGGGCTCGACGAACACCACACGTTTGATCCCGAGCATGCGGGTCACGTCGGCACCGAGGACCGTGAGATTGCGTTGCACCCCTCGAATCTGGTGCGCGACGGTGCCATACAGGTCGCGCCCGAACTGCTGCAACGTCCGCAGGATTTGGTTGGGAGTAGGCGGCGCCCAGGCGAATGCGGCCGGTGCGACCGGCAACGCCGCCGAGAGTGCCGGCGCAGTGGCGGCCGGTTCGATCACGTTCGCCCTGTCACTGGCGGTGTTCTTGGCCGCGGCGGCGGTCTGCACGACGACGTTGACCGACGATACGTTCTCAACAGCCGGCGATTCGGACTCGTTCGCTGACGACAACCCACCCGACTGCTCCTGCGCCGGAATGGATTCCGACTCGACACTCGCCTCATCGGCAACCGACGCCACAAGATCGTCGGGGCTTTCCGCCTTTTCGACTACGACGGTCCTGCTACGCAACGCCGCGCCGCTCGCACCGGCTGATCGGACGCTGCGCACGGTGACAGGACCCGACCTGCCCGAACCTGGCCGGCTTGCCTTGTCCGACGGGCCCGCTCCCGAGCTGCTCGAACTCGGGGTGCTGTCGGATGCTCCGGAGTCGGTGTCGGCAGCCGCGATCGCGGCGCCCCCGACCATCGCCGCCCCCATGCCCAGGGTCAGCGCCCCGGACCCCAACCACAGGCGGACGGCGCGAGCGCGACGGTCTTCATCGGTCGACTCATTGCAGGCAGCCACTATCACCACATCCCAGCAGATCGGCGGAACAGCAAATATTGACGCCAACGAAAGTGGCGGCAACGTGGATCGTAAAATCTGCACAGCAATCCCGCAAGCAAACGCGAGAAAGTGCACACGCCCGGCGCTTCGGTCCCAACACCGCACTGACATTCGCCAACCCCACACGCTAGCAACCCATTACCGGGCCCGAGCCGATGTCGATGCAGCACCGAAGGCCGCCGATCTGACCCACTCAGCTAACTGTCGGCGACTGACAGCAACGGCTGCACTTACCCGGCCTGCCTGGTCGAATGCCACCGGCGCACGCACCGCGCTGTTACGAAGGCAACGAAAAAGTTGCTAAAGCAATGACCTTTGGGTCAGGCTCCTGGGCGTTTGTGCGGCGTCCCGTGCACACCCTCCGCGTACGCGGTCTCGGCGTGCTGGGTGAAGTCGATCCCGGACAGCTCGTCCTCCCGGGTGACCCGGAATCCGACTGTCATCCCGATGATCTTGGCGAGGACGAACGAGACCACGAAAGCGAAGGCGGCGACCACGACGATCGCCAGCGTCTGCTTGCCCAGCTGGGTGATCCCGCCGCCGTAGAACAGACCTTCCGGTCCGCCCGAGATCATCTCCGCAGCCAGCAGTCCGATCAGGAAGGTGCCCACCACGCCGCCGACGAAGTGCACCCCGACCACGTCCAGGGAATCGTCGTAGCTGGCCTTGAACTTCCAGCCGATGGCGAACGAGCAGACCACGCCCGCGGCGAGGCCGACCAGAATGGCACCGAGCGGTGAGACAAACCCACACGACGGGGTGATGGCGACCAGTCCGGCCACCACACCGGACGCCGCGCCGAAGGTGGTCGGATGGCCGTCGCGGAACCGTTCCACGGCCAACCAGCCGAGCATGCCCAGGCAACCGGCAAGCAGCGTGTTCAGGAAGATGACCGCGGCCTTGCCGTCGACGGCGAAGGCCGAACCGGCATTGAATCCGAACCAGCCGAACCACAGCAGACCGACACCGAGCAGCACGAACGGAAGGTTGTGCGGACGCATCGCCTCGGATTTGAAGCCGATGCGTGGGCCGAGCACCAGGGCCAGCGCCAACGCTGATGCCCCCGAGACGATTTCGACGACCAGGCCACCCGCATAGTCGAGCGCACCGAATGTCGCCAGCCAGCCGCCGGGCCCCCACACCCAGTGCGCCACCGGCGAATACACCAGCAAGGTCCAGGCCGCCACGAACAACACCCAAGACGAGAACTTGGCGCGGTCGGCGATGGCTCCGCTGACCAGGGCCGCGGTCAGGATCGCGAATGCCAGTTGGAAGGTGACGAACAGGAGCTCGGGGACGTTGGAGCGCACCGCATCCAGGTCGATACCGGACAGCCCGATGTGCTGTAGCCCACCGATCAATCCGCCGCCGGCATCCGCACCGAACGCCAGGCTGTAGCCGGCCACCACCCAGGTGACTGTGACCACCGGGATGGAGATGAAGCTCATCATGATCATGTTGAGTACACCGGTCGAGCGGACCATGCCGCCGTAGAAGATGGCCAGCCCGGGTGTCATCAGCAGGACCATTGCGGTGCTGACAAGCAGCCAGGCCGTCGCGGCCGGATCGATCTGCACGGGGACTCCTTCGTCTGAGCAAAACGCCCGGACGACTATGACACAGCAGTGCGGGTCTACCAATGACTTCTTGTCGGCGGCGCTGGCCACCGTCGCCATGGCCTACGGTCAGCTGACCCACACCGCGCCCGACCTCCAAGGTTTCCTCGATGCCGCGGCGGACACCGACAGCATCTCCGTGCTCGGCACCAAGGTGTACCTCGGTCCGTCCGCTCGCATCGTGTACTGGCAGGACAGTTACGAAGTGCTGCAGGACAGAGACGTTCGTATCGTCATGCGCAGCTACGGCACCGACCAGTGGAGCAAGGCGTTCAACGACCTGACCAACGGCCTGCAGGACCCGACCAAGGCGATGATCGTGCCCATCACCGGACCGGTAGCCGACCGTACCGGCCAAATCGCCAAGATCGTCGTGGTTCTCGGCGTCGACAACGTCAACGACACCGTCACCATCAATGACCCGACCCGCATCGACGGTCAGGGTCTCACCATGAGCCGCGACGACCTCATGGATGCCTGGGCGGGACAGAGTTACAAGCCGATCACCACCCAGTTGGCGACGTCGCCGAACGTGGCGCCGGCAGACTCCAAGTCCAAGTGGGCGTGGTCGTTGCCGTCGGCGCAACGGACCGCTTCGGGTGTCGCCACCGCCTTTGTGCACCAGGTTCAGCCATTCCACGAGAGCATCACCGACCTGAGCGATGATCTGTCCCGCACGTTCGGTGTGTCTCAACCGGAGCCCATCGGCCCTCCGGGGATCGGTGACCTCGAGTACGGCAACTACCTTGCCAATTTGCAGTACTGGAAGTACCAGGGCATCTTCGGCACCTGTGCCTTGATGTCCACCGCCGCGGTCATCGCGCAATTGACCGGAAATGGCATGCCCGTCGATATGGAGACCCTGGCGCGCGAAGTCCAGACGCTGGCCGAAACATTGCCCAGCGGTATCAAGGCCGGCCAGTCGATGTACACCGAAGGTCTCGGCGGCACGTACTTGTCGGATGTCGTCACACTGCTGAACAAGTTCGGCATCAATGCCGACCACACCACGTACCTCCCGACCGAGGGCTCCCTGGCACTCGACAACTTGACCGCCGCGTTGAGTCAGAAGCAGTCGGTGATCGTCGCCCTGAACAACTCGCTGATCTACGACGCATGGAACAAGCAGTACTTCGACGAGGACTACGCGTGGTACCGGGGGTCCACCGACAAGGCCAAGCACGCCGTCACCGTGCTCAGCGTCAACATGACCAAGGGTGTCGTGTACATCAACGACAGCGCGCCCAGGCAGGGCCAGGGCCTTGCGGTGCCACTCGACCAGTTCATGAAGGCCTGGGCAGTAGGCTCTGTCGATCTCACCACCGCCGAGCTCAACAGCGGTGCCGCGGGCTGACACCGCACCACCCGTCTCGATGAGAACCGCACGTCCCCAACGTTCTTCGCTCACCGCGTAGCCACATCGAATCTCGTCAAGGATACTCATGTCTTCTCACAAGCACCGAATCGTCAGGCTGTCGGCGGCCGTTATCGTCACTGCGACAACGTCATTGCCTACCGGTAGCGGTGTGGCTGCCGCAGACCCATTCGACGACGACGACGAGACCGTGCAGGTCGACCAGCCAGCGGAGCAGGACGATGCCGGCGAAGCCTCGCCAGCGGAGGAACCCGAACCAGGGCCAGAGCCCGAGCCAACGGCTGAGGATCAGTCCGGTGACGACGAATTCGAGCCGGAATCCGACGATCCGACCGCTCAGGAAGCACCTCTGCACGACGAGGACCCTGCCGTCGAGGTCTTCTCACCCGAGACCGCCGACACCGATGCCGGTGACGTGGACACTGCGGCGGTTGATGAACCCGAGATCGCCGAGCCTGTGGCCGCGTCGGCGGCAACGCTCGAGGAACTGCGGAGCAGCATCGATACTGAGTTCCTGGCGACGAGTGACGCTGATATCACCCAATGGAACTCGGCGTGGATCCAGTACTCCCAGTGGTATCAGCCAGTGCTCCTCAACCCGTACCGGACGCCCATCACGATCGTGTACTCCTACGGCGGACGCTCGTACCTCACCGACGTCGCGCCCTTGCAACGAACGATTCTCAATGTGCCCGAGGCGGGTGCCTACAGCTTCACAGCCCTGATGCCAGATCCTGCCGGCCGCGTGGCCAACGTGTCCGTGGGGAGCTTCTCTGGTGGCGGCTACGTTCCCGAACCAGGCCAACCGGCGCCGACTCGACCGGCAATACCGACGACCTACCAGAACGTTCTCGTGTCGTTCGCGCTCGAAGGCAAAAAGTACCAGCCGGTGATCGTGAATGAGGTGGTCGACCTGGGCGAAGATCAGGCACTGTCATTGCACAAGGTGCTACTCGACGCGGAGACGCCGGCGTGGGGTGTGTGGGGCACGACCCAGTCGGGAAGACGGAGTTTCACCGTCTCGTTGACCGATCGCCTCCCCGGTCTGACGACACCCACCGCCGATCAGCCGGCTGGCTACCAGTTGGAGACCGAGGGGCGAACTACTCCCCCGACCGAGGATTCGCAGATGTCGGTACTGCCATGGATCGGCGCCGGGCTCGGCGGCGCCGCAGTCATCGCCGTTGTCGTCGTCTTGGTCATCGGGCACAGGCGCCGTCCGTCACCGTAGTCGGTGACGGGTCGCCGTCGCTCGCACCAATTGGCGTGAACACTGCTTGGTGCGCGAGGGGGGACTCGAACCCCCACGCCCATAGGACAATGGGACCTAAACCCATCTCGTCTGCCAATTCCGACACTCGCGCAAGCGGGTTCAGACTACCGTCTCGCTGCGCGCATCTGGCTGTCGGTGGGTCGAACTAACGTCGAGTGCAGGCAGCGGGAGGCCCTATGCGCTCAATCGAGAATTTCAACTACGTGCGGTCGCTGATTGACGCCGGATTGAATGACTGTGCGATCTCACGACAGACGGGGATACCGCGGCGGACCGTCTGCGATTGGCGGCACAACCGCCGTTCAATCACACCGCGCGACAGCTGTAGCAGCCACGACTACAGCATGCTGCCGTCGGACGCGTACAGCTACCTCCTGGGGATGTACCTCGGCGACGGCTATGTCTGCCGCACCGGCCGCGTCTGGCGGCTCCGAGTGACACTCGACAAGAAGTATCCGGGGATCATCGAGAGCTGCTGTGACGCCATCGACAAAATTATGCTCGGCCAACATGCCACGGTGTTCCCCCGCAAGACCGGCTGCGTCGACGTGTCGCTCTTCTCCAAACACTGGCCATGTCTGTTTCCCCAACACGGACCGGGGCCGAAACACCTCCGCCCCATCGTCCTGGAGCCCTGGCAGCAGGCCCACGTCGACGCCGCCACCGAGCACTTCGTCCGCGGCCTCATCCACAGCGACGGGTGCCGGGTGGTGACCAACGACCGTGGGGTCGCCAGCGTCCGCTATCACTTCACCAACCACTCGACGGATATCCGCGAGCTGTTCTGCGCGGCCCTCGACACGCTGGGCATCCCTTGGACGCAGAACAGCCGCTACATGATCGCGGTCTACCGGAAAGCCGCGACCGCACGCCTCGATGAGTTCGTCGGCCCCAAGGCCTGAATCGGCGGACGGTAAAGTCGACCCATGTCCACTACACGACGTAGGAGACCGGCGCTCATCGCGCTGGCCGCCGTCGGCGCCGGCGGCTGCCTGCTGCTGGCGTGGTGGCAGTGGACCCGCTACGAGTCGAACTCGGGCACCTTCCTGAACCTCGGTTACGCCCTGCAGTGGCCGATGTTCGCCGCGTTCTGCGTCTACGCCTACTTCAAGTTCGTCCGCCTGGAGGAAGCCCCGCCGACCTACGAGCCGACGGAGACCGCCACCGAGATCCCGGCCGGCCTGCTCCCGGAACGTCCCAAGGCCGCGGCGCCCACCGATGACGATCCGGCGCTGCGGGAGTCCAACGCCTACCTCGCCGATCTACGCCCAATCCCGACAACCCCACGACGACAGGACCACCTCATGAGCACGCCCGAGGCCCCGGCCGAAACCGGCGGCCAGGAGCCACTGGTTTCCGCTGTCTTCCATCCAGATGGCTCTGGCCAGCTACCACTGGTGCTGGCATGGGCGACCGGGCCCATGTGTCCCGATCGCGCTCCTACTACGAGATGGTGCTGCAGTGCGGATTCCAGTACGACTCGCTGAGCTGGATCGCCGTGGTGCACGGCTGGGTGTACTTCGCCTACCTGATCGCCACCACCGAACCTGGCCGGTGAAGGTCCACGCTGGCCACTGGGCCGCGCGATCGAGCACCCTGATCTCCAGGACCAATGCCCCTGCTGGGTCTCATCGTAGAGCACTTCGAGACGCAAGACGTCCCGAAGAAGCGCTTCGGTCTGCTGACTGGGGCAGGGTGGCCGCGCCACCGGGATCGGCAGCGTCAGCACCGCGGACAGCGCGGACACCGCCGCCGCGACGAGTCCGGCGCAGGTCCGGAACCCGTCTCCAGGGTGGGCACCTCATGGCCACCGGCGGTCATGGTCATCCGCCGCCGAGGATGGCGCCGAGCACCACCACTGGAGATCGAGGGTGCCCAGCGACGCCGCGCCAGCGCGTTGAGACCGTTGGCGGCGGCGATCTCCGACATCAGCACGGCGGCGTTGATGAGCGCCGGCATGGACGCGTAGGCGAAACCCACCCCGATGTGATGAGCACGTTGAGCGCAGGCTTTGCGAACGCTGAGCAGCAGCCGGAACAGGTAGGACGCCGGCGGTAGTAGGCGCAGCCGACGAACGGCGTGACCACCAGGCCGCGACCCCGGCCACCCAGGCGCGATCGGCGCCATCACCATCATCGCCAACCCGCCGGGTGCCATCCACAGCCCGCCTCCGGCATGGACGGCGGCCAGCCGGTCTCGTGCGGCCAGTTCCAGCACCTGCAGGGCGACGAAGTCGTAGACATGCTGAACCCCACCCGACGACCGAGCTGGTAACGGTAGGCCTTTTGGCGGCCAGGACGGTGCGCAGATCGACGACCGGTAGGTCGGCGCAGCTGCCACCGAGGCGAACTACCACCAGCGTCGACGAACATCCGGCGGTGGTCGCCGAGGGTCAAGCCCCAGTCCCAGCCTTGAGCGATCGCGGCAACGGCGTCACCCAGGCCAGCCGGCAAGGCGCTTGATGCCCAGCAAATGGCAACGGCA
>JAXHOA010000068.1:0-16748 GCA_034520035.1 Mycobacterium sp. | reverse complement strand
CAAGTTACGTATTGCTGTCTTCCGTGTGGACTTCCGGAGTCAAGACTTTTTGCAACAGCAGACCGCGAAGCGCGGCAATGGCGACGGTCGCCATGCTCAGCGCCTCCTCGGCGTCGCGCCCTTCGCGTCCCGCGAGGGAAGCCAGCATCGTGGTCAGATCGTCGAGCGAGTCGATGAACTCGCGAAAGTCCCCCGGGCTGTACGCGGCCAGTCCTACGACGTGAAAGAAACCGTGGACACGCGACAACCGCCCCGGCCGGGTGTAGGCCCGCCAGATCGCCATGACGAAGTCGTCAAAGGTGCACTGCTCTGCGGTCTTGCGAAGCGCCTCATTGTCACGAGATCGCAGCTCGGTGAGCATGGCCGCCAGGACGCCCGACAATGACCCGAAGTGGTACCGCAGCAAGGCGTGGCTGGTGCCGGCCTGGGCGGCGACCTCACGCAGCGACACCTGCGGCGAAGGAAGATCCTCCCCGAAGGCGTCGAGAAGCCGGGCCAGCAGACGGTCCCGGGCGTCGCCTCTGTGCTCCGCGCTTGACAAGTTCACTCCCACAGTTTATCCATTGGATAGGAATTTTCCAATGGATAAGAAGCGCTGGGGTGCCGCACTGCGAGGCGCCCGCCGAGTTGTGAGGGATTTCGATGAGCTCCATGTGGCAAGGCTGTCTCGCCGACACCGACTATTTCGAGATGCGTTCCAGCGCTGGGCATGACTACGGCCTCTGGGTGACGACCCCACCGGGCTACGAACCCGCCACGACGCAAGCGCCTGTCGTGTACGTGCTCGATGGCAACTTTGCCGTGGGTCTGACGGCTCCGCTGATCGTCACCCAGCTGGACCCGATGCAACGGATCCAGCCCTACATCCAAGTCAGCGTCGGCTACGCGGGCGAAGAAGCGCAGGACTGGGATCGGCTGCGCAACAGAGACTTCGTGCCACCCGGCGAGCCCATCGCCGACGAGCTCGTCGATGCCGTGGAGATGGGACTGCAAGCGGGCATGAGGACACGGGAGGAAGCCGACGCCTACCTCGCCCAACTACGCGACACCCACGCCGATGTGTTCCTGAACTTTCTCACCGCGGAACTGCACCCGCGGATCGAACGCGACTACGGCACAACCGCCAGCGGTCACGGCCTTTTCGGCTACTCCTATGGCGGACTCTTCACTCTCTACACCTGGCTCACCGGCGCCACCCTCTTCGAGAGCATCGGAGCGGGCAGCCCCGGTGTCGTCGCCGAAGACAGTCAGATCTTCGCCCAGCTCGACGAGATGGGTGACAGCCACCGTGCCGCCAAGCTTCACGTGACCCTCAACGACCGTGAACTTCTCGGAGAGCTGGCCGCCTACCAAAGCCTCGCGAAGAACACGACCACCGTCCTTCACCGCCTTGGCTCACGCAGCGAAGCGGTCACCAGTGAGATCCTGCACGAAACGCACCTCACCGGCCTACAGGCCTCGTTCCTCAGCTATCTCAGGACCTGCCGCCCCCGGTGAGCGCCGTAGGCTCACGGCATGCACACCGTGGCCCTGTCCAGCGCCGCGTCAACGGCGGCCTTGACGTTGGGGCTGTCGGCCTATGCAGCGTTGATCCTCGCCGGCATCGCGGTGGCCATCTACGACGCGCGCAGGCATCGCCGGGGCCGGGCGATCGCGGCCGCGGTGATGGTCGGGGCGCTCACCCTGGGCGGGCTGGTTATCGCGATCATGAGCAGTGTCGCGTGAACCATCACCACACGACGGGCGAGAACACCGGATGGTCGGCGGGGTCCGGCAACTCTCGGAAGTAGTGCCCCGAGCACGAGGCTTCCGGTGTTCTGCTCAGCGGAAATACGGTTCGACCGTGCCACTGAGCTTGACGACCATGGGATTTCCGCGGCGATCCTTCGCGGTGGGGACCTCAACACGCACCCAGCCCTCGTCCACGTTGTATTCGTGAACATTGGTCTTCTCGACGCCATTGAAGCGAATACCCACGTCACGGAGAAGCGCCTCTTCGCTATAGAAGGCGCTGCGCGGATCGATGGAGAGGCGGTTCGGTGGAACGTCTGTGTTCTGGTCCTCGGACATGATGGCCTTCGTCGAATGGTGCGTCAGGGTCTCGGATTGTTCTAGACGAATCTACGCGACCCTGCATTAGCGGCACACGTCAACGACGCACCGCGGAGCACGATCGCTCCCACCGATGCCGGCAGGTACCGACAAGCGTTTGGAAGTTCGGATCGTCGGGCAAAATACCCTCATGCGAAATCACCTTTTGCGCCGTTCGGCCATCGCCATTCTTACGGCCGCTCCCATTGCTGCGGGATCGCTGTTCGGTGCTGGAATCGGTTCGGCTGAGCCCCCGAACTGCGTCAACGGACAATTCTGGGATCCGATCACCAACACCTGTCAGACCCCACGTCCGGCGGAGAACTGTGCGCCCGGTGAGTACTGGAACGCCTTGTCCAATGTCTGCCGGCCCCTGGGACAACTTTAGTCCGCTTCAGCGCCCTGGGCGGCGAGGAAAATGACGGAATCCAGCATGGCGGATCGCCGGTAAACGTTGTCATTTTCTATTCCGCCCCAGTGCCTTTCGATTGACCAGCGAAGCTGGCAGGCCCCACTCAGTATCCGCCGCGCGGATCCCGGCCGTTCCAGGCGACGAGGCGGTCGATGGCGGGCGCGTCATCGGGTACGGGGACCACCTCGGCGAATGGGACGGCGACCTCATCGAAACCCCTGGCCGCCGAGATCTCCTCGTAGAGGCCTCGGCGGTTCTCGGCCGGCAGCATCTGGCGGGCCGCGCCGAAGGCCGCGGCCACCACTGCGTCGTCCCAGTCCGGCTGCTGACCGGTCGCCGTCGCAAGGTCCCACGTGTGCACGGTCAGCTCGGAGAAGTAGGACGCCAGCACCTGGGCGCCGCTGCCTGCGATCCAGGGCAGTGCCATGGGTTGTTCGAGCACGGCGTCTTCGCTCCAGGCGTCCGCGGCGCGTCGCCCCGACTCCCGCCATGCGTCGGGCCAGCGATCGTCGGCGACTGGGGTATCGGTGACCGCCAAGGGGTCTTCGCCGTTGCCGAGCGCGGCAACTCGGTTCAGCACGCCGATGAGGTGGGCGAGCAGCGCTCGCACGTCCATGTCGGTGCACGGCGTCGGGTCCGTGAGCTGCCCTGACCGTACGCCGGCAATGACGACCCCGACGGTGGCAATGGCACGGTCGAGGATTGTCCGGGGATCCTTGAGGTGGTCGGTGAGGGAACTGGTCGATGTGATCATGGCGCCATTGTGCCGATCTAAACCGGTCACCTTCTGGCCAGTTTTATATGGAAGTGTGGCTGCATGCGAGCCGACCGGCTAGTAGCCATCCTCCTCATGCTGCAGCAGCGCGAGCAGGTCACAGCACCAGAGGTCGCCCTGGAGTTGGAGGTGTCCGAACGCACCGCCCGCCGAGACCTCGAAGCATTGAGCGCAGCCGGGCTTCCCGTGTACTCCATGCAGGGCCGAGGGGGCGGGTGGCGCCTCCTGGGCGGCGCTCGCACCGACCTCTCAGGGCTGACCGCGAGCGAGTCCCGCGCCCTGTTTCTGGTCGCCGGACCCGCCTCTACGGCAACCCTGGCCGTGAAGGCCGCTCTGCGCAAGCTCGTACGCGCGCTGCCCGAGCCATTCCGGAAGCAGGCCGAGGCGGCCGCGACCTCAGTCGTCGTAGACCCAGAAAACTGGGGTTCCAGCCGACTCGAGCCCCGGACACCCCGGTTTCTCGACGAACTGCAAGAGGCGGTGATTCGGGGCGTCCAGGTACGGCTCGGCTACGTCGACCGCAAGGGCTCGGCGACCGGGCGGACCGTCCACCCGCTGGGCATCGTCGCCAAGGGTCCGACGTGGTACCTGCTCTCCCACACGGAGTCCGGTCAACGGACCTTCCGGATCGACCGGGTCTGCTCGGCCGAGTTGACCGACGATCCCGTCCAACGACCCCAGGGATTCGACCTTGCCGAGAGTTGGCGCGAGATCTCCGACGAGGTCGATCGAAGGCGCACTCCCCTGGAGGCCCACGCCGTGTGCGCTCCCGACGGGCTGGGCCCGCTCCGGATGATGCTCGGGGGGCGCCTTGAAGTTGGCGGTTCCACGCGCGACGGCCGGATCGAGATCGTGATCCGCGGCCGCGACGAGTACGCGCTCGCCGGAGAACTTGCCTGGCTCACCGAATGGCTCGAGGTCACCGGCCCGCAGGGCGTGCGCGACCACCTCGCCTCGATCGGCACCGCACTCGTAGCACGGTACAGCTGAGTCGGGCGCCGTCTTTGAAGCAGGTTGGGCCAACCGGCGACTACACCGACACAGTGCCCTGGATTCAACAACGGTCCACTCGAGCTGGCGTCGAGCAGCATTACCAACTCATCGCCGAACACCACATCGCGCAATTGAGTTCCGCCAACGTGAGTATGGTGCTGGTCGACGGTGCACACGCCGTCGTGCTCGGCGAGCTCCACAACACAGCCGCACCGACTGGTCGCAGCTATCAGGCTGCATTCGCGTTGCACCTGACTGTGCTGGATGGGCTGATCACCGGCCACCACATCTACGAGGACAGCCTTTCGGTGTTCCGAGCGTTCACCGGATGACACCGGTGAACGACCATGTTCGAGTTCTCATTCATGGCGACAGCATCAGACACGGTTGCGACAACGGTATGTCGGTGTTCGGGTACTCAGTCGACAGGCAGGTTGTGAGCTTGTCGATGATGCGTCCAATTTCGCGACAACGACATGCCGCAAAGCCTTAGTCTCCCCCGATGCCCGAGATGAGCCCCGCCGCCGAGTTCGATTTCGTCATCGTCGGAGCGGGCAGTGCGGGCTGCCTGCTCGCCAACCGGCTCAGCGCCAACCCCGATCACCGGGTGCTCCTGGTCGAGGCCGGCGGCAAGGACAACTTGTTCTGGATCAAGATCCCGGTGGGCTACCTGTACACCATCGCCAACCCTCGCACCGACTGGTGCTTCACGACCGAGGCCGATCCGGGTCTGGCCGATCGCAGCATTCATTACGCGCGCGGCCGTGTGATCGGCGGCAGCTCGTCGATCAACGCCATGATCCACATGCGGGGACAAGCCAGCGATTACGAGCTGTGGGCGCAGGCCACCGGTGACGATCGCTGGCTGTGGGGTAGCCCGGACGGGGCCGGCGAGACGCTGTCGATCTACAAAGAGTTGGAAGACTACTTCGACGGCGCCGACGAATGGCACGGCGCCGGCGGCGAGATTGCCGTCGAGCGGCCGCGGGTGCGCTGGAAGATCCTGGACGCCTGGCAGGCCGCTGCTGCCCAGGTGGGCATTGCCCTGATCGACGAGTTCAACCGGGGAGACAACGCCGGGAGTGCGTACTTTCATGTCAATCAACGACGTGGACGCCGGTGGTCGATGGCCGATGCGTTTCTACATCCCGTCGCCCACCGACCCAATCTCACCGTCTACACCCACACCCAGGCGTTGCAGCTGCTGATGGACGACCAGGTCCACGACGGCCAGCGTCGCGGTGCCTGGACCACCGCCGCGCACCGCGCCACCGGTGTGCGGCTGCTCAAGGACGGCCGCACCATCGACGTCCGGGCGCGCCGGGAGGTGATCCTGAGCGCCGGAGCGATCGGGTCACCGCAGCTCATGCAGGCATCGGGTGTCGGACCGGCCGGCTTGCTCACCCAACATCACGTTCCGGTGGCTGTGGACCTGCCGGGGGTGGGTGAAAACCTGCAGGACCACCTGCAGCTGCGCACCGTCTACCGGGTGCGGGGTGCTCGGACCGTCAACACCCTGTACCGCAATTGGATCACCAGGGCCGGCATGGGACTTCAGTACCTGCTGATGCGATCCGGACCCATGACCATGCCGCCTTCCACGTTGGGGGCTTTCGCCAGAAGCGACCCCACGCTGGCCAGTCCCGATCTGGAGTGGCATGTACAGCCCTTGTCGTTGGCCAAGTTCGGCGAACCGCTACACCGTTTCGGCGCGATCACGCCCTCGGTGTGCAATCTGCGACCCAGCTCACGGGGCCACGTGCGCATCGCCGACGCAGATCCGCTGAGCTATCCGAAGATCTCCTGCAACTACCTGTCCACCGACGCCGACCGCGAGACCGCCGTGCGGGGCTTGAGGATGACCCGGCAGATCATGGCGGCGCCGTCACTGGCCCGATACCACCCCGAAGAATTGCTTCCCGGCGCGCAGCTGATCAGCGACGAAGACCTGCAACAGGCGGCTCGCGAGCTCGGTACCACCATCTTTCATCCGGTGGGCACCTGCGCGATGGGAGCCTTCGATACCCGCGGTATGCCGCGATCGTCCGCCACGGTGCTCGACACCGACTGTCGCGTGTACCGCGTCGCCGGCCTGCGCGTGGTCGATGCTTCGGCGATGCCCACCATTACGTCCGGGAACACCAACGCACCGGTGATGCTGATCGCCGAGCGCGCAGCGCGGGCAATCATGGGATGAGTCAGAGCCCGGACGGTACGACCGTGCCGTTGACCGTCACCTCGACGTGATCCGTCGTCGGGTCGTAGGAGATCTTGCCGTGTTCGAAGGTCGTCACGAGAAGTTCGCCTACGGTGTCCTCGTCGCTCGTGGGCGCGCCCAGCGGACCCACAGAGCCGTTCTCGCCGGTGACCGTGGGCACGCCCCCCGGGTCGCGCGGGACATTCCAGGCCTCCCGGATCCTGCCCCAGGTGATGTATCCGGGTGTTCCCGCTTCATCGTTCTTGGCAGTGATCACGCCGCCCTGGAACTGCTGGAACACCACACCGCTCTCCCGTGCTCCCGCATTGCGGTCTCCTGTCAGAGGCTTGCCGAGAGCCTGCTGCTGACTCTCGGTCGCGGACGCATACTTGGCCGCGATCGGACCGGTCAGCGTCACCTCGACGTCTCTCTCCCCGATGAGCTTCACTTCGGCAGGCGGGGCCTCCGTCTCGGAGGTGGCGATCAACCCGACCTGCGGCGGCGCCGACGCATCGACGCTCCTGCCATTGCTGCAGCCCACGGTGATCAATGCGGCGACAGCCACGCCGACGACTGCCTTGTGGTGGTACGCGGTCGTCCTCATGGGCTCACTCTCGCGTCTCTCGTCGGTGTCGGTCAAATCTTGGGAGCCCGTCGACAACCGGAATAAACCCCGCGCCCGGCGAACTTGGCTCAAGGGTCGCCTCTTCCCCGACTCAGGAGCATCCATGACCCGTCCCGTCCGCGTCGCCGTACAGATCCAACCCGGCGGCACGCCGGATTACCGCACTTGGCGCGACGCGGTCCTGGCCGCCGACGACCTCGGTGTTGACGTGATCTTCGGCTACGACCACTTCCACCGGCCGGCGATGAAAGGCCTCGTCGACGGCAAGCCCGTCATGTTCGACGAGCAGCCCGACGTCGCCAACTTCGAAGGCTGGACCGCGCTCGCATCGTGGGGCGAGATCACCTCACACGCCGAGATCGGATTGCTCGTCACCGGCGTCGGGTACCGAAACGCCGACCTGCTCGCCGACATGGCGCGCACCGTCGACCACATCAGCGGCGGCCGGCTCATCCTCGGCCTCGGCGCGGGCTGGTACGAAAAGGACTACGCCACCTACGGGTATGACTTCGGCACCTTCGGCTCCCGCTTCGACCTGTTCGACGACAGCCTGATCCGCATCGAAAAGCGGCTCGCCGCACTGATTCCGCCACCCGTGCGCAAGCTCCCGATCCTCATCGGCGGCACGGGCCCGAAACGCTCGCTACCCGCCGTTGCCCGGCACGCCGACATCTGGCATGCGTTCGCCGACCTCGATGCGTTCCGCAGGTCCAGCGACCGGGTCGACGAGTTGGCAGCGACGTTCGGCCGCAGCGGTGCCGACATCGAACGCTCCACGCTGTGGGAGAACGCCGACAGCGCCGATGCCTTCCGCGAGGCAGGGGTCACGCTGTTCCAGACCGAGCTCACCGCCGAGAACGGTTACGACCTCACCTCGCTCAAGGAGGTGCTCACCTGGCGGGACAACGGGTGAGCAGGTAAGCCAACCCTGGCGTTTCGAGCCAGTTCAGCCGGGGCACTCCGTCGACGCGCACAGCCTGCGCACGCTGACGCGACGCGGAAGCGAAAGCAATCCCCCCGGGGATCCCATCGAAAAGAGATTCACATGGCGCTCGACGACAAGGACATCGACACCTCGCCCGCAGACGGCGGCGAAGGCACGGCCGACGGCGGGAGCAACCCCGAAGGCCACGACGGCGGCGCTGACGGTACCGCCGGTGGCGAAGGCCCCGCCGACGGCGGAAGCAACCCCGAAGGTCACGACGGTGGTGCCGACGGCACCGCCTGAGAGTCCATTGTGCTCAGCCGTTGCATAGGCATCGACACTGATGTCTTCGCCACCGAATACTGGGGGCAAAAGCCACTGCTGAGCCGCTCGGGTGCGCTACCCCGCGACTTCTGCGATCTGCTGTCGCCCGACATGGTCGACGAGCTGATCGCCGAGCGCGGGGTGCGCGCCCCTTTCATCCGGCTGGCCAAGGAAGGGCAGGTCCTGTCCAAGGACTCCTACCTCGGCCCAGCCGGCTTCGGCGCGGAAATCGCCGACCAGGTCGACTCGGCGAAGGTGCTCGACCGGCTCCAGTCGGGCGCCACTGTCGTTCTACAAGGGCTGCACCGCCTTTGGCCGCCATTGATCGGTTTCATCCGGCAAGCCGTCGACGACATCGGTCATCCGGTTCAGGCCAATGCGTACATCACGCCACCCGGCAATCGAGGCTTCGACTTCCATTACGACGTACACGACGTGTTCGTCCTGCAGGTATCTGGCACCAAGCGCTGGATCGTGCATGAACCGGTGCACGTTCATCCGCTGCCGTCGCAGCCGTGGACCGACCACCGTGACCAGATCGCCGAGCGTGTGACCGGCGAACCCGTCATCGACGTCGAGCTCTCGGAGGGCGACTCGCTCTATCTGCCGCGTGGGTGGGTGCATGCCGCGCAGACGCTGGACACGACCTCCATCCACCTGACGATCGGTGTGGAGGCGACGACGGCGGTGGATATCGCGCGCGCCGTACTCGACGAACTAGGCGCGGTCGAAGGGCTGCGGGCCCCACTGCCCCTGGGCATCAACCCGGTCGACAAAGACGATGTCGCGGCAATCACCGCCAAGGTCGTCGCACAGATCGCCGGCCATCTCCGCGACAACGCAGAAGTGCTGAGTACCGCCGCCGCCGAGCGGTTGATCGCCCGGCACGGATCGCGGACCAGATCCGAGGCGGTCCGTCCGCTGGCGATGATGCGTGCCACCGAGCAGGCCGACAGCGTGCACGTGCGCTGGCGTCGCGGCCTGACCGCCGCCATCACCCAAGAAGTCGACGGCCGGGTGGCCCTGAGCCTGCCGGACAAGACCATCCGGTTCCCCGTGGTGTGCTCCGATGCGTTGCAGGAACTCATCACGGGCAGGACCGCTGACGCAGCGGCACTACCCGGTCTGGACAGCGCCGATGGTGCAGTGCTGATTCGACGGCTGCTCCGCGAAGGCGTGCTGGTGCCCTCCCTCACCGACCGGGCGCACCCCTAGGCTGAGCTGGTGACGCCGGAGAAACGCCCACCGTGCAGCGTTCAGTCCCTGGCTCGTGACGAGCCGATGTACGGCACGGCGTCGGCCGGATCATCCTGGCTGTTGCTCGAACTCGACGGCGGCTGGGGCCCGTCGGCGTTTCTGCAGTCGCCGAGTTGTATCGACCCGCAGCTGGGACGGTCGATCGTGCGGCGCGCCGAGTCGGCGGGGATGCGCATCGCCGCGATCCGGCGGCATGGGAGGCGGTCGACGAGCCCGCGATGGCGGTGGTTCGTGGCGAATTCCACGGTGGGACAGCATGCTCTCTTTCATGGCGAGGTCAGCGCGGCACACGAATACCTGGACCTCGATCTCGGCGGCGGCCACGGTGTCAGATCGGAAGACCCGCTGGTGGCTGTCTGCGCGCACGGCAAGCACGACCAGTGCTGCGCCGTGCGGGGCCGGGCGGCAGCGGCCGCCATCGCCGCGTCATATCCCGAGATGGTCTGGGAGTGCTCGCATCTGGGCGGGGATCGGTTTGCCGCGACGATGCTGATCCTGCCGGAAGGTTTGTGCTACGGCCGCGCCGACAGCACCGATGCCGCCGAATTTCTTCGGCTGTATTTTGACGGCAGACTCGACGACCGATACCTGCGCGGCCGAACCTCAGTCCCCCATGCCGTGCAGGCTGCGCAACACTTCGCGCGCGAAGCCTGTGGCGATGACCGGATCGACGCACTGAATCCCGTCACGGTCGAGGATGCCGACGGAGTCGTCCGGGTTCTGTTGGCGGCCGACAACGGCGTGATCGAGGTCCTCTTGAACGAAGGGATGTCCGGGCCGCTGTTCTCTCAGTGCCGAGCAACCACGGCAGGTCCGGTCCGGACCTACAGTCTGCGTTCGATCAGCAACTGATGCCAGTGCCCAACTACTGAAGGAAGCCCTACTGTCATGCCGGCTACCACCCCGATCTCCATGGACATCCTGCGCGGCGCGCGCGAACTGGAACCGACGGCGCACGGCCTGCTTCCGCATCGGTTGCCTGGCTGGGCACGAGCGCAATGCGCGGATCCCCAGCTGGCGATGGCCGAATCCCAGCCCGCCGGTTGCCGATTGGTGTTCCGGACCCAGTCCACGATGATCGAACTGGATGCGCTGCGTACCCGCGCGGCCTATCGGGGGATGCCGATGCGGCCCGATGGCGTCTACGACTTGCTGATCGACGGCCGACTCGCCGCGCAGGCAAACCTGACCGGCGGCAATGTACTGATGAAGGACGCCGCGAGCGGCACCGAGGAACTCCTGCCCGGCGCACCCGGCACGATTCGCTTCGCCGATCTTCCCGATCGCCACAAGACCGTCGAAATCTGGCTGCCGCACAACGAAACCACCGAACTGATCGCACTTCGCAGCGACCAGCCGCTGGAAAGCTGCCCGATCACCCGGCCCATCTGGTTACATCACGGCAGCTCGATCAGCCACGGCTCCAACGCACTTCACCCCACCGGCACCTGGCCCGCGCTGGCGGCTGCCGGCGCCGGCGTGGAACTGATCAACCTCGGTATGGGTGGCGCGGCCCTGCTGGATCCTTTCACCGCACGGACGATGCGCGATATTCCGGCCGATCTGATCAGCGTCAAGATCGGCATCAACGTCGTCAACGCCGATCTCATGCGGCTGCGCGCGTTCGGGCCCGCCGTACACGGCTTTCTCGACACCCTCCGCGACGGCCACCCGACAACTCCGATCGTCGTCGTCTCCGCGCTCTACTGCCCTATCCACGAAGACACTCCCGGACCGCTGGCTCCCGATTTCAGCAGCGGCACCATGACATTCGTCGCCACCGGCGATCCCGCAGAGACCCGGGCGGGCAAGCTCACACTGAGCGTCATCCGTGACGAACTCGCGGCCATCGTCGAACAACGGTCCGAGGTCGACCCGCACCTTCGCTACCTCGACGGATTGACGTTGTACGGGCCCGACGACTTCGCCGAACTCCCCCTCCCCGACAACGTGCATCCCGGCCCGCAGGTTCACCAACGCGTCGGCGAGCGCTTTGCGGGCACCATCCGCGAGATCTTCACTGGCGACTGAATCCGCTCACGAATCCTCGACTGAACCCGAGGTTTCGAACATCCGTGCGACGGGCATCTACCCAGTCATGAGTGATGACACCACCCAAGCCCCCCACGAAACCGCCGAGAAGGACACATCGCAGTGGGTCACCGGCGACGAGCCGATGACGGGCCCGCAACGCAGCTATCTGCATACGCTTGCCCAGGAGGCGGGCGTGGAGATTCCCGAGGACGTGACGAAAGCGCAAGCCTCCGACCTCATCGAGGAGCTGCAACAGAAGACCGGGCGCGGCTGACCCAGCCCGTTCGTCGCGTCAACCCACCCACCCACGTACCTCGTTGACCGCAAGATAGGCGGCGCGGCCGATAGCGGCATCGACCATGGGCAGGTAGACATCCGAGCGTGCGGCGCGGGTGAAGACCGACACGGCGACCGGCACCTCACCGGGCACTTCCACGACGGCGGCCTCATTGCGGATCGGCCCGATGGTCCCGGTTTTGCCGGCAACGGTGACATCGGCGAACGGAAAACCCGAACGAACTCGGTGTGGCCAAATTTGCTGTGCAAGAATGGTTCTCATCCGCAGGCAGCTCTCTGGTGACGCAACCGCGTCGGTCCAGATGCCGCTCAGCACAACATTGACGTCCGCGGCGCTTGTCGCGGTCGTATAGGCCGGGTCGAAGGCCGCGCTGTCGTGGATGACATCGTTGCTCGACAAGAGCCCGACCGCCTCGGACAGCGTCAGCGCGCCGGAGTCGTGGATGATCTGACGCTGCAGGGCCGCAGTGCCGCCGACGACGCGCGTACAGGTGAGTTCGAGATCGCTGATGACCGCCCCGACCGCCTCGATGCCGAGTGCGCCGAGGATGACGTCGGCCGCGGCGTTGTCCGACAGCGTGATCATCATCCTGGCAAGATCCAGCCACGACATGGTGACCGGATCACTGAACAGGCTCAATCCGGTGGGCCCGGGCGTGCACTCCCCCGGCACCACCCGGACCGCATCATGCGGCAGCACCAGCCCGCAGTCGAACGCCCGCCCCAGCGCAACCAGGACGAACAGCTTGTACACCGACGCGGCGACGACCGGATCCGCGCCGCCGATATCGACGACGGGGCCCTCCCGTCCGATCGGCCGAGCTTCCAGCCACCCCTGACACCCGGCGTCAACGAAGACATCGTTGATCTGTCGCACCACGTCGTTCATGACCCGACCCGCAACAATTCCCGGTCGAGGGCGTACGTCAGATCGCCGAGATCGCGGCCTGGAGCGGTCACGATCCGCACGCGAAGCGCCACGGCGTCGACGAGCATTCGCCGGTGGGTGGTGCCGGCGTGGACGGTGGCGGTCGCCGTGGCCAAGCCGTAGCACCGGCCCGAAGCAACTGCGGCGCTGACCTCTCGGTGGGTCGACGCCGACTGCGCGGCCGTGTCGAGCCCGTGCCGTCGAAACGCATCCATCAGGAGATCGTGAGCGGGCGGGTTGTCCTCCCGCGGCGCCGTCGCCAAGGCCAGGCCGCGCAACATCTGGGCGCGGGGGTTCTCGGCTGCCGCGGCACGATGACCGGAGGGCACCACCACATTTCGGTGCAGCGTGATGACGGGGCCGGCATCCAGTTCCGCGACCACCGCGGGATGGGCGACCACCGCGATGTCCAGGAGGCCACGCCGCAGATCGGCCAGCAGCGCCGCGGTGCTTCTCGTCACCGTCGTCAACGGCGCCTCGACGGACGCCGACGCGCCGCGCAGTGCATGGGTGCAGCGCGCGAGAACTTCGTCGTCGAGTTGCGGTATCGCACCCCAGCGCACCCCCTGCAGGCCGCCGAACAACTGCGCGGCATCGGCCAGGAGACGGGTGGAGTCATCGACGATCAATCGCGCGCGCGGTAGAAGCGCCGCCCCGGCCTCTGTCAACGTCGCGCCCACCGGGCTCCGGTCGACCAACTGCAGCCCCAGATGTCGTTCCAGGCGCCGCAACCCCTGCGAGATCGGAGGCTGGGTGAGGCCGAGGCTGGCGGCGGCGTTGCCGAAGTGTCGGTGTTCGGCCACCGCCACGAAATACCGCAGATGTCGAATCAGATCCACCGCTCAATTCAACACGACGCCCCGCGCAGGGCACGGTGACTCGACGCCCGAGACGACCGCCGATATCGTCGGCCTGACCTGCGCTGATTCCAGATGGCTATCGTCGCCGGCGAGCTCCGGACTTGGCGGCGGCCCGAATCACCGTGATTCGGTACGACCATGACTGCATATCTGACCCGACGGCAGGCCCTCGCGGGGCTGGCCGCCATGGCTGCTCTCGCTGGGTGTCGAAACGCCGCAGCGACTCCGGTTACCGATGACACCGTCACCCTCGACCTCGCCGCCGTCGAAGACCGGTACCAGGCCCGAATCGGCATGTCCGCAGTGGATCTCAATTCCGCTGCACGGCTGCAGCATCGACCCGATGACCGCTTCGCCATGTGCTCGACGTTCAAAACCTATGCCGCGGCCCGGGTACTGCAATTGGCTGAGCAGGGCCAGTTGAGGCTGGACACCCCCGTACCGATCCAGGAAGCGGACATCGTGGAGAACTCGCCGGTCACGAGCGCGAACGTCGGCGGTTCGATCACGTTGGAGCAGATATGCGCAGCGGCACTGGAGAAGTCCGACAACACCGCCGGCAACCTGCTCCTGCAACGGATAGGCGGTCCCCCGGGCATCACCACGTTCGCCCGCAGCGTCGGCGACGACCAGAGCAGGCTGGATCGCTGGGAGACCGAACTCAACACCGCGCTGCCCGGCGACCCACGCGACACCACGACCCCCCGCGCGCTGGCGGCAGGCTATCGCGAAGTGCTGGTCGGCGCAGCCCTCACACACGAGCTACGCGCGCGGCTGCTGTCGTGGATGAAAGCCAACGCCACCTCGCAGAAGCGGTTTCGAGCCGGATTGCCTGCGGGCTGGACGAGCGCGGACAAGACCGGGGCGGGAGACTTCGGCTCCACCAATGACGCCGGACTCCTCATCGGGCCCGCCGGTCAACGAATCATCATGGTCGTTCTCACGCGCTCCCGCGACGACGTGTCCGACGCCCCACCTCTCAACGATGCGATCGCCGATACGGTACGGCTGACCGTCGATCGGTTCGGTAGGCAGTGAGCACGACGAAAAGCACACTGTCTACGGCCCCATAGAAATGTTGACCGCTGCTACCTCAGCGGTGATGCCGCTGTGGCCTCCAGCCGGACCGACGTCACGTCCACGATGCTCGAGGGATCCAGACCGCGCACGTCAGAAAGGAATTCGGGACTCTGCATATAGGCTTGCTCCACGGCGGCAAGGTCGGTGCCCTCCGGATGCGACACCAGGACATACAGCCGATGTGCGGCCTCCTCGGGACTGGTCCAGATGCCACGAACCGTGATGTTGAACTGAGCGGCACTCCGCAGGTGACGCGGATAGACCTGATCTTTGTAGAAATCCAAGGATTGTTGGTCTCGCAGCGTGTAGACGCGCAGTTCGAAGATGTTCATCGTGGCTTCATCCTGCACGGTCACTGTTGCTCCCACGGCAGCAGGACGACTTTGCCGGTGGTCAGCCGGTTCTCGATCAGCCGGTGCGCCTCGGTGGCTTGCGCCAGCGGAAGCTGCAACTCCACCTTGATCTGCAGCCTTCCGGTGGCGGCATGGCCGGCGAGTTCGGCCAGCGCCGACCGCAGCGCAGCACTGTCGGACAAATATGGGTAAAGGCTGAAAAACCCGAGTGTCTGGTTGCCGGCGAGCCGCCCAGCCTTGAACTCTGCGGCGAAATCGATGACGGGGCTGGACTTGTCGGCCCCACCGTAGGCGGCGAGGCGGCCGAACGGCGCAAGCGAGGCGACCGATTGGGTGAACGCATCGCCACCGACATTGACCAGCGCAGCATCGACTCCGCGACCAGCTGTCGCTTCGAGCACCTGTGCACTCCAGTCCGGCCTGGTGTAGTCGACGGTGGCGTCAGCGCCGAGTTCACCAGCCAGGCGGCGCTTCTCGGGCGTGCTGGCCGCTCCGATGACCGGCTGTGCTCCCATGATCTTCGCAAGTTGAACAGCGATCGACCCCAGGCCACCCGCGGCGGCCAGGATCAGGATGGCCTCGCCATCGGCGAGTCGCACGCCGTCGCGCAGCAGGAAGTACGCGGTCAACCCCTGAACGAGCAGGGCCGTGCTCTCGGCGTATCCCAGGTTGGCAGGCAAAGGGTAGACCGCGTCGGTGGAGGCGACGACGTACTGCGCGTAGCCCGCGGGCTGGGCGCCGGACAAAAAGCCGAACACGCGCTCGCCCACCGTCAGCCCGGACACGTCGTCACCCACCGCAGCCACGGTGCCCGCGAACTCGGCGCCCAGGATGTGAGGCAACGGCGGTTGGAACGGGTAGTTGTTCCGTCGCTGCTCGATATCGGCGAAGTTGATCCCGGCCGCCTCGTTGCGGATCAAGACTTGGCCGACGCCGGCGCGGGGCATCGGCACATCCTCATAGACCAGCCCAACATCGGGTGCTCCATAACGATGTACCCGAACGGCTTTCATCAACTCTGTCGGCATCGTTCCTCCTCGCAGCCTTTGATTAGCTCATATAAGTTATCGGGATCGAGACTACCAGACGAACTTGTTCGTTTGCCGGGTGGATCGCGTGCACGAGGCGCCTGGGGCGCTCCAGGTAGGTGGCTCGATGGATCTGGCTTGAACGGCGTTCCACAAGCCGATTTGTCGCGGTTCGCAGCACCCACGGGTCGTGTGCACTATCGATGACCGAGACCGTGATGCTGTTTACTTTGGCGATGTGTTCGGCCACCGAATCCGCGCAGCAAGGAACCGGCACTGCAGCCGTGCGACGCGACCGGAGCATTGCCGCAGGGGCGCCCCACGATGCAAACAGCTGTTCCAGTAGGCCTTCACTTCGTCGGGGCCTACCCGGACGACGATTAAAGAGAGCCCGGCGATCTCGTACACGTAGGTGTAGCCCTCGACACCGTTGCGACCGATGACGCGCCGTATACCGCGTTGTCCCGCAGGATCATCCGGCTATTGAGCTGATCGGATGGACAAGCCTGCCGCGTGGCCCTTCGGGACGTGAACGCCGACAGCCGAGCCGGCAACAAGGCGTCGCGTCG
>JAXHOA010000066.1:0-15661 GCA_034520035.1 Mycobacterium sp. | reverse complement strand
CTGCTCAACCCCGACGGTGGTGGGCCCGACCCCCGCACCCCACCGCCGCGGGTTGCGCATCGGCGCCCAGGACGTCGACGGGATGGCCAAAGTGTCGGGCTGGGTGGGTGCGGAGTTCGCCGCCTACCTGCGCACCATCCTGGAGGTCTGGGCCCGCCCGGGAATCAACAACCCCGATGACGCGGCACCGCAACACAATCCGGTGCCCAACCCGCTTGATGATGAGTCCACCGAGGCGCAGTCCGGCGCCGATCCAGAGTTCGATGTCGAGGTCGAACCCGAGCCCGAGGCCCAATCAGCAGAGGCCGAATCTGAGGTTGAGCCCGAGCCCGAGGCCGAAGCGCCCGGGCCCGCTGCGCCGCCGGTCACCTGTGAATCGCCCTGGATTCGCTGGAGGCTCGAGCTATTGGATTCCGACCAGGGGTTGGTCGTTCCGTGATGCATCGTAGAACGCGGCTTCGAACTGGGGGGGGGGGGGGGGGGGGGGGGGGGGGGGGGGGGGGGGGGGGGGGGGCGCGTCGGAGGTAGGTCGTTGAGGTAACTGTGCAGGCGGCTCGTGTTGTGCCCATCCACCCAACCGAGGGTGGCCAACTCAACATCCTCGACGGTCTTCCACGGCCCGGTGCGGGCCGGTCCGTAGATCAACTCCGCCTTGTAGTACCCGTTCACCGCCTCCGCGAGCGCGTTATCGAAGCTATCCCCAACGGTGCCAATTGAGGGAACCGCACCAATCTCTGCCAACCGCTCCCCGTAGCGGATAGACGTGAACTGAGACCCGGCATCCGGAGTGACACACCAAGTCCGACAACGCCTTAAACTCCATTAAAACAATTTTTAACCTCCCCCACCGCATATACCAATAATAAAATCTCACCACCTCCCACGGACGAATGTCAGATCCTACCAGACTGATTCGTCGGCTCCAGGAACTCCTTACCAATTTGAATCGCCCTGGAAATCCCGGAGGCTCCTGACCTTGGGAACGAGGATGCAGGTATGCCGAAGGAACAGTCGCCGGGCAAGGCCACGACGCGCCGTTACAGTCCGGAAGAGAAAGCTGCCGCGGTGCGGATGGTCCGCACGCTGCGTGCCGAGTTGGGCACCTCGCAGGGCACCGTGGCACGGGTGGCCCACCAGCTTGGCTACGGGGTCGAATCGGTGCGCTCCTGGGTGCGTCAGGCCGATATCGATGAAGGCCTGGCGGCGGGGGTGTCGACCGCTGAGTCTGCACGACTTAAGGAACTCGAGCAGGAGAATCGAGAACTCAAGCGTGCCAACGAAATACTGAAACGGGCAGCGAGTTTTTTCGGGGCGGAGCTCGACCGCCAGCACCGCAAATAGTCGCGTTCATCGACGACAATCGCCAGGAGTTCGGGGTCGAGCCCATTTGCACGGTTCTGCGTGAAGCAGGCGTGTCGGTGGCCCTGAGCACCTACTACGACACCAAAGCCCGCCCACCGTCGCGGCGGGCCTGCCGCGACGCCGTCTTGGGGCCGGCCCTGGTGAAGCTTTGGGAGGACAACTACCGCGTCTACGGGGCACGCAAGCTGTGGAAAGCCGCCCGCCGGGCCGGTCACGACATCGGTCGCGATCAGGTGGCCCGGCTGATGCGGGCATCTGGGATTCACGGTGTGCGGCGAGGCAAACAGGTCTGCACCACCAAACCTGACCCCGCCGCGGCGCGGCATCCGGATCTGGTGAAACGTCAGTTTGTCGCATCATCACCAAATCAATTGTGGGTAACGGATTTAACGTATGTTCCGACCTGGTCGGGGGTGGCCTATGTCTGTTTCATTGTCGATGCCTACTCTCGGATGATCGTCGGGTGGCGGGCGGCCTCGCACATGCGGACCACGATGGTCCTCGACGCGATCGAGATGGCTCGCTGGTCACGAGGAACCACATTGCCGCACTTGGTATGTCACTCCGATGCCGGATCGCAATTCACCTCTATCCGCTACGGTGAACGTCTCGCCGAGATCGGCGCCACCCCCTCAATTGGCACGGTCGGGGACAGCTTCGACAACGCGCTCGCGGAGGCGGTGAACGGGTACTACAAGGCCGAACTGATCTACGGGCCGGCCCGCTCCGGGCCGTGGAAGACCGTCGAGGACGTCGAGCTGGCCACGCTGAGCTGGGTGCACTGGCATAACACCAGCCGCCTGCACGGCTATCTCAACGATATTCCCCCGACAGAGTTCGAAGCCGCGTTCTACGATGCATCACGGAACGACCAAACCCTGGTCGGAATCCAATAGATCGAGCCTCCGGGAGAACCAGGGCGATTCACTGGCGACCGCTGAGTGGGTGGCCTGGTACAACCAGGAACGCCTGCACGAAGCCCTCGGCTATGTTCCACCAGCCGAGTACGAGGCTGCCCTCACCGGCACCTCACACCCCGCGAGCCAGCCAACCCCGGCCCTTGCACCCATGTAGGAACAGAACCTGGGGTACTTCAAAGGGCACCGCAACCACAGACCTGCCCGCCGGCGCGCAGACAGCCGCAACACCGCCCATCGGCAACGCATGAAGGTCGACAACATCGTCAAGACCACGGGCGGCGCGATCGGCCTGGTCGTCGACTGGGTGGACCACGGAATGCGGCCGGGAATCTTCACGATCGAGTGGGACACCTCGACCTTCACCGGCGCCGCGCCGGCGACGGCACTGGGCCAAGGCCGAAGCCGAGGCACTCACCATCCTGAAATGATGTGCCGGACCGGTTGCGCGTTCGCAATGTCGCTTCGACGGTCGCCTGTCCGGCTCGCGCCGATTGGCCGGTTTTCGCACGTGGGAGGGTTGCCTGGCGGCCCGCGTCGGAGGGGCCTCGCTGCCCGCAGTAGACGTGATACGCACCGTATCGCGTGCCTGATACACTATGTATCAGGCAGACGGATAGGAGACAAACGATGTCGACCTTGGTCCAAGAGATCACCCACAAGGCGGAGCTGCGCCAGGTCCAGGAACGCCTGAACCTCCTCGACGAAATGCGCGACGCCTACCGGCTACAACAGGCCGGAAAGAGCCAACGCGAAATCGCATCAGTCCTCAACACCACGCAGCCACGCGTCGGCCGGCTACTGCGAGGTGCCCGCGCAATGGGCGAGGGCGATACACCGGAGGAGATCATCCTGCGCGCCGCGATCGACGACACACCGCGCGACGTGCTGGTCGAACAACTCAGCACATTCCAGTACACCTTCACCGAGTTTGCGCCGGCCCCCCACGAGGGATCCGTACCGGGAACCTGGACCCAGGTCAGCGCTGCTCACCTACTCGGATTGCTCAGCGACGAGGAATACGAGAGTGTCTGCGCCGCTGTCAAACCGCCGACTCCGTAACAAGGTCCACGCCGAGCTTGCTGCCCTCCTGGACGGGGGGCAGCTCGCTGTGGCACCTCCCGCCGTGCGCGACTACCTCTCCGACCAACGGCTGATAACCACAGTCGCCCAGCAGTACCGAGCCCAGCAGCCAAACGCGCCGACCGCCGGCCGCGCCGCGATCATCACAGCCGGAGTTCCCGGCGCGGGAAAAACGAGCGCACTCGGAACAATCGCGACTGGCTACCGACGCATCGACCCCGACGAGATCAAAGACATTCTCCTGGCCCGGCTCGCCGCGGCCGGACTGCTCGACGTCCGCCTCGCCCACGCACTGTCAGACGGCAACCCGGTCAGCCCAGGCGAACTGGCCGGATGGGTACACCGAGCATCCACCGACGCAGCAGACCAGGTTCGCTCCGCATCGCTTCAACTCGGAGAGAACTTCGTCATGGAAGGAACACTCTCCTGGCACGCGCTGCCGGCCAGCCACGTCAACGAGCTCGCCCTCGGCGGCTACGAGAAACTCACGGTCCTCGACATCGAAGTGCCACTCACGGTGGCGGTCGAGCAGTCGAAGCGCCGGTGGTGGGAAGCGCGGCACTCCGGGCTTCTGACCCACGGCGTGCACATCGGTGGCCGCTTCATAGCAGAATCCCTACTCGCCCAACTATATTCGGGACCACGCACGGCTTCGGTATGCGCCTCCAACGTCCGAGACCTCTACAACGACGCCAACGCAGCAGGAATTGAAACCGAAGTCCTGATCGTCAGCCGGACTGCGACCGGCTCCGAGTACAAAGCCCGACTCACACCCGGCGGCGACGTCGAGCCCTGGCAGAACGCTCCGCTCGGCGCCGTATGCATCAACTGCGGGGCAGTCCTAAAGGGCGCAGCGGCAATCCTCAAGGGCAGCGGCGCGGCGCGATAGCACGCCCGTCGCGAGCCGCAGTCTCGCGGACACTCCCGCAATGAGCGACGGCCTCACTGCAATCCTGCTACCGCTCAACGAATCAGGCGATCCCGAGGATCGGTGATGCCGAAGCAGATGTCGTCGCTGACAGACATGTGCGGGTCTGCTCGACGGAACACCAGGATCACGTGGCCCAACGACTTCCGGCGACCGCTGTGAACCTGTCGTGGCCACAGGCCCGGGAATCAGCGAGGGGTTGTTGTCCTGTGGTCGGTGTTCTTCGCGGTCCACCGGCGCGGGAAAGCCTCTTCCCAGCGCATGCGGTCAGTCGCGGCCAGAGCGCGCTGTCGAGCGGGGGCCATTTCCGCTGCGCTGGGGTAGCAGTGCGGGCCTGGTCGAAGCAACGACTCCAGTGTGTCATCGGCTGTCGTCGGCGAAGGTTGTGGCCCGAACTCAGTCCAGCTCCACAACGCCGCAGCGATGACCCCCACGATGAGGACACTCAGTGCTACCGCGCCGAAGGTCGTCTCTTTGTGGGCGGCGATCTGCCGCCCCTCGACATTGCCAATGCGGGTGGCGAGATCGTCGATAGTCAGCGGCGCTGCCGAATAAGCAGGTATCTCGGATTCCCCACCGGGCGACGGGCCGTCGTCATTCGAATCGGTCGTGAAAACACCCTTGCACAAAGTGATGACACCGTGAACAGGTGGAAGAGTCGGCCTGCGGTGATGACCCGACTCCAGGCCATTACCGATGCGCGTACCCGACGGCGCCCGCGCGGCAGGCGCCAGTCGGGCAAGCTCTGCACCATCGCTGCTTATCGATGACCGCCGTGCTCGCCCGCGACATCTGCCACCCGAAGCTGCGCCCCTGAGCAAAACGGGAGGCCTCGTGTATCGGGAGTCACGTGAACTGAGTGTAGTGATGCTGGCGACTTCGCCTGGGAGAAGCACAAGGCGTGACCGAGATCCGGCATAGTTGACAGGCGTCGTCACGTGCATCGTGCATCGCTGTCAGCGCGGGGAGCGGGAGTCTATGAGTACGAGGTGCCGGATGGCGACTGGGCAGGCGCTACTGATTCCTATTGTACTGGGTTGCAACACATCCCGAGGCAACGACGCGCTCCGCCATCAACACCAGCCGAAAACGTCCCCCGACCGTCAGGCGCACGCAATGGCCACCCGGGGCCGGCATCGACACCTCGTAGGCTCTTCAAGCCGACGACGTGCGGGCCTATTCGACACCCGCTCACCATGGCTGCAAGACCGCGTCAAACAACTGGTCAGCGTCGTCGCCGAGGACCACGCACGGCGCCTGCCACCAGCGATCGCACGCGCGGAACTGTGCTGCTATCTCACGCTGTGCGCTTCGGTGATGGGCATAAGTCGCCTCGCCGCCCGACGCTACGTCACCGATGACATGGTGCGCGCATTCGCACGAGACATAGCCGATCGTCTGAGCTCCAATTCAGCATGACCTCGGCGTAGCAGTCGCGTCCGCGGGCAGGCAAAGATGTGGATTTCGACGTCCCCGATCCGGGCGCGCGTTGCCGATACCGAGACGCGCGCAGCCTTCCTCACCCCCCGTGGTGTCGGCCCGACGTCTCAAGAAAGGAGGTCCCTGTCCCGCCAGCAACACCGGACAGTTGGCCGCCAAAGTCGTTGGCGCCCTGTGGTGGGACCGCACGCGCGGCCTCGACCAACTCGACGATCTGAGTCACCTCCGCGAGCGCCACCGGGAACTCGGCTTTGACACCAGCACCGTCGAAATCATGCAAGACGGTATCGCTGAGAATTTCACGGCCGCGATGATCGCCCCTTCCATCGACCGCTGTGGCCATTCCACCACCAACCGGGGTTTGAACTTGGTTGACCCACATGACCTCTGCGGTTACGTCACCGCGCTCGACCTAGCCGGATTTCAGGTCCACTTTCACGCTCTCGGGGACCGTGTCGTCCGCGAAGCACTCGACACCGTGGAAGCTGCTCGCCGCGCCAACGGGTTGGCCGGATAGCCGCCACCACTTGGCACACCTACCAGTTGTGCAGCCCAGCCCCAACCTCTGGGAATCCATCCACGTCGCAGTCAACCGTCGCACCGCCGGAAGCACCCACCCTTCCTTCCCCAGCAACGACTCGAGATCCACGACGCTCATCACCGCTTACACCAGAGCCGCGGCCAACCTCAACCACATGGATAACACAGGGACACTGCAAGTCGGCAAGGCCGCGGACCTCGTCGTCGTCGATCGCAACCCCTTCACCGCCCCTGCCTAGCCCGTCGCCCACACCACCGTGGACATGACCTACGTGGACGGACGACGTGTCTACACGTGCTGAGCACGAGATCGCGTGCCCGTTGTCTGGGGTTCCCCCGAAAAAGTGGACACGGTTAGCTTGATTGCTGATTGATCCGTGCGGTGATCTCGAAGTCGATGGGCGAGATCATGCCCAGTGAGCTGTGCCGCCTGTCATGGTTGTAGTAGTGAAGGTAATTGTCAAGTCCTGCAGTTAGATTCGCGTACGAGGTGAAGGCGTGCCGCTTGTAGTACTCATGCTTGACCGTCGACCACAGCGATTCGGACCCGGCGTTGTCCCAACATATCCCGGTGGCGCCCATAGAGCGGCGTAGGCCGTGATCGGAGCAGGCTTTGGCCAGGTCGTGACTGGTGTACTGACTGCCCCTGTCGCTGTGCAGAATGGTTCCGGCCACCGACCCGCCACGGGTGAACACGGCGGCGTCCACCGCATCCGCTACCAGCTCGGTGCGCATGTGATCTGCTACCGACCAACCCAGGACTCGCCGGGAGTGCTCGTCACGGATTGCGCACAGGTAGGCATCGCCTTCTCCGCAGGTCAGGTAGGTGATATCGGATGTCCATACCGCATCGCATCGGCCTTGGTCGAAGACGCGACCCACCCGGTCAGGCGGAAACGACGCCGCGGGATCGATGACGGTGGTCTTGACTTTGAAGGTCCGCGGGCTGATGCCTTCGATGCCCATCTCGACCATGACCGCCGCGACGGTGTTCACCGACACCGAGACACCGGTCGCGTGCAGGTCGGCAGTGATGCGTGGTGAGCCGTACGTGCGCCGCGATGCCTGCCAGTGAGCCAGGATCTTGACCTCCAGATCCCGACGCCACTGCTGGCGCGGCGTGAGTTCGGTGCGTCGTTGCCGCGCCGTCCATGCGTAATAACCTGATCGTGAGACGCCGAGCAGATCGGCCAGTGTGGCGATGTCGTGGTCGGCGCACTCCGCGGCGATGAGCTCGAACCGACTCACCGATGTTGCTGTGCCGCAAAGTACGCCGATACTTTTTTCAGGAACGCGATATCTCGGTCCTTCTCGGCGAGCTCCGCGCGCAACCGCACCAACTCGGCGCGTTCACGGGCGGTCAGGTCCCCCTCTGGGGGCCCGTGTCGGGCATCACCAGCCACCCCGTCCCGGCGCCGCTCCTCGCGTACCCACTTGCCCAACACGTTCTCGTGCAGGTTGAGCTCGCGTGCCACCTCCGACACCGGCCGGCCCCCGTCAATCACCCGACGAGCAGCCTGCACCTTGAACTCCGGTGTGAACGACCGACGCGTCCGCGACATGTCGACATCCTTCCAGCAGGACACCGTCCCGCTATCTCAGGTGTCCACTCAGACTGGGGAACCTCAGTCGTACCGTCTTACAGGCCGTGCCGTCGATGCTGACTCGATCCGCTGACGCGATCAAGTCGCTGTACGCCGGTGCTTTCTGTCGCGATACAGGGCGGTTAACCAATCGGGACTGCCTCGGTTAGCAGTGTGGGGATGACGGTCACACCCCGCCATCAGCGCTCCCAGGACGCCGCTGGAGTGTATGTTCACCGTTGGCTTGATTGCTGCGGGCCCACCGATACCATTTGACGACGGGGGCAGATCGGGCAGTTGCCCTTCGGTTGCACAACGGGGGTGTTGTTGGTGGTCGATGGATGCAGTGGTAATGGCATATGCTTCGATGCCCGGTGGCAAGAATGGTCGATGCCTGCGCGATGGGGCGTTGTCGCCACCGTTGCTGTGGCTGCCATTCCCGCGGCGATCACATGGGCATGTGGCATCGTGGCCATCATCAACCGTCCGCCGCCGATCGTGGTGTTCATCCACGCAGGTGCGGTCGCGCTGCAGCAGCTCTGGCGGCACCGATTCGCGTGTGAGAATCGGGTGCAGGCCAGCACGCAAGGAGAATCGACAAGGCCACCCGCCGCTGTGCCCGCCGGTTGCGCAAAGACGGTGCCGGACTCCGGATACCGTAGGCCACGAAGTGGAGATATGCTGTGAGCCAACGCCGTTCCGCTGCGAAGAACCCCGGTGACCCTGCCAGGCGTGTGGCCCGAGCGACCCAGTTGGGTAAGGTCGCGGCCCGGCAGGCGGCCCGGCAGGCGGCCGACGCCGCGCGCAGTCCGTTCCAATCCGAGGAGGAGCAGGCCTGCGCGCGCGACGAGCAGATGCTGCGGTTTGCCGACGATCTGGTCGCCGCGCTCGGTACCATGCGCGGTGCGGCGATGAAGCTGGGGCAGATTATCTCAGTGCTCAATTTCGGCCTCAGTTCCCAGCAGTCGCGAGCCGAGTTCTCGCGCCGACTGGAGCCGCTGTTCAATGCCGCGCCCGCTGTTGGCAACGACGCCCTCTTCAAGGTCATCGATTCCGAGCTCGGCGCGGCGGGTCGCCGCATGATCGCGCGGATCGAGGACGAGCCGATCGCAACGGCGTCGATCGGACAGGTGTACCGGGCTACGCTGCGCGACGGTCGCCAGGTCGCCATCAAGGTCCAGTACCCTTCGGCGCGCGAGGCAGTGCGGGCCGACCTGAAGAACTTGGCGCTTCTGGTCCGGTTGCGGAAGTCTTTCTATCCCGTGCGGGGACTTGATGCGGTGATGGACGAGGTGCGCCAGCAGATCGAGATGGAGTTGGATTACCGCCTCGAGTGGGCCAGTCACCGAGCTGTCTTCGACGCCTACCGCGGGCATCCAGTATTTGTGATCCCGGAGCCCGTCGATGAGCTGTGCACCGAGCGGGTGTTGGTGACCGATTTCATCAACGGGACTGAGCTGCACAAATATTCGCCGGCCGATCAGGTCGAGCGCGACCGTCTCGGTGAGGCGATCTACCGGTTCTACTGCGGCGGCATGTACACCGCTGGCAGATTCTGCGCTGACCCCCATCCGGGCAACATTCTCGTACTCGCCGATCAGCGTGTGGCGTTTCTCGACTTCGGGCTCTACGTGCAGATGTCGCGTGAGGCTGTTGAGGTGCAGCGCGCGGTGTTGGCCGCGGCGATGAACGCCGATGCGAGCACCGCGCACGCGCTGGCCCGCGAGGCCGGTTTCATCACCGATGCCGAGGCAATGCCGGCGCAGATGACGTTGGACTATATGAACGCGGTCGCAGGCTGGTATCTGCAGCCCGGTGTCGTCCAGATCACCGACAAGACGGCACACAAGGTGTTGGCCCAGGCGATGCTGCCCCGCTCAGACTTCCGGGACAGCATCTTCAAACAGCGAATGCTCGGCACCCACGCTTTCTCCCGGCGCACCGAGATGGGAGTGTGCGCGCTGCTAGGGGCACTGCAAGCGAGGAACAATTGGCATAGCATCGCCGCGGAGTGGGCCTTCGGCAGCCCGACCAGCACAGACATGGGCCGTGCGATCGCCGAATATACCGCCGGCCAAGCCTAGCGCCGACCTTACGGGTGAGATAGCACCGCGCGCGTGCCACCTAGCAGGAAATTGGTCGTGAAATCGGCAACCTCATCGACGTCAAACGCCTCGTCAGTGCTAAGGAGCAACGGGGTTGCCGATGTTGCCACGGTGGAGGTAACAAGCTGACCCGCCCACACCAGGTCGATCGGGACATCAGACCGTATCCAGCCGCGTTGGGTTGCGATCTCCAGCACCTCGGTGACTTGGGCTGCGATGCGCCGATACCCGGCCACTAGAGAGGTCAGCGCGTCGGCGTCAATGCCGGGGGCAGTCAGGATGGCAAACGACAGCAGTTCGGCATTGTCGGCGATGTGCTGCAGCCCGCGACGCAGTTGGGTACGGAACTCGGAGACGAAGCTGTCCCGCTCAGTCACCACCGACCAGTCACTGTCAGAGAACGTCGACACTGCCAGATCGTCGAAGACGCGGGCCAGAATGACGCTCAATAGGTCACGCTTGCTGCGATATGAGTTGTAGAACGTGCCGCGGCTGACATCGCACGCCGCAACGATGTCGTCGACGTCGATGTCGCGATAGCCGTGTTCGACAAACAGCCTTACCGCGGCGTCGCGCAGCTGCTGAGCGCGCTCAGGCACGGTCGCCCCCGGTTTCATCGTCGCCGGCCCTATCCAGCAGCCCGGTGGCGGCGACCGACTTCATCGTGGCGAGAAACTGCGCCCGTGCTTCCGCGGCATTTTCCCCGGTCAACGACATCATGAGCCCTGGGCCTGCCATCCCGATGATCATCCGGCCCAGAAATGTCCATGCCTGGCGATTGACATCCGGCTCGGGCGCGAAACGCTCGAACAGCTGGGTCAGGCCCATGTCCATCATCGCCAGCAAACCGACGACACGCCAGCGCAATTCCGTGTCGATGGCGCTGCTCTCGACCGTCAGTACCCGAATGATCGAGGGGTCCTCATCGAGGAGAGCGAACAGCCGCGCACCGAAAGCGGGGATCAGCTCCAGTGGGTGGGCGTCTGTATGAGTGATCTCATTGGTGACCGATGCGATGTCGAGTGCGCCCACTGCCTTGGCCACCGCGTAATCGAAGATGTGGTCGACCAGTTCACGTTTGCTGGCGAAGTAGCGATAGAGGGTGCCGTTGGCGACGTGCGCATGCCGCGCAATGTCGGACATCAACGTGCGTTCGTAGCCTTTCTCGGTCAGAACCGTGTAGGCCGATGCGATGATCGCGTTACGCCGTGCCTCTTGTAGCTGCGGGTTTGGAGGACGACCGCGAACGCGTCGCCCGCTTTCCACGGGTCCGCTCGTTGGACGCATCGCCAAAGACTACATCTTCGGCCGCAGCAGACAGGCCACTGGCGCGGGCATCAGCAGGAACCACCTGGCCGGCGGTACCCAGTGCCAGCTCATGGGCGGGCTCAGAAGCTACACGAGATAGCGCTCGCCTGTTTGTGCCGCGACCGACTCTCTGGCCTCAGCCTCGGCGAGAAGCCGCTCACAGGTCTCGGGCGGCAGTTCCTTGAGTGCGATGATAAGGCTGCGCACGTCAGGGTCGCGCGACAGGCCGAGCCAGTGCAGGTCTTCGTCGACTCGACGACGTGGCATCCCAACGGATTCGGCGAAGTAGTCGGTGGGAACACTGAAGAACTCGGCGATCATTTCGACCGTCCGGTACGAAGGATTCGTGCGCTGGCCTCGGCGCAACTGGGATAGGTAGGGCGCCGACAAGGTCAGGCCACGGAGCGCTAGTGCGTTGACCACGTCGCGGTCGCAGTAGGGCTCGCGGCCCGGTGGATGCACGGTCTCGAACAGCCGATTGAGGCGCCGCGCAAATTCTGCTGCATCTAGCGATTTCATCTGGGCGCCCCGCCGTCGCAAGCTCGACGGATGAAGCACCAGACCAGCGCGCTTGCTTACCACGGCTCGGCACACTCCTTTAAGCCGCTGGCTCGCCCAAACTTGCTGAGGTAACAGCGAAATGCTGGGCTCAACCGTTGTCGGTACTGTGCTCGGCCAGGCGCGTCGTGTGGCGTGCCAACACCGCGATCGACCGCATCACTTTCGGCGTGCGCGCCGCATGAGCTACAGGTCGGGTCCAAAAACTCTGTGCACCTTGCGTATTCATCAACCATGAGGTATTCACCAACCATGCGAATCGCTACCCGCCCGACGTTCGGCCGATGTGCGGTATCGCCGTTGTCCCCGTGCGGCGCGGCGGCCGGTTTGTCTACTGGCGCGTTTGAGTTGCCGCCTCCAGGGCGCAGCCGCTTTTCGCGCGCAAATAACTGCAACGCGTCAGCGACGTGCGACCTAGCGGCACTACAGAGCGGTCGTTTGCCCCAGCCGCAGGAGCACGAGGCACCCCAGTGAAATGAGTCCAACCGAGATACCTTTGCTGTACCGGTTGACGCTGCGTGCAATCGGCGATAGCCCCTTCCGCCCCTCCGGCAGCGGCACCACTGGAGCACTGACCGATACCTCACGCAGTGCACGCTTTCCGCGTGAATCATCGTGTCGGGTATAGGAGATGCGGGACCGAACGTGATCGAGCTCAGAACTGACTCTCTTGAAGGCATCTCAGCCCCCTTCCTGATTGGCATCTTCACGCCCGACCAACAGATAAAGCCGGGGCCAGCGGAGGGTGCCGCTGGTACGGGATGCTCGATCGCAGATCGAGCTAAAGCCTCAGAGCCACAGACGGTGTGGGCAGGGTTCACTACTTTGCTTGGCGTGGTCGCATTGGCAGCTGGGCGCGTTGACCCGGGCAGGCGAGATGCTGCCGGAATGGCTCGCATTGTCACGGTTGCGCCGATTGCCATAGCTGCCGCGGCGATCAGCGTGGCGGTGTGCGACGAAAGCAATGCCGTCAACATGCGCGCACCCGCCGACGAATCCGCCACGGAAGCCGCTGCAACGATCGTCGTCTGACTGCACCGGTCATCGAGACCCCCTGCCATGAACCGATTCCCCCGGCACGACCGGACTGGATTCCCGGTCGCGCTATCAATCGCGATTACCCTGACATAAAGGTGACTAACTTGTCAATCTACCTAATTTGCCAGCTGTGGGCAGTCGCTGTTGGCGACATCGTGGGACCGGCAGCAATCCAGGGTTGCTGCACCGAGCCTCGACATGCTCTTGTGCGTAGCGCACGCTGGTAGAAGGGCGTGGTAGTCGAGGCTTCTGCGGGAGGCTGCAGAGTGCGCCTCGGAAGTAACGGCAGCAGACCACGAAATCAGCCCAAGCGGTCTACAACTGCCTTCGCTGCGCTGCCGCATCAAGCCCAGACCAGCTGGCGCCGTGGGGCCCGATGACGTACCCGTCCGCGGGGCTCGCGCCCGCGCGGGGTGGCCGGCGGGCCTCAAGCGGTTATTCGCATCTCAGCGATCTGGTTCTTGTCGACGCGGAAGGTAAAAGTGCTGGGCCCGTTGAAGCCATCACCGCCGACCTGAGCGATGACGACAGTCTCGCCCTTGTCGGTCGAGTAGAAGTGCACCACGCTCAGCGTCACGCGACTGCCGATGCGCCAACTGCATCGTTTGCTGGTGTCGGCCAAATCACATCGGTTGACGTGTCACTCACTTATATGCGAGGGTTTGGCCGAGGGCGATCATCTGGGTGATTGGGGGCTGCCGAACAGGTTTCGCATGGGGGGATCTCTGAATGCTGCTGCGACATCGTTTCCTTCGGCGCCTACGCGCGACAGCGCAAGGCATCGCTGTGCTGTCGAGCGCAAGCCTGGTGTGCGCTCCGGTGGCCTCGGCGATGCCTCAGGTCATGCCGGATCGGTGGACTCAATTCGTCACCGATGATGGCTGGGTGGTCGATGTGAACACCACCAATGAGGTGATCGATCACATCGACAATCTGGCGGGGGCGTCAAATTCCTGGCAGGCACGGGTAACGGTGCGCGCGGAAGCCCGCATTACCGGTACCGGGGCCGCCCCGATTCAGGACGCGCAGTTGGAGGCAGGCTATTTCGTGGGGTGCCGCACCGATTCCTCGGCCGGCGTGGAGGTCGGTGGTGACCTCGGCCTGGATCTCGATCAGCAGGTCGGGGCCGGGGTCTACGGCGGCGGATTCGGCGAAGGCCAGGGTGGGGCCGGTGGTGGCGGTGGTGGTGGCGGCGGATTTGCCGGTGCCCAGGCCAACGCCTCGGTCGGGGCGACCGAGCATATCGGTGGCTATATCCGGGTGCTGCTCAAGCCCGGTGGGCATACCCAGGTTCCCCTGGATCGGATCAGTCTGCGCAACATGCATGCCGTGTCGAACCTGCGGGAGCAGAACATCGTCGCCGATGGCTGCGGCGGCCAAGTCAAGATCCAGTCCTATGCCACCATCCGGGTGCGCACCGATAACGGCAACGACACCCAAACCCTCTACGGCGAACCGAAAGACCTGTGATGGGGCGAGCAACGTTGCACAGCTTTGCGGCGATACGGCGGACTGCGGTGCGGCTGCTGGCTGTGGGGGCGCGCCTGCTGGCTGTGGTGGCGTGGATCGCCGCTGCCACGGTGATGTTGGCGTCGGCGGTGGTCGTCGCGTCGATGCCGGCATCGGCAGATCCGGGTGATGAACAGGTCGAGCCGCCACCACCGGTGCAGCCCGGGGTGCCGCGCCCGATGCCCGCCGATCCACCACGAGTCAATCCGATTGGTGGGGCACGGGTCTCCTCGACCACCCCACAGGGTGAAACCGCCGGCTTGGAGCCTGCGTTGGCCGCCCAAGCCGAACGCGGTGAAGCGACCGTGCCGATGTGGGCCAAAGACGGGATCTTCGCCCCCACCCTGCACCCCAACCGGCACCTGGTGATCCATCTGCCCGGCGAACTCGGTTTGGGCCCGGCGGCCTGGACCGGCGACGGCGGCGCCATCTACGGATCCAATGACGTTGACTACGCGGTGATCCCGTTCACCGGCGGCGGGGCGGACATCACTGTCACCCGCAAGACGGTGTTCTCGTCTTCGACGATCCCGTTCGGTGTGAAACTGCCCGCCGGGACGCATCTGCGCCAAGGCGACAACGTCGTTGTGGTCGAAACCGACGCCGTTCCTGGCCGGCCGGCCGCGGTCATCGGCACCTTCTCGATACCGGCCGCCCACGACCGCGATCAAGTACCGCTGACGGTCACCCCGACGCTGGGGCCGGGTTTCCCGCCCGGACAATCCGACCTGACCATCGACCTCGGCCCGGCGAACATCTTCGCCTTCCCCGTCACCATCACCCTGTCCTACCGCTCCTCTGATATCGCCAGCTCTGGTGCACCGATACCGAACTGGCAAGGTCTACCCCCCGGCGCCGGGCTTGCTGCACCGCAAGCATCGGTGAACCCAGCGCCATGCCCCGGCGGCGTCAACGACTACCGCAGCCCCGACGGACGGGCCGCCGACTTCACCCCAGCCTGCGCAAGGCGCTGCCGTTCGAAGTAGCATGCTGACACACCCGAACACACCTCGCTCACCGCCTGCCAAAACCGGCTCTTGGCGCACATGTCGGTCGCCTGCACCACCACCTACGGCCAAACCGGACCCGACTACGACGCCTGCACCCGCGCCGCCGAAGGTGTTGTCGCGACCGCGAAAACCACCATGACAACAGCAGAGCAGTAGAGCGGGATTCGTGTGATCGGAAAACTCAGAACCGCGAGCCTAGGACGGCGCGGCAGCCAGGTCTTCGCGTTGGCGGCGATCATGGCGGTGCTGGCTGCTGGTGTCTTGAGCAATACGTAACTTG
>JAXHOA010000095.1:0-220538 GCA_034520035.1 Mycobacterium sp. | reverse complement strand
CCGAGCTGGACTTCACCGCCACAACGATCGATGGTCAGCCATTTTCCGGCCAGTCACTGGCCGGAAATCCGGTGGCGATGTGGTTCTGGGCGCCGTGGTGCCCGGTGTGTCAGCGCGAGGCGCCGACGGTGGCGCAGGCGGCATCCAACAACCCCGAGGTGACGTTCGTCGGGGTGGGCGCACTCGATCAGGCGCCGGCAATGCGTGAGTTCGTGGACAAGTACGCGGTCGGAGAGTTCACTCAACTCGCCGACACCGACGCGGCGGTGTGGGCCAAGTTCGGGGTAACCCAGCAGCCGGCGTTCGCGTTCATCACCCCGGCCGGCGAGGTGGACGTGGTGCGCGGAACGCTGTCGGATACCGAGCTGCGCGAGCGACTTGCCGCCCTGCCACAGTGATGCACGAGCCATCTTCGCCAACCCGAACGGACGGTGTTCCGATCGTGACGAGACGGCGGCTCGGGCCCTAGAATCTGCGACATGCTGTTCGCCCGCCAACGCGCCGAGCTCAACCGCAGGTTCGTCAATCCGGTGGTGGAACCGCTGGCCGGATATGTGCCGCTGTGGTCGGCCGTCGACCATGTCGGCCGCAGGTCCGGGAGGGACTACCGCACACCGGTGACGGCCTTCCCGACCACCGATGGCGTGGCGGTGCTGCTGCCCTACGGCAGCGATACCGACTGGGTGCGCAACCTGCAGTCATCCGGGTCCGGGCGGGTGCAGATCGACGGCCGCAGCCTGCTGGTCGAGGCGCCCCGGGTGGTGCCGCTCAGTGCGGCGCTGAGCGTGCTGAAGGGGCCGTGGCGGCACGTATTGCGCTTTGTTCCGGTGCAATCCGCGTTGTTGCTCACGCGTTCCAGCTGAGCACCGTCCCGCTCGCCGCGGTCATCACGGTGCCGGGCTGCACCCGCAGCCGGTATGGGGCCAGCCGCAGTGCGGCGAAGGCAGGTGAAGTGGGTGAGTCCCAGCCCGGGATGATGGTCGGGTTGTACCCCAGAGGCTCTGGAGCCTGAACGAACTTGTCCCACACCGTCGTTCGGGTGTCGTCATCGGTGTACCACTCGACAAGGCAGTCGGCGCTGCAGGTGTCGTGGCTAGGCGCCCAATAATTCACCGACATGTACGGGTGCACCGCGAGATGCTGCTGCTTGACCGGCGAGGGCACGGTGGCCACCCAGCCGAACAGATCGGTGCCGTCCCACTCCCAGATGGGGTGCAGGACTCTGCTGCGCGGCTTGCTGTCGGCGTCCACGGTGGCAACCGAGGCCCAGACGATGGAATGGGCCATCTCGACGAAGGCGGGGGCGATCTGTTCCAGCGGCGTCACCCGGCCAGCCTAATTCTTCGGAGTCCCGGTTTCTTTGGAGTTTTCGTCGAATTTCGGGTTTCCGTCGTCGTCCAGCCAATCGGTCACCGCGGTGCCCGATACCGTGCCATCGCTGCCGGGCAGCACGGATGTCGGCCGGTTGTCTTCATAGGCGCCGATCTCTTCCGGCGACGCCGAGGACCCGCGATCCTGTTCACTCGTCATGGCTCACGGCTGCCCGAATATGTGACCCACCAAACAATCAGGCCGATACCGACCGCACAGCCGCAGGCACGCTGGGCAGGAAATGCCGCGTCGCGAACGCCCGGACGTCGTCGGCGGTCTGCAGCGGCTGCACGCTGGGCAACAACAGCACCATCGCCGCATACCGCAGGATGGTGTCGGCCAGGTCGTTGACGACCGGGGCACCGATCCGCTCGGCGAAACCGTCCGGGAAGATCACCAGCAGCGCCGCAGCCATGCGTTCGACGGCGGCACCGTAGTGCCGGTGCAGCATCTCCTGCGTCAGGGCGGGATCGTCGACGATCATCTGGTTGAGCACCCGGTGCCGCCGGAACCTCATGATCGACAGCGTGAAGGCCTCGACGTAGTAGTTCGACCGCGGCTTGGCCTCCTTGTTTTCGTTCAACTCCTTGGCGATATCGGCGAACAGCGCCACGTTCTCGCGCTCGATGACGGCGCCGACGAGTTCGTCGCGGTTGGCGAAGCGCCGGTAGATGGTGGTCCGGCTGACGCCGGCCCGCCGTGCGACATCGTCGAGGGTGACCTTGCGGAAGCCATGCCGTTCCAACTCGACGAGTGCCGCGTCGAGGATGGTCTCTCCGGCGTCAGGCCCTGGCATAACCAGCTTGGGCGAACTTGCTGTAGCGCACCGACATCGGCAGCCGGTCCCATGCCCAGTTCACCGGGCGCGACCGGCAGAACGCGGCGAACCGCTGGTAGTTGCGTTCCTGCCGCTCGGTCCACGGCAAGCCCAGCAGATCCCGTGCTCGTGGCGGCAGCCCGCCCGTGGTGATGAACGCGGCCACCGGATCGAACACCTTCGCGACGATCTTCCAGGCCACCGGATTCACGCCCTTGGGGCACGGGAATCCCTTCGTGACGTAGCCGACGCCGTACCTGGCGGACTTGTGCGCGACGGCGACCTCGTCGAGCATCCGGTCCCAGTACTGCACGAACTCGGCGTAGGTGGCCGGCTGCGGACGGTCACTGACCCCGTAACGGCGGTACCAGGTCTTGGACTCCAGGTAGATCTGCTCTTTCTCAGCCTCGCTGAGGCGTTTGACGAAGGTGTCGGCGAAGTAGATGACCTGCTCGACGAAGGTGGCGTGCGCCCAGTAGTAGGTCTCGGGATCGAGGGCGTGGTAGCGACCGGCCGGTGCGCCGTCCGTAGCCGGCATCTCGCCCTTGATATCGGTGTGGAAGTCGCGCACCTGGGTGCCCGCGTTCTGGTCTTCGGAGCCATACACCGTCTTGAAGATGGGCGGAATGGTGCGCTTGAGACGCTCGGCGGTATCGGAGAAGAACGTGGAGTGATCCAGCACGCCCTGACCGAGTTCGGCGAGCATGTTCTGCAGGACCGCCGGACGCGGCCCGATGAGGTACATCCGGTTCTCGCCGAAGTACTTCCACACCAAGGAGTCGGGCCCGAGCGGCAATGCGTCATCGAGTGCCTCGGGTGCGTTCTCCGCCAGTTCGGTCATGAGGAACAGTGTTACAGATTTCGCACTTTGTTCCAACTCAGTGTGGTGCGGGTCATCACGCCGCGGACTTACGGCAGGTCGGCGACCTGGCCGGGGTCTTCGGCGCCGGACCTGGACGCGGCGAATTCGGCGGCCTGGTCGACCAGGCCGTTGGCCGCGTACATGTTGTGGGCATTCCCGTCGCCACCTCCCGGGGCGCACACCGGATCGGTCGGGATGCACAGGTCCATCGTCTTGCCGGCGTAAGCGCTGCCGACGGTGATCGGTGGCGCGCCGGTGTAGATCATCTGCAGGAAACCGCTCGACGGCTTACCGAACAAGGCCACCGCGGCCACGTGATCGGCCACCGACGGTTCCAGCGGACCGGTCAGGCCCGGCGGCAGGGCGAAACCCTCGGGCACCGCATCCGCGGTGAGGTAGGCGGCAACCGCCGCGCCCTGCGAGAACCCGCCGAGCACCATCTTGGTGTCCGGGCAGGCCGCCGCCGTGGCGCGCACCTTGTTGCTCGCGTCCACCACCCCGTCGGCGGCGGTCGCGAAATCCAGCGACGCGGGATAGTTCACCGGGTACACGTCCACCGACTTACCGGCGGTCTTGGCGCGCAGCGCATCCACGAACGCCTGGCCCGTCCCACCGACCCCGGGCGCCTCGAAGGTGCCCCGCGCGAACAGCACCTGGATATCCGGACACGCCTCGGGCTCGGCCGCCGCAGGCCCCGCCATCGCCAGCGACCCCGCCGCCACACACACCGCGGATGCCGCGGCTCCCAACCAACGATCGATCCTTGTCATCGCTTCCATCCAGAGCTCGTTCCCGACTCCGCGGTGACGCCGCTGCCCCCGCGACCAGCAGGCCCGGACTACCCGCGATCCGGACGGTCGAATCCCCCGGCAGATGTGACCTGACCCACGGGCGGCCGGGAGCGGCGCAACCGCGCGATGCCCTGTACCGCCAGCACACCCCCGACGGTCAGCAGGAACAGCGCCAGCACGATCAGTGGCGGGTAGTAGACCACCGTCGACAGCGTGGGTTGGCCGTCCATGATCGGCGGCACCTGCTCCCGGGATCCCGCGGCGAGCCAGCTCGTCACCGCACCGGCCAGGGCCAGAACCGCCACCGCGAGTGGCACCAGCGCGGTGCGCCTCACGATGCCGGCTCCCCGACCAGCGATTCCAGCGCCGCGCGCAGCGTGCGGTGCCTGCGCGCCCAGGCCTGGCCGGAACGGCCGTCAGTGAGTTTCATGCCGATGCCGGTACGCCCACGCGGTACGCCGCTCAGCTCACCGAAGGCGCGATAGGACTGCCATTTCTCGTTCTCGTGGCGCTTGGGTTCCGGGTAGATCTTCACGATGTCGGCGATGGTGACGAACTCGGTGCCCTGCCGCAGCGTCGTCGGGGTCAACTCCACCGACGTGTGGATGCGCGCGGCCTTGATCTGAATCCAGAGAAAGCCACTGACCAGGATCATGAAGGCCGCGGGCACCCCGAACTGCACGCCGCCACCACCCGAGAGCTGGATGAACATCATCGCGCCACCGGCCGCCGGGCCCGCCAGCAACCACCACCAGGTGCCGCCCGGCTCGTGGAACAACACCTGCTCGGTGGTGTCGGGGGCCGGCGGGATGCTCTCGGTCATTGCACCTCCAGAAACCAGTCGGAGGCGGCCGGCCGCATGAACAACGTCGCACCGATGGCCACCGGCACCACACCGAAAAGGGCCAGCGGCGCGATGGCGAACGGCGCCAGCAGCGCGAGCACGAACACCAGCGCCACCAGCACCACCGCCAGCCACACCATCGCCCGGCGGAACCGCAGGTCCCCGCCGCGGGCACGGCCGGCCAGGAAGCTCAGCACCACACCCGTGATCAGCAGCAACCCGCTGATGCCCCCGCGCATGACCACGATGCTGCGGACCTCGCTGTCGGCGAGCTCGGCGGAGAAGGCGCTGCGCGGCGTGCTGATCGCACTGCTCAGCCCGAGCAGACCACCGGCCAGCAGCAGCACCGATCCCGCCAGCACCAGCCAGAACGCGATGTTGACGATGGCCGGACGCGGCGCAGGTGTGGGTTTGGTCATATCCGCGCCAGCCTAACGGGTGAGGTATTCGTGAGCGTCCTTGCGGTGCAACAACACCACGCCGCCCAGTATCAGCACCGAACCGAAGATGGTGCACGCCGCGAACCCGACCGCGGCGAACTCGGACCGGTCCACGGTGAACAGGCTGGAGACCGAATAGACCACCGCGGTCAGGCCCCCGGCGGTCAGCAGCGTGCGCGGCCACCGGTAGCCCAGCCGCAGCAGGATCGCGAACGTCGCGACCACGGCGATGGTCACCACGAGGAAAAGACCCGATGCGCCGTAGACGTAGGCACCGGCGTCCGGCATGCGTGCGGTGGCCAGATCGATGACGTAGCCGATAGCCATGAGGGGCAGGGCGGCCATCCACAGCCAGAACCCGGTGTCCACATCCTCGGGGCGGCTCATCGCGGTCGGCGGCGGGCGGTTCCTCGGTCACGCCAGCCATCCGGCGGCCTCGGCCGCCCAATAGGTCAGCACGATGTCGGCGCCGGCACGCCGGATACCGATCAGCGATTCCAGTGCCGAGGCCTGCAGGTCGATCCAGCCATTGGCCGCGGCGGCGCTGATCATCGCGTACTCCCCCGAGATCTGATACGCGGCCACCGGCACCGGCGAGATGTCCGCGGCGGCGGCCACCACGTCGAGATAGCTCATCGCGGGCTTGACCATCACGATATCGGCGCCCTCGTCGATATCCAGCGTGATCTCGTGCACCGCCTCACGGGCATTGCCCGCATCCTGCTGGTAGGTGCGTCGATCGCCGGAGAGGCTGGAGCCGACGGCTTCCCGGAACGGGCCGTAAAAGGCCGAGGCGAACTTCGCGGCGTAGGCCAGGATGGCGACATCCTCGTGGCCGGCGTCATCGAGACCGTCCCGGATGGCCGCCACCTGACCGTCCATCATGCCGCTCGGCCCGACCACGTGCGCACCCGAATGCGCCTGAGCCACAGCAAGTTTCACGTACTGCTCGTTGGTGGCATCGTTGTCGACGCGGCCACGCGCGTCCAGCACGCCACAGTGCCCGTGATCGGTGAACTCGTCAAGGCAGGTATCTGCCATCAGAACGGTTGCATCACCCAGATCGGCCGCCAGATCCCGCAGTGCCACATTGAGGATGCCGTCCGGGTTCAGGCCTGCGCTACCGACCGCGTCCTTGTCCTCGTCGCGCGGCACACCGAAGAGCATCAGCCCGCCCACCCCGGCGGCCACCGCCTCGGCGGCGGCCCGGCGCAACGATTCCCGGGTGTGCTGGACGACTCCGGGCATCGAGGTGATCGGACGTGGCTCCGACAGTCCGTCGGCGACGAACATCGGCAGCACCAGATGGCGCGGCTCCAAGGACGTCTGCGCGACCAGCCGGCGCATCGCCGGCGTCGACCGCAACCTACGTGGGCGGACCCGCATTACCGACGGCGGCTCTTCTTGCGCGGCGGAGGCAGTGCACCCTCGGCACGCAGGCGGGCGGCGTGCTCGGCGAGCGCCTCGACCAGCGGACCGACTGCGGCCGTCTCCGGCTGCACGTCGACGCGCAGGCCGAATTCGACTGCCGTTTCCGCGGTCTTGGGTCCGATGCAGGCGACGATGGTCCGCGCGTGCGGCTTGCCGGCGATGCCGACCAGGTTGCGCACCGTCGAACTCGAGGTGAAGCACACCGCGTCGAACCCGCCGGTCTTGATCATCTCGCGGGTCTGCGCCGGCGGTGGAGCTGCGCGCACGGTGCGGTAGGCGGTGACATCCTCGATCTCCCAGCCACGTTCGCGCAGGCCCTCGGCCAGCGTCTCGGTGGCGATATCGGCGCGGGGCAACAACACCCGGTTGACCGGATCGAAAATCTCGTCGTAGTCCGGGAATTCATCGAGCAGCCCCAGCGAGGACTGCTCACCGGAGGGCACCAGCTCTGGGTTGATCCCGAAGGCGCGAACCCGATCCGCGGTGGCCTGACCGACACAGGCGATCTTCACACCGGAGAACGCCCGCGCATCCAGACCGAACTCGTTGAACTTCTCCCACACCGCACGCACCGCGTTGGTGGAGGTGAACACCACCCACTGGAACCGGCCGTCGACCAAACCCTTGACGGCCCTTTCCATCTGGGCCGGGCTACGCGGCGGCTCGACGGCGATGGTGGGCACCTCGACGGGCAGTGCGCCGTGGGTGACCAGGCGATCGCTCATCTCACCGGCCTGATCCTTGGTGCGCGGCACCAGAACGGTCCAGCCGTACAGCGCGCGGCTTTCCCACCAGTTCAGCTTCGCGCGGTTGGCGACGGTCTTGCCGATCGTCACCACCAGTGGCCCGGCCAGCGGACCCGGGGTGCCGCCGGTGGACTCGGCCGCCGTCAGAATCGCCTTGTCCCCCAGGCCGACCAGCGTGGTCTCCACCGAATGCTGCTGGCAGGTGGTGCCATGGGCGGTGACCACGGCCGGGGTGTTCTCGGCCAGGCCGAACTCCACGAGGGTGCGCGCCGCATCGGCCAGATGCGAGGCGGTGGCGTGCAGGATCAGCGGGCCGGGGGCGGCGGCCAGCGCGGCCCAATCGACGTTGGGGTCCCGGACATCGGCCACGGTATGCGAGGAACCCAGCGGCAGACCGGCGTACGTCGGCACCGCGGTGGTGTCCGGCAGGCCGGGCACGATCTCGAAGTTCAGGTGGGTGCGGGCCAGGGTGTTGACCTCGGTGATGACCGCGTCGACCGACAGCGGGTCACCGGCCACCAGCCGGACCACGTCCACGCCGTGCCGGGCCTCGGCGGCCAGGGTCTTGGCGACCTCGGCCGGGTCGCCCAGCGCGGGACGCACATCGGGGCCCCCGGGCACCACGGCCGCCACCTCGGCGCCGTCGGAGTCCGAGGCCAGAGCCTCCGGCGCCGGCCCGGACGTGGGCGGCAACTCGGAGCCGACCAGCGCCAGCACCGCCTCGGGTACATCGGGGTCGGTGAACACCGTCGCGGCGTTGGCGAGTACCGTCCGCGCACGGGTCGTCAGCAGGCCTGGATCGCCCGGGCCTGAGCCAACGAACGTGATGCGGCCGGGCCGGATCTTTCGGCCTCGGCTACCTGCGTGCCCAGTCATCTGTCACTCCCAGCATCTGCCAACACGTCACGTGCACCCAGTTCGAACAGCTCCGCGGCCACCGAGAGCCCAAGCTCCCGTGCCCGCTCCGGAGTACCGATCCCGGACGCACGGATCACGTCGGATCCGTCCAGCGCCGCCACGCATGCCCGCAGCGACAGCTCTTCGAAGACCCGGCCGTCCTCATCGATGGACTCGACCACCTCAGCGATGGCACCCACCGGCGCGGAACAGCCCGCCTCCAGTTCGGCGAGCAGGGCACGTTCGGCGGTGACCGCGGCGCGAGTGTCGGCGTCATCCAACTCCGCCAGCACCGCGACAAGCTCACTGTCACCGGCGCGACACTCCACTGCGAGAGCCCCCTGCGCCGGTGCCGGCAACATCTGCACCGGTTCGAGAGCCTCGGTCACAGCGTCGAGCCGTCCGATGCGTGCAAGACCCGCCCGGGCGACGACGACTCCGTCGAGATCACCGCTACTTACCCTGTTCAACCTGGTGTCTAGGTTGCCTCGTAGGGGGCGAATTTCCAAACCGAGACCCAGTGCTTTAAGCTGCGCGGCCCGTCGCGGGCTGGAGGTGCCGATCGTGGAACCGGCGGGCAACTCTCCCAGCACCATGCCGTCACGGGCCACCAGCGCGTCCCTGGCGTCCTCACGGGGCGGGATGGCCGCGATGTCGAACCTGGGGTCGGATGCGGTCGGCAAATCCTTGTAGGAGTGCACCGCCATGTCGACGACACCGTCGACGACGGCCTCGCGCAGCGCCGCGGTGAAGACGCCGACGCCGATCTCGGCGATCGGTGCACTGGACTGATCCCCGGCCGTGGCGACGATGACCAATTCGGCGGGGTAGCCGTTGGCGATTAGGGCATCACGGATGAAGCCGGCCTGAGTCGTCGCGAGCAGGCTGCCCCGGGTGCCGATCCGGATCACTCGGGCTGGTCGTTATCTGTTGCGATCAAAGGCAATTCGCCACCGGAGACGGCGTCGACAGCCTGTGGATCGAGCTCGAAGAGCTCACGCAGCGCCTCGGCGTAGCTGTCCCCGCCGGGTGCCCCCGCCAGTTGCTTCACCCGCACGGTGGGGGCGTGCAGCAGCTTGTCGACGACGCGGCGCACCGTGCGGGCCACCTCGTCACGGTGCGTGGAATCCAGCCCGGGCAACCGGTTGTCCAAGCGCAGCAATTCGGCCTCCACCACGTCGGCGGCACGCTGGCGCAGCGCCGTCACCGTCGGGGTCACCTCGGCCATCCGCTGCCCGGCCAGGTAGGTGGCAACCTCGGCGGCCACGATGGCCCGGGCCGCTTCGGCGTCGGAGGCGGCCGCGCGGGCGGTGGGCTCGCGCTGGATGCGGTCCATGTCGATGACGTGCACGCCGGGCAGGCCGGCCACCGCGAGGTCGACGTCGCGGGGCATACCCAGATCGCACATCACCAGCGGGCGGTCACCGTCGCGCGCCGTGAGGCCGTGGTGCACGTCGGCCAGCGACATCACCGGACGGACCGCGCCGGTACTGCTGACCACCACATCGGCGGTGGCCAGCACGGAGGAGATGTCGTCGAGGGTGTACGCAGTGGCGGGCACGCCGAGTTCGGAGATGTTCTCGGCGAGCCGGCGGGCTCGCGGCAGCGACCGGTTGACCACATCGATGCGGTCCACCCCGGCCCGGACCAGGTGCTTGGCGGCCAATGCGCCCATCGAGCCGGCGCCGACCACGACGGCGGACTTACCGGCCAGGCCCGTGCCGATTCCCCGGTCGCTGCGCTCTCCCCCGCAAGCGGGAGGTGCCCCCAGCCCGCCGTTGAGCCGCTTTTCGGCCATCTCCAGGGACACCGACACCACCGAGGCCCCCGCGGAGTCGATTCCGGTCTCGGTGTGCACCCGCTTGCCGACCGACAGCGCGCGCTGGGCCAGTTCGTGCAGGGTGCGCCCGACGGTGTGGTTGGACTCGGCGGCGGCGTAGGCCCGCCGGACCTGACCCAGGACCTGCTGCTCGCCCATGACGACCGAATCCAGGCCGCTGGTGACGGCGAACAGATGCTCGACGGCGGCCTCGGCGTAGCGCACGTAGGCGTATTTGGTGAGGTCACCCAGGCCCATACCGGAGTGCTCCGAGAGCACCTGGCCGATCACCGACAGACCGCCGTGGAATGCCTCAACCACGGCGTACACCTCGACCCTGTTGCAGGTCGACAGCACCATGGCCTCGGTGACCAGCGAGGACTGCAGGACCTCGTCGATGATCTTGGCCTGATCGGACTCGTCAGTGCTCAGCTGCTCCAGTACGGACACCGGCGCACTGCGATGCGAAACCCCGAATAGCAGCACGCTCACGGCATCATCACCTTCGACACTTCCCGTCGCTTCGCTCGCCCAGGACGGTTATTTCCGTCGCTTCGATCGCCCCGGTCAGGGTCCAAAGTAGCCGTTCACCAGCGCGCCACCAAATTAACTGACATCTGCGCGCAACCGGGGTTCGTCGACCTCCCAGTAGCTGTGTTCGGCTCCGTCGAGCAGCACGACCGGCAACCGATCGCCGAATTCCGCTCGCAGAGCGGGTTCCCCCGCAGCGGCGGCCGCATCGACGTCGGTGGAGCTCAGCGCAAACCCCAGTTCTTCGGCCAACACGGCCAGCGCCACGGCCGCCCGTTCGCACATGCTGCAGCCGGCTCGTGTGAGCAACACCACCTGATGGTCCACACATCCAGTATCGACCCTGCGTGACTTAGGGTTGAAACGTGTCCGAGACGCCCCCGCCACCGCCGCCGGACCTGACCGCGGCCGCGTTCTTCGACGTCGACAACACCCTGGTGCACGGTTCGTCACTGGTGCACTTCGCCCGCGGGCTGGCCGCCCGCAAGTACTTCACCTACGGCGACATCCTCGGAATCGTCTACGCGCAGGCGAAATTCCAGTTCACCGGCAAGGAGAACAGCGACGACGTCGCCGAGGGCAAGCAGAAGGCGCTGGCCTTCATCGAAGGTCGTTCGACCGCGGAACTGGTCGAACTCGGCGAGGAGATCTATGACGAGATCATCGCCGACAAGATCTGGCCGGGCACGCGCGCGCTGGCCCAGATGCACCTCGACGCCGGGCAGCAGGTGTGGCTGGTGACCGCCACCCCCTTCGAACTGGCGGACACCATCGCCCGCCGGCTGGGCCTGACCGGGGCGCTGGGCACCATCGCCGAATCGGTCGACGGTGTGTTCACCGGCCGGCTGGTCGGCGACATCCTGCACGGGGCGGGCAAGGCGCACGCGGTCCGGTCGCTGGCCATCCGAGAGGGTCTCAACCTGCGCCGATGCGCGGCATACTCGGACAGCTTCAACGATGTGCCGATGCTGTCACTGGTCGGCACGGCGGTGGCGATCAACCCGGATGCCGCGCTGCGCGATGTCGCGCGTGAACGCGGATGGGAGATCCGCGACTTCCGCACCGCGCGCAAAGCAGCCCGGATCGGGGTTCCGTCGGCGCTGGCCCTGGGCGCGGTGGGCGGAGCGCTGGCCGCGGTGGCCTCCCGCCGCGACGCGGGGCGTTGACCTTCGCGCTGATAGGCTGACCCGCCATGGGAATCGCTGAGGAAATCGTCGGAACCCACTTCCGGTACCCCGACTATTTCGAGGTCGGACGGGAGAAGGTCCGCGAGTTCGCGAACGCCGTCAAGGACGAGCACCCCGCGCATCACTCCGAAGAGGGCGCCGTCGAGCACGGGCACGACGCCATCCTCGCCTCGCTGACGTTCATCGCGGTGGCCGGCCGGCGGGTCCAGCTGGAGATCTTCAACCAGTTCGATGTGCCGGTCAACATGGAGCGCGTCCTGCACCGCGACCAGAAGCTGATCTTCCACCGCCCCATCAAGGTCGGCGACAAGCTGTGGTTCGACTCGTACCTGGACTCGGTCATCGAGTCGCACGGCGCCATCCTCACCGAGGTCCGCGGTGAGGTCACCGATGACGACGGCAACCCGGTGCTCACCAGCGTCATCACGATCCTGGGTGAGGCCGAACACGAGGGCGAGGCCGATGAGGTCACCGCGCAGATCGCCGCCGCGCGTGATGCCGCGATCGCCAAGATGGCCTGAATTCGGCGTCGAGACCTACGCTTTCGCGGTCTCGGGGGTGCTCTGAGCGCAAAAGCGTCGTTTTCGATGCTGTCATGGATCCGATCGGGCCGACGCTGCGTCTGATTCCGTATGCGTGTTCCTTTCGTCGGCGCCGATGCAGTCACCGCCGGTGAGCTGACGCCGTTCGAACTCCGGCGCCGGTACCGTCCGATCTACCGCGGCGTGCACGTACCCCTCGAGCACCAGGTGTCGTTCCGAGACCGACTGGCCGGTCTGATGCTGGCCGCACCAGGTGCGGTCGTCGCCGGAGTGGCCGCATCCGCGCTGCACGGCGCCGACTGGGTCGGGCCCGATGTCCCCATCGAGGCCGTCACCGGTGGGCGACGCCAAGCGGGACTCATCGTCCGCAACGAAAGCCTGCATCCCGACGAGATCGCCACCGTTGCCGGCATACGCGTCACCACCGTGGCCCGCACCGCTTTCGACCTCGCCCGTCATCTACCGCGTGAACAGGCGGTGGCCCGTCTCGATGCGTTGCGCCGGGTCCGTCGCTTCTCGGCCGACGAGGTGCTGCTCCTGGCCGAGCGGCATCGGGGAGCTCGCGGGTTACGTCGGGCGCGCATCGCCTTGCCGCTGGTCGACGGCGGCGCCGAGTCTCCCCGAGAAACCTGGTTGCGACTGCTCTTCATCGACGCCGGGCTGCCCGCGCCGACGACTCAGTTCGTGGTCTACGACGAGGACGGTCACTACGTGCGGCGTATCGACATGTGCTGGGAGAAGTACAAGGTGGGTGTCGAGTACGACGGTCAGCAGCACCTCACCAGCCGCAGCGCCTACGTGAACGACGTTCGGGTCGCACGGGTAATGCACCGTCTCCAGTGGCATGTCGTGCACGTGATCAAGGAGGATCGCCCTGCCGACGTGCTCGCCGAAACGTGCAGCGCACTGATCTCGCACGGATGGCAACAGTGACACCGACGCTTTTGCGCCGTACGCACCCGCAGGACCGCAACAACGTCGGTTTCGCGACGAATCAGCCCAGGAAGGTGTTCCGGCGGTTGGCCAGCAGCTGGTACAGGGTGTGCTGGATGGTCTCGCGGACCTGGTCTGTCAGTTCGAAGGTGACCATCGGATCGTCGGCGGCCGTCTCGTCGTAGTCCTCGGTGGGGATCGGCTCCCCGAACTTGATATGCCATTTGGATGGCATCGGTACCAGCCCGAGCGGTCCGGCCAGCGGGAACAGCGGGGTCACCGGGAAGTACGGCAGGCCCAGCACCCGCGCCAGCAGCTTGATGTCGCCGATCTTGGGATAGATCTCCTCGGAGCCCACGATGGAGCACGGCACGATCGGCGCCTTGGCCCGCAATGCGGCCGAGACGAATCCGCCGCGACCGAACCGCTGCAGCTTGTAGCGGTCCTTGAACGGTTTGCCGAGGCCCTTGAAGCCCTCGGGGAACACCGCGGTGAGCTCGCCGGCGGCGAGTAACCGGTGCGCGTCGGAGGTGCAGGCGACGGTGTGGCCGGCCTTGCGGGCGGCCTGCCCGACGACGGGCATGTCGAACACCAGGTCGGCGGCCAGCATGCGCAGCACGCGCTGACGCGGATGGTGATCGTGCACGGCGACCGCGGCCATCAGCCCGTCGAACGGCAGCACGCCGGCGTGGTTGGCCACCACCAGCGCGGCTCCGTCGAGCGGGAGGTTCTCGACACCGCTGACCTCGACCCGGAACCAGGAGTTGAAAAGCCCACGCAACATGGGCAACACGACGGCGTCATTGAGGTGGGCGTCGAACCCGAACTCGTCGACGGTGTAGTCACCGGTCATCCGTTTGGTGACGAACTCGGCGATACCCGAGATGGCCCTGGCCAGCTCGTTGGGGGTGTCGTCGGTAGCCGTTTCGGCGGCACCGTTGCGGTGTTGATCGATCTCGCGGACGACGGCGGCCATCTGCTCGGCGGAGGCGCGACCGTCGGGATCGGCGAGCAGCGACGGATGCCTGCGCGCACTGTCGGCCCGCTGCGAGGCCCGGCGCTGCGCCGCGGAACGGCTCGAATTGGAGTGCAGCGGAATCACTTTCGCTCTGGGTTCACCCGCCACGCGTCACCCTCTCCCCCGCCCGATCACCTAGTCGACTAGCCTCCGACGCGTTGCGCCAGCGTCACGGCACGGCTCTCCACTGAGCGTACCCATTTCGGGTCGATGATCGGAGTCAGACCACGTCCCCGCACGTAATCGTCAAAAGCCTCCGCTGTCGTCCACTTAGGGTTATACCCTAGGACGTTACGCATGCGCGCGGTGTCCATCACCCGGCCGTAGCTCAGATAGTTCAGCTGCTCGCGATCGAGTTCGGTGTAACTCGTTGCGCGCCTCAAGGAATCGACGGCGGCCAGCGCCGAACGTGGCACCGGCAGCGCGACCCGTCCGGATCGGCGGATCGCCTGACTCATCATGATGATGCCCGACGCTCCGACGTTGAAGGTGCCCGCGCGACCGGCGACCGTGGCACGCTCCAGCGCACCGAGCGCATCCTGTTCGTGCAGCAGTTGCAGCCGCGCATCGCGCCCCAGCACCGAGGGCACCACCGGACCGGCCAGGTACCGCGACAGCGCGGTGTCCATCGCAGGGCCGATCATGTTGGCCAGCCGCAGGATCGTCACCGCGATATCGGGACGACGGCGGGCCAAACCGCGGGCGTACCCCTCGATGTCGATGCTGTCGCGGGCGAAACCGTCGGCGGGCGGCCGGCGTGCCCCGCCGTCCTCGGTGAACATCACCGGGTCCCGTGAGCTCGCCCCGTACACCTCGGAGGTGGACTTGAGAATGACCCGGCGCACCGACGGCGCCTTCTGGCACGCCGCGAAGAGCTGGATCGCCCCCATCACGTTGAGCTCTTTGAGCGTCGCCCGGCCGCCGGCCCGCGGTGCGTAGGACGCCGCCGCGGCGTGCACGACGGTGTCGACGTCACCGTTTCGGATGACCTTGGCGATGAACGGGTTGCGGATGTCGGCGCGCACGAATTCCGCGCGCCCCATCCTGCGTAAGAGATCCTTGCTCGGCGCGATGGCATCGACCGCGATGACGTGGTCGATCGCCGGGTTCTGCACGAGCCGAGCGGTCAGGTAGCCGCCGAGGAAACGGCAGGCGCCGGTGACCAGCACCACTTTCGGATCGGTCGCCTGCTCGTCCATCGGGCCAGCCTATCGGCTGAGGCCGAAAAGCTACTTACCGAGTTTTCTGCGTTGAACCCGAGTGCGACGAAGCAGCTTCCGGTGCTTCTTCTTCGACATGCGCTTGCGCCGCTTCTTGATAACTGAACCCATGAACTCCGCTACCTACCAATGAGTGAACTGACCGGGTCACCTTACCTGGGTGGCCCGGTCAAGTGGAAAACGCGTGCTACCCGGCGTCGAAGTACGACGTCTCCAGCAGATCGTGGACCGCCTTGGCATGCACCCGGAAGGACCGTCCGACGCGTACCGCCGGCAGCTCGCCGTTGTGCACCAGCCGGTAGACGGTCATCTTGCTCACCCGCATCAGGCTTGCCACTTCCGCGACGGTGAGAAATTGAGCCTTCGGCTGGCCGTCGCCGGCGGAATCCCGCGCCGATGGCCCGTTCAATGACGTCATCGCAACCCAATCCATAAGGCACGGCCGTTCCAGCGGCTTCCCCACCGCTGGCACGTACGCGTGCATACACGAGGAGAATAGCGTGGCCACTGGGGTTATTGCGACGGGTGTGGGCTAATCAGTCCGAAATTGGTGAACTACTCGGATGTAATTCCGAGCTGCTCAGAGCGCCTTTTTGCCGCCGCGATGGCATCGGCGACGGCACTGCGGAGGCCGCCACGCTCCAGTTCCCGCAGACCAGCCGCGGTGGTGCCGCCCGGAGACGTCACGATGGCCCGCAACGCGGTCGCCGAGGTGTCCATCACACCGGCCTGCGCGCTGTCCCGGCGGTCCAGCAGCATGGCCGCCGATCCGGCCATGGTGTGCACCACCAGTTCGGTGGCGACCTCCCGGCTGAGCCCGGCATCCACGCCTGCGTCGACCAGGGCCTCGACCATCAGGAAGAAGTAGGCGGGCCCGGAACCCGACACCGCGGTCACCGCATCCAGCTGCGATTCGGCCACCGTCAGCACATCGCCGACGGTATCGAAGATGGCCGACACCTCCTTGAGCTGCTCGGCCGTCGCGAACCGGCCGGCGGCCACCGCGCTGACACCCCCGCCGACGACCATCGGGGCGTTCGGCATCACCCGGATGACCGGCGTGCCCGCGGGCAGTTTGGCCTCGAAGAACGCCGTGCTGACGCCGGCTGCCACGCTGACGAACACCTGCTCCTCGCTCTGGCCCTCGGCCTTGGCGACGGCCTCGGCGATCTGACCGGTCACCGACTCCACATCGGCCGGTTTGACGGCGATGATGACGTAGGTGGCGCTGTCAGCGGCGTCGGACACCGAGGTCACCCGCACCGAGTAGGACTCCGCCAGCTGCCTGGCACGGTCGGGATGCTTCTCGGCGACGACGAGGTCCTTGACCTGACGGCCCGCCCTCAACAACCCCGAGAGCAGCGCTTCGCCGATACTTCCGCCGCCGATGATCGCAATTCTTGCCACGGGTGCAGTTTCCCATGGCCGGCGCCGGGGCGAGCGACGCGACGGGGAACGTTCGCGTCTACGACGACGGCACCAGCGCGAGCTGACGGGTCTGCACCACGATGCGGCCCGCCGAGTCCACCACGACGTGGTCCTCGTCGAACCATTCCTGACCGATCTGGGTCGTCGTACACAGCACCCGCAGCCAGCCGTCGGCCGGGCGGGCCCTCAGGAAGGCCGTCAGCTGGACGGTGGGGGCCCAGCCGAACCGGTTGACCCCAAACGTCACCGGGGCCGACACATCGCCACACAGCAGGGCGAAAAGCACATCAGGGAGCTTCGCCACGGGGCCGCACCCAGTACTCGATGACCGGTGGTCCGCCATCCGAGCGCGGCGCCATGGTCGTCAGCGACGGCCGGATATCGCAGCCGTGGGCCAGGTGCACGATGTCGGCCATCCGGTGTCCGGGACCGATCGGCTCCAGCCCGGGCGGCGGTTCGGGCGTCATCAACGCCACGACGGGGTTGGTCGACAGCAGCGGCGGCGCATCGTGCTCGGGGACGCCGAGGGTGATGGCCGCGCGGACCGCCACCCGGTCGCCCTGCATCAATTCGGCGTCGACCAGGCTGATCCGGCGACCACGCTTGCGCACGGTCGTGACGACCTTCAGTGCGCCGGGATCCGGTGCCCACAGAAAGTTCCCCGACACCGCAATCTCTTGGTTGGTTCTCTGGTCGGTTGCCCCTCCCCCGCACGCGGGAGGGGCCCCCACCCCGCCGGGGGGGTCCCCTGGTCCCGCTGGTCGCTCGCCTCCCGCACGCGGGAGGTGCCCCCAGCGCGCCGGGCGCCTCGGCCAGCTCGGCGCGCGCCGCGTTCGCACACAGCGCCAGCATCGCCCCGCCGTGCACCTTGGGCCCGATGGTCCAGTGCTCGTTGAGCGCACCCTCGTACACGCCGTCACCGGCCGACCCCAGGCGCATGGCGTCGCTGAACAACACGCTCATCGCAGCAGGTGCTCCCGGGCGAACTGCAGGGACTCGGTCAACAGGGCCTCCCGTTCGGCGGCGTTACGGGCTCCCGAGGTGGTGACCTCGAGAATGACGTGGCCGGTGAAATCACTGGCGGCCAACTGACGGCACACCTCGGCGGCGGGCTGGGTGCCCCGGCCCGGCACCAGATGCTCGTCGGTGGACGCCCCACTGCCGTCGCACAGGTGCAGATGAACGAGGCCCTGCCCCATTCGTCGCGCCATCTCCAGCGCGTCGGTGCCCGCCGTGGCGCTGTGCGACAGGTCCAGGGTGTAGTGCGCATGCCCGCCGTCGAGCGGGTCGAAGGACGGCGCGAACGCCGAGATGCCCGGGCCGGGGCTACCGCCGCGTTTACGCATCCGCTCGATCGAGGGCGCTCCGGTGCCCCAGAACCTGTCCGCCCGGAACGGGAACATGTTCTCCACCGCGACCAGGACGTCGCTACCGGCCTCCAGGTCGGCGACCTGCTCGCTGAAGCCCTCGGCGTAGCGGCGCTGCCAGCGGAACGGCGGATGCACCACCACGGTCTGGGCGCCCAGCTGCTCGGCGGCCCGCACGCTGCGTTCCAGCTTGGCGATCGGGTTCGCGCCCCAGACCCGTTGTGAGATCAGCAGGCAGGGCGCGTGCACCGAGAGCACCGGGATGCCGTAGCTCTGCGACAGGGCTTCGACGGCCTCGATGTCCTGGCTGACCGGTTCGGCCCAGACCATCAGCTCGACACCGTCGTAGCCCAGGCGGGCGGCGTAGTCGAAGGCGGCCTCGGTCCGCAGCGGGTACACCGAGGCCGTCGACAGACCGACCTTGATCGCGGGGCGCACTTAGGTGGACTGCAGCAGGGCCAGCGGCCCGAGCGTCACCATGGCGCCCACCGCCACCGCGATCAGCGTGCTGGCGATGTCCTCGGTCTTGCGTACCACCCGCACACCCACCACCAGGCCCAGGATCACCAGCACCGAGAGCGCCAGCGCCACGATGTTGTTCCACTTCCAGAGCTGGTCGAAGGCGATGAACAGGCCGGCACCGAGCGCGACCGCGAGCACACTCTGCACCACGATCCACACGCCCCGCATGAAGGGTGACGGGGCGTCGGGTTCGGTCAGGTCCAGCGCGGCCAGCGGCTCGTCGACATCGATGGACACCTTCTGGGTGTCCGCGAGGTCGTCGTCGTTGAGGAAGTTGTCGTCGAGGTCGATGTCCTCGGGGCCGGGGGTGCGGCCACGCCGGGCCACATCGTCGGCGACGGAGTCCCCGCCGAACAGGGTGTCGGCCGGCGATCTCAGGTACGACGGACGCCTCTTGACGCTGCCGCTGTCGTCGACCGGGGCGTCGTCGTGGGCATCGTCGTCGTCGTGCACCGGGTCGAAGGACATCCCCTCGGCGCCACCGGCCGGGACATGCGGGGCGTGCTTCTTCAAGGTGTGCGCGTGGCGGCGCGGGGCGAAGACCAGTGGCTCGGGCTCCGCATCGCGCTGCTGCAGGTGCTCGACGTAATCGGTTTCGGCGGCGTCGGGCTCGGCCTCCGCGTCTGGCTCTGCCTCCGGTTCCGGTTCCGGTTCCGGTTCGGGTTCCGGTTCGGGTTCGACCGCCGCTTCGACCTCGGCCTGCACCGGGGTGTCCTCGACAACGGGGGTGTCCTCGGCCGTCGGCGCCTCTTCGGCGACCGGGGACTCCGCGGCCGTGGGTGCGTCCTCGAGGGCGATGATCGGGATCTCGCCGGTCAACTCGGCGACGGTGACCGCATCGGCATTGCCGCGGCGGCGCCGGCGGCGGCCGCCGGGCGCCGGGGACCCGATCGATCCGTTCTTGGCGAGCAGCTCCGCCACCGATATCGGGCGGGTGGACGTGTTATCGCTCGGTTCTGTCATCGTGTGTTGCCCTTGGGAGTGGCTGGGGTGGTCTCGACCAGGGCGGTTCCGTCCGCTTCACTGTCGAGTTTCCGCAGAATCAGTCCCTCCCGCAATGCCCAGGGACAGATCTGTACCGTTTCGACACCCAGCGCCCGCATGCTCGCCTCAGCTACCAATGCGCCCGCCACGATCTGTGGCGCCCGTTCGGCACTCACCCCCTCCAGCTCTGCTCTGTCGGCCGTAGTCATCCTAGAGATGAACGCGATGAGCTGCCGTAGGCCGGCTGCGGTGAGCGTCCGCTTGACCCTCGGGCCTGCGCCCGAGGGCGCCGCGCCGGTGAGCCGGGCCAGCGAACGGAACGTCTTCGAGGTGGCGACCGCCAGGTCCGGCGTGCCCGCGGCCTGCATCACCGAGCCCGCCTCGGACAACTCGGTGGACAGCCAGTCCCGCAGCATCGCCACCCGGCGGCGACCAGGCGGATCCTCGGACAACCATTCCCTGGTCATCCGGCCGGCGCCCAGCGGCAGCGACATCGCGACCTCCGGCTCCTCGTCGACACCGCTGGAGAGCTCCAGTGAACCGCCGCCGATATCGATGTTGATGATGCGCCCGGCACTCCAGCCGTACCAGCGACGCACCGCGAGGAAGGTGAGCCGGGATTCGTCGACACCGCTGAGGACCCGCAGCGCGACCCCGGTCTCGGCCTTCACCCGGGCCAGTACCGCCTCGGAGTTCTTGGCATCGCGCACCGCAGAGGTCGCGAAGGCCATCATCTCCGCGCACCCCGAACTGGTCGCGATCTTGGCGAATTCATCGACGGTGGCGACCAGCGCGTCCGAACCCTTGCGGGTCAGCTTTCCGCTCGAGTCGATGGCCTCGGCCAACCGCAACGCGGCCTTGGTGGAACTCATCGGGGTCGGATGGCCGCCACGGCGCGCATCGACAACCAACAAATGCACCGTATTGCTGCCCACATCCAGCACGCCCAATCGCACGCGACCCACGTTAGTGGGTTTACCGTTGACAACCGTGGGGACATCACAGGTCGGCGGTATCGGTGGCGAGGTCGAGTTGGACTTCGCCCGGGAGTGGGTGGAGTTCTACGACCCCGAGGATCCCAAGCATCTGATCAAGGCCGATATGACGTGGCTGCTGTCCAGATGGACCTGTGTGTTCGGCACGCCCGCATGCCAGGGCACCGTCGAAGGACGCCCCGATGACGGCTGCTGCTCGCACGGCGCGTTCCTGTCCGACGACGACGATCGGGCCCTGCTCGACGACGCCGTCAAGACACTGACCGACGAGGACTGGCAGTTCCGGTCCAAGGGTCTGGGCCGCAAGGGCTATCTGGAAGAGGACGAGTACGACGGCAAGCCCAATCTGCGCACCCGCAAGTACAAGGGTGCCTGCATCTTCCAGAACCGGCCCGGATTCCCCGGCGGTATCGGATGCGCTCTGCACTCCAAGGCCCTCAAACTCGGGGTCGAACCGCTGACCATGAAACCCGAGGTGTGCTGGCAGCTGCCGATCCGCCGCACCCAGGACTGGGTGACCCGCCCGGACGGTTCCGATGTGCTCCAGACCGTGATCACCGAGTACGACCGGCGCGGTTGGGGCGAGGGCGGCCTCGACCTGCACTGGTACTGCACCGGTGACCCCGCCGCCCATGTGGGTGAACGGCCGGTCTGGCAGTCCTACCAGCCCGAGCTCACCGCGCTGCTCGGTGACAAGGCCTACGCCGAGCTGGCGGCCATGTGTAAACGCCGCGGCCAACTCGGCCTGATCGCCGTGCACCCGGCCACCCGCGCCGCCCAGTAGCCGCCCACGACCGCGGATCGGTTTCGATATCGGGATGCATTTGCGGGAAGGCCTACAGCAGGGGTGCGGGCTCAGACCGCACGAGTTGCGTCAACACCGCCTGCTAACGAAATCCCTATCACCCACGACGGCAACAATTGTTGTCCCATCACAGGATTCAACATCCGTAGGGACTCAGCCCTCGAGTTTGTAGCCCAGCCCGCGCACCGTCACCAGGTGCACCGGACTGGCCGGATCGGCTTCGATCTTCGAGCGCAGCCGCTTGACGTGCACATCGAGGGTCTTGGTGTCCCCCACATAATCCGCGCCCCACACCCGGTCGATCAGCTGACCGCGGGTCAGCACCCGGCCGCTGTTGCGCATCAGGTACTCCAGCAGGTCGAACTCCTTGAGCGGCAGGGTGATCGGCTCGCCGTTGACGCTCACCACATGCCGTTCCACATCCATCCGCACCGGGCCGGCCTCCAGCACACCGTCCGCCACACCGACATCCTCGCTGTCGGTGCCGCGCCGCAGCACCGCCCGGATCCGGGCGATCAGCTCACGCGCCGAATACGGCTTGGTCACATAGTCGTCGGCGCCGAGCTCCAGCCCGACCACCTTGTCGATCTCGCTGTCGCGCGCGGTGACCATGATGACCGGCACACTCGACCGCGACCGCAACTGCTTGCAGACATCGGTACCGCTCATCCCGGGCAACATCAGGTCCAGCAGCACGATATCGGCGCCGGCCCGCTCGAATTCGGCCAGCGCGGACGGACCGTCCCCGACCACGGTGGCCTCGAACCCCTCCTTGCGCAGCAGGAACGCCAGCGGGTCGGCCAGCGACTCCTCGTCCTCAACGATCAGCACACTCGTCATGGGTGGCACGGTCCTCTCTCAATCATCATCAACCGATCGGTCGTCGGGAATGGCCGGTATGGCAAGGGTGAACGTCGAGCCGGTCCCCGGCTGACTCCACAACCGGATGGATCCGTTGTGATTGGCGGCCACATGTTTGACGATGGCCAGGCCGAGCCCGGTACCGCCGGTGGCGCGCGAACGGGCCTTGTCGACCCGGAAGAACCGCTCGAACACCCGCTCCTGATCGGCCCGTGCGATGCCGATACCGCGGTCGGTCACCGCGATCTCGATATCGTTGCCGCGCCGGCGCCTGCTGATCGACACCGCCGACCCGTCCGGCGAGTACGCGATGGCGTTGGACACCAGGTTCGCGATGGCGGTCACGAGCAGCCGCTCATCACCGAGCACCCGGTAGCCGGTCGGGGCGTCGGTGGTGATGGCGATATCGGCGTTGTCGGCGGCCACCTTGTAGCGCGACAACGCCTCGGCGACCACGGTGTCGACATCGACGCTGTCCAGCTGGGGCAGCGGTTCGGCGCCTTGGAGCCGGGACAACTCGATCAGCTCGCCGACCATGCTGGCCAGCCGGTTCGATTCGACCACCATCTTCTCGCCGAACCGGCGGACGTTGTCGGGGTCATCGGTGGAGGCCAGGAGCGCTTCGGCCAGCACACCCATGGCACCGACCGGCGTCTTCAGCTCATGGCTGACATTGGCGACGAAATCGCGGCGGGTCGCTTCCATCCGCGCCTGCTCGGACTGATCTCCGACGAACACCACCGCGAACTGGTGGTCCTCCTCGACCAGCAGCCGCACATGGCCGCGCACCGAAAGACCCGAGCGGCCCGACTTCTGCTTCTTGCGTGGCGACAGATCGATGTCGACGTCGGCGCCGGTGGACAGGCACCGCTGCACCGCCTGCCAGGCGCGATCGTCGAGCAGCCGGTCACGCACCAGACCCAGTTCGGCGGCCTGGTCGTTCATGTAGACCACGTCGCGGAAGGCGTCGACCACCACGATTCCCATGGGCGACATCGCCGCGATGTGACTGAGCATCTGGGAGATGGTGATTCCGCGGCCCTGTTCGGCCAGCCGGCGGGCCCGCCGTTCGGCAAGTCGCGAGGACACGACCATCCCCGCGGCCACGCCGCCCCCCAGCGCAAGCAATGCCAACGCTGCCGCCAACAGCAACGCGGAACCGACACTCACGCGAAAAGCGTACGCATCGGGTGAACGTCATCCCAGCAGCGTGCGGCCAAACCGGGACAAGTCACACGAACAAAGACAGGAGTTCGGTCACCGTTTACTCGCGTTCACCCGCTGTTGGCTTACTTGGCGCCCTGGGCGGCCACCGCGGCGGCTCCCGCGGCGGCGGCCTCGGGGTCCAGGTACCGGCCGCCGGCCACCACCGGCGTGAGGTTGTCGTCCAGTTCGTAGAGCAGCGGGATACCGGTCGGGATGTTCAGGCTGACGATGTCGTCGTCCGACATGCCGTCGAGGTACTTCACCAGGGCGCGCAGCGAGTTGCCGTGCGCGGCGATGAGCACCGTTTTGCCGGCCTTGAGATCGGGGACGATGGTCTGCTCGAAGTAGGGCACGAACCGGGCCACCACATCGGCGAGGCATTCGGTCAGCGGGCCGCCGTCGATATCGGCGTAGCGCGGGTCGGCGTCCTGGCTGAACTCGCTGCCCTTCTCGATCGGCGGCGGCGGGGTGTCATAGCTGCGGCGCCAGGCCATGAACTGCTCGTCACCGTACTTCTCCTTGGTGGCGGCCTTGTCCAGGCCCTGCAGCGCGCCGTAGTGACGTTCGTTGAGGCGCCAGTCCCGGTGCACCGGGATCCACAGCCGGTCGGCGGCCTCCAGCGCCAGGTTGGCGGTGACGATCGCCCGGCGCAGCAGCGAGGTGTACAGCACATCGGGCAGCACGCCTTGCTCGGCGAGCAGTTCGCCGCCGCGTATCGCCTGGGCCCGGCCCTTGTCGGTGAGATCGACATCCACCCAACCGGTGAACAGGTTCTTCTCGTTCCACGTGCTCTCGCCGTGACGCAGCAGGATCAGATTCGCCATGGCTGGCATTCTGTCACGAGTCGTCATGAACGATCAGGTAGCTCGTCGGCATCTTCGATGAGATGTGCAAAGGCCTGCAAGTTCTTCAGCGACTCGCCCCTTGCCACCCGCCACTCCCATTCTTTCTGGATGGACGAGCGAAAACCCAACTCCAGCAACGTGTTGAAGTCGGAGTCGACGGCTTCGAGCACCTGCCCGAGGATGCGGTCGAGCTCGTCGGCGTCGACCGAACTGTTCGACATCCAGCCGACCAGGTAGATGTCGCCGAGATTGTCCAGCGTGTAGGCCACCCCGTAGAGCCTGCGGTTGCGCTTGAGCAGGAACTTGTAGACGGCTTCGAAGTTCTCATCGGGACGGCGGCAGACGAAGGCCTCCACCCGCACCGAGTGCTCGCCGATGCTCAGGATGGTGTTGGTCTTGAGCCTGCGCTCGCCCGGCAGCGCCACCACGATGCCGGGCAGTCCGCCGTGTGCGCCCTTGTGGTGCTCGTATTCGAGTTCGTTGGCCTGCAGCGTCTTCTCGATGATGGCACGCACCATATCGCTCACGCCCGCACCCCCCTGCGCAGCGCGAAGCGCCTACCGTTGCGACGCCCGGCGGGTTCGCGGCGCGGATGCCGGGTGCGGTAGTCGGTGATGGCGTGGCTGTAGCTGTCCAGCAGCGCGTCGACGGTATGCGCCCACGAAAACGTCGCGGCATGCGCCACGGCGGCGGCACTCATCGTCTCGGGGCCGCGCTCGAACAGCGCACCGAGCGCCCGCGACCAGTCCCCGGCATCGTGCCCGTCGACCAGGGTGCCGCTCACCCCGTCGCGCACGGCGACCGGCAGGCCACCGACCGACGCGGCCACCACCGGGGTGCCGCAGGCCTGCGCCTCCACGGCGACCAGACCGAAGGACTCCGAATAGCTGGGCACGGCGACGATATCGGCGGCGCGGTAGACGTTCACCAGTTCTTCGCGGGATTGCGGCGGCAGGAAGCTCACCCGCGAGGAGATACCCAGTTCGTCGGCCAGCCGAACCAGCGAGTCGGGCGCCGCCAAACCGCTGCCCGAGGGCCCGCCGGCGATCACCACCCGGACCGGTGCTGATTCCCCGGTCGCTGCGCTCCTGCCCGCCGTGGGCAGTTTGGCCACCGCCCGCAGCAGCACGTCGGGGGCCTTCAACGGCTGGATGCGCCCGATGAAGGCCACCACCTTCTCGCGCGGGTCCAGGCCCAGCGCCGCCCGCGCGTCCCGCTTCGAACCCGGCGTGAAAACCTGCAGGTCGACCCCGGGATGCACTACGTCGATATGCTGTCGGTCCGCGTTGTGCAGCGAAACCAGTTGCTGCGCTTCGATTTCGGTGTTCACGATCAGCCGGTCGGCCTCGTCGACCACCTGCTGCTCGCCGACCGCCCGCAGCGCAGGCTCCGGGGCGTCACCCTCGGCGAGCGCGGCGTTCTTCACCGCGGCGAGGGTGTGCGCGGTGTGCACCAGCGGCACCGCCCAGCGGTCGGCGGCCAGCCATCCGACCTGCCCGGACAGCCAGTAGTGCGAGTGCACGATGTCGTAGTAGCCGGGCTCGTGGGTGGCCTCGGCGCGCAGGACGCCCGCGGTGAACGCGCATAGCTGGGTGGGCAGATCGTTCTTGTCGAGCCCTTCGAACGGGCCTGCCACCACATTGCGCACCAGTACTCCGGGCGCGACCTGGACCAGTGGCGCGTCGGCCGAGGAGGTCGCGCGGGTGAAGATCTCCACCTCGACACCGCGGCGGGCCAACTCCAGCGCGGTCTGCAGAACGTACACGTTCATCCCGCCGGCATCGCCGGTTCCAGGCTGGGCCAGCGGCGAGGTGTGCACCGAGAGCACCGCGACGCGACGGGCAGTGTCCTTCAGGCCGGGCGGTTCTGGGACGGCGCGCACAATGACATGTCTACACCCGAGGTGAAATGACGCGGCCACAGGCGTCAGGACGCGCCGAGCACACCCGCTTCGCCACGGCGCTGCTGAGCGCGGCGCATGGCGGCGATCGGGTCGGCGTAGAGCCCGCCGAGCGACACCACGCCCGCGCCGGCTTCCTGCACTCGGTTTCCGAAGGCGGTCACCCGGATATCGCGGGATCCCAGCACGGTCCGGGCCGCGAACGCGCGCTCCACCAGCTCCATCCCCTCCGGGTACTCGGTGAAGGCCTGACCGCCGACCACCAGGTCGTCGGGGTTGAGCATGTCGCGCAGCAGCGCCACCGCCTCACCGAGCACCCTGGCCCGTTCGGCCAGCAGCCCGCGGGCGCCCTCGTGGCCGCCACGGGCGGCGCTCAGCACCGCAGATAGCGTCGACGCGGGGCCCTCGGACGGCACGATGCGCTGGGCGCGGGCGGCGTTGCGCACCGCTTCGTCGCTGACGGTCGACTCCAGCTTCCCTGTGCCACCGAGCAATTCGGAGTTCACCGGCAGCGCGGCGATGGTGCCCGGCCCGCTCGACGGCGAGTGCACGCGGCCGCCGATGGACAGCGCGTAGCCAACCGTCTCGCGGGCGTAGACATAGAGGCTGGTACCGGCCTGTGCGCGCGGGCGACGCCCCGCGAGCAACAACTCGGCACCGGCCATCGCGTCGACGTGCGAGGCCACCGACACCGGCAGTCCCAGCGCCTCGGCCAGCACCGGGCCGACGGGCGCTTGCGTCCAGCCCAACCGGGCGTGGTCCAGATATCCGGAGGTGCTGTCCACGACGCCACCGGCGGCAACACCCACCCACAACGGGCGGCGGCGGTGCCACCGGCTCAGGTAGCGCCGCGCGCTGCCGGCCAGTGCTGCCAGCGCGGCGCCCTGGGCACCGCGAGGGGTCGGGGTCTCCACGACGTCGAGGGTCCGGCCGAACAGATCGGCCGCCACGATGCTGGTGGTCCTGGCGCCGATGTGCAGGCCCAGGGTCAGGAACGGCTCATGGTTGACCTCGACCGGGACGCGGGGGCGACCGATGGCCCCGGACACCGCGAGATCCGCGCGTTCGCGCAGCACTCCGGCCTCGAGCAGGGCGGTGACCTGGCGGTTCACCGTGGCGATGCTCAGCCCGGTGACCCGCGCGATGGCGTCACGGGCGATCGGGCCGCGCCCGCGGGCGGCACCGAACACCGACGCGGCGGCCGCATCGGCCACCTTCAGCGACGGCGCGACGATCTGGTGCCGCGCCAACAGGGCGCGCTTGGCGTGCGCGGCGGGGGCCTGACGGGCGGCGGCAGGAACGGCAGCGATGGAGGTCATGGGACGTCCTCGGGTCTGAGTCGTGGGTGGGTGGGCGTCTGCCACACCGGCGACTCAGCGGGACGAAATGGTCCTCGGGGTCAGCAGGGCGCGGCGGGTGCGCGACAACAACACGCAGACCGCGCGGCGAGAACGCTCGCCCGACTCATCGAGAACACGCCGTCAACGTAGCACGCTGGCCGACGCTCACGCGAAGGTCAGATGCGCGGGATTAGGGTTGTCACCATGACGACCTCAACAGATCGGCGCCGCGTCGCGGTAGTCACCGGAGCCAGCGCCGGAATCGGTGAAGCAACCGCCAAAACTCTTGCTGCACAAGGATTTCACGTGATCTGCGTGGCACGACGGCCCGGCCCCATCGAGGCGCTGGCCGCCGAGATCGACGGCACCGCGATCGTGGCGGACGTCACCGATCCGGCCGCGGTCGCGGCCCTGGCCGAACGCCTGGACCGGGTGGATGTGCTCGTCAACAACGCCGGTGGCGCCCGCGGACTGGAGTCGGTGGCCGATGCCGACATCGAGAACTGGCGCTGGATGTGGGAGTCCAACGTGCTGGGCACCCTGCACGTCACGAAAGCGCTGCTGCCCAAGCTGATCGACTCCGGTGACGGACTCATCGTCACCGTCACCTCGATCGCCGCACTGGAGACCTACGACAACGGTTCCGGCTACACCACGGCCAAGCACGCCCAGGGCGTCCTGCACCGCACGCTGCGCAGCGAGCTGTTCGGCAAGCCGGTGCGGCTCACCGAGGTGGCGCCGGGAATGGTCAAGACCGACTTCTCGCTGAACCGGTTCGACGGGGACGCCGAGCGCGCCGAGAAGGTGTACGCCGGGGTGGAACCACTGGTGGCCGAGGACATCGCCGAGGTCATCGGATTCGTCGCGAGCCGGCCGTCGCACGTCGACCTGGATCTCATCGTGGTTCGCCCACGTGATCAGGTCACCGGGGCCACCGGCTCACGCGTCAACCGCCGGGCGTAGGAACCGGCGTCGTGGTGGGCGTCCCCGACAGCGTCGGGGCATCGCTGGGGGTGACCGGCGCGGTGACCGGGATGTTCGCCGGCGGGTCGTCGCTGCTGAGCGCCGACATGGACGTCCACTCGCTCCACGGCACGGCCCAGTCCCAGATGTCGCCGTCCGCGTAGGACAGGTCGATGCGGGTGCCGGTCACCTCCACCGGGTCGCCGTACATCGCGGTGTTGAAGTACTGCTCGGCGTCGGTGAGCGAGAGGTTGATGCAGCCGTTGGTGACGTTGGTGTTGCCCTGCGCACCGGAACTGGCCGGGTTGGCGTGGATGAACTCGCCGTTGTTGGAGATGCGGACCGCGAACCGCTCCCGCACGTTGGCGTACCCGGCGGCCGGGTTGGTCATGTAGAAGTCCTCGTACTTCTCGGTGACCACGTGGATGCCGCTGCGCGTGACGTTGCGATCCAGGTCACCTTCGCCATAGCTGCACGGGAAGTCCATGATGACCGCGCCTGCGCCGTCGAGCACCTGGATACGGTGGCTGGATGCCTCGGCCCTGACGACCTGGCGTCTGCCGATGGCGAAGTCGAGCGTCGAGTCGGCGGCGCCGTAGGCATCCGGGCCGAAGGACACCCCGTAGAGATTCGCGTCGACGTGCACCGTGGTGCCGGCCGGGTAGTAGTCCTTGGTGCGCCAGTGCACCCGGGAGCCGCCGACCTCGTCGGGCAGCCAGGCCCAGCTGCCCTCGACCTCGGGAGTGGTGGTGACCGTGAGCGCCTTCTCGACGGTGGCCTTGTCCGCATCGGCGATGGCGGCGTCGAATTGCAGGATGATCGGCGCGGCCACCCCGACGGTCTGATGATCGGCGAGCTGGAACACGCCGCTCACGGTGGTCTGCGGGTTGACGGTGCTGAACCCGCCGGTGACGGGCACCGCCTGGCCATCACGGCCCACCACCGAACCGGCCCAGGTGTAGTCGCCGCCGTAACCCAGCGGCTCGGTGACGGTGAACTCGGTCCGATCGCGGTTGAGCTTGCCGTCGACCGGTTCACCCGCGGCATTGGTCAGCGAGATCCGCTGGAACCAACCGTCGCTGACCGTGGCCCCGGCGGCGGCGGTCGGCACCACATCGGCGGATGCGTCCTCGGGGGTCAGGGTGATGCTCGGTGCCGACGCTTCTTCGGTGGGCTCGGCTGCGCCGGTGCCCGTCCCGGAGGTGCTCGTGCAGGCGGCCAGGAAGCCGGCGCCGCCGAGACCCAGGATGGTGAGCGCACGACGCCGACTCAGCTGGGCGCCTTCACATTCACCGGTAGGTCTCACGTGGACCCAGCGTACCTAGAGATGGCACCCGATCAGTACCGGCTCGGGTGTGAGTTCGATCCCGAAGCGGCTGAGTACTCCGTCGCGCACCGCCCTGGCCAGTGCGATCAGCTCCGCGGTGGTCGCGGAGCCGCGATTGGTCAGCGCCAGCGCATGTTTGGTGGACAACCGGGCAGGTTCGTCGGGTCCGGGATATCCCTTGCCGAAACCGGACTGTTCGACCAGCCAACCGGCCGCCAGTTTCACGCCGTCGGGCGCGGGATAGTGCGGCACCGGCTCGCCGACGTCGGCGCTCAGTCGTTCGAAGACCTCGGAGCTCACCACCGGGTTGGTGAAGAAGGACCCGACGCTCCAGGTGTCGTGGTCAGCGGCGTCGAGCACCATCCCCTTGGCGCCGCGCAACGCCAGCACCGCCTCGCGCACCCGCCCAGGGTCGGCCGTCTGGCCGGCCGGAACGCCCAGCGCCGTGGCGAGTTCTCCGTACCGCAGCGGTGCGCTGCGCCCAGCCGGGTCGAGGGTGAACTCGACCTCCAACACGATGGTCGAGGACTGGTACTTGAGCACACTGTGCCGGTACCCGAACCCGAGCCGGTCGGGCCCGACCCATTCGTCGAGCCCGGTGCTGCGGTCCAGCAGCCTGACCCGCGAGATGGTGTCGGCGACCTCGGCCCCGTAGGCACCGACGTTCTGGACCGGGGTGGCACCCGCCGATCCCGGGATACCGGACAGGCATTCCAGCCCGCCGAGACCGTGGGCCAGCGCGGCCACCACGACATCGTCCCAGGCCGCACCCGCCTCGGCGCGCAGCACGGAACCATCGACGGTGATCGCACTGTTGGCGACCGCCACCACCGTCAATCCCGACAGGTCGTCGGCCAGCACCACGTTGGAGCCGCCGGCCAGCACCAGCACGTCAGCACCCACGGGCAGCGTCGAGAGCACGGCGACAAGTCTGTCGGTGGTGTCGCAGGTGATCAGTCGCCGCGCGACGGGGCCGACGCGCAAAGTCGTCCGCGCGGCGAGCGGTACGTTCTCGGCGACCGCCGCGCCCGCGAAATTCGTTCCGGCCACGGCCGCTAACGGTAGCGTGACCGGCATGCCGCGTTCCTATGACATGGCAGCGGAGTACCGGTGCAGCGTGACGCAGGTGCACGGCGCGTTCGCCGATGAGGCGTACTGGCTGGAGCGGCTGGAGAAGTCCGGCTGTGATGTCGCCACCCTGGACGCGCTGACCATCGACGACGACGGCGGCCTGCTCATCGCCACCACCCAGACGATCCGCTTCCACCGGCTGCCCGGATTCGTCAGCCAACTGCACGCCGGGGACCTCACCCTGGTTCGCGAGGAGATCTGGAGTCCGGTCGCCGACGGCCTGGCCACCGGCACCATCAAGGGCACCGTGCCAGGCGCACCGGTCAGGGTCGGCGGCACCGCCGCGATGAGCAGCATCGGTGACGGCGCCCGGGTGGACGTGCGGGCCACCGTCGAGGTGCGGATACCGCTGCTGGGCGGCAAAGTCGAGGGCTTCATCGGCGGCCAACTTGCGGAGATGGTCCGGCTGGAAGAACAGTTCACCTCGCAATGGATCAACGAGCACGTCTGAAGAAGCCGCTCGGCGTGGCGACCCGCGGCACCACCGGTTACAACCGGCTGCGCCGCAGCGACCGCTGGCTGGTGCACTCGCCGCGGGTGCGTACGGCGCTGCTGACCGCCACCGACCCACTGGTCGTCGATCTCGGTTACGGCGCGCTGCCCGTCACGACCCTGGAACTGGCATCGCGGTTGCAGACGGTGCGCCCGGACGTGCGGGTGGTCGGCCTGGAGATCCACCCGGAGCGGGTCCGCACCGCGGCACGGTCGGCCACCGACGGTGTCGAGTTCGCCCTCGGCGGGTTCGAACTGGCCGGGCTGCGACCGGTGCTGGTGCGGGCGTTCAACGTGCTGCGGCAATACCCGGTCACCGAGGTGGACGCCGCCTGGTCGCAGTTGCGGGCGGGGCTGGCCCCCGGCGGGCTGCTCGTCGACGGCACCTGCGACGAGTTGGGCCGGCTCTGCTGCTGGGTGCTGCTGGACGCCGACGGGCCGGTGAGCCTGACGCTGGCCTGTGATCCGTTCGCCATCGAGCGGCCCGCGGAGCTGGCCGAGCGGCTGCCGAAGGTGCTGATCCACCACAACGTCGAGGGCCAGCCGATCCACACCCTGCTGCACGCCGCGGACCGGGCCTGGGCGGCCGCGGCCGGGCACGGGGTGTTCGGCCCACGGGTGCGTTGGCGGGCGATGCTGGAGCTGCTACGCGCCGACGGCTTTCCGGTCGACCCGCCGCGCCGTCGCCTGCGTGACGGCGTGCTGACCGTGCCCTGGGCGGCCGTCGCACCCGCGACCTAGGCTGGCCCCATGCGGATTGCCCTGGCTCAGATCCGGTCCGGCACCGACCCCGCGACCAATCTGGGCCTCGTCGACAGGTACAGCCGCGATGCCGCCGACGCCGGCGCCACGCTGGTGTTGTTCCCCGAAGCCACCATGTGCCGGTTCGGCGTGCCACTGGCCCCGGTCGCCGAACCGCTCGACGGCCCCTGGGCCGACGGTGTCCGCGCCGTCGCGCAGCGCACCGGGATCACGGTCGTGGCGGGCATGTTCTGCCCGTCGGGTGACGGCCGGGTGACCAACACGCTGATCGCGTCCGGCCCCGGCACCGACGCGCACTACGACAAGATCCACCTCTACGACGCGTTCGGTTTCGCCGAATCCAAGACCGTGGCGCCCGGAGACCAGCCGACGGTGATCGATGTCGGCGGTGTGCGGGTGGGGTTGACCCTCTGCTACGACGTCCGCTTTCCGGAGCTGTACACCGATCTGGCCGATCGCGGCGCCCACCTCATCACGGTGCACGCGTCGTGGGGCACCGGCCCCGGCAAGCTCGACCAGTGGACGTTGCTGGCCCGGGCCCGCGCCATCGACACCACCGCCGTGGTGGCCGCCGTCGATCAGGCCTACCCCGGTGACGAGATCGCCGCGCTCGGTCCGACCGGGGTCGGGGGCAGCCTCGTCGCCTCGGCAACCGGGGAGGTCATCGCCGCCGCGGACGCCGACGAACGGCTTCTGGTGACCGATATCGACCTGGACGCCGCGGCCACGGCCCGCGAGACGATCGCGGTGCTGCGTAACCGGACTCATTTCGCTAAGGCACAATCGACGGCGTGACCGATCCCTGGGCCCGACCTGCCGACGAGGTACCGCCGCCCCCGCCCGTGCCGCAGCCACCGCCGCCGCACCAGCCGGAGCCGACGCCGGAGGCCGAGCCGCAGAGCAGGCTCAAGCGACTCTTCCGTGACCCGCTGTCCATCGTCTTGGTGGTGGTCATCGTGCTGGCGCTGGCGGTGGCCGGCATCGTCGGCACCGAACTGGTGGCCCGCCGGATCGCCGACTCGACGGTCACCCGCATCACCTCCTGCGTGGTGCAGGACAGCGTCGACGTCTCGTTCGGCCCGCGCCCGATCGTGATGCAGTACCTCAGCGACAACTACAACAACATCACCGTGACCACCGGCGGGGAACGCATCCGTGAGGCCGAGGGGATGAAGGCCGAGATCGTCATCAACGACGTCCAGGTCACCAACAACCCGGCCGCACCCGGCACCGTCGGCGCGCTGGATGTCAAGATCACCTGGTCGGCCGACGGCATCAAGCGGACCATCCAGAACGCGATCCCGTTGATCGGCAGCTTCGTCAACGGTGTGACGACCAATCCCAGCGACGGCACCATCGAACTGCAGGGCATGCTCGGCAGCATCGTCACCAAGCCCGAGGTGCGCAACAACGAGTTGACGCTGACGGTGGAGGCGCTGACGGGCCTGGGCTTCGTGCTGCCCCGGGAGACCGTGCAGCCCGCGCTGGACGCGTTCCTCAAGCAGATGACCGAGAACTACCCGCTGGACATCAAGGCCGACAGCGTGGAGGTCACCGATTCCGGGGTGGTCGCGAAGTTCTTCAGCCGCAATGCCGCCATGCCGCCCAGCACCGGGCAGAGCTCGGATCCCTGCTTCGCGGGCCTTTAGCCGGCCGACCCGGGTTGCGGAGTCCGGCGATCAGGCTCAGAACGGCTCTTCGGTGCCGCCGGGGTTACAGCCGGCGGCCACCAGTTCGGCATCGCTGACCTCGGGCCGCCACGGCTCGAGATTCCAGCTGGTCTTGCCGGGCTCGACGAACTCGGCGAACTGCCAGTGGCAGTTGAATTGCGCCTGCATTCCCGGGATATCGGCCTCCGGCGAGATGGCCAGCACCTCGGCCCAGGCCTGATTCTGCTGCGGCTGGGTGCCCGGAATGGCGGCCTGCGCGCGGCCGGCCGGGGTCGGATACACCCGCAGGCTCTTCAGGTCGCCCCACTGCACCCATGAGGTGTGGTCGATGTAGGCGCCGGCAGGCTCGGCGTGCGCAGCGGTCGGTGCGCTCAGCAGCAGGCCGGCCGCGCACAGCGCGGCGCTGAGGACACGCATCGCCTCAGCGTGACTTTCCCTGGATTTCCAGGATCTTCGGCCGCACGTCGACCAGGTAGACACCTGTCGCGCAGGCACAGATCGCGGCGCCGAACGCGTCGCGCAGCAGCAGCGCCAGGAGCACGCCTGCGCCGAGGATCAGCAACCAGACCGGCTTGGTGAGCTTTCCGGCGGCGGTGTACGCGTCGGGCCGTTGCATCGCGGCGTGGACGAAGGCGTACACGCCGACCAGGACCACGACCCCGACCAGGACAAGCAGAATGGCACCCGCCAGGTTTGCAAGCATCACGCCTGCAGCCTATGCGGGTGCCATCCGGTTCGCGAACCTACTTCTGGGTGACCTTCTTGGCCGGGGTCGCCTTCTTGGCCGGGGCGGCCTTCTTGGCGGCCGGGGTGGCGGCGGCCTTCTTGGCCGGAGCCTTCTTGGCCGGGGTGGCCGGGGTGGCCTTCTCGACCTTCTTGGGCAGCTCGACGCCGACCAGCTTGGCGGCGCGCTCGCCGACCGCGCGGGTCTGGCTGGCGACGGTGCCCAGCGCATCCTGGGTCAGCTCGACGGCCTGATCGGTGACCTCTTCGACGCGCGAGGCGGCCTCTTCGAGGGCCGGCTGGTTGCGCAGGCGCTCCAGGGCGGCCTCGCCGCGCTCGACGAGCTTGTTGTACTGGCTCTGCGCCTCATCGGCGTACTTCTCGGCGACCTTGCGCAGCTCCTCGGAGGTCAGCTTGTCACGCAGCTCGTCGAACTGGGTGGGCAGATCCTCCTGCAGCTTGGTCAGCCGTGCTCGGCCCTCTTCGACGCGGGTCCTGCTGTCGGTGCGGGCCTCGTCGGCACGGTCACGCAGGGTGTCGACGATCTCGTTGACCTTGGCCAGGGCCAGATCGGCAGCGCCGACAGCCGCCAGCAACGGAGCCTTGAGGTCTTCGACGCTTGGCTGGGTCTTCTCGCTCATGATTCTTCCTCTCAGATGATGGTCGGTTGCGCAGCGGGTGGTTCGGGTTCAGGCTCGGATTCGGCTGCTGCAGCTTCTAATTCGGCCTCAGCCTCGTTCTGCTGACAGAACGAGTTGTAGATGTCGAGCAGCACCTGCTTCTGCCGCTCGGTGATCGCGGTATCGGTGACTATCGCGTCACGCACCTTGCTGCCCTCGCTGGGTTCGAGCATTCCGGCTTGGACGTAGAGCACCTCGGCGGAGACACGCAATGCCTTGGCGATCTGGCTGAGCACATCAGCCGACGGTTTACGGAGCCCACGCTCGATCTGGCTGAGGTAGGGATTGCTGACCCCGGCCTTCTCGGCGAGTTGGCGCACCGATACCTGCGCCGCCTCGCGTTGGGCCCGGATATAACCGCCGATGTCGTGCGCGGCGTTGCTCACCACGACGGCAAGATTTTCGTCCTGCGTCACGATGAACCTCCGATCCGTCGGTTTTTGGCTGACGGAAACCACGGTAGGCATGAGTGCTAACTATTGCAAGCACTCTGCTAGCACTTTAGAAGAGCAGCTGCGCCACCGTGTAGATGACCAGCCCGGCCAGTGACCCGACCACCGTGCCGTTGATCCGGATGAACTGCAGGTCACGGCCCACGTGGAGCTCGATTCGGCGGCTCGCCTCATCGGCATCCCACCGCTCGATCGTCTCGGTGATGATCGCTGTGATCTCCGTCCCATACTGCGCGACGAGGTGCTGAGCGGCCCGCACGATCCAGTTGTCGACCTTGTCGCGCATCTCCGGGTCATCGGACAGCGACTCGCCGATCCGCACCACCGAGTCCGATACCCGGGTCCGCAAGGTCGAAGACGGATCATCGACGGATTCCAGCACGATCCGCTTGGCCGCGGCCCACGCCGTCTCCGCCGCCCGCGCGACCTCATCGCGCGCCATGATCTGCTCCTTGACATTCTCCGCACGCTGGATCGTGGCGCCGTCGTTCTGCAGATCGTCGGCGAACTCGAACAGGAATTTGGTGGCCGAGCGACGCAGCTCGTGGTTCGGGTCACGGCGCACCTTGTCGGTGAAGTCCATCAGCTCGCGATGGATCCGGTCGCCGACCAGGTGATCCACCCAGCGCGGTGACCAGGTCGGGGAATCGCGCTCGATCACCCGCTCGATCACCTCGCCGGAGTTCAGCGACCACTGGAAGGCGCGGTCGGCCAGCAATTGGAGCAGCGCCTCTTGGCGGCCCTCCTCGAGCAGGCTGGACAGCACCCGCCCGATCGGTGGGCCCCACTGTGGTTCGGCGATGCGCTTGATGATCATCCGGTCCAGCACCTGCTGCACGTCTTCGTCGCGCAGCATCTCGATGAGCACGCGCAGCACCGTGGACACCTCGGCGGCCACGCGCTCGGCATTCCGCCGATCCGCGAGCCACTTACCGGTCCGGCCCGCCACCTCGGCGTCGCGCAGTTTCGTCGCGACCACGTCGGCCGACATGAAGTTCTCCCGCACGAAGGTGCCCAGACCTTCACCGAGCTGATCCTTCTTGCGTTTGATGATCGCGGTGTGCGGAATAGGGATGCCGAGCGGATGCTTGAACAGCGCGGTCACCGCGAACCAGTCGGCGAGCGCACCGATCATGCCCGCCTCGGCGGCGGCCCGTACATAACCCACCCACGGTGCGGCGCCACGGGATTGGAGCCAGGTGCTCAGCAAGAAAATCACCGTCGCGCCGAGCAGGAAGCTCAGCGCGACCACCTTCATCCGCCGCAACCCGCGCTGCCGTTCCCGGTCGGCCTCCGAGTCGGCACCGGCCAGTGACTCCGCGAAACTCGTGTGCACCACTCCCCCATCATCCGCTACGGCACCAGCGGCCCGGCCACCGTAGTATCGAGTCGACCTAGTGATTGGATTATCACGACTGTGGCACAGCAGAGCGCGGCAGCGGTGAAGACCGATGGCCGGAAACGACGCTGGCACCAGCACAAAGTCGAACGACGAAACGAGCTGGTAGACGGCACGCTGGAGGCTATCCGCCAGCGCGGCGCCAATGTCAGCATGGATGAGATCGCCGCCGAGATCGGTGTCTCCAAGACGGTGCTCTACCGCTACTTCGTGGACAAGAACGATCTCACCACCGCCGTCATGATGCGGTTCGCCCAGGTCACGCTGATTCCCAACATGGCCTCGGCGCTGTCGTCGAACCTGGACGGCTACGCCCTGGTGCGGGAAGTCATCAGGGTCTATGTGGACACGGTCGCCTCCGAACCCGAGCCGTACCGCTTCGTCATGTCCAACAGCAGTTCGAGCCGCACCAAGGCGATCAACGACTCCGAGCAGATCATCGCCCGCATGCTCGCCGTCATGCTGCGCCGGCGCATGCAGGCGGAGAAGATGGACACCTCCGGCGTCGAGCCGTGGGCGTTCATGATCGTCGGCGGCGTGCAGCTGGCCACCCACTCCTGGATGTCCAATCCACGAATGTCCACCGATGACCTCATCGACTATCTGACGATGCTGTCCTGGAGCTCGCTGTGCGGCATCGTCGAGGTGGGCGGCTCGCTGGAGAAGTTCAACTCGCAGCCCCATCCCTCCCCCGATCTGCCGCCGCACCTGCTTGACTAGCCAGTTGTGAGCCCAGACAACACCTCGGAACTATCAACGCTGTGGAGCCACGAGCCGCACGCCCATCTGCGGTTCAAGCCCGGCGACCTGGTGTCCGAGATCGACGCGAACGCCACCCCCGGATTCACCGGCGCGAAATCGGACGCGCCGGCGCTGCACGCCGAGCGCGGTGAACGCTTCGCCGGCCTACAGGAAATGCTCTACGCCAACAGCCGCAGTGGTGACAGGCGTTCGGTGTTGCTCGTCTTGCAGGGGATGGATACCGCGGGCAAGGGCGGCATCGTCAAACATGTTGTCGGAGCCAGCAATCCGCAAGGCATCCAGTACCACAGCTTCGGCAAGCCCACGCCCGAGGAGTTGTCGCATCATTACCTGTGGCGCATCAACAAGGCGCTGCCGGCCGCCGGCCACATCGGCGTCTTCGATCGGTCGCATTACGAGGACGTGCTGATCGTGCGGGTGCACAATCTGGTGCCACCGGACGTGTGGGGCCCACGGTATGACGAGATCAACACCTTCGAGCAGGAACTCGTCGACGCCGGGACGACCATCGTCAAGGTGGCGATGTTCGTGTCGCTGGACGAGCAGAAGAAGCGCCTCGCCGAGCGGTTGGACCGGCCCGACAAGTACTGGAAGTACAACCCGGCCGATATCGATGAGCGGCTGAAATGGCCGCTCTACCAAGAGGCCTATCAAGCCATGCTGGACAAGACCTCGACAGAACACGCGCCGTGGCACATCGTGCCGTGCAACCGAAAGTGGTACAGCCGACTGGCTGTGCTGGAGCTGCTGATCGAGGCCCTGAAGAGCCTCGATCTGCAGTGGCCCCCAGCAGATTTCGACGTCGAGGCGGAAAAGCGGCGACTCAAGGACGCCTGATGTGCGCCGAGGCTACGGCTTGACCAGCGTGAACTGCCCGATGTTCGTGATGCCCCGGCGGAAGAAGTCCGCACAACCGGTCAGGTACTTCATGTAGCGGTCGTAGACCACCTGGCCCTGCATGGCGATGGCCTCGTCCTGGGCGGCCTCCAGGTTCGCCGCCCACATATCCAGCGTGCGCGCGTAGTGCGGCTGCAGCAGATGGATGCGCTGCAGGTCGAACCCGGTGTCCGCGGCCAGTTTCTGGATGTCCTCCACGGCGGGCAGCTGCCCACCGGGGAAGATCTCCTCGCCGATGAACTTCATGAACTTCAGATCGCTGAGGGTGACCTTGATGCCGTTCGTGCGGAAGAACTCCTGGGTGTGGGCCAGGATCGTGTGCAGCAGCATGGTGCCGCCCTCGGGCAGGATGCTGTAGGCACGTTCGAAGAACACCGGGTAGCGCTCGGCCTTGAACGCCTCGAAGGCACCGATCGACACGATGCGGTCGACGGGCTCGTTGAACTCTTCCCAGCCCTGCAACCGGATATCGATGGACCGTTTCGTGTCGAGCTTCGCCAGCCGCGCGCGGGCCCATTCGGACTGGGCCTTGCTCAGCGTGATGCCGATGACGTTCACATCGAACTTCTCGATGGCCCGCTCCAGCGCCCCGCCCCACCCGCAACCGATGTCGAGCAGCGTCATCCCCGGCTCAAGACCGAGCTTGCCGAGTGCCAGATCGAACTTCGCGTTCTGAGACTCCTCGAGGTTCATGTCCTCGCGCTCGTAGTACCCGCAGGTGTAGCCCATGGTGGGTCCGAGGAACAGCGCGAAGAAGTCGTTGGAGATGTCGTAGATCGACTGCGACTCTTCGTAGTACGGCTCGAGCTCGGACTCAACTTTTGACATTCGGAAACAACCCTCTGTGATCGTCTTGAACAACTGTGGACGAGTACCCAGATTCGGGTGCCCCCACACCGCATCGCCTGACTCTACCTGTCAGGCTCAATACGAATAGAAGCCCTGACCCGATTTCTTGCCCAGTTGACCGGCCTCGACCATGCGCAGCAGCAGCGGCGGCGGGCCGTACAGCGGCTCCTTGAACTCCTCGTACATCTTGTCGGCGATCAGCTTCAGCGTGTCGAGCCCGACCAGATCCGACAGCCGCAGCGGCCCCATCGGGTGCGACAGCCCGCCCACCACGGCCTTGTCCACATCCTCGACGGTGGCGAACCCGGCCTCGACCATCCGGACCGCCGAGAGCAGGTAGGGCACCAGCAGCGCGTTGACCACGAAGCCGGACCGGTCCGAGCAGCGCACGACCTGCTTGCCCAGCACGTTGGCCGCGAAATCCTCGGTGCGCGCGATGGCCCCCTCGGAGGTGACCAGGGTGGAGATGAGCTCCACCAGCGGCAGCACCGGAACCGGGTTGAAGAAGTGCAGGCCCAGTACCCGCTGCGGGTGCTGGGTGGCCGACGCGATCCGCATGATCGGAATGCTCGACGTGTTCGACGCCAGCACGGCGTCCGGATCCTCGATGACGCGGTCGAGTTCGGCGAAGACCTTCGCCTTCACCGTGTCGTCCTCCACGATCGCCTCGATGGTCAGCTGACGGTCGGCCATGTCGGCAAGGCTGGTGGTGAACGTCAGCCGCGCCAGCGCCGCATCCCGATCGGCCTCGCTGAGCTTGCCCTTGGCCGCCGCGCGGTCCAGCGACGCGGTGATCCGCTTGTTGCCCGCGGCGATGAGATCCTCGGTCGGCTCGAACACCAGAACGTGGGCCCCGGCCTTCGCGCACACCTCGGCGATACCGCCACCCATCTGTCCGGCCCCGATGACGCCGACCCGCTCAATACTCACTGCAACTCCCTTGGACTCCGGACAGCCGTCAGGCCCCGCCCGCATGCACGGACGAGGCCTGACGCTATCAACTCACGAACACGACGACTCAGTGGCTCAGGCCGTCGGTTTCACTTCGCTTCGCTCAGTGGAACTGACCCTCTTCGGTCGAACCCGCCAGCGCGGTGGTCGAGCTGGTCGGATCCACGGTGGTGGCGATCCGGTCGAAGTACCCGGCGCCGACCTCACGCTGGTGCTTGGTGGCGGTGTATCCGCGCTCCTCGGCCGCGAACTCGCGCTCCTGCAGCTCGACGTAGGCGCTCATCTGGTTGCGGGCGTAGCCGTGGGCCAGATCGAACATCGAGTAGTTCAGGGCGTGGAAACCGGCCAGCGTGATGAACTGGAACTTGAAGCCCATGGCGCCGAGCTCGTTCTGGAACTTCGCGATGGTCGCATCGTCCAGGTGCTGCTTCCAGTTGAACGACGGGCTGCAGTTGTAGGCCAGCATCTGGTCGGGGAAGTCCGCCTTGACGGCCTCGGCGAACTTCTTGGCCAGCTCGAGGTCCGGGGTGCCGGTCTCCATCCAGATGAGGTCGGAGTACGGGGCGTAGGCCTTGGCCCGGGCGATGCAGGGCTCCACACCGTTGGTGACGTGGTAGAAGCCTTCCTTGGTGCGCTCACCGGTGATGAACGGCTGATCGCGCTCGTCCACGTCGGAGGTCAGCAGGGTGGCCGCTTCGGCGTCGGTGCGGGCGATGACCAGGGTCGGCACGTCGGCCACGTCGGCGGCCAGACGCGCCGAGGTCAGGGTGCGGATGTGCTGCTGGGTGGGGATCAGCACCTTGCCGCCGAGATGGCCGCACTTCTTCTCCGAGGCCAGCTGGTCCTCCCAGTGCGACCCGGCGACACCGGCGGCGATCATGGCCTTCTGCAGCTCGTAGACGTTGAGAGCGCCGCCGAAGCCGGCCTCTCCGTCGGCGACGATCGGGGCCAGCCAGTTCTCCACCGAGGTGTCACCCTCGACCTTGGCGATCTGGTCGGCGCGCAGCAGCGCGTTGTTGATCCGGCGGATGACCTGCGGCACCGAGTTGGCCGGGTACAGGCTCTGGTCGGGGTAGGTGTGGCCGGAGAGGTTCGCATCGCCGGCGACCTGCCAACCGGACAGGTAGATGGCCTTGAGCCCCGCGCGCACCTGCTGCACGGCCTGGTTGCCGGTCAGCGCGCCCAGCGAGTTGACGTAGTCCATGGTGTGCAGCTGATCCCACAGCACCTCGGCGCCGCGGCGGGCCAGCGTGCTCTCCTCGACCACGTGGCCCTGCAGGGCGACGACGTCTTCGGCGGTGTACGTGCGCTCGATGCCCTTCCAACGGGGGTTGGTGTTCCAGTCGTGCTGGATCTGTTCCGGGCTCTTCGGCGTGCCAACGGTGGACATGGGGCTCCTCTTCGGTAAGGCCAAAATCAGTCTTCTGTTAACGCTGCAGTGTGTTCGCCTGCGTTGCTATACCGAGGATGCCCTACCGCATATCCGCAGGTCCACCCGTTTCAATTGCCAATTTTGTCCAACTGTCACACCGATTTTGTGAAGGTTGTTAAGTACGCCCCCGGCTTTACCGGTTCAGAAGCTACCGACGGGTAGGTGGTTTCCGCTGGTCAGTACGCCCGTACTGTTAGAACCCGGCGGGTCACAGCGCGAACAGTGCCGCGACCGCTTTGGTCTCGTCCCCCACGGCATATGTGAGCGTTCTAACAGTGCGATCTTCGAGCTCCGGCCCGAACTTGTCGGTCGAGCCGGCCGGATACACATGCGAGATGATCTCCAGGTCATCGCCGAGCGCCACCGCGGAGTCGTGTTCGATGGTCACCCGCAGCGGCGCCTTCAGCAGTTCCGGCGCCTCGGGCAGGTACTCCTCGATCACGCTCCAGTACACCGAGTTGTTCATGTGGTCGAACAGGTCGATATCGCTGACCCGGACCGGATACCTGCGCACCGCCGCCGCGGTCTCGCGGGGGCCGGCCTTGAGATAGGACTTCCAGCGCAGCCGATCCACCTCCGTAGTGCGCCGCAAACCGGCGAGGAAGTCGTCGGAGATCCGCGACGGAGCCTGGGTCTCCTGGCTGAAGTTGATCCAGAACGCCTCGGACTCCATCAGGCCCGACCGCCGACCCTCGATGCGGACCCGCATCTCGCACCACCGGTTCGACGTCCCCGAGCACCACCGGCGCAGCCGCAGGGTGTCCTTGAACTCGATCGGTTCGATCAGATCGATCATGGTGCGCCGCACGATCCACGCCGGATGTGTGTCCTCATAGCCCATTTCGCGCAGCTGGTCCGAACCGATGTCCTGGATGTGCCGGGTGGCGGCGTCGAACTTGAGGCGGCCCTCGCGGTCGATATCGGCCACCCGCAACGGCCACTGCACGTCGAACACGTCCGGGTGCGGGTCGGGGACGGGCATCAGGATCTTCGCCAGGGTCATGGTTCCCAATATGGCCTGCGAAGAATGCAAAGCCAACCTTTGCAGCCTTGACTAGGCTGTTCGGGTGTCCAAGACCTACGTCGGATCGCGGGTGCGCCAGCTCCGCCGCGAGCGTGGCTTCAGCCAGGCTGCGCTGGCGCAGATGCTGGACATCTCCCCGAGCTACCTCAACCAGATCGAACACGATGTCCGCCCGCTGACGGTCGCCGTGCTGTTGCGCATCACCGAGGTCTTCGGGGTGGACGCGACCTTCTTCGCCTCCCAGGACGACACCCGGCTGGTCGCCGAGCTGCGCGAGGTGACACTCGACCGCGACCTCGACATCGCCATCGACCCGGCCGAGCTCGCCGATATCGTCAGCACCCACCCGGCGATCGCGCGGGCGATGGTCAGCCTGCACCAGCGCTACCGGCTGACCAGCACCCAACTGGCAGCCATCTCCGAGGGCCGCTTCACCTCCGGGTCCGGCGCGGGTTCCGGCACCATCACCATGCCGCACGAAGAGGTGCGCGACTACTTCTACCAGCGACAGAACTACCTGCACGAGCTCGATACCGCCGCCGAGGATCTCACCATCGCGATGCGGATGCACCGCGCCGAACTGACCCGCGAACTGTCCGATCGGCTGACCCGGGTGCACGGCGTGCGTATCGTGCGGCGCACCGACCTCGGCGACCCGGTGCTGCACCGCTTCGACCCCGCGACCCGCACACTGGAGATCGGCGGGCATCTGGCCAGCGGTCAATACGTCTTCAAGCTGGCCGCCGAACTGGGCTACCTGGAATTCGGGGACCTGATCGACAACCTGGTCGACGAGGGCAAGTTCACCAGCGACGAGTCACGCACGCTGGCCCGGCTGGGTCTGGCCAACTACGTCGCCGCGGCCACCGTGCTGCCCTACGGGCAGTTCCACGATGTTGCCGAGAACTTCCGCTACGACGTCGAGCGACTCTCCGCGTTCTACGCGGTGTCCTACGAGACCATCGCGCACCGGCTGTCCACCCTGCAGCGCCCGTCCATGCGCGGGGTGCCGCTGTCCTTCGTCCGGGTGGACCGGGCCGGGAACATGTCCAAACGCCAGTCCGCCACCGGATTTCACTTCTCCTCCTCCGGCGGTACCTGCCCGCTGTGGAACGTCTACGAGACATTCGCCAACCCCGGCAAGATCCTGGTCCAGATCGCCCAGATGCCCGACGGCCGCGACTACATGTGGGTGGCGCGCACCGTCGAGCGCCGCGCGTCGCGCTATGGTCAGCCGGGTAAGACGTTCGCGATCGGCCTGGGCTGTGAGCTCCGACATGCGCACCGGCTGGTCTACTCGGAAGGGCTGGATCTGTCCGGTGGCCCAAACGCTACGACCGCAACACCGATCGGTGCCGGCTGCCGGGTGTGCGAACGGGACAACTGCCCGCAGCGCGCCTTCCCGGCCCTCGGCAAGGCCCTCGACCTCGACGAACACCGCAGCACGGTGTCCCCATATCTGACGAAGCAGACGACATGACCGATTCCGAAGTGGCCCCCGCCGGGGACTCTGCCGCCCCCTTGCCGGCCCGTATCCCGCCCGGCGGGTTGCGCGAACTCGGCCCGCTCAACTGGGCCATCGCCAAGGCCGGCGCCCGCCGGATCCGGGCCCCGAAATTCCACCTGATGAACGTCCTGGGGCAGCACCGGCTGATGTTCCTGGCCTGGCTGCCGCTGTCCGGTTACCTGCTGTACGCGGGCAAGCTGAACCGCAAGGATGCCGAACTGGTGATCCTGCGGGTCGGCCACCTGCGCAACAGCGAGTACGAACTGCAGCAGCACCGCCGGCTGGCCCGCAGCCGCGGGCTGAACGCTGAGGTTCAGGCCGCCATCCTCGAGGGCCCCGATGCGCCGGGTCTGGCGCCGCATCAGCGGGTGCTCATCACCGCGACCGACGAGTTCGTCATCACGCGGTCGATGTCGGCCGAGACGTGGACGGCGCTGTCCAAGCTCTACAACCGCGCGCAGATCATCGAATTCTGCACCCTCGCCGGACAATACGATGCGCTGGCCGCCACAATGGCGACGTTGCGGATACCGCTGGACTTTCCGGACTAGAGGTTCGGCCCGGCCCGCGTCAGCACACGGCAGTGATGACGACGCAGTCACCGCCGGAGGACTTGGCCTCATACATCGCCGAATCAGCAGCGGTGATCGCGGCGCCGAGATCCGCGACGGTCCGGTCGCTGGTGGCCAGGCCGATGCTCACCGTGACGGCCGGTTGACCGGGCGCGGAGACCGACGAGCGAATCCGCTCGGCGATCAGGACGGCTTGACCTTCCTGGATCCGGTCAACCACCAGGAATTCCTCGCCGCCCCAACGCACGACGACAGCGTCGCGGCGCACGCTCGCACGGATCCGCCGCGCCGTGCGAATCAGCACGTCGTCACCGACCCCGTGTCCGTAGGTGTCGTTGACTTCCTTGAAGCCGTCGACGTCGATGAGCAGCGCACACAGGTGCGCATCCGCAAGTGCACCCTCATTGAGCCGTTTCATTGAGACCGGCAGGCCCCGACGATTGGTCAACTCTGTCAGCGGGTCGGTCAGCGATTGCATCGAACTGCCCTGCAACAGCCAGAACCCGAACTGCAGCGCCGGCAGGATGCACACGGTGACGAGCAGGGCGATCACCGCTCGCGACACCGCCACCTGCAGGCCATGGCCGGAGGTGCTCAACATCAGCCACACCGCGATGCCGATCACGACGACCGTGCACCACGCGATATGGGCCAGATGCACTCGCGGACCGTGGAAGAACACCACATAGCCGCCGGCGCACAACAAGATCGGGACCCCCGACATCGCCACGGTGGGATCGCCGAACAACAGCACCGACAGCGTCATGATGACGTCGACATATGCGACCAGGAACGCCGACGCGCTCGCGGTCGGCCATGGCCGCAGCGCCCAGCGCGCCGACCACGCCAGCGACCCGAGGGAGACTACCGCCCAGCCGGACCGGATGAGGGTGCTGTCCTGACCGGGCGGCAGAAAAGCATTGATCGCCGCGAGTACGCCCATGACCACACCGATACCGGCGATCAGGTTCCGCAGGACCGGTAGTAGCCCGCAACTGCGCAGGAACTCGATCCGCCACGGGTAGTCATCGCGCTGGCCCCACCACTGGCGGAGCAATTCGCTGCGTCCGCCGTCGCCCATAGCGCGATTCTGGCAAAAGCACCACAGCTAAGTCGGGAAACGCACAGCTGGAGGAGCGCGGCTACAAGTACGTCACGGCCAGCACGACGAGTGTCAGCAACATCGGGGCGACCGGCAGCGACCACAGGAACGCCGTCCACACCTGGTCCTTGCGCTGGTACGCGCGCCAGCCCAGCCAGGCGACGATCGCGGACAGCACCGTGATCACCGCCGAGGCGATGAGCACCCAGAAGCTCACCTCGCTGGTGTTGATCGCCAGCGTGATGGCGATCAACCACAGGATGTGCCCGATCACCAGGCCGCCGATGGCGGCGACGATCACTGCCCTGCTCGGCACGGTGGGCCCCGTCAGAAGTTGATCATGTGGCCGGCCAGGCCGTGAATGGCTTCCTGCAGCGCCTCGGACAGGGTCGGGTGGGTGTGCACATTGCGGGTGAGCTCGTTGACGGTCAGATCCCACTTCTGGGCCAGCGTCAGCTCGGGCAGCAGCTCGGAGACGTCGGGCCCGATCAGGTGCCCGCCCAGCAACTCGCCGTACTTGGTGTCGGCGATCAGCTTGACGAACCCGACCGGGTCGGCCAATCCGTGGGCCTTGCCGTTGGCCGTGAACGGGAACTTGGCGACCTTGACGTCGTAGCCTTCTTCCTTGGCCTGCTCCTCGGTGAGACCGAAGCTGGCGACCTGCGGCTGGCAGAAGGTGGCGCGCGGCATCATCCGGTAGTCACCCAGGGTCAGCGTCTCGGCGCCGGCGATGGTCTCGGCGGCCACCACGCCCTGCGCCTCGGCCACGTGGGCGAGCTGCAGCTTGCTGGTCACATCGCCGATGGCGTAGATGTGCGGCACGTTGGTGCGCATGTGGTCATCGATGTCGATGGCCTTGCGCTCGGTGAGCGCCACCCCGGTGTTCTCCAGCCCGAAGCCCTCGATATTGGGCGCAAAGCCGATGGCCTGCATGACCTTGTCGGCCTTGAGTTCCTCGGTCTTGCCGTCCTTGGACACCGTGACGGTGACCGTGGACCCGTCGTCGTCGATGGTCTCGACCTTGGTGCCGGTGAGGATCTTCACGCCCAGCTTCTTGTACTGCTTCTCGATCTCCTTGGAGACCTCGGCGTCCTCGTTGGGCAGTGCGCGCGGCAGGAACTCGACGATGGTGACGTCGACGCCGTAGTTCTTCAGCACGTAGGCGAACTCCATGCCGATGGCGCCGGCACCGGCGATGATGATCGACCCGGGCAGGTCCCGCGACATGATCTGCTTCTCGTAGGTGACGACGTTCTCGGACAGCGACGTGCCGGGCACCAGGCGGGTGGACGAGCCGGTCGCGATGATGGCGTTGTCGAAGGTGACCGACTCGGTGCCGCCCTCGTTGAGGTCGACCTCGATGGTGTTGGCGTCGGTGAACTTGCCGTATCCGTGGATCTCGGTGATCTTGTTCTTCTTCATCAGGAAGTGCACACCGGCGACGCGGCCGTCGGCGACCTTGCGGCTGCGGTCGAAGGCGGCACCGAAATCGAAGGTGGCCTCCCCGCTGATGCCGAAGGTCTTGGCTTCCTTACCGAAGATGTGGGCGAGCTCCGCGTTGCGCAACAGCGCCTTGGACGGAATGCACCCGACGTTCAGGCAGACGCCGCCCCAGTATTTGGGTTCGACGATCGCGGTGTTCAGACCTAGTTGGGCAGCGCGGATGGCCGCCACATATCCGCCGGGGCCGGCTCCGAGTACGACGACGTCATAGTGGGTCACGGGTACCACCCTATCGGGGCGCGCGTTTGGTCGCGGACCCGTCTGGGTAACCGTCCTCGGGCGCCGGCCCATCCGAAACTCCAGTAGCCTCGAATGCCTGGGGAGTGTCGCGCCGCGACCGACTAGGGGGAACCGCCATGGCGAACAAATTGACGCCGCATTTCGAGGACGTCCAGGCCCACTACGACCTCTCGGACGAGTTCTTCCAGCTGTTCCTGGACCCGACACAGACCTACAGCTGCGCCTACTTCGAGCGTGACGACATGACGCTGGAAGAGGCTCAGCTGGCCAAGATCGACCTCGCGCTGGGCAAGCTGGGGCTGCAACCGGGGATGACGCTGCTCGACGTCGGCTGCGGCTGGGGGGCCACCATGCGGCGCGCGGTGGAGAAGTATGACGTCAACGTCGTCGGCCTGACGCTGTCGAAGAACCAGGCCGCCCACGTGCAGCGCAGCTTCGACGCGATGGACAGCTCGCGGGACCGCCGCGTGCTGTTGCAGGGCTGGGAGCAGTTCAGTGAGCCGGTCGACCGGATCGTCTCCATCGGCGCCTTCGAGCATTTCGGTTTCGACCGTTACCCGGATTTCTTCCGGATGGCCCATGACGCGCTGCCCGACGACGGGGTGATGCTGCTGCACACCATCTGTGCGTTCAATCCCGCGAAGGCCAAGGAGGCGGGCATCCCGGTGACCTTCGAGCTGGCCCGGTTCGTGAAATTCATCATCACCGAAATCTTCCCGGGCGGCCGGTTGCCGTCGGTCGAGATGGTCAAGGAGAAGGCCGCGGAGGGCAATTTCACCCTGACCCGTGAACAGTCCCTGCAGCTGCACTACGCCAAGACCCTCGACATCTGGGCCGAGAAGCTGCAGGAGCACAAGGACGAGGCGATCGCGATCCAGTCCGAAGAGGTCTACGAGCGCTACATGAAGTACCTCACCGGATGCGCGAAGCTGTTCCGTGCGCGCCAGACCGATGTCGTGCAGTTCACCCTGGCCAAAGGCTGAGCTGCCGGTCGGCGAGCGCCGCGATCAGCTCGGGGTCGTGACTGACCACGACGACGACGGCACCGGCGGCCGATATCTCCCGCAGTAATCCCCGCACCGACGCCGACGCGATGGGGTCCAGCATCGCGGTGGGCTCGTCGCACAGCACCGTGCCCGCGGATTGGCCGAGCACCCGACCCAGGCAGGCCCGCTGCAACTGGCCGTCACTGACCTGCCCCGGATACCGTTGCAGCAGACCAGAATCCAGGCCGACCCGCTCGGCGAGGGCATCCACGGTGTCGCGTTCGCCGCGGATTTCAGCCGGTTCGCCGATGATCCGCCGCAGCGTCCAGCGCGGGTTGCAGACCATGCGCGGATGCTGGGCCAGCAGCGCGATCGACCCCGGGGGCGCCGCGGCCGCTCCCCCGTAGCGCACCGTGCCGCGGTCCGGGGTCTGCAGGCCGGCCAGCACCCGCAGCAGGGTGGTCTTGCCGCTGCCCGAAGGCCCGGTGATACCGGTGATCGCCGCGGCGGGCGCATCCAGGTCGACCGCGTCGAGCACAGTCGTGCCGCCGAAGGACACGGTCACTCCCGCCGCCCGCAGGCTCACGCCGGCACCGTCCGCAGCAGGGCCCTCGTGTGGGGATCATCGACGGCCAGCGCCGCATCGAGCGGCAGTTGCCTGCGCACAGCACCGTTGGCCATCACCGCGATGTCGGAGCAGACGGCGGCGCGTAGCAGGGACGGCACGTCATGGGTGATCGCCAGCACCGCGGCGCCCGCGGCGGCCGCCGCACCGAGTAGTGCCCAGACGACCGCCGCGTTCGCCGGGTCCAGCGCCGAGGTCGGTTCATCGGCCAGTAGCAGGTCCGGGCGGCCCGCGATCGCGGCGGCGATGGCCGCACGCTGGGCCATGCCGCCGGACAGTTCGTGCGGATAGCGGCGCAGCGCGTCGACGGGAAGCGCGACGGCCGCACACAGCTGCTCGGGTGTCCGGTCGGCACCCAGCCGAGCGCAGACCTCGCCGAGCTGGGCGCCGACGGTGCGCACCGGGGTGAACGAGGTGGCCGCCGACTGCGGCACCACCCCCACGTGAGCACCCCGGAGCAGCCGCCATGCCGGCTCATCGTCATGACGGATTTCTCTGTCGCCGAGCACTATTCGCCCCGACACCCGCGAGCCGGGCGGCATCAGACCGCTCAGCGCGGAGGCCACCAGCGACTTGCCGCAGCCCGATTCGCCGACCAGCGCGGTGACCCGACCGGCGGGTACATCCAGATCCACCCCGTCGAGCACCCGCACGGTTTCGGTGCCGCGGCGCCGGATCGCGATGTCCACGGTCACGCCTTCGAGCCCGGTCACCAGACCTGCCCCACCGGTGGACGGTGCCGCTCACGCACCAGGGTGCCGACGGCCGCGAAGGCGAGTGCGGTCACGACGAGTGCCGCCGCGGGGACGACCAGCGTCCACCACGCGCCGGTCAGCACATCGCCGCGGGCGTCGCTGAGCAGTGTGCCGAGGCTGGCCCGGTCCGGGGAGAGCCCGACCCCGAGGAAGGACAGGGTGGATTCGTGCCACACCGCGTGCGGCAGCAACATCACCATGGCGACCAGCGCCTGGCCGGTGACCGCGGGCAGTAGATGGCCGCGGGCGATGAACCAGCGGGAGGCACCGGCCATCCGGGAGGTCTGGATCCAGCCCGAGTCGGCGACCGCCAGCAGCTCGGCGCGGACCACCCTGGCGACCGCGGGCCAGTGCGTCAACGCGATCGAGGCGATGATGGCCAGCGGCGCACCCCGCCACATGGCCGCGATCACGATGCCGACCACCAGGTGCGGCAGCGCGTTGAACCCGTCGACCAGCCGCATCACCACGGCGTCGACCCAGCCGCCGGCCAACGCGGCGGCCACCCCGATGGCCAGGCCCAGCACGGTGGCCGCTACGGCGCACACCACGGCGATCAGGAGCGACACCCGCAGGCCCTCGGCGGTACGGACCAGCAGGTCATATCCGGAATGGTCGGTGCCCGCGAGATGCCCGGCGCCCGGTGGCCGCAGCGCTGCCGCGAAATCGGCGACCTGTTCCCCGGCCACCAACGGGATGCCCAGTGCCGCAATGGCGATGAGTCCCAGCACCCACCAAGCTTTGCTCACGCGGCGATCCTGATTCTCGGGTCGATCGCCACCGCCGCGGCGTCCGAGAGCGCCGAACCGGCAAGCACCGCGAGCGCAGCCCCGACGGTCAGCGCGGCAAGCAGCGGAAAATCGAGGGCTGCAGCCGATTCCACCAGTACCGCAGCCATACCGGGCCAGCCGAAGACGGTCTCGACGATCGCCGCGCCGGCGATCAGCTCGGGCAGCCGGGTGCCCAGCAGCGCGAGCGTGGGCAGCACCGACACCGGCGCGATGTGGCCGCGCAGCAGCGCGCCACCGTGCACACCGCGGGCCCGCGCCCCGCGCACGGCGTCGGACTGGGTGCTTGCCACCACCGCGGCGCGGGTGGTGAGCAGCAGCCACGGAATCTGGGAGATCGTCAGCGCGATCCACGGCAGGACGGCGTGCCGCAGCACACCGGCGACCGTGTAGTCCGCTCCCGGCGCCACCGCCCCGGATGCCGGCAACCAGCGCAGTCCGACCGCGACCACCAGCACCAGTCCCAGGGACACCACGAAGGGCGGCACCGCGGCGAACACCACCGCGACGCCGGTGCAGAGCCGGTCGACGACCCCTCCGTGGCGCATCCCGGCGACAGCGCCCGCCACGATCGCCACCACCGCGGCGGTCAGCAGCGCGGCACCCGAGAGCAGCAGTGTGAACGGCATCCGTTCGGCCAGCACGGTGGCCACCGGCTGGGATTGGGTGGACGACCAGCCGAGGTCACCGTGCGCCAGCCCGCCCATCCACTGCCACCACGCCCGCCACCACGGCATCTCGGTCTCGTAGGCGGCCCGCATCGCCGCGCGCTGGGACTCGGTGGCGAACTGGTAGTTCGAGCCGAGGTAGGCGGCCAGCGGATCGAACGGTGACAGCGAGGCGACCCAGAACATGGCCGCCGAGATCGCCAGGGTCAGCGGGACCGCGACGGCGGCGCGGATCCCGAGCAGTTTCAGCGGCGGGCTGGCGCGCAGCGACCCGGGGAATTTCAACGCTTCCACGTCATCGCTTCCAGGCGGCCAGATCCCACCACGGGCCCCAGCCGACCCCGTGCGAATGCGGTTCCAGGATCGGTGCGCTCTGCTGCCAGCCCAGCTCCCGGTAGCCGTACGCGTGGTCGAGGAACACCAGGAAGACCTGGGACGGAACGGCTGCGTAGGTGGCCTGAATCCGGCGGTACAACTCGTCTTTGGCGGGCCCGGACGCCGATGCGCTCGCCTGCTCCAGGAGCGCGTCGAGCCCGGGCGCGGTGAAGTTGCCGGGGTTCGAGTAGGGCGACGAATCCGGCACCCGGGTGTGCAGGGTGTCATAGACCTGCGAGTCGATGCTGTAGGGCGTCGCGCCACCACCGAGCAGCACCGCGGCATCGCCGAAGCGGGTGTCGATCTCATCCCAGCTGCTGCCACGCGGCCGGACATCGACGCCCAGCGGTTTCATCGCCGCGGCGAAGGCCACCGAGATATCGCGCCGCAGGGTGTCCTGCGCGTTGTACAACAGCTCGAATGACGCTCGGGCGCCGTCTTTTTCGCGGATCTGATCGCCTGCGACGCGCCAGCCGGCCTCCTCGAGCAGCGCCGTCGCCCGCTCCCGGTCGAATCGGTACTCCGCGTCCGGGTTGTGGGCGTCGCCGTAGACGGCGGCCACCGGCGTGCTGGCCGCCCGGCCGTAACCGACGAGGACGTCGCGGACCAGCGCCTCGCGGTCCACCCCGAGGTTCATCGCCAGCCGCACCGTCGGGTCCGCGGTGAACGGGTTTTCTGCCGGCAGCGACACCCCGCGCCAGTCCGCCGATGCGACGCCGACGGTCTGGATACCGTCGCGCGCGACGGAGCCGATGAGCCGCGGCGGCAGGCTGGTGCCGTCCGCCGACCCCGCGACCATGGCCTGCGCCCGGGCATTGTCGTCGGGGGTGTAGGTGTAGACGACGCGCTTCACCTGGGCCGGCCCACCCCAGTAATCGTCGCGGGCGACCATCACGGCCTGATCCGGGCGCAGGCTTTCCAGTCGGTAAGGCCCGGTGCCCACCGGTTCGGTGTTCACCGCCCAGTCGGCCGCCGGGGCGGCCTCGACCTTCTCTGACGCCACGATGCCCAGCAGTAGGTAGGGCCGTGGGTCGGCGGCGGTGTTCAATTCGACGGTGACGGCATCGGGGCCGTCGGCGCTGACCCGCACGATCGGCGCGACGGAGGTGGCGATCTCGGAGGCGACCACCGGATCGCGCACCGCATCGTAGGTGGCCACGACATCGGCCGAGTCGAGTGCGCTGCCGTCGGAGAACCTGACCCCGGAACGCAGCGGCAGCCGCCAGGTGTTGGGACCGGCCGGTTGCGGGGGTTCGGCTGCCAGTGCCGGAACGAGTTCCGGCAGCGACGTGTCGGTGGTCGCGGCCGGCCGGTACAGACCGTCGTAGAGCGGGGACACCCCGGTCTCCGCGTAGCCGTTGACCGGGTTGTAGCCACCGAGCTCGTAGCCGTCCGACAGCACGATCTGGTCGGGGTCGGCGCCATCGGACGGCGCGGCGCAGCCCGCCAGCAGCACGACGGTCAACGCGGCGGCCGGAGTCTTCATGTGTCTATCTGAACACATGAAGTGGATATGTTCAGCCCAAGCGTTGCGGCACCGGGCAGGCCTCTTCTGCCTCCGCCACGATGCGAGTGCCCTCCTGCTCGGGCCTGGCGCCCGCCTCGTACTGCGCTCCGGTGATCGGGGCGGCCAATCCGGCGGTCTCCTCGTCGGTGAACACCCGGCCACGACTCAGGAATCGCATGCCCTCCGGGGACTCCAGGCTGAACCCACCGCCGCGGCCCGGCACGACGTCGATCACCAGCTGAGTGTGTTTCCAGGCGTCGAACTGCGGGCCTGATATCCAGACCGGGACGCCGTCGCCGACGTCGAGCACCGCCAGCAGGATGTCGCGGTCACCGACGATGAAGTCCCCGTCCGGGTAACACATCGGCGAGGACCCGTCGCAGCATCCACCGGACTGATGAAACATCAAGGCCCCGTGACGGTTCTGCAGCGTGCGCAACAGGTCCGCGGCGGCTGCGGTGATCAGGGCTCGGCTGGTCATGTGCCCAGGCTACGCGCACGGTAAGAATTGAGGCATGAGTTCTATCGACCCCCCCGACCCGTATCTCTGGCTCGAAGACGTCACCGGCGAAGACGCCCTGGACTGGGTGCGCCGGCACAACGACCCGACCTTGGCCGACCTCGGGGACGACGAGTTCGAAGCCATGCGCACCGAGGCGCTGCAGGTACTCGACACCGATGCCCGCATCCCGTACGTGCGCCGGCGCGGGGACTACCTGTACAACTTCTGGCGCGACGAGGCCAACCCACGCGGGCTGTGGCAACGCACCACGCTGGAGAGCTATCGGAGCGACACTCCCGACTGGGATGTGGTGATCGATGTCGACGCGCTGGCGGCCGCCGACGGTGAGAACTGGGTGTGGGCCGGCGCCGATGTCATCGAACCCAACCACGCGCTGGCGCTGATCAGCCTGTCCCGGGGCGGGGCCGATGCCGTGGTGGTACGGGAATTCAACATGCGTACACGTGAATTCGTGACAGGTGGATTCGAACTGCCCGAGGCCAAGACCCAGATCACCTGGGAGGACGAGAACACCGTGCTGGTCGGCACCGACTTCGGCCCTGATTCGCTGACCGATTCCGGCTACGCCCGGCTGGTCAAGCGCTGGCGCCGCGGGGACGCGCCGGCCGACGCGGTGACGGTCTACGCCGGGGAGCAGACCGACGTCATCGTCGCGGCCTCGGTGGACCGCACCCCCGGTTTCGAGCGGACCATGATCAGCCGTGCGGTCGACTTCTTCAACGACGAGATCTACGAACTGCGCGGCGAGGAGCTGGTGCGCGTCGACGCCCCCACCGACGCCAGCGTCTCGGTGCATCACGACTGGTTGCTCATCGAGCTGCGCACCGATTGGGACGGGTACCCGGCCGGTTCGCTGCTGGCCGCCAGCTATTCCGAGTTCATTTCGGGCACAAAGAATCTGACCGTGGTGTTCGAGCCGGACGCCCGCACCAGCCTGCACCAGTATTCGTGGACGCGGGACAAGCTCGTCGTGGTCACACTGGCCGATGTCGCCAGCCGCGTGCAGATCTTCACCCCCGGCGAGTGGACGGCGGCCGAACTGGCCGGGGTGCCGCCGAACACGAACACGGTGATCGCCGCGGCCGACTCACATGGTGACGAGATATTCTTGGATTCAAGCGGTTTCGTCACACCGTCACAGCTGCTGCACGGCACGCCGGATGGCCCGGTCACTCGGATCAAGCAGGCACCCGGCTTCTTCGATGCGGCCGGCATCGAGGTCGCACAGCATTTCGCGACGTCAGCCGACGGCACCCGGATCCCGTACTTCGTGGTCGGCAGGCCGGGCGAGGCGGGACCGACGCTGCTGGGCGGTTACGGCGGCTTCGAGGTGTCGCGCACACCGGGCTATGACGGGGTGCTGGGCCGGCTGTGGCTGGCCCGCGGCGGCACCTACGTGCTGGCCAACATCCGCGGCGGCGGTGAGTACGGACCGGGCTGGCACACCCAGGCGATGCGCGCGGGACGCCACCTCGTGGACGAGGACTTCGCCGCGGTGGCGCGGGATCTGGTGGCGCGCGGCGTGACCACGGTGGCACGGCTGGGGGCGCAGGGCGGCAGCAACGGCGGCCTGCTGATGGGCATCATGCTCACGCGCTACCCGGACCTGTTCGGCGCGCTGGTCTGCAGCGTGCCGTTGCTGGACATGAAACGGTTCCACCTGCTGCTGGCCGGGGCCTCCTGGGTGGCCGAGTACGGCAACCCCGATGAGCCGGCCGACTGGGAGTTCATCTCGAAATACTCGCCGTATCAAAATATTTCGGCCGATCGCAGCTATCCGCCGATCCTGATCACCACCTCGACGCGCGACGACCGGGTGCACCCCGGGCACGCCCGCAAGATGACCGCCGCCCTCGAGGAGGCCGGGCATCCGGTGAGTTACTACGAGAACATCGAGGGTGGGCACGGTGGCGCGGCGGACAACTCGCAGGCCGCGTTCCGGGCTGCGCTGATCTACCGCTACCTGTGGCGGACTCTCGGCGGCTAGTCCACGGCTAGTCCGCCTGGTCCGCGCGCGCCAGGGCGTCGCTGTACTCGGCGAGGTCGAGTTCCTCGGCGGTCACCGTCTTGGTGCCGTTGTACACGTCGCGGTCGATCTCGTCGTCGGCATTGGCGACCAGCATCGCCACGAAGGTATCCCCGTTGACGTTGAGGAAGGTGCGGAAGATCCCGGCGAACCAGTCGACGGCGATCAGCAGGCCGACGGCTTCGAACGGCAGGCCCAGCGAGGTCGCCAGGAACATCGCCACAACAGGGAAGCCGCCGGGCACGGTGATGGTGCCCATGTTGAGCAGGATCGCCAGCGCCATCCCGAGCGCGATCTGGCCGAAGCTGAGGTTGATGTCGCCGGCCTGGGCCAGGAACATCACCACGATCATGTAGTTCAGGACGGCGCCGTAGGAGCCCATCGTCAGTCCGATGGACAGGGTGAAGTTGGCGACCTTCTGGCTGACGCCCACCTTCTCGACGGCGTTGCGCAGCACGGTCGGGAAGGTGACCGCCGAGCTGGTCGTGGTGACGGCGATGGCGGTCTGTTCGGCGAGTTTCTCCGGCAGCTTCAACGGGCTCAGCCGGGTACGCACCGTGACGACGAGCACGAACAGCGCGAAGAGGATGAGCACCCCGAGCAGCGTGGTGCCGAGGTATTTCAGCGCCGTGGTGACCACCGAGAAACCCACGTCTCCGGCGAGCGCAGCGAGCAGGCAGAAGACGCCGACCGGCGCCACATACATCACCAACCGGATCATGGTCAGCACGATCTGCTGGATCTGATCGATGAAGCCGAGCACCGAGTCGTCGCCACGGGAGTTGATGTGGCTGCGCAGCGCGATACCGAACAACAACGAGAAGACGATGATGGGGACCATCGTGGCGGTCGACATCGCATTGAAGATGTTGGTCGAGACGAAGTTGAGCAGCGTCTCCTGCCAGCCCAGCGCCTCCCCCGCGGACTCTTGCAGGGCGGGATCGAGTTCCTGGGTGAAGACCATGCCCGCCCCGGGCTGGATCCAGGTGCTGAGCAGCCACGCCAGCACCGCGGCGACGAAGGAGAAGCCGAGCATCCATTTGAAGGTGCGAAAGGCGATCCGGCCGGTGCCGGCACCCGTCATCGATGCGGTGGCCACGATGACCGAGGCCACCACCAGCGGCACGATCGACATTTGGATGAGCCGGATGAACATGTCCCCGACGAACTTCAGATTTGCCGCCCACTCGCCGACGAGCAGACCGAAGGCGATACCGCCGACGGCCGCGATGCCGATCTGCACTGCGGGGCTGGAAAGAGTCTTCATCGCCACGAAAGTAGTTCGGGCGCACTACCCCCAGTGTCGGCGCGATTTCACCCGCGTTACCCGGGCCCCGGCGGGGGGGGGTGCGGTCCCCGGGGGGCCCCGCGGGCGTGCCGCTCCCGCGCCTGCCCCCCTCCCCTCCCCCCCCCCCCCGGGTCCCATTCCCCTTTCCCTCCGTTTTCCCCTCCCTGTCGTCCCCCCCCCCCTGCCGGCCCTCCTCTCCTTCTCCTCCGGGGGTTGTGTCTTATGTCATGCCGCGCCATTACCCGTATAAGGGGTGCGGTTCGCCCCCCCCCGCCCCCCCCCCCTTGACTGCCCCGCCGCGACCCCCCCTCCCGAATGTTTGTCGGTTTTACCCCACCCCCCAGCGCGCCGGCCATCGCCCCGGGTGGCCCCCCGGCCGTCGCGCGCCGCCCCCCCTCATCATCTTCCTCCCCTCCTTTTTTTTTTACATCTCCTCCCCCCCCGTTCGGCCCACGGCCGGCTGCCGGCCCTCTCCCCCCCCAGCCTATCCACCCGGCGGGGTTGCTTGTCCGAGCCCGCTTCCCCCCGCCCCACCGCCCCCTGCCCGGGTAGATCACGCGGTGCGGCGGTGGATATCTCTTCCCCCCGCCAACCCGTGTTGCCCCGCGGTTCATTCCCCTCGGCATTAAAATCTCCCCCCATCTGGTAGTCCCCCCATCCAACCGGCCTTGCCCGCACCGTAGACGTATGTGCCGACACGTTCCAGGTCAGGATGGTTGCGCACGACGGGAATGTGCGCAATCGCGGGAACGGCAGCGCGGTTATGCTGGCGCCCGATGTCCGGATTCTCGGTGTTCAAACGCTATCTCGCCATCCAGGCGATGACGCTGGTCTGCGGGATCGTCGGGCCGATTTTCCTGTTCACCTACTTCGCCGCCCAGCCGGATCCCACCATCAGATGGATGTACTGGGCCGGCCTGTTCATCACGGCCGCCGATGTGCTCATCGCGCTGGCGATCACGTCGGCGGTCACCCGTGCCGAACCCGGGCAGAAACTTCGCCACCGCATGCCCAACCACGACCGATAGCCACCACCCCCCCGCGTACGCTCCCCCCATGAGCCGGCTATCGAGCGTGGACGCAGCATTCTGGTTCGCCGAAACCGGGGGCTGGCACATGCACATCGGCGCATGTGCGGTGTGCGACCCGACCGACGCGCCGGACTTCAGCTTCGAACGCGTCCGCGAACTCGTCGCCAGCCGGCTGCCCGAACTTCCCCAGTTGCGCTGGCGTGTGACGGGTGCGCCGATGGGGATGGACCGGCCGTGGTTCGTCGAGGACGACGACCTCGACATCGACTTTCACGTCCGGCGGATCGCGGTCCCGGCGCCCGGCGGCCGCAAGGAGTTCGACGAACTCGCCGGTCGGCTGATGTCCTACAAACTCGACCGGTCCAAACCACTGTGGGAACTGTGGTGGATCGAGGGTCTCAAGAACGGCCGCGTCGCGATCATCACGAAGATGCACCACGCCGTCGTCGACGGCGTCTCCGGCGCCGGACTCACCGAGATCCTCTTCGACGTGACCCGCGAGCCGCGCCCACCCGCCGTCGACGTCGACCGCTCCCTCGTCGGCGTCGGTCTGCCGCGGCCCGAGGTTCGGTTCGTCAACGGACTGATCAACCTCGGCGTCAAGACGCCCTACCGGATCGCCCGGCTCATCGAGCAGACGGTGCGCCAGCAGATCGCGGTGCGCGGGATCAACAACAAGCCGCCGCGCTATTTCGATTCCCCGACAGTGCGATTCAACGCCCCGATCTCACCGCACCGCAGGGTGGCGGGGGCGCGGGTGCCGCTGGAGCGGGTCAAGGCGGTCAAGGAGGCGTTCGGGGTCAAGCTCAACGATGTCGTGCTCGCACTGGTGTCCGGCGCCATGCGCGAATACCTCAAGGGGCACAACGAGTTACCGGAGAAGTCACTGGTTTCCCAGGTGCCGGTGTCCACCCGGTCGGAGTCCGATAACGGTGTGGGCAACCAGGTCTCGGCCATGACTGTGGTGCTCGCCAGCGATATCGCCGACCCGGCCCGACGCATCAAGGCCATCTACGCCTACACCCAGGGCGCCAAGGAGATGGCCAAGGCGCTGACCGCGAACCAGATCATGGGCTATACCGAGACCACGCCGCCGGGCCTGCTCGCCCTGGCATCGCGGGCCTACGCGGCCAGCGGGATCGGCAGCTCGATCGCCCCGATGAACGTGGTGATCAGCAATGTGCCCGGCCCGGACTTCCCGCTGTACCTCGGCGGTGCGAAGGTCGAGAGCCTGATGCCGCTCGGCCCGCTGCTGTTCGATGTGGCGCTCAACGTCACGTGCTTCAGCTACTGCGGTTCGGTCGACTTCGGCTTCATCACCACACCCGAGGTGGCAGCCGACATCCACAAGATGGCCGATCTGATCGAACCCGCGCTCTTCGACCTGGAGGTGGCCGCGGGCCTGGCCGTCAGCGACGTGAAACGGGTGCCGCCGCGCGGGCGGCGCTGAACTCCTCAGCGCTTGCGGGTGACGGGGACTTCTTCCTGACGTGACCCGCCCAGCCCGCTGAGCAGCGACACGATCACCCCGATGATCACCATGCCGCCGCCGACGGTCAGGGTGAGGTTCAGCCACATGTGCATGCTGTTGACCGCGTGGTCGACCATCACATCGGCGATGGCGTGGATGTTGCCGGTGGTCCGGTTCAGCGCATCGTCGACATGACCGCGGCCGATCTCGATACCGGCCCAGCCGGCCGCACCGACCAGAAGTGCCGAAACCCCCAGCGCGGCAAACATTCTGCCGCGCTTGCGGGACGCCGTGAGAGTCAGCAGGGCGAATACGACGGCAAGTACGGCCACCCCGACGCTGGCCCACGGGCCCCACAGCGCGACGGGCCGCAACTGGCCCGGCCGCAGACCGCCGGATTCGTTCTCGGTCACCGGAACCTGCAGGCTCGTCGGCACCTGGACGCCGAACCCGTCCAGCGTCTGCCGGATGGAACTGTCGGCCAGCATCGGCGACAGGTCCACCACCCACTGGCCCTGCGCGTCGTTGGTGAACAGCCAGCGATGCGCCACCCGGTTGACGGCGGCGAACTGCCCGGGGAAGACCGGGCTGGCCGTGTAGGAGTTGGCAGCCGCACCCAGCAGGGTGGCCTGCACACCCGAGGCTCCGGTGGCCTCGGACACCTGGGCGGTCAGCTCGGCGGCCATCGGCTGCTGCAAGGCCGGGCTCCTGGCCGCGCCGGCCGCCAGGTCCGAGTACCCGTCCACGCTGACGATGTGGTGCTGCGTCCACAGCGCGGGCACGCTGACGGCCAGCAGCGCCGTGGTCACCACCCAGAGCAGGAGCGCCAGCAGCGAACGCATGGCACCCCTCTCTGTGTGTCAGTCCATCGCTTCGTGGTCCGTGTTGTCGTAGTCGAACTTACTCAGCACAGGGCGCATCGCGTTATCGGCCGCGCCGAGGTCCCAAGAATTGGTGCTCAGACCCCCTCCGTCGTCGCCTTATGCTCAGTGGTGACGAGCGAGGGGGTCTCGGTGATCGTCGATACTGATTTGCTGCGCATGGGCGCAGAATTTTCTCAGAGTGCCGGTGCGATCGCGCAGCGCGGTGCCGACAAGTTGGCTTCGTCCTCGTTGAAGGCCGGCGTCTTCGGAGATTTCGACGCCGCGCAGGTCGAGGCCGACGAGACCTTGCTGTCATCGGTGATCACGATGTCCACCAACGCATCAGTCATGCAAGTACGCACGCAACGAGCACTGGGCGTCGCCGAGAACTACCTCATCGATGTTGAAATACTCTCTGCCAGAGCATCTTCTAATGACGCGGCGGTAGCACTCACCGAGCTGATGATGACCAAAGTACCCATGGCCCGCCAGTAACCGGCCTCAGTCGGCCAGCGCGCGGCCCACGATCAGCGGATCGGGCTGCCCGATCACCTCGTAGTCCTTGTTGTCGTAGTCGAACTTGCTCAGCACATGGCGCATCGCGTTGATCCGGGCGCGTTTCTTGTCGTTGCTTTTCACGACGGTCCACGGCGCGGTCTCGGTATCGGTCCAGGCGAACATGTCTTCCTTGGCCGCGGTGTAGTCGTCCCACTTGTCCAGCGATGCCAGGTCGGTGGGCGAGAGTTTCCACTGCCGGACCGGATCGACCTGACGGATGGTGAAACGGGTGCGCTGTTCGTTCTGGGTCACCGAGAACCACAGCTTGGTCAGGCTGATGCCGTCATTGACGAGCATCTGCTCGAACAGCGGGGCCTGCCGGATGAACTCGGCGTGCTGCTTGGGTGTGCAGTAACCCATCACCCGTTCGACACCGGCCCGGTTGTACCAGGACCGGTCGAACAGCACGACCTCACCGGCGGCGGGCAGGTGCTCCACATAACGCTGGAAGTACCACTGGGTGCGTTCCTTCTCGGTCGGCTTCTCCAGTGCCACCACCCGGGCTCCGCGCGGGTTGAGGTGTTCCATGAACCGCTTGATGGTGCCACCCTTGCCCGCGGCGTCACGCCCCTCGAACACGATGACGTGCCGCAACCCGTTGGCCTGGCTCCATTTCTGCAACTTGAGCAGTTCGATCTGCAGTAGTCGCTTCTGCTCCTCGTACTCGATGCGCTTCATGCGCTCGCCGTACGGGTAGTTCTCCCGCCAGGTGTCGACGACGTCGCCGCCGGGCATCAACAGCAGTTCGGGATCGTCGTCGTCATCGTCACGGACGGCGTAGCCGGAGAGATCCAGGGTCACCGGGCGAAGTTATCCGCCCGGACGTACGAGACGGTGACGTCCGGGTGAACAGCAGGTGGTCTACTTCGCTTCGCGCCTGGGCCGCGACAGCGCCATCTTGGTCATCATCTTGTTCATCCGGGCCAGCGCCTTGAGCGAGTTGTTGTAGTAGTTGCCGCCGGCACCGACGCTCAGCCGCGGCACCACCACGGTCTCCTGCCTGCAGTACTTGCGCACACCGTCGACACCGCCGAAGCGGGCACCGATCCCGGAGGTCTTCCAGCCGCCCATCGGGGCGGTGGTGCACATCAGGTTGGAGATCACGTCGTTGACGTTGACGGCGCCGCAATCCAGCTGCAGCGCAATGTCCTTGGCGCGCTCGATATCCTTGGAGAACACCGCGGCACTCAGCCCGTACGGGCTGTCGTTGGCCAGCCGCACGGCCTCACCCACGGAGGACACCTTCATGATGGGCAGCGTGGGGCCGAAGGTCTCTTCGGTCATACACGCCATCGAGTGGTCGACGTCGACGAGGACGGTGGGCGGGTAGAAGCTGCCCGCGCCCTCGGACCGCTTGCCACCGGTCAACGCCCGGGCGCCCTTGGCCAGGGCGTCGTCGACGTGCCTGGCGGTGACCGCCACCTGGGACTCGTCGATCAGTGCGCCGAAGTCGTAGCCTTCGCCCGAACCCACCTTCAGGTTCTGCACGGCGTTGACCACTGCGGCGACGAACTGGTCGTACACCTGCTCCATCACGTAGACCCGCTCGACGGACACACAGGTCTGGCCCGCGTTGAACATCGCCCCCCACACCGCGGCGTTGGCGGCGAGCTCCACATCGGCGTCGTCGAGCACGATCATCGGGTCCTTGCCGCCCAGCTCAAGACTGACCGGGGTGAGCCGGCGCGCGGCGCGCTCCATCACCTTCACGCCGGTTACCGACGAACCGGTGAACTGGATGTAGTCGGAGTTGTCGATGACGGCCTCGGACACCTCACGCGCCCCCTGGGCCAGGGCCAGCACCTCGGGGGCGCCCGAATCGAGCCAGCCGCGCAGCAGCACCTCCGCGGTCAGCGGGGTCCGCTCGGACGGTTTGAGCAACACCGCGGCACCGGCGGCCAGCGCGCCGATGGCGTCCATCATCGCGTTGGCGACGGGGTAGTTCCACGGCGCGATGATCCCGACGACCGCGCGCGGCCGGTAGTGCACGGCGATCTTCTTGATCGACAGGAACGGCAGCGGGGCCGGGCGGCTGTCCGGCGCCATCGCCTTCTCGACCGTCTTGATGTAGTAGGACAGGATCATGATCAGCAGCGGCACCTCTTGGGCCGCGTCGGTGGCCGACTTGCCGGTTTCGGCGATCAGCAACCGCTCGATCTCGTCGCGGTGGTCTCCCAGCCAGACGGCGTAGCGGGCGAGCACCTTGGCGCGGCCCTTGGCGCCGCGGGCCTCCCATTCGCGCTGCGCCTCGCGCAGCCCGGCGGCGATCTGTGGGACATCGGCGGGGTTGGTCCAGCGCACCTCGCCGGCCACCGCGCCGGTGGCCGGGTTGAGGATGGTCGACACGTCGGAACGGTCTGCTGTGGCAGTCATGGAGCCATGTTAAACCGGGGCTGTGACGTAGCTCGCACCGGGGTTGACACCTGTCAAGTCGGGGCCAGCGTGCCCTTGAGGTACGCGGCCTGCCCCAGGTGCTGGGCGCTGTCGTCGACGATGCTGACCAGCCGCACGCTCGCCGTCACCGGCGGCTCCCAGTTGTCGTCGACGATGCGCTTCAACTCGGCGTCGTCGATCGAGGCGATGTACTCCAACGTCACCTTGTGCACCGCGCGGTAGTAGCCGGCAAGCAGGTCCGCCGGGGCACGCACCTTGGCCACCTCAGCCGGGGTGTGCCCGTAGCCCATGTCGTTGCCCGGCAGGTCCAGCCCGAAGCGTTCCCGCCACCCGTCCCGGATCCACACCTGCTCGGTGCCCGCGATATCGGCGAGCTGGATATCGTGCTGCCGGGCGCTGTGCCAGATCAGCCACGCAACACTGTTCGCACCGGCCACCGGCTGCCACCACGACACCTCGTCGGACAGCCCGTCGGTCAGCTCGTCGACATGCTCGACGAGTCTGGTGAAGGAGTCCCGAAGCAGTTCCCTGGCTGCATCACTCATGGTCGCCAAAGTACTCGCGCCAGTGGTATGCACGTCGACATGCCGAATACGCTTGCTCGCGCAGCCGCAGTGTTGGCGCTCCCCGCCGCTATCGCCTTTGCAGCACCGGCGCCTGTGAGAGCAGAACCGTGCGCCGACGTCGAGTTGGTGTTCGCACGCGGCACCGCCGAGCCTCCCGGTATGGGCCGTGTCGGGGACGCGCTGTACACAACCCTGCGGTCGACGCTCGGCGATCAGAGCGTCTCGGCCTACGCCGTGGATTATCCGGCGAGCTACAACTTCCTGACCACCGGTCGCGGCGCCGACGACGCCCGCGGGCGCATAGCGTGGATGGCCGCGCAGTGTCCGGGCACCCGCATCGTGCTCGGCGGGTTCTCACAGGGCGCTTCGGCTGTATCCATGTTGGCCGGGGTACCGCCGGTGGGAGACCGCATCGGCTCGATCGGCTCTGCCCCGGCATTGGATCCGGCACTGACCAGCAACATCGCGGCCGTCGCCGTCTTCGGCAACCCCAGCGCGCGATTCGGCTCATCGTTGGCGACCACCGGCCAGTTCGCCGGCCGCGCCATCGACGTGTGCAGCGGCGGCGATCCGATCTGCTCGGACGGCAGGGACAGATCGGCGCACAGCAATTACGAGTTGCCGCCGTATCCCGAGCGGGCAGCCCGCTTCATCGCCGCCCGCATCTGACGTCGACGGCCTGGCTCAGGCACCTGGTCCGTGGAAGACCGCCTCCACGTTGTTGCCATCCGGGTCCCGGACGAACGCCCCGAAGTAGCCCGGGTGATATTCGGGCCACAGCCGCGGCGCGTGCAGGGACTCCGCACCCACTTCCAGCGCCGCGTCGTAGAACGCCCGCACCGCGTCGGTGTCCGCGGCGTGGAACGCGAAATGCGTCTCACGGTTCGGACCGGCCGCCTCGCCGGCGCTCATATCCGCGATCCAGAAGTCCGGTTTGCCGTCGACGCCGTAGCCGATGGCGACCGGGAAATCCATCTGCCGGGTGAACCCCAGCACGCCGAGGACCTTGTCGTAGAAGGCCTTCGACCTCTCCCAATCCGCACAGTTGATTCCGAAGTGATCTATCACACCGTGACCGTACATTCGGGGTATGACATATGAGCTCGTGATCCGGGGCGGCACCATCGTCGACGGACTCGGTGGCGATCCGTACATCGGGGACGTCGCGATCTCCGATGGGGTGATCGCGGCCGTCGGCACCGTCGACGGCACGGCCGACCGGGAGATCGACGCGACCGGACTGCTCGTCACGCCCGGCTTCGTGGACCTGCACACCCATTACGACGGCCAGGCCATCTGGAGCGACCGCATGACACCGTCATCGGCGCACGGGGTGACCACCGCCGTGATGGGCAACTGCGGCGTCGGCTTCGCGCCGTGCCGGCCCGAGGACCACGACACGCTGGTCGACGTGATGGCCGGTGTCGAGGACATCCCCGGTGTCGTCATGGTCGACGGCCTGCCGTGGACGTGGGAAACCTTCCCGGAATTCCTCGACGCCCTCGACGGCCGCCGCCGCGATATCGATGTCGCCGCCTTCCTCCCGCACTCCCCGCTGCGGGTGTACGTCATGGGCCGGCGCGGCGTCGACCGTGAACTGCCCACCGCCGAAGACCTCGCGCTGATGCGCAAGCTCGCCGAGGAGGCCATCCGGGCCGGCGCCGTCGGTTTCGCGTCGTCGAGGCTCACGTTGCACAAAACCGCGGGCGGACAACCGATCCCTAGTTACGAGGCCGAGTACGCCGAGATCGAGGCTATCGCCCGCGGGGTCGACGACGCCGGCGGTGGACTGCTGCAGTTCGTGCCCGATCTGATGGCCGGTGACTACGAGGGGGCGCTCAAGGCGGTGTTCGACGTCGCCGCCGAGGTGGGCCTGCCCGTGACGTTCACCCTCGCGATCGGCAACGCCGGTCCGCCGATCCATCTCGATGCGCTGCGGATGGTGGAGAAGGCCAATGCAAATGGCGGCGACGTTACGGGCCAGATCTTCCCGCGGCCGATCGGGCTGGTGCTCGGCCTTGACCTGTCCGGCAACCCCTTCGTCATGTACCCCTCCTACCGCGGTATCGCCGATCTGCCGCTCGCCGAACGCGTCGCCGAGATGCGCAAACCCGAGGTGCGGGAACGCATTCTGACCGACACGCCGGCCGCCGACGGGCACCCCCTGATGTTCGCCGCCCAGGCCTGGGACTACATGTACCCGCTCGGCGATCCGCCGAACTACGAACCCGCGGCAGAGGATTCGATCGGCGCGCGCGCCCGGGCCCGCGACGTCAGCCCACTGGAGGAAGCCTACGATCGTCTGCTCGACGATGACGGTCACGCCATGCTGTTGGTGACGCTGGCCAATTTCCGCGACCACTCGCTGGACACCGTGGCCGAGTTGATCCAGCGCGACGACGTCGTACTGGGGCTCGGCGATGGCGGCGCCCACTACGGAATGATCTGTGACGCGAGCTTCCCCACCTACATGCTGACGCACTGGGTGCGCGACCGCCCGGCGGGGCGGCTGCCCCTGCCCCGAGTGGTCAAGGAGCTGACCTCGGTGCCGGCCCGGATCGCCGGGATGGCCGACCGCGGACAGCTGACCTCCGGATACAAGGCCGACGTCAACATCATCGACGCCGCCGCGATGCGCCTGCACCGGCCGACGGTGCAGGCCGACCTGCCCGCCGGGGGCCGTCGGCTCGATCAGCGGGCCGACGGCTACGTCGCCACCATCGTGTCCGGCGAGATCATCGCCGAGAACGGGGTGCCCACCGAGGCGCGGCCGGGGCGGCTGGTGCGCGGCCGCCAGGCAGCGCCCACCTCGTGAGCCGCGTCGCACCGCTCACTCCCCCGTGGAGCGAGGAGGACACCGCCGGCATCACCAGCTGGGGCCATCCCGACCGCACCTATGAGCCGTTGCTGCTGGTGCGCGTGCTGCAGCGCCATCCGATGCTGGCGGCCAGGCTGCGCAAGCTCGGAGAGGCGCTGTACGTCGACGCGCTGCTGCCGCCACGGGTACGCACCATTGCCATCCTGCGGATCTGCGCGTTGGTCGGTTGCGGGTACGAGTGGGGCGGCCAGGCCGCGTTCTGGGGTCCGATCGCCGGGGTGTCCGACGCCGAGTGCGACGCGTTGGTCACCGGCGCGGTGATCGAATGGTCGTCCGACGAGCGGGTGCTGATCGCCGCCGTCGACGAGCTCGAAGGGTCCGGGTCGTGGTCGGTGGCGACCTGGAACGCGCTGGGCGACAGCCTCTCCGACGAGCAGCGCCTCGAGTTGCTGATCGCGGTGGGCTGGTACCGGACGATCTGCACCCTGTGCAACGGGCTGGAGCTGCCCGTCGAGGGGTGGATGCGGCCCTGGCCGTCAGCCTGCTGAGGACGCACGCTTCAGCGCGGGATGCTGCCTGACCAGCAGGGGCAGCAGCAGCCGCTTCGGGATCAGCTGAAAGAGCCGGGTGGACACCTGGTTGGCCAGGCCCGGGATGACGCTGCCGCGGTCGTCGGCGAGGGCATCGATCCCGGCCTTGGCCACCTCACGCGCGCGCACCCACATGAATTTCGGGAAGGCGTCCGCGAATTCGCGTTCGTCCATTCCGGCGGCCGCGATGAACTCGGTGCGCACCGGACCGGGGTTCAGTGTCGCCACGGTGACACCGCTGCCGGCCAACTCGGCGCGCAGCCCATCGGTGTAGGACCGCACGAACGCCTTGGTCGCCGCGTATCCGGCCTGCCCGGGGAAGGGCTGGAAACCGGCGGTCGAGCCGACGTTGAGGATGGCACCACGACCGCGCGGGACCATCAACTGCACGGCGCGCGTCGTCAGGTCGATGACGGCCTCCACGTTGACCCGGATCTGGGCGATCTCGTCGGCCACGTCCGCGTCCTTGACCGCACCCATGGTGCCGATACCGGCGTTGTTGACCAGGATGTCGGCCTGCAGTCCGCGCCGCTCGACCTCGTCGAGCAGGCCGGCGCGAGCCTCGGGATCGGAAACGTCGCAGGCGATGACCTCCACCCGGGCCGATCCGGACAGTTCGGCGGCCAGCTCGCGCAGCTTGTCCTCACGCCGCGCGACCAGGGTGACCCCATATCCACGGGAAACCAGCTCACGGGCGATATCGGCGCCGATACCCGCCGACGCTCCGGTGATGACGGCCGTGGTGGTCGGAGACGGTGCGGGCAGTGGCATGCTTCGTTAACTCCGCCCGGCGTCGTTATTGTTCCTCCCATGAGCGTGAAGGTGGATCTGGACAAGCTCGGGCAGACCCTGGCCGATTTTCCCTTGGGATATCTGATCACCGTCGGCGACGATTTCCGGGCCCACACGGTGGCCGTGACTCCGCTCTTCGAGGGCGGTGCGTTCACCATCGGCCCGATCGGCAACACCACTGCGCGCAACGCCGCCGCACACGCGGCAGTCACCGTGCTCTGGCCGCCGCGGGAACCGACCGGCTACTCGCTGATCGTCGACGGCACCGCCGAGGTCACCGAGGGCGGCGTACGCCTGACACCGAGTCGCGCGGTGTTGCACCGCAGCGCCATCGAGCCGGGCGGGGGCACCGACCCCGCCGGCCTGCACGACTGCCTCCCGCTGAAGGGCTGACTTCCCCGAGTTATCCACAGGTTGGCGACCGGGTCTGTCGTCGGCCACTTCTCGTGCGCTGCAATTGAGCGGTGGCAGGCATGGCGCACATCCTCGCGGCGAATGGCGGGGTGGTGTCCACCGCACAGCTTCGTGTCGCCGGGATGTCGGCGCGGGGTTGGCTGCAGGTGCGGCGCGGCTGGTATGCCGCGCAATCGGCCGACCCACAGGTGGTCCGCGCGGTGTCAGCCGGCGGTGTGCTGAGTTGTGTCTCAGCGCTACGCCTGCACCGAGTCTGGGTTCCCGACTCGGCGCTGCACGTCCGGTACTCGTCGCGGGCACGCCGGTCGCGTGCGGGAATTCGGTCCTGCCATCCGTATCGTCTGGATCCACCCATCGTCGGCGCCGTCGACCCGGTGGACATCGCGGTCGCGGCAGCGGCGAACTGCCTCGGCACCGAGGGCCTCGTCATTGTTCTGGACTCGATGCTGAACAAGCAGATGATCGAGATGGCGGATGCGCGAGCGATTGTGGCGGCGTCCCGCTATGCACACCTGAACCTCGCCGAGCGGTGCGACGCCAAGAGCGAGTCCGGTACCGAGACGATCATCCGGTTTCGACTGCACGCCCTGGGAATCCACTTGCGGTCCCAGGTGGACATTCAGGGTGTCGGGCGGGTCGACTTCCTCGTGGGCGATCGGCTCATCATCGAAGCTGACAGCCGCGAGCACCACCTCCCCAGGTACCAATCCGACCGGACGAGGGACAGAGTGGCCACCGGCTTGGGGTTCTTGGTCATTCGGCTGACCTATGAGGATGTTGTCTATCGCTGGGACGCGGTCTGCGCCGATATTCTGTCCGTCATCCGCCGGCGCGCACATCGCGGGCCAATCGCAATGTCACTCTGACAGCTGCCCCATGGATATATATGCACAGCGACGCCGCCAGGGTGACATTGCGTAGACACTGAACACGAAAAAGCCCGGCCCCGCGAACGGGACCGGGCTCTTCCGACAAACAGGACTTAGAAGTCCATACCGCCCATGCCACCGGTCGGGTCGCCCGCAGGTGCGGACGCCTTCTCCGGCTTGTCGGCGACGACGGCCTCGGTGGTGAGGAACAGCGCCGCGATGGACGCCGCGTTCTGCAGCGCCGAGCGGGTGACCTTGACCGGGTCGGCAACGCCGGCGGCCAGCAGGTCCTCGTACACGTTGGTCGCGGCGTTCAGGCCGTGACCGTCGGGCAGGTTCGACACCTTCTCGGCGACGACACCGGGCTCCAGACCACCGTTGAAGGCGATCTGCTTGAGCGGAGCCGACAGCGCGACGCGCACGATGTTGGCACCGGTGGCCTCGTCACCCTCGAGCTTCAGCTCGTCGAGCGCCGGAGCCGACTGCAGCAGAGCCACGCCACCACCGGCGACGATGCCCTCTTCGACGGCAGCCTTCGCGTTGCGGACGGCGTCCTCGATGCGGTGCTTGCGCTCCTTGAGCTCCACCTCGGTGGCAGCTCCGGCCTTGATGACTGCAACGCCGCCGGCCAGCTTGGCCAGGCGCTCCTGCAGCTTCTCGCGGTCGTAGTCGGAGTCGCTGTTCTCGATCTCGGCGCGGATCTGGGCCACCCGACCGGCGATGGCGTCGGAGTCGCCCGCGCCCTCGACGATGGTGGTCTCGTCCTTGGTGATGACGACCTTGCGGGCGGTGCCCAGCAGGGCGATGTCCGCGGTCTCCAGCTTGAGGCCGACCTCTTCGCTGACAACCTGGCCACCGGTCAGGATCGCGATGTCCTGCAGCATGGCCTTGCGGCGGTCACCGAAGCCCGGGGCCTTGACGGCGACGGACTTGAAGGTGCCACGGATCTTGTTGACCACCAGGGTCGACAGGGCCTCGCCCTCGACGTCCTCGGCGATGATCAGCAACGGCTTGCCGGACTGGATGACCTTCTCCAGCAGGGGCAGCAGGTCCTTGACGGTCGAGACCTTGGAGCTGACCAGCAGGATGTAGGGATCCTCCAGGACGGCTTCCTGGCGCTCGGCGTCGGTCACGAAGTAACCCGAGATGTAGCCCTTGTCGAAGCGCATGCCCTCGGTGAGCTCGAGCTGCAGGCCGAAGGTGTTGGACTCCTCGACGGTGATGACACCTTCGTTGCCGACCTTGTCCAGCGCCTCGGCGATCAGGTCACCGATGGACTGGTCACCGGCGGAGATGCCGGCGGTGGCAGCGATCTGCTCCTTGGTCTCGACCTCTTTGGCGGTCGAGAGCAGGCGCTCGGTGACGGCCGCGACGGCCTTCTCGATGCCGCGCTTCAGGCCGAGCGGGTTGGCGCCGGCCGCGACGTTGCGCAGGCCTTCGCGAACCAGTGCCTGGGCCAGCACGGTGGCGGTGGTGGTGCCGTCGCCTGCGACGTCATCGGTCTTCTTGGCGACCTCTTTGACCAGCTCAGCGCCGATCTTCTCGTACGGGTCCTCCAGCTCGATCTCCTTGGCGATGGACACACCATCGTTGGTGATCGTGGGGGCGCCCCACTTCTTCTCCAGGACGACGTTGCGACCCTTGGGGCCGAGCGTCACCTTTACGGCGTCAGCGAGGGCATTGAGGCCCCGCTCGAGGCCGCGGCGGGCCTCTTCGTCATACGCAATTGTCTTGGCCATTGCGAGGTGATTCCTCCGGTTGGGAATTGCACGTCTTATTTGGTCGGGTTCAGTGCCCGCGACGGACGGCGTGGGTGTGCTCCCTGCCTCACCGGCCCGACCTAGCACTCACAGATCGAGAGTGCCAACGTCATTTTTAGCACTCCCCCCTGGCGAGTGCAAGGTTGGTCAGCGCCTGTTCACTTGGCGCGTAGCCCGTCGAACACCACGGCCAATCCCGTTTCGGCGACCGCGGAGTTGTAGGCCTGCATCGCTTGCAACCCCACGACGAGCCCTTTGACCGCCGGCACCGTGACATCGGCACGCACGGTTCCGGCGGCCTGGCCGGCGGCCAGCAGGTCTGCGACCATGCCGAGAAACTCGGCCTCGGCTTCGGGCACCGCACGGTTGATGTCGACGCCGGCACCGGCGAACGCCTCGACCAGTCCGCGGTCGGTGGCGCCCCACTCGAGCACCATGGCCCTCATCAAGGTGAAGATCCCACCGGCCGGATCCGCATCAAGCAGGGCGCGTCCCTCGTCGACGATGTTGCGCATCCGGTCCTCGATCACCGCCCGGAACAGATCTTCCTTGGCCGGAAAATGCCGGTAGACGGTGCCCGCGCCGACGCCGGCGCGACGGGCGATCTCGTCGATGGGCACCCCGAGGCCGTCGGTGGCGAAGGTGTCATAGGCCACCTCGAGCACCCGTGCGCGGTTCCGTGCCGCATCGGCGCGCATCTTTTCCGAACCTCCCGGGAACCAAACAAAGCGGGGCGTGCGTTCCGTATATACGGAACGACTCCTCCACTTCTGACAGGATATCTCTCATGACCGCATGGACCACCGCCGACATTCCGGACCAGACCGGCCGCACGGCCGTCATCACCGGCGCCAACACCGGGCTGGGCTTCGAGACCGCCAAGTCGCTGGCCGCCGCCGGCGCCCACGTCGTCATCGCGGTGCGCGACACCGCCAAGGGCGCCCACGCCGCCGCGCAGCTGCCCGGCACGGTGACGGTCCAGGAACTCGATCTGACCTCACTGGCGTCGGTCCGCGAGGCCGCCGAAGCCCTGAAGGGTGGTCACGCCAGGATCGACCTGTTGATCAACAACGCCGGTGTCATGACCACACCGAAGGGCACCACCAAGGACGGCTTCGAGCTGCAGTTCGGCACCAACCACCTCGGTCACTTCGCGCTGACCGGTTTGTTGCTCGACGCCATCCTCGACGTGGAAGGCGCCCGCATCGTCACGGTCAGCAGCAACGGCCACAAGATGGGTGGCGCCATCCACTTCGACGATCTGCAGTGGGAACGCTCGTACAGCCGGATGGGCGCCTACACGCAGTCCAAGCTGGCCAACCTGCTGTTCACCTACGAGCTCCAGCGCCGGCTGGCACCGCGGGGCAAGACCATCGCCCTGGCCGCGCACCCGGGTACGTCCACCACCGAGCTGGCCCGCAACGTACCGACTGCCCTGCAGCGGGCCTTCCAGGCGGTCAGCCCGTTGATCGCGCAGAGCCCGGCGGGCGGTGCGCTCCCGTCGCTGCGGGCGGCCACCGACCCCGGCGCCCTGGGCGGCCAGTACTACGGCCCCGACGGCATCGCCCAACAGAAGGGCAACCCGGTCGTGGTGGCCAGCAGCGCGCAGTCCTACGATCTGGACCTGCAGCGCCGGCTGTGGGCGGTCTCCGAGGAGCTCACCGGCGTCGATTTCGCGGTCTGACCGCCCGGATGAGCGACACGTCTCCTGCGGATATGCGAACACGGAACCCCTTGCCCTAGACTGCCCTTCGACCAGATAGGAGTCCGGGTGCGGGCATACGAAGCGCCCAGCACCCAGGCTTTGCGGGGCTGGCAACGCCGGGCGTTGGTGAAGTATCTCGCCGCCAGGCCGAAGGACTTCCTGGCTGTCGCAACGCCAGGTGCCGGCAAGACCACCTTTGCGCTGCGCATCGCCGCGGAGTTGCTGGGTGACGGCACGGTGGCGCAGGTCGTGGTGGTGGTGCCCACCGAGCATCTCAAGACCCAGTGGGCGCAGGCGGCCGCCCGGTTCGGGATGGCGCTGGATCCCAAGTTCAGCAACTCGGCGGCGCAGACCTCCAGTGACTACCACGGGATCGTGGTCACCTACGCCCAGGTGGCCAGCCACCCGACCCGGCACCGGGTGCGCACCGAGAACTACAAGACGCTGGTCATCTTCGACGAGATCCACCACGGCGGCGACGCCAAGACGTGGGGCGACGCCATCCGGGAGGCCTACGACGATGCGACGCGGCGCCTCGCGCTGACCGGGACGCCGTTCCGCTCCGATGACAGCCCCATCCCGTTCGTCACCTACGAGACCGACGGCGCGGGTTTCCAGCGCTCCAAGGCCGATCACGTCTACGGTTACGCCGACGCACTGGCCGACAGCGTGGTGCGCCCCGTGGTGTTCATGGCCTACTCCGGTGAGGCGCGCTGGCGCGACAGTGCCGGCGAGGAACACGCCGCACGCCTCGGTGAACCGCTGAACGCCGAACAGACCGCACGGGCCTGGCGCACGGCGCTCAACCCCGAGGGCCAGTGGATGCCCGCGGTCATCGCCGCCGCCCACAAACGGCTGATGCAGAAGCGTGAGCATGTGCCCGACGCGGGCGGCATGATCATCGCCACCGACCAGACCACTGCGCGTGCCTACGCGAAGCTGCTGACCACCATCACCGGCACCAACCCGACCGTGGTGCTCTCCGACGATCCGACGGCGTCGAGGCGCATCTCGGAGTTCTCCGAGTCCTCGGAGCCCTGGATGGTCGCGGTGCGCATGGTGTCCGAGGGTGTGGACGTGCCCCGGCTGGCGGTCGGTGTCTACGCCACCAGTGCGTCGACCCCGCTGTTCTTCGCCCAGGCCATCGGGCGCTTCGTACGCAGCAGGCAGCCCGGCGAGACCGCCAGCATCTTCCTGCCCTCGGTGCCCAACCTGCTGCAGCTGGCCAGCGAGCTGGAAGCCCAACGCAACCACGTACTCGGCAAGCCGCACCGCGAATCCGACGGCCTCGACGATGAGCTGATCGAGGACGCCAACAAGACCAAGGACGAGAACACCGACCAGGACCGGGGTTACGAATCTCTCGGTGCGGACGCCGAACTCGACCAGGTCATCTTCGACGGATCATCGTTCGGCACCGCGGCCGCGGCCGGCAGTGACGAGGAGGCCGACTATCTCGGTATCCCCGGGCTGCTCGACGCCGGCCAGATGCGCGATCTGCTGAGCCGCCGCCAGGACGAGCAGTTGCAGAAGCGCACGGCCGCGGCCGGCGCGGCCGGGCTGCCTGCGCCGCGGACCACGCACGGCCAGCTCCAGGAGCTCCGGCGCGAGCTGAACACCCTGGTGTCGATAGCGCATCACCGCACCGGCAAGACGCACGGGCAGATTCACAACGAGCTACGCCAGATCTGCGGTGGCCCACCGCTGGCGGCGGCCAGCGGTGAGCAGATCAAGGCCCGTATCGATGCGGTGCGCAGCCTGAGCGCCTCGCAGCGTTAAAGCCCCAACAACTCCGGCAGATCGGCCACCGACTCGATGACGTGACTGGGTTGCATGGCGAATTCGTCTGCGGCCCAACGGTCCAACGTGTCCTGCCGGAACTTTCCGGTGCGCACCAGAACACCCGTCATGCCGACCACCTGCCCGGCCAGCACATCGTTGTTCAGGTCGTCGCCGACCATGTACATCTCGTCGGCATCCACCCCGAGCCGTCCGGCGGCGGACAGGAATCCCTCGGGTGCGGGCTTACCGACGGCGGTCGCCTTGCGCCCCGAGCACTCCTCCATGCCGTGCAGGTACATCCCGGTATCGATGCGCAACCCGTCGGTGGTGGTCCACGACATGCTGCGGTGCATGGCGACCACCGGCACGCCCTGGGCCATCCAGTCGTACACCCACGACAGGGTGAGGTGACTGTATTCGGGGCCGGCGCCACCGAGGAGCACCACGTCGGGCGTCTCCGGCGCGCCCGGCCCGCTGCACTCGCTGGAGAAGACGATGTCGATGCCCGGCATGTCCTCGGCGATCTGCCCGCTGTTGACCAGGAAACATCGCGCCCCCGGGTACCGGTCACGGACGTAGTCGGCCGTCAGGGCGGCGGCGGTGATCACCTCGTCGGGGTTCACCGACATCCCCGCCTTGGTCAGCAGATCGGCGATCTGGGTGCGGGTACGGGTGGTGGTGTTCGTCAGATAGGACCGGGCAATCTGGTTGTCCGCCAGCACCTGCAGCGTCCGGGCAGCACCGTCGATCGGCTGCCACGAGGTCACCAGCACCCCGTCGATATCGAAAAGCACTCCACCGATTGCCATGCAGCGAGACTAGGCGCACCACTGGCTGTCTGCGACCCACGGGGAGGCCGTCGCCGCCACCGTCCACGCCAGCTCGGCGGGCACATCGATCAGTACATAGCGCTTGGTGCCCGCGGCGGTGGCCGCCACCAGGGTCGCCACCCCGGCGCGACGCTGAAACCAGGTCTGGCGCACGGTCCACCCGATGATGCCCGCCGTCTGCACACAATCGCGCCGGCGTTCGATGCTGCCGGCGCGGGTCACCAGCCACCGTCCGTCGACCCGGTGCCCCAGCGCACGCACCCGATCGAGAGCCAGCAGCACACAGCACACGACCAGGACGACCCAGAACCCCCACACCCAACCCGGAAGCGGCGCAAGCACCAGCACCGCAGCCATCACCACCGGGAACACCATGGCCCGCACCCACCGCCGCCGCGCCGCGACCGGCCCGTGGGCCACCAGCGCTGCGTCCACGACACCGGGATCCCCCACCAGTTCGGTCAGTACCCGACGCGCGGTACCGACCGGGCAGGCCGGCAACAGCAGCGAGGACTCCCCCGCGCCCGCCACCCCGGTCATCACGGCATCCAGGCGGGCCCCACCCAGGGCGCGCACCAGCAGCGGCTCGCGCAGGGTGCCCCCACGTAACCGGCGCAGGTCATAGGTGTGCTCCCGGATCTTCAGCAGGCCGTGCACCAGGTTGAGCGTGTCGGCACGGCGGGTGAGGACCAGATTCCCGTAGGTGAGCAGCGACCGCCCGACCGCCAACACCACCCCGGCCGACACCGCTGCGAGGATCAGCCAGGCACCGCCGAACATCAGCACCCACTGTTGCAGCACATCACCGAAGCCGGCCTGGTAGGCCACGCCCAGGGCGGCACCGATCATCAGCAGACCCGACCAGCTCAACGCGCTGTACCGCAACCAGGACGGTTCCCAGGACGCCAACGGCTCAGCCTCGGGGGCATCATCACGGTGCTCACCCAGCAATATCGCACGCAACCCGACGACCTGATGGGAGCGCACGGCGTCGAGCTCGAAGGCGTTGTCGCCCCTGGCCTCCTGCCCGGTGCTGACCCGCAGCACGGTCAGCCCGAGCAACCGGTGCAGCAGCCGCGCCTCGGTCTGCACCGAACGGATCCGGTTGCGCGGCACCGACAGTTCGTTGCGCTGCAGCAGGCCGGTGCGCAGTGCGACATCCCGGTCGTCGATGCGGTAGCTGGTGGTGAACCACCTGGCCAGGCCCAGCACCACGATCAAGCCCACGCCGACCAGCGACCACACCGGATTCTGGGTGGCCGAGCCCAGCACGATCGCGCCGATCAGCAGTGGCAACTGGTTGAGCACCTCGTGAACCGGGTGAACAAGCAACATGCGGGGTGAAAGACGTTGCCATTCAACCACATTAGGGGGCCTAATATCACTCACGTCGCATCATGGGCGCCGAGGGCGGCGATGTCGGTCAGCTGGGCGACCACCTGATCGGCGACCGCGGCGTCGAGGGCGACGATACGCACCGCACCCGCCGAGGATGCCGTCGTCACCGTCACGTTGGCCAGACCGAACAACCGGTCCAGCGGCCCGCGGTAGGTGTCGACGGTCTGCACCCGCGATATCGGGGCGATACGGCGTTCCTGCACCAGCCATCCGCTGCGGGTGAACACCGCCTGCGGGCTGATCTCCCATCGGTGCACCCGGTACCGCCAGATCGGCGCGACCACCACCGACACCAGCGCACCCACCACGGTGGCGCCCGCCGCGCCCGCATGCAGCCACGGCATCCGGCCGTCCAGGACGAACCACACGACCTGGCCGAACGCAATGGCCAGCCACGGAATCGCCGCCCCCAGCGCCCACACCAACGGTGCGCTGCGACTGGGGGGATAGGCGGGTTCGGCCATCAGCACAGGTGCACCCATCACTCGAGCATGGCGGTCCGGGACCGTATGTTCTAGGCATGAGCCAGAAATGGACCGAAGCACATGTCCCTGACCAGTCCGGACGGGTCGCGATCGTCACGGGTTCCAACACCGGCCTCGGCTACGAGACGGCACGGGTGCTCGCCGACCGCGGCGCCCACGTCGTCATCGCGGTGCGTGACACCGCCAAGGGCGACCAGGCGGCCGCCACCATCCGCGCGGGCGTTCCCGGTGCCGACCTCAAGGTGGTGGCACTCGACCTGGGCTCGCTGCAGTCGGTCCGCACCGCGGCCGCGCAACTCAAGACCGACTACCCGCGCATCGACCTGCTGATCAACAACGCCGGCGTCATGTACCCGCCCAAGCAGACCACCGCCGACGGTTTCGAATTGCAGTTCGGCACCAACCATCTCGGCCATTTCGCCCTCACCGGCCTGCTACTGGAGAACATTCTGCCCGTGGCGAATTCGCGGGTGGTCACGGTCGCCAGCATCGCCCACCGCAACCAGGCCAAGATCGACTTCGACGATCTGCAGTGGGAACGCAAGAAGTACAACCGGGTCGCGGCCTACGGGCAGGCCAAGCTGGCCAACCTGATGTTCAGCTACGACCTGAACCGCCGCCTGGCCGGCAAGAACACCCTGTCGGTGGCCGCCCATCCCAGGTGTCTCCAACACCGAATTGATGCGGCACACCCCCGGCAACACGCTGCCCGGATTCAATGCGCTGGCCGGTTTGGTCACCAACACGCCGCTGGTCGGCGCGCTGGCCACCCTGCGCGCCGCCACCGCCAAGGATGTCCGCGGCGGGCAGTACTACGGGCCGGCCTTCCCGGTCGCCGCCATGGGATTGGTCGGCCATCCGCAGCTGGTGACCTCCAGCGCGCAGTCCCACGACACCGCCATCCAGCAGCGGCTGTGGACGGTGTCCGAGGAACTGACCGGCGTGACGTTCCCGCTCTGATGCGTTCGGTCGAGGAACACCAGCAGGTCGTCGCCGCCCTGCTGCAGGCCCGCCCGGCGGTGGCACTGGCACCGGGTGACGCACTCGGGCTGGTGCTGGCCAACGATGTCGTCGCCGAACTGTCGCTGCCCGGTTTCGACAATTCGGCGATGGACGGGTTCGCGGTGCTGGCCACCGATATCGCTGCGGCCACTGCCCAGAACCCGGTCACGTTGCCGGTCACCGATGACATCCCGGCCGGGCGTACCGATACCCAGCCGCTGAAACCCGGAACCGCACAACGCATCATGACCGGGGCGCCGCTGCCCCCCGGGGCCACCACCGTGGTCCCGGTCGAGTCGACGGACGCAGACTTCTCCGCCAGTGCCGCGCAGGTCCAGATCCGCGCCGCCACCAAGGACGGCCAGCACATCCGGCGGGCCGGCGAGGACGTCGCCGCCGGGACCACGGTGCTGCGGGCCGGTCAGCTGCTCACCCCGGCCGCACTCGGACTGGTCGCCGCGCTGGGCCTGGCCGAGGTGAGCGTGCTGCCGCGGCCCCGGGTGCTGGTGATGTCGACGGGAACGGAGCTGGTCGCGCCCGGCACACCGCTGCTGCCCGGCCAGATCTACGAGTCCAATGCGGTGATGCTGGCCGCCGCCGTGCGCGATGCGGGCGCCGAGGTGATCGCCTCGATGATGGTCGGTGACGACGTCGAGGACCTTCCGGACCGCGCTGGAGGCCCACGCCGGGCAGGCCGACCTGATCATCACCACCGGCGGGGTGAGCGCGGGCGCCTACGAGGTGGTCAAGGATGCGCTGGCGGGTTCCGAGAACAGCACCGTGGAATTCGTGAAGGTGGCCATGCAGCCCGGGATGCCGCAGGGCTGCGGGCGGGTGGCCGGTGTCCCGATCGTCACCCTGCCCGGCAACCCGGTCAGTGCCCTGGTGTCCTTCGAGGTGTTCCTGCGGCCGCCGCTGCGCGCCGCCATGGGCCTGCCTGCCGATCGCCCCCGCATCACCGCCACCGTCGCCGAGGACCTGACCTCCCCGGTCGGCAAACGGCAGTTCCGCCGCGGTGTGCTCGCCTTCGAGAAGGGGCAGGCCGTCGTCACCAGCTACGGACCGCCCGCCTCGCATCACCTGCGCTGGCTGGCATCGTCGAACTGTCTGCTGGACATTCCCCTGGGCGTCGACAAGGTGGCCGCCGGGTCACAGGTCGACGTGTGGGACCTGTCCAGCCGCTGAAACCCCCGAAATCCCACGTAGAATCGGGAGCCAATATGGCCAGACCTGCGCGTTCACCCGATGACGACCGCTCAGAAGCGCAACGCTTCATCGAACTCGTCCGCTCCACCGTCCCTCCGCTCCACCCGGCCGGCCTGCCGTTCATCGCGGGTGGGCTGGGTCTGGCGGCCGCCGGCCGCAACCGCCGCTGGCTGCGCAACGCCGGCCTCGGCGCCGCGAGCTTCAGTGCGCTGTTCTTCCGGCATCCGCCCCGGGTGCCACCGAGCAGGCCCGGCGTGGTGGTTGCACCCGCCGACGGACTCGTCACCCTGCTGGACACCGCCGTCCCGCCTGCCGAACTCGGCATCGGCGACGCGCCGATGAAGCGGATCAGCATCTTCCTGTCGGTGTTCGACGCGCACGTGCAGCGCGCGCCGGTGGCCGGTGAGGTCATCGCCGTGCAGCATCGGGTCGGCACATTCCTGTCCGCGGACAAGGACACCGCCAGCGCGGACAACGAGCGCAACAGCCTGTGGCTGCGCACTCCCGAGGGGGTCGACATCGTCGCCGTGCAGATCGCCGGGCTGGTCGCGCGGCGCATCGTGTGCAGCGCGCACACCGGTGACAAGCTCGCCCTCGGCGAGACCTACGGTCTGATCCGGTTCGGCTCGCGGCTGGACACCTATTTCCCGGCCGATGCCCGCGTGCTCGTGGAGGGCGGTCAGCGCGCCATCGGCGCGGAAACCGTGCTAGCCGAGCTGCCCTGATGCAGCGGACCAAGCCTCGTCCGGCGGCGATGCGCATCCTGCCCAGCGCCACCACGGTGTTGGCGATCTGCGCGGGCCTGACCTCCATCAAGTTCGCGCTCGACAACCGACCCGATATCGCACTCCTGCTGATCGGTGCCGCCGCGATCCTGGACGGTATCGACGGCGGTATCGCGCGGGCACTGGACGCCCAGTCGCGGATGGGCGCCGAGATCGATTCGCTGGCCGACGCGGTGAACTTCGGGGTGGCACCCGCGCTGGTGGTCTACGTGACCCTGCTGCCCACATCGCCGGTGGGCTGGATCTTCGCGCTGCTGTACTGCGTGTGCATCGTGCTGCGGCTGGCGCGGTTCAACGCCCTGCTCGACGACGACACCAAACCCGCCTACACCCGGCAGTACTTCACCGGGATGCCCGCACCGTGCGGTGCCGTCGGTGTCATCGGCCCGCTCGCCGCAATGATGCAGTTCGGGCCGGGCTGGTGGACCGCACCCTGGTTCGTCTGCCTGTGGTTCGCCGCGAACGCCTCCCTGCTGGTCAGCCGGGTACCCACGCTGGCGCTGAAATCGGTCTCGATGCCGCCCAATGCGGCGCCGTTCCTGTTGATCGCCATCGCCGCCGCGGCCGCCGCGCTGTTGCTGTTCCCCTACGTGCTCGTGCTGCTCATCATCGTCGGCTACGTCTGCATCATCCCGTTCACCGTCCGCAGCGAACGCTGGGCGAAGGCCCGGCCCGAGACGTGGAACGACAAACCCGGCCAACGCCGCCAAGCCCGCCGCGCGATCCGCCGCGCGCAGCCGCACCGCCGCTCGGTGTCACGTCTGGGCCTGCGCAAGCCGCAGGGCCGCAAATGAGCCAGACCGAGTACACCGAAGAGACACCGCTGAACCACCTGCGGCTGACGGCCCGGCTCAACACCTCCGCGATGGACAGCCGCCGCGGCGTGGTGCGCCTGCATCCGGAGGCCATCGCGGCACTCGGCCTCCGCGAATGGGATGCGGTGTCGCTGCTGGGATCGCGCACCACCGCCGCAGTCGTCGGGATCGCGCCCGCGGGTACCCCGGCCGGGGTGGCGCTGCTCGACGACGTGACGCTGTCCAACGCCGGCCTGCGGGAGAACACCGCCGTGGTGGTGGCCCCGGTGACCGTCAACGGCGCCCGCTCGGTCACCCTGACCGGTTCCCGGCTGGCCACCCAGTCGGTGTCACCGGCAACACTGCGCATGGCGCTGCTCGGCAAGGTGCTGTCCGTCGGTGACACCGTCTCGTTGCTGCCCCGCGATCTCGGTCCGGGCACCTCGACATCGGCGGCGACCACCGCCCTGACCACGTCGGTGGGTATCACCTGGACCTCGGAGCTGCTGACGGTCACCGACGTCGACCCGGCCGGAACCGTGAGCGTGCAGCCCAATTCGAATGTCTGCTGGGGTGACGGCACCACGGCCGCGACTCCGGCCGCCCCCAGCCAGGCGCCGGCCGAACCCGCCATTCCGCTCGACGATCTCAAGGGCGCCCACGTGCAGGCCGGCAAATTGGCGGAGTGGCTCAAGCTGGCGCTCGACGAGCCGCAACTGCTGGAGAGCCTGGGCGCCACAGCGCATCTGGGCGTCCTGGTCAGCGGTCCCGCCGGTGTCGGCAAGTCCACCCTGGTGCGGGCTGTCTGCTCCGAACGCCGCCTGATCGAGCTGGACGGCCCCGAGGTCGGATCGTTGCGCGCCGAGGACCGGCTGTCCAGTGTGGCGTCCGCGGTCGCCTCGGTCCGCGACGGCGGCGTGCTGCTCATCACCGATATCGACGCGTTGCTGCCCTCGACCGCCGAACCGGTGGCCACATTGATCCTCGCCGAACTGCGTAATGCGGTGTCCACCAAGGGCACCGCGTTCATCGCCACCTCGGCGCTGCCCGACAACGTCGATGCCCGGTTGCGGGCACCGGACCTGTGTGACCGCGAACTCGGACTGAGCCTGCCCGACGGGGCCACCCGCAAGGCCCTGCTGGAGGTGCTGCTGCGCGGGGTACCCGCGCACGACCTCAACCTCGACGAGATCGGGGAACGCACACCGGGTTTCGTGGTCGCCGATCTGGCCGCCCTGGTCCGGGAGGCCGCCCTGCGGGCGGCAGCACGCGCCAGCGCCGACGGACAGCCGCCGGCGCTGACCCAGGAGGACTTCAGCGGGGCGCTCTCGGTCATCCGCCCGCTGTCCCGCTCGGCCACCGAGGAGGTGGCCGTCGGTTCGGTCACCCTCGAGGACGTCGGCGATATGGTGCAGACCAAGCAGGCACTGACCGAAGCGGTGCTGTGGCCACTGCAGCACCCGGACACCTTCGCCCGCCTCGGCGTGCAACCCCCGCGCGGCGTGCTGCTCTACGGACCCCCGGGCTGCGGCAAGACGTTCGTGGTGCGCGCGCTGGCGAGTTCGGGGCGCCTGTCCGTGCACGCCGTCAAGGGCGCCGAACTGATGGACAAGTGGGTCGGTTCCTCGGAGAAGGCGGTGCGCGAATTGTTCCGCCGCGCACGCGATTCGGCGCCGTCGCTGGTGTTCCTCGACGAGATCGACGCACTCGCACCGCGTCGCGGGCAGAGTCACGATTCCGGGGTGACCGACCGGGTGGTGGCCGCGCTGCTGACCGAACTGGACGGCATCGACCCGCTGCGCGATGTGGTGGTGCTGGGCGCCACCAACCGCCCCGACCTGATCGATCCGGCCCTGCTGCGGCCGGGCCGGCTGGAGAAGCTGGTGTTCGTCGAACCTCCGGATGCGCAGGCGCGCAAGGACATTCTGCGCACCTCGGGTAAGTCCATCCCACTCGCCGGAGATGTCGATCTCGATGCGCTCGCCGAGGATCTGGACGGTTACAGCGCCGCGGATTGCGTGGCGCTGCTGCGCGAGGCCGCGCTCACGGCGATGCGGCGCTCCATCGACGCCGCCGACGTCACCGCCGAGGACGTCGCCAAGGCCCGCGAGAATGTGCGCCCGTCACTGGACCCCGCACAGGTCGAGTCGCTACGCGCCTTCGCTGAGGGTCGCTAACCGCTCGATCGAGGCGGCAAGCATGTCCGCGGTGGTGGCGCGGGCACGCACCAGGCGCTTCTCCTCGGCCAGGTCGGTCCAGTCATAGGTGTGGGTCACCCTCGAGCGGACGCTCCCGCCCGCCGGACCGAGCGGCTCGATCTCCCAGCGCCACAGGTGCCCGGGTGGGGCCTTGCCCTCCTCGGAGGGCAACCACGCGATACGCCGCCCTTCCTCGAATTCGACGATGTGGTTCTCCCGCACGGTGCCCGAGTTCACCAACATCGCGAACACATCGCCCACCGCGCGCACGCGTTGCCCGGCGGCGGCCTCGGTGAGGTTGTCATTGCCGTCCCAGCGCGGCTGCTGGGCGGGGTCGGCGATCAGTTCGAAGATGACGTCGGGGGCCGCGGCGATCTCGCGACTGGCGCTCACAATCCGGCTCACCCCAGCAGGCTACCCATCTTGACGATGGCTAGATCACCGGGGATAGTGGAACTAGTCACTGACAAGATCATCTGGGGAGGCCGCCATGTCCGATATCCGCGCCGGGGACCGCGAGCGAGAACGCACCGCCACCGATCTGGGGCAGGCCCTGGCCCAGGGCTACCTCCCGATGGCGGAGTACGAAGACCGGTTGGGCCGGGCGTTCGCCGCGCACAGCGCCGGCGAACTGGAGGACCTGGTCGCCGATCTCCCGGTGGGCCGGCTGCGCCACAACGACCCCCGCCGGCGCGCCGCACAGATCACGGCCGCCCGGCTCAGCGTGCGCATCCACGTCGCCGCCTACCTCGCCGGCGCGCTGCTCATGCTCGGCATCTGGCTGGCCGTCGGCCTCGGTGGCGGCGGCTGGTACTTCTGGCCGGTATGGCCGATCCTGGGCTGGGGCATCGGCGTCATTTCGCACGTCATTCCGATCATGGCTCACGTCAGGTCGTAAAACGGCCCAGGTAGAATGGCATTAGCCCTAGTGGCTGACACCCCGACCCCAATCCGATCGGAGTGCCGTGCTCGCCGTTCTCCTCGCCCATGCGGTCGCCACCGCGATGGCACCCCTTCTGGTCGCCAGATGGGGTCGTTTGGCGTTCTATCCGTTGGCCCTGGTTCCGCTCGGATCACTGATCTGGGTCGGGATGAACTGGCCCAGCGACACCCACACCCCGACCGTTCACATCCCGTGGGTGCCGGAACTGTCCATGGACATCACGCTGCGCTTCGATTCGCTGGCCGCGATCATGAGCGTGCTGGTGCTGGCCATCGGCGCACTCGTCCTGTTCTACTGCGCCGAGTACTTCCACCACCACGAGGGCCGCATCGAGAAGCGGCTGCCCAGCTTCGCCGCCGAGCTCGTCGCGTTCTCCGGCGCGATGTTCGGCCTGGTGGTCAGCGACAACATGCTGTTGCTCTACGTCTTCTGGGAAACCACCACGGTGCTGTCGTTCCTGTTGGTGGGCCACTACGCCGAACGCGCCACCAGCCGTCGCGCCGCCACCCAGGCCCTGCTGGTGACGACCTTCGGCGGGCTGGCGATGCTGGTCGGCATCATCGTCCTCGGCAACCTGTCGGGTACCTATCTGCTCTCCGAGTTGATCGCCGCGCCACCGACCGGGACGGCCGCCACCATCGGCATCGCTCTCATCCTGGTCGGCGCGCTGTCCAAGTCCGCCATCGTGCCGCTGCACTTCTGGCTGCCCGGCGCGATGGCCGCGCCCACCCCGGTCAGCGCCTACCTGCACGCCGCCGCCATGGTGAAGGCCGGCGTCTACCTGGTCGCCCGCATGACACCCGGGTTCGCCGACACCCCGCTGTGGCGGCCCATGGTGGTGGGGCTGGGCCTGCTCACCATGCTGATGGCGGGCTGGCGTGCGGTCCGCGAATACGACCTCAAACTCATCCTGGCGTTCGGCACGGTCAGCCAGCTCGGTCTGATCACCATCATGGTCGGCGCCGGCGGGCCCGACATGATGCTGGCCGGCCTCGCCATGCTCTGCGCGCACGCCATGTTCAAGGCCGCGCTGTTCATGGTGGTCGGGGTGATCGACCACGCCACCGGCACCCGCGACATCCGCAAGCTGGCCGGTCTCGGCCGGCGGCACCGCCCACTGCTGATCATCGCCGTCGGCGCCACGGCGAGCATGGCCGCGTTGCCACCGTTCTTCGGCTTCGTCGCCAAGGAGGCCGATCTGGAGACCGTGCTGCACAGCCCTGCACTGGCGGCCGCCGCTCCGTTCGTGCTCGCCGGCATCGTGATCGGCTCGGTGTTCACCACCATCTACAGCCTGCGATTCCTGTGGGGGGCCTTCGCCGACAAGGGCCACACCGCACCCAGTGTCCGTGTCCTGGAGATGCACCGTCCATCGGTGACCTTCCTGCTGCCGCCGGCCATCCTGGCGGCCGCGGGTCTGGTGTTCGGGCTCTGGCCGGCCGGAGTTGATGCGGCGCTCGACGACTATGCCGCGACGATCCCCGGCCCGTCGGACTATTACCTCGCGCTGTGGCACGGGTTCGGCATTCCGCTGTTGCTGTCGGTGCTCATCCTCGGGGTGGGCACGGGCGTGTTCTTCGGCCGTAACCGCTTGCCCCGACGCAAGACCCGATACACCCCGCTGGGCAATGCCGACCGGATCTACGACGAGGTGATGCGCGGCCTTGACCTGCTGGCGGTGCGATTGACGGCGCAGACCCAGCGCGGTTCGCTGCCCGCCACCCAATCGGTGATCCTGTGCACGCTGGTGCTGCTGCCGGTCGCCGCACTCGTGCTGGGTGCCCGCAACCGGCCGGAGCTGGCCCTGTGGGATTCATCGCTGCAGGTGATCGTCGGGCTGGTGATCCTGGCCGCCGCCGTGGGCGCCACGGTGATGCGCAACCGGCTGGCCGCCGTCCTGCTGGTCGGCGTCACCGGCTACGGCTGCGGCGCCATCTTCGCCTTCCACGGTGCGCCCGATCTGGCGCTGACCCAGTTCCTGGTCGAGACCCTGTTGCTGGTGATCTTCGTGCTGGTGCTGCGGACGCTGCCCGCCGAGGCCGACCGTTCGAACGTCAACCGCAGCCGGCTCCCCCGAGCCGTGCTGTCGCTGGCGGTCGGCGCGGCCGTCACCGCCCTGGCGGTCTTCGCGATGGCCGCCCGCAACACCCGCCCGATCGCCGAGTTGCTGCCCGACGCCGCCTACTACCGCGGGCACGGCGCCAACACCGTCAACGTCCTGCTGGTCGATATCCGCGCCTGGGACACCATGGGCGAGATCTCGGTACTGGTGGTCGCCGCGACGGGTGTGGCCTCGATGGTGTTCCGTAACAGGCGTTTCGGCTCGGCTCCCCGAGTACCGCAGGCCAAACCGAGTTCGATCGGCCAGCCCGACATCGGCGTCGCGGGCGCCTACAGCCCGGCGGCCGGCGATGTCACCTGGCTGCGGGGCAGTGAAATGCGCGACCCGCGGCACCGCTCGCTGGTGCTCGAGGTGGCCACCCGCATCATCTTCCCGCTCATCATGGTGCTGTCGGCCTACCTGTTCTTCACCGGGCACAACACGCCCGGCGGCGGTTTCGCCGGCGGGTTGACGGCCGGTCTGGCGCTGGTGCTGCGGTACCTCGCCGGTGGCCGCTACGAACTCGGCGAGACGCTCCCGCTGGACGCCGGAAAGGTGCTGGGCGCCGGTCTGGCGCTTGCCGCAGGAACCGCGGTGACCTCGCTGCTGCTCGGTGCTCCGGTGCTGTCCTCGGCGGTACTCCACATCGACATACCGGTGCTCGGCCCGATCAAGCTCGTCACCGCACTGTTCTTCGACCTCGGCGTGTACCTCATCGTGGTCGGCCTGGTTCTCGACATCCTGCGCAGCCTGGGTGCCCGCGTCGATGTGGAGATGGCTCGATGAGCGCCGCTTGCGGAGCGAGGAATCAGACATGATCACCTACCTCGTTCCCCTCGTCCTGATCGGTGGCCTCACCAGTGCCGGGGTCTACCTGTTGCTGGAACGCACCCTGACCCGGATGCTGTTGGGGCTGCTGCTCATCGGCAATGCCGTCAACCTGCTGCTGCTCAATGTCGGTGGCCCGGCCGGCAACCCGCCGGTATACGGCCGCACCAGCGACGGCGCGCAGACCGATGCCGACCCGTTGGCCCAGGGCATGATCCTGACCGCCATCGTGATCGCGATGGGCATCGCGTCCTTCGTGCTGGCGCTGGCCTACCGGTCTTATCAGCTGACCACTCTCGAAGAGGTCGGAAACGATCCCGAGGACACCAGGGTGGCCGAGCGCGCCGACGAGGATGTCGACGACCGTGACATCCCGGACGTGGTGCCCTCACGCGATACCGACGCACCCGACGAACTCGACGCGCTGCCGGGTGCGGAGGGCTCACGCTGATGACCCTCGCCTCGATCCTCACTCCCCTGCCCGTGCTCATCCCGACCATCGCCGCGGCTATCACCATGGTCGCCGGCCGCAGTCCACGTCTGCAGCAACTGATCTCGCTGACCGCGCTGACCGCCGTGGTGGCGGTATGCGCAGCGCTGCTCTATCTGGTGGACCGCGACGGCACGGTCGCCGTCCAGGTCGGCGGCTGGGGCCAGAGTGAACCCGGGATGGGGCCGCTCGGCATCACGCTGGTGGCCGACCGGCTGTCGGTGCTGATGCTGGTCGTCTCCTCGATCGTGCTGCTGGCGGTGGTCTTCTACGCCATCGGCCAGGGCATCAGCGATGGCGATGAACGCCAGCCGGTCTCGATCTTCCAGCCCACCTACCTCATCCTGTCCGCGGGTGTGTGCACCGCGTTCCTCGCGGGCGACCTGTTCAACCTCTTCGTCGGTTTCGAGGTGCTGCTCGCCGCCAGCTTCGTCCTGCTGACCATCGGCGGCAGCGCCGAACGGGTCCGGGCCGGCATCTCTTACGTGATGGTGTCGATGGTGTCGTCGCTGATCTTCCTGATCGGTATCGCCATGGTGTACGCGGCGACCGGAACCCTCAACATGGCCGAGGTGGCGGTGCGCCTCGGCGATGTCCCCGACGGCACCCGCACCGCGTTGTTCGCGGTGCTGCTGGTCGCGTTCGGCATCAAGGCCGCGGTATTCCCGCTGTCGGCCTGGCTGCCGGACTCCTACCCGACCGCGCCGGCGCCGGTCACCGCGGTGTTCGCCGGCCTGTTGACCAAGGTCGGCGTGTACGCGATCATCCGCACCCACTCACTGCTGTTCCCGGGCGGCCGACTCGATGACGTGTTGATGGTGGCGGCACTGCTGACCATGGTGGTCGGCATCCTCGGCGCCATCGCGCAGAACGACATCAAACGGTTGCTGTCCTTCACCCTGGTCAGCCACATCGGCTACATGATCTTCGGTATCGCGCTGGGCAACAGTCTCGGCATGTCCGGAGCCGTCTACTACGTGGCGCACCACATCGTCGTGCAGACCACGCTGTTCCTGGTGGTGGGTCTGATCGAACGACAGGCCGGGGCGTCGACGTTGCAACGCCTCGGCGGACTCGCCGCCGCCAGCCCGATTCTGGCGTTCGTGTTCGTCATCCCGGCACTGAATCTGGGTGGCATACCACCGTTCTCCGGTTTCATCGGCAAGGTCGCGCTCCTCGAAGCCGGCTCCGAGGTCGGGTCCGCGCTGGCCTGGGTGCTGGTCGGTGGCGCCGTTGTCACCAGTCTGCTCACGCTGTACGCGGTGACCCGGGTGTGGACGAAGGCGTTCTGGCGGGCCCGCGCGGACGCCCCGGAGGGCGCTCTGTCCAACACCGTGCCCGCGGCGCTGATCGACGATGACGACGATATCGCCTTCGCCGATCGCAACGATGTCGGCAGGATGCCGGTCGGGATGCTGCTGCCCACCGGAGCGCTGATCGCGGTGGGTCTGGCGCTGACGGTGTTCGCCGGGCCGATATACGCCTACAGCGAACGCACGGCCGAGGAGATACTCGATCGCGGCCAGTACATCTCGGCGGTGTTGCAGCCATGAGGAAAGCCACGTTGCGAATCTGGACACTGTGCTGGCTGACGCTGGTGTGGATCCTGTTGTGGGGCACCTTCTCCGTGGCCAACATCGCATCCGGCCTGATGGTCGCGCTGGTGATCACGCTGCTGCTGCCGCTGCCGCGGGTGCCGGTCGAGGGCAAGGTCCGTCCGCTGGCGCTGGTGCGGCTGATCCTCTATGTCGCCGCCAAACTGGTGGTGTCGTCGTATCAGGTGGCCTGGCTGGCCATCAGGCCCGGGCCGCCGCCGGCCACCGCGGTGCTGCGTGCGCACCTTCCGGTCAAGTCCGATCTGGTGCTGGCACTGGCGGCCGGCGTGTTGACCTTGATTCCGGGCTCGGTGGTGCTGGAGATCGACCAGAAGCGCCGACTCCTTTACCTGCACGTGCTCGACGTCGGGTCCGACCAGAACGTCGAGCGGTTCTACCGCCAGGTCAAAACGGTGGAACGGCTGATGGTGGCGGCTTTCGAGCGCGACGAGGACTGGCGACCGTCTGCCGAGAAGGAGGACGTCTGATGCACCTGGTGTGGATCGCCGCGGCGGTGATGCTGTCGGCCGCCGCCGCCATCACGATGTACCGGCTGCTGGCCGGGCCCAGCACCCTGGACCGGCTGGTGGCACTCGATGCCTTTGTGGCGGTGTCGATGTGCGGGATCGGGACCTGGGCGGCCTACAGCCTGGACAGCACCGTCACCTACACGCTGACCGCGTTGGCGTTGATCAGCTTCGTCGGCTCGGTGAGCGTGGCGCGTTTCCGGGTGCCCGACCGCGAGAACAACGATCGGAGTGCCCGATGACCGCCATGGACATCATCACCGCGGTACTCGTGCTGAGCGGTTCTGCGTTGGCGCTGACCGCGGCCATCGGGGTGGTGCGCTTCCCGGACACGTTGTCCCGCATGCACGCTGCGAGCAAGCCTCAGGTGCTGGGACTGCTGCTCGTGCTGGCCGGGGCCGCGGTCCGGCTCAGCGGTCATCCCGATGTCGGCATGATCATCCTGGCCGGGCTGTTCACCATCTTCACGGCGCCCGTGGTGGCCAACCGCGTCGGCCAGCTGGCCTATCGGGAACAAAATGTCCGCGAGAACGTCGTCGCCGACGATCTGGCCAACAACCCGTTCCCTGATCCGAGGTAGTCACTCCGAGAGCTGGAACTCCACCATCGCCGCGACGGTCTCCACGGCCTCGCTCAGCGCATCCAGCCGTGCGCGCGCACCCGGCGCGGCCAGCACGGCGTAGCGGTCGGCCTGGCCGATCGGGATGCGAGCGGCCAACGCGTACAGCCGATCTCCGGCCTCCTGGCCGGGTTCGGGTCCGCCCAGCAGGTACTCTCGCGGCGGCAGTGTCGCATTGCGGGACTCGGCGATCCGCTCGAACAGCTCCATCACGGTGTCCTCGATGGTGGCGATATCCGCCCCGGTCACCGACGGACCCGCCTCATCCGGCCACGGCACCGTCATCGCCCGCGGATAGGGCGCATCGTCGAGCCACTCGGTCACCCTGATCCGCTCGCCGAGCATGCAGCGCAACCGATACAGTCCGTCCCCCAGTTCGGCATGCTCGACGATCCGGGCCAGCACCCCGACGTCGCTGCGCACATCACCGCCACCGACTTCGCGGCCCGCCGCGATCATCACCACGCCGAACACCGGATCGCCGGCCAGGCAGTCGGAAACCATTGCGGTGTAGCGCGGCTCGAAGATCCGCAACGGCAGCTCCTCACCGGGAAGCATCGCCATCTCCAGCGGAAACATCGGTGTCATAGTTCCAGCTCCCCGACCAGCGCGTCGACGACGGCGCGCAGATCACCGTCGTGTTCCTCGGCCACCCGGCGCTGCCGCTGATAAGACCCACCGCCCCGGTAGATCCCGGACACCCGCGCCAATTCGTCCGCGCAGCCCAGCGTCACCGCCATCGGCTCGAGCCGGTTCAGCAGGTCGTCGAGGTCATCGGTGACCAGGCGTTCGTTGCTGTCGGCATCCAGGATGATCTCCGCGTCCAGTCCGTAACGCGCTGCGCGCCATTTGTTCTCCTGAACATGCCAGGGCGGCATGGTCGGCAGCTGCTCGCCGGCGTCGAGCCGGCGGTCCAGGTCGACGATCAGGCAATGGGTCAGCGCGACCAGTGCGCCGAGTTCGGCGATATTGGACACCCCGTCGAAAATCCGCACCTCGATGGTTCCCAGATGAGGCGAAGGCCGGATATCCCAGCGGATTTCGTTCATGTGGTCGATGATGCCGGTCTTCTTCTGGTCGTGAACGAACCCTTCGAACTGCGACCACTCCTGGAACTGGAACGGCAGTCCGGCCGTGGGCAGCTGCTGGAACATCATCGCCCGGTTGCTGGCGTAGCCGGTGTCGCCACCGTCCCAGTACGGCGATGACGCCGACAGCGCGAGCAGATGCGGGTACTGGTTGAGCAGTGAGGTGATGATGGGCATCACCTTGTGCGCCGAGGAGATTCCGACGTGCACGTGCACACCCCAGATCAGCATCTGCCGGCCCCACCACTGGGTGCGCTTGATCAGCTCCGCGTAACGCGGTCCTTCGGTGAGCTGCTGGGTGGACCACTCCGCGAACGGGTGCGTGCCCGCGCAGAACAGCTCCATCCCGCGTTCCCGCGCGATGCGGCGCACCGGGACCAGGGTGTCGTGCAGGTCGGTCATCGCCTCCGGGACGGTCTCGCAGATCCCGGTGACGATCTCGACGGTATTGCGCAGCAATTCCTTGTGCACATGCGGGGTTTCGCCGATCTCGGCGATCACCGCGGCGGCCTCGTTGCTCAGGTCGCGGGTGTGCGCATCGACCAGCGCGAACTCCCATTCGACACCGACCGTCGGCCGGGGTGACCCGGCGAAATCGATTCGGCTGGGACTACTCCGCGGAGATGACACCGCAGGCCACCCGGCCGCCGGCGTCACCCGTTGACAGCGTCTGCTGATCAGGACCGGGGGTGCCGTTGACCTGCTGGTACTTCTCGGCAGGGATGTTCCCGAAGTTGTCGGCCTTCTCGTGGATGACGATCGCGGTCTTGGTCCCCGTGAGCAGTTCCTCTGCGGTGAAGGCGTCGGTGGTGGTCACCAGTTTCGCCGAGCCGTCGCTGCGGACCTGCAACGAGCTGAGGTCGCCACTGGAGGGATGCCCGGAGTGTCCCTCGGCCTGGAAGTGCCCACCAGCACTGGTGAAATCGCCCTCACAGGAGCCGACCTGATGGATGTGCAGGCCGTGGAAGCCCGGCGTCAGTTCGCCCGCGGTGGTGGTCTCGACGGTCACGGTCGCGAAGCCGTCCGTGAAGACGATCTCGGCGGTGGCGACCTCGGTGCCGTCAGTGAGGGACAGGTTCGCCGTCAGCGTCTCATCGCCGGCCGCGGCGCTGCCCTGGCCGTGACCGGCTTCGCCGGACGGCGTCGGTGAGGGCGATCCGGTCCAGACCGGCGGCGTGGTGCCCGGCGAGGTGGCCTCCGGCTCGTACGGCGTGCACGCAGCGGCGATCGGGACGATGACGGCGGCAGCGGCGAGAAGGCGAATCGTGGCTGAGATCGGCATGTCCGAGAGCCTAGCCGGTGACCACCACGATGACCCCCGGTGGTTGCTCGACGAGTTCGGGGCGCCTCGGCTCGACCGGCGCCTCCAGCAGCCTGCCGACGTCCTCGGCGGCCTCGCGCTCGCCCGGTGCCTCACCGAAGTACACCGTCGTCGCCGGTACGCCGTCCAGAACCAGGTTCCCGGTCTCGGTGACATTCCACTCGGCATCGCGCAGGCGGGTGGCCGTCCCCTCGGCCGCGCCGGGCACCTCGGAGATGTTGAACACCCGGACATCGGTCCTGGCCTGTTCGGGCTCCGGGGAGGGTTCGGCGCTGGAGGTGGTGCTGCTGGTGGTGGTGCTCACCACGGCGGCATCGCCGTCGTCATCGTCGTCGGGACCCAGGTACTGGAGCGCAACCAGCAGGAACACCACGCCGAGAAAGAGCAGCACCATGACCATGGCGCGCAGAGGCAGCCCGGAAGAGTCTCGCTGGTTCATCGGGGGCAAGCCTAACGGCTCAGGTGATGTCGAAGCCGAGCCGCCGGGCCGCCTTCGCCTTCTGCCGGCTCGCCCGCACCCGTCGCAACCGCTTGACCAGCATCGGGTCGGCGGCCAGGGCCTCGGGACGGTCCACCAGAGCGTTGAGCACCTGGTAGTACCGAGTCGCCGACATCGAGAACAGCTCTTTGATGGCGTCTTCCTTGGACCCCGCGTACTTCCACCACTGGCGTTCGAACGCCAGGATGTCGTGTTCGCGGCGGGTCAGCCCGTCCGCAGGTTCGGAGTCGTCCCCGGATTGGCCGGTCCGCGCGATGGCGCCATCCATATCGCTCTCAGGACCCTTCCGATAACTCGCAAATGACATTCATGTGGTTCGGCGATCATTCAATCACGGCCCCGGTAGTTGAGGCGTGATCGTTACCCGCGCGTCGGCTGACTTAAGCTAGCCAACCGTGGCTGTCGTACCAATCCGCATTGTGGGAGATCCCGTCCTGCACACCCCGACCACTCCCGTGCCTGTCGCCGCCGACGGAACGCTACCGGCCGAACTGGCCGAGCTGATCGCCGACATGTACGACACCATGGACGCAGCAAACGGTGTCGGCCTGGCCGCCAACCAGATCGGGCGCACCGAGCGGGTGTTCGTCTACGACTGCGCCGAGGACCGCGGCAAGACCGCGCGCCGGCGCGGCGTGATCATCAACCCGGTACTGGAGACCTCCGAGGTCCCCGAGACGATGCCCGACCCCGACGACGATGACGAGGGCTGCCTGTCGGTGCCCGGCGAATCCTTCCCGACGGGCCGCGCGGACTGGGCCCGGGTGACCGGCCTGGACGCCGACGGCACCGAGATCACGCTGGAGGGCACCGGCCTGTTCGCCCGGATGCTGCAGCACGAGACCGGACACCTGGACGGGTTCACCTATCTGGACCGCCTGATCGGCAGGCACGCCCGCGCCGCCAAGCGGATGGTGAAATCGAACCAGTGGGGGGTACCGGGGCTGAGTTGGCTGCCCGGCGAGGATCCCGACCCGTTCGGCCACTAACTTGATCAACGACGCCGCCATGCCGTCCGTCGGCAGCCGGGTGTCCCTGCGCTACCGGATTCCCAGCGCCCTGAACGACGCCGCCCTGACCGATGTGGTCGGGCACCTGGACGCACTCGAGCCCGTCGTGGTGGTGCGCACCAAGTCCGGCGACGCCGTCGAGATCCACCCGGCCGACGTGATGTCGGTGCGCGAGCTCTCGCACGCTCCCGTGCGCAATTCCGAGATCCGCACCCTGGAACATGCCGCCGCGCTGGCCTGGCCCGGTACCGACCGACACTGGTGCGACGGCTGGCTGCTGCGTGCCGGCGGCGGACACACCAGCCGGGCCAACTCGGCTGTCCCGCTACTGTTCTCGTCGAACACCGAGGCGCTGCCCGATATCATCGCCTGGTACGCCCAGCGCGACCTGGAGCCCTGGCTGGCCCTGCCGGAGCGGCTGTTGCCCGTCAAAGCCGCGGGCATCAAACCCACCCGCATGCTGACCCGCGATATCCCCCATAAGCCCTCCCCCGTCGCTGCGCTCGCCGAGGCCCCCTCCCCCGACGTCACGCTATCTCCCGAGCCAGGCGCCGGCTGGCTGCAGGCGTACCAGCGCGATGTCCCCATCGACATCCTGACCGCCGTCGTCGACGGCTCCGTCACGTTCGCCTCGGTGGGGGACGGGGCGAGCGCAGCGACGGGAAGAATCCACGCGGTCGGCCGGGGCGCGATCACCACCGCGCCGGACGGCACCCGCTGGCTCGGCGTGTCGTGCATGCGTGTCGCGGAATCGTCGCGGCGCACCGGACTGGCCCGCGCCATCTGCTCGGCGCTGCAGGCCTGGGGCGCCGAACAGGGCGCGACCCGCGCCTACGTCCAGGTCCTCGACGACAACCAGCCGGCGCTGGCGCTCTACGAGTCCGCCGGATACCGGCTGCATCACCGTCACCGCTATGTGCGCGCAGATAGCCTCGTGCCCCATGCGTGAGTTACTCGATGCCAACCGCGAGGTGCAGGGCTCGCGCGCGCTGCGGCTGCTGGCCACCTCGAACCTGGCGGTGTACGCCACGCTGATGGAACGCCACCTGTTCGAGGGCCTGGTCGGCGAGACCGAGCTGGTGGTCCGGCTGGAACGCGACCTGGAGGCGCTCCATGAGACCGGCGAACAGTCCGGTCTCGCGCTGATCAAGACGTGGGCCAGCCAGGGCTGGCTGCACCGTGTCGCGAGCGGGGAGCGCAACATCTGCTACCTGACCCAGGATGCGCGCCGCGCCCTGGACTTCGTGCGCGGGATGCGCCGCAACGACACCATCGCCACCGGCGGCTCCATCAACGGCATCGCCTCCCGGCTCAAGCAGGTCGCGATCCGCATCGGTGACGACCCGGACCGGATCCGGCAGGGCATCGAGGCCGAGATCGCGGTGCTGCACGCCGAACTCGACGAGCTCGACGCCGGTTCACGGCCCGAACCCGATGTCACCGCCATGCACGACGAGGCCCGCGCCATTGCGATGCAGATGGAACGCCTGATCACCGATATCGGGCTGTACGGCACCATGATCGAGCAAGCCACCGCGGCGCTGGACGACCCGATAGACACCAATGTCGAATACCGCGACCGACAGCGCCAGATGTACGCCGACTACCAGGCGGCCTGGGATTCCGCAGGCCGCGACTCGCATCGGGCGTTCCTGCGGATGATCAACGACCCCGATCAGCGGGCCGAGCTGGAGGCAGACATCGCCACCGTGGCCGCCACCCTCCCCGAACTCGATCCGGCGCTGCGCAAGGTGATGGCCGGATTCTTCGAGCTGGTCGGCCACCAGATCGACGAGGTCGAGCGCATCCAGCAGCGCTGCGCCCAGCGGGTCAAGCGGTTCACCGCGTTCGGCACACTGGAGCAGACCCGTGGGGTGGCCCGTCAGCTCAACGAGGCCATCGGCACCGCGCGGGCCCTGCTCAAGGAGTCGTTCACCGACTCCCGTCTTCCCATCGAGGTGCCGCTGGCCCGGCATACGATCAGTTCGGTCGGGGCGCTGAGCTTCCGGATCAACGACCTGTCCGCGCCCAAGCCCGCCGAGGCAGCCGGCGGTGAGGTGGACCTGACCACGTTCTCCTCGCTGACCACCCAGGTCGATGCACCCGCGCTGTCGCAGATGCTGAATTCATCACTGCCGGTGTCACTTCCGGATGCGTTGGCAATGCTGGACACGCCGTATCTGGGGCATGTGATCGTGCTCTGGTCGTGGGCGCTCAAGCAACCGCCCACCACTGGCCCTGCTTCGTTCGAGACACCCGCCCGTGTCCGTTTCCACTCGCTGGACGGCCATGACCGCGAGATGGAGGTTCCACACCTGATGTTCACCGAACCCGTCCTGGACGGCGCCTCATGACCGATACTGCCACCGCAAAACCGGAAATCGATTTCGCGTCCCTGCCCGACGTCGACACGACGGGCCGAGCGCCTCAGCAACGGCGTCCACGTTTCGACGGCGACGTCAGCGCCATGCCCGACCGGGCCTGCTGGGCGCTGCAGCACCTGCTGACCCGGCGCTATGTCAGCAGCGAGTCCGACCCGGACATCTACAGTTGGATTCTGGAATACCGCACCGATCTGTCGATCCGGTTGTCGGAGTTGGACCTTCAGCTCAGGATCGCCGAGCAGGTCGACATCGCCTACATCGAGCAGGCCCGTTACGAACCGACCAGGGGCGCCAAGCTGCTGCGCCGGGAACCGCTGGGCACCTACGACTCCATCCTGGCGCTGCACCTGGCCCAGATGATGCGCGCCGGCGGAGATTCCAGCTTCCTGATCACCCGCGACGAGGTGCACGGGCTGTTCTCCGGTGTGCTCAACGACACCGACCGCGACACCGTCACGTTCACCGCGCGCATCGACGCGGCCATCGCCCGCCTCGCCGGGCTGGACATCCTGCGCAAGACCCGTGACGACGAGGACAGCTACACCGTCAGCCCGGTGATCACCGCGATCATGACGGCCTCGGTCATCACCGAACTGCAGCAGCAGTTCGAGCAGCTGCGCAGCGGCGGTTCGGAATGAGCGAGCAGTTCCACCTGTCCCGGCTTCAGGTCATCAACTGGGGGGTCTTCGACGGCTACCACTCGGTCCCCATCAGCGCCGGTGGCTCACTGATCGCAGGCGCCTCCGGCAGTGGAAAATCCTCACTGCTGGACGCCATCTCGCTCGGCTTCCTGCCGTTCAACCGGCGCAACTTCAACGCCTCGGGCGACAACACCGCCGCCGGTTCCAGCGCCGGGCGACGCACCGTGGACAAGTACGTGCGCGGGGCCTGGGGCCAGCGCAGCGACGCCGGGGTGAGCCAGGTCATCTATCTGCGCGGCGACGGCACCACCTGGTCGGCGGTCGCGGTGACCTACACCAGCAACACCGGCCGCTCGATCACCGGCCTGGTGCTCAAATGGCTCACCGGCGAGTCGCGGTCGGACTCGTCGAGCAGGTTCGTGCTCGGTGACGGCGATATCGACATCGAAGAGGTCTGTAACCGGTGGGCGGCCGGCCGTTTCGACAGTGGCGCCTTCAAGGTTGGCGGTTCTCCACCAAGGTGGAATCCCAGTACCTGGCCCAGCTGTACGCCTCCATCGGAATCCGCGCCTCCGAGGCCGCCCAGCAGCTGCTCGGAAAGGCCAAGTCGCTCAAGAGCGTCGGTGGTCTGGAACAGTTTGTCCGCGATTTCATGCTCGACGAACCCGACAGCCTGGCCCGGCTGCCCGAAGCCCTCAAGCAGATCGACCCGCTGGTGGAGGCCCGCGAGTTGCTGGCGGTCGCCCAGCGCAAGCGCAAGATCCTCGGCGATATCGAGACCATCCAGATCCGCTACGCGTCGGAGTCCTCCGATCTGGGCATCATCGACCTCGTCGACACGCAGATGGTGCGCGCCTACACCGATCATGTCCGGCTGCAGCAGTGCCCCGCCCAGGTCGAGAACCTCGACGGCACCATCGACCAACTGGAGAACGAGTACGGCGACCTGACCCGGCAACTCAATCTGGCCAAGGCCGAAGGTGACTCGCTCAACGCCCAGATCAGCGGTGCCAGCACCAACGTCGGCCCGCTGCAGTCGCAGGTGGCCGCCGCCGAGGCGCAGGCCGAGGAGATCACCCGGCGCTACGCCGCCTACGAAGAGATGGTCACCGCTCAGGGCTTGCCGGTCCCCGAGACAGCGGACGAATTCTGGAATCTGCGTGAGGATCTCAGCAAGCAGGCCGCTGGGCTCGCGGTGAAGCTGGAACGCGGCCGGGAAGCCTCCACCGACGCCGAGTACGCCCAGAAGGCCGCGCGGATCGCCCGCGATCACGCCGCCAAGGAGCTCAAACGCGTCGAACAGGTAGGTTCGGCGCTGCCGGAGTTCGCGGTCACCATGCGCGAACACATCTGCACCGCAGTAGGTATCGACCCCTCAGCGCTGCCCTATGTCGCCGAGCTGATGGACCTGCGTCCCGAGGAGAACCGCTGGCGCGCCGCAGTGGAGAAGGTGCTGCGTTCGGTGGGGCTGCGACTGCTCGTGCCCGATGCGCACTACGCCAAGGTACTGCGCTTCGTCAACGAGACCAACATGCGTGGGCGGATCGCGCTGCACCATGTGCGGATCAACGCCCCCGACCGCGCACCTGAGCCGAACACGCTGGCGGGCAAGCTGTTCGTCGTCAACCCCGAGCATCCTTGCGCGGCCGAGGCGCTCGACGTCCTCAGCGCCGCAGGTGACCACATCTGCGTGGACACCCCGGACCTGTTCACCCGGTTCCGCCGCGCGGTCACCGATGCCGGCCTGTACAAGGACTCCGATCGGCTGGCGATCAAGGACGACCGCCGGGCCCTCAAACCGTCCGAATACATCTACCAGGGCGATATCACCGCCAAGCTGGACGCACTGACCGCCGAATTGGCGGAAGCCGAAGAGACTTTCACGCAGGCACGCCAGGCCGCCGACGACATCGCTGCCGGGCGCCAGCAGTGGCGGGACCGCGCCGCGGCGTGCAAGGCGATCTGCGAGCAGTTCCCGCAGTGGAGCCAGATCGACACCGAGACCGCCGACGGACATGCCGACCGGTTGCGCGAGCAGTACGACCTGCTGATGGCCGACAATCCCGATGTGGAGGCGCTCAGCGTCCGCGCCGAGGAGTGCTGGAACGACATCCAGACCCTGATGACGCGACGCGGGGCCGTCCAGACCCGGCGCGACGATCTCGACGGGCGCCGCACCCGGCTGATGGATCTCCAGGACCGGTTGGCCCCGGCGGCGATATCGGATGCCGCCACCGACCTGCTGCGGCGCTATTCCGCCGAGGTACCGGTCGCCCTGGAGTTGCTGAACCCGGAACCGCACCGCGAGGCACTCCTGAGCGCGATCCGCCGCGAGCGTGATCAGCTCACCGAAAGCCGCAGGCGGTCCCATGACGAACTGGCGCGCATCATCGCCACCTTCGACACGTCGTTCCCCGATGCCATTCCCAATGACTCCGCGGATTTCGACGAGCGGGTCCACGATTACGTCGCCGTCTGCCGCCACATCGATGAACGCGAGCTTCCGGACGCCTATGACCGGATGATGCGCCTGATCACCGAGCAGGCCCCCGATGCCATCCTGACCCTGCACCGGGTGGCCGAGCAGGAGACCCGGCGGATCAGCGACCAGATCGACAGGGTCAACACCGGTTTGGGTTCGGTGGAGTTCAACCGCGGGACCCGGTTGACGCTGCGCGCCACCCCTCGCAGCCTGGTCGCGGTGGCCGAGCTCACCGATATCGTCAAGTCCATCTCGCGCCGCATCGCCGAGGTCGGCCTCGGCGACAAGAAGGCGATCCTCGATCAGTACGCAGATATTCTGCGGCTTCGTAATCGCCTGGCCGGCAACAGTCCTGAGGACCGAGCCTGGACCCGGGACGCTCTCGATGTGCGCAACCGGTTCACCTTCGACTGCGCGGAGTGGGATGTGCGCAGCGAGGAACTGATCCGGACGCACAGCAATGCCGGTGACAACTCCGGCGGCGAGCAGGAGAAATTGATGGCGTTCTGTCTCGCGGGCGCGCTGAGCTTCAACCTGGCCAATCCCGAAAGCGGGGACAACAAACCGGTTTTTGCACAGCTGATGCTGGACGAGGCGTTCTCCAAGTCCGATCCGCAGTTCGCCCAGCAGGCCCTGCAGGCGTTCCGCAAATTCGGGTTCCAGCTAGTCATCGTGGCGACCGTGCAGAACGCGACCACCATCCAGCCCTATATCGATGGGGTGGTCATGGTGTCCAAGACCGAGGCGGCCGGCCGGAATGCCCGCCCCGTCGCGTCGGTCGCGACCAAGACGATCAGCGATTTCACCGCGCTGCGTAAAGAACTCAAGATCCCGGAGCCCGTCTGATGCGTATTGCCACCTGGAACGTCAACTCCATTCGCACCCGGGTGGACCGGGTGACCGACTGGTTGTCGCGCGCCGATGTCGACGTGCTGGCCATGCAGGAGACCAAGTGCACCGATGCGCAGTTCCCGGCGATGCCGTTCGCCGCGCTCGGTTACGAGATCGCCCATGTGGGACTCAACCAGTGGAACGGGGTGGCGATCGCCTCCCGGGTCGGACTGGACAACGTGGAGATCGGCTTCGACGGCCAACCCGAATGGCAGGCGCTTGCCGAGGCCAGGGCCATCGGCGCGACGTGCGGCGGAGTGCGGGTCTGGAGCCTTTATGTCCCCAACGGCCGCACCCTGGCCGACCCGCACTATCCGTACAAGCTGGAATGGCTTGCCGCCCTGCGGGACAGCGCCTCAAAGTGGATCGCCGACGATCCGTCGCTGCCGGTGGCGCTGACGGGTGACTGGAACATCGCCCCCACCGACGAGGACGTCTGGGATCCGGCGTTCTTCGAGGGTTCAACCCACGTCTCGGCGCCGGAGCGGGCGGCGTTTGCGGCCATGGTCGACGCCGGATTCACCGATGTGGTGCGACCGTACACGCCGGGGCCGGGGGTCTACACCTACTGGGACTACACCCAGCTGCGGTTCCCGAAGAAGCAGGGCATGCGCATCGACTTCATCCTCGCATCCGCCGCGCTCGGCGAGCGGGTGACCCACGCCGAGATCGTCCGCGAGGAACGAAAAGGTAAGTCGCCCAGTGATCATGCCCCCGTTCTGATCGAGGTGTCGTGATGGACCTGCTGCCCAAGGCCACCCTGTCGGACAACGATGTCGCCGACGCGCTCGCTCGTGCCGCGGCGCTGTCCGGGCTGATCCTGGACGTACTTGCGGAGTTCGATCCGCTCGGAGTCCGCCGGCATCTCGAATTCCTCGAGGTGCCCGGCACCGAGGCGTGGGAGGCCAAGAGCCGTACCGAACGGGTCAGCTGGTGGATCTGGCGGGTGGGTCTGCTGGACACCGTCGCGGTGGCCTGGCCCGGGGCCCTCGGTGCACTGGCCAGCCGGTTGCCGATCCAGGATCTGCTGGGCTTCGCCGGCCAGACGCTCATCCTGTGCGCGGTGGCACGCGAGTACGGGCTGACCGACCGCAAGGACCAGGTGCGGATGCTGGCCTCGGTGCTGTGCGGACGCGAGATCCCCGACCCGCCGCTCCCGGACACCGACGAGCCGTGGCCGGACAATATCGTGCAGAAACTGTGGCACCTCGCCGGCATCCTCAACGCCATCGGCGATGAGCTCGGCAAGCGGCCGCACCCGCGGCAGATCTTCCGCTATATCGGCATGCTCCCGGTGGTCGGGGCGGTCGCCGCCTACCTGGGCGAGTACGGCGCCCTGCACCGCGCCGCGAAGGCGGCCGAGAAGTGGATCACGAGGGCTTGACGCCGACGGTGATCAGGTCGGAGACCGGCGTCCACACCGGCCGGCGCACCCGATGCTGTTCCTCGACCCGGAACCCGGCCTCCTCGAACAGCTTTCGCATCGCATCCGGGGTCGGTGCGTGGGCCGGAGCGCCCAGACCTGCCGACAGTGCGTGCAGCGGTGGGAACGCCTGACGCGGACTCATGGTGGTGACGGCGAGGATGCCACCCGGCGTCAGCACCCGGTGGAACTCCTTGAGCGCCGCGGGCTGATCGAAGAAGTGGAACGCCGAGGTGGTCACCACCGCATCCAGGAAGCCGTCCTCGAAGGGGAGCTGCTCGGCCGGCGACGACATCCAGCGCACCCGATCGGAGCGCTGGCGGGCCTGGGCGAGCATGCCGTCGGACATGTCGAGGCCGTAGACCTCGTCGGGGCGCAGATCCCGCTGGATGCGGGCGGCCAGGATGCCGGTGCCGCACGCGACATCGGCGATCTGCCGGGATCCGTGGCCGCGGAGCTGTGCGATGACTTCGTCCTGGGCAGGCTTGTAGACCAAGCGCTGCAGGCACGCCGTGTCATAGGCCGGGGCGGCGAAACTCCAGAACCGGGTGATCGCGTCGTTGAAGGCCCTGCGCTGAATGGTCGTCACCGAGCCGAGTGTAGGCGCAGGCGTCCCCGTCGATTGGTCGAGCTGAGCTCCCTAGCCGGAGGGATTGCCGTGACTGCGTGGGCCGGTGGTGTCCGCTCCGCGGGGACCCTTGACGCCCTGGTAACCCGGGCCGAAGACACTGCCGTTGCCGATGAACGTGACTTCACCGAAAAGCGGCAGTTCAATCGTGTCTCCGGTGAAGTCGAACGGGCTGGGGTTGGTATCGAGCACCGTGCCGTCGGGCAGCGTCACGGTGAACGGGCTCGGGTTGTCGGTGTAGTCGAATGGAGCAGCCTGCGCCGGCGCAGCTACCCCGATGGTCGCTGCGGCAAACGCCGCCCCCAGTGCCCCCACGATGATCTTCTTCATTTTGCTATTCCCCCTGGAATGCGTTGAGTGGTTGCCTCGACTGTACAAGCCTCCACCCCGGGAGTCACCCATGAAATAGCAGGTAATCCGCATTTTTCGGGTTTCTCCAGCACCTTCAAGATCGCCTACTTGCATCCGCAAAGGATGCGATCTTGAACTCGTCCGGAGTTAGCCAACCGCTTCTTGCTTGCACAACTATCAGCCCACCTACTGATACCGACTGACAAGGCATTATTCGTACCGAACAGCCAAAATGGTCACACCCCACGAGCAGACCGGTGCATCCGACGTGAGCAAATACGTGACGCGGTCAGACATCTCGAGCGGCACACATCCACGTCGATTGAATGGACTAGGTGGATTGCCAGAACCGTCCCGGTGGTGCCATTGCCGTACCTCTTTCGCTTAGCTGGGCTCATCGACGGGGACGATCGCGCCCCGAGCGCGGCTCGCCGCCCACGACGAACCCGCACGGTCTAGGCGTCGGTTCCGTAGCGGCCGGCGCTGAACATGGACGCCGCCGCGCCGACGAGCATCATCACCGCCGCGGCCAGGAACACCACCGTCAGCCCCGAGTGGAACGGTTCGGTGATCAACTCGGGGAAGAACGTCTTACCGGTCAGCACCTCGGCGTTGACCCCCGGCGCGTCCAGCGCGCCCGAGGGCTCCAGCAATTCGCCGATCGGGTTGTAGCCCAGGAACGCCGCGAACAAACTCCCCACCGGCGGCGTATTGGCCACCTCGTGGGCCACCGAGGCCGAAACTCCCTGCGCCTGTAGACCACTGCTCAATGCCGAGGGCAGCGAGTTGGCCAGCCCGACGATCATCAGCGAGAAGAAGATGCCGATCGACAGCGACGACCCCGCATTGAAGAAGGTGGCCCGTACCCCCGAGGCGGCCCCACGTTGGGCGGCGGGCACGCTGGACATGATGGCCGCCGTGTTGGGCGCGGTGAAGATGCCGCCGCCCAGCCCGTTCAGGAAGACCAGCAGCGCAAACACCCAGTAGTCGAAGTTCACCGGAATCATCAGCAGGGCAACAAAGGACGCCGCCATCAGCAGCATCCCCCCGACCGTCAGCGGCCGCGCACCGAACCGATCGGCGAGCGTGCCTGCCACCGGCGCGGCCACCAGGAATCCGACGGTGACGGGCAGCAGGTAGATGCCCGCCCACAACGGTGTGGATTCGAAGCTGTAGCCGTGCAACGGAAGCCAGATTCCCTGCAGCCAGATGATCAGCATGAACTGCAGACCACCACGACCCACCGAGGACATCAGCCCGGCGAGGTTCCCCATGCCGAATGCGGCCGAGCGGAACAGCCGGATGTCGACCATCGGCTGATCGACCCGCAACTCGATGAAGCAGAACGCCGCCAGGATCCCCACCCCGGCGATGATCGATCCGAGCACCCAGGGGTTGGTCCACCCGGTGCTGGCGCCGCCGTAGGGCTGGATGCCGTAGGTGATCCCGACGAGCAGCACGGTCAGTCCGACACCGAAGGTCAACGTGCCCGCCCAGTCCAGCCGACCCGGGGTGCGTACGCCCAGTTCGCGCAGCGACCGCACGCTCCAGATCGTGCCGAGCACGCCGATCGGCACCCCGACCCAGAAGATGGCCTGCCAATGCCATTCGGAGAGCACTCCACCGATCAGCAGACCGAGGAACGACCCGGCCACCGCTGCCACCATGTTCACCCCGAGTGCCATACCGCGCTGATTGGCGGGGAACGCGTCGGTGAGGATCGCCGACGACGAGGCCATCAGCATGGCGCCACCGATGCCCTGGATGACGCGCCAGGCGATCAGCCACACCGCGCCGCCGTCGAGGTGGAACGGGTCGAAGGACAGTGCGACGGCCGCCACGGTGAAGACCACGAAGCCCAGGTTGTAGATGCGTACCCGGCCGAACATGTCCCCGAGCCGGCCGAACGGGACGACCAGCACGGCCGTCACCACCAGGTAGCCCATGATCATCCAGAGCAGGTAGCTGACGTTGCCCGGCGCCAGCGGGTTCAGCCCGATGCCCCGGAAGATCGCGGGCAGCGAGATCAGCACGATGGAGGCGTTGATCGCGGCCAGCAGGATGCCCAACGTGGTGTTGGACAGCACGATCCACTTGTAGAGCGGATGGTCGTGATCCAGCCGGGCGCGCGTCTGTTCAAGCTCAGTTGTCATCAGATCTCGATCTACGAATCGGCAAAAAACATATATTAGCTATACAAACGATCTCTCGGCAATCCGGCCGCCGATGCGCTACGTTGGACCCGTCCACACGGGAGCACGCACCAGCGTGCTGAGAGGACGGCTAGGGCCGTCGACCGTACGAACCTGACCGGGTAATGCCGGCGTAGGGAGATGTGTAGATGAGCGTTGCTGTCAACCCCACCGTCACGACGGGCCCGATTGCGGGCAGCTCCAAGTTCTACTCGCCGGCCGGTGTGCCGTCCCGGCGCGTGCACCTGAGTACCGGCGGACCATTTCGACCTGTACGACACGTCCGGGCCCTACACCGATGAGCACGCCACGATCGACCTGGAGAAGGGCCTGCCGCCGCGCGCCGGCATCGTCGCCGACAGAGGCACCCAGCTGCAGCGGGCCCGCAACGGCGAGATCACCGCCGAGATGGCGTTCATCGCCGAACGCGAAGGGGTCCCCCCCGAGTTGGTGCGCGACGAGGTGGCGATAGGCCGGGCCGTCATCCCGGCCAACCACCACCACCCCGAGAGTGAGCCGATGATCATCGGCAAGGCCTTCGGGGTGAAAGTCAATGCCAACATCGGCAATTCGGCCGTCACGAGCTCGATTGCCGAAGAGGTCGACAAGATGGTGTGGGCGACCCGGTGGGGCGCGGACACCATCATGGACCTGTCCACCGGTAAGGACATCCACCTGACCAGGGAGTGGATCCTGCGCAACTCCCCGGTCCCGGTCGGCACCGTGCCGATGTACCAGGCGCTGGAGAAGGTCAACGGCGACCCCACCAAGATGACGTGGGAGTCCTACCGCGACACCGTGATCGAGCAATGCGAGCAGGGCGTCGACTACATGACGGTGCACGCCGGGGTCAAGCTGGCATACATCCCGCTGACGGTCAAGCGGGTCACCGGGATCGTGTCACGCGGCGGTTCGATCATGGCCGCCTGGATGCTCGCCCATCACCGGGAATCGTTCCTGTACGAGAACTTCGAGGAACTCTGCGACATCCTCGCCCGCTACGACGTGACCTTCTCCCTGGGCGACGGACTGCGCCCGGGATCGATCGCCGACGCGAACGACGAGGCCCAGTTCGCCGAACTGCGCACCCTCGGCGAACTCACCAACATCGCCAAATCCCATGGTGTTCAGGTGATGATCGAAGGCCCCGGCCATGTCCCGATGCACAAGATCGTGGAGAACGTGCGCCTGGAGGAGGAATGGTGCGAGGAAGCGCCGTTCTACACCCTCGGTCCGCTGGCCACCGATATCGCACCGGCGTATGACCACATCACCAGCGCGATCGGTGCGGCGATCATCGCCCAGGCCGGCACCGCGATGCTCTGCTACGTCACGCCCAAGGAGCACCTCGGCCTACCCGACCGCAAGGACGTCAAGGACGGGGTGATCGCCTACCGCATCGCCGCGCATGCCGCCGATCTGGCCAAGGGGCATCCCCGGGCGCAGTTGCGTGATGACGCATTGTCGCTGGCCCGCTTCGAGTTCCGCTGGCACGACCAGTTCGCGCTGTCGCTGGACCCGGACACCGCCCGCGAATACCACGACGAGACGCTGCCCGCCGAGCCCGCGAAGACCGCGCACTTCTGCTCGATGTGCGGCCCGAAGTTCTGCTCGATGCGCATCACCCAGGACATCCGGGACGCCATGGCCGAGAAATCACTGGAGTTCGCCGAACAGGGCAACCGGGTGTATCTACCCTTGACCTCATGACCGAGTTCCTACCGTTGCCCGCGTTCGGGCAGACCCCCACCCGGGTGATGACCATCGCCGGCTCCGATTCCGGGGGCGGCGCGGGCATCCAGGCCGATATGCGCACGTTCGCCATGCTGGGCGTGCACGGCTGCGTCGCGGTCACCGCCGTCACGGTGCAGAACTCAGTGGGTGTCAAGGGGTTTCACGAGATACCGCTCGACGTGGTGGCCGGCCAGATCACCGCCGTCGTCGACGACATCGGTGTGCAGGCCGCCAAGACGGGCATGCTGGCCTCGTCCGAGATCATCGCGACGATTGCCGAGACCTGGCGCGGCCTCGACACCGGGGTGCCCCTGGTGGTGGACCCGGTGTGCGCCTCCATGCACGGGGATCCGCTGCTGCATCCGTCGGCACTGAACTCGATTCGGACCGAACTGTTTCCGCTCGCCACCCTGGTCACCCCGAACCTCGACGAGGTGCGACTGCTCGTCGACGTCGATGTCATCGACGCCGCCAGCCAGCGGGAGGCCGCCCGGGCGCTGCACGCGCTGGGCCCGCAATGGGCACTGGTCAAGGGCGGACACCTGCGGTCCTCCGGTGCCAGCCCCGACCTGCTGTTCGACGGCACCGAGTTCCACGAGTTCGACGGGCCACGCATCGACACCGGCCACGACCACGGTGCCGGTGACACCTTGGCCGCCGCCACCGCCACCGCGCTGGCGCACGGGCACACCGTCCCCGAGGCAGTGGCCTTCGGCAAGCGCTGGGTGACCGAATGTCTGCGCGCCGCATACCCGTTGGGGCACGGACACGGACCGGTCAACGCGTTGTTCAGGCTTCTGCAGTGACGCTTGACGACCTGGCCGCGGTGGCGCACGAGCCGGACGGGAAACCCAAGGGCACCGTCGTGCTCACCCACGGCGCGGGCGGCAACCGTGATTCCCCGATGCTGGTCCGGATCTGTGAGGAATGGGCCCGCCACGGCTACCTGGCGGTCCGCTACAACCTGCCCTACCGCCGCCGCCGCCCGAAGGGGCCTCCGTCGAACTCGGCGAACTCCGATCAGGAGGGCATCATCGAGGCCATCTCGTGGGCCCGCGGACTCGGCCACGGGCCGGTGATCGCCGGCGGGCATTCCTATGGGGGCCGGATGACGTCGATGGTGGCCGCCGACCGGGGAAGAACCACAGCCGAGACTCTCGATGTGCTGACCCTGTTCTCCTATCCCTTGCACCCGCCCGGAAAGCCTGACCGCGCACGCACCGAACACCTGCCCGGCATCACCGCACCGACGGTGTTCACCCACGGCACCGCCGATCCGTTCGGCACCATCGACGAAATCCGCGCCGCGGCCGCACTGGTGACCGGGCCGGTCGAGGTTGTCGAGGTCACCGGGGCGCGCCACGACCTGGGCTCCAAGACTTTGGACGTCCCCCTGCTCGCGGTGACCGCCGCGGCTATCTTTCTTTCATGACCCTGCCGCCGCCCCCCGGTTATGGACCGCCGCCCGGCAGCTTCCCGCCGCCGCCCGGGAGTTACCCGCCGCCCGGGAGCTTCCCGCCACCCCCGGCGGGAAACTCCCCACCACCCCCGGCGGGAAACTTCCCACCACCCCCGCCCCTCCCCTATTCCGACCCCTACGGGCAGGCCTATCCCCCGCCGCGACCACCGGGCACCAACTGGTGGGCCATCGTCTCGCTGATCTTCGGTGTTCTGGGCGGTGTCCTGGTCAGCGTGATCTGCGGGTTCGTCGGGCTCAAGAAGGCCAAGCAGGGCCAGGGCGGGCGCGGCATGGCGATCGCCGGCCTGGTGCTGTCGGGACTGTGGGTGCTGGTCGGAATAGCGGTGGTCGCGGTGCTCGTCGCCAACAAGGACGAGATCTCGAACAGTGAGTTCGCCGACATCTTCGACCCGAATTCCGTCAACGCCGCCGATGTCGGACTCGGCGACTGCCTGTCGCAGATCCCGTCGGATGCCAGCCTGGTGGCCTCGGTGAAAACGGTCGCGTGCACCGAACCACACAAGGGCGAGGTCTACCACGTCGTCACGGTCCCGGACGGTGACTTCCCGGGTGAGACGGCGATCATCGACTATCAGGACCAGTGCCAGCCCGCGCTGGAGGAGTACTCGCCGGCGGCGATGGCGGACCCCGAGGTGGGGATGTTCGTGCTGTACCCGACCGCGGACTCGTGGAAGCGCGGTGACCGCGCGGTGACATGCATCGCCACCACCGACATGCCGCGCACCGGTTCGCTTCAGGAGTAGCCCGATACCTGAGGTACCGTTTCACCCATGTTTGACGCCGTCATCGTGGGTGCTGGATTCGCCGGTATCGGCGCTGCCATCCAGCTCAAACGGTCGGGGATCGAGAACTTCGTGATCCTGGACCGCGAGGACGATCTCGGTGGCACCTGGTACGTGAACCACTATCCCGGGCTGGCCGTCGACGTCCCCACCACCACCTACTCCTACTTCTTCGAGCCGAACCCGAACTGGTCGCGCCTGTTCTCCACCGGCGACGAGATCAAGCAGTACGCCGACGGTGTCGCCGACAAGTACGACGTGCGCCGCCACATCCGGTTCGGCACCGCGGTAGACGGCGCACGCTGGGATGAGGAGTCCGACCTGTGGCAGGTGAGCCTCGCCGACGGTGAGGTGCTGAGTACCCGCTACCTGATCACCGCGACCGGCTTCCTGTCCCAGCCGAAGATCCCCGACATCCCCGGCATCGAGAACTTCGACGGGCGGGTCATCCACACCACCGAGTGGCAGGACGACTACGACCCGACCGGGAAACGGATCGCGGTCATCGGCACCGGCGCCACCGCGGTGCAGCTCATCCCAGAACTCGCCAAGGCCGCCGCCGACCTCACCGTCTACCAGCGCACCCCGATCTGGGTGGTACCCAAGATCGACCTGCGCTTCGGGCCGTTGGCCAAGAAGATGTTCGCCCGTATCCCCGCGACCCAGCGGGTGCTGCGCTGGTTCACCGACTCGGTCTACGAGGTCATGGTGTCGATCGGCGTGGTGCACTTCAAGACGTTCCGCGGTCGCGGCAACGTCTCGGCCGCCGATCTGTCCAAACTGCACCGCCTCATCACCATCCGCGACAAGGAGCTGCGGCGCCGGCTCACTCCGGACTACGACTTCGGCTGCAAGCGACCGACATTCAGCAACGGCTACTACCGGGCCTTCACCCGCGAGAACGTCCATCTGCAGGATGCCGGCATCGATCACGTGCAGTCCGACGGCATCGTCGGCAAGGACGGCACCAAGATCGAGATCGACACCCTGGTACTGGCCACCGGTTTCGACCTGTGGGAGGCGAACTTCCCCGCCATCGAAGTGATCGGACGTGACGGTCGCAACCTCGGGAAGTGGTGGCGTGAAACGCGTTTCCAGGCCTATCAGGGCGTCTCGATGCCGTACTTCCCGAACTACCTCAGCCTGGCCAGCCCCTATGCCTTCCTGGGTCTGAACTTCTTCAACACCATGGAGTACCAGATGCGGCTGATGGACCGGCTGTTCGGCGAGGTGCAGCGGCGCGGCGCCACCACGTTCGAGGTGTCCGAGGAAGCCAACACCCGCTATCTGGACCGGATGACCGAGCTGCTCGGCGATTCGCTGTTCACCCTGGGCAATTGCGCGAGCGCGCGGTCCTACTACTACAACCCCGCCGGGGAGCCGACGCTGCTACGCCCCACCACCACCGAGACCGCGATCAGGGAAGCCGCCGAGTTCCCCCTGAGCGATTACATCCTGCACTGAGAGGCATTTCCTTGAGCGAGAACAAGAGTTCGACGGCCACCACCCTGGCGGGCCTGTCGCTGGTCGGCGCGGGCCTGGGGCACTTCGCCGCCCCGCAGGTGTTCGAGTCGTTCACCAAGCCCGCCTTCCCGAACGACACCGCGCGGTATATCAAGATCAACGGCACCATCGAGACCGCCCTCGGCGTGGCTCTGCTGGTTCCCAAGGCGCGCAAGCTGGCGGCGATCGGTGGACTGGGCTACATCGCGTATCTGGGCGCCAACGCCATCCGCAACCGCTGAAACAGCCTCCGTGCCATGGCCGACCTCGACGAGCTTGCACTGCCCGCACCGGGGCAGACGCCGAGGCGGATCCTGACGATCGCCGGATCCGACTCCGGTGGCAGCGCCGGACTGCAGGCCGATATGCGGGCCTTCGCCATGCTCGGCGTGCACGGATGCGCCGCGGTCACGGCTGTGACGGTACAGAATTCGTTGGGCGTCAAGGACTTTCACGAGATCCCAGTTGATGTGGTGGCGGGGCAGATCAGCGCGGTGGCCTCCGATATCGGCATCGAGGCAGCCAAGACCGGCATGCTGGCCTCCACCGCCATCATCGAGACCATCGTGGCGACCTGGCGCGCCGAACGGCTCGACGGCGCCGTCCCGCTGGTGGTCGACCCGGTCTGTGCCTCCAACGTCGGCGAACCGCTGCTGCATCCCAGCGCGCTCGACGCGATGCGCAATGACCTGATCCCGTTGGCCACGCTGGTGACACCGAATCTCGACGAGGTGCGTCTGCTCGTCGGCATCGATGTCGTCGACGAACAGACGCAACGCGCCGCCGCCCGAGCCCTGCACGCGCTGGGCCCGCGCTGGGCACTGGTCAAGGGTGGTCACCTGCGCAACTCCCCGGTCAGCTCCGATCTGCTGTTCGACGGCGCGGACTTTCATCGGTTCGCCGCCGCCCGGGTCGACACCCGCCACGATCACGGCGCCGGTGATACCCTCGCCGCGGCGATCGCCGCCGCGCTGGCGCACGGCCGCACCGTTCCTGAAGCAGTCAGCTTCGCCAAGGTGTGGGTCACCGAGTGCATCCGGGCGGCGTACCCGATCGGCCGGGGCCACGGACCGGTCAACGGCATGGTCCGCCTGAGCGCGACGAAAGGCGACCGCTGAAGCGCACTCTCGGCGTCTTCGACGCCGTCGTCATCGGTTTGGGCTCGATGATCGGGGCGGGCATCTTCGTGGCTCTCGGGCCTGCCGCGGCCGCCGCGGGCTCCGGGCTGCTCATCGGTCTGGCACTGGCGGCCGGGGTCGCCTATTGCAACGCGACGTCATCGGCCCGGCTCGCGGCGCTGTATCCGCAGTCGGGCGGAACCTATGTCTACGGGCGGGAACGGCTCGGCGCGTTCTGGGGTCACCTGGCCGGCTGGAGCTTCATCGTCGGCAAGACGGCCTCGTGCGCGGCAATGGCACTCACCATCGGGGTCTACGCCTGGCCGGAGGCCGCGCACGCCGTCGCGGTCGGCGCGGTCATCGCCCTCACCGCGGTCAACTATGTCGGCGTGCAGAAGTCGGCACTGCTCACCAGGATCATCGTCGCCACGGTGCTCGCGGTGCTGGCCGCCGTGGTGGTCGCGCTGGCCGGCGCGGGCGAGGCGGCCCGGTTGAGCGTCGCCGCGGACGTCGACGGGTGGGGTGTACTGCAGGCCGCGGGTCTGCTGTTCTTCGCCTTCGCCGGCTACGCACGGATCGCCACCCTGGGCGAGGAGGTTCGCGACCCGGCACGCACCATCGTCCGGTCCATTCCCATCGCGCTCGGCATCACCCTGCTGGTCTACGCGACCGTCGCCGTTGCGGTGCTGTCGGTGCTGGGCAGCACCGGTCTGGCGTCGGCCACCGCACCACTGGCCGACGCGGTGACGGCGGCCGGGCATCCCGAACTCGGCCTGCTGGTCCGGGTCGGGGCTGCGGTGGCCGCGCTGGGCTCGCTGCTGGCACTGATCCTCGGAGTCTCCCGCACCACCCTGGCGATGGCCCGCGACCGGTACCTGCCCGCCGCCCTGGCGGTGGTGCATCCGCGCTTCGGCGGCCCGCACCGCGCGGAGGTGGCCGTGGGGGTGATCGTCGCCGTATCGGTGGTCTTCGTCGACCTCCGCGGGGCGATCGGTTTCTCGTCGTTCGCGGTGCTGGTCTACTACGCGATCGCCAATGCCAGTGCCTGGACGCTGCAACCACGACGTCGGGTCATCCCCGCGCTGGGGCTGGCCGGCTGTCTGCTGCTCGCCTTCACGCTGCCGGCGACCTCGGTGCTGATCGGTCTCGCTGTGATTGCGGTGGGCACGATGCTGGTGTGTAGTCGACACTCGTGACCATGCTGCGCTGGAAATACGTGGGACCCGATGCCGATGTCGTCGCCCCCGATGAACGTCTGAGCTGGCCGCGCACTCTCGGGATCGGCGCCCAGCACGTCGTCGCGATGTTCGGGGCGACATTCCTGGTGCCGGTGCTGACCGGCTTCCCGCCCGCCACCACCCTGCTGTTCTCCGGCGTCGGCACGATTGCGTTTCTGCTGATCACCGGCAACCGGCTACCCAGCTATCTGGGGTCGAGCTTCGCGGTCATCGCCCCGGTCACCGCCGCGGTCACCGCCCAGGGCACCGGTAGCGCGCTGGGCGGCCTGATCGCGGTGGGGCTGCTGCTCATCCTGATCGGCGGGGTCGTGCACCTGATCGGCACCCGCTGGCTGGATCTGGTTCTGCCGCCGGTGGTCACCGGCGCCATCGTCGCGTTGATCGGGTTCAACCTGGCGCCGGCGGCGAAGACGAACTTCGAGCAGGGCCCGCTGGTCGGTCTGGTGACGCTGGTGCTGCTGGTCGGCGCGCTGGCCTTCTTCAAGGGCCTCATCGGGCGACTCGCGATCTTCCTGGCGGTGGTGATCGGCTATCTGCTGGCCCTGGCCCTGGGTGAGGTCGACACCGCGGCGATCGCCGACGCCGCCTGGATCGGGCTGCCCCAGTTCCAGACTCCCACGTTCAGCCTCGCGGTGCTGCCACTGTTCCTGCCCGCGGTCATCGCGCTGGTCGCCGAGAACATCGGGCACGTGAAGTCGGTGGGCCAGATGACGGGCACCGACCTGGACCCGCTGATGGGCAGGGCGCTGGCCGCCGACGGGGTGGCCACCGTGCTCGCCGGCGCCGGCGGTGGCTCGGCCACCACCACCTACGCCGAGAACATCGGCGTCATGGCCGCCACCCGCATCTATTCGACGGCCGCCTACTGGGTGGCCGCCGTGGTCGCCATCGTGTTGTCGTTGTGCCCCAAGGTGGGTGCGACGATCTCGGCCATTCCGCCGGGCGTGCTGGGCGGGGCGACCATCGTGCTCTACGGTCTGGTCGGCGTACTCGGCATCCGGATCTGGCTGACCAACCAGGTGGACTTCTCCAAGCCGGTCAACCAGATGACCGCGGCCATCCCGTTGATCATCGGCATCGCCGACTTCACCTGGCAGGCAGGCTCATTGACGTTCACCGGCATCTCGCTGGGCGCCATCGCGGCGCTGGTCGTCTACCACGGGATGACCGGGCTGGGCGCTATTCGCCCAGCGCGTTCACCACAGTCGAGAACACCGCAGGAAACGCCGCCGACACCGGAGTGATGGCGGCCCGCACCGGAGGGATTCCGGTGGCGTGCAGCAGGCCCGCGGTCAGGAGCCGGTACCGGCGGGTGAGCGTGCGCCACCGGCGGTCGTAGTCCGCGGTGCGCTCGTCCACGATGCACTTCACCAGCAGTTCGGCCGCGCCGAATGCCAGACCCATGCCCTCACCGGTCAGCGCGTCCACATAGCCGGCGGCATCACCGACCAGCAGCACCCGCCCGGCCCTGCGGTGCCGGACCTTCTGGCGCAGCGGCCCGGCCGCCCGGTCCTGCCCGTGCGGCAGACCGTGCAGCCGATCCATCAGGGCCGGGAACTGCCGGAGATGTTCCTCGAAGCCGCCGCGGGTGGACTTCAGGATCGCCACGCCCACGCAGTCATCGCCGACCGGGGTCACATACACTTCCCCGGCCTCCGGGCCCTGGCCCCAGTGCACCTCCACGCAGTCCGACCACGGCGCGATCTCGACGTGCCGGCGGATGCCCCAGCGACGGCGCTTCGACTCCTCCCCCGACAGCCCCAGCGAGCGGCGGATCGGTGAGTGCAAACCGTCCGCCGCGGCCAGGTAGCGGGCCCGGAATCCCGCGGCGCTCACCGAGGTTGCATCCTGGGTCACCGCCCCGATCTCACCGTGCACCACCTGTACCCCGGCGTCGGCGACGGCCTTGGACAGCGCATCGTGCAGCACGGTGCGGCGCACCCCGCGGCCCGGACCGTTGGCGAACCGGGCCTCGGCGGTGCGGCGGCCGTCGAGGTAGCGGATGCCATAAAACGCCCGGCCTTCGAGTTCCACCCCGAGCCGGTCCAGATGGGCCAGGGAGTGCGGCATCAGACCCTCACCGCAGGCCTTGTCGATGGGCCCGCGCCGGTGCTCGACGACAACGACCTGCAGCCCCGAGCGCGCGGCGTGCGCGGCGGTGACCAGGCCCGCGGGCCCGCCGCCGGCCACCAGCAGATCGATCACGTCAACGCGCTCATGTCAGACCCTGCAGTGCTTCGTTCTCCACCCGGATCCGGGTGCGCAGCAGCAGTGCGTTGGCCACCGAGAACACCCCCGCGGTGATCCAGGCCCCACCCACCAGCGGCAGCGCGGCTCCCTCGAGGATTACGGCCACGTAATTGGGATGTGGCACAAGGCGATACGGCCCGCCTACGATGCGCGGCGCGCCCGGCACCACGACCACCCTGGTGTTCCACTGCCTACCGAGGGTGGTGATGCACCACCAGCGCAGCGCCTGGGCGACCACCACCACCCAGAACGCCGGCCAGATCCAGCGCCTGCGCGTGCGCGCCTCCAGCACCGCCCCGGCCAGCAGGCCGGTGTGCAGCGCCACCATCACCGGGTAGTGCCCGGCCCCGAATTCGCGGCCGCCGTTGGCCCTGCTCCATTCGAGGTTGCGCTTGGACACCACCAGTTCGGCCACCCGCTCCACCGCGACCAGCAGGATCAGTGCGACGAATGCCCTCATCGGATCAACGCCACCGCAGCAGCACGAGTTCGGAGCAGAAGCCCGGCCCCATCGCCATCAGCACACCGGGGGTGCCCGCGGTCGGCCGTTTGCGGATGGTGTCGCGCAGCACGTGCAGCACCGACGAGGAGGACAGGTTGCCGATCTCGGCGAGCGACTGCCAGGTCAGGTCCAGGGCGTCCGACGGCAGCGACAGCGTGTCGATGATGGCCTCGATCACCTTCGGGCCACCCGGATGGCTGACCCAGGTGCCGATATCGGGGACGGTGAGGTCGTGTGCGCCAAGGAATCCGCTGACATCGTCACCGAGGTAGCGCCCGACGAAGGACGGCACCTCGGCGCTGAGCACGATCTCGAAACCCTTGGTGCCGATGTCCCAGCCCATCGCGTGCAGCGAGTCCGGATACAAGTGGCTGCGCGAGTCCAGCACATCCGGCCCGGTCGGGTTCAGTTGCTCGGCCCGCTGGGCGCCGACGGCCACCACCGCCGAGGCGCCGTCGCCGAACAGCGCACCGGCCACCAGCGTCGGCATGGACGGATGGTGCTTACGCGTCAGCGAACACAGCTCCACCGACACCAGCACCGCCACCTTGTCGGGCGCACCGCGCAGGTAGTCGTGCAGCCGCGCGATCCCGGCCGCGCCGGCCACACAGCCGAGCCCGAAGATCGGGATCCGGCGCACATCGGCGCGCAACCCGAGCCGGCCGGCGATCCGGGCGTCCAGCGACGGCACCACCGCGCCGGTCACCGTGGTGGTGATGATCAGGTCGACGTCCTCGGGCCGTGAGGCCGGCCTCGTCGAGCGCGCCGGCCAGCGCAGCACACCCGAGTTCGGTTGCGTGCTCTATGAAAAGATTGTTCGCCTCGCCGAAATCAGTCAGTGCCGCATACTCTTCCAGCGGCCGGACCAGATACCTGCTGTTCACCTTGGCGCTCTTGTGCAGTCCGCGAACGGCGTCTTCGAGACCCTCGTATCCGGGCAGGGCAAGCAGCGCCTCGGTGATCTCGTCCTGGGTGTACCGGTGCGGGGGCAACACCCCGTGCACACCGGCGATCGTGCTGTAACTGGGCATTCCGGCGAGATTAGTGGCCATACCCTGATTACGGGGTGCTACGCCGTTGGGTTCAATCCGTCAGTGATTCAGTCCGATCCGGTCGTGCAGCCGGGCCAATGGCCTGGGTGCCCACCAGTTCCAGCGCCCCATCACCTGCATGAACGCCGGTACCAGGACCATTCGCACCAGCGTGGCGTCCATCAACACCGCCAGCGTCAGCCCCAGGCCGAACATCCGCATGAAGGACACATTTGCCGCAATCAGGGCGGCAAACGAGATCGACATCACAAGTGCGGCAGCGGTAACCACGCGACCGGTACGTGCCAGCCCGAGCGCCACACTCTCCCCGACATCGGCCGAGGTGCGCCCCGAGGCCAGCCAGTACTCGCGGATCCGGGCGAGCAGGAACACCTCGTAGTCCATCGACAACCCGAAGGCGATACAGAACAGCAGCACCGGGATGTTGGCGACCAGCGTGCCGGTGGGCGTGGTGCCCAGCGCGCCGAGGTGCCCGTCCTGGAATATCCACACCATCGCCCCGAAAGTGGCAGTCAGCGACAAGATGTTCAGCACAACCGCTTTCAGCGGGAGCACCACACTGCCGGTGAGCAGGAACAGCAGACAGAACGTGATGGCCGCGATCAGCCCGAGCACCAGCGGCAACTTCGCGCCGATCGCATCGACACTGTCCCGGTCGGTCTGCGCGATCCCGCCCAGCACCACCTGACGGTCGGCCGGGCCGGCCACCGCGTGCAACCGGTCCAGCTGAGCCGCCGAGGCGTCGGAGAACAACGGTGCCGAACTGGACACCCGCAGGAACATGCTGCCGTCGCGTTCCACCGGCGGTGAGATCGCAGAAACATCGGGCACCGCGGACAATTCAGCCGTATAGCGGTCCAGGTCGGTGCGTGTCAGGCCGGCCGAATCAGGGATGACGACGCTGACATCGGTCGCCGAGTCGTGCGCGAAATCCTGCCTGAGCCGGTCACCGACCTGATGCGCCGACGCGTCGGCCGGCAACACCCGGTCATCGGGGAAACCCCACTTGACCCCGGTGAACGGCAGCCCCAGCAAAACCAGCAACACCACCACCGCCACGCCGATCGGGACGGCGCGGCGCAGCACGAATTTGGTTGAGCGGTACCAGAACTGTGCCTCGACGGGTTTGGGCTCCCGTGTGCGCCGGCCTTTGACCCGGTCACCGAGCAGCACGATGGCCGCCGGGGTGAGCACCAACGCAGCGATCGCCGCGAACACCACGGTGGCCACCCCGGCGTAGGCGAAAGACTTCAGGAAGTACATCGGGAACAGCACCAGCGTGGACATCGGCAACGCCACCGTCGTCGCCGAGAACACCACGGTCCGCCCCGCCGTCACCATCATCCGCACCAGGGCGTCCTCGCGGCCGGCGCCGTCGGCGAGTTCGTCGCGGTAGCGGCTGATCATCAGCAACGTGTAATCGATGGCCAGCGCCAGACCCATTGCCATGCAGAGATTCAGGGCGAACACCGACACATCGGTGGCCATCGTGATCAGCCGCAGCACCGCCAGCGAACCGAGGATCGCCATCACACCGACCACCACCGGCACCGCGGCGGCGAGCAGCCCACCGAACACCCACACCAGGACCAGGAAGCTGAACGGGATGGCGATCGACTCCATCACCAGCAGGTCGCGCTGCGACTGCTCGGTGATCTGGGTGTTCACCATGGCCAGGCCACCGGCCTGCACGCGCACGCCATCCTGGTCGTGGACCAGGGTGTCGACGAGCTCCTTGGCATGATTCTGGGCGTACTTCTCGCCCCCGGTGATACCGGCGACGATCAATCCCGCGGTGCCGTCCCGGCTGAGCAGTTCGGCGGCGGCGGGTTGCGGCACGGTCCACGCCGAACTCACCTCGGCCACATGCTCGGAGTCCAGCAACGCCGAGACGATCTCGGTGCCCACCCGGCGGGCGTCGGGGCTCATGGCACCCGACGGATCCGACACCACGATCAGCAACTGCATATCGCCCTGGTTGAACCTGCCGGTCAGCAGTTCGGCCGCCTGGCTGGATTCCGCGCCGGGATCCTGGAATCCGCCGGCGGTCAGCTTCTGGGTGACCGGGACACCGAAGATCGCCGCCGCGACCGCGAGCAGTGCCGCGACGGCGAGGATCCGCCGGGGCGCGGTGATGGCAAGACGGGCGAGGCGTTCGAGAACGCCGGGTTTTTCCACCGGCTCATGGTGCCCGATCGCTACCCGTCCTGGTACTCCACGTGGGCGCGGATGCGGCCCTGGTCGTCGAGCCAACCCTTGGACTCGGCGTAGGAGACCATGCCCGCCAGCTTCTGCTGCCAGTCGGGGTCGCCGGCGCGCCCGGCGAGTGCGGTCAGGTCAGCGGGATTCACCCAGGAGTGCGATGCGGTGACCACCACGACCTTGAACGAGGTGAAATCCTCGGGTTCGACGACCTCGACGAGCGGCGGGGTGGTGCGGGGATCGATGCGCAGATACATGTGTCCTCATCCTTGGCGGTGTCGGCGGTCCCGGGCCGGCACCCCGTTGACGCCCTCGATCGAATGCGCGTAGGTGCCGATGGCGAAGGCCAGCGCCGGTCCGGTGATCGACAGCGCGCGGTGGTCGACGTTCTCGATGTCATCGCGGGCGGTGCCGTGGTTGGGGTCGAAAGCGGTCCCGGCGCGCCCACCCCAGAGCCGGGCCTGCACGGCGCTCTTGCGCTGGGTCGATCCGGTGGTCAGGCCACCGACGGGCACGCCCGCGGTCAGGAACGGGCCGGAGTCGCCGGCGTCGTCCAGCGGGATGTCGGCGGGCCGGACGCCGGCAAGGTTGAGGTAGCCGGCCAGGGTGCGTTCGATCCCGGCCGAACCCTCGGGTGCCTCGTTGGTCGCGGCGGACCCGTCACCGTCATAGGTGAAGAAGCCGGCGTTCTGCGAGCCGAGCATGTCCGCATCCAGGTAGACGGCGATGTCGTCGAGCTGACCCGCGTCCAGACCGGAGACGTATTTGCCTGCCGCGCCCAGGCTCTCGGACCCCCAGAAGGCGAATCGGACGGCGTTGCCATCCGCGGGCGCCGGCCCCAGCGCGGTGGCGATGCTCAGCAGCGCGGCCACCCCGGTGCCGTTGTCGTTGATCCCGGGGCTGCGGGGCGCGCTGTCCAGGTTGGCGCCGGCCATCACCACATTGGTGGTGTCGCCGGTGGTGGTCTGGGCGAGGACATTGCGTGATGTCGCCACGGAGGCCTGCGCGTCGAGGGTCAGCCGGACCGGTGCGGTGGTGCGGCGCAACGCGGCATCGGCGGTGCGGTCGATGACGGCGACCGGCAGCGTGAGCTTCTGGTAGTAGCCGGGCTCGAACAGCCCCTTGGTACCGCCGGCGCTCACCACCAGCAGGCCGACCGCGCCCTTGGCGACGGCCGCGTTCTGTTTGACGACCACCGAACACCCGGTGTCGTCGACGATCGCCAGCGCACCCCGCACATCGCCGTAGTCCGCGGCGGCGCACCCGGCGGGCTTGCGGGGCCGCAGGGACGGGCCGCTGACTCCGCCGCGCGGGGTGCCCGCGAGTGGGGATGCCTGCGTGACGGGGTAGCTGCGGCTGCCGATCTGCAAGGTCGGCTTCCCTGGGTCGCCCATCTTGAGCCATTCAAATTCCGGTGTGCTGACCTCGAATCCGCCGTCGCGCAGCACACCGGCGACATAGTCGACGGTGGCCTCGTACCCGGGTGTCCCGACCGCCCGGTTGCCCCGGTTGGCGGCGGCGATGCCGTTGAGCTCCTCGAGGTGGCCGAAGATGGCATCGGCGTTCACCTTGCCCGCGAGGTCACGGGCCGGGTCGGCGGGCACGGGTTCCGGTGCCGCCGAACACGATGTCAGCATCAGCGCGGCGGCCGCCACCGCCAGCGCTCGTCTCATGAGGCGGACTGTGCGTGCCGAGTACGGTCCTCACGCACCGGAACTCCGTTGCGACCGCTGATGTCCTGTGCGTAGAAGGCCGTCGAGTAGCCGACTCCGCGGCCCAGGATCTCCAGTGCCGTGCGGTCGATGTGATCGAGGGTGTCGGTGGCCTTGTGGTAGTTGGGATCGAACGGCTGGTCGGCGTTCCCGCCCCAGAGCTCGGCCTGTTCGGCGGTCATGTTCTCCTCGGCGCCGGAGAACAGTCCACCGGAGGGGATTCCGGCCTGGGTGAAGGCATCGTAATCGGAGCGCCCGTCAAAGCTGGTGTCCCTGCCGGGCTTACCCGCGCCGTCGAGATACCCGACCAGCATGCGTTCGATCCCGGGGGAGCCCTCCGGTACCCGGGGGACGCTGCCGTCGGCCGCCGGTGGCGCGGACTGGTTTCCGTCATAGGTGAAGTAGCCCGGATTCGGCGAACCCACCATGTCGAAGTTCAGGTAGAGCGCGATGTCCTTGAGTGCCTCGGCATCCAGCCTGCCGACGTAGTCCGCCGAGCCCCGCAGACCGAGTTCCTCGGCGCCCCAGAACCCGAAGCGCACCGCGTTCTGGACATCCGGCGAGCTGCCCATCTGCAGCGCGGTCTCCAACACCGCGGCCACCCCCGAGCCGTTGTCGTTGATCCCCGGCCCCTCGGGCACGCTGTCCAGGTGGGCACCCACCATGACGACGTTCTCGGTGGATCCGGTCGTGGTCTGGGCAATCACGTTGCTGGTCTTCTCGACGTTGACACCGGCCGTGAGTGTGACGGTGGCCTCGCCGGGGTTGGCGCGCAATCGGGCGCCCTCGGCCTCGGTGATCGCCAGGACCGGGATCTTGACCGTGGTCTTGCTGCCGAGGGTGCCGCCGAACTCCTCGACGGGGCGGTCCTCGTTGTCGGCGATCAGCAGTGCGACCGCTCCCCGTTTGGCGGCGATGGCGGCCTTCTCGCCGAACTGACAGGTCCCGCGGTCCACCAGCACCACCGCCCCCTGCACCGGCAGGCCCTCGTAGTCGGCGTCGGCGCAGCCCGGGCTGTCGTCGGCGGGCGCGGCGACCAGCGGACCGGACACACCCTGCGGACCGGTGCCGACCGTGAAGGACATGCCCTTGGCGCCGACCTTGCTGCCCGCCACCGTCACATCCGGTTCCTCGGCGAACGGCAGCCGCACCTCGAACTCTTCGGTCTTCACGTCGAAACCTTTGTCACGCAACAGGTTCACCACGTAGTCGACGCTGGCCTGGTACCCGGGGGTGCCCATCGCCCGGTTACCGTCGTGCTGGTCGGCGATCTCCTGCAGTCGGGTCAGGTGCCCCATCATGGCCTCGCCGCTGAGGCTCTGGCCGATCTCGTCGGCGTATGCGGTCGCGTCCACGCGCGACTCCGACGGTGCATCCTTGCCGCAGCCGCCGACACCCACGGCGAGGGTGGCCACCGACAGCATGGCCACCAGGGACCGTGACCTGAACTGCATGAGCCCCACGGTAGCCGACGGTCGCGCACCAGCTAGAGCAGAATCACCAAGGCGATGAGCAGCGGGATACTCGAAAGTCCTCCACTATCGGTCGCAAGCACGGTGAATGTCCTGGCACCCAACAGTAAGACCTGCGGCGTAAAGAACTTCACGGCGCGCAACGCCTCCTCATACTGAGCCGGAGTCCCGGCTCCGGTGAGCGTGAGGACACCGGTGGCCGAGTTGAAGTTGGCCGTGACGGGGTTGTTGGCCGGTTGGGTGTAGCTGAGCACATCGTCGGTGTCGTGGCCGACGGTGATCGCCAGCGTGACGCTGGACAACGTCGATGAGGTCGGGTCGGTCACAGAGATCAGCGGGTCGACGGTGACGGCCGGACTGCCGGAGTTGTAGATCAGGTTCCCCACGATGGAGGTGACCACCAGAGGCGGCAGATTGATCCCCACCACCGTCACCGCGGTCGCACCCGGCAGGAGGCTCGTCGCACCCTGTATGTCGGTCACCGAGAACTCGATGGTCCGGACCCCGACCAGGGCGCCCGCGCCCGTCGAGAATGTCACCGACTGCAGCACCGTCTGGTAGGCCGCCGCAGAGGCGTCGCCGGTCAGGGTGAGGACCCCGTTCGAGTACGTGCCGGTGATCCCGGCCGAGGGCGTGAACGTCAGCTCATCGGTCGCGTCGCCACCCAGAGCGATCGTGACCGTCGCCCCCGACAGGTTCTGCCCGGGGTCGTTCACGATCGTCACCACCGGCGATACGGTCATCGACTGCCACGGTCACCGCCCCGACCGGGGTGGTCAAAATCGTGGGCGCCGCGTTGGCGACCGCCACCACCGTCAACGCTGTCACACCCGGCAGCAGCGCCTCCTGGCCGGCCGCGTCGGTCACGGAGAACTCGATGGTACGCACCCCGATCAGGCCGGCAGCGTCCGCGGAGAACGAGACCGACTGCAGCACAGTCTGATAATCCGCCGATGAGGCTTCACCCGTCAGCGTGAGGACACCATTGCTGTAAGAGCCGTTGATCCCGCCAGAAGCGGTAAATGTCAACTCATCTGCGGGATCTGCACCCAGGCTGATCGTGACTGTCGCCCCGGCGATGTCCTCGCCCGGGTCATTGACGATGGTCACGATGGGCGACACTGTGGTCGACTGACCGGCCGTCACCACACCCACCGGCAGTGCCACGACTGTAGGCGCGACATTGACCGCAGCCACCACGGTCATCGCCGTTACTCCGGGGACTAGCGCCTCCAGCCCGGCCGCGTCGGTCACGGAGAACTCGATGGTACGCACGCCTACCAGGCCGGTGGGATCGGTGGAGAGCGAGACTGATTGCAGGACAGTCTGGTACGCCGCCACCGACGCTGATCCGGTCAGGGTGAGAACACCGTCCGCATATGAACCAGTGACACCGTTCGAAGCGGTGAACGTCAACTCGTCGGAGGGATCAGCGCCCAGCGTGATCGTCACAGTTGCCCCGGAAAGATTCTGGCCGGGGTCGGTGACGATGGTCACGATGGGCGATACCGCCGACGACTGACCCGTTGTGACAACTCCCGCAGGAAGTGTGAGCACCGTCGGCGCAGTGTTCAGCGCCGCCACCACGGTCAACGCGGTGATGCCCGGTAGCAGCGACTTCCTGGCCGGAGGCATCGGTCACCGCGAACTCGATCGCGCGCACACCCACCAAGCCGGCGGCGTCAGTGGTGAACGAGACCGATTGCAAGACAGTCTGGTACGCCGCGGTTGTCGCAGATCCGGTCAGCGTGAGAACACCATTCGAATAGGTGCCGTTGATCCCGCCGGAGGCGGTGAAGGTCAACTCATCGCTGGGATCGCCACCCAGCGTGATGGTCACCGTGGCGCCGTCGAGCAGTTCACCCGGCTCGTTCACAATCACCACCACCGGAGACACCGTCGTCGAACCACCCGCCGTGACGGCCGCGACCGGCGTCGTCACGATCGTCGGCGCCCTGTTCAACACCCCAACCACCGTCAACGCCGTGATGCCCGGCAGCAGCGACTCCAGGCCGGAGGCATCGGTCACCGCGAACTCGATGGTCCGCACACCCACCAACCCTGCCGCATCTGTGGTGAACGAGACCGACTGCAGCACAGTCTGGTACGCCGCAGCCGTCGCGCTACCCGTCAAGGTCAAGACACCATTCGAATAGGTGCCGTTGATCCCGCCGGAGGCGGTGAAGGTCAGCTCATCGCTGGGATCGCCACCCAGCGTGATGGTCACGGTGGCGCCGGTGAGGTTCTCGCCGGGCTCGTTCACAATCACCACCACCGGAGACACGGTGGTCGACTGACCCGCGGTCACCACACCCACCGGAGTCACCACGATCGTGGGTGCACCGTTCAACACCCCAACCACCGTCAACGCCGTGATGCCGGGCAGCATCGACTCCTGCCCCGCCGCATCGGTCACCGCGAACTCGATCGTGCGCACCCCCACCAGCCCGGCGGCATCGGTGGTGAACGAGACCGACTGCAGCACAGTCTGATATGCCGCAGCCGACGCCGAACCGGTCAGCGTAAGCACACCATTGGCGAGGAGCCGGTGATGCCGCCCGATGGCGTGAACGTCAACTCATCCGCTGGGATCGCCACCCAGCGTGATGGTCACCGTCGCGCCGGTGAGGTTCTCGCCGGGCTCGTTCACAATCACCACCACCGGCGACACCGTCGTCGAACCACCCGCGGTGACGGCCGCGACCGGCGTCGTCACGATCGTCGGTGCACCATTCAACACCCCAACCACCGTCAACGCGGTGATGCCGGGCAGCAGCGACTCCAGGCCGGAGGCATCGGTCACCGCGAACTCGATCGCGCGCACACCCACCAAGCCGGCGGCGTCAGTGGTGAACGAGACCGATTGCAAGACAGTCTGGTACGCCGCGGTTGTCGCAGATCCGGTCAGCGTGAGAACACCATTCGAATAGGTGCCGTTGATCCCGCCGGAGGCGGTGAAGGTCAACTCATCGCTGGGATCGCCACCCAGCGTGATGGTCACCGTGGCTTGTCGAGCAGTTCACCCGGCTCTGTTCACTAATCACCACCACCGGAGACACCGTCGTCGAACCACCCGCCGTGACGGCCGCGACCGTGCGTCGTCACGATCGTCGGCGCCCTGTTCAACACCCCAACCACCGTCAACGCCGTGATGCCCGGCAGCAACGACTCCAGGCCGGAGGCAAATCGGTCACCGCGAACTCGATGGTTCCGCACACCCACCAACCCTGCCGCATCTGTGGTGAATCGAGACCGACTCGCACAGACAGCCTGGTAGCCGCCGCAGCCGCCGCGCTACCCGTCAAGGTCAAGACACCATTCGAATAGGTGCCGCTGATCGCGCCCGATGGCGTGAACGTCAGCTCATCGCTGGGATCGCCACCCAGCGTGATGGTCACGGTGGCTTCGGTCGAGCAGTTCACCCGGCTCGTTCACAATCACCACCACCGGAGACACCGTCGTCGAACCACCCGCCATGACGGCCACGACCGGCGTCGTCACGATCGTCGGCGCACCGTTCAACACCCCGACCACCGCCAACGCCGCGGATGCCCGGCAGCAGCGACTCCAGGCCGGAGGCATCGGTCACCGCGAACTCGATCGTGCGAACACCAACAAGCCCGGCGGCGTCGGTGGTGAACGAGACTGATTGCAAGACAGTCTGGTACGCCGCGGTTGTCGCAGAGCCGGTCAGCGTGAGAACACCATTTGAATAGGCACCGGTGATTCCGCCCGATGGCGTGAACGTCAGCTCATCGCTGGGATCGCCACCCAGCGCGATGGTCACCGTCGCGCCGGTCAGGTTCTCACCGGTCTCGTTCACAATCACCACCACCGGCGACACCGTCGTCGACTTACCCGCCGTCACCACACCCACCGGAGTCGTCACAATCGTCGGCGCCCTGTTCAACACCCCAACCACCGTCAACGCCGTGATGCCCGGCAGCAGCGACTCCAGGCCGGAGGCATCGGTCACCGCGAACTCGATCGCGCGCACACCCACCAACCCTGCGGCATCAGTGGTGAACGAGACCGACTGCAGCACAGTCTGATATGCCGCAGCCGACGCCGAACCGGTCAGGGTGAGAACACCGTTTGAATACGAGCCAGAAATGCCATTCGACGGGTGAAGGACAACTCGTCTGACGGATCACCACCCAAGGTGATGGCCACCGTCGCCCCGGTGAGGTTCTCACCCGGCTCGCTTCACGATCACCACCACCGGCGACACCGTCGTCGAATTACCCGCGGTGACGACCCCGACCGGGCTGGTCACGATCGTGGGTGCCCTGTTCAACACCCCGACGACAGTCAGCGCCGTGATCCCGGGGAGCAGCGACTCCTGCCCCGCCGCATCGGTCACCGCGAACTCGATGGTCCGCACCCCCACCAAGCCGGCGGCGTCGGTGGTGAACGAGACCGATTGCAACACCGTCCGGAACGCCGCTGCGGTCGCGCTACCCGTTAAGGTCAAGACACCATTCGCGAGGTGCACCGGTGATCCCGCCGAACCCCGTAAAGGTCAACTCGTCCGAAGGATCACCACCCAGCGTGATCGTCACCGTCGCGCCGGCCAGGTTCTCACCCGGCTCATTCACGATCACCACGGTCGGCGACACCGTCGTCGAATCACCCGCGGTGACGACCCCGACCGGGCTGGTCACGATCGTGGGTGCCCCGTTCAACACCCCGACGACAGTCAGTGCCGTGATCCCGGGGAGCAGCGACTCCTGGCCGGCGGCATCGGTCACCGCGAACTCGATCGTGCGCACACCCACCAAGCCGGCGGCGTCAGTGGTGAACGAGACCGATTGCAAGACAGTCTGGTACGCCGCGGTTGTCGCAGATCCGGTCAGCGTGAGAACACCATTTGAATAGGCACCGGTGATTCCGCCCGATGGCGTGAACGTCAGCTCATCTCTGGGATCGCCACCCAGCGTGATGGTCACCGTGGCTCCGTCGAGCAGTTCACCCGGCTCACCCACAATCACCACCACCGGAGACACCGTCGTCGAACCACCCGCCGTGACGGCCGCGACCGGCGTCGTCACGATCGTCGGCGACCTGTCCAACACCCCGACCACGGTCAACGCCGTGATGCCGGGCAGCAACGACTCCAGGCCCGCCGCATCGGTTACCGAGAACTCGATCGTGCGCACACCCACCAACCCTGCGGCATCTGTGGTGAACGAGACCGACCGCAGCACAGTCTGGTACGCCGCAGCCGTCGCAGAGCCGGTCAACGTAAGAACACCATTGGCGTAGGAGCCGAGGATCCCGCCGGACCCCGTAAAGGTCAACCTGTCCGAAGGATCAGCACCCAAGGTGATCGTCACCGTCGCCCCGGTGAGGTTCTCACCGGGCTCGTTCACAAATCACCACCACCGGCGACACCGTGGTCGACTGACCCGTCGTCACGACCCCGACCGGGCTGGTCACGATCGTCGGCGCACCATTCAACACCCCGACCACCGTCAACGCCGTGATGCCCGGTAGCAACGACTCCTGACCCGAAGCATCCACAATGGAGAACTCAATCGTCCGCACCCCCACCAACCCTGCGGCATCTGTGGTGAACGAGACCGACTGCAGAACTGCCTGGTACGCCGCAGCCGACGCAGAGCTGGTCAACGTAAGAACACCATTGGCGTAGGAGCCGTTGATCCCACCGGACCCCGTAAAGGTCAACTCGTCCGAAGGATCAGCACCCAAGGTGATCGTCACCGTCGCCCCGGTGAGGTTCTCACCGGGCTCGTTCACAATCACCACCACCGGCGACACCGTGGTCGACTGACCTGCCGTCACCACACCCACCGGGCTCGTCACGATCGTCGGCGCACCATTCAACACCCCGACCACGGTCAGCGCCGTGATGCCCGGTAGCAGCGACTCCTGACCCGCCGCATCCACAACGGAGAACTCAATCGTGCGCACCCCCACCAGCCCGGCAGCATCAGTGGAGAACGACACCGACTGCAGCACAGTCTGGTACAACGCCGCTGACGCCGAACCGGTCAGCGTCAACACACCATCGGCGTAGGAGCCGATGATCCCGCCGGAGGCGGTGAAGGTCAACTCATCGCTGGGATCAGCGCCCACCGCGATCGTCACCGTGGCGCCATCGAGCAGTTCACCCGGCTCATTCACGATCACCACCACCGGCGACACCGTCGTCGACTGACCCGCCGTCACCACCCCCACCGGAGTCGTCACAACAGTAGGCGGCGCATTCAGCACCCCGACCACGGTCAGCGCCGTGATGCCCGGCAGCAGCGACTCCTGACCCGCCGCATCCACAACGGAGAACTCGATCGTGCGCACACCCACCAGACCGGCAGCATCAGTGGTGAACGAGACCGACTGCAGGACTGCCTGGTACGCCGCAGCCGACGCAGAGCCAGTCAGGGTGAGAACACCATTTGAATAGGTGCCGTTGATCCCACCGGACCCGTAAAGGTCAACTCGTCCGACGGATCACCACCCAGCGTGATCGTCACGGTGGCGCCATCGAGCAGTTCAACCGGCTCGTTCACAATCACCACCACCGGCGACACCGTCGTGGAACCACCCGCAGTGACGGCCGCGACCGGCGTAGTCACGATCGTCGGCGCCCTGTTCAACACCCCGACCACCGTCAACGCCGTCACCCCCGGCAGCAGCGACTCCAGGCCGACGGCGTCCGTCACCGCGAACTCGATCGTGCGCACACCCACCAAGCCGGCCGCGTCGGTGTTGAACGAGACCGACTGCAGCACCGTCTGATACGCCGCAGCCGTCGCGCTACCCGTTAAGGTCAAGACACCATTCGCGTAGGCACCGGTGATCCCGCCGGATCCCGTAGAAGGTCAACTCGTCCGAAGGATCACCACCCAGCGTGATCGTCACCGTCGCGCCGGTCAGGTTCTCCCCCGGCTCGTTCACGATCACCACGAGCGGCGACACCGTCGTCGACTGACCCGCCGTCACCACACCCACCGGGCTCGTCACGATCGTCGGCGCACCATTCAACACCCCGACCACCGTCAACGCCGTGATGCCCGGCAGCAGCGACTCCTGACCCGAAGCATCCACAACGGAGAACTCAATCGTGCGCACCCCAACAAGCCCGGCGGCGTCAGCGGTGAACGAGACCGACTGCAGGACTGCCTGGTACGCCGCAGCCGACGCAGAGCCGGTCAACGTAAGAACACCATCGGCGTAGGAGCCGATGATCCCGCCGGAGGCGGTGAAGGTCAACTCATCGCTGGGATCAGCGCCCACCGCGATCGTCACCGTGGCGCCATCGAGCAGTTCACCCGGCTCGTTCACAATCACCACCACCGGAGACACCGTCGTGGACTGACCGGCCGTCACGACCCCGACCGGAGTCGTGACAATCGTCGGCGCACCATTCAACACCCCAACGACAGTCAGTGCCGTGATGCCCGGCAGCAGCGACTCCTGACCCGCCGCATCCACAACGGAGAACTCAATCGTCCGCACACCCGCCAGCCCGGCAGTATCAGTGGAGAACGACACCGACTGCAGCACAGTCTGATATGCCGCAGCCGACGCAGAGCCGGTCAGCGTGAGAACACCATTGGCGTAGGTTCCGTTGATGCCTCCCGATGGCGTGAACGTCAGCTCATCGCTGGGATCGCCACCCAGCGTGATGGTCACGGTGGCGCCGTCGAGCAGTTCACCCGGCTCGTTCACAATCACCACCACAGGCGACACCGTCGTGGACTGACCGGCCGTCACGACCCCCACCGGAGTCGTCACAACAGTCGGCGGCGCATTCAGCACCCCGACCACGGTCAGTGCCGTGATGCCCGGCAGCAGCGACTCCTGACCCGCCGCATCCACAACGGAGAACTCAATCGTCCGCACACCCACCAGCCCGGCAGCATCAGTGGAGAACGACACCGACTGCAGCACAGTCTGATACAACGACGCTGACGCCGAACCGGTCAGCGTCAACACACCATCGGCGTAGGAGCCGATGATCCCGCCGGAGGCGGTGAAGGTCAACTCATCGCTGGGATCAGCGCCCACCGCGATGGCCACGGTGGCGCCATCGAGCAGTTCACCCGGCTCATTCACAATCACCACCACCGGCGACACCGTCGTCGAACCACCCGCCGTCACCACACCCACCGGGCCCGTCACGATCGTAGGTGGCGCATTCAGCACCCCGACGACCACGACTTCGGTCAGACCCGGCAGGCTGGCTGTTCCGTCATCGTCCACCACGGACCAGGTGACCGTGCGCAATCCAACCAGGGCTACCGGCGTTGGTGGAGAACGACACTGTCTGTAGAACAGTCTGATACGCCGCCACAGAAGCACTACCGGTCAGCGTGAGAACACCGTTCGCATAGGTGCCGGTGACCCCGCCAGATGGTGTGAAGGTCAAGTCATCAGAGGGATCGGATCCTTGCCCGGCGATCGTGACCGTCGCACCCGACAGCAATTGAGAATCCGGATCGGTCAGAAGTACGACGGGCGAGAGCACCACCGAGTCACCCGCCACTACCGCTGCAGCAGGCGAAACGACCAGCACCGGCGGCAGATCCACGCCGATACCCGGAATGGTCACCGGCACAGTCACCGCGATGGTGTCCGGCTTCGCCAACCCGAAGAACTGTGCGATCCGGTGGAAGAAATTCTGGATGCGCCCGAACGGACCTGACAGATGCGTGCCCACCGAGTCGGTGACGACAACCGTGAAACTGTCCGTGACGCCCGTGAGAAGGTGATCCACATCGGCCGTGTACGTGAACGTCCCGTCGAGATTCTTGACGACGGTGCCGAATTCGGGTTGCTCGGTGATCGTTGTGGTGACGGGATCGCAGTTCGGATCGGTCGCATTCAGATCGAAGATGGCCAATCCGGGTACATCCGGCGGTAAGACTTGTTCGACGCTCACCTGTGGCGTCCTGTTGAAGAACGTGTGCACGATCTGGCGCCGCACCCAGGCCAAGACCGTCCACAGCAGTGGCGTCTGGACCGGCGCACTGGGGCCTGTGAGCAGGAATGGCGCAAGGATGGTCGAGATGGCACCCGAGAGCATGCCGCCCAGGGTCCGCGGAACGGCGAGCAGCGCATCTACGGGGTTCAGCGACGTGGTGCTCAATGCTATCGGCGTGGTGAAGGTGGACGCCTGGATTCCGGGCGCGCGATCCGTTGCCGGATCGGGCATTTCGATCCCGAACGGGTTGACGGGCAAACCGTCGCCTTCATCGTCCGCAGTCGCGGGCGGCGCAGACGAGTCCAGGGTTGGCGCCGGATCGGGTCGAGAATCGGAACGAACGTCATGCTTCTCGGCCTCTGACGAACCGGCTTGGACGACAGAACCATGGTCTGTTTCGGCCGAGTCAGAAACGATCGGCTCGATCTCCGGCGGTGACTCAGTCTCGACGATCACCTCGCCGTCGGCGTCATCGAGCTCCTCGAGCTCCTCGAGCTCCTCATCGTCCTCGGTGGGCGAGCCGATGGTTTCGGACTCGGTCGGTTCGTCGTCTTCGTCGTCTTCGTCGTCTTCGTCGTCTTCGTCGTCTTCGGGCGCCGCGTCGGTGTCCGTGTCCGCGCCGGGAGATGCACCGGTGTTCGACGGGCTCTCGCTCGATGTGCCGGACTGCGCATCGGTATCGGACTCGGTGGTGGCGTGAGCCACTCCGGGAGTCGTTGCGACGGCGACGCCCACCCCGAGCGACACAGCCAGTGCCCCTACTCGGCCGACGAACTTGGCGTACTTCGTGTCGATGGGACGGACATGACGCGAACTTCGCCCTCGCCGCAGAGCATCGGCCGCGTCGGCCGCGGCGAGCAACTGCCGTGCGTGCCAGACGTCAGGCGCGACCTCAGCTCCAATCCGGAGACGCTCCACACGATGCCGAGGTGTATTTGCGCACATGTTCAGCCTCCGAGACGGCGTTGTCTCTACCGATCCCAGGTATCGGCAGCCCCAGACGAGCAACGTAAATCTCTGCACATCGGTCCCGCTTGACTTTCGGCTACGTCAATTGCGGCTATTTGCAACATCAAGGAAATTGGCAGCAGGGAGGCCGAGACTTTACTCGATAGCACCAGTTGAAACCCACTAGGAAGTGCGCATAAAGAAGTTGACAGCGGCAAAAATTGACGTCCGCGGCACCGCGCCGCCGGCTGCGCGCCGCCGCTCGTCCAGCAACTGCGCGAAGCGAGCTGAAACGGTGAGAATTCGCGTTTGCGGGACTATGGATCCCGGCGCGCCACCACGACGGCCGCCACCAGGAACGTCGCGGTGGCAACACCGGCAAAGTACACGGCTGACCCCAGTGGACCCCACCACATGGAGAAAGACTGCAACCATGGAATTTCGGTGAACGCATTGGCATTTGCGAATGGCAGCAGCGGGCCCACCCTGGCTCCGACACCCGGGACGGCACCGAGCAGCGGTTCCAACACGAACGGCAGCAGCAGCAGGATCGCGATCACCGCGGCGCTGTGGCGTACCCACGCGCCGAGCCCCACCGCCAGCAGCGCAGCCAGTACGGCATACAGCGTCACCGCCCCGACGGTGCGCCACGGTGCGGAGCCGGTGAGCGCCAGCTGCGCGCCCTGGCGCTCGTCGAGCATCGCCCGCACCAGCAGCAGCGAACCCAGCGACATGACGGCGGCGAGCACCCCGGAGAACGCCATGGTGACAACGGCTTTCGCGATCAGCACCCGAGATCGGCGCGGCGTCGCCATGAACGTCGTGCGAATCATCCCGGTCCGGTACTCCCCGGTCACGGTCAGCGCGGACAGGATCATCAGCACCGGGACGCCGAACATCGCCACCCCGAGCACCGCCCGGTCCGGGCCCACCACGCTGTAGGGCAGCGCCGCCGCGGCCTGGATGGCGGCCAGGGCCAGGCTGATCCCGACGACGGTGAGCGCCAGCCACAGGGGCGAGCGGGTGCTCGTGAGCTTGATGCGTTCGGCGGCGATCGTCACGGCTGCCCGCCACCCGCCCGGTACTGAACGGCCCCGTCGGTGAGATTCATATAGGCCTCCTCCAGGGACGCGGCCTGCGCGGTCAGTTCGTGCAGCACGATGCCGTGTGCCGCGGCCAGGTCACCGACCTGTTCGGTGCTGCGGCCGTCGACCAGCAGCGCCGCACCGTCACGACGGGCTCCCGGCAGCAGGGCGGCCAGCCGGTCGATCTGCGGGCTGCGCACCCGGACCGTGTCGGCCTGATTCAGGAATTCGGCCATGGTGGTGGCGGTGATCAACCGGCCACGCCCGATCACGAGCACCCGGTCGGCGGTGTTGGCCATTTCTGCCAGCAGATGGCTGGACACGAACACGGTCCGGCCCTCGGCGGCCAGGCCCCGCATCAGTGTCCGGATCCAACGGATGCCTTCGGGATCCAGCCCGTTGACCGGTTCGTCGAACAGCAGCACCTGTGGGTCGCCGAGAAGGGCCGCCGCGATGCCGAGGCGCTGCAGCATTCCCAGCGAGAACGCGCCGGCCTGTTTGCCGGCCACCTCGGTCAGGCCGACCTCGGCGAGCACCTCGTCGACCCTGCGCACCGGGATCCGGTTGGTCGCCGCGATCCACCGCAGGTGCGACCGCGCGGTGCGGTTCGGATGCACCTGCCGGGCGTCGAGCAGTGCACCGACGGTGCGCAGCGGGTGCTTGTGCTCGTGATAGGGCCGGCCGGCCACGGTGACGGTGCCGGCACTGGGCCGGTCCAGCCCGACGATCATCCGCATCGTGGTCGACTTGCCCGCACCGTTGGGCCCGAGGAAACCGGTCACCACACCAGGCTCGATGGTGCACGTCAACTCGTCGACAGCCCTGACAGAGGCGAAAGTTTTTGTCAGACCGGTCAGTTCGATCACGATTCGAACTCTCCCACGACCAGGTCGGCCACCGCACGCATGCCCTCGGCGTTGGGGTGCAGCGGCGCGGTGTGACCGGGGACCGGCACCGGGAATCTGCTCGGCAGGTTCGTCCAGGGCTGCGCCGACCACGGGTGGTGCGCGCGACTGGCCTGCGCGGCGCGCACCACGATCGCAGCCGGTGGCCTCCGCTGCAGCGGCGGTGCGGCGTTCCAGTTCCGCGGCGACCACCCGCCCCAGGGCGGTGTCGGCCGCCGACAGCGGCGGTGCCGCGCCGTCCGGTGGAAGCAGGGTCAGGTAGTCGACGAACATCACCCGGGCCTGCGGGCAGCGGTGCCGGATGGCCCGGCCGACCTCGATGAGTTCGTCGGCCACCGCGGCCAGCGCCCGCTCGCGCGCGCCCTCATCGCGCATACCGCGCAACGGCGGCAGCCACCGCAACGGCGCGGGCAGTGCCGCCGCGCACAGCATCGGCACGTAGCCGACGTCGTTACCGCCGATGGTGACAGTGACCAGCGCCTCGGACCCGTCGAGCGCATCGACCTGCGGAGGTTCGCCGTGCTGACGTTCGGTCAGGATGTTGGCGGTGGTGGCTCCCGAGTAGGTCACGTCGACCAGTTCCAGGTCCAGGCGTTGCGCGACGAGGTGCGGATAGTTGCGCTGCGAACGCATGGCCAACAGCGGTGACCCGGGCGCCGTCGGCGGGATGCCGGGACCGGCCGCCATCGACGAGCCCAGCGCCACGTATCGGGTCACAGGATGGCGGGGCTCGATGCCTGCGCCCAGAACCGCTTGGGGATCCGCCCGGCGTGCCGGGCCAGATGTCCTGCGGTGACGGCGGCCGCCATCGCGGCGGCCATCGCGGCCGGATCGGCGGCACGGGTCACCGCGGTGGCCAGCAGCACGGCGTCGCAACCCAGTTCCATCGCCAGCGCGGCGTCACTGGCGGTACCGATGCCCGCGTCCAGAATCACCGGGACGTTCGCCGCATCGACGATCATCTCGATATGGTGCGGGTTCGCGATGCCCAGGCCGGTCCCGATGGGTGAGCCCAGCGGCATGACAGCCGCGCAGCCGGTGTCCTCGAGGCGTCGGGCCAGCACCGGATCGTCGTTCGTGTAGGGCAGCACGATGAAGCCGTCATCCACCAGTTGTTCTGCGGCCCTGACCAACTCGATCGCGTCGGGCAGCAGGGTGCGCTCGTCGGCGATCACCTCCAGCTTCACCCATTCGGTGCCGAGTGCCTCGCGGCCCAGCTGGGCGGTGAGCACCGCCTCGGCCGCACCGCGGCAGCCGGCCGTGTTCGGCAGCGGGGTGATCCCCAGCTTGTTGAGCAGATCCAGGACGCCGGTACCGGATTCGGCATCGACACGGCGCATGGCGACGGTGGTCAGTTCGGTGCCCGAGGCGATCAGCGCCTCCTCGAGCACGGCCAGGTTCGCCGCGCCACCGGTGCCCATGATCAGCCGGGAGCCGAACTCCCGACCCGCGATCGTGAGTGTCTCAGCCACCCTGCACCGCCGTCACCACTTCCACCCGGGCGCCGCCGGCCAGCGCGGTGTGCCACGACGAGCGGGGCAGCACCTCCCAGTCCACCGCCACCGCGATGCCTTTCTCCGGAAAACCCAACTGGTTCACCAATTCCTCGACCGTGGTGCCGTCGGGCACATCGGCTTGCTCACCGTTGACCAGCAAGATCATGTCGCCCCTCTGCGTGCTACAAGTTCCGTGGCAATCCGCTCCGCCGTCCACGGCGCCAGCAGAAAACCGTTACGTCCGTGGCCGGTGGCGGCCAGCGTGCACTCATCGAGCCTACCGACCAGTGGCAACCCGTCCGGCGTCATCGGGCGCAATCCGGCCGCGCACTCGGCGAGTTCGTACTCGCCCAGGGCGGGCATCACCGCGCAGGCATCGTCGAGCAGGTCCCGCACACCGCGGACCACCGGAGCGGTGTCGCGGCCGTGCTCGTACTGGGTGGCGCCCACCACCACCCCGTCGCCGCGCGGCACCAGGTATACCGCCCTGCCGTGCACGCGGGCCCGAACAACGCGTTGCGGCAACGGCATACAGCCCTTGCGCCAGCGCAGCCGCAGCACCTCGCCCTTGACCGGGTGCACCGCCAGACCCGGCCACAGGGTGGGCGCGTCGATCCCGTTGGCGATCACCCGCTGATCGGCGTCCACCGCGGCCAGCTCGTCGACCGGCGGTGCCCACTGCACACCGAGCTCCGCGCAGGCCCGCTCCAGGGCCGCGACCAACGCCCGATTATCCACGGCCAGTTCGGTATCGGCGACGGAATCCGTGCCGGATGCCCTGGGCCAGCAGCGGTTCGACATCACGGGCGGTCGTCGTCACCGTGACGGGGTGCCCTTGCCCGGACAGCCAGTCGGCCACCGTCTTGAGGTCCGCGACATCGGCCCGGTCGACCGCCACCACCAGCGATTCGTGGGCGGTCACCACCTCGGGGGGCAGCCCGTCCAGAAACCCGGTATGCCAGAGCTTGAGGGATTCGAGGCCGATCGCCAGCAGCGCGTCCTCCCCCGGCCAGCCCTCACTGTGCGGGGCCAGCATGCCACCGGCCACCCAGGAAGCGCCCTGCGCCTCGGTCCGGTGCACGCGCACCGACCAGCCGTCCTGCGCGGCGCGCCGTGCCACCGACAGACCGATGACACCGCCGCCGATCACGGCAAGAGATCCAGCCATCATTTCCTCTCCCTTCGCCGGCATGACCCGGATCAGGTACGACGGTCAGGGCCGGTCGCGCGCCCACTCTCAGTCCCCGGTCCCGGGACTCCCGTGTTCAGCTGTCAGGATACTCGGGTGTCCGATCGCCTCGAACGCCTCTCGACCGCGTCGCTGTACCTGTGCACGGATGCCCGGCGTGAACGCGGTGACCTGGCCGAGTTCGCGGACGCTGCGCTGGCCGGCGGGGTGGACATCATCCAGCTGCGGGACAAGGGCTCGGCGGGCGAGCAGCAGTTCGGTCCGCTGGAGGCCCGCCAGGAACTCGACGCGCTGGCGGTGCTCGCCGATGCGGCCCGCCGCCACGGCGCGCTGTTCGCGGTCAACGACCGCGCCGATATCGCGCGGGCGGCCGCCGCCGATGTGCTGCACCTCGGCCAGGACGATCTGCCGCTGGACATCGCGCGCGACGTCATCGGGCCCACACCGGTGATCGGGCGCTCCACCCACGATGCCGGTCAGGTCGCCGCCGCGATCGACGAGGCGGTGGACTACTTCTGTGTCGGACCGTGCTGGCCCACCCCGACCAAACCGGGGCGCACCGCGCCCGGGCTGGATCTGATCCGGCAGGTGGCCGCGTTGACACCGGCCAAACCGTGGTTCGCGATCGGCGGGATCGACGAGCAGCGGCTGCCCGAGGTCCTGGAAGCCGGTGCTCGCCGCGTTGTCGTGGTGCGCGCCATCACCGCAGCCGAGGATCCGCAGGCGGCGGCCCGGGCGCTCAAGAAATCAATGGGATCTCAGCCGTAACCGTGCGCAGCCGCTCCCAGCTGGCGGCGAAACCGGGATGCAGCGGCAGCTCTGCCACCTCGTGTTCGGGCACCCAGCGCAGCTCGGAACTCTCCCGGTTCGGGGTGGTGCGCAGCTGCTCGGCGGCATCGGCGATGACGGTGGTGTAGCTCCAGCCCGGCACCTCGTGGGTGACGACGCAGACCCGCACCGTCATCTGAGCGGCCTGGACCCCGGCCTCCTCGAACGCCTCCCGGACCGCGGCCTCCTCGACGGACTCGTGGCTGTCGCGGGCTCCACCAGGCAACGCCCAGGTGCCGCCCTGGTGGCTCCACGGGGCTCGATGCTGCAACAGCACGGCGAAGGTACCGTCGGGACCGGGCGCGCGCAGCAGTAGTCCGGCCGCGCCGTGGCGTCCCCAGAAGTGGCCGCCACCGTCCGATACCACCCAACCGTCACCATCACCGTGCACGACATCAGAATAGGGGCACGTGAATTCCCACACGTCACTCCAATGTCTCTTAGACTTCTTAGAAACACCGAGGAGGTCGGCTTACACGTGACCGTGGAGTTGGCGCACCCGTCGACCGAACCGCTGGCTTCGCGTTCGCCGACCAATCCCGTGCACCCGCGTTGGTGGTTTCTGTGGACCACGCCCGGGCGCATCCTGACCATCGGCGTGGTGCTGTCCGCGCTCGTCATCGCGTGCGCATTCGCGACCTCGACGACGATCAACGATCGCCAGGCAGCGCTCACCACGGTGCTCGACCACAGCGAGCCGCTGGCCTTCGCCGCCGGCCAGCTGTACACCACGCTGTCGGTCGCCGACGCGGCCGCCGCGACCGCCTTCATCGCCGGTGCCGAGCCGCAGGATGTTCGGCAGCGGTATGAGCAGGCCATCACCGATGCCTCGGTCGCCGTGACCCGCGCCTCTGCCGGGCTGACCACCGAACCCATGATCGAACTGCTGGGCCGGGTCAACGCCGAGTTGGCCGTCTACACCGGTCTGGTCGAAACCGCCAGGACGAACAACCGCGCGGGCAATCCGGTGGGCTCGTCCTACCTGTCCGAAGCGTCGGCCCTGATGCAGACCCAGATCCTGCCCGACGCGCAGCGGCTCTACGAGGCGACCTCGGCACGGGTGGACGCCGAGACGACGGCCTCCACCCGCATCCCCGCGCCCGTCATCCTGGTGGTGCTCGCCACCGTCATGTTCGGATTGTTCGCCAACAGGTGGCTGACCAAGCGGACCCGACGGCGGGTCAACATCGGTTTCGTGGCGGGCGGGCTGGCCGTGCTGATTATGGTGGTGTGGGTGGGCACCGCACTCGTCATCTCCACCTCCGACAGTCGCAGCGCCAAAAACACTGCGGCACAGTCGCTCAAGACGGTGACCACGATGGCCATCACCGCACAGCAGGCACGTGCCGACGAGACCCTGGCCCTGGTGCGCCGCGGCGACGAGGACGTTCGCAAGCAGTCCTACTACCAGCGCATCGACAGCATGCAGCAGCAGCTGAACACGTTCTTGAACACCAACAACGACATCGACAAACAAGATCTGGCCGACGCCGGAGACCTGCTGCGCAAGTGGCGCGCCTCCAACGACCGGATCAACGCCTACATCTCCGTCGGCGACTACCAGGCCGCCACCCAGGTGGCACTGGGAACCGGCGAGGACAACTCCACCCCGGCCTTCAGCAGTCTGGACGCCGCGCTGGCCAAGGCCATCGAGGAGAGCCGCGGCCAGTTGCGCTCCGATATCGTCAACGCCCGCCGGGTGCTGTCGGGGGCGACGGTCGGCGCCGCGGCGCTCAGCGTGATCGCGGCCTTCGCCGTGGCGCTCGGGCTGTGGCCGCGACTCAGCGAGTACCGCTGATGAAGAAACTCCTGGGTGTTCTGATCACCGCAGCGGTGCTGACCGGCTGCCAGCAGGCCTCCACGATCGACCCGATTCCCGAGGTGACGCTGGCTCCGCCCACGCCGGCCGGGATGGAGGAGTCCCCGCCGGAGACGAATCCGCCCGAGTTGCCCGACGAGGACGACTGCGACCGCACCGCGAGCCTGCGCCCCTTCCCCAACCGCGCCCAGGCCGATGACGCGGTGGAGAACATCCGCAACCGCGGACGATTGATCGTCGGGCTCGACATCGGCAGCAACCTGTTCTCCTTCCGCGATCCCATCACCGGTGAGATCACCGGGTTCGACGTCGACATCGCCGGCGAGGTGGCCCGTGACATCTTCGGCACCCCGTCTCAGGTGGAGTACCGCATCCTGTCCTCGGCGGACCGGATCGAGGCGCTGGAGAACAATCAGGTCGACATCGTGGTGAAGACCATGAGCATCACCTGCGAACGCCGCGAGCAGGTCGACTTCTCGACCGAGTACCTGTCGGCGAACCAGCGCATCCTGGCCCCGCGGGACTCACCGATCCGGCAGGCCAGCGACCTGTCCGGCAAGCGGGTCTGCGCGGTGAAGGGCACCACCTCCCGCACGCGCGTCCAGCAGATCCAGCCGCCGGTGAACCTGGTGGACGTGGTGACGTGGGCGGACTGCCTGGTCGCGCTGCAGCAACGGCAGGTCGACGCGGTCAGCACCGACGACTCGATCCTCGCCGGGCTGGTGAGCCAGGATCCCTATCTGCACATCGTCGGCCCTAGCATGAACCAGGAGCCCTACGGAATCGGCGTCAACAAGGACAACCCCGGCCTGGTCCGCTTCGTCAACGGCACACTGGAGCGCATTCGCCGCGACGGCACCTGGAATACGCTGTACCGCAAGTGGCTGACGGTGCTGGGGCCCACCCCGGCGCCCCCGGTGGCGAGGTATTCCGACTGATGAGTCGCTGCTGATGAACGACGACGACCCCGGCACCCAGCCCGCCGCGCTGTCCGACCTCGAAGACTATGACGAGGATTCGGTCGCGACGATCCGCCCCATGGCCACCCAGGCCGTGTACCGGCCCGACTTCGACGAAAACGACCGCGCGTCCACGGTGTCCACCGAGCCGTCCGAGGGCATGACCTCGATGACCCGGCCGCGCTCGCCCATCCGCCGCCTCGGTGGCGGCCTGGTCGAGGTGCCTCGTGTCTACGAGCGCGACCCGTTGGCCGCGCTGATGACCAATCCGGTGGTGGCCGAGGCGAAACGCTTCTGCTGGAACTGCAACCGGCCGGTGGGGCGTGCCCGCAAGGATGGGCCGGCCCGCCCAGGGCTTTCCGAGGGGACCTGCCCCCGCTGCGGCAGCCCGTTCTCGTTCCTGCCGCAACTCAGTCCCGGGGACATGGTCGCCGACCAGTACCGGATCAAGGGCTGTATCGCGCACGGCGGTCTCGGCTGGGTGTATCTGGCCTTCGACAACAATGTGAACGGACGGCCGGTCGTGCTCAAGGGCCTGGTGCATTCCGGCGACGCCGAGGCGCAGGCCGCCGCGATGGCCGAGCGGCAGTTCCTCGCCGAGGTGACCCATCCGTCGATCGTGAAGATCTTCAACTTCGTCGAGCACGCCGACAAACACGGTGAGCCGGTCGGTTATATCGTGATGGAGTACGTCGGCGGCACCTCGCTCAAACAGCCCAAGGACGCCAAACTGCCGGTGGCGCAGGCGATCGCCTACATGATGGAGATCCTGCCCGCGCTGGGATACCTGCACTCCCTCGGCCTGGTCTACAACGACCTGAAGCCCGAGAACATCATGATCACCGCCGAGCAGCTCAAGCTCATCGACCTCGGTGCGGTGTCGCGGATCAACTCGTTCGGATACCTCTACGGCACACCGGGTTATCAGGCACCGGAGATCGTGCGTACCGGGCCCACGGTCCAGACCGACATCTACACCGTGGGGCGCACGCTGGCCGCACTCACCCTGAAGCTGCGTACCCGAAAGGGCCGCTACGTGGACGGCCTGCCCGAGGACGACCCGGTGCTGGCCCAGTACGACTCGTTCGGCCGGCTGCTACGCCGGGCGATCGACCCGGATCCGCACCGCCGCTTCGCCAGTGCCGACGAGATGTCCAGCCAGTTGCTGGGCGTGCTGCGCGAGGTCGTGGCCCAGGACACCGGGGTGGCCCGGTCGGGCCTGTCCACCGTCTTCAGCCCGCCCCGATCCACCTTCGGCGTCGACCTGCTGGTCGCGCACACCGACGTGTACCTGGACGGTCAGGTGCACTCGGAGAAGCTCACCGCCCCGGAGATCGTGAAGGCGCTACAGGTTCCGCTGGTCGACCCGGCCGACGTCGGCGCCCCCATCCTGTCCGCCACCGTGCTCAGTCAGCCTGTGCAGACCCTCGATTCACTGCGGGCGGCGCGGCACGGCACGCTGGACTCCGAGGGGATCGATCTGTCCGAGTCGGTGGAGCTGCCGCTGATGGAGGCGCGGGCACTGCTGGACCTCGGCGATGTCGCCAAGGCGACCCGCAAGCTCGACGATCTGTTCGAGCGGGTCGGCTGGCGCTGGCGGCTGGTCTGGTTCCGTGGCGTGGCCGCCCTGTTGACCGCCGACTATGACACCGCCACAAAATATTTCACCGAGGTGCTGGACACGCTACCCGGCGAGTTGGCGCCCAAACTTGCGCTGGCCGCCACGGCCGAGCTGGCGGGCAGCTCCGATGAACGTCGGTTCTACCAGACGGTGTGGCGCACCGACAACGGCGTCATCTCGGCGGGATTCGGGCTGGCCCGGGCCCAGTCCGCGGAGGGTGAGCGCGATGACGCCGTCCGCACCCTCGACCAGGTTCCCCCCACCTCAAGGCATTTCACCGTCGCGCGGCTCACCAGCTCGGTGACGCTGCTGTCCGGACGGTCCATCAGCGAGGTGTCCGAACAGCAGATTCGCAGTGCCGCGCGACGTGTGGAGGCACTGCCCGAGAGCGAGCCTCGGGTGCTGCAGATCCGGGCGCTGGTACTGGGCACCGCGATGGACTGGCTGGCCGACAACACCGCCAGCACCAATCACATTCTCGGGTTCCCGTTCACCCAGCACGGCCTGCAGCTCGGCGTGGAGGCAGCACTGCGCGGGCTGGCACGGGTTGCCCCGACACAGGAACACCGGTACGCGCTGGTCGATCTGGCCAACAGCGTGCGGCCCACGAGCACGTTCTGACTCCCCGGGCCGCTGCGCTCCAGCGCGCCGTACCTAACCCAGCACATCCACACACGCCCGGGCGATGGCCAGCTCCTCATCGGTCGGGATGACCAGCACCGTGACCGGCGATGTTTCCGCCGAGATGCACCGCGCCGCTGACTCGGGGGCATCGTTGAGCTGTTCGTCGATCTCGATGCCGAGGCTGGCCAGGCCCGACAGGGCATCACGACGCACCGCGGCATCGTTCTCCCCGACCCCTGCGGTGAAGGTGATGACATCTGTCCTACCGAGCAGTACCAGGTAGGCGCCGATGTACTTGCGCAACCGGTGGATGTAGACGTCGTAGGCCAATTGCGCTGCCTCATCGCCGGTTTCGATCCGCTTGTGCAGGGCCCGGAAGTCGATCTCGCCACCGAGCCCGAACACCCCGGACCGCCGGTTGAGCATGGTCTCGATGTCCTCGACGCTCATCTTCGCCGTGCGCCACAGGTAGGTGATGACACCGGGATCGATATCCCCGGACCGGGTGCCCATCACCAGCCCCTCCATCGGGGTCATTCCCATGGAGGTGTCGATGGGACGCCCGCCGGCGATCGCCGAGGCCGAGGCACCGTTGCCCAGGTGCAGCACGATCTGGTTCAGCGATTCCCAGCGGCGCATCCAGGAACTCCGCGGCCTGCTCGCTGACATAGCGGTGGGAGGTGCCGTGGAATCCGTAGCGGCGAATGTTCCAGGTGTCGGCGACATCCCGGTCGATGGCGTACTCGGCGGCCGCCGGCGGCAGGTCGTGGAAGAAGGCGGTGTCGAAGACCGCGACGTGCGGCAGGTCGGGCAGCACCTTGCGGGCTTCCTTGATCCCGAGCACGGCCGGCGGGTTGTGCAACGGGGCCAGCGGCGACAGTTCCTCGATGTCCGCGATGGTCTGATCGTCGATCAGGGTGGGCCGGTACAGCGTGTTCCCGCCGTGCACGACACGGTGCCCGACCGCGAGCAGGCCGTCCAGGCTGGGCAGCGCCGCGAACACCGCAGTCAGCGCCCGCCGGTAATCGGTCACCCGCTCTATCACGCCACTGACCAGTGACGTACCCGAGTCGGGTTCCAGCAGATCGTATTTCACCGACGACGAGCCACTGTTGAGCACCAGCACCGTGGTCATTGCCGGGCCGCCTGGATCGCGGTGATCGCCACCGTGTTCACGATGTCCTCCACCAGGGCACCCCGGGAGAGATCGTTGACGGGCTTGTTCAGGCCCTGCAGCACCGGCCCTATCGCGATGGCTCCGGCGCTGCGCTGGACCGCCTTGTAGGTGTTGTTGCCGGTGTTGAGGTCCGGGAAGATCAACACCGTGGCACGCCCGGCCACCTCCGATTCCGGCATCTTGGTCTTCGCGGTGGACGGATCCACCGCAGCGTCGTACTGGATCGGCCCCTCCACCAAGATTTCCGGGGCGCGCTGGCGCACCAGTTCGGTTGCTGCCCTGACCTTGTCGACATCGGCACCGGTACCGGAACTACCCGTTGAGTAGGACAGCATGGCGACCCTGGGGTCGATACCGAACTGCGCGGCGGTGCGCGCGGAGGAGATGGCGATATCGGCGAGTTGTTCGGAGGTCGGGTCGGGCACGATCGCGCAGTCGCCGTAGGCGAGGACCCGGTCCTGAAGGCACATCAGGAAGATGCTGGATACCGTGTTGACCCCGGGCAGCGTCTTGATGATCTCGAAGGCCGGGCGGACGGTGTGCGCCGTGGTGTGCCTGGCACCGGACACCATACCGTCGACCATGTCGTTGTGCACCAGCATGGTGCCGAAATAGGAGACGTCGGAGATGGTTTCGCGGGCCTGATCGACGGTCACGCCCTTGTGGCTGCGCAGCTGGGCGTATTGCTCGGCGAACTGGTCACACAGTTCGCTGGTACGCGGATCGAGCACGGTGGCCGCCGACAGATCCACACCGATTTCGGCAGCCCGCGCGCGGACCGACTTCTCCTCACCCAGGATGGTCAGGTCTGCCACGCGGTGCGCGAGCAGACGCCCGGCCGCGCGCAGAATCCGGTCGTCATCCCCCTCGGGCAGCACGATGCGCTGGACGTCGGCGCGGGCCTGGTCGATCAGCTGGTAGGTGAACATCTGCGGTGTGGTCACGGTGGGGATCGGGATCGACAGTGTGTCAATGAGATCCGCGGTGTCGACGTGCTGCTCCATCAGGGCGAGCGCGGTGTCGACCTTGCGCTGTGAATCCACCGTGACCCGTCCGCGGGCGGAGGCGACCGCACGTGCCGTGTCATATGTGCCCAGTTCGGTGCTGATGATCGGCAGCCGCGTGCCCAGACCCGCCACCAGCCGGGCGACTTCCGGGTGCAGCGGCAGCCCACCGTTGAGGATGACGCAGGACAGCGACGGAAACCCCGCTGCGGCATGGGCCCCCATCACCGCCATCACCACATCGGAACGGTCGCCGGGGGTGATGACGGCCATACCGTCCCGCAGCCTTTCCAGCACATGCTCGGCGGTCATCCCCGCCACCAGGACGCTCATCGCCTCGCGGATCAGCGAGTGCTCGTCACCGCCGGTGAGTTCGCCGTGCACGGCCTTGCGCAGCTCTGCGACCGAGGGCGCCACCAGCAGGGGTTCCTCGGGCAGGACGTAGCTCGCAGGACCCGACACCGAGATCTCAGCCAGCGCCTCGGCCACCGCGCCCAGCTGTCCGGGATCGCAGCGATTCGCCACCACCGCGGCCGTGTACGCGTGCTGGGCCGCCAGTTCCACCAGGCACACCTCGACGACCTGGGCGACCTCGGCGGGGTTGCGGTCCTTGGCCTTCACCGCGAGGACCACGGGCGCGCCGAGGTTCACCGCTATCCGGGCGTTCATGCTCAGCTCGCTCGGCGCCGCCACATCGGTGTAGTCGCTGCCGACGATGAGTACTGCATCGGAGCGCTCGGCGACCCGGTGGAAACGGTCGACGATCTCGGCGATGGCCGCCTCGGGGTCCTCGTGCAACTGCTGGTAGCTGACGCCGGCGCACTCGTCATAGGTGAGTCCGGCGGTCGCCCGCGACAGCAGCAGTTCCAGGATGTAGTCGCGTTCGCCCTCGGCGTCGTCCCGGGGCGAGCGAAGCGACGGGGGAGAATCACGCCGTTCGAGGCGGGTGATCGGCCTGAACACCGCAACCTTGGCGACGGTGGCGGCCAGCTTGTGCAGAATGCCCAGTGCGATGGTCGATTTTCCGGTGTCCCCCTCGGGGGACGCTATGTAGATGGCCGAAGCAGCATGCGCGGTCACTCGGCCAAGCTTGCCAGCACCTCACCGAATTCGGCAACGAAGCGGTCCACGTCGGTCATCGAGAACACCAACGGTGGTCTGATCTTGAGCACATTGCCGTGCGCTCCGCACACCGATACCAGCACCCGACGCTCGCGCATGGCGTTGACGATCCAGCGGGCCGCCGCGCGGTCGGGATGGCCTTCGGCGTCGAGCACCTCCACCCCGAGGTACAGGCCGGCACCGCGGACCTGTCCGATGCGGGGGTGATCGGCGGCCAGCCGGACCACCTCGGCACGCAGATCAGCGCCCACGGCGGCCGCGTTGGCGATCAGCTGTTCATCCTCGATGACGTCCAAGACGGCGGCTGCGGCCGCCATCGACACCGGGTTGCCCCCGAAGGTATTGAAATAGGGCACCTCGTTGGCAAAGCCGGCCAGCACATCCCCGCGGGCGACCATTGCCGCGACCGGCATCCCGTTGGCCATCGGCTTACCCATCGTCACGAGCTCGGGCACCGCCCCGTGGCGGGAGAAACCCCACATCCCCGCGCCGGTACGCCCGAAGCCCGGCTGGACTTCGTCGGCGATCAGCACGCCGCCGGCGGCCCGGACCGCCGCGACCGCCGGCGCCAGCACCAACGGGTCGTGGTAGATGCCGTCGGAGGAGAAGATCGTGTCCACGACCAACGCGCTCACACCGAAGCCGCTGTCCCGCAGGTCGGCGATGGCCGCGGCGATCTCGGCCCGCCCCAGCTGCGGCGACACCGTGCGGACATGTGGTCCCAGGCTGGTCGGGCCGCCCATCGAGGGCGAGATTGCCGTCACCGCTTCGGTATTGCCGTGATAGGCCTCTTCGGTGACGATCACCCCGGTGGCCCCGGTGTACATGGCCGCCACCCGAAGGGCCAGATCGTTGACTTCAGATCCGGTGCAGGCGTACATGATCTGGTAGGAACCGCCGGGCTCCGGATTGGGGAAGGTCGCCAGCAGTCGTTGCGAGTAGTCCACGATCCCTTCGTGCAGATACCGGGTGTGGGTGTTGAGGGTGCTCAACTGCCTTGTCACGGCCTCGATCACGTGCGGATGGCAGTGTCCGACGCTGGCGACGTTGTTGTACGCGTCGAGATAGTCATTGCCGTCGGCGTCGAACAGTTTCGTCCCCGAGGCCCGGACCAGATGGACGGGCTTCTCGTAGAACAACCGGTAGGCGGGCCCGAGGACTCGGTTCCGAGCAGCGATCAGGGGGTCGTCCAGCTGACCACCCTGGTAGCTGTTGGAGTCCATGATGTTGGAGAAGGACATGATTCCTGTCAGCGCTCGTGGGCTTCTTCCAGCACGGTGCGCCCCAATTCGGCGTACCGCTGTGGATCTTTGTACTTCAGGAACAGGGCCAGCAGCAGGCCCCCGATACCGACCATACCGACCACCCACGGGATGGCGGCGAAGATCCAGTCCGTGGAGGCGGTGCCCGCCGCGAAGGACGCGTTCTTGGCCAGCAGGTAGACCACGTACACCATGCCGAGCCCACCCAGGAGTGGGGCCAGGAATGTGGTGAACCAGTTGGCGGTTTCCGGATGTCGCTTGTGCACATGGAAATACGAGATCACCGAGAACGCCGCCAGCGCCTGCACGATCATGATCGCGGTGGTACCCAGCAAAGCCATCAGGCCGTAGAGACCGGTGTACGGATCACGATCGGTGAACTGGAAGAACAGCACGACCAGCGTAGCGAAACCAGTCTGCACGAACCCGGCGATATGCGGGGAGCCGTGCACCCGGTGGGTGGCACCGATGGTCTTGCGCATACCCGGGATGATGTTCTCCCGCCCCAGTGCGTAGAGGTAGCGGGCCGCACAGTTGTGGAACGCCATACCGCACGCGAACGAGCCGGTCATCAGCAGGATCTTGAACAGATCGACAGCCCATTGCCCCAGATTGTCGTGCACCGGGTTGAAGAAGATGTTGCCCGCGGTGGCCGAATCCTGCGCCAGCGCAACGGCGTTCTCCGGGCCCGTCCCGACGATGGCCAGCCAGGACACGATCACGTAGAACGCGCCGATACCGACGACCGAACAGATCACCGCGATGGGGATGATCTTCTTGGGGTTGCGCGATTCCTCGCCGTACATGGCGCTGGATTCGAACCCGACCCAGGACCAGAACGCGAAGAACAGCCCGACGCCCGCGGATCCGACGACGGCCATCGTGGAGCCGTCGGGACCCTCGACGACCCCGGAGACGCTCTGAAAGCCGTTGAGCGGGTTCAACGATCCCCACGACCAGCCCTGCGGCCCGCCACCGGCCACCAGCACCGAGACAGCCAGGGCACCCAGCATCACAATCTCGGTGATCAGGAAGACCCCGAGCACCTTTGCCGCCAAATTGATGTCGAAGTAGGTCAGCAGGGTGTTCACGGCCAGCATCACCAGCGCGAACACCAGCCAGGGCACGTCGACACCGAACAGTGAGGTGAACAGGTCGGTGCCGAAGAACGAGAAGATGCCGATCAGGGAGGCCTCGAACACCATGTACGCCAGTGCGGTGAGGAATCCGGCGCCCAGTCCGACGATGCGCCCGAGGCCGTGGGAGATGTAACCGTAGAAGGCCCCGGTGGCGGTGATGTGCTTACTCATGGCGGCATAGCCGATGGCGAACAGCGTGAGCACGATGGTGGCCACGAAGTAACCGGCGGGCGCGAAGGCCCCGTTGCCGTAGCCGACCGCGATCGGAACGTTGCCGACCATGGCGGTGATGGGTGCGGCGGTCGCGACCGCCATGAACAGCACGCCCACCAGCCCGACGGCGTTCGGCTTGAGGCGTTGAATGGGGTTGGCGCCCGTGAGGGCGGGTGGATCGATGATTTCGCTCATTGAATCCCAATCTGAGGGCCAAACCAGACAGTTATTTGGTCTGGTTTCGAAGGGTGTCCGGCTTCGGTAACGGTGACGGAATCCGACGTCGGCAATTGTTACCCCGCTCAGATTCGTTGGTCAACTAGAGATTTTACCTGTGAGCTTGCTGTGTTTCGGTCGTGTTTCGCATCGGAGCATATTGCAACGCCGGCGTAAAAATCGGCGATTTGGTCTGTTTTGGCCCTCCCTTTGGTACACACTGGTCGACATGCCGGGATTGCCTTCTGACCACGAGAGCTTCGCCCGCGCGGCGCTACCCGCCTACGGTTGCGCCGCGGACACCGAGCTTCGGCTGCTGAGCCTGTCGGAGAATGCCACCTACCTGGTCGGCGGGGACGAACCGTTCGTGCTGCGGGTACACCGGCCCGACTACCACTCGCGGCAGGCGATCGAGTCCGAGCTCGCCTGGATGTCCGCCCTGCGCCACCAGACATCGGTCCGCACTCCGCAGCTGATGACGGCGCGCACCGGGGAGAAGGTCGTCACCGCCGCGGTCTGCGACCGGACGCTGTATGTCGACGCCGTCAGCCATATCGCCGGGTGCACCGCCGAGGACGCCACCGATATCGTCGGGTTCGCCGACCTCGGTGAACTCGCCGCCCAGATGCACGAACATGCGTTGGCATGGCCGCAGCCGAGCGGGTTCACCCGCTTCCGGTGGGATGTGGACACCATGGTCGGTCCTGCCGGGCGATGGGGAGACTGGCGTGCGGCAGCAGGCTTGACCCCGGCCGAGCAGGAACCGATCGAGCGAACACTGTCCGTCATCGCGCAGCGTCTCGACGAGTTCGGCACCGGCCCGGACCGATTCGGGTTGGTGCACGCCGACCTGCGGCTGGCCAACCTAATGGTCGATCCGAACACCCCCGGCTCCGGTATCACCGTGATCGACTTCGACGACTGCGGCTGGTCCTGGCATCTGGCCGATCTCGGAGCCGTGGTGTCCTTCATCGAGGACACCCCGGTGGCCGAGACCATCGTCGAACAATGGTTGCGCGGGTATCAGAACGTGCGCACCCTGCCGGCCGACCACCTGGCCCTGATATCGACCTTTGTGATGTTGCGCCGCATCCAGCTGACGGCCTGGATCGCCTCGCACGCCGACGCCGATGCCGCAACCACCATCGGACCCGAATTTGCCAGTGGGACAGCCCAGCTGGCGCAGCGCTACCTAACCGACGCATCGTGGATGAGCTGAGAGGAACACCAATGTTCGACCTAGTGGGACGTTCGGTCCTGGTCACCGGCGGGAGCAAGGGAATCGGGCGGGGCATCGCCTCGGTGTTCGCCCGCGCCGGAGCCAATGTCGCGATCGCCGCGCGCTCGGCAGGCGGTCTGGACGAGGCCGTCGCCGAGGTGGACGGCCTCGGTGCGGGCACGGTGATCGGGGTACGGGCCGATGTCAGCGACCGCGGGTCCTGCGACGAGATGGCCGCCGCCGTCGTCGAGGCCTTCGGCGGGTTGGATGTGTTGTGCGCCAACGCCGGCATCTTCCCCGACGCGCCGCTGGCCACCATGACACCCGCGCAACTCGACGAGATCATGAGCGTCAACGTCCACGGGACGTTCTTCGCGGTGCAGGCCTGCCTGGACGCGTTGACCGCATCGGGGACGGGACGGATCGTGCTGACCTCCTCGATCACCGGACCGATCACCGGTTACCCCGGGTGGTCGCACTACGGCGCCACAAAGGCCGCCCAACTGGGTTTCATGCGGACCGCCGCGATCGAGCTGGCGCCCCACGGAATCACCGTCAATGCCATCCTGCCCGGCAATATCCTGACCGAGGGCCTGCTCGACAACGGCGAGGACTACCTCGCGAGCATGGCGCGGTCGATTCCCGCCGGCGCGCTGGGCACCCCGGCGGACATCGGCCATCTCGCGGCATTCCTGGCCACCAGGGAGGCCGCCTACATCACCGGTCAGGCCATCGCGGTGGACGGTGGCCAGGTGCTTCCCGAGTCCCTGGATGCGATCATCACCTGATCATGGAGGAAACACCGGGGGGTGCGGTCGCAGAGGATGTACGCCGGCGGATTCTGTCCATGCTGTCCAGCGGCGCGCTGCGCCCGGGCTCGCGGCTGGGCACCGAACGGGAGATGGCCGAGCAGTTCTCGGTGTCCCGCGCGACGCTGCGCAGCGCACTGTTGCCGTTGAGTCAGGCCGGAGTGCTGGAGCGGCGCACCGGTCGGGCCGGAGGCACCTTCATCCGCGCAGATATGGTGCAGCGCAACGCCGCCGAGCAGGCGGGACTGCCGGCACTACTGCAGGACGGCGGTCACACCAGCCATACCAAGGTGCTGGCCACCGACACCAGACCGGCCACCGACGCGGAATCCACCGCGCTGAGCATCCCCGAGAACGCGCCGGTCGTCGTGATCCGTCGGCTGCGCTACGCCGACGGTGTGCCGCTGTCGGTCGACATGTCCTGCTTCAGCGCCGACCAGGTCGGCGATCTGCTCGAGCAGCCGCTGGGCGGGTCGCTCTACGAGCTGCTGCGGACCCGCTACGGACTGGTGCCCGCCGAAACCGACGAGACCATCGAGGTGGTCAGCGCCAGCCCGCGGGAGGCGCAATGGCTGGGCATCGCCCAGCGCAAGCCGTTGCTCGCCATCACCCGGGTGGCCCGCTGCGAAGCGGGCAGGCCGTTCGAGTTCGCCTATGACCTGTTCCGCGCGGACCGGGTCCGACTCACCGCGTCCAGCAGCACCGGGATCACGCTAGCTTGCGCAACCGTGGTTCCAGATCCCGCTTGAACAGCTCCAGGAAGCGCCGCTGGTCATGCCCGGGGGCGTGGAACACCAGGTGATTGAGGCCGTAGCCCACATACTCGGCAACCTTGGCGACGGCCTCATCGGGATCCGAGGCGACGATCCAGCGCTTGGCGACCTGCTCGATGGGCAGCGCGTCGGCGGCCTTCTCCATCTCGATCGGGTCGTCGATCGAGTGCTTCTGCTCGGCGGTCAGCGACAACGGCGCCCAGAACCGGGTGTTCTCCAGTGCGAGCTCCGGATCGGTGTCGTAGGAGATCTTGATCTCGATCATCCGGTCGACATCGTCTGGGTTCTTGCCCGCGGCCTCGGCACCCTCTCGCATGGCCGGGATGAGCTTCTCCTTGTAGAGCTCCTCCCCCTTGCCGGAGGTGCAGATGAACCCGTCACCGGCACGGCCGGCGTACTTGGCGACCTGCGGCCCGCCGGCGGCGATGTAGATCGGGATGCCGCCCTCGGGCACGTCGTAGATCGAGGCACCCTTGGTCTTGTAGTACTCACCCTCGAAGTCGACACGGTCACCGAGCCACAGCTCACGCATCAGCCGCACCGATTCGCGCAGCCGCGCGTAGCGCTCCTTGAACTCCGGCCACTCCCCCTCGTACCCGGTGGCGATCTCGTTGAGCGCCTCACCGGTGCCGACGCCCAGGAAGATCCGGTTCGGGTACAGACAGCCCATGGTGGCGAACGCCTGCGCGATGACGGCCGGGTTGTAGCGGAACGTCGGGGTCAGCACCGAGGTGCCCAGGATCAGGCGCTCGGTGCGCTCGCCGACGGCCGTCATCCAGGCCAGCGAGAACGGGGCATGACCGCCCTCGTGGCGCCACGGCTGGAAATGATCGCTGACGGTCGCACTGTCCATACCGTGCGCCTCGGCCGCCACGGCCAGTTCGACGAGCTCTCGCGGGGCGAATTGCTCCGCCGACGCCTTGTATCCCAGTTTCAGTTCAGCCACACAGTCCTTTTTACTCCGTCTCCATTTCCCCTGTCGCTTCGCTCCCGCCCTCCGCCGATAGCCTTGGCCGCATGCCGGCAGCCCTCACCCAAATCACCGACACCGTGTACTTCGTCCAGACCGACCTGGTGAACTGGACGGTGGTGGCCGATGACGACGGCGCCATCCTGATCGACGCCGGCTATCCGGGCAGCCGCGACGAGGTTCTCGACTCGGTGCGTGAACTGGGCTTCGGCCCGCAGGATGTGCGGGCCATCCTGCTGACCCATGCCCATGTGGATCACCTCGGCTCGGCCATCTGGTTCGCGAAAACCCATGGCACACCGGTGTATACGCACGCCACCGAGGTCGGGCACGCCAAGCGGCAGTACCTGGAGCAGGCGTCCCCGGTGGATGTGCTGGCTCGTGCGTGGAATCCGCGCTACCTCGCCTGGTCGCTGGCGCTGGTTCGCAAGGGCGGGTTGACACATGAGGGCATCCCGACCGCCGAGGCCTTCGACGAGAACATCGCGGCGGCGCTGCCCGGCGCCCCGATCGCCGTTCCGACACCGGGGCACACCGCCGGGCACTGCTCGTACCTGGTCGACGGGGTGCTGGTGGCGGGCGACGCCCTGATCACCGGCCACCCGGTGAGCACCCGGCGCGGGCCGCAGCTGCTGCCCGGCCTGTTCAACCACGACCAGGACGGGTGCCTGCGCAGCCTGGCCGCGCTGGGCATGCTGGACACCGAGGTGCTGCTGCCCGGGCACGGACCGGTCTGGCGCGGCCCGATCCGCGACGCCGCGGCCGCGGCCACCCGATGACCGGCCTCCGGCCGTTGCACCGCGACCGTTCGCGGGCCACGTCCTTCGGATCGGCGGCCGCGCGTTACGACCGCTTCCGGCCCCGGTATCCCGCCGCGCTGATCGACGATCTGGTGCCCCGCGCCGGTATCCGGGTGCTCGACGTGGGTGCCGGGACCGGCATCGCGACCGCGCAGCTGCGTGCGGCCGGTGCCGACGTGCTGGCGGTGGAACCCGATCCGCAGATGGCCGCGGTCGCCACCGGCAAGGGCCTGGCCGTCGAGGTGGCCACGTTCGCCGACTGGGATCCGTGCGGGCGCACCTTTGATCTCGTCGTGTCCGCCCAGTCCTTCCACTGGGTGGACCCGGAGCCCGCGCTACGCAAGGTGGGCGCGGTACTGGCCAAGAGCGGTCGACTGGCACTGCTGTGGAACCGGATCGTCGCGGTTCGCCCCGGCCCGGACGAGCTCGCGGGTGTGTACGCCGGTGTGGGTGCCGAGCCGCAACGCCCATCGGTCCTCGTCGAAGGCGAGGATCTGGAGCCGCTGCTGGCTGCGGCGGGCTTCACCTGCGAGCGTCGCCACTACACCGAACACCCGCAATATCGCGGCACCGAATGGGTGGAGATGGTGAGTACCTACTCGGCGGTGCTAGGGCTGCCCGCAGCCGATCAGGATGTCTTGCGCAGCCGACTGGCGGCCACCATCGGTGACGCCGGTGTGGAGGCCACCAACGACGCGCTCACGGTGCTGTGCACGCTCACGCGATAAGCGCATAGCCGAACAGGAAGACCGCGGTCACCACCAGCCCACACACCAGGACGATGGTGGGCAGCAGAATCATCTGGTCGAGTTCCTCGCTGTCGAGGGCGTCGTTCTCCGAGGGGCCGAACAGCACCCGGCCTGCCGCATTCCCGCGCAGCCTGGTCACCGTGCGCCGCACCGCGGGCACCTCGCTGTTGCGTCCGACCAGCGTGCGCACACCGATGCCCAGCAGCGCAATGAACAGCGCAGCGGCCAGGATCAGAAGGCCCACGGTGGCGAGTGACACCGCGTCAGCCTACGAGCCCGTCCAGGCCTTGGCGACCAGCTCGTGCGAGCGCAACCGGTCCTCGTGCCGGTGCGCCACCGACGTGATGACCAGTTCGTCGGCGCCGGTGACCCGCTGCAGGTCCGACAGCCGCTGCGCCACCTCGTCGGCGTCTCCCACGAACTGCGTTGCGAGGCGGTCCTTCACGAGCTCGCGCTGTTCGTCGGTCAAGGGCGGCACGCTATCCGGATCGGGGTACGGTGCGGCACCGCCGGCGGCCCGGACGGAGTGCACCCAGTGCCCGAAACTTCTGGCCAGCTGCCGCGCGGTCGCATCGTCGTCGGCGGCCAGCACGTCCGCCGAAACCACCACATAGGGCTCTGCCAACGCCGTGGAGGGCTGAAAGGCCTTGCGGTAGGCCTCGATCGCCTCGAACGCGGTGGCCGGCGCGAGGTGGTAGGCGGCGACGAACGGCAATCCCTGAGCGCGCCGGCGACCCGTGCACTCTGTCCTCTGCTGCTGCCGAACACCCATGGCCACAGCGCGGTGCCCTCCCCGGGCCTGGCGTGCGCCTCGAACCCGCCCACCTGGAACGTGCCGTTCAGCAGGGCAACGATATCGGCGACCTGATCGCCGAAATCCGGCGCGAAGGCTTCGGGTTGCTGCAACGTCGCCATGGTCGCCTGGAGGCGCGGGTTGCGCATCAGTGCCGAGACGTCGAACGGGGTGGGCACCACGACACCGTCGACCTCATGCCACTGCCGCGGCGGTCTCGGCTCGCGGGGCTTCTGCCGTAGCGATTCGGTGCGGCGCTGCCCGGAGCGGCCCACCCCCAGGTCGATACGCCCGGGGTGGAAGGCGTCCAGGGTCGCGAAGCTCTCCACCACCGCGACGGCGGTGGTGTGGCCGAGCTGCACCGCGGCCGCACCGACGCGAATGGTATTGGTGGCGGCCGCAATCTGGCCGATCAGCACGGCCGGGGACGAACTGGCGACCGCGACATAGTGGTGCTCGGCCACCCAGAAGCGGCGATAGCCCCACTGCTCGGCGTGCTGGGCGAGGTCGACGGTGTTGCGCAATGCGGTCGGTGCGTCACTGCCGGCGCTGATCGGCGCGAGATCCAGCACGGAGAGCGGAACGCTCATGTCAGTACCTTCTCGAACGCGATCGGATAGATATCGCGTGCTTTTTCCCCGTCGCTGCGCTCGCCCTGACCGGCGGGCAGCGGTTCGGCCAGCCTGGTGTAGCCGGCCGATTCGTAGAGTGCCTCCGCCTCGGGCTGGCGGTCGCCGGTAGTCAGATAGATGCGCCGGTAGCCCCGCTCGGCGATCACCGCCTCCAGCGCCACCAGCAGCGCCTTGGCGTAGCCACGCTGCCGGTACCCGCTGTCGGTCCAGATCCGCTTGAGTTCGGCGGTGTCGGCATCGAAGCGCTGGAACGCCCCGCCGGTCACGGGTTGCCCACCGAGCAGCCCGATCAGCAGCGCGCCGTGCGGCGCGGCGAATTCCTCGGCCGGGTGACCACGCAGCCAGGCCGCCACGCCGGCTTCGGTACCACCGTAGCGCCGCGCGTATTCGGCGGTCAGTTCGGCGAGCAGCGGCTCCGCCAACGGGTCGGTCTGTTCCACCGCGACAAAGCGCAGAGATTCCACCGATGCTCCTACCATCACTTCAATGTCCAACGTGCCCAGCCGTCTCGCATTCCGGGTGGGGGTATCAGCTCAGCATGATCGAAAATGGGCCCAGGTTGCTAGCGTCATGGCTCATGCGCATGGTGATGGCGACCGCACTGATGTGTGGGCTGATCGCCGGCTGCACACCCGCGGGCGAATGCTCATTGGCCGGCCTGCCGCCGGAGGTCGCGGCCACCGTGGACCTCATCGAGGCCGGCGGGCCCTTCCCGCATCGGCGCAGTGACGGGGCCATCTTCGGTAACTACGAGGGCCGACTGCCCGAGCATGAGCGTGGCTACTACCGCGAGTACACCGTGCCGACCCCCGGACTGCACCACCGCGGGACGCGTCGCATCGTCGCCGGCGGTGACCCTCCGGATTTCTATTACACCGACGACCACTACGAATCCTTCTGTCTGATCGGAATCGCATGAAGACCTATCGGATCGACGGCTCCCGGATCACCTCGATGACAGACTTCTATGCCGAGATCGGTCGCGCGGTCAACGGTGACGGCGGCTATTTCGGGTCCAACCTGGACGCGTTGGCCGACTGCCTGCACGGCGGCTTCGGCACCCCCGAGGACGGCGGATTCCGATTCGTCATGACGTCCTACCGGCAGGTCAAGGGCACCGTCGGCGATCAGCTGTGGAGCACCCTGCTGCACCTATTCGGCGCCGAGGGCGTCGACCTGTGGCTCACCCCCTGAGGCCACTTTCGCGAAAAACTTGACACGTGTAAAGTTCGCCGCCATGGACAACATCAGCGGCAAGACCATCGCGATCACCGGCGCGGCCCGCGGTATCGGTTATGCCACCGCCAAGGCCCTACTCGCCCGCGGCGCCCGCGTCGTGATCGGCGACCGTGACGTCGCGCTGCAGGAATCCGCCGTCGTCGAACTCACCAAACTCGGCCAGGTGTCCGGCTACCCGCTCGATGTCACCGACCGGGAGTCCTTCGAGACGTTTCTGGACAAGGCCCGCACCGACGGGGGCGGCCACATCGACGTGCTGATCAACAATGCCGGCGTGATGCCGGTGGGCCCGTTCCTGGAAGAGACCGAGCAGTCGGTCCGGTCCTCGCTGGAGGTCAACGTCTACGGCGTGCTCACCGGCTGCCAGCTCGCGTTGCCGCAGATGGTCAAGCGCCGCAGCGGCCACATCATCAACATCGCCTCGTTGTCCGGCCTCATCCCGCTGCCCGGCCAGGTGGTCTACGTCGGTGCCAAGTACGCGGTGGTGGGCCTGTCCACGGCGCTGGCCGACGAGATGGCACCGCACGGCGTCAACGTCTCGGTGATCATGCCGCCGTTCACCAACACCGAGCTGATCTCCGGCACCAAGTCCGGCGGCGCGATCAAACCGGTCGAGCCCGAGGACATCGCCGCCGCCATCGTCAAGACGCTGGACAAGCCCAAGACCCACGTGTCGGTGCCGCCGGCGCTGCGCTTCACCGCGCAGGCAGCCCAGATGCTGCCACCCAAGGGCCGGCGCGCCATGAACAAGGCACTCGGCCTGGACACGGTGTTCCTGGAGGTCGACACCGCCAAGCGCAAGAGCTACGAGGATCGCGCCCGGGCCGCCCAGGGGGTCATCGAGTCCGACGGCAAGTAGCGGCGTCCGATCCGCCTCAGTACCGGATGGCCTCGATCAACGGTGACGGCTCATCCATCAACGCCCAGAACCGGTCCCGGATGGCGACCGTCATCGGGCCGGGCTCACCGTTGCCGATGGCCTCGCCGTCCAGGGAGTTGATCGGGGTGACACCACCGGCGGTGGTGACCGCCATCAACTCGTCGGCGTCGTAGAGCTCATGGCTGGTGACATCGCGCAGGGTGGCCTCGATGCCCATCTGGTCGGCCAGCTCGAATACCGTCTTGCGGGTGATGCCCGGCAACGCGTTTCGTGACGGCGACGCCAGCTTGCCGTCCTTGACGATGCAGACGTTGAATCCGGGGCCCTCGGCGACACAGTTGTCGGAGTCCAGCAGGATCGCGGTGCGGGCCCCGCGATCCTTGGCCTCGAAGCTCGCCGCGGTCAGATCGCCCCACTGGTAGTTCTTGATGGTCGGATCGACGGTGTTGCGCCCGGCCCGGCGGACGTGACGCGGCACGATCGCGGTGGTGCCGAAGATCTGCTCGGCGGGCGGGAAGGCCCACAGGTAGGGGATGGCATAGATGTACACCTGGTGGGTCAGCTTGGAGAGATCCTTCTCGCCCTTGCGCTTTCCGTAGCCACGGGTCACGGTGAGGTTCACGAACGACTCCCGCAGCTGGGACAGCGAGACGCACTTCTTGGTGATCTCGGCGAGTTCGTCCTTGCTCATGCCGGCGTCGAGGCGCAACTTGCGCGAACCGTCGAGCAGCCGGTCGAGATGATCACCCAGCCGGAAGATGTTGCCGTGCCAGACATGTGCCACCGTGTAGGTCAGGTCGGAGTGCCCGAACCCGGTGTCGAAGATCGAGATCTTGGCCTCTTCGGCGGGCATGTACTCGCCCTCGATCCACGCGACGCCGCCGGCAAACGGGCTGGAGGTGTCCAGTTCGTAGTCGCTGTACTGGATCACCGAGCCTTCCGGGGTCGCTTCGCGGATGGCGGCGCCGGGCTCGACGGCGACCAGGTTGGAGGTTCCGGAATCGGTAACGGTCATGATTCAAGGGTCCTTTTCGATTGTGACGTTCGGATCAAACACTGTGGCTCTTGGCGTATTCGACGCCGGCGTCGCCCCGGGAGAGGCGGGCCTTCAGTCCGGTGGCCCACCAGATCGCAGCGATCACCACGACACCGAGGAACACCCATTTGTTGCTGGTGAACTGCGGCAGGAACAGCAGCGTCACGGCGACGCTGAGGAAGACCACCAGCGCCGTGATGTAGATCGGCAGCCGGAACCGGCCCAGGTCGAAGGTGCCGGGGTCACCGGCCGGGATGGTGCCCTTGCGGTAGCCGACCAGCAATCCGATGGTCTGCAGGATGTAGACGAAGAAGAACAGCAGCGACGCGATGCCGATGATGTAGTTGAATGCCTTCTCGTTCACGATCGCCGACAGCAGCAGCAGCGTCGACAGGCAGCCCAGACCGATGATCGAGTAGGTCGGCGTCTTGCGGGTGGGTGAAACGTGGCGCCACACATGGGAGAACGGCAGCATGTTGTCGCGGGCCATCGAGTAGGTCAGTCGGGTGGCGACCAGGATGTTGGCCAACAGGCAGGCCAGGATGTTCGTCAGCGCGATGGCGACGATGATCTTGGTGACGACGGGGCCGGCCTGCTGGGTGATGATCTCCTCGATCGGCGCACCCGAATTCGCTTCCACCGCAGCGGGATCCTTGATGGCGAGCACGTAGACGATGTACATCAGCAGCTCGATGACGATCGAGGTGACCAGCGCGTAGAACATCGTCTTGGGAACGACCCGGCGGGCGTCCTTGGTCTCCTCGGCGACGTCGGCGCCGGACTCCACCCCGATGAGCCCGAAGAACGGGCCGAGCGCGGCGGCCAGCCAGGCCAGCATGTAGGAGTCCTTGTCGCCCGCTTCGCCGCCGGTGAACAGCACCGAGATCGGTTGGTGGTTCTCGGGTGCGGAGAACGCGATGACGGCGATGAGGGCGGTGGCGCCGACGGTGATGACCAGTTCCAGGCTGACGCCGATGTTGTTGACCATGGTCGCGAACCGGACACCGTAGATGTTGATCAGCACGCAGACGAACACCACGGCGATGGCCAGCAGGATCTGCGTCGTCTGCGTCATGCTCCAGCCGAACAACCCGCCCAGATAGCCGGACAGGATGAACCCGACGCCGGTCATCCCGCACACCCACCCCATCAGGGCGATGAATCCGGTGAACCAGGCCAGATTCGGCCCGTTGATCCGGCTGATCCACTGATACGAGTAGCCGGCCAGCGGCAGTTTCGCGGTCAGGTCCGCGGCGATGAAGGTCCACAGCGCGAACACCGCGCCGGCGAGCAACAGCGTCCACACGAACGGCGCACCGGCGGTGAAGTAGCCGGCGCCGAAACCGGTGAACACCGCGGTGGTGGCACTGATGGTCGCGAAGCCGATGGCGAAAGAGGCCAGCGTGCCGACCGAGCGGTCCAACTTCTGGGTGTAGCCCAGTTCGGCGAGCTTGGAATCCTCGGCGTTCATCGCGGTCGCCGAGGATTCAGTGGGTCGTACGGGGGTGTCGGTCATCGGATCTCCAGGTCGGAGCAGGGGTGAGAGGTCTGATGACAGACAATCGCCACCGGGGCGTCACCGGAAGTTCCATCTTTTGATCTTCTGATAACCAATATTTATCAGTGCTGGTCCAGCGGTGTTTCGTCGCCGTCGTCGAAGCCCCAGTTCTGCTGGACATGCCTGATCAGGGCGTCCGCTTGGGGGCTGAGGGTGCCAGGATGCCAGGCCAGCGCAACATGGCTGGGCGGGCGGTCGACGATCGGGACGTAGACGATTCCGGGTCGGTCATAGAACCGGGCCACCGACGAGGTGGTGAAGCTGATACCCAGCCCGCGGGCGATGGACGTGGTCTCGGCCTCGTAGGTGGCGGCGACCGCCCCGATGGTCGGCGGCCGGTTACCGCGGGCGTCCATCGCCATCCAGTAGTCCCGCCACGGTCCGGCGGTCAGCGGCGCGCAGACGATCGGGTCGTCGAGCAACTCGGCGATCTCGACCTCATGCCGGCCCGCCAGCGGATGATCCCGCGGCAGGCAGGCCACCCAGGATTCGGAATCGAGCACCAGCATGCGGTGCTCGGGCAGATCCACCGGTGGGCGGATCAGCGCGACCTCGGTGGCGCCGCCGGCCAGTCCGGCGGTGGGGTCGGCGAAATCGAACTCGATGGGTTCGACACTGACATCCGGGTAGGCGGCCTCGAAATGGCGGACCACGCGGAACAGCAGATCGGCACCGGTGCCGATGAGATAACCCAGCCGCAGCCTGCCCTGACGGGTTCCCGACAGGGTGACCAGGTTGGCCACCACCGCATCGATCCCGGAGAGCGCCTGCTGCACCTGCGGCAACCACGCCGCACCGAGATCGGTGAGCGCGACCTCGCGGGTATTGCGGTTGAGCAGCACCACACCGAAGGCCTGTTCGAGCTGTTTGATCGAGGTGGACAGCGCGGGCTGGGTGATGAACAGCCGCTCGGCCGCGCGACGGTAGTTCAGCTCCTCGCCGAGGACGGCGAAGTAGCGCAGCTGCCGCAGCGTCAGGTCACTCACGACAGCGCTAGCCGAACTCCGGGACCGGGTCACCGTGCCGGTACGTCTCGATGGATTCCAGGTGCTCGAACAGCTGGGCATGGGTGAACGGATGCTGGGTGGTGGTGCCGACCAGCACCACCCGCACGATCGCGCCGTCCTCGGCGGCGTCCAGCCACAGCGAGGTCACCGGCAGGCCGTCGTCGACCTCCGCGCCGGACGGCTCGAAGAACCACACCGCGTAGTCGTCATCGGACTGTTCTTCGTCGAAGGTCCAGTCCCGGGCGGTGATCCGTTCGTCGAACTCGGCCAGGTCGGCGACGATCCCGTCCGGGATGGCGGCCAGCTGCGCGACGATGGCATCGGGTACCCGCCGGGTGCCTGCCAGGCGCTTGCGGCGCCGGGCCTTCTTCGCATCACCACGTTTGGACACCGGTCAGCTCAGCGCCTGGTCCAGGTCGGCGATCAGGTCCTCGGTGCCCTCCAGGCCGACCGAGACCCGCACCACGCCGTCGCCCAGCCCGATCGCCGCGCGACCCTCCGGGCCCATCGCCCGGTGGGTGGTGGTGGCCGGATGGGTGATCAACGATTTGGCGTCACCGAGGTTGTTGGAGATATCGATGATGTTCAGCTTGTCGAGCACCTGGAAGGCGCGGTCCTTCGCAGATCCACCATTTCGAGCGGACAGCTCGAACGTGACCACCGTGCCGCCGCCACGCATCTGCCGCTTGGCCAGATCGAACTGCGGATGCGATTCCAGGAAGGGGTATTTCACCCAGTTCACCCCGGCCTGCTGCTCCAGGAACTCGGCGACGCGGTGCGCCGAGCGGTTCGAGTAGTCCACCCGGACCGCCAGCGTCTCAAGACCTTTGAGCAATGTCCAGGCATTGAAGGCACTGATCGCCGGACCGGTGTGGCGCATCAGCTTCTGCACCGGCCCGTCGATGTACTCCTTGTCGCCGAGGATCGCCCCGCCCAGCACGCGCCCCTGGCCGTCGATGTGCTTGGTGCCCGAGTAGACCACCACGTCGGCACCGAGCGGCATGCCCTGCTGCAGCAAAGGAGTGGCGAAGACGTTGTCCAGCACCACCTTTGCGCCGGCCGCATGCGCGAGTTCGGACACCGCGGCGATATCGACCAGCGACTGCATGGGATTGGACGGGGTCTCGAAGAACACCGCCTGGGTGGGCGTGCTGAGCGCCTCTTCCCACTGGGACAGGTCATCTCCGTCGACGAAGACGGTCTCGACCCCCCAGCGCGGCAGGATCTCGCTACACACCACGAAGCACGAACCGAACAGGCTGCGGGCGGCGACCAGCCGGTCGCCGGCGCCCAGCAGCGCGCCCAGTGCGGTGAACACCGCGGCCATGCCGGTGGCGGTGGCGAATGCGGCCGGCGCGTCCTCGATGAGACGCAGGCGCTCCTCGAACATCGAGATGGTCGGGTTGCCGTAGCGCGAGTACACGTACCGGTCGATCTCGCCGGTGAACGCCTTCTCCGCGTCGCCCGCCGACGAGTAGACGTAGCCCGAGGTCAGGTACATCGCCTCCGAGGTCTCCTCGAAACCGGACCTCAGCAGGCCGCCACGCACCCCGATGGTGGCCTGGCTGACGCCATCGGGCAGCGGTGCGGGAATCCGCACCGAGGGCACCTGATGTTCTTCGGGACTGCTCATGACTGCGTCCAGGGCAGGCCGACCGCTTTCCACCCGGTGGTGCCGCGGTGGCCGTCGGCGTCGAGGTTGCCCTCGAAGCCGTCGAGCACGTTGTAGGACGGGCCGATGCCCGCCTCGGTGGCGGTGATGGCCGAACCGATGGATCGGTTGCCGGACCTGCACAGGAACACGACCGCGCGCTGCCCGGGGGCGATACCGGCCTTGCCGAGGTCGTCGACGAAGTTGTCATTGTGGGAGCCGTCGGTCCTGGTCCACTCCACGTAGACGACGTCGCGGCGCAACGAGCTCAGGTCGGGGACGCCCACGAAACGCCATTCGGCTTCGGTACGACAATCGACGAGCACGGCTTCGGGATTGGCGGACAGCAGCTCCCATGCCTGCTCAGGCGTGATGTCTCCGGCGTAGCCCGGACTCTCGGATGTGGACACCCCAATACCGTAACGGCTAGGCCGGTCCAACCGAGCACACCTTCCAGCTGCCGTCCTCGCGCACGAAGGACATGTCCACGGTGGCCTCGGTCTCCTCGTTCTCACCGAAGTGGTACCGGACGGTGGCGGTGGCGGTGTCTCCGTCGACCTTCACATTGCTCGCGCCGTCGACATAGCGCTCCCCGCGTTGCGCCGCCGAATCCCGTTGCCGGGTGAGCACCTCGTCCTCGGTGCCGTGCTGCGCGGCGCAGGTGCTCGCCAGGAAGGCTGCGTAGTCCTGCCGCTGCAGCGCATCGTTCTGAGCGACCACGGCCCGCCCGATCTGTTCGGGATCCCCGTCACCGTCACCGCGGTTGACCACGAAAATCCCGGTGATCACCACCACGATGATGACCAGGGCCAGCAGGAACGGTGTCGCGGTGGGCCGGTCCTGATCGTCGGGTGCGTCGCTCACGACTGCCAGAGCCTACGCAGCGACACCGCGGTGCGCTGCGCGCGGTCCCTGGCGACGACGACATCGGGAGCCGTGGCGATCGCGGCCCCCAACCGGTGCCTGCCATCGGTCTCGTCGAGCCGGTCGAACAGCAGCACATCGCTCTCGGCCACCGCCAGCGCCTCGGCGAGCACCCCGACGATGTCGGACTCGGCCGGCACGGAAGTCTGGCCACCGGCATAGCCGATCTCGGCGGCCCCCGGCGAGATCATGATGGTGTCGGCCGTCAGGCCCAGGATCGCCCGGGCGTGCAGGTCGAACTCGGAGAGCCGCTGGGTCCGCACCGTGAGGAACGCGTTGTCGACCGGCCGCGGCCGGACCGTCGAGAAGTACACCTCGTCGCCGCGCACCAGCAGTTCCACCGCGAACACCCCGCGCCCGCCGAGTGAGTTCACGATGCGGGCCGCGATCGACTTGGCGGCATCCAGCGCGGCCGGGCTGAGCCGGTGCGGCTGCCAGGTCGCCAGCGTGCCGTCCTCGGCGACCCGGTGCCCGATCGGCTCGCAGAAGTGCACGGCCGGCCCGGTCGGGCCGGTGGTCCGCACCGTCAGCAGGGTGACCTCGTCGTCGACGTCGACCACCGTCTCGGCCATCACCCGGTTGGGGGTGGTGAGGTGACCCACCGCGATGGCCCGGTTCCAGGCCGGCTCGACATCCTCGGGCCGCAGCAGCACCGACCGGCCCTCGCCCGGGGCGCCGGCGACCGGGGTGACCGCCAGCGGGAACCCGGCATGCTCGGCGACCGCGGACAGTTCCTTGGCCGAACCGGCGAACCAGAACGGCGCGGTCGGCAGGCCGAGCTCATCGGCGGCCAGGCGGCGCAGGCCCTCGCGGTCCAGGCTCAGCCGGGTGGCGCGCGGTGTGGGGAAGACCTCGGCCGTCTCTGCGATGGCGATCAGCGCGTCGGTGGCGACCACACCCGCTTCGACGACGACGTAATCCGGGCGCTCCCGCTCCACCGCCGCGCCCAATGCCTCGGGATCGTTCATCGGCACCACCGCGCTGCGATCCGCGACCCGGTGCGCGGGTGCACCGGCGTAGCGATCGACCGCGACGACGGTCGCGCCGAGACGCTGGAAGGAAAGTGTCAGTTCACGACTCACCTCACCGGACCCGAGCAGCATCACCACCGGTCGTGCGCTCTCTTCAGCATGTCTGGTCATCGCTCACCCAGCCTGCCAGATCCTCAGCCGATCCGGCTGTCGACATAGCACCATCGCCAGGACTCGCCGGGCTCCGCCGAACGCATCACCGCGTGACCGGTCTGCCGGAAGTGTTCGGTCGCGTGCTGATGCGGGCTGGAGTCGCAGCATCCGACGTGCCCGCAGGACACGCACATCCGCAGATGCGCCCAGGCGCCCGCACCGTCGTGTGCGCATTCCTGGCAGCGTCCCGGGGTCAACGGCTCCGGATCTACGATGCCTACGGCGTTGCGAAGGTGCTCGCAGGAAACCGGCGCGGCCGCAGCTGCCGTCTCGCGGCGTCGGGAACTCTTGCGCATGTGGATCAAGGATAGGTTGATGCCGTGGCAGCGACACTGCTGGCAGTTCTGGTGGCCGCGGTCCTGCTGGCCGCGGTGAGCCGCCGACTCGACGTCTCGGCGCCGCTGGCGCTGGTGGTCGCCGGTCTGGTGGCCAGTGCCATCCCCGGACTCGACGAGGTCGAACTCGACCCCGAGTTGGTGCTGTTCGTCATCCTGCCGCCGTTGCTGTGGTCGGCGGGGCTGGAGAGCAGTTACCTCAACATGCGTCGCCATGTGCGCTCCATCGGGTCGCTGGCGGTCGGGCTGCCGCTGATCACCACGCTGGCCGTCGGGGTGGTGGCCTATCACGTGGTACCCGATTTCACGCTGGCCGCGGCGCTGGTGCTGGGCGCGATCGTGGCGCCACCGGATGCGGTGTCGGCGACGGCGGTGGGCCGCCGGCTCGGCCTGCCGCGGCGCATCATGACGCTGCTCGGCGGGGAGAGCCTGCTCAACGACGCGACAGCGCTGACCGCCTACAAGGTGGCGCTGGCCGCGGCCATCGGGGCATCGGCCGGCTGGGTGTCAGGGCTGGGCACCTTCGTGCTGGCCGCCGCCGGCGGCGTCGTCGTCGGCGTGCTCGCCGGGACGGCCATCACCTTCATCCGGTCCCGGCTCGACGACCCGTTGGTCGAGAGTGCCATCGGCCTGGTGGCACCGTTCGTCATCTATCTGCTGGCCGAGGAGGCGCATGCCTCCGGTGTCCTGGCCGTCGTCGTCGCCGCCCTGATGCTCGGTCAGCGCTCCACGAAAGCCGGCTACGCCACCCGGCTGCAGGACGACGCGGTGTGGAAGGCCCTGCAGCTGATCCTGGAGTCGTTCGCCTTCCTGCTGATCGGCCTGCAACTGCCCGGAGTGGTACGTCAGCTGTCCGGGTTGTCGGCAGCGGCGATCGTGATCTCCTCGGTGGCGGTGCTGGCCACCGTCATTGCCGTCCGGATCGCCTGGGTGTTCGCGTTCACCTATCTGCGCAACCCACGGCCGGCGGCCGGCGAGGTCTTCGTGGTGGCATGGGCCGGAATGCGCGGGGTGGTGTCGCTGGCCGCCGCCTTCGGTGTGCCGTTGACCACGCTGTCCGGTGCGCAGTTCCCGGGCCGGCCGCAGCTGGTGTTCCTGACCTTCGTCGTGGTGGTGGGCACGTTGCTGCTGCACGGGCTGACGCTGCCATGGGTGATCCGGCGATTCGGCATCCACAGCGACGACGCACAGCGCGATGCGTTGGCCCAGGCCGCGGCACAGGACAAGGCGGCGCGGGCCGCGGCGGACCGGCTCGACGACCTGCTCGAGCGCCGCCGCGCCGACGGGACCGTCATCCAGTCCCCCGCGGTCACCGACGATGCCGCCGAGGTGCTGCGCAGGTGGAACACCGCCCGGCGCAACTCCGCGTGGGAGCGGCTGGGCCGCGGCGAGGACGAGATCGGCGAGAGCCCGGCTTCGGCGTTCCGTCGGCTGCGATTGGAAATGCTTGCCGCCGAACGCGATACCTTCGTCGCCGAGCGCGACGCCGGGAACATCGATGATGAGGTGCTGCGCGAGGTACTGCGCGGCCTGGACCTCGAAGAGGCCACCCTCAACCGTCGTTAGCCGCCCGGAACTCGCGCATGGCCCCGATCAGTGCGGTGAACACGCGATGCGCGGCATCGAGATCGGCGTCGGGCAGACCGGCCAGCGCCTCGGAATTGATGCGTTGCAGCGGGGTGAAGAAATCGGTGGCCACCGCAAGACCGTGATCGGCGTAGCGCAGGATCACCTTGCGCCGGTCATCGGGGTGCGCCTCCCGGCGCAGATGCCCGGACGAGATCATCCGCTCCACCAGATAGGTGATCGCCGCCCCCGAGGTGCCCATCAATGCGCGCAGGTCACCGGCGGTCAGCGGAGACCCGGAAGATTCGGCGACCATGATGTACAGCAGGGCACGAAAGTCGTTGGCAGCCAGATCATTGCGGCTCGCGAACTCGCGCCCGATCTGATCCGATTCCGCCGTGAGGGCGCGCACGTCGCCGGCGATGAACCCCTCGAGTTCCTCCCGCTCCATCCGTCGAGCATATCGTTCACTTGATTAATCGTTAAGTTTCTGAAATATTTGGCCCATGTCCAGTCGAATCTCCTGGCTCGTGGCGTTACTCGTGATCGTCGCCTCCGGCGCCGGGCTCGGCCTGCTCAGCGGTGGCGACTCCGCCTCACAGTCGCCGGTGGCGGTGCCCGCCGATGCGGAATCGGCCCGCGCCGACGCCCTGCGGGCCGAATTTCCCGGGGGCGACAGCGCTCCCGCCATCATCGTGTTCACCCGGACCGACGGCGAGCCCACTACGTCCGGCCGACATCGCCGCGGCAGGTCCCGGCGCGCAGGTGTCGCAGGACGGCCTCGCCGCAGTGTCGGTCTCCCCACTGTCGACCGACCTGTCCGGGTTCGCCCTCAATGACGCGGTCCAGGAGTTGCGCACCCAGACCGCCGAACGGCTACCGGAAGGCCTGCAGGCCCAGGTGACCGGCGGCCCGGCCTTCGGTGCCGATATCGCGAATTCCTTTGCCGGAGCCAATATCACCCTGCTCGCGGTGACGGCCGCGGTGGTGGCCCTGCTGCTGATCATCACCTACCGCTCCCCGGTCCTGTGGCTGGTGCCACTCCTGGTGATCGCGTTCGCCGACCGGGTCGGCTCCGTGGTCGGCACCGCGGTGGCCTCCGGTCTGGGCCTGAACCCGGACGGGTCGACGGGTGGCATCACCAGCGTGCTGGTGTTCGGCGCAGGCACCAACTATGCACTGCTGCTCATCTCGCGCTATCGCGAGGAGTTGGGCCGCTCGGCCGATCACCGCGAGGCGCTGCGGGTCGCCACCCGCGCGGCCGGCCCCGCGATCCTGGCCAGCAATGCCACGGTCGTGCTGGCGCTGCTCACCCTGGCCTTCGCCACGGCCCCCTCCAACCGCAGCCTCGGCGTCCAGGCCGCGGCGGGCTTGGTGGTGGCGGCCATCTTCGTCCTCCTGGTGCTACCGCCCTTCCTCGGGTTGTTCGGCAAGAGACTGTTCTGGCCGTTCATCCCACAGGTGGGCGACCAGGCTCTGACCGACAGCGGTCTCTGGCACCGGGTCGCGTCCTGGGTGGCGGGCCGTCCCGGCTGGGTGTCCGCCGGCGCACTCGGCGTGCTGGTCGCACTGTGCTTCGGACTGGTGGGTACGCCGGTCGGCCTGTCGCAGACCGAACAGTTCCGGGTGCAGGCCGAATCGGTCAGCGGTTACGACACGCTGGCCCAACACTTTCCGAGCGGACTGACCGATCCCGCGCTGGTGATCGCACCCACCGCCGACGCCGCCGCGGTCTCGTCCGCCATCACCGGAGTACCCGGGGTGGTGTCGGCCCGGCCGGCCGGAGAATCGGGCACCGGCCTGAGCCAATGGCAGGTGGTCATGCAGGCCGAACCGGCGTCGGATGAGGCGTTCGAAACCGTTGATGCGCTGCGCAGTTCGGTGCAATCCGTCAGCCCCGACGCCCTGGTCGGCGGGTCCGACGCCAAGGCACGGGATTCGGCGTCGGCGGCGCAGCGTGACCGCATGGTGGTCATCCCCGCGATCCTGGCCGTGGTGCTCGCCGTACTTTTCGTGCTGCTCCGTTCCGCCTTGGCTCCACTGGTCCTGGTGTCGGTGACGGTGCTGAGCGCACTGGCCGCGCTGGGGATCGGCGGCTGGGCCAGTGTGCACCTGTTCGGTTTTCCCGCCTTGGACAACAGCACTCCGCTGTTCGCGTTCCTGTTCCTGGTGGCACTCGGGGTGGACTACACCATCTTCCTGGTGACACGGGCGCGCGAGGAGACACCGGAATTCGGCAACCGGGAGGGCATCGTGCGCGCCGTGTCGGCGACCGGCGCCGTCATCACCAGTGCCGGCATCGTGCTGGCCGCGGTGTTCTGCGTGCTGGGCGTGCTTCCGCTGATCGTGCTGACGCAGATCGGCATCATCGTCGGCCTCGGCATCCTGCTGGACACCTTCCTGGTGCGCACGGTGATCATCCCGGCGCTGTTCACCCTGATCGGTCCGCGCATCTGGGCTCCGGGGTTGCACGCCGAACGCTAGCGTGGTGGCCGTGGAGTCACGGACCGTTGCAACGCGGCTGGGTCGGCTGCGCGTGCAGACCGCCGGGTCTGGTGAGGCCATGTTGTTCTGGCCGAGCCTGCTGATGACCGGCGATATGTGGGCCGGGCAGGCCTCGGCGTTCCGTGACCGTGCGCAGGTGGTGCTGATCGATCCCCCCGGACACGGCGCCAGCGAAAAGCTTTCGGGTACATTCACTTTCGATGATTGCGCGCAGACCGTGCTGGACGTCCTGGACGGACTGGGCATCGAGCGGGCGCATGTCATCGGGAATTCCTGGGGCGGCATGATCGGCGGAACGTTCGCCGCCCGGCACCCGGACCGGATCGGGCGGGCGGTTCTGATGAACTGCACCGCGTCACCGGCCGGGCGGCGGCAGCGTGTCGAGTACGGGCTGCTGTTGCGGACGGCGAAGCTGCTCGGCGGTATTCGCGGGCCGTTGACGGGACAGGTACTCAAGGCCTTCCTCGGGCCGACGACATGTCGCGACCGGCCCGACGTGGTGGCGTTCGTGCGGGACGCCGCACGCGCCGTGGACCTGGACTCCAGCGCCTGGGCGGTGACCAGCGTGGTGCCTCGGCGCCCGGATCAACGCGCGCTGCTCGCGGCGGTGCGCACCCCGGTGCTCGTGGTGGCGGGCGCCGAGGATGCCACGTTCCCGGTCGCCGAGACGCTGGAGATGGCCGACGCCATGCCGGGTGCGGCGACCGCGGTGCTGGACGGCGTCGCGCATCTGGCCGCCCTGGAGAATCCGCGCCTCGTCAACGCGCTGATCAAGGACTTTGTGTTCAACGCGTAGCGTGTGTGCATGACAGAAGCAGCAGTTCTGCCGCCGGTCCACATGCGGCGCAACGGCTTCGACCCGGTCCCCGAACTCGGAGCGATCCGCGACGGAACCGGCGTGCAATCGGTCGTCAGCGCCCTCGGCAACACCGTGTACCTGGTGACCCGGCACGACGACGTCAAAGCCGTATTGGCCGATCACGAGCATTTCTCCAATGCGCGTCCACCGGGTTTCACGCTGCCCGGGGCGCCGGAAATGTCCACCGAGGAATTGGCCAGGGCCCGCGCGGGCAATCTGCTCGGCCAGGATCCGCCCGAACATCAGCGGTTGCGCAGGCTGCTCACCCCTGAGTTCACCATCCGCCGGATGAGGCGCCTGGAGCCCCGGATCACCGAGATCGTCGACGAGCACCTGGATGCCATGGCGGCCGGAGGTGCACCCGCCGATCTGGTGGCCGAATTCGCCTTGCCTGTGCCGTCATTGGTGATCTGCGAGCTGCTCGGTGTGCCCTACGGCGACCGGGATGACTTTCAGCACCGCTCGGCCCGCCAGCTCGATTTGTCGCTGCCGATCGCGGAGCGCATGCAGCTGCAACAGCAGAGCCGCAGCTACATGCACAGCCTGGTGCAGCGGGCCCGGAAGGCTCCCGGTGAGGACATCCTCGGCATGCTCGTGCGCGAGCACGGCGATTCGCTGAGCGATGACGAGCTGGTCGGTATCGCCGGGCTGCTGCTGCTCGCCGGGCACGAGACGACGTCGAACATGCTGGGGCTGGGCACTCTTGCGCTGTTGCGCAGGCCCGACCAGCTGGCTCTGGTGCGTGATGATCCGGATGCCATCGGGCCCGCGATGGAGGAGCTGCTGCGTTGGCTGTCGGTGGTGCACCACGCCATTCCACGGTTCGCCACCGCCGATGTGGAGGTGGCCGGTGTGGCCATCCCGTCCGGCGCGCTGGTCTTCGCGTCGTTGCCGGCGGGCAACCGCGACCCCGCGTTCATCGACCGGCCCGACGAGCTGGATGTGCGCCGGGGCGCGCCGGGGCACCTGGCATTCGGCCACGGGGTGCACCACTGTCTGGGTGCACCGCTGGCCCGGATGGAGATGCGCATCGCCTTTCCCGCTCTGTTCAAGCGCTTCCCCACCCTGGAACTGGCCGAACCGTTCGAAGATATCGAGTTCCGGGACTTCCACTTCATCTACGGGCTACGGTCGCTTCCAGTGAGGTGGTGACGATGAAAGTTGAAGCAGACCAAGACTCCTGCATCACCGCGGGAAACTGCGTGATGGTGGCCGGCGCGGTATTCGATCAGGACGACGACGGCGTGGTGGTGGTGCTCACCGAGGAGGTGCCCACCGGTGAAGAGGGCCATGCCCGCGAGGCCGTGAAGTTGTGCCCCGCGTCGGCGTTGAAGCTGCTGGATTAGTTGTCCACGCTCAGCGAGTAGTCCGCTGTCCCCGATGGGACCTGGGCGAATCAGATATCCACAGCCCCGAAATTACTGCTGTGCGTGTCGGTGGCGGCAGGTAATATCGAACATATGTTCGAAGTCTTGGATCGGGCCGCACTTGCGGAGTTGAGCGATGAGGCGCTCATCTCGGCGGTGACGCGCGTGACCCAAAACGAGGCCTCCGTGGCGGCCCAGCGGCTGGCGTTGGTCGCCGAGATCACCGCCCGCCAGTGCGATGACGAGGACGACATCTGCGCTCATCAGCTCATCGACGGCTGGGCCTACGCGAAGGCCCAGGTCGGTGCGGCCTGCAACCTCAGCCCGTGGGCCGCCTCCACACAGATGCGGATCGGGCAGGCCCTGCGTGACCGGTTGCCCCGCACCGCGGGCATCTTCGCCAAGGGGTTGGTCTCGGCGACGGTGATCGGTTCGATCACCTGGCGCACCCGGCTGGTCACCGATGCCGACGCCCTGGCGCTGATCGATGCCGGGATCGCCGGCAGTGCCACCGAGTTCGGGACCCTGTCGGAGAAGGGTCTGATCGAGGCTGTCGACTATTGGGTGCACAGGTTCGATCCGGGCGCGGTGATCCGCTCCCAGACGGCCGCCAGGGACCGGTGCATCGAGTTCGGTGATCGCGATGACCCGGACGGGGTGGTGTCGTTCTGGGGGCGGATGCGTGTCACCGATGCCCAGATCAGCGACACCCGCCTCGATGAGTTGGCCGACGGTGTATGTGACAGCGATCCGCGTACCAAGCGGGAACGCCGCGCCGATGCGGTCGCGGCGGTCCTCGCCGGGGCGCATCGGCTCACCTGCCTGTGCGGAAATCCCGACTGCGCCGGTTCGGGCAAGGATCCGCGGGCGGGCGGCGTCACCATCTACGTGTTTCCCGAGCAGGCACCCGATACCGGGCACGGCGCGCCACCGGTGCCGGGCCCACAGCCCGCAGCGCCCTCGCCGGCACCGACCGGCCCGACACCCGACACGCCCGCATCTGACAGCGGCCCGAGCCACGAGCAGCCGGCCGCCGAATCGGGCGCCCCCGACCGGCCCACGCCTGCCGCACCCGCGGCGCGGTTCGGGTCGGGTGCCGGGATATCCCTGGACGGCGCCATCATCCCCGCCCGTCTGCTCGCCGAACTCGCCGCCGGCGGCGCCACCGTCCGCACCCTGGCCCGCGCCAACAACCTGGGCACAGAACCGCGCTACCGGCCCTCGGCCAAGCTCGCCGCGTTCGTCCGCATGCGATCGATGACCTGCTGCTTCCCCGGCTGCGGGCGACCCGCCCACAAGACCGACCTCGACCACGTGACCCCGTGGCCGGCCGGGGCCACCCACCCCGGCAACCTGCGCCCACTGTGTCGCGAACACCACCTGCTCAAAACGATGCGCAGCGGCTGGACACCGTCCGCCCACGCCGACGGCTCCACCACCTGGACCGCACCGACCGGGCATCGGTACACCACCACACCCGGCGCGGCGATCCTGTTCCCGCACCACAACATTGACACCCCGGTACCACGGGTTCGCAGCATCAGCCTGATCGACGACCCCGCCGGCCGTGGCTCCACCATGCCGACACGGCAACGCACCCGCGCCCAGACCCGGGAACAACGCATCAATGCCGAACGCACCCGCAACGCCACCGAACTCGCACTGCAACAGATACGCGAACAGAACGCCCGAGAAGACTCCGCCCGAACAGAGAAGGCCCGCAAGGCAAAGCCTGGCGGTGCCCAAGGACGAGCCCCAGACTACTTCGATACCAGACCGACGTTTCCCGGCATCGACCCAATCACCGACGTCGACCCACCACCCTTTTAGCGCGGCTCACTGTCCGGCGAATCACGGTGTAGGTCGATCACTCCGGCCCGCGTGAGGAGCAGCATGCTGACCACCAGAACCCACAGCGGGAAGGCCAGCACCACCCACATGGTGACCCCACCGGAAATCAGAAGGGCCACCGCCACAAGGTAAGTCACGATGACCAGCCAGCGCGGCATCAAACCGGTACGAAGCCAGATGGTGGCCAGCGAGATCATGAACACCGCCCCCATCCGCAATGCGTAGGTGGTGGTGAGGCTCTCGAGCATGCCCTGGCCGAACACCGCGAGTTCATCGCGCACGGTCACATCCGGCAAGCCGACCCTGGTGGCGACCAGCCCGGCACCGACGGCCGAAGACACGAACATCATTGCCAGGAACAACAATCCGCTGCCGATGAACACGGTGGAAAAGAACTTGTCCTCATAGCTGCCGAAACCGTCACGGATGACGCCGATGAACCAGAGGAACGTGATGCCGGCGAACGGCATCAGCACCGAAGCCACCTTCAACTGGCCGCTCGCCCCGGCGATCCACTGCGATCCGTGCTCGGCACCCTCGGGCAGGGCGGTCCGGATCAACGCGAGCGCAGTCCCGAACAGCAGCGCGAACAGCACGCCGGCCACCGCCGCCGCCCGCGGCGTGCTGAGCTTGCGAAGGTGCCGGTCCGACGGGTGTGTGGTCACGCCGTCATGGTGACACGACTACGGCTGGCCGGGGAGCAATCTGATCATGAGGCCATTGCTCTCGGCCAGCACATTGCCCTCGGCGTCCAGCAATTCGGCGTTCACAAACGCCTTGCGGCCCTCGGCTTCCCGCAACCAGCCGCGCACCGTCAGCGGGGTGTCGATCGGCGTCACCCGGCGGTAGTCGACATGCAGGAATGCGGTCCGGCTGATCGGCCGGCCCGTCGCATGGATGACCATGCCGAACACCGAATCGAACAGCAGCGGCAGCACACCTCCGTGCACGGCCTGGTTACCGCCCACGTGGAATCGGCTGAACTGCACCGTCAGCTCCACGCCGTCGGCCTCGAACTTGGAGACGAGCCACGGCGGCATCAACAGACTGCCCGCACCGGGCAACGAGGGCACCCGGTTCGCCGGGCCGACACCCTCGGCGGCCTGATGCGGCAACAGCAGCGCCACCAGTTCCTCGGCGCGGTCCGCAGCAGCGGCCCAGGTGTCGCTGTCCGGGTTCGCCGACACCGCCAGATCCTGCGCTCGGCGCATGGCGGTCAGGAACCGCTCGAAACCCGGGCCGGGGTCGGCGGCCTCGAATAGCGGGAACCCGCCGTGCCGGTCGTACTGCGGGTCGACGCGCCGCGGATCCAGGCCGAAATCGGTCACGCCAGGATGTCCCGGCGCACAATGGTCTGCTCCCGACCGGGACCCACACCGATGCACGAGACATGAGCTCCGGCAAGCTCTTCGAGCCGCAGCACATAGTCGCGCGCCTTGGCGGGCAGATCGTCGAATTCGCGGGCCCCGGAGATGTCCTCCCACCAGCCGGGCAGCTCTTCGTAGATGGGCTCGGCGCGGGCGATATCGGCCTGCGTCATCGGCATCTCGTCGGTGCGCTTGCCGTTCACGGTGTAACCCACGCACACCGGGACCGTTTCCAGGCTGGAGAGCACATCGAGCTTGGTCAGGAAGTAGTCGGTGATGCCGTTGACGCGGGTGGCGTAGCGGGCGATGACGGCGTCGAACCAGCCGCAGCGCCGCGGCCGGCCGGTGGTGACGCCGACCTCGCCACCGGTCTTGGCCAGGTACGCGCCGTGCTCGTCGAACAGCTCCGTCGGGAACGGACCCGAGCCCACCCGGGTGGTGTAGGCCTTCAGGATGCCCAGCACCGTGGTGATGCGGGTCGGCCCGATGCCCGAACCCACGGCCGCGCCGCCCGCGGTCGGATTGGACGAGGTCACGAACGGATAGGTGCCGTGGTCCACGTCGAGCAGGGTGCCCTGTGAGCCCTCCAGCAGGACCGTCTCGCCGTTCTCCAGCGCCTGGTTGAGCAGCAGGCGGGCATCGGCGATGCGGTGTTTGAAACCATCGGCCTGCTCCAGCAGCGTGGTCACCACTTCGTCGGCGTCGAGTGCCTTGCGGTTGTAGATCTTGACCAGGATCTGGTTCTTGAGCTCCAGGGCCGCCTCGATCTTCTGGGCGAGCAGGCTGGGATCGAGAACGTCGGCCGCCCGGATTCCGAGGCGCGCGACCTTGTCCTGATAGCAGGGTCCGATGCCGCGACCGGTGGTGCCGATCTTCTTGCTGCCCATGTAGCGCTCGGTCACCTTGTCGATGGCGACGTGATACGGCATGAGCAGGTGTGCATCGGCGGAGATCAGCAGCCCCGACGTGTCCACGCCCCGGTCCTCGAGCCCGGAGAGCTCGGAGAGCAACACGCCTGGGTCGACCACGACACCGTTGCCGATGACGTTGGTGACACCCGGGGTGAGGATGCCCGAGGGGATGAGGTGCAGCGCGAAGTTCTCCCCGGTCGGCAACACCACGGTGTGACCCGCGTTGTTACCGCCCTGGTAGCGAACTACCCATTGCACACGCCCACCGAGTAGATCGGTGGCTTTACCTTTGCCCTCGTCGCCCCACTGGGCGCCGATGAGCACGATTGCCGGCATGGCATTTCTCCCGCTTAAAGTGATGCAGCCGGTGACCCACCCTATCCGAGCGGAGCCATAGGAGAGGCCTTGACCACCACAAACGGCCGGCCAGATTGCGCAGTGTTGCTGTTCGGCGGGCGCCGCATACCCCGCGCATTAGGCCATTTACCTGCGGTAACGGTGCAGGAAGCCGATCAGATCAAGGCCGCTGTGACCGCCCGCCGCGTCGTCGTGATCGGCGCCGACTCCGACCTCGCGGCGGTGCTCACCACGCTGTTGAAGACCGAAAATCTGGGTGTCGAGGTGGCCTACGTACCCCGTTGGCGTACCGCCGCCACCCGCGCCCAGGGGCTGCCGACCGGTCGGCGCGCGGTCCGCGCGGCCCTCGGCCACGCCGCCACCCGGGTGCCGCTGATCCGCGACGACTCCGGGTGCGCGCTCGTCGGTGCCGGGCTCTGGGTCGGTGAGACCGGGATCGAGAAGGGCACGCCACCGGCCACGCTGCACGGCGAGGCCGTCGTCGATGACACCGTGCTCTTCGACGGCGAGGCCACCGCCGTGCGGATCGAGCCGATCGGGACGATGCCCGGGTTGCGCGCGGCGGTGCTGTCCACGCGCATGCGCCCGAAGCGCTGGGTGACCGGGCGCGCCGCCCAGCTGGGCACCACCGGTGCCTTCGTGGTCCGCGACGGCGACCTGAGTACCCGCGCGGTGCGGCGATCGACGTTCTACCGGCACACGGAGGGCTGGCTGGCCGTCCGGTGACGAGCGCCAGCGAGGACACCGGCGCACCCAGCACCGTCCGGTGACGAGCGCAGCGAGCCGGTAGCGTCGACACGTGAACATCCGTCCGCTGCATCAGTCGGTTCGACCCAGCCCAATTTTCCTCGGGATCGTCGCGCTCACCATTCGCCGGCGGCGGGCTGGCCTGGTTCTGCGGGGACGCCATCGAACCGCTCTCCTATGTCGCGGTGTTCGTCCTGGTGGTCGCGGGCTGGCTGGTGTCGTTGTGCCTGCACGAGTTCGGGCACGCCTACACCGCCTGGAAGTTCGGTGACCACGACATCGCGGTGCGCGGCTATCTGACGCTCAATCCGCTGAAGTACTCCAACCCGATGCTCTCGCTCGGGGTGCCACTGCTGTTCATCGCCCTCGGCGGTATCGGGCTGCCCGGCGGTGCGGTCTATGTGCGCACGGGCTGGATGACGGCACGGCAGCGCACCCAGGTCAGTTTGGCCGGCCCGCTGGCCAACGTGGTGCTGGCGATCCTGCTGCTGACGGCGGTGAGCCTGTTCTATGACCCGGACCACCTGGTGTTCTGGGGTGGGATGGCCTTCCTGGGCTTCCTCCAGGTGACCGCGGTGCTGCTGAACCTGCTCCCGATCCCCGGCCTGGACGGGTACGGCGCGTTGGAACCGCATCTCAAGCCGGACACCCAGCGCGCGCTGGAACCCGTCAAGGGCTGGGGGTTCCTGATCCTGCTCGTCGTGCTGCTGGTGCCGCAGCTCAACCAGGTGTTCTTCGCGGTGGTGTTCTGGTTCGTCGACCTGTCCGGTATCAACGGATCGCTGGTGTCGATCGGCGGCGGGCTGACCCGGTTCTGGTCGGCCTGGCTCTGAGTCTTGCAACATATGCGACTTTGCGCATATATTCGGCTGCATGGGAGCTGGACACGACCACAGCCACGGCGGCGGTGACACGCGCGTCGGCCGGATGATCATCGGCGCGGCGATTCTCGGCGCGTTCTTCGTGCTGGAATTGGTCACCGCGCTGTGGATCAACTCGATCGCGCTGCTCGCCGACGCCGGGCACATGCTGACCGACCTGGTCGCGATGTTCATGGGCCTGACCGCCGTGCTGCTGGCCCGCCGCGGATCCACCTCTGCCGCCCGGACCTATGGCTGGCACCGCGCCGAGGTGTTCACCGCCGTCGCCAACGCCGCGCTGCTGCTGGGTGTCGCCGGATTCATCCTGTACGAGGCCTTCGAACGCCTCGGGGATGCACCCGCCGTCCCCGGCGTGCCGCTGATCGTCGTCGCCCTGGCCGGCCTGGCCGCCAACGCCGTCGTGGTGCTGCTGCTGCGCTCGGACTCCGAGCACAGCCTGGCCGTCAAGGGTGCCTACATGGAGGTCGTCGCCGACACCGTCGGCAGCATCGGCGTGCTGATCGCCGGCATCGTCACCGTCACCACCGGCTGGCCGTACGCCGACGTCGTCGTCGCCGTCCTGGTCGCCCTGTGGGTGCTGCCGCGCGCCTTCGCCCTCGCCAGGGCCGCCCTGCGGATCCTCAGCGAGTCGTCACCCGCCCACATCGATGTCGACGAGTTACGCACCGCGTTGCGCGACGTCCCCGGCGTCACCGAGGTGCACGACCTGCACGTGTGGACGCTGGTGCCCGGCCGCGATATGGCCACCGCGCATCTGACCAGCACCGACGACGCCGCCCGAGTCCTGGTGGACGCCCAGGCGGTGCTGGCCGCACGCGGTCTGGAACACGCCACGGTGCAGGTCGAGCCGCCCGGCGGCGTCGGCGATTGCGGCGCGAAGAACTGCTAGTTCACCCCGAGCGCGGCGCGTGCGGACGGGTCGCAGTCGTCGAGCAGATCCAGGCACCGGGCGTACTCGGGTGTCTCACCGATCTCCTGGGCGGCGCGGGCCAGCGCCGCCACGCAACGCAGGAAGCCCCGGTTCGGCTCGTGCGCGTAGGGCACCGGACCGAAGCCCTTCCAGCCGTTGCGACGCAACTGGTCGAGTCCGCGGTGATACCCGGTACGGGCATACGCGTAGGCGGCCACCGGATGCTCCTCGGCCAGCGCCTGCTCGGCGAGCGTCGCCCAGGCCACCGAGGCACTCGGGTGCGCCGCGGCGACGATGGCGGCATGCTCGCCGGCCTCCAGTTCGCCTTCAGCTTCCGTATCGCCCGGCAGCAGCACCGGATCCGGCCCCAGCAGGTCGCCCATTCGCGTCATAGGCCTATTGTGCCGTGCGGGCGCACGCCGGCTGTGATTAGGCTTGCGTTGAAGCATCACGAGGGAGGACTGCAGTAGGGATGTCGAACCCAACAGAGCCCGAAGGCGGCAAGCAGGAACCCGACCCGGATGCACCGGAATCCGACGATTCATCGGAGCGCCGGTTCACCGCGCCGTCGGGTTTCGACGGATCCACCCAGATCATCCAGTCGGTGCCCGAGCCCCCGACCGAAATCTTCGCCGCGGGCGAACCCACCGAGATGATCGACAGCACCGCGTTCAACGACAGCTCCAAAGCGGCTGCGCCGCAGGTGATCCCGCCGCGCGATGACGCACCCAAGGCGCCACGGGCCCGGCGCAGCTGGGGCTGGGTGATCGCCGTCGTGCTGGTGATCTCGGCGCTGGTGGCGCTCGCGGTGCTGGGCACGGTGCTACTGACCCGTGGTGGCGCCAACGCCGCATCGCAGGAAGACCAGGTCCGTTCGACCATCGAGAGCTTCGACATCGCCATCCAGAAGGGCGACCTGGCGGCGCTGCGCGGTATCACCTGCGGCGCGACCAGGGAGAGCTACGTCCAGTACGACGACCGCTCCTGGGCCGAGACCCACAAGCGGGTCGCGGCCGCCAAGCAGTACCCGGTGGTGGCCAGCATCGACGAGGTCGTCGTGGAGAACGACCACGCCGAGGCGAATGTCACCACCTTCATGGCCAATGCGCCGCAGACACGTTCCACCCGGAGCTTCGACCTCCAGTTCCGTGACGACCAGTGGAAGATCTGCCAGAACGGGTGACCCCCGACCCAGAGTTCGGGCACCCGGCAAACTGAGTGCCGCCCGGCCCAATCGAAAACCTGGGCACCTGATAGCGAGTTTGCCTGTGTCATAGTCGCTTCCATGATTTGGATGGCATTGCCACCCGAGGTCCATTCAGCGCTGCTGAGTAGCGGTCCCGGCGCGGGCCCACTACTTGCCGCCGCGGCGGCCTGGCATCAGCTGAGCATCGACTACGCCACCGCAGCGGCCGACCTGACGGCCACCCTGGGCACCGTGCAGGCCGGCGCGTGGGAGGGCCCGAGCGCGCAGCAGTACGTCGTCGCACACTCCCCGTTCCTCGGCTGGCTGGCGCAGGCGAGCGCGAACAGTGCCGCCACCGCGGCGCAGCACGAGACCGCGGCCGCCGCCTACACAACGGCCCTGGCGACCATGCCCAAGCTGCCCGAACTGGCGCTCAACCACGCCACCCGCGGTGCGTTGGTGGCCACCAACTTCTTCGGTATCAACACCATCCCGATCGCGGTCAACGAGGCCGACTACGTACGGATGTGGGTGCAGGCCGCCACCACCATGAGCACCTACCAGGCGGTGTCGACCGCGGCGGTGACCGCCGGACCGGTCACCGCGCCCCCGCCGCCGGTGCTGCTCCCGGGCGTCGGCGAGATGGGCGCCGCGATGGCCGGGGCGCTGAGCGCCCAGCCCCAGGCCGCCGACACGGCCGCCGCACTGAATTCGTCGAACGCGATCGCCGACGCGTTGCGCGGATACCTGGACTCGGTGCCCGGCGGTGACCTGATCTGGGATTTCCTGCAGGACCCGCTGGGCAACAGCCTCGCCCTCATCAGGGACTTCCTGACCAACCCCGGCGCAGCACTCAACGCCTACGGTCCGTTTTTGGCGGCCGTCGCCTACCAGGCGATCTCCTGGGTCGGCTCGGCGGTCACCTATCCGTCCATCCTGCTGCTGCCCCTGATGGCCGCCACCGCGCTCGGCGTTCTCATCGGGGTCGGCGCGTACCTGTTCAACGAGCTGATGAAGTTCCAGGACCTGCCGCCGCTGGATCTGGGCGAGCCCGCCACGCAGCCACAGGGCGAGCAGCAGCAGCTCACCCCCGCGGCGTTCCCGGGCGGCGGTGCGCCGGCCACGGCCGCCGCGGGCGCTCCGGCTGGTTCTGCGACGGCGGCGGCACCTGCCGCACCGGCGGCCACCGTCGCCGCGCCGCTGGTCCCGTACGCGGTGGCCGGCAGCGACCCGGGCGAGGGGTTCACGCCGACGCTGCGGGATCACAACAGCGCACAGGCCCCGGCCGAGGGCATTCCCGCCGCCGCGGCCGGGATCGCGGCGTCCTCGGTCGCGCAGCGCAAACGGCGCCGCAAGAAGGCGGCCGTGATCGAGGACCGCGCGTATGCCGACGCCTACGCCGACTACGACACCGAGGATCCCGAGCCCGAACCCGAGCGCCGGCCCGAATCCTGGATCGGCACCTCACAGCGCAGCGGTATCGACGCAAAGGGGCTGACCACCGTGCACACCGATCAGTTCGGCGGCGCGGCGGTCAGCCCGATGCTGCCGGGCGACTGGCGCCCGGACGAGGAGAACTAGCCGACTCGGGCTCGATTCACCGTCTTCACTTCGTTCAGCCGGCGGACACCGAACGGCCCGCGCTGTGCAGGTCGTTGCACGCCTCGATGACACGCTCGGTCATCCCGGCTTCGGCCTTCTTCAGGTAGCTGCGCGGGTCGTAGACCTTCTTGTTGCCGACCTCGCCGTCGATCTTCAACACACCGTCGTAGTTGGCGAACATGTGCGCGGCGATCGGCCGGGTGAAGGCGTACTGGGTGTCGGTGTCGACGTTCATCTTGACCACGCCGTAGTTCAGCGAATCCTCGATCTCGGACTTCAGCGAACCGGACCCGCCGTGGAAGACGAAGTCGAACGGCTTGCTGCCCTCGGCCAGACCGAGCTTGGCCACCGCGACCTTCTGGCCCTGCTCGAGGATGTCGGGGCGCAGCTTGACGTTGCCGGGCTTGTACACGCCGTGCACATTGCCGAACGTCGCGGCCAGCAGGTACTTGCCGTTCTCTCCGACGCCGAGCGCGTCGATGGTCTTCTCGAAGTCCTCGGGCGTGGTGTAGAGCTTGTCGTTGATCTCCGCCTCGACGCCGTCTTCCTCGCCGCCGACCACGCCGATCTCGATCTCCAGGATGATCTTGGCTTCGGCCGACAGCTTGAGCAGTTCCTGCGCGATCTGCAGGTTCTCGTCGATGGGCACCGCCGAGCCGTCCCACATGTGCGACTGGAACAGCGGGTTCTGGCCCTTGGCCACCCGCTCGGCGGAGATCGCCAGCAGCGGCCGGACGAAGGTATCCAGCTTGTCCTTGGGGCAGTGGTCGGTGTGCAGGGCCACCGTGATGGGGTACTTGGCGGCGACGACGTGCGCGAACTCGGCCAGCGCGGTGGCACCGGTCACCATGTCCTTGACGCCGAGGCCGGATCCGAATTCCGCACCGCCGGTGGAGAACTGGATGATCCCGTCGCTGCCCGCGTCGGCGAAGCCCTTGATGGCGGCGTTGATGCTCTCCGACCCGACACAGTTGATGGCCGGGAAGGCGAACGAGTGCTCCTTGGCACGGCCCAGCATCTCGGCGTATACCTCGGGCGTGGCGATGGGCATGGACTTCCTCCTGGGTCGCGAGCGCTTTCCCCGGCAGTATCTCAATAAAGCGACGACAGTGGCAGGGCGGATGCCGCCTTGACCGTTTACCGTGGACGAAGTGCGCGCCATACCGGTCCTGATCCTGCTGGCGGCAGTGGCCTCGACAGCCGCCGTCGGATGCGCACCCGCCGCGCCATCCCCACCGATATCGACCCCCGTCGCCGCACCCAAACCGCCGCCGGAACCCGAGTTGGCCAGATCCGTCGCCCCGGGTCGGGCCCAGGTCATCGTCAACGGGGACACCGGCCCCACCGGCCCGGTGAGTTGTTCCACCGACGACGGGCTGACCACGATCAGCGTCGGAGAGAGCTCGCTTGGCGTCAGCGTGATCGTCACCGATGAGGATGTGCCGACGGTGAGGTCGGTCTCCATCGGTGACGTGGGCGGCGTCGCTCTCGGGTTTGCCGCGGGCACCGCGAGCGAGGCGCCGAGGGCTTCTCGCAACGGCGCCACGGTCATCGTCTCCGGGTCGGGCAGCGGGACCGATTCGTCGGACCCGGCGCGGGTGGTCGCGTCCAGCTATCAGATCGCCGTGGCCTGCCCGTGAGCCGTAGCCGGTATCTTGGGGCCTCATGACCACCACCCATCTGGCCTTGATGCCGGATTTCATGGATCCGATCAACCTGCTGAGTTACTTCGGAACCTGGGCCCTGGTCGGTCTGCTCGTGGTCGTCTTCGTCGAATCCGGGGTGCTGTTCCCCATCCTTCCGGGTGATTCACTGCTGTTCGTGGCGGGCATGCTCGCCGCCGGTATCCAGACGGCGTCGGCGGAGGGCAATGTCGCCAGCACGGACTTCCAGCTCTGGCAGCTGCTGGTCTTCATCCCGATCGCCGCGATCCTCGGTGCGCAGGTGGGTTACTGGATCGGGCGCAACGTCGGGACCGCCATGTTCAAGCCCAACGCGCGTTTCCTCAAGCAGAAGTACCTCGACGAGGCGCACATCTTCTTCGAACAGCGTGGGCCGTTCGCCATCGTGATCGCCCGCTTCGTGCCCATCGTGCGCACCCTGGCCCCGATCACCGCGGGCGCCGCCAAGATGAACTACGCCGTCTTCACGCTCTACAACGCCGTCGGCGCCATCGTGTGGGGCTGCGGGCTGACGCTGCTCGGCTACTGGCTGGGCCGCTTCGAGATCATCCAGAAGCTGCTCGAACCGATCGTCATCGGGATCGTGCTGCTGTCTGTGCTGCCGATCGCCATCGAGTGGTACAAGCGCCGCAAGGCCGCCAAGAAGGCCGGTGAGGGCCCGCTCGCGGAGCAGGCCTAGTTCTCCAGAGCCCGGATCAGGCTGGCCGCATCCCACGGCCCCTTGTGCCGCTTGCCGTTGACGAACAGCGTCGGCGTGGCGTTGAGATCCATCGCCTCCGCGTCCTCGGCGTCGTCGGTCACCCGGTGCAGCACCTTCGACGAGTGCACCCGCACGTCCTGGTCGAACTGCTCTATGTCACATCCGGCGGCCACCGCATACCGGTAGATGTCCGACCACTCCAGATCGTCCTGGTGGTCGAACAGTTCGTGTGCCATTTCCCAGAACCTGCCCTGCAGGGCCGCGGCCTCGCTGGCGCGCGCGGCATCGAAGGCCCGCGGGTGGGCGCGCTCCAGCGGAAAGTGCCGCCACACGTACAGCAACCGGTCGCCGAAGTGGGCCCGCACCTCGTCGATCGCGCCGGTGGCGCGGCTGCAGAAGGGGCACTCGAAATCGCCGTATTCGACCAGTGTCAGCGGCGCAGCATGGTTGCCGCGGGTGTGGTCGCGGTCAGGATCGACCGGACGCAGCAGCTTCAGCCCGACCGGCTCGGGGGGACTGAGCCAGTCGGTGATCCGGAAGATTGCCCAGCCGAGGGCGAACGCGATGATCGAGGCCGCCAGCACACCGATGCGCGCCTGGTCCTGGCGGCCGGGGTCGGCGATCGCGATGTCCACGATGAACAGCGAGATGGTGAAACCGATGCCGGACAGGGCTGCGCCCCCGGCGATCCGGCGCAGGGTGAGTCCGGGGGCGAGCTCGCCGAGCCCGATGCGCCGGATGAGCCAGGTGGCCCCGGTGATACCGACGAACTTGCCGATCACCAGACCGGCGACGATGCCCCACGTCAGCGGTGACCGTAGCGCCGTGGACAGGCTCTGAGCGTCGAGTTTGACGCCGGCATTGACCAACGCGAACAGCGGCAGCACGACGAACGAGACGGTGGGTCCGACCGTGGTCTGCAACCGTTCGTTGATCGAGATCGATTCGCGCAGCGCGCGACTGGCCGCCCGTGCGTATTCGGAGTTCGGCGACTGCCGGAACGCTCGGATCTGATCGACGGCCCGCTCGACCGGGCGCCGCTCGGGCGTGAACACCGGAATCAGCAGCGCGATCACCACACCGGCCAGCGTCGGATGAACCCCGGCCAGGTACAGCGCGATCCACAGCGCCACCCCCAAGACGGCGTACGAGGGGCCACAAAGCCCTGGCGGCAGGAACCGCACCAGGGCCAGCGCGCCGGTCAGCGCCGCCGAGACCACCAGGGGACCTACCTGGATGCTGTCGGAGTAGAACAGCGCGATCGCGCACAGCGCGCCGACGTCGTCCACTACGGCCAGGGTCAGCAGGAAGATCCGCACGCGCGCCGGGAACTTGGGCTTGATGATGGCCAGTGCGCCGACCAGGAACGCGGTGTCGGTGGAGATCACCACGCCCCACGCCTGGGCGTTCTCTCCGGTCGGGTTGAACGCCAGGAACACCACGGCCGGGATCACGAGGCCGGCGGCCGCCGCGATCACCGGCACCGCTGCCCGCGACCGGTCGGTCAGTTCACCGATGGTGAATTCGCGGGTCACCTCGAGGCCGACGATGAAGAAGAAGAAGGTCATCAACGCGTCGTTGACGACGTGCTTGACCGTCATCTCGACGTGGTGGGAACCGACACTGAGACCCAGGTGGGTGTCCAGCAAGGACGAATAGCTGGCCGCCCACGGCGAGTTCGCCCACGCGATGGCGATGACGGTGAACGCGAGGAGCAGGGCGGCCGCGGTGTTGTCCGTCGTCCTGGTGGCCTTGCTGCCACGGCTCAACCGCGACGGAAGCAGTGGGAAACCCCGCTGTGTCGTCGCCTCGGTCACTGAGCGGCGTCTTCGTCGCTCTCGGCGGTGTCGTCGAGGGTGTGGGCGGCCTCCATCAGCATCCAGCCGGACAGCTGCACCGAGAGGTCACGCTCGGCGATCTCGGAGGCGTTGACTGCGCCCTCCACGAACTGGGCATCCCCGGTCACCGATTGCGGCACCACCGCATTGCGATCCCAGAACGCGCCGAACAGCGGTAGCCCGTCCACCGTCTGCCGGTAGTCCCACGCCGACTTCGCCGAGGTGAGCACCAGGTCCCGGGCGGTGGCGCGGGCCTGCTCGTCCTCGGGTGTGCTGCCGGGCAGATCGGTGGCGACGAAGGCCAGATAGCGGGCCAGGATCGCGTTGAACAGTCCGCCGTCGCCGCCGCCGGCACCGCGGATCACCCCGTCGGTGGCCATCTCCTTGCCGACCGCGGCCACCAGCCGGTGCACCCGGCCGGCATGGTCGGGGTCGTCGGTGCGGTTGGCCAGTTCGACCTCGAGCCCGAGCACCACACCCTGGCAGTAGGTGTACTGGGCGCGCACCAGCGAACCGGCCTTGACACCGTCGAAGACCAGGTGGGTCTCGGGGTCGATCAGCGTCTCGTCGATCCAGTCCGCCATCTGCTGGGCGCGGCGCACCCGGTCGTGGCGGGCCAGGAAGATGGCGGCGGGCCCGTTGGCCGGTGCGTTGAAGAACTGGTCCTGCTTGCGCCACGGGATACCGCCGCCGTCCTCGGGCACCCAGGAGTTCAGGAACTGGTCGGCCAGCGTGTCCAGCGCCTTGGGCCGTCCGATGTCGCAGAGCCGCCCGGAGCGCTCCAGCGCCAGCGCCAGCCACGCCATGTCGTCGTAGTAGTCGTTGGTCCAGCGGCCGGTGTTGCGGATGCGGTGCCCGCGGATCTGGCGGTTGATGCGGGTGAGGCGATCCGGTTGCGGGTCGCGCAGCTGCGCGTCGAGAAGGCAGTCCAGCAGGTGGGCCTGCCACCAGTAGTGCCAGGTGCCGAACAGGGTCTGTTTGCGGGCGGCCGGCCACGCCACCACGCCGAGCTGGGTGCCGGGCAGCCCCCACAGCCGTCTGAGGTGTCGCTTGGTGATCGCGGCTTCCGAACTGGCCGCACGATTTGCCCACACCTGAACCATGCTTAGATCCTGCCCTACCAGGCCAAGGATGTGTCGGCATGCGTTCGGATCCACGCGTGCATCGCGATGCCGGCGGCGACACCGGCGTTGATGCTGCGGGTCGAGCCGAACTGCGCGATGGACACCGTCAATTCGGCGCCGGCGGAGGCTTCCGGGGTGATGCCGGGGCCCTCCTGCCCGAACACCAGCAGGCACTCCCGCGGCAGGGTGGCGTGTTCGAGAGGCTGCGAGCCCGGCACATTGTCGACGGCGACGACGTGCAGACCCGCGCCTGCGGCGAATTCGAGCAGCTCCGCGGTGGTGTCGTGGTGGCGCAGCCGTTGGTAGCGGTCGGTCACCATGGCGCCACGCCGGTTCCAGCGGCGCCGGCCGACGATGTGCACGGTGTCCACCGCGAAGGCGTTGGCGGTGCGCACCACGGTACCGATATTGGCGTCGCTGCCGAAGTTCTCGATCGCGACGTGCAGGGGGTGCCTGCGGGTGTCGATATCGGCGATGATCGCCTCACGCGTCCAATACCGGTATGCGTCAACGACATTGCGGGTGTCCCCGTCGCGCAGCAGGTCGGGATCGTAGCGGGGGTCCTCCGGCGCGGGGCCGTCCCAGGGGCCGACGCCCGGGGTCTCGCCCCATTCGGTCGGGCCCGAATTCACTCCGTGGTCCACAGCGCCGCGTGGGTGCCGACCAAGGACACCGACGGGTACAGCAGCGCGGCGTTGATCTCACCCTGGGTGCACATCGAGGCCCGGATCGCCACCGCGTCCCGCGCCGCGTCGGGCAGCACCAGCAGCGAGGAACCGTACAACGAACAGGCATGGGACAGACCGCTTCCCGGCAGCGTCGGGCCGGTCAGCACCATCAGCGGACCCCCGCGCGCCTCCGAGTCGTCCTCGTAGCGTTCGGCCAGCCCGTCGATCGACAGGCCCAGCAGCATGTACCCGTTGCCGCTGAACGCCTCCGGGTCGCCCAGGGCGGTCGGCGTCAGCTGCGAGCCGTCGGCCTTGAAGGCGTCCACACTGGTCGAGCGCATCGACAGGCCGGTGTCGGTGGTACTGGTGGGCGCCAGGCCGACCGGGAAGGCCGCCGCGTAGGCGACCGTCGTCTTGGGCATCCGGTCCTGCGGTGAGTACATGTACACCCCGCGCACCTGGCTCTGATCCCGGATCGGACCCAGACAGGCCGTGCCACTGAGACGTTGGGGATCGCGCGCGGTGATTGGTTGCAGGCTCAGATCGGGTACCGACGCGCAACCGCCGATGGCGTTTCCTTCGATCGGGTGGGCCAACGCACCGTACAGACCGAACCGCAGGCTTTCGGCCGGGGCGTGCGCGCCGCCGCCGGATCCCCCGTCGCTTCGCTCGCCCTGGCCCTCGGCGACCGCGGCATCGACGTCGATGAGAACCTGATCGTCCTCGAAACGCAGATTGGCCACCGAGACGTTCCAGCCCAGTATCGACAGCGATTCACCGACCTTGGCCAGCTGGGTGCCGTAGGGGCCAACGGTGTCGTCGCCGCCGGAGCAGGCCGCGAGCATCAGTACCGCCAGCGTGGCCGCCAGCATCCGTTTCAACCCCATTCAGGTCCGCCCGCGGCCTTTACCGACCCGCTTGGTCAAGCCGCGCAATAGGTTTCGCGGAACCAGCCGACTGCCGGCGGTGAGCGCCTTGTACTGCAGGCCCGGCACGATCACGACCTCGCCCTTGGCGACATCGGCCAGGCAATCCCGGACCACGTCGGGGACCTCCAGCCAGAACCAGGAAGGCGTGCCGGACATCTCGATCCCGGCCCGCTCGTGGAATTCGGTGCGCACGAAGCCCGGGCACAGCGCGTGCACGCCCACCCCGGAGCCCCCGAGGCCGTTCGCCAGACCCTCGGAGAAGGCGATGACCCAGGATTTCGACGCCGAGTAGGTGGAGCCGCGGCCGGGCAGCAGGCCCGCCACACTGGCCACGTTGATCACGGTGCCCGCCCCGGCGGCCAGCATCGGTGGCAGCGCGGCGTGGGTGAGTTGCATGACGGCGGTGACGTTGACGTCGAGCTGGGACTGCAACAACGCGTATGTCCGCTGGCCTCTCCCAGCAATTCCGCCTGAGGTTGCCGTAACCCCGGCATTTCTTGTTGGATCAGGGTGTGCACCCCGGCCGACAGCCGCGCGGCCACGCGTCGACGGTCGGCGGCGACGGCCAGGTCGGCGGGAAGCATCTCGACGGTGGTTCCGGCCTCATCGCGCAATTCCGCGGCGAGTTTTTCCAGGCGTGCCGTGTCACGAGCCACCAGCACCAGGTCGTACCCGTCCTGGGCGTAGCGGCGGGCGAAACCCTCGCCAAGGCCGGATGTCGGCCCGGTGATCAGCGCTACCCGCACCGGCTACCGCTGGTAGTGCGGTGACTGCCGGGTGGCGTTGTGCACCGGCGGCCGCTGCTGGACGTAGCGGCCCACGTCAGCCCGGCCGGGCGGCTGGTCGCCGCGTCCGGCGGGAAGTTCGGCGGGGCGTGGTAGTTCAGAGGACCTGGGCAGCAACGGGCGGCTCGGGGAACCGCTGCGACGGGCCAGCGCGGGCTGACCGCTGCGGGCGCCGACACCGTTTTGACCGGGCTGCGGAACCGGCGGCAGGACGCGCAGCAGGTCGTTGAACTGACGCACGGTGCGCAGTCCCTCGTCCCACTGGGCACGGCTGCTGGTGATCGGCATGGCCACCAGCGTCCAGTTCTGCTCGTTCCACATGATCTCGGCGCAGTCGGGTGCGGTGTGGGCGAATGTCACCATCCGGCGGTCGCAGGCCCGGCGGGCCGCGTCCAGGTTGGTGGAGTAGACCATCCGCGGGCCGATGGCACCGAGCAGCCAGATATCGCTCTCGCGGGGCTCCTTGATGTCCTTCAGGCGAAGATCCACCACGACATTGGTGCCGACTTTGCGATGCAACGCGATCACCGTGGCGACATCGTCGAGATCGAAGACGAAGACGGCCTCCCCGCGGATCTGGCCCAGCACCACATTGCGGGCCTGGACGCTCTCCCCGACGGTCGACATCACGCCGCGCTTCCAACGGCTCAAAATGTCGGCAGATTCGTGTTCATAGTCGAAACCGTGCGACTTCGCCCACGACTTACGCCGCCGGCCCAACCCGCGCCGGCGGTCGATATCCACGTACAGCAAGACGGCCGCACCCACGAAGCAGAGTGCGGACAGCGTGAACCAGAGAGGAACCATTGCCCTCAGAGTACTTGCTGGAGCCCGATTCGCCAGAACTCGAGATGGTCACAATCCCCACCCCACCGCGATTTCGGCGCGCTCACGTGCGCAGAACGTACGTGAGCGCGCCGAAGTCACTCAATCAGGCCAGGATCAGGCCCTCACCGTCGGCGCTGACATCGACCTTGACGGTGTCACCGTCGTGCACCTGGCCTGCCAGCAACATCCGGGCCAGCTGGTCACCGATGGCCTGCTGCACCAGCCGGCGCAGTGGGCGCGCACCGTAGAGCGGGTCGAATCCACGATCGGCCAGCCACTGCTTGGCCTCCAGGGACACCTCGAGGGTCAGCCTGCGCTGGGTCAGCCGCTTCTGCAGCTGGTTCAGCTGGATATCGACGATGGACACCAGCTGGTCGGGACTCAGCGCATCGAAGATCAGCACGTCGTCGAGACGGTTGATGAACTCCGGCTTGAACGCCGCCCGCACGGCCGCCATCACCTGCTCCTCGTTGCCGCCCGACCCGAGGTTGGACGTCAGGATGAGGATGGTGTTGCGGAAATCGACCGTGCGGCCCTGTCCGTCGGTCAGCCTGCCCTCGTCGAGGACCTGCAGCAGCACGTCGAACACGTCCGGGTGGGCCTTCTCGACCTCGTCGAACAGCACCACGGTGTACGGCCTGCGCCGCACCGCCTCGGTGAGCTGTCCACCTTGGTCGTAGCCGATGTAGCCCGGAGGGGCACCGACCAGTCGCGCGACCGAGTGCTTCTCGCCGTACTCGCTCATGTCGATGCGCACCATCGCGCGTTCGTCGTCGAACAGGAACTCCGCGAGCGCCTTGGCCAGCTCGGTCTTACCGACGCCGGTCGGCCCCAGGAACATGAAGGAGCCCGTCGGCCGGTTCGGATCGGCGACACCGGCACGGGAACGCCGCACCGCATCGGAGACCGCGGCGACCGCGTCCTTCTGACCGATGACCCGCCGACCCAGCTCGTCCTCCATGCGCAGCAGCTTGGCGGTCTCCCCTTCGAGCATCCGCCCGGCCGGGATGCCGGTCCACGCCTCCACCACCTCGGCGATGTCGTCGGGCCCGACCTCCTCCTTGAGCATCACGTTCTCGCGCGCCTCGGCGACCGGCAGGGCGGCGTCGAGCTTCTTCTCGATCTCCGGGATGCGGCCGTAGCGCAGCTCGGCGGCCTTGGCCAGGTCACCGTCGCGCTCGGCGCGGTCGGCCTCACCGCGCAGCCGGTCCAGCTGCTCGGTGAAATCGCGGACGATGTCGATGGCGCTCTTCTCGTTCTGCCACCTCGTGGTCAGCTCGGACAGCTGCTCCTTCTTGTCGGCCAGTTCGGCGCGCAGCTTCTCCAGGCGGTCCTTCGAGGCGTCGTCCGATTCTTTGGCGAGCGCCATCTCCTCGATCTCCAGGCGCCGGACCAGCCGTTCGACCTCGTCGATCTCGACGGGCCGGGAGTCGATCTCCATGCGCAGGCGCGATCCGGCCTCGTCGACCAGGTCGATGGCCTTGTCGGGCAGGAACCGGCTGGTGATGTACCGGTCGCTCAGCGTGGCCGCGGCCACCAGCGCGGAGTCGGTGATGCGCACACCGTGGTGCACCTCGTAGCGGTCCTTGAGGCCACGCAGGATGCCGACGGTGTCCTCGACCGAGGGTTCACCGACCAGCACCTGCTGGAAGCGGCGTTCCAGCGCGGCGTCCTTCTCGATGTACTGGCGGTACTCGTCGAGCGTGGTGGCACCCACCAGGCGCAGCTCACCGCGGGCCAGCATGGGCTTGATCATGTTGCCGGCGTCCATCGCCGACTCACCGGTGGCACCGGCGCCGACGATGGTGTGCAGCTCGTCGATGAACGTGACGACCTGCCCCGCCGAGTTCTTGATGTCGTCCAGGACAGCCTTGAGGCGCTCCTCGAACTCACCGCGGTACTTCGCGCCGGCCACCATCGCACCCAGGTCCAGGGAGACCAGGGTCTTGTCGCGCAGGGACTCCGGGCACGTCGCCGGCGACGATGCGCTGGGCCAGGCCCTCGACGATGGCGGTCTTGCCGACGCCGGGCTCGCCGATGAGCACCGGGTTGTTCTTCGTGCGGCGGCTCAGCACCTGCACGACGCGACGGATCTCGTTGTCGCGCCCGATGACCGGGTCGAGCTTGCCTTCCCGGGCGGCGGCGGTCAGGTCGGTGGAGTACTTCTCCAGCGCCTGATACGTCCCCTCGGGGTCGGGGCTGGTCACCCGTGCGCTGCCGCGGACCTTGGTGAACGCATCACGCAGCGCTTCCGGCGTGGCGCCGGCGCCGGTGAGCAGCTTGGCGGTGTCCGCGTTGCCGCTGGCCAGGCCGACCAGCAGATGCTCGGTGGAGACATATTCGTCGTCCATCTCGGTGGCCAGGTGCTGCGCGGTGGTGATCGCGGTGATCGCGTCGGGGCTGAGCTGGGGTTGCGAGCTGGAACCGGAGGCGCTGGGCAGCCGGCCGACGAGGCGCTCGGCCTCGGACCGGATCTTCGCGGGCTCGACTCCGACCGCCTCCAGCAGGGGCCCGGCGATACCGTCGTTCTGCGTCAGCAACGCCATCAACAAATGAGCGGGGGTGATCTGCGGGTTGCCTGCGGACGTTGCCGCCTGCAGCGCCGAGGTCAGTGCCGCCTGGGTCTTCGTGGTCGGATTGAACGAGTCCACGACACCTACCTTTCAAAGGTCCTTTACAGCTGGGTAAAAATGCTTGTCGTGTTGTCCAACGCAGTCAAGGTTGAGTCTGTTCCGCTCAACTCTATCTTTTTTGAAGCGGTTGACACACACTCTTCGCGCCCGGCTTCGGCATGACTAGGGACTAACGTCGTCTCATGTCCGACTCCGGTTCCGGCGACTTCGAGTTCGAACGGAAGTTCTTCGTCCGCGAGATGCCCGCCGTCGCGGCGTCCGATCCCACCCCCATGCTGATCGTGCAGGCCTATTTGTTCGCCGCCGACGGCTACGCGGTTCGCATCCGCCTACAGGGCCCCGCGCCGACCGCGCTCGCCGGGACGCCCGCCGAACTGGTGCAGGCTCTGGGCGACGACGCGATCGGCACCATGACCGCCAAAGGGCCCGCCGCCGGCGGCACCCGCTATGAGGCCGAACGCGATCTCGATCCGATGGTGGCCGGACAGATCGTGGCGCGCGCCGAGCACGTCGTCATCAAGGTCCGGTACTCGGCCTGGCTCGGCGAGGACGGCTGGATCATCGACCGGTTCCTGAGCGGAAACGCTCCCCTGGTGATGGCCGAGGTCGAACGCGGCGGTCCCGTGACCGATCTGGTGATCCCCGAGTTCTGCGCCACCGAGGTTTCCGAGGACGACCGCTTCCGCAACGAGTATCTGGCGCACCAGCCGTTCGGCGGCTGGGCAGGCAGCTACCTCGATGAGCTCGAGCTGCTCGGGCCCCGGTTCGTGGACAGTTTGGGAACCAACATGTTCGACATCAACTGACCGCCGCTACTGCTCCCACGTTGGTCGTGACAACCAGTAGCCCGCCCGGTCCATCAGCCCCTCGCCGCACTCCATTCGGTCATAGAAATAGCGCGCGAACAAGGCAGTCAACAGCAGCGCGGGCATCGGCCCGGTTGTCGCCCGGGCGCTGTCCATCCGATACTCCAGCGGTGGCTGTGGTCGTTCGATCGCAAGTTGCAGCGGTACCAATGTCGCTATCACCGCCTCAGCGCAGTCGTAAATGTACTGCGGCGATAGAGCCTTTCGATTGGTCGGGTTGATGACGAAGTCGGTTGTCGCCACGGCGGCCGAGGAGACCTCGAATCTCATCGCCATGCATCCGGTGCGTATGCGTCGTCGGTAGGAACTTGACTGCGTCAATCGTCCTAGTTCTTGACCACTTGGGTCAGTCGCCCTGACACTTTGGCTTCGCCTGCTTCCGGTGCGATGTATCGAAAACAAGCGATCGTCCTGCACACCGGTCACATCGAAGTCGAGGTGACTGGTGGCCCTGCCGAAGTTGGCCGGCACCGCACCCCGCGACCGGATCAAGGCACGTAGGCTTCCATCCCCGCCATCGATGGAACAGGCGATGGCGCCATCACCGGGCGCGGACAGCTCCCGAAGGAACAGAACAGCTTGTCCCAGTGGATAACTCTCGACAGGAGTCGATGCAGCCGCAACCTCACCGGTCCAGCGGAACCCGTCAAAGAATCGAACCCGGCCGGATACCCAGGGGTCGGGAAACCAGCCGGCCGCACCCGGCACCATCGGATTGGTGATGACGTCCCCCTTGCACTCGAGAGACGATTCTAGATAGATCAGAGGGACTTCGGTCCGATACTTTTCGGTTGACGCTCTCGGACTCACACCCGAAGCGTGGGATTCGACAGGGGGGCAATTGAGCCTGTTCGACATGTACAGCGATGCGATGCAGAAGCTCGGCGAAGTGATGCGAACGGCAGACCCCTTCGGACCGATCGGCGAAGCAGGCGACGTGCTTACCGGCCTCTTCTCGACTATCGATCTGGTCGGCGATCATGGAGTCGACGCAATGTGGAACCGCGCCGCCGATGTCGGGGAAGTGGCCTCCGTTGCGCAATCCATGCTTCCGCTCGCGAAACAAACCGTGATCATCGCCGGCGGCCTCAAGACAGTCATGGCAATGCAGATGCTGTGCGGCTGGACCAATACGCCCGAGAACGGGGACGGGTACAGCCAGAGCGCACAACAGTTCAACCAGGTCGCCGACAGGCTGGAGACGGCTTTCCCCAACGATTCCTGGCGCGGCGCCGCCGCCGACGCCTACTCCGAGGCCAACGAAAGCCAAAAGAACCGGGCGCGCAGAATGCCCGACGCCGATCTCGACGTCTTGATGGCAATCTCATCGGAAGCGGGAGCGGTCAACACCACCCGCCGAATCCTCAACAACGCAGCAACACTCATGGGCAATGCGATCGCTCCGGCGCTCGCCGCACGTGCGCTGGGCAAGTACGGGAAGGCCATCTCACTCGAGATCGAGATTGCCGCCGTCGGCATCTCTCTGCCGACGTGCTCGTGGTACCTGAACGAACTCGTCAACCATTCTGAGCGGTCCGCGCGGTCGATGGAGGCAGCGGCCGCAATCTACGACGCAATTGCCGACGAATGCTATCCAACACAGATGTGAGGGGAACACATGACACAACCATCAGAACCCTCCGGCGGCCTACATGTCACACCAGGTCATTTGCGTGAGCTGGCTGACAAGCACGGCGATGCCGCCGCTCACATCGCAGGGGCCACAGGACTCGTCGACGGAGTATCGCAAGCGTTGCTGCGGACGCACGGAACTGCCTGTAGCACCGCTGCCGCGGCGGCGGTCAAGGTCGCCGAAGCACGCGAACGCGCGTGCGTCGCGCTGGAAACCATGTCTCAGGCACACGAGGCGAACTTGACGGCCGCAGCCGCACAGTACGTTTCGACGGATGCCAAAAGCGGCGGCGCGATCGACCAACAGATGCCAACCCCGCCGCGATGAGAGACTCCGATGAGAGCCTCGCCGACGATGCCGTCAGTGGGCTGAGTGCTTTCGACTTCTTGGACGTGCCCGACGCGCAGGAGGATCTGGAAGACACCCCCGAACTGCTGTTTCTCAGCCACCAACGCCGAAGGTTCCGTCACCGTGTCGGCGCTGATGAATGGTTGCGTGCACCACATCGGTCTGTCGCCTCACCATCCGGACATGACGGAGACCGAACTCGCAGGCGAGATACTGGCTGTTGCAAAGGTCGCCGTGGCAAAAGGCCGCGCCGGTCAGTACGAGCTGGTGTCCGGGATGCTTCGTGTGCAAGGCCAGGATGAGATGTCCTCCCGCGAACTGCTCACCCACGGCCTCGGGCTGCCCACACCGCAAGAGGCAATTGCCGCCGAAGCGGCGCTGGCTGCGCGCTCTTTGCGTCACTGACGTCAATATGCGCCGGCATCGGCGACACTGTTGGCATGCGCTTCAACCCACCGCCGAACTGGCCGCCCGTTCCGCCGGGTTGGACGCCGCCCGCGGGCTGGCAGCCCGATCCGTCCTGGCCGCCGCCACCGCAGGGTTGGCCGCTGTGGGTACCGGAGGGCAAATCCGGCGGCCGCAACGGGCTCATCCTCGGCGCGGTGGGCGCCGTGCTGCTCATCGCCGTCGCCGCGGTCATCACCGTCGCCGCGACCCGCTACAGACCCTCCGGGGGCCCGATCAGCGCGCCGCCGACGAGCACTGCTGCGGCGCTCTCCGATGAGGACCAGATCGAGAAGGTCGTCGCGCAATTCGAACAGGCCTGGAACGGGCAGGAATACGACAACCTGCGCAACCTGATGTGCGCCGAGATGCGTGCCGACGAACAGTTCTCCCGGGCCAACTTCGCCGATATGCGTGACGGGATGGGCGAGCTCGATCTGACCGTCACGTCGATCGAGATCACCGGTGACACCGCCGACACCGTCATCGAGAACGGCGGCACCGACCCGGACGAAATCACCTTCTCCTACGAGAACGGCCAGTGGAAGTGGTGCGAACTGTGAACGACATCTGGGGTTCGGTCCTGACCGAGTTGGCGCCGCTGGCTCTCGTCATCGCGCTCTCACCGCTGTCCATCATCCCCGCGGTGCTGGCCCTGCACACCGAACGACCGCGCCCGACCGGGCTGGCCTTCCTGGCCGGCTGGCTACTGGGGCTGGCTGCACTGGTGTCGGTCTTCGTGGTCGCCTCGGGATTGGTGGGTTCGCTGGACAAGCCGCCCGGCTGGGCGTCCTGGGTGCGCATTGCCGTCGGCGCGGCATTGATCGCATTCGGTGGATACAAATGGGTGACCCGCACGAAGTCCGAGCACTCACCGGCATGGATGCGCAAGCTGAGCGGGCTCACACCGCGACGGGCCGTGATCACCGCCGCGGCGCTGGCGGTGGTGAACCCGAAGGTGTTGTTCATCTGTATCGCAGCGGGTTTGGCGATCGGCACCGCCGGCATCGGGGTGGCCCCGGCCTGGCTGGCGATGGTCTACTTCGTGGCGATCGCGGGAAGCACGGTGATCCTGCCCGTGCTCGCCTATGTCGTCAGTGGAGAGCGCCTGGTGGCCCCACTGACGCGCCTGAAGGAGTGGATGGAGCAGCAGCATGCCACCCTGATGGCCGCGATTCTGGTCGTTATCGGTGTCATGGTGCTGTACAAGGGAATTCACGGACTCGCATAATCCCAGAACTGCAGCCATGTGACCGAACCGAACAGTAGCAGCGTCCCTCCGTACAGCAGCAGGATCACCGCCGCACCGGCCAGGCTGCCACGCCAGCCCGCACCGTCGACCGGGTCCAGCCAGCGCCGGAACGGCCTTGAGGCCCAGGGCATCAGCCACCACTGCATCGCCGTCACGCTGATCACCTGACTGAGCCACAGCGACAGCCAGGGCTCGGCACCGAGGCGATCCAGCACCGGCCCCAGGAAACGCGACAGCAGCATCACCGTCGGGTACAACACCAGCAGCACCAGCATGACCGATTTCCAGTTGGGCGTCATCAGCATGCGGCCACCGTCGGTGCGGACGGTGGTGCCGAAGGCGGTGGTGCCGGCTACCGGGGCGAACTCCGCGGTCAGGCTCGATCGCAAACCGGGCAGCGCATCCTCGCGTTGCCGCGATGACATCCATGCCTTCAGATGCCGGTCGGTGCGGAAGCGCAGCACCGAGAGGGCTTCTCCCCCATCGACGAAAAGAACGGTGCCCTCATACCCGCTGAAGCCGCCTGCGGCGGTGGCGAGTTCGCGCTGCGACTGCAGGAATTCGGCGGTTCTGCCGGCGACGAGCTGGTGCCGGAAGGCTGCGACACCTGCCGGCGGAGGCTCGTCGGTCGCGAGCAGTATCGCCGGGGCCGCCGGCAGCCACCCCTCGTTTCCCAGCGCGTCGGCACGGTCCAGCCACGCGTCGAGCTCTGTGGTGCCGGTGAAGGTCACCGCGACGGCGGGCTCCAAGGATCCGTCGGCCACCGACACCCGGGCCCTGATACAACCGGCAGCGGTGGCGGTCACGGTGCTCGCCCACTCCGAGAACTCACCGTTGCCGCCCGGATGGAACACCAGCACCGCGGTGACCTCGGGCGCGCTCATTCCGGCAGACCCAACTCGGCGGGCAGATCTGCCGGTGGTGACATCTTCATCACGTAGCGCAGCGGGTCAGAACGTAGGTCTGGAGGAACGGGCGCAGCGCCTCGTTCGCGACGGATCGACATGGGCGTCGCGGGCGTTGGCACGCAGCGACTCACCCTGTCCCCTGCCCCCGCTTCGGGTCTTTCTGCGCTGGTGAGGGCATGTTTGGACACTATCACTCAATGATTGCTGACATGCTGCAGGCGCTGATTGCGACCGCCGCGATCCGCCGCGCCTAAACTCCTATCCCGTGGGACTCGACGACCGCGACGCGCTGCAGACACTGCGCGCCACGGTCGACGCCGATCAGGTGATCGGCAGGATCTACGCCCGCTGGTTCGCCATCGACATGTCGGCCCGTGACCTGTTTCCCCCCGATCTGACCCGCCAGCGCGCATCCTTCGGTGAGGCGCTGAGCTGGCTGCTGTCCGAGATGATCGCCCAGCGCGCCGAGGAGCCGGTCGCGTTCATGGCCCAGCTCGGCCGCGATCACCGCAAGTACGGGGTCACCGCCAGGCACTACGACACCCTGGGCCAGGCGCTGCTGACCACCCTGCGCGACGAGCTCGCCGACCTCTGGGACGCCCGGATCGCCGAGGCCACATCCGATTTCATCGAACTCGTGATCGGGGTGATGCGGGGCGCTGCCGACGCCGAGCAGACCCCGCCGTTCGTCGACGGGACGGTACTGGAGCACATCCGGGCCACCCGGGACGTCTCGATCGTGCGGCTACAACTGGACCGGTCGCTGTTCTATCACCCCGGGCAGTATGTGACGGTGCAGGTGCCGCAGTGGCCCCGCCGGTGGCGCTATCTCAGTCCGTCGATACCGGCCGACGGCAGCGGTGCCATCGAGTTCCACATCCGGTCCGTCAGCGGCGGGATGGTCAGCACCGCAATCGTCGGCGAGACGGCACCCGGGGACCGGTGGCGGCTGTCCGCCCCGCACGGCGGACTGCAGATCGACCGCGACGGGGAGGACGTACTGCTGGTGGCGGGCAGCACCGGACTGGCCCCGCTCCGCGCGCTGATCTCCGACCTGAGCCGCTATGCCGAGAATCCGCGAGTGCATCTCTTCTTCGGCGGCCGCTACCCCTGCGATCTCTACGATCTGCGCACGCTGTGGGAGATCGCCTCGACCAACCCGTGGCTGTCGGTGACGCCGGTGTCGGAGTTCTCCACCAATCCGCCGTGGGCCTCCGACTATCCCGATCACCAGCCGCCGCGTGGCCTGCATGTGCGCCAGACCGGGAGGCTGCCCGAGGTGGTGACCGGGTACGGCAGCTGGGGTGACCGCCAGATCCTGATCTGCGGCGGCCCGGACATGGTCACCGCGACAAAGGCCGCGCTGATAGCGAAAGGCGCACCGCCCGAGCGCATCCAGCACGACCCGCTAGCGTGACAGCCATGGCCGAACTCGAGCGCATCACCCTGCGGGATCCGTCGTCGGCGCTGACGGCCACGTTTGTGCCCGGCGCGGGCATGATCGGTACCTCGCTGGCCGATGACGGCGTCGAGTTCCTCGGGCAGCGACGCGGCCTCGACGCCTACGTCGCCGACGGCAAGACGATGGGCATCCCCATCCTCTATCCGTGGGCCAACCGGCTCAGCGGCACCGAGTACACCGTCGACGCAACGTTCGTCGACCTCGCGGGCGCGGCACGGGTACGCACGGATCCACACGGCTCCCCCATGCACGGGGTGCTGTCCGCCCATCCGGGCTGGCAGATCAGTGACCAATCGGTCAATGCCGTTGTCGCCACCCTGGATTACCGCACGCCCGAACTACTGGCAGCGTTCCCGTTTCCGCATGTGCTGACGCAGCGGATCACGCTGGCCGACCGGACGCTGACCATCGCCACCACGGTCGATCCGGGTGCCGGTCGGGTTCCGCTGTGTTTCGGGTATCACCCGTATTTCACGATTCCGGATGTGCCACGCGACGAGTGGGAGCTGAGCACGCCCACCATGCGTCACCTACCGGTCGATGACCGCGGTCTTCCGACCGGAGCCCACGACCCGTGGGCCGCGGAGTCGGCGCCGCTGGGTGACCGGGTGCTCGATGACGGTTTCGACGAGGTGCCCACGGGGTCGGTGTTCGCGCTCTCCGGCGGTGACCGCAGGATCGAGGTCACCTTCGACCAGGGCTACCCGGCCGCTCAGCTGTTCGCACCCGCCGCCGACGCCCTGGTGGCGATCGAGCCGATGACCGCGCCCACCGACGCACTGCGCCGCGGCGGTTACCGGGTGGCCGCGGGTGAACCGGTGACCGCGCGGTTCAGCATCCGGGTCTTCTGAACGCGCTGGTCAGCATCCGCAGGTGCTTCCGATCGTGAGCGATGGTACGAAGAACCCAAGACCGACCGGACTGGGTGAAGCGTCCAGCAGCTGATCGAGCGCGCGACGCGCCATCTCGTCCACGGGCTGTTGCGCGGCGGTGAGGCGGAACTGCCCGTACGCGTTGAGCCCGCCGTCGAAGCCGACGATCCGCAGATCGTCCGGGATGCCCAGATCCGCATCGAGTACGGCACGGATGGTGGCCTCCGCCTGGCCCAAGGTTCCGACCACCAGGGCCTGGGGTATCCGGCCTCCCCGCAGTAGAGCACCCACCGCGGCGTAGGCGGAGTCCGCCGTCAGATCGGTTCGCACATGCGAAATATCGCGACCAGCGGCCGCGGCGACACCGTCGAATCGCTGCTGAACGGTCTCCCGGTCGCCGTGGCTGACATCCGTCTCGGTAAATCCCCCGACGAACGCGATATCGCTGCAGCCATGTTGGTCGACCAGGTGTCGTGCCACCAGCCGACCAGCCTCGACGTGGTCCACCCCCACGATGTCGGCGGCCACGTTTCCCCGGATGTTATGCATCCAGACCACCGGCAGACGCTCATTCCGGCACAGCTCGGCGGTGTGTTGCGCGTTCGCCGCGCCGATGGCGACGACGCCGTCGATACCGACTTCCGCGAAAGCAGTCACGAACTCGAGTTCGCGTTCCGGGTCGTAGCCGGTGTTGCCGATCATTGTGAGGTGTTCCCGCGAGCGCGCTTCGACCTCGATGCGTCCGACGAACTCGCCGAACAGCGGCAAGGTGAGATCGGGTACCAGCAGGCCGATCTGGCGCCAACGACGCGGACGCCGAAGTGCCCGAGCCCGCCGGTCGGGACGGTAGTTCAGATCATCGATCGCGCTCAACACCCTGACCCGCAACAACTCTGATACCGGACGCGGTCCGTTGTTCAAGACGTAACTGACCACTGCCGTCGACGTGCCTGCGCGACTTGCCACATCCGCCAGCGTCGGCCGTTTCGTGCTCATTGCCGGCACCCTTTCGTTCGTAGCGGCGCGTTCGCCACCCTTTGAATCACAGCGATTGTGACAGTTCCATCGTCGCCGCCCATCGTTACGCTAATCGATTAGAACATTTACCAGGAGGACGTATGGATGTAACAAGCCATTGGTGGAGTAGCTGACATGTCATTCGTACGGCTCAGCGGAGTCACCTACCTCAACCCTGAACTCGCCCATGACAGTTACGTTCTGTTCACCGGCGCCGATTCGGTCACCCGGCTCATCGACCTGAACGGCACCGTCGTACAGGAATGGCCGTACGCCGGGGTACCGCCGCGGGTGCTGGACCCGGCACTCAATGGCGGCCGTGTCGGCGACGTCGGCGTCCAACTCTCCGACAGCGGCGATGGCCGCGGCGGAATCTATGCCAATGGCACCATCGGGCAGCTGAGCTGGACCGGTGAACGCGTGTGGGAATGGGGCACGCAGGCACCCGACGGTGCCGCGCGGCAGAACCATGATTGGGAACTGCTCCCCAACGGGAACCGGCTCGTCCTGGTGACGGTGCCGCGCGTGGTCCCCGACCTGGGCACGCACACCGTCGGTGATCAGGGGCTCTACGAGGTGTCACCGCAGGGCGACATCGTCTGGGAATGGCGCGCCGGTGATCACCTTCACGAATTCGGCTTCTCCGATGAGGGTTGGGTGGCGCTGCGGGAAACCGTCGCACGCGACCCTGAAGACCCGTGGGGCTACCTGGAGATGAACAGCGCCAAGTCTCTCGGCGAAAACCATTGGTACACGGAGAGACCCGATTCGGTGTTCCACCCGGACAACATCGTGATCAGCTTCCGCAAGGCCAACATCATCGCGCTGATCGACAAACAATCCGGGAAGGTCGCCTGGAAGCTCGGCCCGTACTACGCGGCCGAACCAGGCGCCCAACACCAACGCATCAGCGTCCACAAGGTGCCGAGACCGCTCGATCAGACGTCCGGTCAACACAACCCTCACATGATCGCCGCAGGCCTGCCCGGCGCCGGCAACATCCTGGTGTTCGACAACCAGGGCGGTGCGGGATACCCACCGGCATCGGTCGGCATCTACGCAGGTTCCCGCATACTCGAGATCGACCCTGTCACTGAGGACATCGTCTGGCAGTACACCGCGGAGGACTCCGGTCTGCCGCCCTGGACCTTCTTCAGCTCGTTCGTCAGCAACGCCCAGCGTCTGCCCAACGGCAACACCTTGATCACCGAGGGGATGCAGGGACGGCTTTTCCAGGTGACCCCTGACGGCGATATCGTCTGGGAGTACCACAGCCCGTACCAAGGATATGGCGTGGCCGGCGAGCCCGAGGTCAAGCAGACCAGAGTGCCGGGCGTCGACCGGCTCAGCCTCACCGCGCTCGTATACCGTTCACAGGCAGTGCCTTTCGACTGGGTGCCGGCAAGCACCCCACGGTCACTGCTACGCGAAGTCGATCTTCGCCCATGATGACCGACGTAGAGGCCGAGACGGTCACGACATCGCCACCGGTCCGCACCTCGACAGATCGGTACACCTCATCCTGGCTGCAGATGGCGGTGGGCAGACTCCGGATGTTCGGGTGGACCATCGCCGGGCTGTTGCTGGTCGCCGCGGTCTGGTCACTGACGGTGGCGACCGGGAGATTCCCTCGGCAGCTGTTTCCCAGCGTGCCCGAAATCCTCTCTGCCGGTGAAACACTCTGGGCCGAAGGACTACTGGCTGACGACATCGTCGCCAGTCTTCGTCGAGCCGCGATCGGATTCGCCATTGGCGCGGCTGCCGGAATCGTGGTCGCGGTCTGCACCGCAACCACGGCGGCCGGCCGCAACCTGCTCCAACCCGTGTTGCGGGTGTTCGCACCGATTCCTACCATCGGTCTTGTCCCACTCGCCATCCTGTGGTTCGGATTGGGTGAGAACAGCAAGACCCTGGTGATTGCACTCGGGGTGTTCGTGCCGGTCTGGATCAACAGCCACAGCGGACTGGCCGACACACCGGCCGACTATCTGAAGGCCGCGCGGTGCCTCGGCGCCGGGAAGTGGCAGACCCTGACGAAGATCGTGTTGCCGGAAGCGGCGCCGGACATCGCCTCAGGCCTCCGGGTGGGAGCAGCGATGGCATTCGTGCTGATCGTCGTCGCCGAGATGACAGGTACCACAGCGGGTATCGGCTATCGCATCTATCAGGCACAGCTGTTCTCGCAGGCCGACCGGCTCATCTTCTGTCTCATCGTGCTCGGGATCGTCGGCGCAGTCTGCGATCTGGTGATCAGCTCTGCCACGTCTCCGTTCACCCGATGGGCCCAGGAGGAGCACTGAGATGGCCATCGAAACCAGTGACCTGGTCGTGCAATTCGCCGGCACCCAGGAACCCACTCTCAAGCACATCTCGCTCACGATCCCCGATGGGTCATTTGCCGTGCTTGTCGGCTCCTCGGGAAGCGGAAAGTCGACGTTGTTGCATTGCCTCGCGGGTCTCATAACCCCGACGTCGGGCATCGTCACCGACAACGGCACACCTGTCACTGCACCGGATCCCCGCCGCGGTGTCGCATTCCAGCGCGACGTGCTCTTCCCGTGGATGAGCGTGGCCGACAACATCGACTTCGCCTTGGCGGCATGCAAGCTGGCCAAGCGGGAGCGAAGGTCACGGATCAGTGAGCTCCTCGAGCTCGTCGGGCTGCGGGACGAGGTCGGCAGACAGCGGCCGGCTGAACTCTCGGGCGGTATGAGACAACGCGTCAGCATTGCTCGCGTTCTCGCCGGTGAACCAACGGTGATGCTGATGGACGAGCCCTTCGCAGCGCTGGATGCCCTCACCCGGCTGCGTATGCAGGATCTGCTGATCGACCTGTGGACACGGCTCGATCGCACCATCGTCTTCGTCACCCACGACATCGACGAGGCCATCCGGCTCGGCGACACCGTCAGCCTGCTCCGCGACGGTCGGGTGGTCGACAGCATCAACAATCCGCTGAGCCGCCCACGGCCCGCCGATGCCCTGGCGGATATGGCTGGCTACAGCGACATTCGCAAGACACTTCACCACCAGCTGGGCATCGATCACGCCATGCACTGACCTGTCGATTTCAGTCCCGACCACCCTGAAGGAACTCATACCGTGAAAACTCTGCACTCGAAACTATCGACCGCGCTCACCGTGGTTGCCCTCGCCGCATCGATCACTGCGTGCAGCGAATCGGGCACCACGAACGCCGATGAGCTCACGGTCGGCTTCGTCGTCGACCCCTCGTGGGCGCAGATCCCCGTCGCCGAAGAGACCGGCCTGTTCGCCGAACACAACGTGAAAGTGAAGGTGGTGAACTTCCAGTCCGGCGTCGAGGCCCTGCAAGCCGCGGCCGCCGGTCAGGTCGACATCACCACCGCTGCGGACGTGCCGACTTCTGCGGCGCTCACGCGCACGCCGAGTTTGCGCGTCATTGCCGACGGGTCCCGCTGGGAAGGATCGCGCGTGGTCGCCCGTCGCAGCGCCGGCATCAACGAGCTCGCGGACCTCTCCGGCAAGTCGATCGGCACCCCGCTAGGTACCAGCGCCGCCTACTTCGTCTCAACTGTGCTGACCGACAACAACATCACTGCCGAACTGGTGCAAGTCTCTCCATCGGCGATGGTCACCGCAGCCTCGCAACGAAATGTCGATGCGGTGTCGATCTTCCAGCCGTACCAGGCACAGACGGTAGAGGCCCTCGGGGATGACGTCGTCGAACTCGACGGCGGATCGTATCGACAGCACAGCCTGTTCATCGCCACCGAACCGGCGATCGCGGCCAAGGGTACGGCCATCCGTGCGTTTCTCTCCGCGCTCGGCGAGGCGGGAACAGCATTGGCCGGACAGGATGACGCGGCGACCGATGCTGTCGCGAAGGCCACCCAGCTGGATGAGGGGTTGCTACGCACCGTTCTGGGCGAATTCGACTACCAAATACAGCTCGGTCCCGACCTCGCGGAAAAGCTGACCGAGCTCGGCGAATGGGCCAAGACCCAGAAGTCGATCGACCCGTCCACCCAACTGCCCGACTACTCCACGCGTCTCGACAACCAATTTTTGGAGAAGCCGGCGTCCTAGACATGAAAACCCGAGTACCGATTCATCCTCGCCAACGAACGCACCCTCCTTGCCTGGATCCGTACGGCAGTGGCACTGCCGGCGGCAAGTCTGGTCATTGGTGACCCGTTTCCGGTCTCCACACACGGTGTCACGCGGCACCCGCGATCCTGTGCACCGTGAACGTCCTGAAGTGAGCGTGCTCGGCTGCGACGATGGCGGGCTGCAGGCCGCTGTCACGGCCGCGGTGTTCAAACACCAGCACGCTGGCACTCGTCGCCTGAACGACGGTCTAGCGCGCGCGGCGCGCCCCGGGCTTCCACAGCACCAGCGCGGTACTGGGCTTGCGCAGCTGCTCGACCTCGGCGGCCAGTTCAGCCACCCTGTTCTGCAGCGCCTCGACCTGGTTGGTCAGCTCGATGATCCGTTTGATGCCAGCAAGATTGACACCCTCGTCCTGGGACAGCCGCTGCACCTCGCGGAGCAGGTCGACATCATGTTGGGAATAACGCCGACCTCCTCCGGAGCTGCGCTGCGGGCTGACCAGACCGAGCCGGTCGTAGGTCCGCAGGGTCTGCGCGTGCATACCGGCCAGCTCGGCGGCCACCGAGATCAGGAACGTGCGGGCATCGTCGCTCCTGCTCATGACAGATTTCCTGCCCAACCGGCGCGCGGGTCGAATCCGCTGGCCCGTTCGGCTTTCGCGTAGGCCTCGAGCGCCTCGGCGGCCTCGCCTTCCAGGTTCGGCGGCACCGCCACCTTCACCGTGACGAGCAGGTCGCCGTGACCACCCGAACGCTTGGGCACACCGCGCCCACGCACCCGCAGGATGCGGCCGTCCGATGTGCCCTTGGGCACCCGAACCCCGACCTTGCCCTCCAGCGTCGGCACCGAAAGCGTTGCACCCAGGGCCAACTCGTGGAAGCTCACCGGAACGGTGACGGTCAGGTCGTCACCGTCGCGACCGAAAACCTTGTCGGCGCGAACATGAACCGTGACATACAGGTCACCCGAGGGGGCGCCCCGCAGCCCGGCCTCGCCCTGGCCGGCCAGCCTGATCCGCTGGCCGTCCTCGACGCCCGGTGGGATCCGCACGTTGATGGTGCGGGTCCTGGTCGTGACGCCGGTGCCATGGCATTCATCGCAGGGGTGCTCGATGATCGAGCCGCTGCCCCGGCATTCGGTGCACGGCTCGGAGAAGCCGAACGCACCCTGGTTGCGGTTGATGACACCCGCGCCGTTACAGCCCGGGCACACCTTCGGGCTGGTGCCCGGTCGCGCACCGCTGCCATGGCAGTTGGTGCACGGTGCCGGACTGGTCAGCCGCAACGGCATCGCAACGCCCTTGGTGGCCTCCAGGAACGACAGTTCCGTTTCGGTTTCCAGGTCGTTGCCGCGCCGCGGACGGGTCGGACGCGGCTGTTGGGCACCACGGCCGAACAAACCACCGAACAGGTCGCCGATGTTGGCACCGCCGGCCTGGCCCGCCTGATCGAACAGATCGCCGAGGTTGAATTCGGCTCCCTCGCCCGAGAATCCACCGAAGTTGCCGCCCGCGCCAGGCCCGCGGCGGCCGAAGCCCCCGTTGGCGAACAGGCGCCGCGTCTCGTCGTACTCCTTGCGCTTGGCGTCGTCGGTGAGGACCTCTTTGGCTTCGGAGGCGGCCTTGTACCGCTCCTCTGCCACGGAGTTGCCCGGGTTCCGGTCCGGGTGGTTCTCGGCGAGGATCTTGCGCGCGGCGCGCTTGATCTCGTCCTTGCCGGCATCAGAGGTGACGCCCAGCTCCTTGTAGAAGTCCTTCTCGACCCACTCACGCTGAGCCATGCGTCACCTCCTCACCGGGTCAGTCTTCTGATTCTGCGGGTTGATCACTGTTCACGTCGGCATTCTCGACCGTGTCGACCACACCAACCATGGCGTGGCGGACCACCAGGTCGCCCACCTTGTAGCCGCGGCGCATGACCGTGCCCACCACCGGTGACGATCCGTCACCCTCGTGCTGGACGGCCTCGTGCAGCGAAGGGTCGAACTCCTCGCCCTCGGCGCCGAAGCTGGTCAGACCGAGCCCTTCCAGGGTGCTGGTCAGCTTCTCGGCAACCGCCTTGAGCGGACCCGACTCCAGATCACCGTGGCTGCGCGCCCGATCGAGATCGTCGAGCACGCCGAGCAGTTGGGTGATGACGGCCGCCTTCGCGCGCTCGCCGGACACCTGCTGATCGCGCAGGGCCCGCTTGCGGTAATTGGCGAAATCGGCCTGGACGCGCTGCAGGTCATTCGGCAGCTCGGCGACCTTGCCCGCCTTCCTCGGAAGGAGCGGGTCTCACCGGCGAAGTCCCCCGACGCCGCCCCGCTGGGGGAGGACGCCGGGTCACGAACTTCGCCGGTCTCCGGATCGATGCGCCGTTTGTCGGTGATGGTCACCGGCTCTTCGTGCGAATCGCCCTGGCTCACTTGCTCTCCCGGTTGTCCTCGTCCTCGACGACCTCGGCGTCGACGACGTTGTCGTCGGCAGCGGCCGAACCGTCTGCGCCATCAGCACCCTGCTCGGCCTGGGCGGCCTCGTAGAGCGCCTGACCGACGGCCTGGGCTTCGACGCCCAGCTTCTCCATCGCGGTCTTGATGGCCGCGATATCGGTGCCGGCCAGGGCCGTCTTGGCCTCGGCGACTGCGGAGTCGACCTTGTCCAACGTCTCGGCGGGGACCTTGGATCCGCCTTCGACCTCGCGCTGCTCCTTGACGATCTTCTCCGTCTGGTAGACCAGCGACTCGGCCTGGTTGCGGACGTCGGCCTCTTCGCGACGCTGACGATCCTCGTCGGCGTGCGCCTCGGCGTCCTTGATCATCCGGTCGATCTCCTCCTTGGAGAGGCCGGAGCCCTCCTGGATCTTGATCGTGTTCTCCTTGCCGGTGCCCTTGTCCTTGGCGGTGACGTGCACGATGCCGTTGGCGTCGATGTCGAAGGTGACCTCGATCTGCGGCACGCCGCGGGGGGCCGGCGGGATGCCGGTCAGCTCGAAGGAGCCGAGCAGCTTGTTGTGCGAGGCGATCTCGCGCTCACCCTGGAACACCTGGATCTGCACCGAAGGCTGATTGTCATCGGCCGTGGTGAAGGTCTCGCTGCGCTTCGTCGGGATGGTGGTGTTGCGCTCGATCAGCTTGGTCATCACGCCACCCTTGGTTTCGATACCGAGGGACAGCGGGGTGACGTCAAGCAGCAGAACGTCTTTCACCTCACCCTTGAGCACACCGGCCTGCAGCGCGGCACCCGCGGCGACAACCTCGTCGGGGTTGACACCCTTGTTGGGCTCCTTGCCGCCGGTCAGTTCCTTGACCAGATCGGTGACCGCGGGCATACGCGTCGAACCACCGACGAGCACCACGTGGTCGATCTCACCGACGGAGATACCGGCATCCTTGATCACCTGCTGGAACGGCGCACGGGTGCGGTCGAGCAGGTCCTGGGTGATGCGCTGGAACTCCGCGCGGGTCAGCTGCTCATCGAGGAACAGCGGGTTCTTGTCCGCGTCGACGGTGATGTAGGGCAGGTTGATCGAGGTGCTCTGTCCGGAGCTCAGCTCGATCTTGGCCTTCTCGGCGGCTTCGCGCAGCCGCTGCATGGCCATCTTGTCCTTGGTCAGGTCGATGCCGCTGGTGCTCTTGAACTTGTCGACGAGCCATTCGACGATCCGGTCATCCCAGTCGTCGCCACCGAGGTGGTTGTCACCGGAGGTGGCGCGGACCTCGACGACACCGTCACCGATCTCCAGCAGGGAGACGTCGAAGGTGCCGCCACCGAGGTCGAAGACCAGGATGGTCTGTTCCTTCTCGCCCTTGTCCAGGCCGTAGGCCAGGGCGGCCGCGGTCGGCTCGTTCACGATGCGCAGGACGTTGAGGCCGGCGATCTGGCCGGCTTCCTTGGTGGCCTGGCGCTGGGCGTCGTTGAAGTACGCGGGCACCGTGATGACGGCGTCGGCGATGTCCTCACCCAGGTAGGCCTCGGCGTCGCGCTTGAGCTTCTGCAGGATGCGCGCGCTGATCTCTTGGGGGTTGTAGTCCTTGCCGTCGATCCCGACGGTCCAGTCGGTGCCGATGTGACGCTTCACCGAACGGATGGTCCGGTCGACGTTGGTCACCGCCTGGTTCTTGGCGGGCTGGCCGACCAGCACCTCGCCGTTGCGCGCGAACGCGACAACCGACGGAGTGGTCCGGGAGCCCTCTGAGTTGGCGACGACGACGGGGTCGCCACCTTCGAGCACTGCGACGACGGAGTTGGTGGTCCCGAGGTCGATACCGACCGCACGAGCCATAGTGAGTTCCTCCTGAATAGCTTTTACTTGGGATCTGAGTGAACCTCGCTCAAGCCTGCACCTGGAGGCGGTCACCTGTCAAGCCAGAGTTGAGTCTGCTTCACTCAAGTTGTCAGTCTGGTCAACCGCACCGTGCGCGGATTTGTTCCCGGCCCCGCCAGCTGTAGGAATCCGCATAAGTTGTCGGATTTTCATCTAGCTGTCGGAAGCGTGTCGGAAAGTCACCAACGTGTCGGCGTCAGGCACAGTCAGGTTGTGACATCCGCCAAGGGTGCAGCAACCGAAGTCAGCTACATCGCCGACGACGGTGAACCGGTCACGGTGCACTTCGACCGCGTTGATGCCGGCCGGATGGTGCGCGGTCGGCCAGTTCGCATTCCTGTGTCGCGGGCAGGACAGCGGAACTACTCGGGTCTCTACTGGTCTTCGAAGATGCACAAGCATCTGGTCTACGAGAGTCTGTTAGAGCGCGACCGGCTTCTGCTCGCCGATTTCTGCCCGGCCGTCGAATGGCTAGCCGCTCAGCCCTTCTGGATGCGCGGGTACGACGGGTCAACCTTCCACCGTCACGTGCCCGACCTCTTGCTGCAGCATCGGAACGGCGCCTTCACCGTGGTCGACGTAAAGCCCGAACGAATGCTGAAGAAGCCCAAGGTGATCGACGTCCTGAATTGGACCGACCGCGTGTGCCGAGAGCGTGGTTGGCAATACGAGGTGTGGTCGGGCACCAACCCCACGGAGCTGGGCAACGTGCGCTTTCTGAGCCTGGCGAAGCGATCCCGATTTGTCGACCGTGCCGCATCCGATCGTGTGTCTGCGGTCGCGACGGACGGAATGACCATCGATCAGATCCTCACGACGTCGCAGGACGGAAGCGCCGTCACTCGTTCCGCGGCGATGACTGCGTTGTTGGAGCAGCTTTGGCTGTCCCGATGGACGACGGACATGCGCATCCCGCTGTCTGGAACATCGAAGATCACGGTCGGCAGCGCGGCCGCATGAGTTCTGGACGGTTCGATCTGGCGGTCGGAACCGATCTGTGGTTCGAAGGTGCGCTGTGGCGTGTGCATCGCATCGATAGCCGCGGGGTCGAACTCGTCTCAGATCGGACCGCGACGCGAGCTCCCTTCGACCGTCTCCTCGCCGAAGGACGACCGGTGAACGAGGCGGAGCCTCGGGACGCCTACGAGGAGCTCGTGCCGGTCATCCTCGGATCGCTCACCAGTAAGCAACGTGATGCGCTCGAGGTGCGGGCAGGCCATATCCGTGACGTCATCGCAGTCATCTCCGTCGGAGGGAAGTCTGCCGGCGACGCGTACCGGGAGAAGGCCGCAGAACTTGGGGTATCCGATCGCACCGTCGAACGCTGGGTTGCTGGCTATCGGACGTCGGGTCTTGCTGGGATTGCCGATAGCCGACTGCTGCAGAAGCGCCGATCCACCGTCGACCCCCGATGGGACGCGATGTGCGTCCGCGTCCTCGACGAACTGGTCGAAGCCTCGACACCGACGAGGAATGTCGTGATCGACACCGTCAATCGCAGGGTGGACGCGGAGTACGGACCGGGCGAGGTGTGCATCCCATCGCCGTCGACGGCACGGCGGAGATTGGACGCCGTGTCGAAGGGGCGGTCCGCGTTTGGCAGCGCCAAGAACCGCCGATCCGTTGCCAACCTCCCATCGGGGGTTTACGGCCGCCTGCGTGCGACCCGACCCGGCGAGTTCGCGATGCTGGACACGACGCCGCTGGACGTGTTCGCGATGGAGCCGGTAACACTGCGGTGGGTGCCGGTGGAGTTGACCATCGCCATGGACGTCTTCACACGCTGCGTCCTCGGTGCCCAGCTCACCCCGTTGTCGACCAAGGCGCGCGATGTGGCGAACGTTCTTTACCAGGCGGTCAGACCGCCCCGGACTCCGGCGACCGACGACGCGACGGCGAGGCCGTTTCACGGTGTTCCCCGCAACGTGGTCATGGAGTCCGAGTCAGCGGCGGAGGACGCACCAGAATGCGCTGACACCTTTGCGGGCTGTCTACCGGAGACCATCGTGGTGGATCACGGCAAGCAGTACCTGTCGGAACACGTGATCGGCGCGTGCGCGCGATTGGGGATCTCGGTGCAGCCGGCGATCGCCCGCAAGCCCACCGACAAGCCGATGGTCGAACGGTTCTTTCGCACATTGCGAGAGTCGTTGCTCCAACACCTGCCGGCCTACAAGGGGCCCGACGTGTACTCCCGCGGCGCGGACGTGGAGGACAAAGCGTTCTATTACGTCGCCGAACTCGAACAGATCATCCGCGAGTGGATCGGCTCGGTTTACCATCACACCAAGCACGACGGCCTGTGCATCCCAAGCCTGCCGCGAGAACGCTTCTCGCCGATCGAGATGTACGAAATCGGACTCGCACGCAGCGGATCGTTGACCCTCCCGGCGCGAGCAGAACTCGTCTATGAATTCCTCGACGTCGAGTGGAGGACCATCCAGAACTACGGTGTCGAGGCCAACGGGCAGCGCTACGACGGCGAAGCGCTCAACGGGTTTCGGCTCCGAAAGTCGCCCTACCAAGGCGCACACGCTGGGCTGTGGCCGATCTCGATCGACTCTGACGACGTCCGCTTCGCGTACTTCCGCAACCCCGACACCGATAAGTGGTCGCGGCTGGAATGGGAGCACGCTCACGCTTTGACATCGCCGTTCAGTCAGGAAGCCGCCGACTACGCCAAACGCGTCAGCGTCCGCACCAATCGGCACGTGAATCCGTCGAGCGCGGTCCACGATCTGCTCGGCAGTTGGGGCCGCGACGAAGTCCTCAGTCGCCGGGACAAAGCACTTGCTCGCCGCTTGTCCAGCCAGAGGTTGGTCGACGTGGTCGGCAAGGCAGCAGAGCCGCTCTCGTCAGAAGAGGGCCGCGAGGAGGCGGCGCTGCCGGCAGTCATCGACCTGGTCGCGCGGATGCCGAAAGCAACCGCTTTGGGCGACGTCGTGGACGACCTCGACGTCTTCGACAGGTACTACGAAGAGCATCCCGACGAGGATGCGTTCGAGGTCTTTCACGAATGACGAACCGGTGGGCCCGATGGTTGGCGACGAACGGTAGCGCCCGCTATCAGCTGTCCCGAAAACAGGGCTGGGATGCCTTCGCTTGCGCAGGCCCGCGCGACGACTTCGAAGTGCTGAGTCGCCGCGACATGGATGCCCTGCCCAACGATCATCGGGAGGACTACGACGAGGCGCGGATGGTGTGGAACGCCAACCTTCCGACGGTGAAGACCGCGCAGCTCAAGACCGCGTACGGAATCATCGATCAGGTCATGGCGTCGAATCGGCGCGACGGCGACCGTTTGCGTGGGTCGGTTGTGATCGATGCCGAGCCTGGCCTCGGCAAGACGACCATCGCGACACGCTACGCGCGAGACTTTCACCAGAAGGTGTATCGACGCGAAGGACCGACCACACCCGACGGCCATCAGCGCCTACCGGTCGCGTTCGTTCCGCTTAGCGCTGGGATCACCTTGAAGGGTCTCAATCAGCAGATTCTGCGGTTCTACGGTCACCCCGCCGTGGATCGGGCGTCCACATCTCGGCTCGGTGCATTGGCGGTCGATTGCGTGACCACTTGTGAGACCAGGTTGATCGTCATCGACGATCTCCACTTCATCGACTTCCGGCATCGTCACGGCGCGGAGGTGTCCAACCACCTCAAGGGCCTCGCGAATGAGATGGCGGTGACGTTCGTCTACGTCGGGGTCAAGTTGCGCGAGAAGCGGTTCTTCGACGAGGGTCTCATCGGCGAGCAAGCCGCGTACGCGCAAACCAGTCGACGCGCCACCCGGTGTCCAGTAGCGCCGTTCGCGATCAAGACCGACGCGGGATTCCGCAGTTGGGTCAGCTTGCTTCGCGTCATGGAAGGCCACCTGAAACTCGCCGACGCGTCCCCCGGCATGTTGGTCGATCACGCCAAGGAGCTCCACCGACGAACACAAGGAAGAATCGCCTCGCTGACCAATCTCCTCGATCGCGTCAGCTATCTGGCAATCACCACCGGTGTCGAAACCATCACCGATGATCTGATCTCGAATACCACCATCGACAATGCCGCCCAGGTCAGCAGCCAAACCGCCTGAGCCCGTAGGCCAGGGGCGGCCGCTGCGGGCGATCCCCGGCGGCTACGACATCGATCGCTGGCCCATCGCATGCGCCATCCGGTCGGACGAATCCATCGAATCCTGGTTGGCACGAGCCGCCGCCCGGTACGCCATAACGCCACGGGAGTTAATCGCCGAAACTGGCGTCGCCGACCGTATCGAGCGCCCCGGCCGGTTGGCGCGGCTGGTGCGCCAACACGCCACCCACCTCGCCTGCACGTTGGGCTGCCCGCAAGCCGACGTACATTCAGCCGCCGCGGAAATGCTGCCCAACAGTGCGGTCGTCGAATACCTCTCCCGCTACCACGCGGTCACCCGACCCACACCTGCCGGCAGCACGTTCTGCCCTGAATGCCTGTCTGAACCAGACCCACATTGGAAGCGCGAATGGTCAAGCGTTTTCGCCATCACCTGCGGCATTCATGGGTGCTTGCTGGTGCGCACCTGCCCGCGCTGCAGCGAACAGCCCTGGTCGACATCGTCGTGGCTGTCGCAGGAACCGGACACTCCGATCTATCAGTGCCCCAACCGGCCGAGGCGCCCGAGTGGTCGCATGAGGCGAACTCGGCGCTGCAACTTCGACCTGCGCTCCGTCGAACCCTTCGAGATGGACGCCGACGCCATCAGCGCCCACCAATTGGCGTTCCAGCTGTGGCAGCAGTACGTGCAGGAGCCGGGCAGCCATTTACGCGTTACCGACATCGAAGTCACGGCGACGATCGCCTTCGATGCCTTATGCCAACTCGTAGACGAATCGGTCAGGATCTTCACCCTCTTTGAGGACGACTACGATCGCACGGCATTGGTGCGTGCGCTGCGCAACGCAGGCGAGGTCCTTTCCTCGGAATCAGCGTCGGTCGCCGCGGACAAGGCCGACGCTGTTGGGCTCCTGAATCCCGCGGGACCCACCACACCCATCGGTCCCGACAACGTGCTGCTGCGCAGGAAACGCAATCCCCTGCTCGCTGCGATACGCCTTGGCTCGGTCCGCGCCACGCTGAGCCCGGCTGCCCAGCTCACCTTTGACTGCGGTAACCGCCACCCCCGCTACCCAATTCGCGAGAACGCTGACCGCACTTGGCAACGACTTCCCGAACACAAGCCTTCGATCCCCGAACACGTCCCGGCAGCTATCCCACAGGTGCTGTGGCCGAGCACCGTGTGGGGAGATCGCGGAGACGAAAACCCGCTCGCTGCAGCGGCTCAAGCAATGGCACTGACCAAGATCGGCGACACCCGGCCGTGGACGATCATCGCACTGGACCTCGGCCTACCGAAGGGAATGGCCACACGGGTCACGCAGTACTGGCGCCAAATCGTCCGCGACGGGTACTGGCCCGAAGCGCTTGCCGCCCTGACCAATCTGAAGGAACAGCTGCGGCACCACCAACCCCTGATCGACTACCAGCAGCGCCGTATCATTGCCGATGATCCACGTCGGCTGGTACTGGCCCTTAAGCGGGCGGGTGCCAGTAGTCGCGCCATGAGCCGAGAGGAGTTCGGGGACGTTGTACGCCGCTACTGGGAGCACTTCACGGGAGGCGACATCCGCTACGCGGCGTTCCCGTATGCACTGCGGGCTGAGGAGCCAGCGGACTGGCCGCAGAAGCGCGCGCACATCGACGGCGAGCACGATGAGATCTTCAGAACTACTTACGAACTGATGACCACGTCGGATTCGTTGCGGGCTGGCGGTCCTTTGACATGGCAGCCCCCTTGAAGGACCTCCGCGATCCGCCCACCGGAAGTCCGCGGCGACGGCGGCAGGGGTCCTTCCGTCTACCGTCGCGCCGGGCTGAAAGATCTGGTGGCGCTAACCCTGCTGAAACTTCCTTCACAAGAACACCGTTCGCTGTCCTTAGCGGCGGTATTCAACGATATCAAAGCTGAGATCAGCTGCTGGGACACGTCAAAACTCATTCTCGCCGCGCGACGGCTACGCAAAGACGGGACCCGGGGGATCAGGCTTGGCGACATCGTCGACATCCACAACCACCTCGTCGACGGCACGCGGAGGACGCTACCTCCCGACCCATCCAGAGATGGGCGAATCACAGCCCGCGCTAACCACACACTCGGATCCGATCACGCGCTGTGGGGCGACCTCCTGTCACGTTGACTGAAACCTCGGCAGCCTTGTCCGAAGTGCCACTATTGATCGCCGCCCATTGGTATTCGTCTCCTCGACACGCTTGGGTTCCCCGCGGTTGGGTCGCGGCTCCGCTTGCTAGCGAGCGGAGCGTCGGGCTCCATCGCTGCTGTGCCCTCGTCGGAGTTGACTCATTCGGCCCCCGGCTGTTCGGTGTCGTCGGTCTGGGTCGGCGTGGGCCTGTCGGTGCCCTCGTCGGAGTTGAGTCTGCGGCGTCTGGCGATTGCATGCCATCCCAATGTGGCGGCGACGACGGCTGCGAGGATCCCCACGATCGGCCCGGCCCCTACGGCGTCGACGCGGCGCGCCATCCATGCCTGCACCGCGGCGGCCGCTTCGATGATCGGGTCGTCGGCGCCGGCATCGGTGAAGAACAGCCGGATCTCGTAGTAGCCGTAATAGGTGACGTACAGCCCCGTCAGCAGCACCAGGACTCCGCCGATGCTGTTGATGTGCGGCAGCATGCGTCGGATCGCACCGCTGGCCGTCGAGCCGAGGAGGGCTACCGCGACCGCGGCGATACCCACCGTCAGTGCCATCCCCACGGCGTAGGCGAGGAAGGCCAGCATGCCAGTGGTGACGTCGCCCCTGCGGAAGGTGGTGCTGATCAACGCGAGAAACGGCGCCACCGTGCACGACAGCGACGCCACCGCGTACCCCACCCCGTAGCCGTACATGGAACGCATCCGAGCAGTGGGCGTGCCCGCAGTCAGCTTCGGCATGATCATCGTGATGTCGCGCCCCGACAACAACCACAGTGCCAGCGCGACGAGCAGCACGCCGATGACGACCGTGGCAAAGGGCAGGTATCTCTGAGCCGAGGCGACGACGGGCGAGACGACCAGTCCGAACACGCCGAACACCGTAACGAAACCTGCACACATCGCCAGGGTGGCGGCCCCGGCACGGACCAACGCGGCAGGCCGAGACGATTGTCGACCTTCGCCAGCGATCACCAAGCCGAGATAGCCGGGCAGGAAAGCGAATCCGCATGGATTCAGCGCGGCGACCAAACCGGCGCCGAGGGCAAATCCGAGCGAGGCGGTATCGATCACCGGCCGGAAAGCGCCGACACCCGCTCAGTCAGCTCGGTTTCGGACAGCGAACCCCGTGCCACGTCCACACCGCCCTCAGCGTCGATGAAGGCATACGCCGGTTGCTGGGTGACGCCGAACCTGGTCCAGATCGACCCGTCTGTGTCTGCGAGTTGCGTGAAGTCATTCACCGGGTACTTCTCGACGAACTCCTTCATGGCAGCAACCTCATCCAGCCCGGCCACACCGAGGAAGGTGACGTCGGGGTTGGCCGCGGCCAGCTTGCCCACCGTGGGCGCTTCACGCTGACACGTTGGACACCAGGGGGCCCAGAACCAGATCACCGCCGGCTTGCCCACCAAGCTTTCCCCAGAGAACTGCTGACCACTGATGGTCGTCGCGGTGAACTGCAACTGGGCCGGCACCGGCGCCGCCCCGGGTGCTGAACTTGCCGCGGCGACCGGAGGTGCGGCAGCGGGTGTTGCCGGTTGCGATCCGGTGCCGGAACCGCAGGCGGTCGCGAGGGCGGCGGTGACAGCGAGAACGGCGATCAGATTGCGGGTCACGATGGCTTCCATTCATTTTCGGCGGACACTGTTTCCGCGTTGGTTCAATGGTGGCGTAGTCGATGGCCGTCGGGGAAGGACCGCCAGCCGAGCCGACGGGGTCCCGCGCTGACGCTGTGCGCGGGGCCCTGGACATCGCCCCGCAGCCAACTGACGGTCATTGCTCGAAGTATGTCCTGACCAAGCATCACCCGGCACGGTGCATAGTCAGGACGCTGACAGTCTTCGTTGTCAGGTCAGGCCTTTATTGTCGGGTCAGGCACTGAACCCGCCCCAGTGTGGATCGAAGCGGATGCCGTCGGACCTGATCAGCCGATACGGCATTGATGGGGTTTCATCGTGTCATCGTGATGACATTGTTGCCGATAGCCCGCGGGCTATCGGCAAACCTGAGTCCTCGACTTCGGTACTGATCAGGAGGCGTCAAGCGCATGGTGAACGAGAGACGTGACACCGGCGAGGTGTTCGTGGAGTACACCAAGTCGATCTGCCCGGTCTGCAAGGTGGTCATCGACGCCGAGGTCAACATCCGCGACGACAAGGTGTACCTGCGCAAGAATTGTCGCGACCATGGCCGGTTCGAAGCGCTGGTCTACGGCGATGCACAGATGTATCTCGACTACACCCGGTTCAACAAACCCGGGACACTGCCGCGCTGCAGTTTCAGACCGAGATCGTCGACGGCTGCCCATCTGATTGCGGATTGTGTCCGCAGCACAAGCAACACGCCTGTCTCGGCCTCATCGAGGTGAACACCAACTGCAACCTCGACTGTCCGATCTGTTTCGCTGACTCCGGGCACCAACCCGACGGCTATGCGATCACCCTCGAACAGTGCGAGCGGATGCTGGACGCGTTCGTCGCCGCCGAGGGTGAGCCCGAAGTGTTGATGTTCTCCGGAGGGGAACCCACCATCCACCGGCAGATCCTCGACTTCGTCGACGCAGCCCAGGCCCGCCCCATCGGCGCAGTCATTCTCAACACCAACGGGATCCGGCTCGCCACCGATCGCCGGTTCGTCGCCGAGTTGGCCGCTCGCTGCGGGCCCGGTCACCATGTCGGGATCTACTTGCAGTTCGACGGCTTCGACGAGCGCACCCACCGGGAGATTCGCGGTCGGGACCTACGGGAGATCAAGCGTCGCGCACTGGACAACTGCGCCGAAGCGGGCCTCGCCGTCACCCTGGTGGCCGCAGTGGAGCGTGGTCTCAACGATCATGAACTCGGCGCGATCATCCGCCATGGCATCGAACATCCGGCGGTGCGGTCGGTGGCCTTTCAGCCTGTCACCCATGCAGGCCGACATGTGCAGTTCGATCCGATGACGCGGATCACGAACTCCGATGTGGTCCACGCCATCGCCGAGCAGCTGCCCGAATGGTTCACCGCATCCGACTTCTTTCCGGTCCCGTGCTGTTTTCCCACCTGTCGATCGGTCACCTACCTGCTCACCGACGGGTCCAGCGTGCTGCCCATTCCCCGGCTGTTGGATGTCGAGGACTACCTCGACTACGTGAGCAATCGGGTCGTTCCCGATCTGGGCATCCGTGAGGCGCTGGAGAAGCTGTGGAGCGCTTCGGCATTCCATGGGAACCGAGACCACCTCCGACCGGCTCGCCCGCATCGCCGAGGCGCTGGATTGCGCAAACAGTTGCGGGATCGATCTGCCCGACGCGTTGGCCAGGCTCGCCGACACCGCTTTCGCCATCGTGATTCAGGACTTCCAGGACCCCTACACGCTCAATGTCAGGCAGCTGATGAAGTGCTGTGTCGAGGAGATCACCCCCGATGGCCGGCTGATCCCGTTCTGCGCCTACAACTCGGCGGGGGTACCGCGAACAGGTTCGGGCGTCTATGACCGGTGCGTCGGTCGAAGACGTCGTTCCCAACGCCTATGCGCTGCAGCCGATCCTGACCACCTCGACGCACGGTTCGAAGGTGGCCGCCAGAGGGCTGACTCGACTGGCTCGCCGCTCAGTCCGGACGCCACCAACGTGGGCCGGAAAGCAGCAATACGTAACTGA
>JAXHOA010000037.1:0-68177 GCA_034520035.1 Mycobacterium sp. | reverse complement strand
CTCCTTCATAGCTTGCTCTTGCGATTGCCCAACAGACACAACGCTCCCGCTGGCGAAGCGAAACGCGCTCGCGAGCGGGCGCCATCACCTGCAAAAGCGTGAAGCCGTACTGCTGCACCGTCTCGATGCACTCGCTATCCACCACATCGGCATCATGAGCCTGTATCGATTGCTGAACAGCGAAAGACCAGCCAAACCAACGGATTGGCCTGCCAATGGACGAAGCAAATCAGCAGGAGCAGATGGTGCGCGAAAAAGATCCCCGCAGCGGTAGTGCGTGAGCTCGTGCGAAGCACACGAACTCGCTATCGCTGAGCTCCTCAGCATACTTGGGGTAGCTGACAATGCAGGGATTGAAGATGTAGGCGATACCAGGCGTCTTCACGTCCTTCGGAAACCAGAAGCGGCACGTTCGCACCCCGTAGCGGCGTGCGGCGTCGTCGCCCAAAAAGCTCGTACAAGCGACCCGCATTCATCGCGTCGCCCGGCGGAAAAAGCGGAACGCAGCCGGATCGCGTTGACGAGCAACCCCGATCACGAACGCCCATCCCGGACACCCAGAGCAGCAGCAATGCATTTCCCACGAAAACCAACCAGATCCGCAATAACCTGAGCTTCCTGCGTGCACAGCCTCTCGGAAGGATCGTCTCGCCCCGGCCCAATAATCGACCACTGCCATGCCACACGACATCAAGGGTCCAGGTCGAGGGCTGCAGGTTCTCGTTGAGATTCAAAATACTGCCGCTGAAAGGCAACGCCATCCGGCAGGAGCAAGCCTCAGGAGAATAACACCCCAGGCCCAGCAGATCAAATTGGGAGAAATCAAGCGCTGGCTTCTAAATGACGTCGCGGGCAAAGCAAAAACCAACGCGAGCATTCCAAAGCGTACGGAGGCGCTCCCAGAAGGACCAAAATAGATCTGCACCATGCTGCTTGCCTTTCCGTTCGAGGAGTTCTCTGAGGTCCTGCAGCTCCTTATCCGACAACTCTTCGTTCTCGATAAAGTGCAGCATCATCGGAGCAACCTTGCCCCGAAAGACCTTGCTCAGAAAATGACTTCCCTCGAGCACGGCGGCACTCGCCTTCGCTCAACAGCGTCATCGACACACGTTCGCTCTGCCTTCACGGCTCGACTCGATAACGCCTTTTGCCTCCAAACGAGCCAAAAAAGGTGTTCACAGTCTTCTGCTTCCATTGCTCATGGGGTAGAAGCTCGAGCACTTCGGTGGCGGTCATGGGAGCGTGGTCCCACACCACCTTCATCACCTCCCACTCTGCATCCGATATCTTGGGGCCATTTTCCATCTTCTAAGAATAACGACCCCAATAGACTACGAATGTAGTAAAAAAGAGTCAAGAGGGGGATCCATTGGGGTATTTCAAAAGGGTGCGTCCCAAAGCATACGCCTACCAGGCAAAAAGCGATAAACAGCCTGTCCCTATTTTTCTCCTTTCCTGCCACCCCTGCCACCTCTTGTGGGAAGCGACCTTGCGTCGCGATTTCACCCCCCCGTGGCTACGCTCGAAAGAGCGGAGATAGACCGGCAGGAATGCCGTGTCCTAAGAAATGTCCATTCGGGTAGGGTGTGTAGCCGCGCTTGCCAAAGCGTGGGCCTCTCCAGAGCCCCGATCCACTCTCTGCTCGGCGATTCGGAGATCGCCACTCCGGCAGGTAGGGCGTGACGGCCCGGCACGCCGCAGAGCCCAACATCAACCCCGAATCCAACCACCGCTTCAGCCCACGAACCCGTAACCCGACCCTCGCCCGCCCCAAGGACCAGGGACAGCTCGACCTCTTCCCACCGTAAAACCACAGCGGCCAGAGCCAACCAGCCAAAACCGTCGCATTTTCCGCCCAAAACCCTACTTGTCACGGCGTAGCGCTCCGCGTAGCCGGACGACAGCAATCCGGCCAAAATTACGACGTCAAATAAAGCGCTTACAGCTCGACCTAAGCGGCGCCAGCGCGAAGATGGCGCAAGCCCCCGAAGTAGCGGGAGCTTCCAGCTCCCCTCCCCTGTCAGACCGCAGAGCAAAAGCCGCCCAAAACCCTACGACAGCAATCCGGCCAAAATTACGACGTCAAATAAAGCGCTTACAGCTCGACCTAGCGCGCCAGCGCGAAGATGGCGCAAGCCCCCGAAGTAGCGGGAGCTTCCAGCTCCCCTCCCCTGTCAGACCACAGAGCAAAAACCGCCCAAAACCCTACGACAGCAATCCGGCCAAAATTACGACGTCAAATAAAGCGCTTACAGCTCGACCTAGCGGCGCCAGCGCGAAGATGGCGCCAAGCCCCCGAAGTAGCGGGAGCTTCCAGCTCCCCTCCCCTGTCAGACCGCAGAGCAAAAGCCGCCCAAAACCCTACGACAGCAATCCGGCCAAAATTACGACGTCAAATAAAGCGCTTACAGTACAGGCACCTCTCGAAAGACGACTTCGCTCCCTCGTCCTCGAAGATCCACGAGCGGTAGTTGCCCCGGTTCAGGACGTGGTAGATGGCCCCCTCGAATTCAAATCGCAAAGGTCGCGGCATGACGAAACCAATGACCACAGCGAGCAAGCATGTCAATAATTAGGTACAGACCCCTCGGCTCGGGCGTCTCGATGGCCATGTGGTAGTGATTGCCCATGACGCAGTAGGCGTGGAGCGTCCATCCGGCGAACTCGCAAGCCTCGAAGAGGCATTTCTGAAAGGACGCTTTTGCTCCGTCGTCCTCGAAGACCCAAGCACGGTAGTTGCCGCGATTGAGAACGTGGTAGATCGCGCCGGGAAACTCGAACCGGGGTGGTCGGGGCATGACGGGCCAGAATGCAGGCCAGCTTAACAATGTCAATAAGCAATGCCTGACCCTTTACTCTCCCACATAGAGGCGCAGCGCGGCGCCGGCGGTGAGCGCCGCCACTTGTCCGACGACGCGAAGCGCTAGTTTGGCGGCGTAGGCTGCGACGCGACCCGGCGACCGCGGCGGACGGTAGGGCAAGCACGCGACCGACAGCGCAGGGCCGCGCCTCGGAGCCCCCACACTGTGTGTGGGAGGACAGGGATAGGGTGCCGCCCTTCGGCGCTTGCGCCAAAAGCTCGGGGGGCGGGTCCCTGGGAGGAAGGGGCAGCGAGCAGACATCGTGACAGAGGAACGAGCTGGCTGGAGAATCGCTGCTGCCCTGACGGGTGGGGCACTACACATGCAAGGAGGCGTGGAGCTAGCTCAACGCCAAGAAGGCACCGCATGCTCGGCCCGCTGCCCCGGGCCCGGCCGAACATCCACGGTCTCCGGAGCCGAATCCAGATCGCTCTGTGGTCGCCGTCGTCGCAGGGCGTCGATCGTCTTCCGTGACGCCAAGGAGTACAGCCAGGTCCGGAACTTGGACCGGAATGCGAACGTCGGCAGCGCCTTCCACGCCGCGATGAACGTCTCCTGGACGATGTCATCACAGTCGTTCGACTCGGGATAGGTTTGCCTGACAAATTTCAGCAACGCGGGTGCATGTCGCACGACCAGCACATCGAACGCTGCCGAGTCGCCTCGTTGAGCCCGTCGGGCAAGCGTCTCGTCGGGCAGTGAGTCCAGCACCCCGGCATGTTGTCCACAAAACGAAGAACTCAAACACAGTGTGTTCTACATCTCGTGGGCGTGCGCATCGCGCATCCCGCCGCGTCTAACCCTGTGAGCCGGATGAACGCATCCGAGCTGGACAGCAATCGAAGGAGACAACGATGACCGCCGCAACCCAGTCCCGTGAGGTCAGCTCTGCCGCCCAGGTCGATACCGCAGGCAAGGAACTGGAGAAGCTGGCATCCGACCACGGCGTGACCACCATCGCCGATGTCGTGGTGTCCAAGATCGCCGGTATCGCGACCCGCGAGGTGGACGGCGTCCATGATCTGGGTGGGCAGGCCGCTCGGGTCGTCGGGAAACTCCGCGAGACTTTGCCGGGAAGCACGAGCCTCACTCAGGGCGTCAGCGTCGAGGTCGGCGAGCGGCAGGCGGCCGTGGACATCGGCATCGTCGCCGAGTACGGCGTGGCCATCCACGATCTCGCCGACGGGATCCGCAACAACGTCATCTCCGCGGTCGAGAACATGACCGGTCTCGAAGTGACGGAGGTGAACATCACCGTCCACGACGTCCATTTCGCCGAGGATGAGGACGGCACGGCGCTCATGGCCGATGCACAGCCCCGGGTCCAGTGACCTCGAGTGAGCGGATCGATCGCGTCATCGCGGCGGTATCCGCCGTCGATGGCGTGATCGGTCTGCACTCCGGGCCGGGCGTGCCCGCGACGTATCTGCCGGGACGCATCGTCGGAGGAGTCCGGCTGGACGGCGCCGGCGGCAAAGTGCATGTGGTCCTCGAACTTCGATCGCCGCTGCTGGAAACCGCGGAGCGGGTGCGACACGCCGCCAGCGCCGCCGCGGGAGTCCCCATCGATGTCGTCGTGGGCGATGTCTCGGCACCCGAATCAACCTCACCCTCAAGTCAACACGTAGACCCTCTCGACACACAGGAGAAACAATGACCGAAAAGTTGCTGCTGCCAGGACTTTTCGCCGGGCTGCTGCTGGCCATCGCCGCCGTTGCAGGCGGATTGATCGGCTTCTTGCTGGCGCTCGTACTGGGTGCCGCCGGCGCGGCCATCGGTGCCCACCTGGACGGAACGATCGACCTGACCGCACTCGGTCGCGGGTCCGGGCGCTGACGTGACCAGCGATGTGACGGCGCAGTTGCACGCCGCGCGCGGGCGCACCGTCATCGACGACCGCGTACGCCGGCAGCTGATCGAGCGAGCCGCACTCTCGGTGCCCGGCGTGGTGGCGCGACGCACCATGGTTCCCGGCCGCACCCTGCCCTCCGTCGGCATCGGCGGGGGACAAGGAGCCCAGACCGTCGAGGTACAGGTAGCCGTCACCTGGCCGGTCGACGGTGCGGAGGTCCTGGACTCGGTGCGCGCGGCGGTGGTCGACGAGTTGGCGGCGACCCTGGCCGAACGCCCGGACCGTGTCGAGGTCACCATCACCGCCGTCGAGTCCGACCGCACGCCGGCGCAGGTGGCCGCCGCATACGACGCCGACCCGGCCGCCGAGCCGATCGGCGCCCAGCACCGACGCTTCGCGCCGCGGCGCGCCGCCACGGCCACCTACGGCGGGGTGCTCGTCGCCGCCGTCCTGACCGCGGCGGGAGGGGTGGCGATCCGGGATGCCCTCACCTCCGCCGACCCGTGGATCGCGCCCGCACTCCGGTGGGTGGCCGATGCGCAGTGGCAGTGGTGGGTCTGGCCGATCGCCGCCGTGGCCGCTCTTGTCGGGCTGCTGCTGCTCGTGGCCTCGGTGACCCCCCGGCGCCGGACGCACGTCTGCGTGGGCGACCACATCTGGGTGCCCAGGAACAAGGTCCAGCACTGGACGGCCCCCGACGCTGACAGCCCCGACGACACCCCCGACAACGGAGGAGAACCCCGATGACGCCCTTCCTGCGCGTCACCGACCGGTTGCTCACTGCGGTGGCCGCCCTGCTGCTGCTGGCCGGGTCGGCGTGGGTGATCGGCTATGGCCTCGACGTCGCGTTCGCCCGCACGGCCGCGGCCCGGATCGATGTTGCGGCGGTGGGCCGTGCCCCGGACTGGGCAGTGGTGGTCGGTGGCGCTCGGTGTGGGCGGCGCAATCGCCGTGCTCATCGGCCTCTGGCTGCTTCTGCTGCATCTTCGGCCCCGGTCGGTGCGGGCGATGGACACCGAACACGTCGGTGCGGTGGATCTGGCGCGGGTGGCCGATGCCGCGGCCGCCGACCTTGCCCGGCACCCCGCTGTGCAGTCGGCGAAAGCGGCGACTCGTACGGCGAGCGGGCGCCCGACGGTGCGCATCATCACCGATGTGCCGCCGACCACGACGGCCGCGCAGGTCCGTCGGCTCGCGCGGCACTGCGCCCAGGATGTGCGACGTGCCGCCGACACCGATATCGAGTTCCAGCTGCTGGTGCGCCCGGTACCCGCGGCCACGGCGCGGCCGAAGCCGGCCTGATGACCGTCGCCCCGTGCAGACATCGACGAGGGGACTGCACGGGGCGATGATCGGGGTCGCAACGTCTTTCGGCGGCGGCGCCATCCATGCCGGGACACAGAGCGGCCGGCACCGCTGCCGTCAGGCCTTCGGTGTGCCTCGGGCGAAGCGCCACAGGTAGCGCGGGATTGCGCGGGCCGGCACACCGCTGGGCCAATCGTCCGTGCGGAAGAACGCATCCGTCCCGCCGTCGACGAAAATGACGCTGCCACAGAGAAAATCGGCGGAATCCGACAGCATGAAGGTGATCCAGTCCGCCAGCTGGTCGGCCGCGCCGAACCCGCCGACGGGAATCGGGAACCTGCGCACCGCCCTGCCCTCCATGGGCTCGGCGAGCTGGGCTTCCAGCAGCGGCGTCAGGATCGCGCCCGGCGCCAGCGCATTCAGCCGAATTCCCGCGCCCGCCCACATCGGCGTCACCGCGTGCCGGCGTACCCACCTGCTGACCGCGATCTTGGAGGCCGCGTACATCAGCGCCGAACCGTGCCTGCCGAGCAGTCGGATGCTGCGGACCGCCTTGTCCGGGTCGTGTGCGAGCAGGGCATTGATGGTGCGACGAGGCACCATCGGCACCGTGGTGGTGGAGTTGCTCGCGATCACGACCACCTTTGCGCGGTTCGCCGCGGCCAGGGCCGGACGCCACGCCAGGAGTGGTTCGACGACGCCGAGGAAGTTCACCTGTGCGATCAGCCGATTGCGATCGGCACCGGATCCGGGCCCCAGGCCGGCCGCCAACACGGCCCCGTCGAGCACGCCACCCGCGGTCGCGAGTACCTCTGCTGCCGCGCTGCGTCGCCCCGCAGGGTCGGAGAGGTCTGCGATGATGTCGGCGTCGCGGAGGTCGACACCGATCACCCGGTGTCCGCGTGCTGTGAGCTGTCGGGCCGTCTGTGCTCCCATGCCGGATGCCGATCCGGTGATCACGTAAGTACCGATACCTCTCAACTTAAGTGACACCCGTCGCGACGTCCGTGTCGGGTTGTCCCGGCTCACTTCGGGGCCCGCATGCGGTCCGCAAACACCCCGACCGGGACCGTCACGTTCCTCACTGATGCCCCGCATGCGCGCCATTTCGGACTAACATCAACACCCGAACAGCGCCGACGAGACAGTGCAGGACGCGCCGCGTGTGGTGAATCGGCCCCACGGCCGTCGAGCAACGCGTTAATGTCTCGGGTGGCTTAGCAATCGACACTGGGAGGGCATGAATGAGCGCCTATCGGACCGTGGTGGTCGGCACGGACGGATCTGATTCGTCGTTGCGTGCAGTGGACCGGGCCGGGGAGATTGCCGGGGGATCGGGTGCACGAGTAATCGTCGCGACCGCCTACTTCCCGCAGAGCGAGGATCATCACGCCGCCGACGTCCTCAAGGACGAGGGCTACAAGGCGACCGGCAACGCACCCATCTACGCGATCCTGCGGGAGGCCACCGATCGGGCCAAGGCCGCCGGCGCCACCGAAGTGGTGGAGAAGGCCATCGTGGGTGCCCCCGTCGACGCGCTGGTCGAGCTCGCCGAAGCCGAGAAGGCCGACCTGCTGGTGGTCGGCAACGTCGGTCTGAGCACCATCGCGGGCCGCCTGCTCGGGTCGGTACCGGCCAATGTGGCCCGTCGATCGAAGATCGACGTGCTCATCGTGCACACGTCCTGACCCTCGTCAGACTCACAGGCCGAGGCCCGGCGTCACCGTCATCCGGTGGCGCCGGGCCTCGGCTTTTGGGCGTACCCACGGTGATCTTTACAAATAGCCGCTCAAGTGTCACGGTGTCGGGATGGATTTCTCTCGGGTGCAGCTGTCGGCCGAGGACGAGGCGTTTCAGCAGGAGCTGCGCGGTTTTCTCGCTGGGGTCGTCACCGAAGAGGTGATCCGCCGAGATCGTGAGACCGGCGAGAACTTCGACGAGACAGTGCATTTGGCCCTCGGCGCGGCCGGATATCTGGCCGCCGACTACCGGTCCGAGGCCGACGGCGGATTCAGCGCGGTGCGCCGGCGCATCTGGGAGCTGGAGATCGGCCGCGCGCACACGCCCTGGTTCCATTGGGGCACAACGGCCATGGTGGCGAAATCGGTGCAGGCCTTCGGCACTGCGGGGCTCGCCGAACGGATACTGCCCGGTGTGCTCTCCGGTGAACTGCGGCTCTGTCTGGGTTATACCGAGCCCGAGGGCGGCTCGGATGTGGCCACCTGCAAGACCCGTGCCGCACGGGATGGATCCACCTGGGTCATCAATGGTTCCAAGATGTTCACCTCGAATGCCCACAACGCCCAGTACGTCTTCCTGATCACCAATACCGACCCGGCCGCCCCCAAACATCAGAGCCTCACCATGTTCCTGGTGCCGATGGACTCACCCGGTGTGCAGATCCAGCCCATCCGCACGGTCGACGGCGATCGCACCAACATCACCTTCTACACCGATGTGCGGGTGGATGACGAGTACCGCATCGGGGAGGTGAACGGGGGATGGGCGGTGCTGCGCGAGGCGCTCAACGCCGAGCACGGCACCATCGAGCGTGAAGCCGGCGGTCTGCAGAAGATCGCCACCATGACCGAGCACATCCTGCTGACCGCTGATGCCGTCGACGGCGTTGCCCGCACCGTCACGCCCGATTACCGGTTGGGCCGCGCGGTGGCGCGCCTGGAGGCGGCCATGAGTGCCTCCGACATGTACGGCCGGGTCGCGATCGCGCAGACCATGCGGGACATCGCGCCGGATCTGATGGACCTGCTCGGTTCCGCGGGTGCGTTGCCGGTCGATACCCCGGGTGCCGCCGACAACGGCGGAGCGGAGCACATCTTCCGGCTGGCCGGGCCTACCGGCATCTACGGCGGGACGCTCGAAGTGTTCCGCAACATGATCGCTGCGCACGCACTCGGCCTACCGCGGCCGATCTACGCTCCGCCAAAAGGAGTTCGATGAAATTCGCCTTTACCTATCCGATGCACAGCCATCCCTACAACCCGGAGTTCGTCACCGGGGCCGGGGTGGCGGCGGTGGCCGCGGCAGCGGAGGCGGCGGGTTTCGACGGGTTCGGGTTCACCGATCATCCTGCGCCGACCCAGAAATGGCTGGACGCCGGCGGACACGATGCGCTGGACCCCTTCGTGGCCATGGGTTTCGCTGCGGCCCACACCACCACGCTGCGGCTGATCCCCAACGTGGTGGTGCTGCCGTACCGGAATCCGTTCGTCGTCGCCAAGGCCGGCGCGACACTGGACCTGCTGTCCGGCGGCCGGTTCACCCTTGCCGTCGGCGTCGGCTACCTCAAACGTGAATTCGCCGCGCTCGGTGTGAATTTCGACGAGCGTGGTGCGCTGGTCGAAGAGGCGCTGCAGGTCATCCGCGCGGTCTGGACCGGTGATGACATCAGCTTCGAGGGCCGGCATTTCACCGCCGCCGGAATCACCGCGCACCCCCGGCCCACCGCACCGCCGCCGATCTGGATCGGCGGCAACACCGCCGCTGCGCGCCGCCGCGTCGCGCTGCATGGTGACGGTTGGTGCCCGTTCCCGGCGGCCGGTGTGCTGGCCCAGACCGCGCGGACCGACCCGATGGATTCGCTGGAGACCTTGGCGGCCGGGATCGAGGATCTCCGACGGCGCCTCGACGAAGCCGGCCGGGACCCGGCAACCGTCGACGTCACCTTCAGCAATGCCGTCGGTGGTGTGCCCGGCACAGCGGACTTCGACGCCGCGGCCTATTTGGGGGGCGTGCAGCAGCTCGCCGATCTTGGCGTGACCTGGATTCAGGTCCAGGTGCCCGGCGAGAGCCTGGCGCGGGCGACCGACGTCATCGCGCAGTTCGGGGAGCAGGTCATCGCCAAGCTCTGAGCCTCACCAGCCCATCGACCCGGGTATGCCCTTGAACGGGCCGGTCACCCAGCTGGTGATCCAGCCGCCGTAGAACCCGCCGGGTTGGGCAACGACGTCCTCGCCGTTGACTGTGGCGCGGTCCACCGCGGCGGCCATCACCGCGATGGCGCCGGTCAGGGCTGCGAACCCGGCGGTCGGTGACGGATACGTCCACGCCGCCCGTGGCGCCACGGTGTCCCCGGCGACCAGGTCGAAGTAGGCGGCCTGGCCCTTCCATTCACACCACGACGACCCGGTGGCCTCGCGCAGAACACCGGGGGCGAAGGCCGCGCGGGGCAGGTAGTAGGTCGGAGGGTGGCTGGTTTCCAGTACCCGCCAGCCGTGATCCGTGGACGCGATCCGCTCGCCACCCAGATCGATGGTGATCGAGCCACGGAACTCCTCCAGTCGCGGTGGGCGCGGGTAATCCCAGACCGATTCCTGGCCGGGGCCGGGTTTGTCCGGCGTGGGCCTCACCATCCGCGTTGTTTCCACTCGGCAAGGTGCGGCCGTTCGGCGCCCAGCGTGGTGTCGTCGCCATGGCCGGGGTAGACCACGGTGGAATCCGGGTATACGTCGAACACCTTGCTCGACACGTCGTCGAGCAGGCGGTCGAAGTCGCCGTCCTTCCAGGTTTTGCCGATCCCTCCCGGGAACAGGCAGTCCCCGGTGAACAGATGGGTGACCTCGCCGTCGGCGCCCCTCAGGGCGAGAGCGACCGATCCCTCGGTATGTCCTTGGAGGTGAATCACGTCGAAGGTGAGTTCGCCGACGGTGACGGTGTCGCCGTCGGCGAGGATGCGGTCCGGGGTGACCGGCAACGGCTCGGCGTCCAGGGTGTGCGCCGCGGTCGGTGCGCCGGTGGCCTCGGTCACGGCCTGCAGGGCCTGCCAATGGTCGTAGTGCTGGTGGCTGGTCACGATGAGCGCGATATCGGGGGCGTGTTCCCGGATCAGCTCGATGAGGGAATCGGCGTCGTTGGCGGCGTCGATGAGCAGGGTTTTTCCGGTCGCGGAACACGAGATGAGGTACGCGTTGTTGTCCATGGGTCCGACCGAAGCCTTGACGATGGTCGCTGCGGGCAGGGTGCGCCGGGCGGCGGTGCCGGGGTCGACATGGCCGGTGTAATTCTCGACGAGGGCTGTCATTCGTCCCACGCTAACCGGCTCGACTCGGGCTTGTCGGTGGGTGCACCTAGCATTGGCCGTGAGTTCTTGTGCCTTGGGCAGGACTGAAAAGGGGAAGTGTGTCTGACCGTCTGATCGTCAAGGGTGCGCGCGAGCACAATCTGCGTGGCGTCGACCTTGATCTGCCGCGTGACGCGCTGATCGTGTTCACCGGTCTGTCCGGATCCGGGAAGTCCTCGCTGGCCTTCGACACGATCTTCGCCGAGGGTCAGCGCCGTTACGTCGAATCGCTGTCCGCGTACGCGCGCCAGTTCCTGGGGCAGATGGACAAACCCGACGTCGACTTCATCGAGGGCCTGTCCCCGGCGGTCTCCATCGACCAGAAGTCCACCAACCGCAACCCGCGCTCCACCGTCGGCACCATCACCGAGGTCTACGACTACCTGCGCCTGCTGTACGCGCGGGCGGGCACCCCGCACTGCCCGGTCTGCGGGGAGCGCATCGCCCGGCAGACCCCGCAGCAGATCGTCGACCAGGTGCTGGCCATGGAGGAGGGTGCCAAGTTCCAGGTGCTGGCCCCGGTGGTGCGCACCCGCAAGGGTGAGTTCGTCGACCTTTTCGACAAGCTCAACTCCCAGGGCTACAGCCGGGTGCGCGTCGACGGCGTGGTCTACCCGCTGACCGACCCGCCGAAGCTCAAGAAGCAGGAAAAACACGATATCGAGGTGGTCGTCGACCGGCTGTCCGTCAAGGCGAGCAGCAAGCAGCGCCTCACCGACTCGGTGGAGACGGCGCTGGGGCTGGCCGACGGCATCCTCGTGCTCGAATTCGTCGACCGCGAGGAGGGGCATCCGCACCGCGAACAGCGCTTCTCGGAGAAGCTGGCCTGCCCCAACGGGCACCCGCTGGCCGTCGACGATCTCGAACCGCGCTCGTTCTCCTTCAACTCGCCCTACGGTGCCTGCCCCGAATGCACCGGCCTGGGCATCAAGAAGGAGGTCGACCCCGACCTGGTGGTGCCGGACCCGGAGATGACGCTCGCCGAGGGCGCCGTCGCTCCCTGGTCGATGGGCCACACCGCCGAGTACTTCACCCGGATGATGTCGGGCCTCGGCGACGAGCTCGGCTTCGATGTGGACACCCCGTGGAAGAAGCTGCCCGCCAAGGCGCGCAAGGCCATCCTGGAGGGCTCCGACCATCAGGTGCACGTGCGCTACAAGAACCGCTACGGACGCACGCGCTCGTACTACGCCGACTTCGAGGGCGTGCTGGCGTTCCTGCAGCGCCGCATGGAGCAGACCGACTCCGAGCAGATGAAGGAGCGCTACGAGGGCTTCATGCGGGACATCCCGTGCCCGGAGTGCGCGGGGACCCGGCTCAAGCCGGAGATCCTCGCGGTCACGCTGGCGGCCGGCACCCACGGCGCCAAGTCGATCGCCGAGGTCGCCGAGCTGTCCATCGCCGACTGCGCCGAATTCCTCAACGCCCTCACCCTGGGCACCCGTGAGCAGGCCATCGCCGGCCAGGTGCTCAAGGAGATCCAGTCCAGGTTGGGCTTCCTGCTCGATGTGGGGCTGGAGTACCTGTCCTTGTCGCGGGCGGCGGCGACGCTGTCCGGCGGTGAGGCACAACGGATCCGGCTGGCCACCCAGATCGGCTCCGGCCTGGTCGGCGTGCTCTACGTGCTCGACGAACCGTCGATCGGTCTGCACCAGCGCGACAACCGCAAGCTGATCGAGACGCTGGTGCGGCTGCGCAACCTGGGCAACACGCTCATCGTGGTCGAGCACGACCTGGACACCATCGCGCACGCCGACTGGGTGGTCGACATCGGCCCGTACGCCGGTGAACACGGCGGGCGCATCGTGCACAGCGGCACCTACAAGGATCTGCTGAAGAACCCGGAATCTCTCACCGGCGCTTATCTTTCCGGCAAGGAGAGCATCGAGGTGCCCGCGATCCGCCGCCCGGTGGACCGCAAGCGCCAACTCACCGTCGTCGGCGCGCGGGAGCACAACCTCAAAGAGGTCGACGTGACCTTCCCGCTCGGGGTGCTCACCTCGGTGACCGGAGTGTCCGGTTCGGGTAAGTCGACGTTGGTCAACGACATCCTGGCGACCGTGCTGGCCAACAAGCTCAACGGGGCACGGCAGGTGCCCGGGCGGCACACCCGGATCAACGGTATCGACCAGCTCGACAAGCTGGTGCGCGTCGACCAGTCGCCGATCGGGCGGACCCCGCGGTCCAACCCGGCCACCTACACCGGTGTGTTCGACAAGATCCGCACCCTGTTCGCCGCCACCACCGAGGCGAAGGTGCGCGGCTACCAGCCGGGCCGGTTCTCGTTCAACGTGAAGGGCGGTCGCTGCGAGGCCTGTTCCGGCGACGGCACGCTGAAGATCGAGATGAACTTCCTTCCGGACGTGTACGTGCCGTGCGAGGTCTGTCACGGTGCCCGGTACAACCGCGAGACGCTCGAAGTGCACTACAAGGGCAAGACCATCTCCGAGGTGCTGGACATGCCGATCGAGGAGGCCACCGAGTTCTTCGAGCCGATCTCTTCGATTCACCGTTACCTCAAGACGCTGGTCGACGTCGGGCTCGGCTATGTGCGGCTGGGACAGCCCGCGCCGACGCTGTCCGGTGGCGAGGCCCAGCGCGTCAAGCTGGCCGCCGAGTTGCAGAAGCGGTCCACCGGTCGCACGATCTACATTCTCGACGAACCGACCACCGGCCTGCATTTCGAGGACATCCGCAAACTGCTCAAGGTCATCAACGGCCTTGTCGACAAGGGCAATACGGTGATCGTCATCGAGCACAACCTCGATGTCATCAAGACCTCGGACTGGATCGTGGACATGGGCCCGGAGGGCGGTGCGGGCGGTGGCACGGTCGTATCGGCCGGCACCCCCGAGGATGTGGCGGCGACACCGGAGAGCTACACCGGGCAGTTCCTCGTCGACATGCTCGAGGCGGCAGCCGAGCCGGTCGAGGTCCCGGCGCCCAAGACCCGCCGGCGGCGCAAGGTCAGTGCCTGAGCCCGAGGTTCTCAGCCGTCACGGTAGAACCGACACTGTGGTTCAGGTCAGGGCGCGTTCAGGACCGCGCATGCGGTTGCGCAACGTAGTACCGCGGGCGGTATCACGGTGTGCCTGGTACTACCGGTAGTACCGCATTCCACGACGTCATATCGCGTCCGCTGCTGTGCCGGCACTGCCACCGGGCACTGGGTCCGCGGGCTCACCTCTTCGACAACGGCGACGGGAACCGTGGTTTGATCACCGCTCCGCCCAGCCAGTCGGTCAGCTCATCGGCCTTGCGCTGCAGCGCTTTCTGCGTCCCACGGCTGACATCGGCGATGATCTGCAGCTCGACCCGGCCATCGCCGGACTGCCGCCATCCTCCCACCACTCGGCCATCCGCCCACGCCGTCGGCCCCGCGTTACCGCGGGTGTCGAACACCGCGCCGCGCAGACCCTCCAAATACCAGTCCCGGTCGACCCAGCCCATGGTCGTGACATCCAGACCCGGCAACAGTGCACACCACGGCTCGGCATCCGGTTCGGGTTCCAGATCATCGGGCAGCGCCACCGCCGGTGTCCCGTGCATCTCCACCTCGACCGCGCCGATATCGGACAGGGCGCGCCGGGTCCAGGTCAGGGTGTGGCCGAACCACCACTTGATGTCCGCGACGGTGGCCGGGCCGAACGCGCGCAGCCAGGTGCCCACCAATTCCGCGCTCGCGGCGTCGGGCTCGGCGGAATCTGACGTGTCGAGCCAGGAGGCCGCCGACACCCACAGCGGACGCGACGATGTCCAGCCGCCCTGATTCGGGCCGCGGACGACCTCGCCGCGGACAGCGAGCACGGTGATGACCCGAGGCGACAGGGGAGTGGCTCCGCCCCAAGGCTTTCCGGGTGCCGGATCGTAGACCCCCGCCAACTCCGGCAGCGCCGCCCGCAACTGGGTCGCGCTGGTCGGGCCGTTGGCCTCCAGATACGCCAGCACCGCGGCGCATGCCGTGCGTAACCACGCGGTGCCGTCGGCGGCCACCCCGGCCTTCTCGACATCGGCAACGAGCTTGCGGCTCTCGCTGTCGGCCACCCGGTCACTGGAGGCCGCCTGCACCGTCGCTAGTGCCTCGGCGCGCACCACCCACAAGGTGCGGCGCATCGCGAGATGTTTCACCAGCGTCCGCTGCTGATAGAGCGTGGCGTCCAGGTCGGCACGGTCGAAATCCGGAATCCTGGCCCAGAGCGACAGATACGGGGTAGCCGGATCGGTGGCATGCAGGCCCACCAGTGCCGATGTCACCGCCGACGCGTCGGAGCCGTGCTCGCCGAGAAAGTGCCGCCGGGCCAGCCGGGCGCGCCGTTCGGCAAGGGTGAACGAGCGCACTAGTCCCGGTTCATCGATTCGCGGATCTGCTTCAGGCGCTCGGCGGCCGCCTCCTGCCGCTTCTCGTACTGCTCGGCCACCGAACGTCCCTCGGGCGTGTCCTCGGCGAGCTCCACCGATCCGATGGCGGTGCCGAAGCGGGTCTCGATCTTCTCGCGCACCGAGTCGAAGGTCGGCACCCCCGCGGTGGTGTAGCCGGTATCGGCCGGGATCGGGGTGAGCTCCACCGGAGCCTGCCCGGCGGGCACATCGTCGGCCGGAACGACCTCGGCGTCGATCGGCTCACCCGCAGAAGGCTGCTGGTCATCGGGCATGACGCCACCGTACCCGCTGCAGAAGTTGGGATCGGTAGCGATTCGTCACGGATGTACTTGCTCCACGACGGCGCCACAGGGGCGGCGGGCGAAGGAAAAGGACATACACATGACGAAGAATCGCGTTCTGGCCGTCGGGATCGGGATGCTCGCCACTGCGGCGGTAGTGGTGGGTTGCTCGGACGACAAGGGCAGCGAGCCCGCCGCGTCCAGCTCCGGCAACACCAGCAGCAGCACCGCTGCGGTCGCCAGCGGCGGCAGCACCCAGGTCAAGGTGGAGGGCCAGGACCTGGCCGGCCTCGACCTCAACTCGGTGACCTGCGTCAAGGCCGGGGGCAAGATCAACGTGGCCAGCGCCGCCATCGGCGGCCAACAGGGCCTCGGCGTCGTGATGACCGACGATGCCGCACCCAAGGTCGAGTCGGTCGGACTGGTGGTCGACGGTAACGCCCTCGCGGTGGCCTCGATGGCCGGCGCGAGCTCCGGAACGGCCGACGTCACGGTCGACGGCAGCACCTACACCATCACCGGTGAGGCTGTCGGCGCCGACATGGCGAACCCGATGGCCGGGATGGTCACCAAGAAGTTCGAGATCACGGTCGACTGCAGCTGACCACAACCGGGCGGCGGGCGCGGAAACGCGTCCGCCGCCTTCGGCCGTCCTATGATGACGCGGTGTCGATCGCGGGTGACCTGGATCGAGCCCGGCGGCTCGCCTGGGCCGCCGACGAGTCCGGTGCCAAGGACCTGCTGCTGTCCCTGCTGCCGGCCATCGAGCAGGCGGACCGCGACGACCTCGCGCTGGAGGTGTTCGCCCAGCTCGGCGAGATCTACCTGGTACGGACCGCCTACGACGGCGTCGGCGAATGCATCCGGCGTATCCGCGACTGCATCGCCGCGTACGCCGCCCTGCCGGAGTGCAGCCTCGACACCCGGCACATGATGCAGCGCTACACGCGCCGTGCCGACTTCCTGCAGGCCGGTCTGCACGCCGCCCGCGGCGAGCACGACGAGGCTGCGGCATCGGTGTCGGGGCTGCTGGCCGCCGACGGCCCGCCGGATCTGGCCGATGAGCACCGGTACCTGGTGGGTTTTGCCCGGCTGCTCTGCGCGATCGCGCTCTCCGATGACGATCTGCACCACCTGGCGGTCCCGTTGTGGGAACAGGTACTCGACGTCGTGGACGTTTCGGCCGCCGACGGCAGTTACGAGGACCGCCTGCTGGTGCTCGCCGGGATCGGCTACGGCGGATTCTGCGTACAGACCGGCAGGCTCGACGAAGCCGGACCCTGGCTGCAGCGCGCCGGTGCCCGCGCGCAGGCGCACGGCTGGGAGCTCGACACTGCCCGAACACAACTGGAACGTGCGATCGCCTGCTGGTCTGTCGGCGATCACAATGGCGTGGACCGCCTCATCGATCAGGCCTACCCGGTCATCGCCAGATATGCCCGCGCCCACGACGTGTCCCGCTGCTGGTTCTACCGCGGATTCACCAAATTGGCCTCGGCGGCACTGGAAGAGGCCGATCAGTGCTGGGAACACGCCGAACGGCATTGGCGCGAGCTCGGTAAGCCGCTCTACCTGCATCGTATTCTGCTGCAGCGCAGCTGGATACCCATCTTCTTCGGTCGCTTCGGCGAGGCGGTGGAACTGATCGCCCAGGCCCGTAGCCTGCTCGACGAATGGCCGCGCAGTAGCTGGTTGCAGTACGCCCGGCTCGACGATCAGCTGGGCACGGTGTGGCGCGCCGACGCGCTGGGAGATCTGGGATTCGACGGCTCCGGTGATCCGGAGGACACCTGGGACGAGGTCGAGGCCAAACATGAAGCCTCACTGGGCACCACCAATGCCGAGACCGGCAGCCCCGGCTTCGTCCGCGCGATGGCCAAGCTTGAGCAGGCCGCAGAACTCAAGGTGCCCGCGGCGCTCGCGGTGGATTCGGTGCGCTACACGATCATCGACGCCAACGACCGCGCGCAATGGGCGACCAGGGTGTCCGCACCCATGCTGGCCGGTGCCTTTGCGGTGTCCTGGGAATGGGAGAACACCGCACTCACCGCCGAGCTGATCGAATATCACAGCGCCCGAGGTAGTTTCAGCACCGATATCGGCGACGCCGCCGAAGCGCCGATCTGGGCCGGGGCCCAGACGGTGCTCGTCGACGCGGAGTCGGAACTGCCCGACCTCGAGCTCGCCGATGTCGCCGCCGGGTCGGTCAGCGGAGGACCGTCATTGACCCGACTCGGTCCGCTGCCGCCGCTGCAGATGGATCCCGGTGCCGATCCGATCCTCGGGCGCTACCGCGCCCTGGCCAAGCAGCGCTACGGCCGCACCATCACCACCGACGCCCCGGCCTGGCCCACATGGTCGTGATCGACCGGCCGACCCTGATCCTGCGCTTCGCCGATGTCGGTATCGCCACCTATGCCAGCCTGCGTGTCGTCGGGCAGCCCGAGCGCACCGTCACCTGGGTGGTCGAGGAGACCATTCTGCTTGCCGCACTGGAGGAGATCGCCGCAGCGCTACCGGATCCCAGGGACGCCGAAACGGCCGTCGACGCACTGCAGCGCGCATTGTCCGGCGGCGCATTCACCAGCCCCGGCGCCGAGCTGACTCTGGCGTACCGCCTGGGTGTGTTGCTGATCTCGGCTGCCGGTTGGGATCTGGTTTCCGAGTGCGTGCACGACCCGCGCGCGGTGCTGTTCGTCGCGCCCAGTGCGCGCCTGGGCCGGGTGCCGTGGGGGCTGCTCGCGCTGCCCGCGGTACGGCCCGAGGTGATCCCGATGCTGGCGGCGCGCCAGGAGGCCATCACCCCCGATGGGCCGATGCCGGCCACGATCCCGTGGCCGGCCGGAGAGATCGGTGTTCTCACCGAAGGCTTCCGGCTGCTGGAGTTCGTCGATGTGCTGATGGCGGTACCGGCCAACATCGCGCACTCGCGGCGGACCAACACGCCGCGCCCGGAGGCAGATCCGCTGCTGATCCTCGACCCTCGGGTGCCCGGCCAGCGGCCGGATTCCGCCCTGGGGTCGGTGCTGGGCAGGCCGGCCCCGGATACCGTGCTGGCGCGGCATTACGCGGACCTGATGGACCGGCGAACGGTCGTGCCGCGGGTCGGCACCGCGCTCGAGCTGTTCCGGCGCACCGACACCGACCGGCACTGGCTGGCCGATGTGCTGTCCCAACGGCCCGGACGCCTGGTCTATGTCGGACACGCCAGCACCGGCGACGGCGCGGAACGGGCGGCGCTGCATCTGGCGTGCCGCGCCTCGGTCGAGGGGTGCAGCGATCCCATCGGCGATCACCGACCGCTCACCGCCGCCGACCTGATGTCGGCAGAGCTGCCCCTTCCGACCCGTGTTGCGTTGCTGGCCTGCGCATCCGGCGGCGACTACCGATTCGACGAGGCCACCGGGATGGTCGCGGCGATGGTGCTCGGCGGAGCGGAACTGGTGACCGCCACGCTGTGGTCGCTACCGACCAGCGCAGGCTACCGGCGGTTCGTGTCCGGCGCGCCGGCCGATCCGATGGGTGAGCTCATCGCCGCGGTAGACACCGCCCATCAGGCGGGTACCGATTTCGAGGCGGCCTGCGCGGTGAACCGCTGGCAACGCGCGCAACTGCGGCGCTGGCGGGACGGCGACGACGCCGCGGCACCGGTGTACTGGGCGGCGCTGGTGAGCTTCGCCGTGCGGTAGGGATCCGCGTCGCTTCGCTCGCCCCGTCAGGCGGGCGGCACCGCCACCGCGACGGCGGATTCGTCCCCACGCCGGTAGTAGGCGTCGATGATGCTGCCGGGGCAGACCCGATCCAGCGAGTTGGCCGGGATGAGCGTCGTCTCATGGGCCGGGAACTGCCCGCCTTCGGGCCTGCGGACCATCAGATCGAGCACCACCTCGCGGTAATCCTCCCGTTCGACACCGGTGGTGCGCGCGGCCGTCACCACGCCGCTGGATCTGGTGCCGTGCCGGATGAGATCCAGCTGCGCATCGGTGACCAGGCCTTTGTCCACCAGCATCCGGTCGAAGGCCGCGCGGATGGCGACCATGTCGTCGGCCAGTGACAGCTGCTCACGGGAGTCGGGGTCGAAGGCCACCAGCAGCACCGCACCGGGCCGGATCTCGGCGACCACCGGGTCATCCGGGGCGCCGCGCAGGCGACCGGTGAATTTCTGGCCCGACACGCTCACCACCTCGACGGTGATCCGGTCGGAGACCTCGCTGACGGTGCCGATACCGACGGCCGGCGCGCCCGTGGGCCCGGGAGCGGCGCGGCCGCGGGGGAGCACGGCGTCGACGGTGACCATCAGGATGGTGACGACGACGAAGGCCAGCAGGATCCACAGTGATTCGGGCATGGAAAAAAGGGTCGCCCCGTGCCGCGGCTACCGAACCCAACTTTCTGCCGCACGAAGCGAGCGGCGCGATGGGGAAGCTCCGGTGCCTATCCTGATCGGGTGAGTACCGTTCCGGAGGTCGCCGCGCGGGAGGCGGGCGCTCCGCCCGCGCAGCCGCGCCGCGCGGTGATCGACCGCGCCTGGCGGGCGCTCGGCCCGGGTGTCCAGGTGCTCAGCGGCGACGACGGCGCACCGCTGAGCCGGACTGTCAAACGCATCCTGGATCCGCTGGTGCTGCGATTGCGCTCCAACCCGCAGTATTCGACACCGGTGGTGTCCGGCGAGGTGGCTGCAGAGATGCACCAGCTGGTCGTGGCGCACCGCGACCAGCTGTGCGCCACCGCATCCTGGTTCGCGATGCTCAAGCTGGCGCGCCGGAAGTTTCGGCTCACCACCGGCAACGCCCAGGAACTCTACTTCCCGGTGTGCTTCGAGCTGGCGGTCACCAAAGGTGAACCGGCGCATGGTGATTGGGATACCGCGGAAACGATCCTGCGCGGGATCCACCAGGACCGGGACCGCACCGCCATCGAGGTGCTCAACCAACACGTCGCCGACGCCACGGTGATCGATGCATTGACGCGGCAACTGCAGGCCAGTTGGTCCGACGTGCAGCCGACCGCGGCCATCACCGACCCGTTCCTGGCCGGCCTGAGCACCGTGCTGGGCGACGCTGCCGGCCACACCGAGTCCGTGGCCCGCCAACGGGTCTGGACCGCGCTGGTGGCCGATGCGACGCCCTACAACCTGGGTGCCAGGGCTCGCGGCCCGGCGCCGGACCTGCCGTGGTCGTTCATCGACCTCGGCCTCAGCGCGGTGTTGCCGCAGCCGCCGCCGCCCGTGCACGGCGGTGCCGATTCCGACCGTCCGCTCAACCGCAGCGTCGTGGACCGGGTGCGTGCCACGCTGCGCCGCGCCCTGGACCGCGACGAGCTCCCCGATGTTCCGCTGCTGTGCGCGGAGGAAGTGGACCGGGCCTGCGCACCATGGGGACTGCTCGCCGAGGACATCCAGGCGGCGATGGTGGCGGGGGTGGAGATCGCCGTCGAACTGGCACCGCTGAACGACGCCGCGACCCCGCGCTACCGGCTGGCCGCCCAGATCCAGGCCAGGCTCCGTAAGGAGGCCTACGTGCTGCACGCGCGGCGCCACCTCGCCGACGGAGGCGCGCTGCATCCACGTCAGCAGCAGGTGACCGACGAGCTCGCGGCGTTCGCCCGGCCCTACCTGAGCCGGCTGTGGGCCCGGCTGCACGGTCGTGACGTCTGGCAGGAGTCCTGCTCGGACGTCGATGATGTGCGGGCTCTCCTGGAAGGGGTTGCCCGGTCGGTGAGCCTGGATCACCGGCAGCGGATCAAGGCCATGCTGGAACTGGAGGTGGCCCGATGAAGCTGATCGCCGAATCCGGTCTGTGGACCGTCGGCGCACAGGTGGCGGCCCCGCCCGCGGTGGCGGTCCTTGAGGTCGCCGGAGCGGTGCTGGCGTGGACGGTCGACGATGCGGCCGCGGCGGCGCAGCTCACCTTCACCGATGTTGCTGCCGCCGACTGGTTGTGGCGGGTCATCGGTGAGCCGGGGCATGTGGCGGTGGTCGAGGCGCTGCGAGACCGCGCTGCTCATCCGCAGGCCAGTGTCGATATCGCGGATCTCGAACTCTCCCTCCAGGTGCTGGCGCCGCTGCGCCGGCTCGCGCTGGGGCACTGGTTGCGGCGGTGGTGGCCGGCCAGTGTCCGCGACGGCATCGCCGATCTCGACATCGCGGTGCTGGACGCCGAACTGACGGTGCTGACGGCCGCCGCGCAGGAGTTCTTCGGCGAGGACACCCTGGACTCCGATATCGAGGCGCTGCTGCGGCCGCACCGCGACGCCCTGTTCGCCCATCTGCGTGACGGCGACCCCCGGGTGGCTGCCCTGGTCGAGTCCTGCCTGGAACTGGTCGACTGGGCGGAATCGGCGGAGCACGAGGCGGTCTCGGCCGGCCGGCGACGGGATGACTATGCGCTGGCAGCCGGCGGGTCGACCTCGCACGCCGATGCCATCGGTGCCGGCACCGCGTCGATCAGCTGGAGCGCGGTGCCGCCGGCGGTATTCGACGCCGCCGAGGACACCGTGCACTGGTCGGTGCGCGGCGACGGTTCCGGGGGTGCCGTGGCCGAGGTGCGTGCCGCGGTCATCGCATCCGCGGCCGGGGTGCCGGTGCGGCTGCGCTGCGGTGACGTCGTCGCCGGTGGCGTACTCGACGAGCGTGGCACCGCGACGCTCACCCTGCCGATCTCGGAATCGACTGCCTGGAATCGTGATTGGGATTCGGTCACGGTGACCGTCGGACAGGTGGAATCGGACTCGGAGGACCGGGTGACCCGCGACCGTTTGCGTGCCTTCGCGCGGTCGCGGTTGGCGGTACCGGCGGCCGACGCGTTCCTGGCGGAGATCCTCGCCGCCGAATCCGATTACTGATTCGGCAACCGGTCGCCCACCTGCACCGTCGACGGTGCCCGGATGGGTTGCGGTAGTGCGGTCCTCGGCACGCTCGGTGTGCCGATCTGGCCGGCCAACCACGGCAGAGCCTCGGCGAAAGCACCGGAGGCGAAGGGCCAGTCGTGCCGGCCGGGCCGGGAGACCACCGCGCAGTCGATACCGTGGGATGCGCCCAACGCGCACAGCGACTGGGCGGCCGCAGCGGTCTGCGGTGGCGGTGAGGCGCCCACCCCGTTCACCGCGAACCAACCCGACACCCCGCTGTACCGGCCGTGCCGGGTGATGACCGTGGTCGGATCGAATGCGGCGTAGGCGGCCGCGTCACCGCCGAACAGACGCTCGATCGTCTGTGCCGTCGTGCCCGCGTTCGGGCTCAGATCGCCCGCGATGTCCTCGAACGCCGAGAAGCGGTCCGGGTGCATCACGGTCAGGTCGACCGCGCAGGTGCCGCCCATCGACCACCCGACCACGCCCCAGTTTGCCGGGTCCGGGCTGACACCGAACATCGAGATCATGTCCGGGACAACATCGTTGGTGAGGTGGTCGGCGACCCTGCCGCGGCGGCCGTTCACGCACTCGGTGTCGTTGTTGAAGGTCCCGCCCACATCGGCGAACACCAGCACCGGAGCGTTGCCGCCGTGCGTCGCGGCGAAGTCGTCGGCGGTCTGGACGGCGTTACCCGCCCGCGCCCAGTCCGCGGGGGTGTTCATCTCGCCGCCGATCATCATCACGGTCGGTAGCCGGGGCGGTGGATCCGAGGCGAACCAGGCCGGTGGTAGGTAGACCAACTCGCCGCGGTGCCGGAAACCCGAGCCGGCGTCGCCGGTGTCCACCGGCACCAGAGAACCGTTGCGCGGCACCGCATGCCGGACCTGGAATGCGGCGACGGTCGCCATATCGGTCTGATCGGGCAGGGGCCCCGCGGTCAGTTGGCCCCAGGCCGTCTGCATGGTGGGGAAGTACCCGGTCCACAGATTCAGGGCCAGCGCCGCGCACAGAGCGCACAGCGGGACGGCCGCGACGGCGGCGGTGCGGCGCCACCATCGCATGCCCGACCCGCCGGAAACCAGTGCCGCGGCAGCGAACCCGGTCAGCCCGATCCAGACCCACAGCGCGTGCGGTGCGGGTTCGCCGGCCAGCCCCTGGCTGGCCACGTACCAGTGCGCGGCCGTCGCCGCCAGCGCAGCCCCGACGGCCGCGGCGGCGACCAATCGGCGTCGCCACCGCAGCGCGGCCAACAGCACCAGGCCGGTGACGACCTGAGCGGTCACCGGCACCCAACCGTGCATCAAGGAATCGTGGTGCTGCAAGAGCCCGGACATCAGCGTCACGAGATCATCGTGACGCTGCTTCCTGGAAAGCAGCTGTGACGAAGAGTCAGCGCGGTTTGGCCAACGGGAACGGTAGCGTCTCGCGGATGCTGCGCCCGGTGATCAGCATGACCACCCGGTCGACCCCGACGCCGAGGCCGCCCGTCGGGGGCATGGCGTATTCGAGGGCCTGCAGGAAGTCCTCGTCGAGTTCCATCGCCTCCGGGTCACCGCCGGCGGCCAGCAGGGACTGCTCCTGCAGACGCTTGCGCTGCTCCACCGGATCGGTGAGCTCGCTGTAGGCCGTTCCCAGTTCGACACCCCAGGCCACCAGGTCCCAGCGCTCGGCGACACCGTCGATGCTGCGGTGCGGGCGGGTCAGCGGCGAGACCGAGGTGGGGAAGTCCTTGTAGAACGTCGGGCGCTCGGTCTGCCCCTCGACGAGTCGCTCGTAGAGTTCCAGGACCACCGCACCGGCATCCCAGTGCATCAGGTAGGGCACCCCGGCGCCGTCGCAGAGGCTGCGCAACCGGTCCAGGCCGGTCTGCGGGCCGATCTGTTCACCGAGGGCCTCGGACACCGCGCCGTGCACCGTCTTCACCGGCCAGTCCCCGGAGATGTCGACCGCCACCAGACCGCCGTCGGGGCCGGGGCGCATCACCACCTGGGCGCCGTTGGCAGCTTCGGCGGCATTTTGGATGAGCTCGCGGCAGCCGTGCATCCAGACGTTGTAGTCGGCGTGCGCCTGATACGCCTCCAGCAGCGTGAACTCCGGGTTGTGGCTGAAATCCACACCCTCGTTGCGGAACGCGCGGCCCAGTTCGAAGACCCGCTCCACGCCGCCCACGCAGAGCCGCTTCAGATACAGCTCGGGCGCGATGCGCAGGTACAGGTCCAGGTCGTAGGCGTTGATGTGGGTGGTGAAGGGGCGCGCATTCGCGCCGCCGTGGATCTGCTGCAGGATCGGCGTCTCGACTTCGAGGAATCCCTTGCCCACCAGTGTTTCCCGGATGGCGTGCAGGATCCGGCTGCGGGCGGTGATGAGGTCTCGGGCCTCGGTGTTGATGGCGAGGTCGACGTAGCGGGTCCGGACGCGGGCCTCCGGGTCGGTGAGGCCCTTCCATTTGTCGGGCAGCGGCCGCAGGCACTTGCCGATCAGCCGCCACCGGGTGACCAGCAGTGACGGGGTGCCGTTGCGGCTGAGCCCCATGGTGCCGGTCACCTCGATCAGGTCACCGAGGTCGATCGAGCCGGTGAAATCGGCGTTGGTGCCCTGGGTGAGGCGCGAGTTGTCCAGCAGCAGTTGTACGTCACCGGACCAGTCGCGCAGCGCGGCGAACAGCACCCCGCCGTAGTCCCGCAACCGCAGGATCCGGCCCGCCACGGTGACGGTGACATCGGCAGCGGTGGTGGACAGGGCCTGCTCGACGGTGTGGCTGGGGGCCTCGCCGACCGGGTAGGCGTCGACACCGTTGTCCTGCAACGTTTTCAGCTTCGCCATCCGGACCCGCACCTGCTCGGGCAGCCGGTTGCGGTCGTCATCGGGCAGATCGTGTTGCAGCGCAAGGATATCCGGGGCGCTGCCGTCGCGGTGCAGCAGCCCGCTGTCCACCAGGTTCTTCGGCGCCGCGACGTGTTCGCCGGTGTGCTCCTTGCGGCGGGAGAACGGCAGCACCAAGAATCCCTCGGCGATCACCGAGGCCACCCCGACGCGGGGCACTTCCCGGGCGTCCTGGTAGCAGGCGAACCGCGGAACCCACTCCGGCTGGTACTTCATGTTGGAGCGGTACAGGGTCTCCAGCTGCCACCATCGGGAGAAGAACACCAGCAGTGCACGCCACAGCCGGGCGACCGGGCCGGCGCCCAGTTGCGCACCCTGCTCGAACGCCGACCGGAACATCGCGAAGTTCAGCGAGATCCGGGTGATGCCGAGATCCTCTGCCTGCAGACAGATTTCGCTGACCATCAGCTCGATGGTGCCGTTGGGGGACTGGGGTGAGCGGCGCATGACGTCCAGTGAGACTCCGTTGGCGCCCCACGGGACCAGGGAGAGCATCGCCACGACTTTCTCGTCAGTACCGTCGTCGGCTCCGTCTTCGACAGCCTCCACCAGCATGCAGTCACCGTCGGCGGGATCACCCAAGCGGCCCAACGCCATCGAGAAACCACGTTCGGTCTCGGTGTCGCGCCAGGCATCGGCGCGGCCGACCACCATGGCCATCTCGTCGGAGGTCAGTTCGCGGTGCCTGCGGATGCGGACGGTCAGACCTGCGCGGCGGGCGCGGGTGACGGCCTGGCGCACCGGCTTCATATCCGGGCCGGACAACTTGAAGCGGTCGGGGTGCAGGATGGCCTCATCGCCGAGTTCGATGGCGTTGAGACCGGCGTCGCGAAACGCCTGTGCGGCAGGGGCGCTGGCACCCATCACGCCGGGAGCCCAGCCATAGGACTTGCACAGCTTGAGCCAGGCGTCGATGGCGGCGGGCCAGGAGCGCGGATCGCCGACCGGGTCCCCGCTGGCCAGGCAGACGCCCACCTCGACGCGGTAGGTGACGGCGGCGCGTCCGTTGGGTGCGAACACCACCGACTTGTCGCGGCGGGTGGCGAAGTAGCCGAGCGAATCGTTCTTGCCGAACAGCTCCAGCAGCCCGCGGATGGCGGATTCGTCCTGGCCGGTCAGCGCGTTGGTGGCCCGCTGGGACCGGAACAGCACGATGGCCGCGACCACCAGTGCCAGCGCGCCGAACAGGCCGAGCAGTGCGTTGATCAGGACCCCGGGATGCTGACCGTCGAAGACCGCGGAGTCGACGCCGGCGAACGCCACCACCCGGTTGGCGGCGTAGCCGAGTCGGTAGTCGCGCTGCAGCGTGCCGGGAAACAGTTCCAGCAGTCCCCACCCGACCCCGATGCCCAGCGCCATCCCGGCGAGCAGGGCACCGACGGCCTTGAATAGGGCGCCGCGGCGGACCTTGGCCCAGAACTCGTGACGGGCCAGCACCAGGAACCCGATGGAGGCCAGGTGGAAGACCAGGCCGATGATCTCGCCGAACTCCTCGAGCACCGATTCGTCACCGGCGATCAGGTCGGCGATGTTCACGGCCACCGCGGCGACCATGTAGAACACCAGAATCCACCAGGCGATGCTCTTGCGGGCGGCCAGCGCGGCGGCCAGCAGCGCGAGCACCGTCGCCCAGGCGAAGCTGGTGTCGGGGAAGTTGAAGATGTAGTCGTTGACGAACTCGCGGGGCACCCGGATCGCGGACCGGACGAACGGGGAGATGCTCGCCACCAACGACAGCGTGGCGATGACCCCGACGATCCAGCCCGCGGCGGTCGGAACCCACGAAAATCCTGACGGTCGCCGGGTCGTCGACGGATGCGGGACTGTGGTGGCCGTCATAGGGCGCGAGAATATGCCCTAAGCGGCCGAAATGGGTGCTTCTAGGGTGCCTGGGTGTCGGCCCGGATCACCAGACCGGACCGGTGAACTTCTCTCCGGGGCCCTGGCCGGGTTCCTCGGGTGCCGCGCTGGCCTCCCGGAACGCCAGCTGCAGGCTCTTCAGTCCGTCGCGCAACGGCCCGGCGTGCAGGCCGAGGTATTCGGCGGACGCGGTGACCAGGCCGGCGAGCGCGGTGATGAGACGGCGGGCCTCGTCGAGATCGCGGTGCGGACTGTCATCGGGATCCGCGGACCCCAGGCCGATCTTCTCCGCCGCCGCACTCATCAGCATCACGGCCGAGCGGGTGATCACCTCGACGGCCGGAATCTCGGCGAGCTCCCTCACCTGCGGGTCTGCGCCGGGCGGAGTTTTCTGATCATCGGTCATGCCTGTTAGACTTGCACGATCGACCGTCCCGGCGAACGCCAGGGACAGTAAGTGGAGTCCCGCTCCCACCGCTGACCATACCGGTCCAGCGGTCCGATCACAGGCATCCGCGGATGTCCTGTTCTGCGCATGCGCAGACGGCGAAAGCCGTGATCGGTCGGCATCGGGCCCTGCTGTATGCAGGGCCTTTCTGCTCTCCGGAGCGGAATGCTGGTGGTGTGGTCTCTCCCTGCTGGCCCGGCGCTCCATGCGGTCGTGGCACGAGCAGACAACGTAGGAGGCCCCATCAGCACTGAGACCCGCATCAACGAGCGCATCCGCGTACCTGAAGTCCGCCTGATCGGACCGAATGGTGAGCAGGTAGGCATTGTCCGCATCGAAGATGCTCTCCGCGTCGCCGTCGACGCCGATCTCGACCTTGTCGAAGTAGCCCCAGACGCCAAACCACCGGTGTGCAAGATCATGGACTACGGCAAGTTCAAGTACGAGACGGCACTCAAGGAGCGCGAGTCTCGCAAGAACCAGCAGCAGACCGTCGTCAAGGAACAGAAGCTTCGGCCGAAGATCGACGACCACGACTACCAGACGAAGAAGGGCCATGTGGTCCGCTTCCTCGAAGCCGGGTCGAAGGTCAAGGTCACCATCATGTTCCGCGGTCGCGAGCAGTCCCGGCCCGAACTGGGCTACCGACTGCTGCAGCGTCTCGGCGCGGACGTGGCTGACTACGGCTTCGTCGAGACCTCCGCCAAGCAGGACGGCCGCAACATGACGATGGTGCTGGCACCGCACCGTGGCGCGAAGACCCGCGCCAAGGCGGCGCACGACGCCGACGCACCGACGCCGCGTTCCGGTGGCGAGGCGGCGGCACCGGCAGCACCGGCTGCACCGGCCGAACCAACGCAGCCCACCGAGCCCACGCAGAACTGATCCACCACAAGAACTGAGGACACATGCCCAAGGCAAAGACCCACAGCGGCGCATCCAAGCGCTTCCGCGTCACCGGAAGCGGCAAGGTCGTCCGGCAGAAGGCCGGCAAGCGCCACCTTCTCGAGCACAAGGCGAGCAAGCACACCCGTCGCCTCGACGGCCGCGTCACCGTTGCCGCCAACGACACCGCCCGCGTCAAGAAGATGCTGAACGGCTAACTCGGTCGAACGGCCGAAAAGCCGCTTCCTCCCTCCAGACTTTCCCCGCAAGAATAGGAACACCCTCATGGCACGCGTGAAGCGCGCAGTCAACGCTCAAAAGAAGCGGCGCACAGTACTCAAGGCTTCCAAGGGCTACCGCGGCCAGCGGTCACGCCTCTACCGCAAGGCCAAAGAGCAGCAGCTGCACTCCTTGACCTACGCCTACCGGGACCGCAAGGCCCGCAAGGGCGATTTCCGCAAGCTGTGGATCTCCCGTATCAACGCTGCGGCCCGCGCCAACGGCGTCACCTACAACCGCCTGATCCAGGGCCTCAAGCTGGCCGGCGTCGAGGTGGACCGCAAGAACCTGTCGGAGATCGCGATCAGCGATCCGGCCGCGTTCACCGCGCTGGTCGAGGTTGCCAAGGCAGCCCTGCCCGAGGATGTCAACGCACCGTCGGGCGAAGCCGCCTGATACGGAGGGCAGGAGCGAAGCGACCCGGGAATTGATGTCGCTCACCGAGAAGTCCAATCGGGTAGCTGCGGCGATCAAGCTGCAGCGTCCCGCCGGACGTCGCCACGCCGCGCGCTTCCTCGCCGAAGGTCCCAACCTGGTCGAGGCAGCGCTGCGGCGTGGCCTCGTCGAGGAGGTCTTCGTCACCGAGGACGCGCACGTGCGGTTCGCGGATCTGCTCGCCGGCGCCCCGGTGCACGAGGTGACGGACCGCGCCGCAAAAGTACTGTCGGACACCGTGACCCCGGTCGGGTTGATCGCCGTGTGCGAGATCCCCGAGGTCGTCCTGTCCGAGGTGCTGGAGTCGTCACGGCTGGTGGCCGTCGCCGTCGAGACCTCCGATCCTGGCAACGCCGGCACGTTGATCCGGCTCGCCGACGCCATGGGTGCCGATGCACTCATCCTCTCCGGCGACAGTGTCGACCCCTACAACGCGAAATGCCTGCGCGCCTCGGCGGGCAGCATCTTCGGGCTTCCCGTCGTCCAGGTCCCGGACACACTCGAACTCATTGCCGCACTGCGGAGTGCGGGTCTGCAGGTGCTGGCCACCACGTTGGACGGCGAGACACCGCTGCCGTCGGTCGATCTGAGCCTGCCCACGGCCTGGCTACTGGGTTCGGAGGCGCACGGCCTGGCTCCGGACATTGCCGCGGCGGCCGACGCGCGGGGAGCCGCGTAGCGAGTTCCTCAGGCGCAGCGTCGACCATCTGCCCATGCGCTTCAGTTTTGTCGCGCGCGCTCTGGCGATACTGAACTGGTGTACGTCAACGCGTCGAAATCGCTACCTGGCTTCCGCATGGAGACGGCAAGGTTGTCGAGGCTGAACTCATGTAGCAACCTGCTGGTGCCCGTCGCAGGCGCTGGCGCTCAGCTCAGTAGCCCCCGCGCAACGTGGGTGATCTGCACCTCGTTGCTTCCGGCATAGATCATCAGCGATTTGGCATCGCGGGCCAACTGCTCCACCCGGTACTCGGTCATGTAGCCGTTGCCGCCGAAGAGTTGCACGGCCTCCATCGCCGCATCGGTGGCCGCCTGCGAGCAGTACCATTTGATCGCCGAGGCCTCGGCCAGTGAGATCGGTGAGCCGGCCTGCGCGGATTCGATGATCCGGAACAGCATGTTGCGCACGTTCATCCGGGCCACCTCCATGGTGGCCAGCTTGAGCTGGATCAACTGGAACTGGCCGATTTCCTTGCCCCACAACACCCGGTTCTTGGCGTAGTCCACCGATAATCGCAGGCACTCCTCGATCACGCCCAGGGACATGGCGGCCACGCCGATCCGCTCGGCGGAGAAGCTGGACCGGGCGCTGTCGCGGCCGTCGCCGGAGGCGTTGTTCTCCGTCTCGCCGAGCAGGCGGTCACGGCCCAGCCGGACGTTGCTGAAGAACAGCTCACCGGTGCGAGAGCTGTGAATGCCCATCTTGTGGAACGGTTTCGACTGGACGAAACCGTCCATGCCGCGGTCCAGGACGAAGGTCAGCACCGTTCGGTCGCGTTTGTCGGTGTCAGTTCCCCGGTCGCTACGCTCCTGCCCGCCGGAACCGCGCTCGTCGAGTTTGGCGTAGACGACCACGACGTCCGCGTCAGGCCCGTTGGTGATGAACGTCTTCTGCCCGTTGAGGACGTACTCGTCGCCGTCGCGCACGACGTAGGACTTCATGCCGCCGAACGCATCCGAACCGGAATCCGGTTCGGTGATGGCCCAGGCGCCGATCTTCTCGTAGGTCACCAGGCCGGGCAGCCAGCGTTCCTGCTGGGCCAGGGTGCCGCGGCTCTGGATGGTCGGCACCGTCAGGCCCAGGCTGACACCCATCCCGGTGACCAGGCCCATGGACACCCGGCACAGCTCGCTGATCAACACGAAACCCATCCCGGCCTGGTCGGGACCGCCCCCGAACATGCCCCCGGAAGGCTTGGAGGCCTTCGCGCCGCCGCTCCCATTCCCCGAGTCGCTGCGCTCCTGCCCGCCGCCACCGTCGCGCAACCCGGACAGCCTGCGCTCCAACGACTCCCGCGCCATTGCATCGATACCGAAGGCGCTGAAGAGCTTGCGGATGATGGGGTAGGGCTCCATATCGCCGCTTTCCAGCGCGTCGATATGCGGCCGGATCTCCTTGTCGACGAACTCGCGCACCGCGTCGCGCACGGCGATATCGACGTCAGACCATTCCAGCATCGTGTCAGGCGACCTCTCGTTTGGCTGCCGGCCTGGACAGACCCGCCAGCGAGAAGGTGGTGTGGACCAGCGAGCCCGCGCGGTCCAGCAGCGACTTCGGCCTGGATGGTCGCTGCCTCGGCTGGTAGTGCATCGCCAGGCCCTTGCGGTCCGCGGGCGGGGCCATGAACTCGGGGGCCTCCACCAGTGGCGCGTCCTCGGGAATGCTCCCGGCCGCACGGCGATAGGCCGAGATCGCCCGCGGGTGCAGTCGGATCTCGTCGGGCACCACGGTGAACGCCAACTCGACGGCCTTCCCGAACAGCCGCAGCAGAATCTCGTCGCCGGGTGTCCAGTGCATCCCGGCCTTCTCCCGCACCGGAGCGTCGAACACACCGGCCGCGACCCAGCGCTGTGCGCCGATCATCGGCTTGAACAGCTGATCCCACATGCCCGTCGGCATCAGCACGAACCACGGCTTCGGGATGCGGATGGTGAAGATGTCCAGGGTGGCGCGGTTGATCTCCAACTCCTCGCGGCACTTGTGGTCCCAATAGACCAGGAAGTCCTCCCAGCTCTCCGGGACCGGGCGCATGCTCATGCCGTACATCCGGTACCACTGCACGTGTTCGTCGAACAGCTGATGCTTCTCGGACTCGGTCAGGCCGCCACAGAAATAGTCGGCGGTCTTGATGATCAGCATGAAAAACGTGGCGTGCGCCCAGTAAAAGGTCTCGGGATTGAGCGCGTGGTAGCGGCGGCCCTGCCCATCGACACCCTTGATGTCGTGATGGAACCCCTTGATCTGGGCGCCGGTCTCGGCGGCACGGTCACCGTCGTAGACCACCCCCATGATCGGGTACACGGACCTGGCCACCCGCTGCAGCGGCTCGCGCAGCAGGATCGAGTGGTCCTCGACGCCCGCGCCGAGCTCCGGATACATGTTCTGGATCGAGCCGATCCAGACGCCCAGCAGTCCGGTGCGGAGGTCGCCGAAGTACTTCCAGGTCAGTGAATCGGGGCCGAGCGGGATCGCCGCGTGCTCGGTCGACGGGGCGGAATCTTGCGATGCAGCAGTCATGGCGTCCTCGTTGAGCCTTGAAAACTACGGATGTGCCGACCATATGCTTGACAACGCACGTTGTCTATACGCCGTCGCGGTGTGGCGGGCCGCCGTTATGTGTTGGCTACCGTGCCTCCATGTGCCCGCGATCTGCGGTGCGGGATCCACCTCACGCGACGGCCCACAACCCGAGGCTGATCGCGAAGGCGCTGAGGCCCAGCGTCGTCTCCATGACCGTCCAGGTCTTGAGCGTGGTCTTGACGTCCATGCCGAAGAACCGGCTGACCAACCAGAACCCCGAGTCGTTGACGTGGGACAACACCGTGGCTCCGGCGGCGATCGCCATCACCAGCGCGGTGAGCTGGAGACTGCTCAGGTCGGCCGCGGCGACGGCGGCACTGAGCAGGCCGGCCGTCGTCGTCAACGCGACGGTCGCCGAGCCCTGCGCGACGCGCAGCAGGGTGGAGATGAGGAACGCCTGCAGGATGAGCGAGATGCCGAGGTTCGACAGCGAACTGCTCAGTGCGTCGCCGATACCGCTCAACCGGAGCACGCCGCCGAACATGCCGCCCGCGCCCGTGATGAGGATGATCGCGCAGATCGGACCGAGCGCTTTGTCCAAGATGTCGCTGACATCGGCCATCGACCGGCCCCGCAATCCCAGGACCAGGGTCGCCACGATGACGGTGATCAGCAGCGCGATCGAGGTCGTGCCGAGCAGCTTGAGGTATTCGGCCCAGGTGGCGCCCTTCTCGATGACGCCGGCGGTCATCAAGGTGTTGACCACGGTGTTGAACGAGATCAACACGAAGGGCAGCAACAAGATCCCCAGCACCGTGGCGAAGCTGGGTGCGGTGCGGGTGGCCGTGCCGGAAGTCCCGGCTGCCGACGGGGCGCCGTCTTCGGTGTCGCCGGCGATATCGCGTCCGCCGTTGATCTCGCCGAACAGCGAGGTGGGGATGTCGACGTGTACCCGCCGGCCGATCGCCTGCGACACCAGGTAGGCGCCGACGTACCAGGACGCGACGGCGACCGGCGCACCGACGATCAGGGTGAGTCCGATGTTGGCGCCGAGCAACTCCGCGGCCGCCACCGGCCCCGGGTGCGGCGGGACCAGCGCGTGCATGGCCGCGAACGCCCCGGCCGCCGGGAACGCATAGAGCACCATCGAGCCGCCGAAGCGACGTGCCACCGTCATGATGATCGGAAGGAAGACGACCAGTCCGGCGTCGAAGAAGATGGGGAAGCCGAAGAGCAGCGCGGCCACGCCGAGCGCCAGTGGCGCCCGTTTCTCGCCGAACCGGCTGATCAGGGTGTCGGCGAGTACCTGTGCACCGCCGGTGATTTCCAGGAGCCGGCCGATCATGACGCCGAAGCCGACCAGCAGGGCCACCGAGCCGAGCGTGTTGGAGAAACCGAAGGACAGGGCGCTGGGGACATCGGCCACCGGGATCCCGGCCGCCAGTGCCGTCAGCGCACTCACCAGCACCAGCGCGACGAAGGCATGCAGCTTCACCTTGATGATGAGGAACAGCAACAGCGCGACCGCCCCGGCCGCGATCAGCAGCAGCGTGGTGGTTCCGTATGCCGGATCAATTGCCTCCACGAGATCCTCCGTCCCATGCGATTTCCGTGCCCCTGGTCATCGGTCCTCCTCGGTCGAGCGTGCTGTGGTTGTGGTGACGTAACTTTCGACGATCGAGTCGATGCTCTGGTCGACGCCGACGGCGACACCGTGCTCATCGGATTCGAGCGGCTCGAGCGTCTCGAACTGGGACGCGAGCAGTGCGGCGGGCATGAAGTGCCCGGGCCGGCTGGCCTGCCGCCTGCCGATGGTCTCCAGGGATCCCTCCAGGTGCAGGAAGTCGATCACGGCGCAATGCCGGCGAAGCTGGTCGCGGTAGCTGCGCTTCAACGCCGAGCAGCTCATCACGCCGCCGTCGCTCGTGCGATGCCAACCATTGGCCGATCGAGTCCAGCCATGGCCCCCGGTCATCGTCGTCGAGCGGGTGGCCGGCCGACATCTTTGTGATGTTCGCGGGGGGGTGGAAGTCATCGGCATCGGCGAACGGCACCCGTAGCCGCTGGGCCAGCGCCGCGCCGACGGTCGACTTACCCGACCCCGAAACCCCCATCACCACGATCGGTGTTGCCATGCCCCTCCGCCTTTTCTGTGTGTGACGTCACACAGTTTGTCTCAATCATCATACGATTGCAAGAGATTCTTCGTGAATTGATCACTTTCGCCGGCAGCATGCGTCTGACATCATCTGTTTATGCGCGATCGTCCGAGGGCCGGCGCTCTCCACGGCAGCCTGTTGGCTGCATTGGGAACGGCCATCGTGTCGGGGCAGTACCCGCCCGGCCGGGTGCTCACACTCGATGGTGTGAGCGCCGAGCACGAGATGTCGCGCAGCGTTGCCCGTGAGGTGATCCGGGTGCTGGAGTCGATGGGGCTGGTCGAATCGCGGCGGCGGGTCGGGATCACCGTCCAGCCCGCGGCGAAGTGGAATGTCTTCGACCCGGAGGTGATCCGGTGGCGGCTCGATGTCGGTGACCGTGCCGCCCAGCTGGCCTCCCTGTCGGAGCTGCGCGTGGGATTCGAGCCCGCGGCGGCGGCGTTGGCTGCCCGCCGGGCCACCCCACATCAGTGCCGGATCATGGCGGCCGCGGTATCCGACATGGTCGTGCACGGGCGATCGGGCGACCTGGATGCCTACCTGCTGGCGGACAAGATGTTTCATCAAGCACTGCTGGAGGCCAGCGGCAACGAGATGTTCCGGGCGCTCAATGGCGTCGTCGCCGAACTGCTCACCGGCCGGACCCATCACGGGATGATGCCCGAGCGGCCCAACCTTGCGGCGATCGCGCTGCATGACGAGGTGGCCCGCGCCATCAGGATGGGCGAGGAGAAGCTGGCTGAGCAGGCGATGCGCGCGATCATCGACGAGGCGGCAGCGGCGGTCGCCGATGAGTCTGTTCGCTGACCCACCGTCGGCCGGCTGACGACGTCGCAATGTGAGCAACGTCTAGACGGTCGTCGTTGCCGGTGTCAGAACAGCCGCCTAGTGTTGCGTTGTGGATGTCGAATCGTTCGAGGAACGATCCGCACGCACCGGGGAAATCGAGCGCTCCGAGGCGCCGTACCGTCAACCGGGACCCCTGGGATGGCTCTCCGCCACAAATCACAACGCCAACGTCATCGCCATGATCCGGCGTGCGCGGCGAGCCCTGCCCGGTGACCCGGAATTCGGGGACCCGCTGTCGGCGGCCGGTGAGGGCGGCCCGCGCGCCGCGGCCCGGGCCGCGGATCGGCTCCTCGAACGCGAGGCCGTGTCCCGGGAGGTCAGCCTCGGCGCCCTGCAGGTCTGGCAGGCGCTGACCGAGCGCGTATCGGGCCGGCCCGCCAACCGGGAGATGACGTTGGTGTTCACCGACCTGGTGGGTTTCTCCGCCTGGTCCCTGAACGCCGGTGACGACGCCACCCTGCGGCTGCTGCGGCGCGTCGCGCAGGTCATGGAACCTCCGTTGCTGGCCGAGGGTGGCCACATCGTCAAACGGATGGGCGACGGTGCCATGGCCGTCTTCCGTGACCCGGATACCGCGGTCCGCGCGGTGCTGACCGCCCTGGATGCGGTCCGCGACGTCGAGGTGGACGGCTACACCCCCCGCATGCGGGCCGGTATCCACACCGGCCATCCCCAGCGGATCGGTTCGGACTGGCTCGGCGTCGACGTCAACATCGCCGCCCGGGTGATGGAACGCGCCACCAGGGGCGGCCTGGTCATCTCGCACCCGACGCTGGACCGCATCACCGAGAACGGTGACCTGGCCGCGCTCGGGGTGACGGTGAAGAAGGTGCGCAGGCAGCTGTTCGCGGCCAAACCCAGCGGGGTGCCCGAGGACCTGCAGATGTACTGGGTCAAGCCGATTCCGCAGGCCGGGGGCGCCGACCGGTTCGACGAGGATGCCGAGGGTGCGTGACGTCGCTCTCATCCGGGCATCACCTATGATCGCCGGGTGGCGGAGCTCTCAGAAGAAGGCCTGATCAACGCGGTGAGCGCGGCCCGGCAGGCCTTCGAAGCGGCCGCCGACCTGGAGGCGCTGGCCCGGGCCAAGACCGAACACCTCGGTGATCGATCCCCGATCGCGTCGGCTCGTCAGGCGCTGGGGTCGCTGCCCAAGACCGAGCGCGCCGATGCCGGCAAGCGGGTCAACGTGGCCCGCACCGAGGCCCAGCAGGCCTACGACGAGAGACTGGCGGCGCTGCGCGTGGAACGCGACGCGGCGGTGCTGGTGGCCGAGCGCATCGACGTGACGCTGCCGTCGTCCCGGCAGCCGATCGGTGCCCGCCACCCCATCACCCTGCTGACCGAGCGCATCGCCGACACCTTCGTCGCGATGGGTTGGGAGCTGGCCGAAGGGCCCGAGGTGGAGACGGAGCAGTTCAACTTCGACGCACTCAACTTTCCGCCGGATCACCCGGCGCGCAGTGAACAGGACACCTTCCAGATCGCGCCGGACGGCTCGCGGCAGGTGCTGCGCACCCATACCTCGCCCGTGCAGATCCGGGCGCTGCTGGAACGTGAACTGCCGGTGTACATCATCTCGCTGGGTCGTACCTTCCGCACCGACGAACTCGATGCCACCCACACGCCGGTCTTCCACCAGGTCGAAGGCCTCGCCGTGGACAAGGGCCTGACGATGGCCAACCTGCGTGGCACGCTGGATGCGTTGGCCCGCGCCGAATTCGGGCCCGCGGGACGCACCCGGTTCCGTCCGCACTTCTTCCCGTTCACCGAACCGTCCGCCGAGGTGGACGTGTGGTTCGAGAACAAAAAGGGTGGACCCGGCTGGGTCGAGTGGGGCGGTTGTGGCATGGTCAATCCGAATGTGCTGCGCGCCTGCGGAATCGATCCGAGCGAGTACTCGGGCTTCGCGTTCGGGATGGGCCTGGAACGCACCCTGCAGTTCCGCAACGGCATTCCCGACATGCGGGACATGGTCGAGGGTGACGTGCGGTTCTCGCTGCCGTTCGGGGTGGGTGCCTGATGCGCGTTCCCTACAGCTGGCTGCGTGACACCGTCCGGGCCGGCACGCCGGGTTGGGACATGTCGGTCTCCGACCTCGAGCAGATCTTCATCCGCATCGGCCACGAGGTGGAGGAGATCATCGCCGTCGGTCCGGTCACCGGTCCGTTGACCGTCGGCCGGGTCGCCGAGATCGAGGAACTCACCGAGTTCAAGAAGCCCATCCGGGCCTGCAAGGTCGACGTCGGCGAATCCGATGCCCGCGATATCGTCTGCGGTGCAACCAACTTCGCCGTCGGTGATCTGGTGGTGGTGGCGTTGCCCGGCACCGTCCTGCCCGGCGACTTCACGATCGCCAAGCGCAAGACCTACGGGCGGACCTCCGACGGGATGATCTGCTCGGCATCCGAACTCAACCTGGGTGGTGACCACTCCGGGATCCTGGTGCTGCCGCCGGGTACCGCCGAACCGGGTGCCTCGGCCATCGACGTCGTGGGTCTCGACGATGTGGTGTTCCATCTGGCGATCACCCCGGATCGTGGTTACTGCCTGTCGATGCGCGGTATGGCGCGTGAGATCGCCTGCGCCACCGACCTGGAGTTCGCCGACCCCGCCGATATCGCGCCGCTGCCGGTGCAGGGCGAGGCCTGGCCGCTGACCGTGCAGCCCGGCACCGGTGTGCAGCGCTTCGGGCTGCGTCCGGTGAGCGGTATCGATCCGTCCGCGGTATCGCCGTGGTGGCTGCAGCGTCGGCTGCTGCTGTCCGGTATCCGTGCCATCTCACCGGCTGTCGATGTCACCAACTACGTGATGCTCGAGCTCGGTCACCCCATGCACGCGCACGACCGGTCGCTGATCACCGGTGCGTTCACCGTGCGGTTCGCCGAGGCGGGGGAGAAGGTCACCACCCTCGACGATGTCACCCGCACCCTCAACGACGGCGACGTGCTGATCGTCGACGATGTCGCGACGGCGGCGATCGGCGGTGTGATGGGTGCCGGCACCACCGAGGTGCGCGACACCACCACCGACGTGCTGTTGGAGGCCGCGGTGTGGGATCCGGCCGCGGTGTCGCGCACCCAGCGCAGGCTGCGGCTGGCCAGTGAGGCCGGACGCCGCTACGAACGCACGGTCGACCCGGCGATCTCGGTGGCCGCCCTGGACCGCTGCGCCACGCTGCTCGCCGAGATCGCCGGTGGCACCGTCGATCCCACGCTGACCGACTGGCGGGGTGACCCGCCGCGTGAGAACTGGTCGCCCGCGGCGGTCAGCATGCCGGTGGATCTGCCGGACCGGGTGGCGGGCGTGACCTACCCGGCCGGTGTCGCGGCGCGACGGCTCGCCCAGATCGGCGCCGTGGTGACCGAGAAGACCGAAGGTGGTCACCACTGGATCGTCGCCGTGCCGCCCAGTTGGCGCACCGATCTTCGCGAACCTGCCGATCTGGTCGAAGAGGTGTTACGGCTCGAGGGCCTGGACGCCATTCCCTCGGTGCTGCCGTTGGCGCCTCCGGGGCGTGGCCTGACACCGGTGCAGAAACGTCGTCGCGCACTCGGGAAATCGTTGGCGCTCAACGGCTATGTCGAGGTACTCCCGACACCGTTCCTGCCGGCCGGTGTGTTCGACACCTGGGGGCTGCCCGCCGATGACCCGCGTCGCTCCGTGGTCACGGTGCTCAACCCGCTGGAGGCCGACCGGCCGCACCTGGCCAGCACTCTGCTGCCGGGGCTGTTGGAGTCGTTGTTGCGCAATGTTTCTCGCGGCGCGGTCGATACTGCGCTGTTTGCCATCTCGCATGTGGCGCTCAAGACGTCGGACACCCGGGCGGTGGAGCGTATCCCGACCGACCGCCGTCCCACCGCCGAGGAGATCGCCGGACTGGACGGCTCGCTGCCGAGTCAGCCCGAGCACGTCGCGGTGGTCCTGACCGGTCTGCGCGAACCCGCCGGGCCGTGGGGCGCGGGCCGGCCGGTGCAGGCCGCCGATGCGTTCGAGGCCGTCCGGGTGATCGGGCGCGCGGCCGGGGTGGAGTTCACCCTGCGCGCCGCGCAGGAACTGCCCTGGCATCCGGGTCGGTGCGCCGAGGTCCTCATCGGCGACCTGACGATCGGCTACGCCGGGCAGTTGCACCCCGCCGTCATCGAACGGGCGGGCCTGCCCGCCGGCACCTGCGCGGTGGAACTGAACCTCGACGCCATCCCGATCACCGAACGCCTGCCCGCGCCCGCGGTTTCGCCGTTCCCGGCGGTATTCCAGGACATCAGCCTCGTCGTTGCCGAGGACGTCGCCGCCGCCGCGGTGGTCGAGGCGGTGCGCGACGGCGCCGGTGAGCTACTGGAGGATGTGCGGTTGTTCGATGTGTACACCGGTCCGCAGATCGGGGACGGCCGCAAGTCGCTGACCCTGGCACTGCGGTTCCGGGCCACCGACCGGACGCTGACCGAGGACGAGGCGAGCGCTTCGCGCGAGGCCGCGGTGGCCGCCGCAGCCGAGCGGGTGGGAGCGGTCCAGCGGGCCTGAGGTCGGCCGCCTAATGGGTTTGCACTTGGCTGCATAACAATGCAAGGATTGGGTGTATGACCTCCGTAGCCGTCGCCGGTGCCAGTGGGTACGCCGGCGGAGAGATCCTGCGCCTGCTGCTCGGCCACCCGGCCTACGCGGACGGCCGCCTGACCATCGGGGCACTCACCGCCGCGGCCAGCGCGGGCAGCACGCTCGGCGAGCATCACCCACACCTGCTGCCGCTGGCCGACCGGGTGCTGCAGCCCACCGATGCCGAACTGCTCGCCGGTCACGATGTCGTGTTCCTCGGCCTGCCGCACGGGCATTCCGCCGAACTCGCCGCGCGACTCGGCGACACCGTCATCATCGATTGCGGCGCGGACTTCCGGCTCGCCGACGCGGCCGATTGGGAGAAGTTCTACGGCAGCGCGCACGCGGGCACCTGGCCCTACGGCCTGCCCGAACTGCCCGGCGGCCGGGAAGCCCTCACGGGCGCCACCCGCATCGCCGTGCCCGGCTGCTACCCGACCTCCGCGCTGCTGGCCCTGCTGCCCGCCGTCGCCGCCGATCTGGTCGAACCGAACGTGACGGTTGTTGCCGTCAGCGGCACCTCCGGCGCGGGCAAGTCGGCCAAGGTCGACCTGCTGGGCGCCGAGGTCATCGGATCGGCACGGGCGTACAACATCGCGGGCAGGCACCGGCACACCCCGGAGATCGCCCAGGGTCTGCGCAGGCTCACCGACAAGAACGTCACGGTGTCGTTCACGCCCGTGCTCATCCCCACCTCGCGGGGCATCCTGGCCACCTGCACCGCGCCGACGTCCGCCTCCGAGGCCGAGATCCGCGCCGCCTACGAGAAGGCCTACGGCGCAGAGCCGTTCATTCACCTGCTGCCCGAAGGTCAGTTACCCAAGACCGGATCGGTGATCGGCAGCAATGCCGCACAGGTGGCGGTGGCCGTCGATGAGGAGGCCGGCGTGCTGGTCGCGATCTGCGCCATCGACAACCTGACCAAGGGCACCGGCGGCGCCGCCGTGCAATCGATGAACCTGGCCCTGGGCTGGCCCGAAACCGAAGGACTGTCGACCGTGGGAGTGGCACCGTGAGATTGGTTCGGACTCAGGGTGTGACCGCGCCGGCCGGCTTCCGGGCCACCGGAATCTCGGCCGGCATCAAGGCGACCGGCAGGCTGGACCTGGCGCTGGTGTTCAACGAGGGCCCCGACCACCACGCCGCGGGTGTGTTCACCCGCAACCAGATCAAGGCCGCCCCGGTGCAGTGGTCCCAGCAGGTGCTCACCACCGGACGGCTGCGTGCGGTCATCCTGAATTCCGGTGGCGCCAACGCCTGCACCGGACCGCTGGGCTTCCAGGACACCCACGCCACCGCCGAGGCCGTTGCCGCGGCGCTCAGCGACTGGGGCACCGAGACCGGCGCCATCGAGGTCGCGGTCTGCTCTACCGGGCTGATCGGTGACCGGCTGCCCATGGACAAGGTGCTGGCCGGTGTCACCGACATCGTGCACGAGATGGCCGGCGGACTCACCGGCGGAGAAGAAGCCGCCCGAGCCATCATGACCACCGACACGGTGCCGAAACAGGTGGCGCTGCATACGGACAGCTGGACGGTCGGTGGGATGGCCAAGGGAGCCGGCATGCTGGCACCCTCGCTGGCGACCATGCTGGTGGTCATCACCACCGACGCCGTCGCCACCCCGGCCGCCCTGGACACCGCGCTGCGGCGGGCCACCGGGCGGACCTTCGACCGCCTCGACATCGACGGCAGTTGCTCGACCAACGACACCGTACTGCTGCTGGCCTCCGGTGCCAGCGAGGTCACGCCCACCCAGGAGGAACTGGATGCGGCCATGCTGGCCGTGTGCGATGACCTCTGCGCGCAGTTGCAGGCCGATGCCGAGGGCGTCACCAAACGGATCTCGATCACCGTCGCCGGCGCCGCCACCGAGGACGAGGCGCTCATCGCCGCCCGGGCGGTCGCCCGCGACAGTCTGGTCAAGACCGCGCTGTTCGGCTCCGACCCGAACTGGGGCCGGGTGCTGGCCGCGGTCGGGATCGCTCCGGTGGCCCTGGATCCGCAGCGAATCAGCGTGTCGTTCAACGGTTCACCGGTGTGCGTCGACGGTACCGGTGCGCCGGGTGCCCGCGAGGTCGACCTGTCCGGTGACGAGATCGAGGTGCTGATCGACCTGTTCGCCGGTGACGCGACCGCGTCCGTCCGGACCACCGATCTGTCGCATGCGTACGTCGAAGAGAACTCGGCGTACAGCTCATGACCGCCACCCAGACCAAAGCATCGGTCCTCGCCGCGGCGCTACCATGGCTCAAGCAACTGCACGGCAAGATCGTGGTGGTCAAGTACGGCGGAAACGCCATGACCGATGACACACTGAAGGCCGCCTTCGCCGCGGACATGGTGTTCCTGCGCAACTGCGGTGTCCGGCCCGTCGTCGTGCATGGTGGTGGTCCGCAGATCAGCGCGATGCTCAAGAAGCTGGGCATCGCAGGCGATTTCAAGGGCGGCTTCCGTGTCACCACGCCCGAGGTGCTCGACGTGGCCCGGATGGTGCTGTTCGGCCAGGTCGGCCGGGAGTTGGTCGGGCTGATCAACGCGCACGGCCCGTACGCGGTCGGCGTCACCGGTGAGGATGCGCAACTGTTCACCGCGGTGCGGCGCAGCGTCACCGTCGACGGGGTCGCCACCGATATCGGCCTGGTCGGCGATGTCGAGCACGTCAACGCCGGGTCGCTGCTTGATCTCATTGCCGCCGGCCGTATCCCGGTGGTGTCCACCATCGCCCCCGATGTCGGCGGCGTGGTGCACAACATCAACGCCGATACCGCCGCCGCCGCCCTGGCCGAGGCGCTCGGCGCCGAGAAGTTGCTCATGCTCACCGATGTCGAAGGCCTCTACACCGACTGGCCGGACCGCACCTCACTGGTCAGCGAGATCGACAGTGCCGCTCTCACCCGACTGTTGCCGAGGCTGGAAACCGGCATGGTTCCCAAGATCGAGGCCTGCCTGCGCGCCGTGAGCGGCGGGGTGCCCAGTGCGCACGTCATCGACGGCCGCGTCGAACACTGTGTGCTGGTAGAGCTTTTCACCGATGAAGGAACCGGAACCAAGGTGGTGCCCACCTCAGTGACCCGAATCTGCAGCACACGGTGGGAAGCCGTGATGATGAACAACTACGGCACCCCGCCGCTGGCCCTGGCCGCCGGTGACGGTGCGGTGGTCACCGATACCGACGGCAAGTCCTATCTGGATCTGCTCGGCGGTATCGCGGTCAACCTGCTGGGCCACCGACACCCTGCCGTCGTCGAGGCCGTCACCGCGCAGCTCAACACTCTCGGGCACACCTCGAATCTGTATGCCACCGAACCGGGTATCGCCCTGGCCGAGCAGCTGGTGGGTCACCTGGGCTCATCCGGGGCGAGCGAAGCGACGGGGGATATCACCGGGCGGGTCTTCTTCTGCAACTCCGGGACCGAGGCCAACGAGGTTGCCTTCAAGATCACCCGGCTCACCGGGCGCACGAAAGTCGTTGCCGCCGAAGGCGGATTCCACGGCCGCACGATGGGATCACTGGCACTGACCGGGCAGCCGGCCAAACGGGCCCCCTTCGAGCCGCTGCCCGGGGACGTCACCTTCGTGCCCTACGGGGACGTCGAAGCGCTCGTGTCCGCGGTCACCGATGAGACCGCCGCGGTCTTCCTGGAGCCGATCATGGGGGAGGGCGGCGTCGTCGTGCCCCCGCCGGGCTACCTGGCCCGGGCGCGCGAGATCACCACGGCACACGGCGCACTGCTGATCCTCGACGAGGTGCAGACCGGCATCGGGCGTACCGGAGCCTTCTACGCCCACCAGCACGACGGCATCACCCCCGATATCGTCACCCTGGCCAAGGGCCTGGGCGGCGGCCTGCCCATCGGTGCCTGTCTGGCCGTCGGCGCCACCGCCGATCTGCTCACACCGGGCCTGCACGGCAGCACATTCGGCGGGAACCCGGTGTGCACGGCGGCCGCGCTGGCCGTGCTCAACACACTCGCCGCCGAGGACCTGGTCGCGAAGGCCGGCGTGCTGGGCAAGACGATCAGCCACGGCGTCGAGGAACTGCACCATCCGCTGGTCAGCCATGTCCGGGGCAGGGGCCTGTTGCAGGGCATCGTGCTGACCGCCGAGAAGGCCAAGGCCGTCGAGGCCGCCGCGCGGGAGGCCGGGTTCCTGGTCAACGCCGCCGCGGCAGACGTGATCCGGCTGGCCCCGCCGCTGATCATCACCAACACCCAGATCGACGAATTCCTCACCGCGCTGCCCGCGGTGCTCGACAAGGGAGCGCTATGACATCCAGAACAGCAGCGACCAGGCACTTTCTGCGCGACGATGACCTGACACCCGATGAGCAGGCCGAGGTGCTGGCGCTGGCCGTATCGCTGAAGGCGGCGCCGTTCAGCCGCCGGCCGCTGGAGGGGCCGCGCGGTGTCGCGGTGATTTTCGAGAAGAACTCGACCCGCACCCGGTTCTCGTTCGAGATGGGGATCGCACAACTCGGCGGGCACGCCGTCGTCGTCGACGGGCGCAGCACCCAGCTGGGCCGCGAGGAGACCCTCGAGGACACCGGAGCCGTGCTGTCCCGCTACGTCGACGCCATCGTGTGGCGCACCTTCGCGCAGGAACGGTTGACCGCCATGGGATCCGGGTCGACGGTGCCGATCGTCAACGCCCTCTCCGACGAGTTCCACCCGTGCCAGGTGCTGGCCGATCTGCAGACCCTCGCCGAGCGCAAGGGTGGGATATCGGGCCTCAAAGGGCTGAAGCTGACCTACTTCGGTGACGGCGCCAACAACATGGCGCACTCGCTGATGCTGGGTGGGGTGACCGCCGGGATCGACGTCACCATCGCCGCCCCCGCCGGTTTCGAACCGCACCCGCAGTTCGTCGATGCCGCCAGGCGCCGCGCCGCCGAGACCGGGGCGACGGTCACGCTCGCCCATGACGCAAGGGCCGCCGCCGAGGGCGTCGACGTGCTGGTCACCGACACCTGGACCTCGATGGGGCAGGAGAACGACGGTCTGGACCGGGTGCGCCCCTTCCGCCCGTTCCAGCTCAACGCCGAGCTGTTGAGGCTGGCGGATCCGGAAGCCGTTGTGCTGCATTGCCTTCCGGCGCACCGCGGGCACGAGATCACCGACGAGGTGATCGACGGCCCGCAGAGCGCGGTGTTCGACGAGGCCGAGAACCGGCTGCACGCGCAGAAGGCGCTACTGGTCTGGTTGCTGGAGCACTCGTGAGTTCACCCACCCGGGTCGGCCGTCAGGCCCGCATCATCACCCTGCTCTCCGCGAACGCGGTGAGCAGCCAGGGTGAGCTGGCCGCGATGCTCGCGAGTGAGGGCATCGAGGTCACCCAGGCCACCCTGTCGCGGGACCTGGAGGAACTCGGCGCGGTGAAACTGCGCGGCGCCGACGGTGGCGTCGGCGTCTACGTCGTCCCCGAGGACGGCAGCCCGGTGCGCGGTGTCTCCGGCGGCACCGAACGGGTTACCAAGCTGCTCGGTGAGCTGCTGGTATCCACCGATGCCAGCGCGAACATCGCGGTGCTGCGCACACCGCCGGGGGCGGCGCACTATCTGGCGAGCGCCATCGATCGGGCATCGTTGCCCCAGGTTGTCGGCACCATCGCCGGTGATGACACCATCTTCGTGATGGCGCGTGAGCCGATGACCGGTGCCGAGCTCGCGATCATGTTCGAAAACTTGAAGTGAAGCAGTTCTACACAAGGGAGATTTTGCATGTCCGAGCGCGTCATCCTGGCGTATTCCGGCGGTCTGGACACCTCGGTCGCGATCAGCTGGATCGGCAAGGAGACCGGGCGTGAGGTGGTGGCCGTGGCCATCGACCTCGGCCAGGGTGGTGAAGACATGGAGGTGGTCCGGCAGCGAGCTCTGGATTGCGGCGCCGTCGAGGCCGTCGTCGTCGACGCCCGCGACGAGTTCGCCGACGAGTACTGCCTGCCGACCATCCAGTCCAACGCGCTCTACATGGACCGGTACCCGCTGGTGTCGGCGATCAGCCGCCCGCTGATCGTCAAGCATCTGGTGGCCGCCGCCCGCGAGCACAAGGGCGGCACCGTGGCGCACGGCTGCACCGGTAAGGGCAACGATCAGGTCCGCTTCGAGGTCGGATTCGCGTCGTTGGCACCCGAACTCAAGGTGCTGGCCCCGGTGCGTGACTACGCCTGGACGCGGGAGAAGGCCATCGCCTTCGCCGAGGAGAACGCCATCCCGATCAACGTGACCAAGCGATCACCGTTCTCGATCGACCAGAACGTCTGGGGCCGCGCGGTGGAAACCGGCTTCCTGGAGCACCTCTGGAACGCACCCACCAAAGACGTCTACGACTACACCGAAGATCCCACCCTCAACTGGAGCACCCCCGACGAGGTCATCGTCGGCTTCGAGAAGGGTGTGCCCACCTCCATCGACGGCCGCCCCGTCACGGTCCTGCAGGCCATCGAGGAGCTCAACCGGCGTGCCGGTGCCCAGGGCGTCGGCCGGCTCGACGTCGTCGAGGACCGCCTCGTCGGAATCAAGAGCCGCGAGATCTACGAGGCGCCCGGCGCCATGGTGCTGATCACTGCGCACACCGAACTCGAACACGTCACCCTGGAACGCGAGCTCGGTCGCTACAAGCGTGGCACCGACCAGAAGTGGGGCGAGCTGGTCTATGACGGCCTGTGGTACTCGCCGCTCAAGCGCGCGCTGGAATCCTTCGTGGCGCACACCCAGGAGCACGTGACCGGCGAGATCCGGCTGGTGCTGCACGGCGGGCACATCGCGGTCAACGGCCGGCGCAGCCCGACCTCGCTGTACGACTTCAACCTGGCCACCTACGACGAGGGCGACAGCTTCGACCAGTCCTCGGCGAAGGGCTTCGTGCACGTGCACGGGTTGTCCAGCAAGATCTCGGCCAAGCGCGACCTGGGTCTGTGACCTTTCTCCGCGAGCGCGCGTGTCTGCGGGCGACACGCCGCCCCCATATCACAGTTCACGCACGCTCGCGGAAGGATTTCGCATGAGCACCAACGAAGGCTCGCTGTGGGGCGGCCGGTTCGCCGACGGCCCTTCCGATGCCCTTGCCGCGCTGAGCAAGTCGACGCACTTCGACTGGGTGCTGGCGCCCTATGACGTCACCGCCTCCAAGGCGCACGCCCGGGTGCTGCACCGCGCCGGGCTGCTCACCGACGAGCAGCGCGACGGGCTGCTCGCCGGACTGGACAGCCTGGGCGAAGACGTCGCCGACGGCAGCTTCGGGCCGCTGCCGACCGACGAGGACGTACACGGCGCGCTGGAACGCGGGCTCATCGACCGGGTCGGCCCGGAGCTCGGCGGGCGGCTGCGCGCCGGCCGGTCCCGCAACGACCAGGTGGCCACGCTGTTCCGGATGTGGCTGCGCGACGCCATCAAAGCCGTCGGCGCCGGTGTGCTGGACGTGGCGGCCGCCTTGAGCACCCAGGCAGCCGCGCACCCGACGGCGATCATGCCCGGCAAGACGCACCTGCAGTCCGCGCAGCCGGTGTTGCTGGCGCATCATCTGCTGGCCCATGCCCATCCGCTGCTGCGCGACGCGGGCCGGTTGGTCGACCTGGACAAGCGGACAGCGGTGTCGCCGTACGGTTCCGGCGCCCTGGCCGGTTCCTCGCTGGGTCTGGACCCGGATGCCATCGCCGAGGAACTGGGCTTCCATTCGGCGGCCGAGAACTCGATCGATGCCACCGCCGCGCGGGATTTCGCCGCCGAAGCGGCCTTCGTGTTCGCGATGATCGCGGTCGACCTGTCCCGGCTGGCCGAGGACATCATCTTGTGGAGCACCACCGAATTCGGCTACGTCAAGCTGCACGACGCCTGGTCCACGGGCAGCTCGATCATGCCGCAGAAGAAGAACCCGGACATCGCCGAGCTCGCGCGTGGCAAGTCCGGGCGGCTGATCGGGAACCTGGCCGGCCTGCTGGCGACGCTGAAAGCGCAGCCGCTGGCCTACAACCGGGATCTGCAGGAGGACAAGGAGCCTGTCTTCGACTCGGTGGCGCAGCTGCAGATGCTGCTGCCCGCGATGGCCGGGCTGGTCGGCACGCTGACCTTCGACATCGACCGGATGGCGGAGTTGGCGCCGCAGGGCTACACGCTGGCCACCGATATCGCCGAATGGATGGTGCGCCAGGGTATTCCCTTCCGGGTCGCGCACGAGGTGGCCGGGGCGGCGGTGCAGGCGGCCGAGGCGCGCGGGATCGGGCTCGAGGAACTCGCCGATGACGAGCTCGCCGGCATCCATCCCGGCCTGACCGCCCAGGTGCGCGAGGTGCTGACCATCGCCGGTTCGGTGAACTCCCGGGATGCCCGTGGCGGAACCGCACCGGTCCAGGTGGCCAAGCAGCTCAACGTCATCCGGGACACCAGCGACCGCCTCCGGATCGCGCTGCGCCGATAGCGTCGGCGCAGGTGGCAGAGGAACATCAGCGGGTTGGCGTCCGGCAGGCCGGGGGGACCCCCCCCCCCCCCTTTACCACTTCATTCCCCTCCCCCCCCCCCCCCGGCCCCCCCCCCCCCCTCCCCCTCCCCCCCCCCCCCCCCCCCCCCCCTTCTCCCCTGCACCAGCTGTAGCGGTCACGTTTTCCGGTAGCGGGCCCACAGATGGCCGCGGATCAGCCCGGTGATGCCCTGATTGGCAACGACATTCGCCAGATCGTCGATGGGTGCTCCGGAACCTTGGATCGCGATGTCAGCCGATCTGCTCGCTGAGCTCGAGCCACCGCTCTTCCAGGGTCGTGACCTCGGCCTCGAGCTCCCGAAGGTTGTCGGTCAGGACTCGGAGCCCTTCGTAGTCGTTCTGGTCGTGCTCGGCCTGGCGCTGCTGGGCCTCCTTGATCTGACCGTCCAGCTTGGTCAGCTTGCGCTCGATGGCCGAGATCTCCTTCTGCGTCGACCGCAGATCGGCACCGGAAAGGGCGGCGTCCGCCTTCGGGGCGGATTTGGTTGCCGCTGGGCCGGTGGTGTCGGCGTGCGCGGCGCGCAGTCGCAGGTACTCGTCGACCCCGCCCGGCAGGTGCCGCAGATGTCCGCCGAGAATCCCGTACTGCTGATCGGTGACCCGTTCCAGGAAGTACCGATCGTGGCTGACCACGATCAGGCAGCCCGGCCAAGAGTCCAGCAGGTCCTCCATCGCGGCCAGCATGTCGGTGTCCAGGTCGTTGGTCGGCTCGTCGAGGATCAGCACGTTGGGCTGCCCGAGCAGGATGAGCAACAGCTGCAGGCGGCGCAGTTGCCCGCCGGAGAGGTCCTTGACCGGCGTGGACAGCTGCGCGCTGGCGAAACCGAGGCGTTCCAGCAGCTGACCAGGGGTGAGTTCCTGGGCCTTGGTGCCCGCGCCGAAGGTGTAGGTGGTGGCCAGCCGGCTCAACACCACCCGCACCGGTTCCTCGAGATGGTCGGCGAGCTCGTCGACACCCTGGGTGAGGGTGGCGATCTGCACGGTCTTGCCGTGTTTGACCCGGCCCTCGGTAGGTTGCACCGAACCGTCGATGAGGCCCAGCAGTGTCGACTTGCCCGCACCGTTGACGCCGAGGATCCCGGTCCGCTCGCCCGGGAGCCACCCGCCACTCGACCTGCTTGAGCACCTCGCGGTCGGCGTAGCGCACCGACACGTCGAGCAGATCCACGACCTGCTTGCCGAGCCGGGTCACCGCCAGTGACTGCAGGGCCACCTTGTCCCGGATCTCTGGGACATCGGCGATCAGGGCATTGGCCGCATCGATGCGGAACTTCGGCTTCGTGGAGCGGGCCGGTGCGCCGCGGCGCAACCAGGCCAGTTCCTTGCGGGCCAGATTCTGCCGGCGGGCCTCACTCGACGCGGCCTGCCGATCACGCTCCACCCGCTGCAGGATGTAGGCGGCGTACCCGCCGTCGAACGGTTCGACGATGCGGTCGTGCACCTCCCATGTCGTCGTGCACACCTCGTCGAGGAACCAGCGATCGTGGGTGATCACCAGCAGTCCACCCGAGGACGGTGACCAACGCCGTTTCAGGTGTTCGGCCAGCCAGGTGATTCCTTCGACGTCGAGATGGTTGGTCGGCTCGTCGAGCGCCAGCACGTCGTGGTCACCGGCCAGCAATTGAGCCAGCGCGACCCGGCGCCGCTGTCCACCCGACAGCGTGCCGAGCGGCGCGTCCCAGGCCAGGCCGCCCAGCAATCCGGAGATGACGTCGCGGCCGCGCGGGTCACCGGCCCACTCGTGCTCCGGTGTGTCACCGACGACGGCGTGCCCGACGGTGTCGTCGGGATCGAGGGTGTCGCCCTGGTCCAGCACGCCGACGCGGACGCCGCCGCGCACGGTGACCCGCCCGGAATCGGGCGTGACGCGGCCGGCCAGCATGGCCAGCAGGCTGGACTTTCCGTCGCCGTTGCGGCCGACGATGCCGATGCGGTCACCCTCGTTCACGCCGAGCGAGACCGCGTCGAAAACCACTTTGGTCGGGTATTGCAGATGTAGGGCTTCGGCCCCGAGAAGATGCGCCATGTCCCCACCAGGCTAGGCCGACCGGCGGTGCACATTCGCAGCGGCCGACCAGCAACGCTGTGCCATGATGTCGTGGCACTCGGGGATCGGGAGTTACACAGTCAGGGAGCGCGCGTTGGTGGATTTCTCGTTGATCACCGGTCCGGTGAGCCGAATTCTGGCCACCGCGCAGAACGGCATCGAAGTTCTGCGGTACGGCGGTCTGGAAACCGGTGCGGTCCCCTCGCCCTACCAGATCATCGAGAGCGTGCCGATGTACCGGCTGCGGCGGTACTTCCCGCCCGACACCCGGCCCGGTTCGGCCGCCCCCGGCCCGCCGGTGCTGATGGTGCACCCGATGATGATGTCGGCCGATATGTGGGATGTCACCCGCGAGGATGGCGCCGTGGGCATCCTGCACGCCGCCGGGCTGGATCCCTGGGTCATCGATTTCGGTTCGCCCGACCAGGTCGAGGGCGGCATGCAGCGCAACCTGGCCGATCATGTGGTGGCGCTCAGCGAGGCCATCGACACCGTCAAGAAGGTCACCGGCAGCGATGTCCATCTCGCCGGTTACTCCCAGGGCGGGATGTTCTGCTATCAGACCGCGGCATACCGGCGCTCCAAGGATCTCGCCAGCATCGTCGGGTTCGGGTCCCCGGTCGACACCCTGGCCGCCCTGCCGATGGGCATCCCGCCGAACGTGGGCGCGGTCGCCGCCAACTTCATGGCCGACCACGTGTTCTCCCGTATCGACATCCCGGGCTGGCTGGCCCGCACCGGGTTCCAGATGCTCGACCCACTCAAGACCGCACAGGCGCGGCTGGATTTTCTGCGTCAGCTCCATGACCGTGATGCGCTGCTGCCGCGTGAGCAGCAGCGCCGCTTCCTCGATTCCGAGGGGTGGATTGCCTGGTCGGGCCCGGCCATCTCCGAACTGCTCAAACAGTTCATCGCGCACAACCGGATGATGTCCGGCGGCTTCTCCATCCGGGGTGAGCTCGTCACCCTGGCTGATATCACCTGCCCGGTGCTGGCGGTGATCGGTGAGGTCGACGATATCGGTCAACCGGCGGCGGTACGCGGTATCAAGGCCGCCGCACCCAGGGCCGACACCTACGAATATCTCATCCGCACAGGACATTTCGGTCTTGTCGTCGGATCCAAGGCGGCGAATCAGACCTGGCCGACGGTCGCCTCCTGGGTCAAGTGGCTCAGCAGCGACGGAACGCCGCCCGATGATGTCGCACCGATGGGCTCCCAACCGTCCGAATCCGCCATCGACGCCGGTGTGGCACTGACCTCCCGGGTGGCACACGGTGCGGCCGCCGCCTCCGAGATGGCCTTCGATCTGGCGCGTTCGGCGGCCGGCGCGATGGTCGCCACGAACAAGTCCGCGCGCACCCTGATCGTCGAGACGGCGCGCACCCTGCCCCGCCTCGCGCGGCTCGGTCAGATCAACGACCACACCCGGATCTCGCTCGGACGCATCATGACCGAGCAGGCCGAGGGCCACCCGGACGGCGAGTTTCTGCTGTTCGACGGTCGTGTGCACACCTATGAGGCGGTCGACCGCCGGGTCAACAACGTGGTGCGCGGGCTGATCGAAGTCGGTGTGCGCCAGGGCGTGCGGGTCGGTGTGCTGATGCAGACCCGGCCGAGCGCGTTGGTCGCGATCGCGGCGCTGTCGCGCCTGGGTGCGGTGGCTGTGCTGATGCCCCCGGACGCCGACCTCGCTTTGGCCGCGCGACTCGGCGGTGTCGCCGAGGTCCTCACCGACCCGGCGAACCTGGAGATTGCGCACACCCTGGACCTGCGGGTGCTGGTGCTCGGCGGCGGCGAGTCCCGTGACCTGAATCTGGCCGACGGCACCGATGTCGTGGACATGGAGAAGATCGACCCCGACCGGGTCGAACTCCCGGGTTGGTACCGGCCCGATCCCGGTTTCGCCCGTGACGTGGCCTATGTGGCCTTCGCGACGATCAACGGCGAACTCGTCGCCCGGCAGATCACGAACTACCGGTGGGCGCTGTCCGCGCTGGGCACCGCGTCGGCGGCCAACCTGGGCAACCGCGACACCGTGTACTGCCTGACCCCGCTGCATCATCCGTCCGGCCTGCTGGTGAGCCTCGGCGGCGCGGTGGTCGGCGGCGCCCGCATCGCACTGTCCCGGGGGCTGGCCCCGGACCGCTTCGTGCATGAGATCCGGCAGTACGGCGTGACGGTGGTGTCCTACACCTGGGCGATGCTCGGCGAGGTCATCGACGATCCGTCGTTCTCACTGGCGGGCACCCACTCGGTGCGACTGTTCATCGGCGCGGGTATGCCGACCGGTCTGTGGCGCCGGGTCGTGGAGGTCTTCGCGCCGGCCAAGGTCGTCGAGTTCTTCGCGACCACCGACGGTCAGGCGGTGCTGTCCAACGTGGCCGGGGTGAAGATCGGCAGCAAGGGCCGCCCGCTGCCGGGCGGACCTCAGGTGGAACTGGCCGCCTATGACGTCGACGACGACCTGATCCTGGAGGAGGATTCCGGTTTCGTGCGCCGCGCCGAGGCGGGTGAGGTCGGGGTGCTCCTGGCCCGTCCGCGCGGACCCGTGGACCCGACCGCCTCGGTGAAGCGCGGCGTATTCGCACCCGCCGACACCTGGGTGTCCACCGAGCAGCTCTTTCGCCGCGACGAGGACGGTGACTTCTGGCTGGTCGACAACCGCAGCTCGGTGATCAGGACGCCCGATGGACCGGTGTTCACCGCGGCGATCAACGACGCCGTCAGCCGGGCCGCCGCGGTCGATCTGGCGGTGACCTACCGCCTCGAGGTGCGCGGCGAACCGCTGGTCGTCACGGCGGTGACGCTGCAGCCCGGCGGCAGCCTGCCCAGCGCGGAGCTCAATGAGGCCATGGGGACGTTGCCGGTGGGCATCGGGCCCGCGGTGGTCTATGTGACGCCGGAAATGACGCTCGGGGCGTCCTACCGGCCCGAGATCGGTCCGTTGCGCGCCGCCGGCGTCCCGAAGGCATCGCGTAACACCTGGTACCTGGATGCCGATACCAAGCAGTACAAGCGCATGACGGCTGCCGTGCGCGCCGAGATCATCGGCAATCAGCCGTGATGCCCCGCGTGGTGTGCACTGTTAGGCTCGCCGAGACGGCAAAGGAGAGGTTCAGATGACGACGGAGAACTCCGTGACCGGCACAGTATTGCGGCGGTGGACGGCAGGCGCCCTCATCGGTGCGGCGGCCATCGCGGGTCTGGGCCTGGCGCCGGTGGCGTCAGCCGAACCGGACTCCTCCCAGGAACAGCCAGCCCAGCGGATCTCCCCGGATCAGGTGCTGATGATGATCTCCGACCAGTACCAGACCGGTAGCGGTGGTGGACAGGTCTCCAAGCTCATCGAGCAGGTCATGACACTCCGCCAGCGCGGTGTGCGGCCCTCGGCGGCCAACTCGCAGGCCCTGCTCGACGGGCTGAACGCGCGTCCCAACCAGAAGCCGCTGATCGAGGCGCTGCAGTCCACGTTGTCCTACCAGCGCCGGATGATGAACCAGCAGGCCAACGCCGGCTCCGGTGCACCTGGTCAGGGCTCGGCGGGCTCCGCTGCGCCCTGGGCGCCGGTCGCCGGCGACGACGGCAACAATGCGCTGATCCCGCCCGGGTGGGGTGGGGACATGTCGCCGTGGTGACGAGCGTTCGGTGAGCCTCGACGCGAAGCTGCTCGACATCCTGGTCTGCCCGCAGGATCGCGGGCCGTTGGCCTACATCCCGGGGGAGTGCCTCTACAACCCCCGACTGCGCCGCGCCTACCCCATCGTGGATGACATCCCGGTGCTGCTCGTCGACGAGGCGGTACCCGTCGCTGACGACGCCGAGCACGAGCGTCTGCTCAGCGCAGCGCAGGCAGATCCCCGGTGAGATAACGCTGCAGGTTCGGCGCGATGGTCTCGGCGATGACCTGCGGCGCCAGCCCGGCGAACGGCTGCAGTTCCAGGATGTAGCGCACCATCACCACCCCGACCAATTGTGATGCCAAGAACTGCACCCTGATCGCGCCGGAACCGGGCGGGTTGTCGACCCGGGAGCCGATCTCGACGGTGATGACCTCCTGCAGGAACGATCGGACCAGCCCGATGTCGGCACCTGCCAGCAGTGACCGCAGCGTGGCGATGAAACCCTTGCCGAGTTCGGAATCCCACAGCGGCAACAGGATTGACGGAAGCACGGTGCCGATCTGATCGACCGGGGTTTCCCGCAGCGGACCGATCACCTGCATCGGGTCGATCGGGATCGCGATGGCGGCGGCGAACAGCTGCTGCTTGGTTCCGTAGTAGTGGTGCACCAGGGCGCCGTCCACACCCGCGCCGGCGGCGACGGCGCGGATCGATGTCTTGTCGAAACCGTTGCGCGCAAACAATTCTCGCGCGCTGTCCAGAATTCGCTGGCGGCTCTCGGAGCTACCCGGTGGTCGCCCGGGGCGTTTTCGATCAGCGCTGCTGGTCACGTTTTCCTCTCCAGTACGAGGGCCACCCGGTCACGGGGTCCGGCGTCGCAGGGTGCCCGCCGCCAAACCCAGCGCGACGAGCGCGAAGCCGATCACGACCGCGATATCGCGAACCGCAATCGCGGTCAGTTCGGCGTACGCTCCGACCTGTTGCAACGCTTCCAGAGCGTAGCTGGCGGGCAGCGCATTGCTGATCCACTGCAGCCAATCCGGCAAGGCCTCGCGCGGCACCAGAATCCCGCACAGCAGCAGCTGGGGCACCACGACCACCGGCATGAACTGCACCGCCTGGAATTCGGTGCGGGCGAAGGCGCTGCACAGCAGGCCCAGGCCGACACCCAGCACGGCATTGACGATGGCGATCACGAACACCCATACCGGGCTGCCTGCGGTATCGAACCCGAGCAACCAGAACGCGACACCACACGCCAGCGCGGCCTGCGCGGCGGCGGCGATGGAGAACGCCGTGCCGTACGCGGCGAGCAGGTCGAACCGCCGCAGCGGGGTGGTCAGAATCCGCTCCAGCGTGCCGGACACGCGTTCGCGCTGCATGGTGATCGAGGTGATCAGAAACATCACCACCAGCGGGAACACCCCCAGCATGATCAGACACGCGTTGTTGAACGGCGATGGCGTACCCGCGGGGTGCGGCACCTCGGCGAACATGAAGTACATCAACGTGATGACCAGCGTGGGGACCAGCATGATCATCGCCATGCTGCGGTGATCGGCGGCCAGCTGGCGCAGGATGCGGGCGGTGGTGGCCAGATAGGCCTGCAGACCCAACATCGCCGGGCGACTCACGCCGCGGTGCCGTGCCGGATGACGGACAGAAATGCGTCCTCCAGTGATGTACATCCGGTGTCCTCTCGCAGTTGTGCGGGTGTGGTGTGCGCGAGCAGTCGTCCTTCCCGCAGGAGCAGCAGGTCGCCGCAGTGGTCGGCCTCGTCCATGACATGGCTGGAGATCAGCAGGGTGGTGCCGCTGCGGGCGAGTCGGTGGAACTGTTCCCACAGGTCGACCCGCAGGACCGGATCGAGGCCGACGGTGGGCTCGTCGAGCACCAGCAGGTCGGGGTGTGACACCAGTGCGCACGCCAGCGACACCCGGGTGCGCTGTCCTCCGGAAAGGTTGCCGCACAGAGCGGTTCGATGGTCGTCCAGGCCGACGGCCACAATCGCGTCGCCGGCCGCGCGGGCATCGGTGCCGTACAGCGCGGCGAAGTAGCGGGCGTTGTCGATGACCCGCAGGTCGGGGTAGATGGTCGGCTCCTGCGTCACGTAGCCGACGCGGCGGCGCAGTGCAGCGTTGCCGGCCGGCAGACCGAGCACGGTGACGGTGCCGGACGCGACCACCTGGGTGCCGACGATGGACCGGATGAGTGTGGTCTTGCCGCAGCCCGAGGGGCCGAGCAACCCGGTGATGGAGCCGGGCGGGATGGCGACCGAGATGTCCTGGAGGGCGGTGCGTCCGCCCCGTGTGACGTGCAGGTTGGTGATCAGAACGGCGGGTTCGGGGCCGCCGTGCGGTAATTCATCGCCTGATGAACTCATCATGTGATGAATATCCGCCCGACGGCGGCCGGTGTCAAGGGAGCGGGCACAATCGGTGACGTGGGAGCCATGTCGCTGGCGGTCGATCCGGTGACAGCTGCCCGTCGTCTGCTCGGCGCACGGCTGCACGGTCGAGACGTCACCGCGACGATCGTCGAGGTCGAGGCCTACGGCGGCCCGCCGGACGGCCCCTGGCCGGACCCGGCGTCGCACTCATTTCGCGGTCCACGTCTGCGCAACACGGTGATGTTCGGCCCGGCCGGTCGGATGTACACCTATCGCAGCCACGGCATCCACGTCTGCGCCAATGTGGTGTGCGGCTGGGAGGGTGCCGCGGCAGCGGTGTTGTTGCGCGCGGCCGTCATCGACGTCGGTGCGCCGGTGGCTCAACGGCGTCGCGGCGTGACCCCGGCACGTCGTGCGCTGGCGCGCGGCCCCGGAAATCTGTGTTCGGCCCTGGGAATTACCATGGACGACAACGGGATTGACCTTTTCGATGGGACCGCTCCGGTCCGCATCGAGATGGGCGCGGCCGTGGATGCGCTGGCGGGCCCGAGGGTCGGGGTGAGCACCGCGGCGGACCGCGCCTGGCGGTTCTGGCTGCCGGATCGCCCCGAGGTCTCGGCCTACCGCCGCAGTCCGCGGGCTCCGGTACCCGGTGGCAGCGACTGATACAGGATGATGGCCGGGTGAGTAAAGGCATCCTCGATGAGCTGGAATGGCGCGGCCTGATCGCGCAATCGACCGACCGGGACGCATTGGCGGACGCGCTGGCCAAGGCGCCGCTCACGGTCTATTCGGGGTTCGATCCCACCGCGCCCAGCCTGCATGCCGGTCATCTCGTTCCGCTGCTCACGCTGCGCCGATTCCAACAGGCCGGACATCGTCCGATCGTGCTGGCGGGCGGCGCCACCGGGATGATCGGCGACCCCCGCGACAGCGGGGAACGCACCATGCAGACCGCGGACACCGTCGCCGAATGGTCCGGACGCATCCGTGGCCAGCTCGAACGGTTCGTCGAGTTCGACGCAGGGCCGACCGGGGCGATTGTGGAGAACAACCTGTCCTGGACCGGTGAGCTGTCCGCCATCGAGTTCCTGCGCGACGTCGGCAAGTACTTCTCGGTCAACGTCATGCTCGACCGCGATACGGTGCGCCGGCGCCTGGAAGGCGAGGGCATCTCCTACACGGAGTTCAGCTACATGCTGCTGCAGGCCAATGACTACGTGCAGCTGCACGAAAGGTATGGCTGCGGACTCCAGATCGGCGGGTCCGACCAGTGGGGCAACATCGTCGCCGGCGTCCGGCTGGTGCGGCAGAAGCGCAGCGCCACGGTGCACGCGATGACGACACCGCTGGTCACCGATTCCGAGGGAAAGAAGTTCGGTAAGTCGACCGGTGGCGGCAACATCTGGCTCGATCCGGAGCTGACCAGCCCGTACGCCTGGTACCAGTACTTCTTCAACACCGCGGATGCCGATGTCCTGGGCTACCTCAAATGGTTCACGTTCCTGAGCGCCGAGCAGATTTCCGAGCTGGGTGAAGCCACCGAAACTCGCGCTCACGAACGTGCCGCGCAACGGACGCTGGCGCGTGAGTTGACCACGCTGGTGCACGGACAGGCCGCCACCGATGCCGTCGAACTGGCCAGCCAGGCGTTGTTCGGGCGGGGCGAACTGGGCGATCTCGACGAATCGACGCTGGCCGCAGCCTTGCGGGAAGCGAGCAACGGTGCGGTGACGGAGCTGGCGGCCGGCGGCCCGGATGCGATCACCGATCTGCTGGTGGGCACCGGGCTGTCCAAGAGCAAGGGTGACGCGCGCCGGACGGTGGGAGAGGGCGGCGTGTACGTGAACAACGTCCGAATCGAAAGCGACGAGTGGATACCACAGTCATCGGACTTTTTGCACGACCGTTGGCTGGTGTTGCGACGTGGCAAGCGCAACATTGCCGGCGTACTGCGAGTGGGCGCCGATGACCCGTCGGCGTAGCTCGCTGACCTGCGCAGACTCCGCGCTGACCAGGCGATTTGACTCGCTGTTAGCCCTGCCGTAACTTATTGCAAGTCAGAGCGACACGGCCTCGGCCGGAAAGCGAAGACAAATCTGAGCGAATCACCCATCAACGTGGGGGTTCCTCACTGCCCGCACTACCTATCGCGGCTTTCGAGCCGGGGTTTGTGGCGCGGACAAATGCAGGTCTGTTGTTTGAGAACTCAATAGTGTGTTTGGTGGTTTTTGTTTGTTGTTTTTATGCCATCTTTGTGGGGGACTTCCCGTCTTCCTGCTACGTGGGATGGTTTGTTTTTTGATGCCAGTTTTTGGTGTCTTTTGTTTGGATATCAGGTTTTTCTGATTCGAATTCCACCTGGCCTTTGGGTTGGGTTGTTTTTGTTTGGAGAGTTTGATTCTGGCTCAGGACGAACGCTGGCGGCGTGCTTAACACATGCAAGTCGAACGGAAAGGCCCTTCGGGGTACTCGAGTGGCGAACGGGTGAGTAACACGTGGGTGATCTGCCCTGCACTTTGGGATAAGCCTGGGAAACTGGGTCTAATACCGAATATGACCATGCGCCTCCTGGTGTGTGGTGGAAAGCTTTTGCGGTGTGGGATGGGCCCGCGGCCTATCAGCTTGTTGGTGGGGTAATGGCCTACCAAGGCGACGACGGGTAGCCGGCCTGAGAGGGTGACCGGCCACACTGGGACTGAGATACGGCCCAGACTCCTACGGGAGGCAGCAGTGGGGAATATTGCACAATGGGCGCAAGCCTGATGCAGCGACGCCGCGTGAGGGATGACGGCCTTCGGGTTGTAAACCTCTTTCAGCACAGACGAAGCGCAAGTGACGGTATGTGCAGAAGAAGGACCGGCCAACTACGTGCCAGCAGCCGCGGTAATACGTAGGGTCCGAGCGTTGTCCGGAATTACTGGGCGTAAAGAGCTCGTAGGTGGTTTGTCGCGTTGTTCGTGAAAACTCACAGCTTAACTGTGGGCGTGCGGGCGATACGGGCAGACTTGAGTACTGCAGGGGAGACTGGAATTCCTGGTGTAGCGGTGGAATGCGCAGATATCAGGAGGAACACCGGTGGCGAAGGCGGGTCTCTGGGCAGTAACTGACGCTGAGGAGCGAAAGCGTGGGGAGCGAACAGGATTAGATACCCTGGTAGTCCACGCCGTAAACGGTGGGTACTAGGTGTGGGTTTCCTTCCTTGGGATCCGTGCCGTAGCTAACGCATTAAGTACCCCGCCTGGGGAGTACGGCCGCAAGGCTAAAACTCAAAGAAATTGACGGGGGCCCGCACAAGCGGCGGAGCATGTGGATTAATTCGATGCAACGCGAAGAACCTTACCTGGGTTTGACATGCACAGGACGCTGGTAGAGATATCAGTTCCCTTGTGGCCTGTGTGCAGGTGGTGCATGGCTGTCGTCAGCTCGTGTCGTGAGATGTTGGGTTAAGTCCCGCAACGAGCGCAACCCTTGTCCTATGTTGCCAGCGGGTTATGCCGGGGACTCGTAGGAGACTGCCGGGGTCAACTCGGAGGAAGGTGGGGATGACGTCAAGTCATCATGCCCCTTATGTCCAGGGCTTCACACATGCTACAATGGCCGGTACAAAGGGCTGCGATGCCGTGAGGTGGAGCGAATCCTTTCAAAGCCGGTCTCAGTTCGGATCGGGGTCTGCAACTCGACCCCGTGAAGTCGGAGTCGCTAGTAATCGCAGATCAGCAACGCTGCGGTGAATACGTTCCCGGGCCTTGTACACACCGCCCGTCACGTCATGAAAGTCGGTAACACCCGAAGCCGGTGGCCTAACCCCTTGTGGGAGGGAGCCGTCGAAGGTGGGATCGGCGATTGGGACGAAGTCGTAACAAGGTAGCCGTACCGGAAGGTGCGGCTGGATCACCTCCTTTCTAAGGAGCACCACGAGATTCAGGCCCGCCCACGTCCGTGGGAGTTCGGTGTTCTGGACGATTCGTTGGATGGCCTCTTGCCTGTAGTGGGTGGGGGTCTGGTGCAACTCGACAAACTTTTTGGGTGTCCCGCATTTTTGTGGGTGCCTGGCTGCCGGACACACTATTGGGCTTTGAGACAACAGGCCCGCGGAGCATCTGCGTTGGTGGGTGTTGCCGGCCGTGAGTCCACGAGCCTCCCTGTGTGGGGGGTGGGTGGTGAGCGGTTGCTGTTGTCGCTCCATCTTTGGTGGTGGGGTGTGGTGTTTGATTTGTGGATAGTGGTTGCGAGCATCTAGCACGCAAGGAGATTGGTTCCGGGCTTCGGTTCGGGGCGGTGTTGTTGTGTGTGTTTGATGTGCAATTTTTTTCTTTATTTGGTTTATCTGTGTTGTAAGTGTTTAAGGGCGCATGGTGGATGCCTTGGCATTGGGAGCCGATGAAGGACGTGGGAGGCTGCGATATGCCTCGGGGAGCTGCCAACCGAGCGTGGATCCGAGGATGTCCGAATGGGGAAACCCAGCACGAGTGATGTCGTGTTACCCAACGGTGAATATATAGCCGTTGGGGGGGAACGCGGGGAAGTGAAACATCTCAGTACCCGTAGGAAGAGAAAACAAAAGTGATTCCGTGAGTAGTGGCGAGCGAAAGCGGAGGATGGCTAAACCGTATGCATGTGATACCCGGCGGGGGTTGTGTGTGCGGGGTTGTGGGGCGTTTCTTCTCTGGTCCGCCGACCAGGGCAACAGTGAGAAAAGTGTGTGTTAGTCGAACTGGTTTGGGATGACCGGCCGTAGCGGGTGAGAGCCCCGTAGGCGAAAACACATGCTCTGTTGTGGGACTGTCCCCGAGTAGCAGCGGGCCCGTGAAATCTGCTGTGAATCTGCCGGGACCACCCGGTAAGCCTGAATACTTCCCAATGACCGATAGCGGATTAGTACCGTGAGGGAATGGTGAAAAGTACCCCGGGAGGGGAGTGAAATAGTACCTGAAACCGTGTGCCTACAATCCGTCAGAGCCCTCGACTTGTCGTGGGGTGATGGCGTGCCTTTTGAAGAATGAGCCTGCGAGTCAGGGACATGTCGCGAGGTTAACCCGTGTGGGGTAGCCGCAGCGAAAGCGAGTCTGAATAGGGCGTATCCAATCCAGAGGGGTTGGTGTAGTGGTGTGTTCTGGACCCGAAGCGGAGTGATCTACCCATGGCCAGGTTGAAGCAGCAGTAAGATGTTGTGGAGGACCGAACCCACTTAGGTTGAAGACTGAGGGGATGAGTTGTGGGTAGGGGTGAAAGGCCAATCAAACTCCGTGATAGCTGGTTCTCCCCGAAATGCATTTAGGTGCAGCGTTGCGTGTTTCTTACCGGAGGTAGAGCTACTGGATGGCCGATGGGCCTCACAAGGTTACTGACGTCAGCCAAACTCCGAATGCCGGTAAGTGAAAGCGTGGCAGTGAGACGGCGGGGGATAAGCTCCGTGCGTCGAGAGGGAAACAGCCCAGATCGCCGGCTAAGGCCCCTAAGCGTGTGCTAAGTGGAAAAGGATGTGCAGTCGCGAAGACAACCAGGAGGTTGGCTTAGAAGCAGCCACCCTTGAAAGAGTGCGTAATAGCTCACTGGTCAAGTGATTGTGCGCCGATAATGTAGCGGGGCTCAAGCACACCGCCGAAGCCGCGGCAACGAGACTTGTTCTCGTTGGGTAGGGGAGCGTCCTGCATCCAGTGAAGCAGCGGAGTGATCCAGTTGTGGAGGGTGTGGGAGTGAGAATGCAGGCATGAGTAGCGATAAGGCAAGTGAGAACCTTGCCCGCCGAAAGACCAAGGGTTCCTGGGGCAGGCCAGTCCGCCCAGGGTGAGTCGGGACCTAAGGCGAGGCCGACAGGCGTAGTCGATGGACAACGGGTTGATATTCCCGTACCCGTGTGTGCGCGCCCATGATGAATCAGGGGTACTAACCGCCCAAAACATGCGTTACCGATCACCTTCGGGTGTGAGGATTGCATGCGCTGCGCGGGACCTTCTCTGGTAGTAGTCAAGCGATGGGGTGACGCAGGAAGGTAGCCGTACCAGTCAGTGGTAATACTGGGGCAAGCCTGTAGGGAGGGGCCTAGGTAAATCCGGGTCTCATATATCCTGAGAGGTGATGCATAGCCGATTGAGGCGAATTCGGTGATCCTATGCTGCCGAGAAAAGCCTCTAGCGAGCTCACACACGGCCCGTACCCCAAACCAACACAGGTGGTCAGGTAGAGAATACTAAGGCGTACGAGTGAACTATGGTTAAGGAACTCGGCAAAATGCCCCCGTAACTTCGGGAGAAGGGGGACCTCTTACTGTCATGGCACTAGCGGCCGGCAGCGGTGGGGGGTGGCACAAACCAGTGAGAAGCGACTGTTTACTAAAAACACAGGTCCGTGCGAAGTCGCAAGACGATGTATACGGACTGACGCCTGCCCGGTGCTGGAAGGTTAAGAGGACCCGTTAACTCGTAAGGGTGAAGCGGAGAATTTAAGCCCCAGTAAACGGCGGTGGTAACTATAACCATCCTAAGGTAGCGAAATTCCTTGTCGGGTAAGTTCCGACCTGCACGAATGGCGTAACGACTTCTCAACTGTCTCAACCATAGACTCGGCGAAATTGCACTACGAGTAAAGATGCTCGTTACGCGCGGCAGGACGAAAAGACCCCGGGACCTTCACTACAACTTGGTATTGGTGCTCGATACGGTTTGTGTAGGATAGGTGGGAGACTGTGAAGCATGCACGCCAGTGTGTGTGGAGTCATTGTTGAAATACCACTCTGATCGTATTGGGCCTCTAACTTCGAACCGTATATCCGGTTCAGGGACAGTGCCTGGTGGGTAGTTTAACTGGGGCGGTTGCCTCCTAAAATGTAACGGAGGCGCCCAAAGGTTCCCTCAACCTGGACGGCAATCAGGTGTTGAGTGTAAGTGCACAAGGGAGCTTGACTGCGAGACTTACAAGTCGAGCAGGGACGAAAGTCGGGACTAGTGATCCGGCACCTCTGAGTGGAAGGGGTGTCGCTCAACGGATAAAAGGTACCCCGGGGATAACAGGCTGATCTTCCCCAAGAGTCCATATCGACGGGATGGTTTGGCACCTCGATGTCGGCTCGTCGCATCCTGGGGCTGGAGCAGGTCCCAAGGGTTGGGCTGTTCGCCCATTAAAGCGGCACGCGAGCTGGGTTTAGAACGTCGTGAGACAGTTCGGTCTCTATCCGCCGCGCGCGTCAGAAGCTTGAGGAAACCTGTCCCTAGTACGAGAGGACCGGGACGGACGAACCTCTGGTCCACCAGTTGTCCCACCAGGGGCACGGCTGGATAGCCACGTTCGGGCAGGATAACCGCTGAAAGCATCTAAGCGGGAAACCTTCTCCAAGACCAGGCTTCTCACCCATTTAAGTGGGATAAGGCCCCCCGCAGACCACGGGATCGATAGACCAGACCTGTACACCTAGCAATAGGTTTAGGGAACTGGCACTAACCGGCCGAAAACTTACACACACCCAACCCTGTTGGGTAGCAGATAAACCGTGTAAGAAAAATTGACGCACAACAAACGCGCTTGCAACCACACATCCACAACATACGGACACGAGACATCACCGGCAATGGGAATGTCACGCACTCCACCACCAAAACACACTTCCCCCACCATGGGTGGGGGCGCCCAGAAAAGGGTGAATAAAGTTACGGCGGCCATAGCGGCAGGGAAACGCCCGGTCCCATCCCGAACCCGGAAGCTAAGCCTACCAGCGCCAATGATACTACCCAAAAGGGTGGAAAAGTAGGACACCGCCGAACACACATTAAGACCCGAGCCCCCCAAACACACCAATTTGGGGGGCTCGGGCATTTGTGCATTGCGCGAATTCAGTGACCATTTGACGAGTCCGAATTGAATGGCAGATAACGGCCGATATTCGTGCGGCTGTCGTGTTTCGGCGGCTCCCGGCTATCCTTTCGGAAACACGGTTGATCAATCAGGAAGGTGACTGTGGCCGAGGACAGACAAGCCGGCAGCGGCGAACGGCCCTTCCGCCGGGCGGCGGGCGACGGCCCGCGCACCGGAGGGAACGCCGGGCACCGTCCCGGCGCCAACGGTGCTCAGCGCTCCGCAACCGGCGGCGCACCTCATCGAGGTGGTCGTGATCGACCCAGCCCGCCGTGGTCTTCCGGGCCCAGCAGCCGGCGCGATCAGGATGGCGAAGATCGTCCGGTCGGCCCGCGCATCCCACCGGAGATCGAAGCCAAACAACTGTCTCCCGAGATCCGCAGTGAGCTGATCACCCTGGACAAGTCCACGGCCGACGTCGTGGCACGCCACCTGGTGGCGGCCGGGGAACTTCTCGAGGATGATCCTGCCGCTGCGCTGGAACACGCCCGCGCCGCGCGTGCTCGCTCCGGCCGGATCGCCGCGGTCCGCGAAGCCGTGGGTATCGCGGCGTACTACTGCGGTGACTGGGCTCAGGCACTCGCCGAATTGCGTGCCGCTCGCCGGATGGGCAGCAAGTCGGCATTGCTGCCGCTGATCGCCGACTGCGAACGCGGTGTCGGGCGGCCGGAACGGGCCGTCGAGCTGGCCCGCAGCGACGAGGCCCTGCAGCTCACCGGCGACGACGCCGACGAACTGCGGATCGTGGTGGCAGGCGCGCGATCCGATCTCGGCCAGCACGAACAGGCGCTGGCGCTGCTGTCCAGCCCGCCGCTGGACGCGACCCGGCTGGGGACCACCAGTGCCCGCCTGTTCTACGTCTATGCCGAGACCCTGCTCGCCCTCGGTCGCCCCGATGACGCGGTGCAGGCCTTCATCAACGCCGCCGCCGTCGACGTCGAGGGTGTCACCGACGCCGAAGAACGTCTCACCGAGCTGACCTGAGGTGGGCACACTGGCACAGGAGCACGACTGTCTGCTCCTGGATCTCGACGGCACGGTGTTCCGCGGCCACGAACCCACCACCGGAGCGGTGGACAGTTTGGCGACGTTGGACGCCCGCACGCTCTACGTCACCAACAACGCCTCCCGGTCGGCCCTCGAGGTCGCCGGGCATCTCCAGGAGCTCGGCTTCAGCGCCCAACCCGACGACGTCGTCACCAGCGCGCAGAGCGCCGCCCGGTTGCTGGCGAGCCAACTGCCCGCAGGCGCCACCGTCCTGGTCGTCGGCACCGACTCGCTGGCCGCCGAGATCCTCGCTGTCGGCCTGAAGCCGGTCCGCGCGTTCGAGGAGAATCCCGTCGGTGTCGTCCAGGGCCACAACCCCGAGACCAGCTGGCCGATCCTGTCCGAGGCTGCGCTGGCCATCCGTGCCGGTGCACTGTGGGTCGCCGCAAACGTCGACCGCACGCTGCCATCGGAAAGAGGGTTACTGCCGGGCAACGGCTCCATGGTCGCTGCGCTGCGCGCCGCCACCGACGCCGAACCTCAGGTCGCCGGCAAGCCGGCCCCCACGCTGATGAATGACGCGCTGGCCCGGGGCGATTTCCGGACGCCGCTGGTGATCGGGGATCGCCTCGATACCGATATCGAGGGAGCCAACGCGGCGGGACTGCCCAGCCTGATGGTGCTCACCGGGGTGAACAACGCCGCCGACATGGTGCACGCCGCGCCCGGCAGCCGGCCCGACTTCGTATCCGAGGATCTGCGCGCACTGCACACCGACGCCGAGGCCCTGCGGATCGCCCGGCACCCGGGATGGCAGACCCAGACCAGCGGTGCGACGCTCACCGTGCGGGCGACCGGCGCCGATGCCGGTGATCCGCTGAGCGTCGTGCGCGCCACCGCGCATGCAGCGTGGGCCGGCGATGGCAGCGTCACCGTCGCAGCCGGCGATGACACCGCGCGCGCCGCACTGCAGCGCTGGTCGTTGCTGACCTGAGCGCATCGGCTAGCGTGATCAGCGATATGAGTACCGATCCTGAGCAGATCCGCACCCAGATTGCGGCGCTGTTGGCAGACCTGCCGGATATCGAATCCGGCGGGCTGGAGGACGCCGAAATCGACGCCGTCGCAGCGCGCCTGGAAGAGGCGCATGACCTACTGGTCCGCGCCCTGGAATCGGTGGAGGGCCGGGGCGACACGATCCGGGGGCACTGACCCGATGACGCGACGAGCGCGGGTGGATGCCGAGTTGGTGCGGCGTGGGCTGGCCAGGTCCCGGCAGCAGGCCGCCGAATTGATCGGCGCGGGCCGGGTCCGCATCGATGGCATGCCGGCGGCCAAGCCGGCCACCGCGGTATCGGTGGACGCCAATCTCACCGTCGCCGCCGACGAACGCACCTGGGTATCGCGAGGTGCGCACAAACTGATCGGCGCGCTCGACGCTTTCGGAGTGCCTGTCGAAGGCCGCCGATGCCTGGACGCGGGCGCATCGACCGGCGGATTCACCGAGGTCCTGCTGGACCGTGGTGCCGCCGAGATCGTGGCCGCCGACGTCGGCTACGGACAGCTCGCCTGGTCACTGCGCTCCGATGAGCGGGTTCACGTGCTGGAACGCACAAATGTCCGAAGCCTCACACCAGACGCGATCGGCGGCCCGGTCGATCTGGTGGTCGCCGACCTGTCCTTCATCTCGTTGGCCACCGTGCTGCCCGCACCCACCGCGTGCGTGGAGCCGGAACGCCGACAGTCGTTCCGATGGTCAAACCACAGTTCGAGGTCGGGCAAGGACTGAAGGTCGGGGCCGAAGCGGCGTCGTGTCGGACCCCGCGCTGCGCGCCGAGGCGGTCCTGGCCGTCGCGCACCGTGCCGCCGAATTGCACTGGCACACCGTCGCTGTCACTGCCAGCCCATTGCCGGGGCCGTCCGGCAATGTGGAGTTCTTCCTACGATTCCGGGCCGAAGCCGACGACCCTCTCGTCGGTGAGAGTCTGCAACGCGCTGTTGCTCGTGCAATTGACGAAGGGCCACAATGACATCCGAACGAGCCGTGCTGGTCGTCGTGCACACCGGGCGTGACGAGGCCACCGAGACCGCCCGCCGGGTCGAGAAGGTGCTCGGTGAACACGGGATCGGCCTGCGGGTGCTGACCGCCGAAGCCGTCGACCGCGGTTCGCTGGACCTAGCGCCGGATGAGATCCTGGGCGCTCGGCGTGGACATCGAGGCCACCGACGCCGACGAACGGGCCGCCGAAGGCTGTGAGCTGGTGCTTGCTCTCGGTGGTGACGGCACCCCCCTGCGTGCCGCCGAACTTGCCCGAAACGCCGAGATTCCGGTGCTCGGACTCAATCTCGGTCGCATCGGCTTCCTGGCCGTAGCGGAGACCGAGGCCCTCGACGACGTTGCTCGACCATGTCATCGCCCGCGACTATCTGGTCGAGAAGCGGATGACCCTTGACATCGTGGTTCGCGCGGGCGGCACCATCCTGGACCACGGCTGGGCACTCAACGAGGCCAGCCTGGAAAAGGGCCCGCGGCTCGGTGTGCTGGGGGTGGTGCTGGAGGTCGACG
>JAXHOA010000076.1:0-17480 GCA_034520035.1 Mycobacterium sp. | reverse complement strand
ATGGCCAACGCGTTCAGTTGCATTGCCGCGAGACCGTCCGCTATTTCGCCGCCGCTCGCCAGCAGGCCGGAACCGCCGACGCGTGCGCCGAACAGCGCCTGATCATCGGCCCGTGGGACCACCTGACCACGACCGGAGTCTATCCCGACCGCTCCTTCGGCCCGATGGCCGCGTCAGGCACGCTGCGCCTCACCCATCTACAGATCAAGGTCTTCGACCGCTGGGTCCGCGGCGACACGACCGCCCTGGACGACATCGCCCCGGTGAAGATCTTCATCATGGGCATCGACCAGTGGTGCGACGAGCAGGACTGGCCGCTGCCCGACACGCGGTGGACCGACTACCACCTGGCCAGCGGCGGGAACGCCAACACCGCCAACGGCGACGGCGTGTTGACGACCGCGCCGGCGTCCGACAGCGACCGCGACACTTATCTTTACGACCCGCGCCGACCGGTGCCCACGGCAGGCAGGGCGTGCCTGCCGATGACTCCGGGGTTCGGCGGCCCAGTGGACCAGCGGGCCGTTGCCGGTCGTGACGACGTATCATGTTACACCACACCAGTTCTCACCGAACCAGTCGAGGTCACCGCCCGATCAGCGTCACGTTGTTCGTCTCGTCCTCGGCGGTCGATACCGACTTCACCGCCAAGCTCGTCGACGTCTTTCCCGATGGCAGGGCGATCAACCTGTGCGACGGAATCCTGCGAGCCCGCTACCGCAACGGCCTCGACCACGAAGAGCTGATGGAGCCCGGCACGGTCTACGAAATCAGTGTCGAGATAAGGGCGACCGCCAACGTATTCCTGCCGGGGCACCGCATCCGGCTGGACGTCTCCAGCAGCAACTTCCCCCGCTACGACCGCAACACCAACACCGGTGGCGTGATCGCTGCGGAGTCCGAGCATCAGATGATCCCCGCCATCAACCACATCAGCATCACGGGCGAAGGACTACCCCGAGCAGGTGCGGTGCTCGGTGATATCAGTGACCCACAACCGATTTGAGGCATCACGGGTGAATATCCGCTGGACCAGATCTGTCACTGGGGCGTCTCGTGGCGGGGCCGGGGGCGACGGGAGCCGGGCAGGCCCTCGATGGTCGCGCGAGCCATCGGCATCTCGACCTGGTTGTGGCCGACCTGTAGACCCAACCCGAGGGTCAGTTCGGCGTGCACCCGGCGGGCACCGTACGTACCTCGTGAAGCGATGTGCACGGCGCGGATCTACTCGGTCAGCCAGGCGTGGCGGACAGACCGAGCTGACGGCGCTCGACTGCGCCATGCGTAGTAGCCCGAGTCCGTCACCTCTAACAGCCGACACGCGACCCGCACCGTAAGTCCTTCTGCGGCCATAGTGGCTATGGCCGCGTACCTCCTTTTGGGTCGTTGGGCTCCCGCAGCAGCTCACGGGCCCTTTTGAGGATGGCGACCTCAGTTTCCAGCTCGCGGATGCGTCTACTGGCCGCACTGAGCTGGGCCAGTTCGGCGCGGTTGAGTCCGGGCAGCTGGCCAGTGTCGATGAGCTCTTGTTTGCGCCAGGCGTAGATCGTCTGGTCACTGATGTTCAGATCGGCGGCGATCTGCGCGATCGGACGGCCGGCGGCAACAAGGTCGAGCACCTTGCGACGAACTCTTCGGGAAAACGTTTGCACATGGACACGGCTCCTTCGGCGGATGTCGTGACCAGAAGCCAAGCAAACCGACTCCATGAAACCCAGGGCACATCAGTCTCTATCCAGGCCAGGACAGTTCACCTACGCGCGCATTTCTGATGAGTCGACGCGGTGCAAAGGGGCCGGAGAACGTGAACAGGCGTTCGGGTCCATCTAGTCTGTACAGGTCAACGCACTAGCCGTGGCCATCCCGTTCAGCCAGATCTATACCGTTTTCGGGTGTGTTGGGACACTCGTGGGCCACCGACGAACTCCACAGCAGCAGAGCCGACGACGAAGAAGAAGAGCAGCAGCAGTCAGGCGACCTCTGCCGACAGCACGACCCAGGTGTTCCACCGCGACAGCTGATTTGCGAACCCCACACCCACCAGCCCTGCGTATTGTCAGCCGTGCCATGCGTCACTGATGTGTTCGAATTCGCGGGTGGCATCGAAGTCGCTGCGAGTGTAAGGGCCGCGGCTGTCGACGATGAAGTCGATGAACATTCCGGCGAAGCACTGCGCCTGCAGTTCGGTTCGACGGCTGCTCTCCAGACCTGCGGGACTATCACGTCCCACCCGACGTTCGCGACGATTCGCTTCATCCAGGATGCCGGTTACTTCCTGGACGTGGTGACCGAATTCGTGCGAGAACACCGAGAGGTATTTCAGCGGTTCGCCGTTGGTCCACTGTTCGGGCATCCCAGCGAGGGCAGGAAGTGACGATGTTCGAATACACCGCCACGCGCACCAAGTCGGACCTACCTTGACCGTGTTCTGAAACCAATTCATGGTTCGTGACGACCATAGAGCACTCGCAGCTCCAGCCACTTTCGCGGTCAGCAGCAGTGCGGCAGTTGATACGGGGAGGGAACAGTTTGCCTACGGAGAACGCTGCGCCTCGCCGGTGACCAACGAACTACTCGAGCGCAGGTGCTCACCTTCGAGTACCTCCGGGTCGGACGGGGACACCGTGCCACGGTCACCACGGTCACCGGTCTCCGGGAGCGTGGTGTAGACGACGAGGCACAGCGCGACGACTACGGTCATGTAGATCGCGACGTACATCGGATGCCCGGCACCGACGAATGCGGCCGCGATCAGCGGTGCGGTGCCACCGAAGACGGCGATGACGATCTGGTGGGCGAATCCGATGCCCGATACCCGAACCGAGGCCGGGAACAATTCGGCCTGAATCGTCGGGTATACCGACTGCCAGATCCCGAGGACCACCCATCCGGACGCCGAAACCACAACGTAGACAAAGAATCCTGGCTGGTTCAGCAGCATGAGCAGCGGGTAGAACAGCACGATCATGCCAATGGCGCCCACGATCGGGAAGATCTTGCGACGCCCGATCCGGTCGGAGAGCGCACCGCAAAGAGGGACGATAATCACGAGAAGCGCGAGACCGATGACACTTCCGGCCAAGGTCGAGGCAAGGTCTCGACCCGTGGTCAGCTTGGCGTAGGTGGGAAGGAAGGTCGCCCACGTGTAATAGGCAACGGCCGGCGCGGAAAGAGCCGCCGTCTGAATCAGTGCTTTCGGATGGTCGCGAAGCAGACTGCGCAGGCGCGCAGGCGCGGACTGTTGGTCGACCGCGGTGCTCGCCTCGAACTCCGGCGTTTCGTCCGCGCGGGCGCGCAGAATGAGACCGACGATACCGAGGATGCCGCCCACCAGGAAGGGTATGCGCCAACCCCAGGTCGCCAGAGCTTCCGGCGAGAAGGACGCCGTCACGATCGCGGCCGAACCCGTGGCCGCCAGGGTCGCCAGCCCACTCGCCGCGTTGGAGAAGGAGCCGTAGAGACCCCTTCTACCCGGCGGGGCGTGTTCGACCATGAACGCAATGGCGCTTTGCATCTCGCTGCCACTGGAGATGCCTTGGATGATGCGCGCGACCACGAAGAGAACTGGTGCGAAGTAGCCAATTGTGGCGAAGGGCGGTGTCAGGGCGATGATCAGCGAGCCGATCGCCATGCCAGAGATGCACAACGTGAGGATGGTCCGTCGCCCGTAGCGGTCGGCAAGCGGGGAGACGATGATTCCACTCAGCGGACGCACGACGAAGCCGATCGCGTAGGTGAGAAGCGCCGCCATGAGGGAGGCGAACGCCGATTCGCTCGGGAAGATCTGGGATGAGAACACTGCGGCCAGTAGGCCGTAGATATACCAGTCGTACCACTCCACAAAGTGACCGATCGTGCCCGCAAGCATGTTGACGGGGCGGCGCGCCGACGTGGAAACTGGTGGAGGTTCTGACGGATTCGAGATGCGAGCAGCATCATCCGTGGGGTTGGTCATTGAGCTATCCTTTGTGACAGTGCTGGACGGTGAATTGCCTACATGCGCATCTGGGTGATCGCGGGCATGCGAAATCGCCCTTGATGCAATGTGTTCAGTCGGATCTGACGTGCGGCGTCAGACCGGCGCTCCGGAAACCTCCTTCGGAATTGGCTCTCGAAATGGACAAGGGCTATTGAGCGCGGTCAGCGCTGGGCCGTGTTCGTTGCGTGACTCGCCCACTGGCGGCCCTCTTGTTCGTGAGTCGGTAGACCCGCGGCCGCGAGAATCTGATCGAGCAGTCGCTGCGTCGCGACCGCGTCGCGCCCGGACGTCAACGGCGGCTGGCGATCGACGATGCGATCGAGGAAATGGTGCACGGCTTCGGCGAAGCCGAGGGTCTCCGTCGCGGTGGCCCAGCCGAATGCCTCTGCGCTCAGTTCGCGGCTGGTGGTTACGCCGTCGACAGTGATCGAGACGGACTCTGGGGCACGCACTTCGGCGGATCGTCCGGATCCATATGCGTCTAGTTTTTCGCTCCATGCACCGGCAGTGCGTGCTGCCATGAGCACGCCGGTAGCGCCAGTGTCGAAGCGGATCATCGCCGCGGTGCCGTCTTCTTCCCACGGGTCGTCGCCTGCGGCGTGTGCAGTCACCTCGACGGGTTCGCCGCCGCAATACCAGCGCAGCAGGTCGACCATGTGGATGGCGTTCTCAAACGTAGCCCTATATTCCGAGCCGGGTCGGTTCTTTTGGGCAACGCAGAATGCGGCTCCCGCGGCGCCGAAGGTCTCGCGGCCAGTCACGTACACGGGGGCGTAGCGGCGGTTGAAATCGACCATTAAAATGCGGCCGCGTTCGTCGGCGAGATCCGCCAAGCGCTCCGCCTCGCTGACGGACGGCGCGAGCGGCTTCTCGCAGAAGACGTCGACATCGCGGCGCAGGCAGGCCTCGACGGCGTGCGCGTGCTCCGATCGCGGGGTCAACACGAATACCGCATCGAGGTGCTCGGCGGCGAGCATCTCCTCGACCGTCGAATATGCGGTGTCGAAGCCCCAGCGTCGCATCAGCGGCCCGGGATCGAGACGGCGCGACACGAGCGCCGCCAACTCGACGTCATCTCGTTTTACCAGCGTCGGCAGCTGCGCGATGGTGGCGATGTTGCCTGCACCGATGACGCCCACCCGCGTCCGCGCCGGCGCGGTCATCGCGTACCGCCCGCGATGGCAGCGCGGGAGAGGAAGTCGCGAAGCGTGCGCGCTGCTCGCGCGAAACCGATAGCTGGCTCAGGCAGATCGGCCGGGTGCCAGCGGTATTCGTATTCGAGGGAAAGGACGTCGTCGTAGCCGACGGCCGTTAAAGCTGACAGGATGTCCGTCCAGGGCACGACGCCGTCACCGACGACGCGGGAGCGCACCGCGCGCTCGGAGGCGGATACGCGGGCGGTCTCAGTCGCCCGGAATGGTGCGTCCGGGTCGGTGAAGACGAGGTCCTTGACGTGCACATGACCAATCAGGTCTCCCTGAATGCGTAGCGCCTCTTCATGCGACTCATCATGGGCGAAGGTGAGATTCGCCTGGTCGTAGAGGACCCGCACCGCATGGTGGTCAACCTCCCGCACCAATCGAGCGGTCTCGGCCGCCGATTGCGTCATGGTTCCGAAGTGGTTCTCGACGCACAGGCGCACTCCCGCGGCCGACGCCTCGGGTGCGAGGGTTCGAAGAGCCTCCACAAGTCGGTCCCAATGCTTCGCGTGGTCCTGGTCACCCGGATGCCATGACCCCGCATATACCCGAAGCCGGTCGGCGCCCACGATCTGGGCGATCTCGATGGCACCTCGGAACTCGTCGACTGCTGCTCGCCAATGGCCGTTGTCGAGGGCGTTGACAGCGGTTGTGTACGGCGTCAATCCGACGATGGGGATTCCTGTCTCCTCGGATGCCCGCAGGGCAACCTCGGCTGCGCGCCCGTCTCTCAGCGGGAGTCCGGAGCGATAGTCGTCCTGGTAGATCACTTCGGCGGCGTCGAGTCCGGCGGCCGCGAACAGCGCGAGCGCCTCCGGCACAGTGTGTTCCGGGGTTCCGAGGGTATGGCCTGCAAGACGCATGGTCACTGGTCCTTACTGGTGGTGGCGTCGGCGGCCCTGAGCCAGTCGGCTGGGCCTATGAGTGCTGGTGGGTCCGAGACCCTGGAGCGGTCGACGAGTTCCATCAGCAGTCCCCACGGCGTGAGGAAGTAGCTCCACCGATTGCCCGCGACGCGGGGGCTGTCACCGCCCACCTCCTTGCGGTCACCGAGCAGGCGCACGCCGGGCATGGTGGCAAGGACACCAAGGGCCGCGTCCACGTCGTCGACCACGAAGCACAGGTGGTGTCCGCCGGCGTCGCAGTGCCGCGGGTGCTCTGCGCGGCGGCCGGCGCCGGTCCACTCGAAAAGCTCCACGTTGAGGTTGGGCGGCATGCGCAGCATCGCCAGAGTCAGCGCCGCATCCTGTGGGACGTCGAAGTTCTCGGGCATGAAGTTGGCGTCGGGTCCACGGGTGGAGCGATACAGCTCTTCGGCGCCCAGCACTTCAACGAAGAAGCCGACGGCTTCGTCGAGGTCGGGAACGGTAAACGCGACGTGATCGGCGTACTGCAGGCCAGGGATGCGGGGCAGCTGCCCGGCGGTGTGTGAAGTCATGCGAACGGTCCTGCCGTTGACGCCCGCACCAGCAGCTCCGGCTGCAGCACGACGTGGTCGACTGATCCGTCCGTGGCTTTCTTCTCCGCGAGATCCATCGCGATGCTTCCCATTTCGGCGATCGGTTGCCGAATCGTTGTCAAACCGGGATTGAAGCGTCCGCCCAGGGCGAGCCCGTCGAAGCCGATGACCGACACATCCTCGGGTATCCGCAGCCCTCGAGCGGAGAGGGAAGCGATCACGCCGAAGGCGGTCATGTCGTTCGCGGCGATAATCGCTGTGGGTCGGCTGGTCATGGCGACGAAGTGGGCAGCCGCTCGCTCCCCCGCTTCGATGTCAGTGCCGCCGTCGAGTACGACCGGCTCGCCGTCGACCAACTCCCGATAAGCATCCATGCGTTCGTGGGCGGTGTGCGAACCGGAGATGCCCGACACGTAACCGATCCGCCGGTGGCCAAGGCCGCGCAAATGCTCGAAGGCAAGCTCGATCCCGCGGCGGTTGTCGACGGTGACGCTCGGCACGGTCGCGCCCTCGTCCACCCGGTCGATAACGATGACGCGCTGCCCAAAGTCGAAGCGCGCCAGCGCGTCGAGGTCCACCCGCGTCGAGGGCGCGACGATGCCGAACGGCGCATACAACGCCTGCATGGCAGTCAGGTAGCCATCGGTCTGCTCGGCGTCGCCGTTGGTGACGCACAGCACCAACTGATACCCACGGTCGCCCGCAGCCTGGGTCATGGCATCGGCGAGCTCGGCGAAAAAGGGGTTGGTGACGTTGGGCACGATCAGCGGAACGAACGTACTGGTCTTCAGACTCAAGGCTTGAGCAAGGGGGTTCATCGTATAGCCGAGTTCCCGTGCAACGCGCAGAACGTGTTCCCGGGTCTCCGCCTTGACCGCCTCCGGCCGGGAGAAGGCCCGAGACACCGTCGACCGGTGCACCCCCGCGGCCTTGGCCACGGCGTCAATGCTGTGATTAGCCACGGGCCAAGGCATTTCGTTCGACTTCATAGGCGTGCCAGATGATGTTCATTGCGTCCTCCAGTTCACTCAAGGCCGGCATTCCGCGGAACCCGTCGCCGAGCGTACGTGCGACTTTGCGCACGAAGGGGTCGTACAGCGGGTCGCTGTCCACGTCCAACACGGCGCGCTCGGTATGACCACCGGATGCCGTGAATGAGGCTGAACCATCCGATTCGATGGCAGCGAATCCCGCCTCGCCTGCGGACGAGAAGCTGCAGTAGCGCTTAAGCGCTGAGTGTGGGAACGCGTACCCCACCTCGACGATGGCCTCGCGGCCGTCCGGCGTCCTCAACACCAGCGTTGCATGATCCTCGACCTTCGCGCCGTGCAGCGTGGACGACAGGCTTGCGGCGATGCCTGCAGCGGTACCGCCGGTGCACTGCAGGAAGAGGTCGACGAAGTGCGGGCCCAGGTTGGCAAGGCAGCCGCCGCCTGCCCGCTGGAGATCGAGCATCCACGGGTTGCCGTTGCGGTCGTAGCGCTCCGGGGGCCCGGCGATGAAGGAGAGTCGCTGGTAAATCGGCCGCCCAGCCTTGGCGAGCCAGTTGTCGACGGGCCCGCCGCGCTGGATCAGCGGCACGGTGGCCGGGACCCGCGCTTCTTCAGCGGCGCGCCGCACCTCCTGCAGCTCGCGCAAGGAGGTACCAAGCGGCTTCTCGACTACGAACGGAATCCGGCGTGCGATCAGGGCCAGGCAGATCGCGGCCATCCGGTCGTGCGGACCGAATACGTAGGCGAGTTCGACGTCCGGCATATCGAGCAACCGCTGCCAGTCGGTGTCGACGGGGCAACCCCACAACTCAGCTAACTCACACACCCCGTTGGGGGCGTCATCGCAGACCGCGACGACGGCATGCTCCGCGGCCATCGCCGCGGCGCAGAGCGGAACGTGCCAGTGCGCAGCTCCGAAGACGACGGTCCGCGCGCGAGTCACGACGACCCCGCTATGCCGGGGACGCGGAAAGTGCCCTTCAACTGCTCTTCGAGTAGGTGCATGATCGCTCCCTTCCAAAATGAGACCGGTTGCTGCGACCGGTTGCATTTGAAGCTACGAGAGTGGGAGAGTGTTGTCAATCACATCTTCGAACTGAGAGGTTCACATGCCTGCCAAGCTCGCGACACTGCGGACGATCGATGAATCCGGCGCAGTCCTTATCGTCCGGCTACCCGATGCGGATAGCGCCGAGCGCGTCGCGCATGCCGCGGTCGAAGGCGGTTTCCGCGCGCTGGAGATCACGCTGTCCGTTCCTGGAGCGGTTGATCTCGTCCGCCGACTGGCCCTGCAATACGACTCAGAGGGGGTCGCGGTGGGCGCGGGAACCGTCCTTGACGGACACGCAGCTTATGAGTGCATCCGGGCCGGGGCGAGGTTCCTGGTCAGTCCGCAGCTCAACCGCGAGATGATCCGCGTCGCGAACCGGTACCAGGTGCCGACGATCAGCGGGGCGTTCACCCCAACGGAACTTCTGGAATCCGCCGAGGCGGGGGCAGACATTCTCAAGCTATTCCCAACCGAGGGCGCCGGCATCCCCTACGCCAAGGCCGTGCTCGCACCTTTCGCACACCTGCCGATCATTCCCGCGGGCGGAGTCACTATGGAAAACGTTGCTGAGTGGTTCGCAGCGGGCGTCGCCGGCGTCGGCGTCGGCAGCGCCGTCACCAAAGCGTGGCAACCCGACGGCGACTACAGCCGGGTGACCACGGCTGCCCGCGACTTTCTTGCCGCCGTGGCGGACGCGCGCAGGTGAACCAGCCGACGCTCGTCATCGTCATCGGCACCGCCGGCTCGGGGAAGTCGACGATCGCGCGGCGTCTCGCCGTCCAGCATGCCGCTGCGTACCTCGACAAGGACGCGATGAGTGCCCGCTTCGTCGAAGCAGCGCTGCTGGCAGCCGGCAACGACCCCGGCGATCGGGAGTCGAACACTTTCTACCGCGACCATATCTTGCCGCTCGAATACGATTCACTGCTTGACGTCGCAGGGGACAACCTGCGACTCGGTAGGTCAGTGGTCCTCGACGCCCCGTTCAGCCCGTACCTCGACGACCCCGAGTTCATCACCGTGGCTGCGCGCCGCTTCGACTGGCCCGCCGTCGACGTACAGGTGGTAAGTGTCCGCGTATCCCCCTCCGCACTGCAACAGCGTCTGCGCGAGCGCGGCCTGAAACGCGACCACTGGAAGCTCGCTCACTGGGACGAGTACTGGTCGGAGCACGGGGCACGCTCGTGCCGGTGGACCGGTGCTCGTCTCACGGATTTCGACAACGACGCCCTCGACGCCGAGCCAGTACTCTAAGTCTGTCGTCTAGGAGCCGATAATTCTGTGCCCGTTCAGTATTCGATCTGTGCGGTGGCCCGGATTTCGTCGGGGGTTGCTGTGCCGAACCCTAGAAATTCCAGATTCGCTGGGACTTGCTCGAACAGCATGTCCACACCCACCTGAGTTTCACAGCCGCGTTCGCGAGCGGCCCGCAGGAACGGCGTCACCGCCGACTTCATCACCACCTCGCCGACGAAGGTGGTCGGGGCGAGCCGGCTCATGTCGATCGGTAGCGGATCGCCGTCGTTCATGCCGAGCGGCGTGGCATTCACGACGAGATCATATCCAGTCGGATCGGCAGATCCGGTGTGGACGGTAAGCGCCGGGTAGTGGCCGGCGAGACGACTTCCCAGAGACTCGGCCGAATCGCTGGCAGCATCTACCAGGCCCATCCGCGTTACCCCCGCGGCCGCCAGGGACGCCGCGATCGCCGACCCGACCCCGCCTGAGCCGACGATCAGCGCACTGGTGTGGTCAAGCGTCCGTCCCTTCCGACGTATACCTCTGACGAAGCCTTCACCGTCGAACATGTCCGCGACCAGGGCTCCGTCTTGGCGTATGCGCACCACATTCGCGGCCCCGGCAATACGCGCAGTCGGGCTCACCTCGTCGGCGAGTTCCATGACAGTCACCTTGTGCGGCATTGTGATTAGCGCGCCACGGATATTGGAGAGTTTCGACAACTGCCGGAAAAAACTTGGGAAGTCAGCAGCCTGGACGCCCATGGGCACCACCACAGCATCAATGCCAGCCTTCTCGAAGAACGGGTTGTAAATCATCGGCGATTTGAACGTCGCGATCGGAAAACCAAGGTGCGCAATCAACGTCGTCTTACCCGAGATCACGATGCAACCTCCATTTCGCCCTGAGCCGGGGAGGCAGCGAATACAACACCACCACGAGCGTACCGTTAGACGAACGCATCGGGGACGCCGCTTTCAAGAGGGTGCCACGCCATCCTCTCGGCGTGGACAGCCAGCTAGGGCGTGTCTGACAATTGTTTCGGGTGTTTCAGCTGAGACTTAGGGTATGTCGCGGTTTCAGCTGCTCACCGATACTCAGTGGTCATTGATTGAAGAGCTTCTTCCTGCTCGAACGGGAAAGAAGGGCCGGCCTTTTCGAGATGCCCGCCAGATGCTCGAGGGGATCATTTATCGGTATCGGTGCGGGATCGCCTGGCGAGACGTACCCGAGGTGTTCGGACCGTGGCAGACGATCTGGACCTGGCATCGGCGAATGAGCGCCGAGGGCACCTGGGATCTGGTGCTGGCGCGGTTGCTGGCCACCGCTGACCAAGCCGGGATCATCGATTGGTCGGTGTCGGTGGATTCGACGATCGCGCGCGCTCATCAGCACGCCACAAACATCACCCGTGACACAGGGGGCTGGGTCGAATTACACGAATCTGGCGAGCGAGCCGCCTGACCACGGCATTGGCCGCTCCCGCGGCGGATTGACCAGCAAGATCCATCACCTCGTCGACGGCCATGGACGACCTCTGGTGGTGCTCGTGGGCGCCGGCCAGGCCAACGACGGACCGGTCCTGGAGCATTTGCTCGCCCACCTCAAAGTCGAGCGCCGCGGCCCGGGCAGAGCTCGCACCCGGCCCAATCGACTCCGTGGCGATAAGGCCTATTCCAGCCGAGCCACCCGGCAGCGGCTACGTCGACGAGGGATCCTCGCCGTCATTCCCGAACCGTCCGATCAGATCGGCCACCGCAAACGCCGCGGCAGCCGAGGCGGACGACCTCCCGCGTTCGACGCCGAAGACTACAAGGGCCGCAACGTCGTTGAACGCAACTTCAACACCGTCAAACAATGGCGCGGCCTCGCTACCCGCTATGACAAGCTCGCCATCGTCTACCGCGGCGCAGCAGTCCTACGGGCCATCACCCTCTGGCTGCCGCATTTATCAGACACGCCCTAGACATCCCAGGGTCGTAAGTTGTCAAGCCGCTCGGGTGTCGGAGTCGGTTTGGCGGTGCGCCCAGGCTTTGTGTTCGTCATAGGCGGTGTGGTGGCGGAGGCAGCCGTGCAGGATGCCCACGAGGCGGTTGCCCAGGGCGCGTAGCGCTTGGTGGTGCATGTCCCCGGCGGCGCGGTGCTGGTCGTAGAAGGCGCGGGCGCCGGGGCTGGTAGTCAAGGCGCAGAATGCCCATTGGGCGATCGCGTCGTAGAGGCGGCGGTTCCGGACGTGGCGGGCCAGCACGGCGCGTTTCTTGCCCGACGCGACGGTCAATGGTGATGTTCCGGCGTAGTTTTTGCGAGACTTGGCGGTGGTGTAGCGATTCGGGTCGTCCCCGAACTCACCGAGCACCCGGGCGCCGAGGATGACACCAAGTCCTGGCAGGGAGAGGTAGATGTCGGCGTCCGGGTGTGCCTCAAAATGCGATGCCAACTCGGCCTCGAGGTCGGCGATCTGGTGGTTGAGCTCGGCGATGATGGCGACCGAGGCGCGGGTGGTGGCACCGAACGCGGCGGTGACCGCGGCTGGGGCGGCGAGCTGCTCGGTGCGCAACATCGCCTGAATTTCGAGTGCCTTGGTGTCGAGGTTGCGTTGTCGGCCAGCGGCTTTGAGTGCCGATCTGATCTTGGCCAGGCTCAGTCGAGCAGCTCCGGTCGGAGTGGGAGCGCGGCCCAGGATCGCCAGGGCGTCGCGGTCGGCCAGAGATTCGAAGGCCTCCAAGGCCGCGGGGTAGTACTCCCGCAACGCACTGCGCAGCGCATTGGTGTTCCGGTTGCGGCTCCAGATCAGATTCTGATGCGCCCGCGCCAAGACCTTGATCGCCTCCACGTCCGGGGTGTCCCCGGCGACCGGGCGGTGATTGTGCCGATCGGTGCGCACCAGATCGGCCAACAGTTTGGCATCCCCGGCATCAGACTTCGCGCCGGAGACGTGGTGGCGGTCGCGGTAGCGGGCCACCGCGAGCGGATTGACCGCGAACACCTCATAACCGGCCGCGGCGAGCGCTTCAACCCACAGGCCGCGGTCGGTCTCGATGCCAATCACCACCCGGCTGGGTTCCTCAGCGTGGCAGGCCACCAGTTCGTGGAACCCGCGACTGCCGGCCAGTCCTTCCGGTAACCGCCGCGACGCCAGCTTGGTTCCGTCGGCGTCCATCAGATGAATGTCGTGATGGTCTTCAGCCCAGTCGTCTTCAACGAATATCGTCAACTTGCCTCCCTGCTCGATGGTGAGTGGAACCTGTTCGAGCCGAAGGACACCCGGCGGCAACCTAATGGATCAGTGCTCCAAGCACGACACCCCATCAGCGCTACAGGCGACCTCACCAACCGGCCGGGGCACGATCTAGGCTTAGGAGTCGAACAACTCTCCAGGCCGAAACAGTGCTCACCGGCCAGCGGCTCGGCAACCAGCTTCCTCCGAACCGACCACTACTGGCCGAAGACTTGCTGATCAGTTCCCATTAGGCCGAGACGGGCACCTCCTGATGAAGGAATGCGATCTGGTCTGTGATGACCTTCTCGAAGGGGTCGCCGACGTAGATGTCGAAGTGCCCGAACGGGTACCGGCGAACTGTTCCGTTGCGTGCCTGCGCGGCGTATTTGAGGGTCGGGCCAGGAGGCGCGACAGTATCGGCGTCGCACACACAAAACAGGATCGGCGCCGCGATCTTTTTCACCAGCCGCCCCGGACGCGACAACGGAATGCGTAGTCCCACCCGCCCCGCGGCGCCGTTGGTGATCGCCTGACCGGCCGGGACCAGCCCGAAGTAGCCGTCGACGACGTCTGGCGCGTTCATCAGCGCAGTTTCCCCCGGTGCACCCGCAAGAGGCACGAGCACAGGTTCCTTTCCTCGAATCGAGGCAAGGAGATCGCGAAGGGCGGTGACCGCCACGCCCAATGTGGCCTTGGGGCCCAGCGTCAATCCCGATGCCAGACCGTTGGTGAACGGACACTGCGAGATGATGGCCGCGACACCCGGATCCGCGGCTCCTACGGCGATCACGTGTCCGCCAGCGAAAGATGTTCCGAACAGACAGATCTTGTCCGGGTCGACGCCATCAATCCGTCGTGCGAACGCGATCGCCGAGTGCCAGTCCTCGCGCTGCCGGCCGATGTCGAGGAGCTGTCGCGGCATGCCGGCGCTGTCACCGAAGTGGCGGTAGTCGAAGACCAGCGCGGCATAACCGGCCGTGGCGAACCTCGTGCCGTATTCGTCGAGTCGCATCGTGCGGACTGCTCCGAGGCCGTGGGCCAGCACGATCAGCGGACGGGGGGTGGCGGCGTCGCCGTCCGGCCGGTAAAGCCATGCAGCGCAGTCTGCGCGATCCTCGCCATGTCCCGACGTGAACGTGACGTCTTCTCTACCGGCGACCATGGCCATCCTCATCATCGGGTTGGTTGCGTTCACGGCGCGAAGTGCGGACGTGCGCAGAGGCGCCGGGGCTGACCGTGACCCGGGTGTGGTCCACGATGGCCCGGTCATGAGTGCATTCGACGACCACCCGCACGGGCGCACCACAGTCGGCGTGACGCACATCCAGCAGTGGGCCCTGCGGATCGGCGGCGTGCTTGTCGCCCCACTGCATCAGCGACATGATGATCGGCCACAGGTCCCAGCCCTTGTCGGAGAGCCGGTACTCGTTGCGCGTGCGTCCGCCCGGTGGCTGGTAGGGCCGTGTCACCAGGATCCCCGAGGCGACGAGCTTGCGCAGCCGGTCAGCCAGGACGGCTTCGGAGACCGCGAGATGATCGTGGAAGTCGTCGAACCTGCGCACGCCGTTGACCACCTCGCGAATGATCAGCAGGCTCCACTTCTCCCCCACCACGTTCAGCGTTCGTTGTACGGGACAGTTCTCGGTGTCCAACGCGAGCCAGTTCACGCGCCTCCTCACTTCGCGATTGACAGTCAGCCCCACTATAGCTACCTTCTGTTTCAACAGTTAGTCCTGGTTGTGCGTTTTGCACAGCATTGACACCGCGTTAGTGATCGCGAAAGCAGCCGGGCTGGCCAAGGCATCGCGGGTCCCGTGGCGCCCTAGCCCCACATCTGCCGAGGAGGGCTCCGAATGACGTCCGCGCTCGTCGTGATCGACCCCTTCAACGATTTCGTGTCCCGACGCGGAAAAGGGTGGCTGCTGCTGCGCGAAGTCGCCGGCGAGATTCAGTTGCTGTCGAATATGCGCGCAGCCATCGGTACAGCCCGCGAACGCGGCCTCCCCGTGATCTACGCACCGCATGGTCGCGCTCATGGGCGTCGGCGCGTTCCCTATCCGACGCCGAATCAGGATCTGATCCGTCTGAGCGGCTTCTTCCGTGGTTTTGGCGGCCGTTACCACTCCGAGCTTGCGCCCGCCAGCGGCGATTTCGTTGCCTCCCCGCACTACGTATCCAGCGGCTTCGGTGGCACCAATCTCGACCAGCATCTGTTGTCACTTGGGGTTGAGGCGATCACCATCTGCGGCCTGCTCACCAACACCTGCGTCGAGTCCACCGCCCGCCACGGCGTCGACCTCGGCTACCACGTCAGCGTTCTGACCGACGCGGTAGCCACCTGGACGCCAGCCGATCACGCCGCCGCGGTCGACGGCTCACTGCGACACGTTGTCCACAACCTGTTGACCACCCAGGAGTTCACGTCGTGACGGTGATCAACCAGGTGGCCGACCGTGCAATGCGTGCCCTCGTTGCCGCGCGGATGCGTCGGCGCGCCCGCTATCCCGCCGCTACCGCAGTGCTTGTGGTGGCCCCTCAACAAGATCTGCTCACCGGCGCAGCGCCGAACCTGGCCCAATTGCTGATCATGTCGCGGGCCGCCCACCTGACGGTCATCTACGCACCGATGGCGCGACCCGCCGTGGACTGGGCCGTTCAGACTCCGAGTCAGCGGACCATCAGCGACCACGACTCGATCCGAGCGGGTAGCCCCGGCGCCACCATCCATCCCCACCTCAGACCCGCCCCCGACGACACCGTCCTGACACCTTTCGCCGGCCTGTCGGCCTTCACCAACACTGCCTTGTCCGAAACGCTCGCGACCGCACACCTCGATCACGTCATCATCGCGGGCTGCCGGACTGATATCGAAGTCGACTCCACCGCTCGCGACGCCACCGAAGCTGGGCTGCATACGACAGTGGTCAGCGACTGCTGCGTGGGTTCGAGCCCGCAGGGACACCGGGCGACCGTGACCACCACGCTGCCCAGACTAATTCACGCCGTCCTCACTCTCGACGATCTCGCTGGACTCCTTCCATGACCGCCGTGGGACGGTCCACGCGGGCGGAACTCCTCGTGCAGGCGGTCGACTTCGAGGACCGCGGCGGCTGGGTGCTCGACTCGCAGTTCGACTCGCAGATGGGGGCGCCCTATCTGTTGGCACACGGCCTCGGTGTGCCCGTCGCCGAGGCCCGCACGACCATCCAGGTGTCCGAGGCGGGCACCTACCACGTGTGGGTGCGAACCAAGGACTGGGTGCCCGCGCACCATCCAGGACGCTTCAGCGTCTCCATCGGTGGACACACGTTGGGCAAGGAATTCGGGGCGAGCGGTCAGGGCTGGGCATGGGAAGGCGCCGGGACGCTACACCTGGCCGAGGGTCGCACCGACATCGTCCTTCACGACCCCACCGGATTCGACGCGCGATGCGATGCGATCTACTTGACCCTCAACGACGGCGCGCCGCCCAACGGCGCCGATGCCCACGCACGGAAATGGCGTCGCGCGCTTCGCGGACTGCCGGATACCCCCGAGGACGGCGGCCGATTCGACGTGCTGGTCATCGGCGGAGGTGTAACCGGCGCGGCCGGGACCCTCGCGGCGTCCCGGCTGGGATTGCGCACCGCGCTGATCCACAACCGTCCTGTCCTGGGCGGCAACGCCAGTGTGGAAATCGGCATCTCCCCGCGCGGCGAAACGGGACCCCTCGTCCACGAGCTGACCACCCGTCAAACCGACGGCGACCTGATGGCCCACCACGTCCTCGACGCCGAACCCAACGCCACGGTATTCACCGAGCACGAAGTCTTCGACGTGCACACCGATGGACGACGCGTCACCTCGATCGACGCCCGCGCAACACGCACCGGACGGGAGTACCGATTCGCCGCACCGCTCATCATTGACTGCAGCGGCACAGCGATCATCGGCGTCCTGGCCGGCGCACGCACCCTCGACGGCAACGAATCAGCAGTCGAATTCGACGAACCATCGGCTCCCCCGCAGCACCTCGATCAGCATCACGGCCATACGGTTCTCTTCCGAACCCGCGAACACACGCAACCAGTCACCTTCCCCGACGTTCCCTGGGCGCAAGCCGTCGCCAAAGACTTCGCCAATCTCAACGGCCAACTCGTAGAGCCAGGCGTGGACAACGGCCCAGGTCCGGTCGCGGGACGATTCCGCAATCCAGATCCCGACACCCGCCGGCGAATGCTGGTGCCCGCCACACACTTCTGGGAATACGGCCAATGGCTCAACCCCTACACCCACGGGGAAGAAATCCGCGATCACCTACTCTGCGCGATCTATGGAACATTCGCCAACGTCAAAGCACTC
>JAXHOA010000043.1:0-78807 GCA_034520035.1 Mycobacterium sp. | reverse complement strand
AGGCGCTTCGTTCCGGTTGTATTGCCGCCGATCGGCTTCGCCGTAGCCGAGCAGGCGTCGTCAATGGTTATCTCGGCACAACTCGCCCGTCTTGTGGAACCAGCGTCTCCAGGCAACTGTCGCCATACAGGTCCGCATAGCAGCGCTCGTGGATGGCGCGACCACCTGTCGTTGCTCGAAAGTACCGGTCGCCTTCGGCCACCAGTGGCGTTGACCGGATCCCCGCGTGGCTGACGATGCCGAGCATCCCGATCACGATGAATCCGGTTGCGGCAGTACAGGCCGACCTTGTCGTCGACAACGACACCTGGTCCTGAAGGTAGTGGGCCAGGCGATTGGCCTTGTCTCCAGCTGACGACAGATCGGTGTTGTCTGCTGCCTTTCAGGGCGGCAATTGAGACGCGTGGCGTCGATGGTCACCTCGGCAAGATCGGCGATGTTCAGGGCATGTCCTAAACTAGAACGTGTTACATTTCGAGACAAGTCCGGGTCACGACGCAAAGAGCGGACGCCGCTGACAAAGCAACGGAGCACGCGGCGCACTCAACAGGCGGCATGGTGCGCTGATCGTGACCTGTCCAGCAGGCGCGCGCGCTATCCCAAAATCTCCAGCTCATCATCCAGACGCAAAGGATCGGTGGACGGCGTCGGAGATCCAGACCGCCAGCCGCTTTAACATTACTGGCCTGAATACCGCCTTTAAGAAGCGCCTTTAAGGCGACTCTTCAGGCGTGGCTTACATTGCGTCGCGCATGACGGTCTGCTGAAAGACGTATTGTTGACAATGTCGCCGCGGTCGAAGGGCCTGCCATTGCGGGCGGTACCGAAATCCTGCAGGGCACCGATATCCGGGTCGCCGGCGAGGCGCGAAGTTCGGCATCTCCGAGGCCAAGTGGAGCCTGTACCCGATGGGCGGCTCCGCGGTGCGCCTGGTGCGCCAGATTCCGTACACCATCGCCTGCGACATGCTGTTGACCGGCCGCCACATCACCGCGGCCCAGGCCCTGGAGTACGGGCTGATCGGTGCACGTGGTGCCCGGCGGCACCCCCCTGGACAAGGCGTGCTGGAGATCGCCGAGATCATCAACAACAACGGGCCGCTGGCCGTGCAGGCGATCCTCAAGACCATCCGCGAGACCGAGGGCATGCACGAACTCGACGCCTTCAAACCCGATACCGCCAACGGCATTCCGGTGTTCCTCAGCGATGACGCCAAGGAAGGCCCACGGGCGTTCGCCGAGAAGCGGCCACCCAACTTCCAGATGAAGTAGGGCCCCGATGCGTACGTGGCTTCAGTCAGGACAGCCCGCGGCCTCGCCCGGCTGAACACAGGTCGCTCGCGGCGCCGATTCCGCTACCCGGTCTCAGCCGAAACCCAGTCGAGTGGCGCGCGGCTGAAGCCAGGGAGATTTCGGTGTCCGGTGGACCGCCCCGCGGCAGCACCGTGGGCTCAGCCGTGCCGGCGCCGGTACTCCGCCGCGGCTCCCGGGTGCAGAGGGACCGCACCGGTCTGGATCAGGGATTGGGCATCGAGGAACTGACTGCCGATCGCCTGGGCGGGTACCAGCGAGGAGGGGTCATCGAGCAGCAGATCCACCATCGCCGCGACCACCGGCTCGGCCACATCGCTGCGCGCGAGAAGCAGATTCGCCACACCGACGGTGGTCACCGACGGATGATGCCCGTAGACGTTCGCCGGCACGGTCACCGGTTCGTACATCGTCCCGTAGCGCTGCCGTAGGACGTCGACCACGGTTGTCAGGTCCAACAATCGGATGTCCCCGGCGCCGGCGAACGCCGGCGTCGGGAGACCACCGGCCCACATCACCGCGTCCACCGAACCATCGGCCAGCGCAAGGCCCGCTGCCTGCATCGACTCTGTCACCCGGCGCAACGCACTCGGTGCGGCCAGCCCGACCGCGGCGAGCACCCGTTCCGACAGCGCGGTCGCCCCCGAACCCGGCGCACCGATGCTCACGACGCGGCCGCCGAGTTCCGCCGGTGCGCCGATGGACGAGTCACCCCGGACAGCGACCTGGAAGTAGTTCTCGTAGACCCGGCCCACCGCAGTCAGACCGCCGGCACCGGAGCCCTCCTGCGCGGTATCGCTGAGGCTCATCGCCAAATCGGCCCGCCCGGAGCGCAGCATCCGAAGGTTCTCGGCCGACCCTCCGGTGACCACCGGTTCGAGCCGCACGCCGCCGGCCCGGTCGGCCGCCGCCGCGAGCAGCCCCGGAGACACCCTGCGAAGACCGCCGGGCTCACCGGCGGCCAGCCGCACCGGCGCCTTGTCCCCGCTACCGCAGGCGGCGCCGCCAGGCCGACCGCTCGCGCGCTGCGGCCCAGCAGCGCCAGACCGACGGTCCAGCACCGGGGGCCCCGACGACGCAGACGACACAGTCACCTCAGCGTAGAACGTCAGACGAACGCGCGACCCTGTTCACGGTCCAGCGGTGTCTCGGACTTGTTCTTCAGCACGAACACGTAGACCACGAGCGACACCGCGACCACCACCGTGACGTATGCGATGAACCAGGTGACGTGACCACCCTCCTTGGCCGCCTGATAGATCAGCGGGGCGGTTCCGCCGAACGCAGAGTTGGCCAGGGCGTAACCCAGACCCACGCCCAGCGCGCGAATGTGCGACGGGAACAGCTCGGCTTTCACGATCGCATTGATCGAGGTGTACCCGGTCAGGATGACGTAACCGACGCACACGAGCGTGAGAGAGGCTGCCACCGAGGTGGTTCGGGGCAGATAGGTGATCAGCACGTAGGTGTAGACCAGCGCGCCGACGCCGAAGAACACCAGCACGGGCTTGCGGCCCACCTTGTCGCTGATCATCCCGCCGATCGGCTGGATGACCATCAGGAACGTCAGACCGACCAGGTTGATCCACGTCGCCGTCATGCCTTGGTCCTCGTAGGCCGACTTGACGATCGCCGGCGCGTTGACGCTGTAGGTGTAGAACGCGATGGTGCCGCCGATGGTGACCAGGAAACAGGTCAACAGCGCCCGCCCGTGCCGGGTCACCAGCTCGCGGATCGATCCCGAACCGTGGTCCTCGCCGCGTCGCACCGCGTCGAGCTGTTCGGTGGTGAGCGACTCGTCCATGCTGCGGCGCAACCAGAAGACCACCACCGCGGCAACCCCTCCGATGAAGAACGCGATGCGCCAACCGAATTCCGCAATCTGCTCGCGTTCCAGGAACGTCTGCATGATCAGCAGCGTCAGCTGCGCGAGCACGTGCCCGCCGACGAGCGTGACGTACTGGAACGACGAGAAGAACCCGCGCCGCTCCCGGGTGGCCGCCTCGGACATGTAGGTCGCGGAGGTCCCGTATTCACCGCCGGTGGCGAAGCCCTGAACCAGCCGGCACATCACCAGGATCACCGCTGCCCACACGCCGATGCTCTCCCGGCCCGGTGTCAATGCGATCACCAGCGAGCACGCTGCCATCAGCGAGACGCTGAACGTCAGTGCCGAGCGCCGGCCCCGCCGGTCGGCGAAGCGGCCGAAGAACCACGAACCGACCGGGCGCATCACGAACGTCACCGCGAAGATCGCGTAGACGTAGAGCGTCGAGTTCTTGTCCGCGGAGTCGAAGAACTGGTTCTCGAAGTACGACGCGAACACCGTGTAGACGTAGACGTCGTACCACTCGACGAGGTTGCCGGACGAGCCGCGCAGCGTGTTGAAGATGGCCCGGCGGGTGGCTGCCGCTGACGACGGCGCCGATCCGGTGCGGTCGCCGGCCGGCTCCCGGGTGGCCGAACTGGTCATGGCTGTTCCCTCCTGATCCGCGACGCACCGGGGCGGGCTACCGCGTCGCCGACGTCGTCGTCGCCACCACTGTGAAGGCTGTCACAGCCACTTCGGAAGGCGTCGACGGCAGTCCTAACATTCCCTTAGGACGAATCACACTCCCCGGGACGAATTCTGCGTGCCGACGGCGCCGGGTAATCGTGCCTCGACACGCAACCCCCCGGTCGGCACCGCGCTGACGCGAAACGACCCACCGGCGCGTTCGGTGAGGGCGCGGGCGATGGCCAGACCGAGACCGGTGCCCTGACCGACGGTGTTGGCGGCCCGGAAAAAACGGGTCGCGACCATGGGGAGGTCCTGCGCGGATACGCCGCGGCCGTCGTCCTGCACCCAGAGGATCACCTCATCGCCGACGTCGCGGGCGACGACCTCGGCGCGCGCGCCCGCACCGCTGTACTTGGCCGTGTTGCTCAGCGCAATGTCCAGGATCCCGGTGAGGTCACGCGCTGGGACGGCCGCGCCGACGTCGGCGGGAGCATCGGCGACGACGGTGACGCCGGCGTCGGCCAGCGCGGCCGACCAGAACTCGACGCGTTCGATGATCACGGCACCGACGTCCGTGCCGACCGGTGCATCGTCGGCGTCGGGACGGCTCTCGGCCGTGGCCAGGGCCAGCAGGTCGGTGACGATGCTCGTCAGACGGTCGACCTCCACGGTTGCCTTCTGGTGCGCGGCCACCGATGATTCGGGCAGCCCCATGCCCAGCATGTCGAGCCGCATGCGCAACGCGGCGAGCGGGTTGCGCAGGGCGTGGGCGGAGTCGGCGACGAGCCGGCGCTGCGCGTCGGCGGCCGCATCGACGTCGCGGGCCATCGCGTCGAAAGCTGCTGCGAGTTGGCGCACCTCGTACGGACCTGCGTAGCGACCAGCGGGCGGTTCGTCGACGCCGGCGGCGGGATCGGCCGCTGCCCGGTCACGCACCCGGCGTCGCAGCGACGCCGCCCGGTCGGCGAGGTCGGTCACCGGCCGCACTGTCCAGCGCGACAGCGCAACGGCGATGGCCGACGCGATGCACAGCAATGCGACCGCACCCGCGGCGATCAGCGCCCACACGCGCATGACCTCACCGCGGGCGGCGTCCGTCGAGGCGGCCAGCACCACGGCGCCGTCGACCTGTGTGCCGGTACCGACCGGGACTGCCACCAGCAGCCGGCGCGGCGACCACGGCATCACGGTGTCAGGAACGCGGCTGCGCTGGTTGCGCAACGCTTCGGAGACTGCGTCGGCGATCGCACCGGAGATGTCGTCCACGCCGGCTGCGGCGCGCGGTGCGCCGTCCCTGCCGACGATGACCACCGGCTCGCCGTAGAGGCTGTGGTAGCGGTCTACCGCCTGCTGCAATTCGAGATCGCGCGAATCATGCTCGCGTGCCGCGAGATCGGCGAAGTAGGAGGCCGCGGCGATCCGGTTCTCGCTCAAGCGTTGCATCCGTTCGCGCCCCAGCGTCACCGCCAGCGGCACCGCCAGCCCGACGACCACGATGGTCGAGTAGACGACGAGGACCAGCAGGACGCGCCGCCACATGTCACGAACTCCACCGGTAGCCGTACCCGCGGATGGTCGCGATCGCGTCCGGTCTGCCCAGCTTGGCCCGCAGCGAGGTCATGTGGACGTCGAGACTTCTCGAGATCGCCACGTAGGCGTCACCCCAGATCGCGTCCATCAGCTCCTGCCGGCTGACGGCTTCGCCGCGGCGGACCACGAGATACGCCAGGACCTCGAATTCCTTGGGTGCAAGCCCGATCTCGGCACCGCAGATCTCGACCCTCCGGGCACTCAGGTCGACGACGATATCGCCGGCCTCGACCACCTCGGGTCCCGACGTTGCCATGGCAGTGCCTCGGCGGCGGGCGGCCACCTCGATCCGGGCCCGTAGTTCGCCCAGGCGTGCGGGCTTCACCACGTAGTCGTCGGCGCCTGTGCGCAGTGCACGCACCACGGAGCGTTCGTCATCACGCGCGGTCAACACCACCACCGGGATCTGGCTGACTCCCCGTAACCGGCGCAGGATGGTCAGCCCATCGTCATCGGGCAGACCGAGGTCGAGCAGGACGAGGTCGACGTCGCGGTGACCGAGCAGCAGGTCGGAACCGCGACGCATCCGCACCGGTGAGTGGCCCACTCCGGCCAGCGCATCGACCAACGCCTCGCCGAGGCCGTCGTCATCCTCCACCACCGCGATGCGCATCGAGTCCAAGGTACGACAGCCGGCAGAAAATGCAGCGATCTTCGCGCCGACGCCGTGGCTGCCGTCGTCTCAGATCGCGCGCATTGCGGTGGCGGTCAGCCGAGCGCTTTCGCCGCCGGGGTGAACACCACCGGCATGGATTCCAGCCCGCTGACGAAGTTCGCGGGCCGCAGCGGCAACATGTTCTCGTCGGCCAGCCGCAGATCCGGCAGCCGCTGCAACACCTTGGTCAGCATGATCTTCAGCTCCAGGCGCGCCAGCTGGTTCCCCATGCAGAAGTGCGTGCCGAAGCCGAAGGCGAGGTGGTTGTTCGGGTTTCGGTCGATCCGGAAGTTCTCCGGGTCACCGAACACCTCCTCGTCGAAGTTCGCGGCCTCGAACATCAACATGATCTTCTCGTCCTTGCGCAACTGGGTGCCGTGGAACTCGGTGTCCGCGGTGAGGGTGCGGCACATGTTCTTCACCGGCGAGGTCCAGCGCAGCATCTCCTCGATCGCCATCGGCAGCTTCTCGGGATCGGCGGTGAGCTGATTCCACTGATCACGATGGCGCAGAATCTGTTCGGTGCCACCGGAGAGCGTGTGCCGGGTCGTCTCGTCACCGCCGATGAGGATCAGCAGCGTCTCCATGACGATCTCGGCGTCCTCCATCCGGGAGCCCTCGACCTCGGAGTTGACCAGGATCGAGAACAGGTCGTCGGTCGGTTCGGCGCGCCGCTTGCCGATCACGTCCATGGTGAACGCGGTGTAGGCGGCAAAGGTGTCCATCAGCAGCTTGATGGTGTCCTCATCGACGTGCGAGCTCAGTCCGCACACCAGATCGTCGGACCACTTGAGCAGCAGGTCCCGCTCCTGGGGTGCCACGCCGAGCATGTCGCCGATCACCGCCATCGGCAGCGGGGCGGCGATATCGCGGACGAAATCGCATTCGCCCTTCTCACACACCGCGTCGATCAGGGTGTCGCACAGGTTGCCAATTGAGGGCAGCTTGTCCATCACCCGCTTGCGGGTGAACCCGGCGTTGACCAGCTTGCGCCGCAACAGATGTGAGGGGTCGTCCATATCGATCATGTACGGCATGCCGGGCTGGTCGGGACGGATCCCCCCGGCGCTGGAGAACAGTTCAGGATTGCGCTCGGCGTCGAGCAGCGCGGCGTGACTGGCCGCCGCGGCCTGCCCGTTACGGTCGCGGAACACCGGTTCGTGAGCACGCATCCACCGGTAGGCCTCGCGCGCGGCGGTGCCGTCGGCGTAGAACCGGCCGTCGGCCAGGTCCACATCGGGTCGAGTCTCCGTCAAAACCCCAGTCATGCAATCTCCTTGGCATCGCCGAATGTCATCTGCACGTTCTCAGCCGAGCTCGAGATGAGGGCGCGTTTGGGCAACCCGAGCGCGGCGAGTTCGCGTCCGATCGGATGGCCACCGAGGCGCACCGACACGCCACCGGGCCGGTACCGCACACCCGAAAGCCGCATCTCCCCCGCCGTTTCGCGGGTGACGCCGTCCAGATGTGAGTAGGTCGGATGTACCTGCGGTTTCGAGGTCATCTTCGACGGCACCGAGAGCCCCGGCCGGAAGTCCATCCCGACCGCGAACCGCCCATCGATGGTGGCGTCGAAGGAGAAGGTGTGTCCGTCGCGGAAGCGGCGGGCAGGAGCGGAGCGACCCGGGGATCGAACGGTGAAGTCCGCCATGACTTTCGGGTAGCCCCAGATCGTGCGTCCGGCCTCCATGGTGAACGCGCCGTCCACCGGCAGGTGGTGGATGAACGCCGCGGCCTCACCCAGCGCGCGCAGACCCGAGGCCGTGGATCCCGGCGGGTTCACCATCACGTTGGTGCCGTACTCCAGATACGGCCCGAGGTCCCCGTCGACGTAGTGCATCAACATCAGGATCACCATGGCGCGCCGGCGCCGGTACCGGCACACCTGCAGTCCGCTGTAGTCGATCATCCGCTGCGCGGCGTCGGCGTCGACGGAGAACATGGCCATGTGCTGGGTGGCCCGGCGGATCTGCACGGGCATCGTCACGGTTTCACCCGCGATCACGTATTGCGATGTGGCGTGGGTCACGCGCCCCAATCTAGAGCGCGCAGTAGACACTTTGCAAGAAAGTGTCTAGTCGGCGAACTACACCAGCGCGGCGAGATCCTTGATCTGCTCGCTGGAGCGCGCACCGACGACCATCATCGTCACGCCCGCGGCCTCCCAGGCGACGATCTGTTCCTTGACGTAGTCGAGGTTGCCGACGATCGCCGAGTCATCCACGAGCTCGTCGGGGATGACCTTGGCCGCCTCATCCTTACGGTCGGTCCGGAACAGCTTCGTCACGTCGTCGACGACCTCGGCGTAGCCCATCCGGCGGTACACGTCGGCGTGGAAGTTGGTGTCCTCGGCGCCCATGCCGCCCATGTAGAGCGCCAGGTGCGGCTTCATCAGTTCCATGATGGCCGGACGGTCATCGGTGACGACGACCTGCGCCGTCGCGCAGATCTCGAAGGTTTCGCGGGTGCGCCGCGCGCCGGGGCGGGCGAACCCCTCGTCGAGCCACTCGTTGTACATGCCGGCGATGCGCGGTGAGTAGAAGATCGGCAGCCAGCCGTCGGCGATTTCGGCGGCCAGCGCCACGTTCTTGGGGCCCTCGGCGCCCAGCATCACCGGGATGTCGGCGCGCAACGGGTGGGTGATCGGCTTGAGGTTCTTGCCCAGCCCGGTGGTGCCCTCCCCGGTCAGCGGCAGCGGGTAGTGCGGGCCGTCGCTGCGCACCGGCGCCTCGCGCGCCCAGACCTGGCGCAGGATGTCGATGTACTCGCGGGTGCGGGCCAGCGGCTTGGGGAACTTCGCGCCGTACCAGCCCTCGACCACCTGCGGCCCGGAGACACCGAGGCCGACGATGTGCCGCCCGCCGGAGAGATGGTCGAGCGTCAGCGCGGCCATGGCGAGCGCCGTGGGCGTGCGGGCCGAGAGCTGCAGGACCGAGGTGCCCAGCCGCATGCGCGTGGTCTCACGTCCCCACCAGGCCAGCGGGGTGTAGGCATCCGAGCCCCACGCCTCCGCGGTGAAGACGGTGTCGAAGCCCTCGGCTTCGGCCGTGGCGACGAGTTCGGCATGGTCGGTCGGCGGCTGTGCGCCCCAGTAACCAAGCTGCAAGACCCAATTTCATTCAGATCACCTCTCTGGCATTCCCGCATGGCTTGAAACCATTCTTAGAACCTGTTCTACTCGATGCCGTGACCACAGGCCAAAGCAGCCCGGTGCAGATCGACGAGCATGAGCGGCCCCTCTCGGCGCCGTTGAAGCTCTCATTCGACTACACCCGTTCAGTCGGACCACTCCTATCCCAGTTCTTCACCGCACTGCGGATGCGACGCATCGTCGGCGTGCGCGGTTCGGACGGCCGGGTGCACGTACCACCCGCTGAGTATGACCCGGTCACCTACGAGGCCCTGACCGAGGTCGTGCCCGTCAGCGCCGTCGGCACCGTGCTGTCCTGGACCTGGCAGCCGGCGCCGCTGGAGGGCCAGCCGCTGGGCCGGCCATTCGCCTGGGCACTGATCAAACTCGACGGGGCGGACACCCCGTTGCTGCACGCGGTGGACGCCCCGGAGGGCTCCGTCAAAACCGGTGACCGCGTGCACGCGCACTGGGTCGACGAGCCGGTCGGCGCGATCACCGATATCGCCTACTTCGTACCTGGCGAGGACTCGGAACCCGAGGGACAGCCCGATGACCGCGACCCGGTCACCGTGCAGGTGACACCCAGCTTCATCGAGATCCAGCACACCGCGTCGCTGCCCGAGACCACCTTCCTGAAGGCACTCGAGGAGGGCAAGCTGCTCGGCGCCCGCACCAGGAGCGGGCGCGACGGCAAGCCCGGCAAGGTCTACTTCCCGCCCAAGGAAGCCGATCCCGCAACCGGTTTGGCGCTCGACGAGTTCCTCGAGCTGCCCGACGTCGGCACGGTCACCACCTTCGCGATCATCAACATCCCGTTCCCCGGGCAGCGCATCAAGCCCCCCTATGTGGCGGCCTATGTGTTGCTCGACGGCGCCGACATCCCCTTCCTGCACCTGGTCGTCGAGATCGACCCGGCCGATGTGCGGATGGGCATGCGGGTGCAGGCGGTGTGGAAGCCGCGCGAGGAATGGGGCCTGGGCATCGACAACATCGACTACTTCAAGCCCACCGGCGAACCCGACGCCGACTACGACACCTACAAGCACCACCTGTAAAGGGCCCGAACTGATGACCGAAATCGCAGTGGTGGGCTTCGCACACGCGCCCCACGTCCGCCGCACCGACGGCACCACCAACGGCGTCGAGATGCTGATGCCGTGCTTCCACCAGCTCTACACCGAACTCGGCCTCAAGCAGACCGATATCGGATTCTGGTGCTCGGGATCCTCGGATTACCTTGCCGGCCGCGCCTTCTCGTTCATCTCGGCCATCGACTCGATCGGCGCAATCCCGCCGATCAACGAATCGCATGTCGAGATGGATGCCGCCTGGGCGCTGTATGAGGCCTATATCAAGTTGCTGACCGGCCAGGTCGAGACCGCGCTGGTCTACGGCTTCGGCAAGTCCTCGGCGGGCACCCTGCGCCGCGTGCTCGCCATGCAGACCGACCCCTACACCGTGGCGCCGCTGTGGCCGGACTCGGTGTCGATGGCCGGCCTGCAGGCACGCGCCGGCCTGGACGCCGGCACCTGGACCGCCGAGCAGATGGCCCAGGTGGCACTGGATTCCTATGCCGCCGCCGGCCGCACCGACCGGGAGGAGGTCACCGGCAGCATCGACGAGCTGCTGTCCCGGCCGTACTTCGCCGACCCGCTGCGACGCCACGACATCGCGCCGATCACCGACGGTGCGTCCGCGATCGTGCTGGCCGCCGGCGACAGGGCTCGCGAACTGCGGGAGAACCCGGCCTGGATCACGGGAATCGAGCACCGCATCGAGACGCCGATCCTGGGTGCCCGCGATCTGACGACCTCACCGTCCACGGCGGCGTCGGCCAAGGCGGCCACCGGAGGCGACAGCGGTTCGATCGACATCGCCGAGATCTATGCGCCGTTCACCCACCAGCAACTGATCCTCACCGAGGCGATCGGGCTGGGGGCGCAGACCAAGGTCAACCCCTCCGGTGGCGCACTGGCCGCCAACCCGATGTTCTCCGCGGGACTGGAGCGCATCGGCTTCGCCGCACAGCACATCTTCGATGGCTCCGCTCAACGCGTACTGGCGCACGCCACCAGCGGCCCTGCGCTGCAACAGAATCTCGTCGCCGTGCTGGAAGGGAAGTAGCGACATGGCTGGTTCACCCCAAAAGAAACTGGCCGCGGTTCTGGGAACCGGGCAGACCAAGTACGTCGCCAAGCGCCACGACGTGTCGATGAACGGCCTCGTGCGCGAGGCGATCGACCGGGCCCTGGCGGACTCCGGGTCGACGTTCGACGATATCGACGCCGTGGTGGTCGGCAAGGCGCCCGACTTCTTCGAGGGCGTGATGATGCCCGAGCTGTTCATGGCCGACGCCACCGGTGCGACGAACAAGCCGCTGATCCGGGTGCACACCGCCGGTTCGGTGGGTGGCTCGACCGCGATCGTGGCGGCCAGCCTGGTGCAGTCGGGCAAGTACAAGCGCGTGCTGACGATGGCGTGGGAGAAACAGTCGGAATCGAATGCCATGTGGGCGTTGAGCATTCCGGTGCCGTTCACCAAACCGGTCGGTGCGGGCGCGGGCGGCTACTTCGCTCCGCACATCCGCGCGTACATCCGGCGCTCGGGCGCCCCCGATCACATCGGCGCCATCGTGGCGGTCAAGGACCGGCTCAACGGCGCGAAGAACCCGCTGGCCCATCTGCATCAGCCGGACATCACCCTGGAGAAGGTGATGGCCTCCCCGATGCTGTGGGATCCGATCCGCTATGACGAGACCTGCCCATCGTCCGACGGTGCTGCGGCCATGGTGATCGGCAATGAGGAAGCGGCAGAAGCGCATCTCGCAAACGGGAACCCCGTCGCCTGGATCCACGCCACCGCGCTGCGCACCGAACCACTGGCCTACGCCGGTCGCGATCAGGTGAACCCGCAGGCCAGCCGCGATGCCGCGGCCGCGCTGTGGCGTGACGCCGGGATCACCTCACCCATCGACGAGATCGACGCCGCCGAGGTCTACGTCCCGTTCTCCTGGTACGAGCCGATGTGGCTGGAGAGCCTCGGTTTCGCCGCCGAGGGCGAGGGCTGGAAACTCACCGAGGCCGGCGAGACCGCGATCGGTGGGCGGATCCCGTTCAACGCCTCCGGTGGCGTGCTGTCCAGCAACCCGATCGGCGCATCCGGCATGATCCGGTTCGCCGAGTCGGCCATCCAGGTGATGGGCAAGGCCGGTGACCACCAGGTGCCCGGCGCACGCAAGGCCCTCGGTCACGCCTACGGCGGCGGCGCACAGTACTACTCGATGTGGGTCGTCTCCAGCGACAAACCGGCCGCCAAGTCCTGATGACCGCCCCGGTGACCCTGGCGGGCCGACGGTCGAGGGAAGCGGCCGTCGCCCGCGACAAGCAGGCCTGGCTCGACCTGTTCGCCGAGAACGCGGTCGTCGAGGACCCGATCGGCCCCTCGCACTTCGACCCGGAGGGCAAGGGGCACCGCGGCAAGGAGGCGATCGCGAAGTTCTTCGACATGGCGATCGCACCGAGCCGGCTGGAGTTCCATTTCGACAAGACCTACGTGTGCGGCGACGAGGAAGCCAACACGGGACACATCGTGATCGTCTCGAGCGGCTACCGAGTGATCGCCGAGGGCGTGTTCACCTATCGGGTGGACGCCGACGGCAAGATCGCGGCCCTGCGGGCGTACTGGGAGTTGGAGAAGGCGGCAGCCAGCGCACAACCGGTGTAGGCCGGCGGGCTGGGGGCGCCTCCCGCTGGCGGGGGAGAGCGAAGCGACCCGGGAATCGATCCAGCGAGTCGCGTACCGTGGTGGGCGATTTCATTCCGCACACCAAAAGAGCTGTTGAGTTTCCCACACATGTTGTCCCGATCACACTTTGCCGCCGCCGCCCTGCTCGTCCTCACCGTCAGCGCCTGTGCGCCCACCGAACCGGGTGGTGCCACCAGCGCGTCGGCACCGACGCTGCCGGCGTTCACCACCAGCTCCACCACCACCTCGGTGAGCGCTGCGCCCGCGGTCGCCGACTACAGCGATCTGCTGCTGACGGCCGGCGATCTCACCGACGCCGATGACACCTTCGTGCAGCGATCCCGGGAGCCCGCACCGGACGGGCACCCCGGCGCGAGCGCCTTCTTCGTCAACGAACAGGACACCCGCGCCATCATCGACACCGTGCTGATCTACCCCGACGACGCGGCGGCGGCGACCGCGCTGCAGCAGGCGGTCAGCACCAAAAAGGTGTCCGGCGATCCGCAGCCGACGGGTGTCGGCCAGGGCGGTGTCGTGATCCGGGGCACCCGCCCTGACGAGGACAAGGCGGTCACCCTGCTGCTGTTCACCGAGGGCCCCGCGCTGGTCCGACTCGAGTTCCAGAGTGCCGACGGAGACGTCACCACCGATCGGTTCGTCACCAGCATCGGCAAGATGCAGCAGATAGCGCTGCGTGTCGGCCTCGCCGACAATGAGCAGTAGCGCTCACAGCTCCTTGAGCCCGGTGCGGTAGCGCACGGCCAGCTCACGGTAGATCTCGGAACTGGTCTTCACCCACCGCTCGGCGCCGGTACCCGCGACCGGGCCGCGGATCTTCGCCGGCGCCCCGGCGACCACCACTTCATCGGGGATCTTGGTGCCTGGAACCACCAGCGCATGCGCGGCCACCAGACTGCGGGCGCCGATGATGACCCCGTCGAGCACAGTGGCGTGGTTCGCGATCACGGCGTCGGCACCGATATGGGCACCGTGCACCACACAGGCGTGCCCGATGGTGGCACCCGGCCCCACGTCCACCGGAATCCCCGGCGGTGCGTGCAGCACCGATCCGTCCTGCACATTGGCATCGGCGCGGATGACGATGGGCGCGAAGTCCGCGCGCAGCACCGTGTTGAACCAGACCGAGGCGCCCGCTTCGACCGTGACATCGCCGACCAGGGTTGCCGTGGGAGCCACGAATGCCTCCGGATCGATTCTGGGTATACGGCCTTCGAACGAATAAACCGGCATCGTCTACATATACAGCCTGGTCCTTGCAGGTAGCAGTGTCTACGTTGCGCAAAGGCGGCACAAAACTGTAACGTGTTCTAGTTAGAGAGACCAGATACGGGAGGCCCACCGTGACTACCGAGACTGCCGGCATTCGTGAAATCGACACCGGCGACCTGCCCGACCGCTACGCCCGCGGGTGGCACTGCCTAGGACCGGTGAAGGATTTCCTGGACGGCGAGCCACACGGCGTCGAGATCTTCGGCACCATGCTGGTGGTATTCGCCGACTCCGAGGGCAACCTGAAGGTGCTCGACGGGTACTGCCGGCACATGGGCGGAAACCTCGCCCAGGGCACCATCAAGGGCGACACCGTGGCCTGCCCGTTCCACGACTGGCGCTGGGGCGGGGACGGCAAGTGCAAGCTCGTCCCCTACGCCAAGCGCACACCGCGACTGGCTCGCACCCGCTCCTGGGAGACCGACGTGCGCGGCGGACTGCTGTTCGTCTGGCACGACGCCGAGGGCAACCCGCCGCAACCCGAGGTCCGCATCCCGGAGATCCCCGAGGCCGCCAACGACCACTGGACCGAGTGGCGGTGGAACACGATGCTCATCGAGGGCTCCAACTGCCGTGAGATCATCGACAACGTCACCGATATGGCGCACTTCTTCTACATCCACTACGGGTTGCCGACGTACTTCAAGAACGTCTTCGAGGGCCACATTGCCAGCCAGTACCTGCACAACGTGGGGCGCGCGGACATCAGCGATCTGGGCACCACCTACGGTGAGGCACACCTGGATTCGGAGGCCTCGTACTTCGGGCCGTCGTTCATGATCAACTGGTTGCACAACAACTACGGTGGTTTCAAGGCCGAGTCCATCCTGATCAACTGCCACTACCCGGTCAGCCAGAACTCGTTCATGTTGCAGTGGGGCGTCATCGTCGAAAAGCCCAAGGGGCTCGACGAGAAGACCACCGACAAGCTGGCCCGGGTGTTCACCGAGGGTGTTTCCAAGGGCTTCCTGCAGGACGTGGAGATCTGGAAGCACAAGACCCGCATCGACAATCCGCTACTGGTCGAGGAGGACGGCGCCGTCTACCAGATGCGCCGCTGGTACCAGCAGTTCTACGTCGACGTCGCCGATGTCACCCCCGAGATGACCGACCGGTTCGAGATGGAGGTCGACACCACCGCCGCGAACGAGAAGTGGGCCGTCGAGGTTCAGGAGAACCTGCAGCAGCAGGAGAATCTCAAGCAGGCAGAACAGAAGGAATCGGCGGAGCAGTCGAGCTGATGACCGCCGGCAACGAGCAGGCCCAGACGCCCGACGTCGATCGTCTGGCCCGCTCGATGCTGCTGCTGGCCGGGCATGACGACGATGACGACCACGGGCATCCCGATCCTCGGCCCAGCACCGGAAATTGGTCCAAGGCACCTGATTTCGGCTCCGATCCGCAGCGCGCCGCGGCGGTGCACGAGGCCACCGCGCGCGACAAGGAACGGTATCTGACATCCGGGCTGGCCTCGGTGGACTGCCGGTTCTGCCATGCGACCGTTCAGGTGAAAAAGCTCGGCCCAGAACACACCACGGTGCAGTGGAACGGCCAGGCCGCCACCCGCTGCGCGGTGTTCGATGAGATCCGGTCGGCCGGGGGTGATCCCGCCCGCACCAAGTCGTGTCACCGCCTGATCGACAGCATCAGGCACGCCATCGCCGAGGGCTGCCTGGAGGAGATCTCCAGTGCACCCTCCCCCGGCGACGGCTGACCCGCTACAGCCCCTTGAAGCGCTCCCTGACCTGCTCGTCGGTCAACCCGTAGTCACTCAGCGAGTAGGTGTGCTTCGGCGCGCGCGGCCCCTTCTTGCTTTCCTCGTGGCTGTCCGAGATCGCCTGCCGGGCATCGTCGGTCAAGTCGATGCCGAAAGTACGGTAGATGCCCTCGACGGCACCGACCGGATCCTTGATGAACTCGAAGTAGTCGACATCGCAGAACTGGGCCGGATCGTGCTTGGCCCGTTCGGTATCGAACAGCTCAAGTCCACGCGACCAGGTCTCCAGTGAGTCTTCGCCGATAACCTTGCCGGAGAAGCTGTTCGACCATCCCTCGGTGGTGTGCTGGGCCAGTGAGCACATCGAGGCCATGATGGTCTCCGCGGGTCGGTGACACTGCACCACCAACGCATCCGGGTATGTCGCGAACAACGCGTCCAGCGCGAAAAGATGGCTGGGATTTTTGAGTACCCAGCGCTTCTCGGGTTCGTTCAGACCGATCAGCTGCAAATTGCGGCGGTGGCGCTGATACGACTTGGTCCAGTCCTGCTGTGCCAGCCACCGCGAATAAGTCGGGATGTGCGCCAGCGTCTCATAGGACACCGAATGCAGCGACTGACGCAACAGTTGCCAGCATTCCTCGACCTCGTCGGCGGTCATGTAATGCAGACCGGTGTAATCCGGGTTCTCCTCGTGCGCCCTGCTGAACTGCGCGTCGAGCTGCTGGAAAACCGGATTCTGCGACCACGTTTCGCGCGGCGGCCGCGGCTGCGGGAACTCGGCCAGCCACAGTTCCAGACCCTGGTGCCGCGGATCCGCGGTGAGCAGACGGTGGATCACGGTGGTGCCGGTCCGCGGCAGCCCGGTCACAAAGATGGGCCGCTCGATGGGCACGTCGGCGTGCTGCGGGTACTGCTTGAACGCCGCCTCCGACACCAGCCGGGCCACCAGGGCGTTTCGGACGAAGAAGCGCTGCATCTTGCTGCCGAACTCGGTCAGATCGGCATCGCGCTGATAGGCCTCCAGCAGGACGCTCAGTGCCTCTTTGTAGTTGTCGTCGTCGGATCCGAAATCGTCGAGCCCGCAGGCCTTCACTGCCGATGCGTGCAGGTCCTCGACGGTGCCGACATTGGTACGAGATGTGCTCATCAGTAGTGGTACTCCCCGCAGTTGACATCCAGCGTCTGCCCGGTGATACCGCTGGACAGATCGCTCGGCCATGAACAGGATGGCCGAGGCCACCTCGTCCTCGGTCGGCAGCTTCTTCAGATCGCTGTTGGCGGCCGCTGCCTTGTAGATCTCATCGACCGTGGTGCCGTACTTGCCGGCCTGGTGCTCGAAATAGCTCTTCAAGGTGCCACCCCAGATATAACCGGGCAGCACGGAGTTCACCCTGATTCCGGCCTCACCGAGTTCACTGGCCAGCGACTGCGACATGGCCAGCAGCGCCGACTTGGCCATCTTGTACGCACCCTGTTTGGGGTCGGAGTGCCGGACCACCATCGAGTTGACGTTGACCACCGAACCCTTCGCCTCGGTGAGTGCGGGGGTGAAACCCTGGATCAGCCGCAGCGCGCCGAGCACGGTGAGCTCGATCGTGTCGCGGATGTGGTCGAAACTGGTCTTGGCGAACGGTTTCATCGACGGCACCCGGAACGCGTTGTTGATCAGCACGTCGACCTTGCCGAACTCTGCCATCGAGGTGGACACCAGCTTGGCCACCTGCGCCTCGTCGGTGATGTCGGTGCCAACCGCCAGAGCACGCCGGCCCAGCGCGGTGACCTGAGCGGCGACATCCTCGAGCCGCTCGACGGTGCGGGCGGCCAGGATGAGGTCGGCGCCCTCCTCGGCGCATCGGCGGGCCAGCGTGGTGCCCAGTGCCGGACCCACGCCACTGATGACGACAACCTTGTCCTGCAACAAACCCGCCATGGTCAACCCACCATTCTTTCGCCGATCAGCTTCTGACGCAGGGCGATCCGCTCCCGCCAGTCCTCATCCGAGATCTTGTTCGATGCGTAATAGGGCAGCACATCGGGGACCTCGGCCACGTCCACGACCTGCAGGGTCGGCCCGTCGGCCTCGGTCAACTCCCGCGACACCCGCTGCCAGCGGAACTGCAGATAGCCCTTGGGATGCCCGAGCGTCTCGCACCAGTTCGCCACGCCGGGATTGGCATCGGACACCACGATCCGGATCTTGCCGTCCGGATCAGCCTGTGCCTGAGTACCGTTCAGCGAGGTCTGGTGGTTGATGTAGTCCAGCGAGATGTACCACAGGCTGCCCAGCTGGAAGCCCAGGTAGGGCGCATCGGTGACCGGCAGCGTGATGACGATCGCCTGCTCGGGCGCCAGCTCGTAGTGACCGACCGAGGAGTACTGGGTGGCCAGCCCACCCGGGGTCAGCCGCGGGGCGGTCAGCGTGTTGACGGGCAGGTTGTCGTAGAACCACTTGGGGAACTGCAGCCAGGTCTTGACCCGCTGGACGAGCTGCTTGCCCGCCACGGTGAAACGCTTCTCGATGAGTTCCCGGGTCAGCGCCAGCGGTGGTGCGGTGCCCTCGGTGTCGGTCCGGGCGATGGCGAACGTGCCGCGCTGGGCCGACCAGTCGTTGTAGACCTCCCGGATCACCAGTTGCGCGGGCTTGTCCGGGGTGAATCGCCATTCGAAGGTACCGTCGGCGGCGATATCGAGCTTGCGGTCGTCGAAGGCAGTCTCACTGTCGGGCACCACCTCATCGGTGTAGTCCCCGCCGATCAGCTGGAAACTGACATCGGTGGTGCTGCCGCGCCGCCCGGTGACGACATATTCATGGCCGGGCTGCACCCGGGTGCCGAAGTACATCGTGTCGGGGTTGTCCAGGCCCATCTTGGTGAAGGGTCCCGTTCCGCTGTGCAGGAAGGGGTGATCGCGGTCGTAGTCGAAAGCGACGTGCGTGCAGGCCGCGATGCAGCCGGCGAGGTACTGCAGACCTTCCAGCAGGTCGGCCTCGGACTCGATGAACGCCGCCTCGGCGACCAGACGCTCGGCCTCGGCGATGGCTTCCGCCAGTGGCTGTGAGTACATGGGCTTCCCTTCTTTCGGTCCAATATTGGACCGAAGTGGTAGAGTTTCCGTTCCGAGACTAGAACGCGTTCTAGTTCGAGTCAATGCAGGGAGGCCCTGACGATGCCGTCGGACGAGTCGACCGGGCGTGCGTCACCACCCACTGCCCGGGTTGTCGCCGTGCTGGAATTCCTTGCCCGCCATCCGCATGACCGTTTCGGGCTCTCCGAACTCGCGCGTCGCGTCGAACTGAGCAAGCCGACCTGCCTGGGCATCCTGACCTCGCTCACCGAGGCCGGCTATCTGGTGCGCGACGCCGGCGAGACCGGCCGGGACAAGACCTACCGACTGGGACCGGCGCTGATCACCCTGGGACACATCGCCCAGGAATCGCTGCGGGTCAGCCCGTTCGCCCGCGATGAACTGCGCCGGCTGTCGGAGACCTTCGGCGCCACGGCCGCGCTGTCCGGAGTGGTCGATGATCGGATCACGCTGCTGGAGCTGGTCGCACCGCCGGGCACACCCGTCGCGGTGCGGGTCGGCCAGAGCTATCCGTTCGCACCACCGGTGGGGCTGATGTTCGTCTTGTGGGACGAGCGGGCGGTCCGCGACTGGCTGCGCAAGGAACCGACGATTCCGCTGCGCACCGATACCGAACGCTTCGAGCGGGTGATCGCCGAGTGTCGCACCGCGGGGTACCTGGTGGAACGACTCACCCCCGGCGGACGGCGGCTGTACGCCTTGATGGCAGGCATGTCCAACACCCTGCCCGACGAATTGCGGGCCCTGCTGGGCGAATTGGTCTCCGATATCGGCGAGCGTGTCTACCTGCGTGGCGAAGACGGGCCGGAGGCCCGCAACGACATCAGCGTCATCGCGGCCCCGGTGTACGACCATCATCGACGCCAGGTGATGGTGGCCACGATGCAGATCGGGCGCGCGATCACCGACGACGAGATCGCCGACCGGGCGTCGGCCCTGGTCACGACCGCGGAAGCGGTCACCGCCCACCTCGGCGGTTCCCGACCTACGTTCAGCTGACGGCAGCCAGCGCGAAGGGCAGCACCTCGGCAGCACCGGCCGCCCGCACCGAGCGGGCAGCCATCGTCAGCGTCCAACCCGTATCGGTGACGTCGTCGACCAACAGCACGATGTCGCCATCGATCGCAGGCGGCGGCATCCACGCGCCGTGCAGCGCGGCCACCCGATAGGCGGAGTTGGCGGCGGCCACCGGCCGGTGTTCGGGCGAATACTGCAGCACACCGAGGTTATTCAGCCGCCCGACCTCGGCCAGCCGGGCCGCCAGCGACCTGACCAGCATCGGGTGACTGACCGAATCCAGCGCCAGCACCGCGGTCGGCCGCTGAGCCCAGTTCCAGGATTTGAGCACGGCCACGGCCGCGGTGATCATGTCGTCGGGCACCTCCGCGTCGGGGGCGTCGAGCAGCTTGCGCAGCCGGGCGCCCCAGCCCAGGTCGGTGAGCCTGCCGATGACGCGGCCCGGCGCGGGGCCATCGTTGATCTTTCCCGACTGCTCGATGCCGAGCTTGCCCAGTCCGGTGGGCCACTGCTTGCGTGGGGTGATCTCGACGCCGGGGCGCATCAGCTGTTCGCGGGTCGCCGCGGCGGCAGCGGCATCCACATCGGCGTGGAAGGACGACCCGGCGCAGTTATCGCATCGGCCGCACGGCTGTGGGCCGAGTTCCGGATCGTCGAGTTGCTTGCGTAGGAAGGACATCCGGCAATCCGTGGTGCTCTGATAGTCGAGCATGGCCTGCTGTTCGCGTTTGCGTGCCTCATCGAGGTGGCGGTAGCGGGGTTCGTCGTACTCCCAGGGTTGCCCGGTGCCGATCCAACCGCCCTTCACCCGGCGCACGGCACCGTCGACGTCGAGCACCTTGAGCACCATCTCCAGCCGGGACCTGTTGAGGTCCACCAGTGGTTCCAGCGCGGCAGTGGACAGCGCCCGGTCCGGTTCGAGCGCGTCGATCACGTGTCGCACCATGGCTTCCGACGGGAAGGCCACCGACGCGAAATAGCGCCACACATCGGCGTCCTCGCGCCCGGGCAACAGGATCACTTCGGCGCTGGCGGTCGAGCGACCGGCGCGGCCCACCTGCTGGTAGTAGGCGATCGGCGAGGACGGGGCGCCCAGATGGACGACGAAGCCGAGATCGGGCTTGTCGAAACCCATCCCCAGCGCCGAGGTGGCGATCAGCGCCTTGACGTTGTTGTTCAACAGGTCGGCCTCGAGTTGCTCGCGTTCGGCGGCTTCGGTGGCACCCGTGTACGCGGCCACGGCGTGCCCCTGGTCGCGTAACAGGGTCGCGACATCGTGGGCCTGCGCGACGGTCAGGGTGTACACGATGCCCGAGCCGGGCATCGAATCAATATGTGCTCCCAACCATGCCGCGCGCTGAGCCGGCCCGCCCGCCTGCACCACCGACAATCGCAACGATTCCCGGTCCAGCCCGCCGCGCAGCACCAGGGTGTCCCCACCACCGACCCCCAGCTGCGCGGCGACATCGGCGACCACCCGGTCGTTGGCCGTGGCCGTGGTCGCCAGCACCGGGACATCGGAGCCCAACTCGGCGATCAACGTGCGGATGCGCCGGTAGTCTGGCCGGAAATCGTGGCCCCAGTCGGAGACGCAGTGTGCCTCGTCGACCACCACCAGGCCGGCGTCGGCGGCCAGCGCGGGCAGCACGGCGTCCCGGAAGTCGGGATTGTTCAGGCGCTCCGGGCTGACGAGCAGGACGTCGAGCTCGCCGGCATTCACCCGCTCATGCACGGTGTCCCATTCGGTGACATTGCTGGAGTTGATCGTGGCGGCCTTGACCCCGGCCCGCTCCGCCGCGGCCACCTGGTTGCGCATCAGCGCAAGCAGCGGGGACACGATGACCGTCGGCCCGCGGCCCTCGGCCCGCAACAGCTTGGCGGCGATGAAGTACACCGCGGACTTGCCCCACCCGGTGCGTTGCACCACCAGCGCCCGTCTGCGCTGCACCACGAGCGCCTCGATCGCGATCCACTGGTCGTCGCGCAGAACCGCCTGCGGCCCGGCGAGCTGTTCGAGAATCGATTGCGCCTCAGCCCGTGTTGCCATGGCACCCATCGTGCCCGGTCGGGCCGACAGCGACGAAAGTGGCAGAAACTGCCAAGCGCTTCGCTTATCGGCCTCCTTGGCGCACGCGCTGTGGTACAGCTAACTCATGGGCAACGGGGGAACTGTCGGCCGGGTCGGTGGTTTGGCGGTGGCATTGGGGATCGGATCTGCTGTGATGATCGGAGCCTGCCCGACCGCAGCGGCCGATTCCGCGGACTCGTCGCAGGTGTCGGGCAATGCGAAAGCGGCCGAGCGATCCACACCCACCGAGCACAACGACAGGCCGCCACACGGCGCCGATGCGGACTCGACCGCCCGCAACCCGGTCGAGGACTTCGCCTCACGGGTACGCGGCGCCCTGCACGACGCATTCGATCGTCGGGGGCCGCGACACCCCCAAGCCCGCACGCCACTCGGCACCGACACCCGCGACCGCAAACGGGCCGAGCACGGCGCATCGGCCCTCAGCCGCCCCGACAGGCAGGACGGCACTCCGGCGTCAGGGGAAATGGCCGGCAAGGAAGCCGGTCTGGAACGTGAGTCGATCACGCCGGTGACCGTCGAGCGCGAAGCGATTACCGGCATTCCCCGGTTCGCGCCGGCCACCACCCTTGAGGTTCGGGCCGCGTCGCGCCGGCGCACACCCGACATCGTCGGTGGCTTCGTCGACACCGTGACCGCGATGGTGAAGGACGTACTGACTCCACTGTCGGCGAATCCAGCTCCCGGTACACCTGCAGTCACCCCGGCAGCCTGGGCGCTGCTCGCCGCCGCGCGACGCGAGATCGACCGGACGATGCAGCCACGGACGGCCCGAGCCATCCACGTCGTAGCAGAACGGGACCTCGAAGCTGCCGCGGCACCCACCACCGTGGCACCTGGAATCGTGGTGCCACCCGAACTTTCGGACCAGGTGACCACCACCGGTCGACCTTCACTGATGGACATCGTCACGATACGAGCTCTGGAGGTGATCAAACGGGTCAGCCAGTTCATCGGCGTCAACATCACGATGCAGCTCGGCAAGCTGATCACCACACCGTCCCCGCCATGGTTCACGATGATCGGCCTCGATGTCACCAAAGACACCTACGAGGGCGGTGACGTCTGGGTGATCTCCCGGCCCGACCCGACCGACGAACGCGTTATCGCGGTGCACGGTAGTGGTTTTGCCTTCAACCCCAACATCATCCACTGGATGGACTACGCACAGATGGCGCGCGACACCGGCGCCACCGTGATCGTCCCCAGGTATCCGCTCATCCCGAACGGCGGCAACGCGGAGAATTCGGTCCCCGCGATGGCCGACTTCATCGCCAACGAGGTCGAGACCCACGGTGCCGAGAACGTCAGTGTCTACGCGGATTCGGCGGGCGGCACACTCTCCGCACTGGCCGTGCAGAAGATCGTCCGCGACTGCAACGGCGACTCGGCGTGTCTGGCGGCCAGGGTTCCATCCCGCATGGTGCTGTTGTCGCCCGGCCTGCACGGAGAAGCCGCGTACACCGATCCGAACGTAGCCCTGGTGAACGACCCGGTCGTCTGGCTGACCGAGGCCGACAAGGAGTACTACGGCTCGTGGGCCAGCGGCCCGGAGGAACTCTGGAATCCGTTGATCGGCCCGACCGACGGGATGCCGCCGACGGTGATCTACGTGGCATCGCGCGAACAGTCCGCCCCCGGGGCGCTGCTCTACGCTGCCCGTCTGGTCAATGCGAACCCGGCCGCCGACATCTCCGTGGTGATCGGGATGGGCCAGATCCACAACTGGGCGCAGGGTGGCTATCTGCCGATCAACTCCCAGGCCGGCAAGTACCGCCGCGCCATCTACCAGCAGCTGGGCATCGTCGACGCGAATTGACCGGACCACGCCGCGGGAGCACCCTGCAGGATCGGGCAAACGCCCCCTCAGCAGACCCTGGCGATGACGTCGAGTTCGACGCCGCGCGCCACCGCGAGGTGCACCGGGTGCCGGGCCGCGCCCCGGTGAAGGTCGACCGGTCCGTGTGGTGAATCCCAGCCCCATCCGTCGAACGCGCGGCGGGCATCTTCGACGGTGGGCACCGATGTGGTGGCGATCCCGGCGAGCAGATGAAGACCGGAGTACGTCGTTTCGGCCATGGTTCCGGGCTGCGGAGCCGCCGACTCACCGATCGGCCCGGTCCCGTTGACCAGGTCGAAGGCCCGGCTGAATCCGGCACTGAATTCCGCGGCCGACGCCGAAGCCAACCCGGCGAACCAGCCCGCCGAGATGAACAGGTTCCTGGTCGCGAGGCTTCCGCTGGCGAGCACCACGGTTTCGTCGGTGAATGGGCTGAAGCGGGTCACCGTTGCATCCAGACCGGATTCGGCGAAGGCCCTGTTGAAGCGCACGGCATCGGACCCGACCAGCAGGGTGACGACCCCGTCCGGATCGGCCGCCGCGATATCGGCCAGCACCCGGTCCCAGCCGTGCGGGTCATCGACACCCAGCGGCACGAACCGCTCACCCAGGATCGAGATGTCGGTGCCCTCCAGCCCGGCCCGGGTGGCCGCCGCCGAGCCGCGCGGCCACACATAGTCATTGCCCACGATGAACCACCGGCGCAGCCGCAGCTCGGTGCGCAGCCAGCGCAGGGAGGCGATGATCTGGTCGCCGGGCACCTCACCGCTGCACAGCACGCCGTCGCTGCGCTCGCCGCCCTCGTACGCCGCGGCGTAGACGTAGGGAATCCGGCCGCCGACCACCTTGGCGATGGCCTGCCGGGCATTGGACAGATGCCACCCGGTGACGGCGTCGACCGAGCCGGCCTCCACCAGATCCCTGATGCTGCCGGCCACCGCGGCCGGATCGCCGCCGGCGTCCACGTGTACGAACTGCACCGAGCGGCCCGCGACCCCACCGGCGGCATCGATCTCCGCAGCGGCCAGTTCTGCCGCCGCGCGGCATTCCAGCCCGAAGATGCCCGCCGGACCGCGGCGCGGTAGGGCCAAGGCGACCCGGAACTCGCTGCGGTGCGGGCGAGATCGTTCCGTCCGGGTGGCGGTATCTGGCATGCTGTGGATTCCCGATCCAGAAGGCAAGTCATGGACGACCTCGTCGAGGCACTCACGTTGCTCAGGCGTGCCGCCGTCCTCGCCGCCGGGATCGACGGCGCGCTCGCCGGTACCGACCTCACCGTGGACCGTTGGCGCGCACTGCACGTCGTGCACCAGAATCCGGGATGCTCGATGTCGGATATCGTCGACGCACTGGCAGTTCCGTCCACCTCCGCGACACGCATCGTCGATGCGCTGGTCGAACTCGGCGCCGTCTACCGCACCGTGTCGCCGCAGGACCGCCGCCGAACCACTTTGCGAGCGTCGTCGCATGGTGCCGAACTCCTTCGAACCGCGGAGTCAGCAATCACCCCAATGGTTTTCCTCAAGGACAGTGACCCCACGCCAATCTAGGACGTGCGTGTTGCACCATTGTAAATCCGTAAGCCCGGGTGTACCGGCCGATCGGCGGCAGACGTGACAACCCTGTGAACAATCGCTCCCGCCCCGTTCGCGTGGCACGTTCTCCCTTGACGTTGCGCCCCGCGGGTGTAGGTTCGACATTATTCCCAAATGGGAACATTCGAACGATCGGTGGAGGATTCCATGCCACGTTATCGCTATCGCTGCGCCGCTGACGGTCCGTTCGACCTGCACTTCGCCATGGGTAGCGCCCCTACCGCGGTGGAGTGCGAAACATGTTGTGGCAGAAGCACTCGGGTGTACACCCTGAGCGGGATGCTGACATCTGACCCGGTCGGCGAGCGCATCCTCGATCTGCATGCGCAGTCCCAATCGGCGCCCGCCGTCGTGCACACAACAGCCGGCACAGCACAACCGTCCACCCGCCGCTACGCGGACCCGCGTCACCGCAAGCTGCCCACACCGTAAACCCGCTGCGCCAGAACATATTCCCGATATCGAGGAGTCATCCATGCCCGAAGTGATCTTTCCCGTCGACCAGAGCAAACCGTTCCGCGAGCAGGCACTGGTGGGCCATAACCGATGGCATCCCGACATCCCGGCTGTGGCGACGGTGAAATCCGGCGACAGCTTCCGTGTCGAGTCCAAGGAATGGTTCGACGGCACCATTGTCAACACCGATGATGCCAACGATATCCGCGACTGCGATCTGTCGATGGTGCACCAGCTCTCGGGTCCCTTCGCGGTCGAGGGCGCGCAGCCCGGCGACCTGCTGGTCGTCGATATCCTGGACGTCGGCCCGGTACCTCAACAGACCGGCCCGGTGGCCGGTCAGGGCTGGGGATACACCGGGATTTTCGCCAAGGAGAACGGTGGCGGCTTTCTGACCGATTGGTTCCCCGCCGCGTACAAGGCGGTCTGGGATTTCACCGGCCAGAAGGCCACCAGCAGGCACATTCCCGGCGTCGAGTTCACCGGACTCATCCACCCGGGCTTGATGGGCACGGCACCGAGCGCCGGGCTGCTCGCCGAGTGGAATCACCGGGAGGCTCAGTTGATCTCCACCGATCCGGACCGCGTGCCGCCGCTCGCGCTGCCACCTCAACCGTCCAATGCGGTGCTGGGCAGCCTGGCCGGCGCCGACTACGAACGCGTGGCCGCCGAGGCCGCTCGGACCGCACCACCCCGGGAGAACGGGGGCAACCAGGACATCAAGAACCTGTCCAAGGGGAGCCGGGTCTTCTACCCGGTGTTCGTCGACGGGGCGAACCTCTCTCTCGGCGACCTGCACTTCTCCCAGGGCGACGGTGAGATAACCTTCTGTGGCGCCATCGAGATGGGAGGCTATATCGATCTGCGCGTGGAGATCATCAAGGGCGGGATGGAGACCTACGGGGTCACCACCAACCCGATCTTCATGCCCGGCATCGTCGAGCCCCGGTACTCCGAGTTTCTGACTTTTGTCGGATTCTCGGTGGACCGCAACGGCACTCAGCATTTCCTCGACACCACGCTGGCCTACCAGAACGCCTGCCTCAACGCCATCGAGTACCTCTCCAAATTCGGTTGGACCAAGGAGCAGGCATACCTGATTCTCGGTGCCGCTCCCGTGGAGGGACGTCTCTCCGGTGTCGTCGACGTGCCCAATTCGTGTGCCACGCTGTATGTCCCGACCGCGATCTTCGATATCGACATACGGCCGTCGGCCACTCCACCGCAGCGCATCGACCGCGGGCAGTGCGCGGTGAGCAGCTGATGCCCGCACCGACAGACGCCGAGTATTTCGACCTCGGGAACTTCACCCTGCAGAGTGGCCACACGCTGCGCGGCGCCACACTGGCCTTCAAGACCTACGGCACACTCAACGCCGACAGGTCCAACGTGATCGTCTACCCCACCTGGTATTCCGGGTGGCACAAAGACAACGAGTGGCTCATCGGGCCCGGCCGCGTTCTCGATCCCGCCGAGAAGTTCATCATCGTTCCCAACATGTTGGGCAACGGGCTGTCCTCGTCACCGTCGAACACCCCCGCACCCTACGACGGGCCGCGTTTTCCCGACGTCACGTTCTACGACCAGGTGGAAGCGCAGTATCGGCTGGTCACCGAAGAGTTCGGCATCACGTCGATCGCACTTGTCACCGGGTGGTCGATGGGCGCAGGCCAGACGTATCAGTGGGCGGTCAGCCATCCCGAGATGGTGCAACGGGCCGCACCCTTCTGTGGATCCAGCATCACCGCACCGCACAACAAGGTTTTCCTGGAGTCGCTGGTCGCCGCGCTCTCCGCCGACGCCACCTTCGCCGGCGGCGACTACGAACCGGATCGGCTGCCGGTCAAGGGGTTACGCGCGTTCGCGCGGGTCTACTCCGGCTGGGGCTACTCGCAGGCGTTCTACTGGCAGGAGACCTGGCGCGAACTCGGCTACACATCCTTCGACGACTTCCTCTACGGGTTCTGGGAGGGGTTCTTCCGCGACGGCCGCGACCCGAACAACCTGATCACCATGATCGGTACCTGGCACAGCGGAAATGTCGGTAACACACCGGGATTCGACGGCGATGTGCAGAAGGCACTGGCGTCCATCAAGTGCCCGCTGCTGGCCATGCCCGCCGAGAAGGACCTGTACTTCCCGCCCGAGGACGAGCAGTGGGCCAGCGAGTTCATTCCGCACGGCGAGGTCAGGGTGATCCCGGGCATCTGGGGACATTTCGCCGGTGGCGGCGCGAACGACGCGGACACCGACTTCATCGACGCCGGGTTGCGCGAACTGATGGCAAAGCCGGGCTACTCGCCAGCCGAGTAGCCGTATTGCCGCACGCCGCGGCCCCGGTCACCGGTGCTCGGTGGCCGGGGCGCCCGGCTCCTTCTTCTCAGGCGTATCCGAGCGCGAGGTTCTCGGCTCTGATCCGCACGCGCAGTACCGCCGCGTTGGCGATGGTGAACACGATGGCGGTCAGCCATGCCGAATGCACCAGCGGCAGGGCGACGACTTCCGCGGCGACCGCGGTGTAGTTGGGATGGTGTATCCAGCGGTAGGGACCGCTGCGAACCAGTTCGGCGCCGGGCACGATGATGAGCCTCGGATTCCAGTGCTTGCCGAGCGTGGCGACACACCACCAGCGGACGACGGTGCTGGCGGCCACCACGGCAACCATCGGCCACCCCAGTGCGGGAATGAACGGGCGGTGCGCGAAAGCCACTTCGGCCATGCACGACAGCAGCAGCGCGCTGTGCATCGCCACCATCACCGGGTAGTGGCCCTGACCGAACTCCCGGCCCCCACGGGCGAAGGACCAGTTGGCGTTTCGGCGCGAAACCGCCAGCTCGACCAGCCGCTCGAGACCGATCAGCACAATGAACAGGTAGTACATCGCGGGCCGCCTACCAGCCCAGCAACACGAGCTCGAAGCTGAATCCGGGGCCCATGGCCAGCAGCAGGCCCGTCGATCCCCGGTCCGGCGGCTCGGTCAGCGTGCGGTCGAGCACATCCAGCACGGACGCTGACGAAATATTGCCGTTGTCCCGCATGGACTCCCAGCTGTGCCGGAACTCGACGGGCGGAACGTCCAGTGCCTCCGACACCGCGTCGAGCACCTTCGGTCCACCCGGGTGGCACACCCAGGTGGACACGTCGGCGGTCGTCAGGCCGTGGTCGGACAGGAAGTCGGTGACCTCTGCCCCCAGGTGATCCGAGGCCATCCGTGGCACGTCGCGCGACATCACCAGCTGAAATCCGCTCGCGCTGACATTCCAGCCCATCACGTCGACGGTGTCGGGGAACAGCCTGCTGCGGGTGGCCAGCACTCGCGGCCTACCGATCAGGTTGGGCCCGGCCGGCGTTCGATTGGCGCCGGTTGCCACGACGGCACCGGCGCCGTCACCGAACAGGCACAGTCCGATCAGCGCCGGGATGGAGGTGTCGTCACGTTGCAGGGTCAGCGAGCACAGTTCCACCGACAGCAGCAGCGCCACATGGTCGGGGAAGCCGCGAAGGTAATCGTGCATCCGGGCCAGGCCGGCGGCACCGCCGACACAGCCCAGGCCGAAGAGTGGGAGCCGCTTCACGTCGGGCCGCAACCCCAGCCGGGAGAAGATCCGGGCGTCGATCGTCGGAACGGCGACGCCCGTGCTCGACACCGCGATCACGGCATCCACGTCCTCCGGCCGCAGATGGGCGTCGTCCAGCGCCGTGCGTGCGGCGCGCTCACCGAGTTCCGTCGCGACCTGCAGGTAGGCCTCGTTTGCCTCGGTGAAGCCCGACAGCTTCGCGTACCGATCGAGGGGCAGGGCGAGGCTGCGGGTCGCGACCCCGCTGGTGCTCGCGAACCTGGCGAATGCCGGGTCGATAATCGTGCCGAGCGTGCGGACGACCTCGTCCTGCGAGTACCGGTGCGGCGTCATTGCCACCCCGGTGCCTGCGATGTGCGGGGCACCCGGACGCGGGTTGCCGAGGGTGTTGATGAATGGGGTTTCCGATGTATCTGTCATGCCCGTTGAACGCATGGCAACACCGAACAGGTTCATCCGAATCGCCATTTGTGAAATACCGCTCTAATTCACCCTATTTTCACAAATGCGCGCTATAACAGCATGTCAGTGCCGCTTTTCTGGCAAATTACACAGGCCCGTTATCCATTTTTCCGCGACTTCCCAGGAATGGTTGGATATCTGTCTGCCGCTTATCTATTCGCTGATGATCGGCTGATACCCACCGCGGCGCTGACGCTATGGTGTGGCGGCGGCCTCTTGTTCGCGTTTGATCTCCAAGGCGATGTCGATGAGCTGGTCTTCCTGGCCGCCGATCAGCTTGCGTTGCCCGGCGCGGTGCAGCAGCTGATGCGCGGGCACACCGTAGCGCTCGGACTGGCGGATGGCGTGCTTGAGGAAGCTGGAGTACACCCCGGAATACCCCATGATCAGCGCGTTACGATCCAGCAGGCACTCCGCGGGCATCGCCGGGGCCACGACCTCTTCGGCGGCATCGGCGATCTCGAAGAAATCGATACCGGTCTTCACCCCGATCTTGTCGAACACCCCGATCATCGCCTCCACCGGCGCATTACCGGCACCGGCACCGAACCGGCGACATGACCCGTCGATCTGCTTGGCGCCGGCACGCACCGCCTCGATGCTGTTGGCCACCCCGAGCCCGAGGTTCTCATGCCCGTGAAAACCGACCTGGGCATCATCGCCGAGTTCGGCGACCAACGCGGCCACCCGATCGGCGACCTGATCGAGCACCAACGCACCCGCAGAATCCACCACGTACACGCACTGACAACCTGCATCGGCCATGATCCGGGCCTGGGCCGCGAGCTTCTCCGGGGAAATGGTGTGGCTCATCATCAAAAACCCGACCGTTTCCAACCCGAGTTCACGGGCCAGCCCGAAATGCTGGATGGACACATCGGCCTCGGTGCAGTGCGTGGCGATCCGGCAGATCTCGCCACCATTGTTCTGCGCCTCCTTGATGTCCTCCTTGGTGCCCACACCGGGCAGCATCAAAAAGGCGATCTTGGCGTCCTTGGCCGTCTCGGCCGCGAGCTTGATCAGCTCCTGCTCAGGGGTTTTCGAGAACCCGTAGTTGAACGACGACCCGCCCAGCCCGTCACCATGGGTGACCTCGATGACCGGCACCCCCGCGGTGTCCAGCGCCGCGACGATCGAGCGCACCTCATCGGTGCTGAACTGGTGGCGCTTGTGATGAGACCCGTCCCGCAACGACGTGTCGGTCATCCGGACATCCCACACGGGATTGAAGAAGATCTCGCCTGTGCCGCTCATGCCTGCACCCCTGTCCCTGCTGAAACTCGTTCGCGGGCGATCTCCTCGCCCACCTTGGTCGCCGCCGCGGTCATGATGTCCAGGTTGCCGGCATAGGGCGGCAGGTAATCCCCGGCACCCTCGACCTCCACGAACGTGGTGACCAGGTGATTGCCCCCGTTGAACACCGTCGGCTCATCAAACTGCGGCTCATTGAGCAGCCGGTAGCCGGGCACGTAGGTCTGCACCTCGGCGACGACCTCCTTGATCGACGCGGTGATCGCGTCATGGTCGGCGTCCTCGGGGATCGCGCAGAAAATGGTGTCGCGCATGATCATCGGCGGATCCGCCGGGTTCAAAATGATGATCGCCTTGCCGCTGCGCGCCCCACCGATATCGCGCACACCCGCACTGGTGGTCTTGGTGAACTCATCGATATTGGCCCGCGTACCCGGACCCGCCGACGCCGAAGACACCGACGCCACGATCTCGGCGTAGGACACATCCACCACCCGAGACACCGCATACACCATCGGGATGGTCGCCTGCCCACCACAAGTCACCATGTTCACATTCGGCGCATCCAGATGCGCCCGCAGATTCGCCGGCGGAATCACCCCCGGCCCCACCGCCGCCGGAGTCAGATCGATCGCGGTGATCCCCGCTTCGGCGTAGCGCGGCGCAGCATCGCGGTGCACATAGGCACTGGTCGCCTCGAACACGATATCGGGGCGCTCGGACTGGCCCAGCAGCCAATCCACCCCCTCATGACTGGTCTCCAACCCGAGCTTGCGGGCACGGGCCAAACCCTCGGACGCCGGATCGATACCGATCATCCAGCGCGGCTCCAGCCAGTCCGACCGCAACAACTTGTACAGCAGATCGGTGCTGATATTGCCCGACCCCACAATCGCAACACTCAACTTCTCAGCCATACGAGGCTCCTATTCGAAAGAAAGACGAACTGAACCTAGCCCGTCGAAATCTGCTACGAAATCGTCACCGGGACGAGCATCTATCGCACGCATGCAGGCACCCGGCAACACGATGTCCCCCGCCTTCAGGCGAACCCCGAACTGATCGACCTTGCGCGCCAACCACGCCACCGAGGTGACCGGGTTGCCCAGCACGGCGTCACTGCGACCTTCGGCGACCACCTCGCCGTTGCGTTTCAAGCACAGCGCTGATGTTCTTGATGTCAATGTCCTTGGGCGACACCCGTTCCGGGCCCAGCACCCAACCCGCAGACGACGCGTTGTCGGCGATCGTGTCGCACAGCTTGATCTTCCAGTCGGTGATCCGGGTATCGATCAGCTCGATCGACGGCGCGAACGCCGCCGTCGCGGCCAGCACATCGTCCTCGGTGCACCCCGCTCCGGGCAGGTCATCGGCCAGGATGAACCCCACCTCGACCTCGACCCGCGGATACAGAAACCGGCCCGCCGCAACGGGTTTGTCCTCGAAGACCTCCATATCGGCGAGCAGATGACCGTAATCGGGCTCGTCCACCCCCATCATCTTCTGCATCGCCTCCGAGGACAGACCCACCTTGTGCCCGATCACCCGCGCACCCTCGGCAACACGCTGCCGGATGTTGATCAGCTGGATCTCGTAGGCATCGACGACGTCGATATCGGCATACCGATCCGTCAACGGGGTTGTCGGCACCCGGCTACGCTCCGCCTCGGCCAGATCGGCGGCAAGCTCGTCACGGACCTCGACACTGAGCATCTTGGTGAATTCCCCTCATAACTCGATTAGGGCCTCGACCGGCACAGTTGCGGGCCTGTTGTCGAAAGGCACTGCAATTCTATAACGTGTTCTACATGACTGGACAGGAGTACGACGTCGTCGTGGTCGGCAGCGGCGCTGCCGGCATGGTCGCCGCCCTCACCGCTGCTCACCAGGGCCTCTCGACAGTAGTCGTCGAGAAGGCTCCGCACTACGGTGGTTCCACTGCGCGGTCGGGTGGCGGCGTGTGGATCCCGAACAACGAGATCCTCAAGCGTGACGGGGTCAAGGACACCGCCGAAGCGGCACGCCAGTACCTGCACGCCATCATCGGCGACGCGGTGCCGGCCGACAAGATCGACACCTACCTGGACCGCAGTCCGGAGATGCTGTCGTTCGTTCTGAAGAACTCCCCACTCAAGCTGTGCTGGGTGCCGGGCTACTCCGATTACTACCCGGAGACCCCGGGCGGTAAGGCCACCGGTCGCTCGGTGGAACCCAAGCCGTTCAACGCCAAGAAGCTCGGTCCCGACGAGAAGGGCCTCGAGCCGCCGTACGGCAAGGTGCCGATGAACATGGTGGTGCTGCAGCAGGACTATGTCCGGCTCAACCAGCTCAAGCGCCACCCGCGTGGCGTGCTGCGCAGCATCAAGGTCGGGGTGCGCTCCGTCTGGGCCAACGCGACCGGCAAGAACCTTGTCGGTATGGGCCGGGCCTTGATCGCTCCGCTGCGTATCGGGCTGCAGAAGGCCGGTGTGCCGGTGCTGCTCAACACCGCGCTGACCGATCTGTACGTCCAGGACGGTGTGGTGCGCGGGATCTATGTGCGTAACACGCAGGACCCCGAAAGCGCTGAGCCGACGCTGATCCGGGCCCGCAAGGGTGTGATCCTGGGGTCCGGCGGGTTCGAGCACAACGAGCAGATGCGGGTGAAGTACCAGCGCGCCCCGATCACCACCGAGTGGACCGTGGGCGCTGCCGCCAACACCGGCGACGGCATCCTCGCCGCCGAAAAGCTCGGTGCGGCACTGGAGCTCATGGAGGACTCGTGGTGGGGCCCGACGGTTCCACTGGTCGACGCGCCGTGGTTCGCTCTGTCGGAACGCAATTCGCCCGGGTCGATCATCGTCAACATGTCCGCCAAGCGGTTCATGAACGAGTCGATGCCCTATGTCGAAGCCTGCCATCACATGTACGGCGGCAAGTACGGACAGGGCGAGGGTCCCGGCGAGAACGTGCCGGCGTGGATGATCTTCGACCAGCAGTACCGCGACCGCTACATCTTCGCGGGGCTGCAACCCGGACAACGCATCCCGAAGAAGTGGCTGGAGTCCGGCGTCATCGTCAAGGCCGGCACCCTGGCCGAGCTGGCGGAGAAGACCGGGCTATCCGCGGAGGCGCTGGCCGCCACCGTCGACCGTTTCAACGGTTTCGCCCGCTCGGGCGTCGACGAGGACTTCCACCGGGGCGACAGCGCCTATGACCGCTACTACGGCGACCCCACCATCAAGCCCAATCCGAACCTGGGCGAGATCAAGCACGGCCCCTTCTACGCCGCGAAGATGGTGCCCGGCGATCTCGGCACCAAGGGCGGTATCCGTACCGACAACGACGGGCGCGCGCTGCGGGACGACAACTCCGTGATCGAAGGGCTCTATGCCGCAGGTAATGTCAGCTCACCGGTGATGGGTCACACCTATCCCGGCCCGGGCGGGACCATCGGACCCGCCATGACCTTCGGATACCTGGCTGCGCTCGCGATTGCCGGAAAGGGCTGATATGCCGATCGATGTCGAGAAGGCGCTCGCCGCCGATCTGGAGCCCATCGAGTTCTCCTGGACCAGTAGCGATATCCAGCTGTACCACCTCGGACTCGGCGCCGGCGCCGACCCGATGGATGAGCGCGAGCTGCGTTACCTGACCGACAACACCCCGCAGGTGCTGCCCACCTTCGGCAACGTCGCGGTCAGCTTCCACATGACCGAGGCGCCGACGGTGCAGTTCCCCGGTATCGACATCGAGTTGTCCAGGGTGCTGCACGCCAGCGAGGGCGTGACGGTCCCCGGGCCCATCCCGACCAGCGGCACAGCCTGGTCCAAGCAACGCTTCACCGAGATCTGGGACAAGGGCAAGGCCGCCGTCATCGTCAGCGAATCCACCGTGACCGATGAGTCCGGGACGGTGCTGTGGACGACGAAGCGCTCCATCTTCGCCCGCGGCGAGGGCGGATTCGGCGGTGAGCGCGGGCCGTCCACGTCGGTGGAACTGCCCGACCGCGCACCCGATGCCGAGATCGCCATCCCGACGCTGCCGCAGCAGGCGCTGCTGTACCGGTTGTGCGGTGACCGCAATCCGCTGCACTCGGATCCCGGCTTCGCCAAGGCCGCCGGTTTCGACCGCCCCATCCTGCACGGGCTGTGCACCTACGGCATCGGCGCCAAGGCCATCGTCGACCACTTCCTGGACGGCGATGTGCGCCAGGTCGGCACCTACGGCGCGCGATTCGCGGGCACCGTCATCCCCGGAGAGACGTTGCAGGCCAACATCTGGCACCACGACGGCAAATACATCGGCACGCTCACCGCGCCCAGCCGGGACAACACCGTGGTGCTCTCCGGCGTGGAGCTCATACCTGCCTAGATAGATCCTCTCCCCCGGTCGGGCGCGACGGACCATGCGGTGCGACGGGCGCCGGCCCCGCGGTGGAACCACCGGCCGCCGCCTGTTCGCGGGAGTCCAGCGCCGACTGGCGCTGATCCTGTTGCTGATCGCGGGCGTCCTGGGCCGCCTGGCGCTGGTCCTGCTGATCCGCGCGTTGGTTCTGCTGGTCTTCGCGGGCGTTCTGCTGGGTGTCCCGCTGCTCGGGTGTCGGCGCCGCGGGCACAACCGGCGGCGGGCCGTCCGCCGGGTTGCGGCTCCTGGCCCTGCTGCGCGGCCTGGGTGCCCTGCTGCACGGCGCCCTGGGCCGCCTGCATCGCCTGCTGCATCAGCTGGCCGAAGCCACCGCCCTGACCGCCGCCACCACCCTGGCCACCGCCGAGGCTGCTCGCCGCCTGCTGGGGCATCTGCGCCAACTGCCCCAGCTGGCCGGTGAGCTGCCCCAGCAGGTCGCCGGACTGGCCCACTGTCTGACCGGCGGATTCGTCACCCACGTTGTAAGCGGCCTGGGCTGCACCGACCTTGCCGGAGAATGCCTCTTCCTTGGCCGCAAGCGAAGTCACATTCGCGGTCATCGATGCTTCGAGAGTCGGCAACACGGCCGCGATCGTCATGCTCATCGCATCGGCACCTGGCGGGATGACCGGCATGGGCGGGAGCTCCACCGACGCGGCGTGCCAATTGATGTTGTCGGGCTTCTCGAAATTTGTCATCGCGTTCTCACCAGTCCTCGTCGACATCGTCTTCGGCCAGGTCGTGTTCCAGGGCCTCGGGCAGCGCCAGACCGGTTGTCGTGCCCCCGCTGGTCCCGCGCTGCCCCATCATCGGCCCCATGCCACCCCCCATTCCGCCACCGGCCGCCACCGGCGCCATACCGCCGATCGCACCGCTACCCGCGCCGGCTCCGGGTGCCGGCGCCACCGACACGGGCACGGTGTTACCGACCAGACTGGCCATCAACGGAGACTGCGCGGACCCGCCGCCGCCACCGGGCAGGCCTGCCGCCCGCACCATGCCCGCCCCGGCGGCCGCCCCGGCGCCACCGGCCAGCGGATGGTTGGAAAACGCCGAGAAGGGCGAAACCCCGCCGAGACCCGCGCCACCGCCTTGTCCGAACATGGAGGTGAGCTGCTGCAGCGGCTGGCCGACGGTCTGCGCGAGCTGCTGCGGAGCCTGGGTCACCTGGCCCAGCGCCTGACCGAGCATCTGCGGAATCTGGCTGACCATCCCGGCCAACTGACCCATCATCTGCATCGCCTGCGCCGGATCCTGAGCCGCGACCTGCTGCGGCCCCACCGAGGGTGCTCCCGTGGTGGGCGTGCTCGCCGGGGCGCCGATGCTGTTGGCCATCGAGCTCGCGTTGGCCGTCACGACGGCCGAGTTCTGCGACAGCCCCAGCATGATCCGGCTCTGCACCAGCGCCTGCAGTGTTGCTGACCGGCGCGGACTGCAGGATCGCCATGCACTCGGCCTGGGTTTCCTGCGCGACGATGTTCGCCATCGTCTTGGTCTGGATGACGGCGGCCTCCATGGTGCGCAGCTTGGCCGCGATGGCAGCGGCCTGAGCGGCGTTCGCCTCGTGCCCACCGATGATCGTGGTGGCTTCACCGGCGGCGGCCATCGAACCGCCACCCTCCCAGGTGTCGGTGAGTTTCATCAGCTGGCCCTGTTGCTGGGGCACCACCGTGCCGCCGATCTTGGCCGCAAGCGCCTCGTACTGCGCTGCCGCCGCGGCCAGCGCGTTCTCGTCGACGTTCGGCCACCCCGGGCCGGTGACCGTCTGCCCCCCGTATGGGCTCACATCGGGCTGGATCCCCATGGCCTCGAGATTACCGTGCCCCCGATCGGGGTCAGCACACCAATTACCCGAGGATCAGACCCGAGGTCGGCACGCCCGTACCCGCCGTGACCAGCACGTGCTCCACATTGGCGACCTGGTTGACCGAGGTTCCGCGCAACTGCCGCACACCCTCGGCGATGCCGTTCATACCGTGGATGTACGCCTCACCGAGCTGTCCGCCGTGGGTGTTGATCGGCAGTCGTCCGCCCAGCTCGATGGCGCCCCCGGCGATGAAGTCCTTGGCCTCACCCTTACCGCAGAAGCCGAGCTCCTCCAGCTGGATGAGCGTGTACGGGGTGAAGTGGTCGTAGAGGATCGCGGTCTGGATATCGGCAGGCGACAGTGCGCTCTGCTCCCAGAGCTGGCGGCCGACGAGTCCCATCTCGGGCAGCCCGAGCTCATCGCGGTAATAGGAGTACATGGTGAATTGATCGGCGCCGGCGCCCTGAGCGGCGGCCTCGATGATCGCCGGTCGGTGCTTGAGGTCCTTGGCCCGCTCCGGGGTGGTGACCACGATCGCCACCCCGCCGTCGGTTTCCTGGCAGCAGTCCAGCAGCCGCAGCGGCTCGGCGATCCACCGCGAGTTCTGGTGGTCCTCGATGGTGATCGGCTTGCCGTAGAAATGTGCCTTCGGGTTGTTCGCGGCGTGCTTACGGTCGGCGACCGAGACGGCACCGAAATCGGCACTGGTGGCGCCGTATTCGTGCATGTAGCGTTGCGCGATCATCGCCACCGAGGCGGCCGGGGTGCTCAGCCCGTGCGGGTAGGACCAGCTGTACTCCACACCGCGGGAATCGGCGTTGACGGTCAGGCCGCTCATCACCTGACCGAAGCGGAACTCCGAGCGCTCGTTGAAGGCCCGGTAGGCCACCACGACCTCCGCGACTCCCGTCGCGACCGCCAGGGCTGCCTGCTGCACCGTCGCGGCCGCGGCGCCGCCGCCGTAGCCGATCTGGCTGAAGAACGTCAGATCCCCGATCCCGGTCGACCGCGCGACGGCCGTCTCCAGGTTGGAGTCCATCGTGAAGGTCACCAGGCCGTCGACATCGGCCGGGGTCAGGCCCGCGTCGTCGAGCGCGTCCAGCACCGCCTCGGCGGCCAGCCGCAGCTCGCTGCGGCCGGAGTTCTTGGAGAAGTCGGTGGCGCCGATACCGGCGATCGCCGCCTTTCCGGACAACCCGGCCTTGCTCGACATCATCGCTTGTCTCCCAATGTCAGAGTGGACGTGGCGATGACGTGGTTGCCGAGGCTGTTGGCGCCCACCACCTTCAGCGTCACCAGATCGCCGTCGACGGCGGTGACCTCACCGGTGAACGTGATGGTGTCGTACGCGTACCACGGGACACCGAGGCGAAGCTTGATCGACGTGACGACGGCGTTCGGGCCGGCCCAGTCGGTGACATAGCGCCCCACCAGACCGGTGTCGGTCAGGATGTTGACGAAGATGTCCTTGGACCCCTTGGCCTGCGCCTTGTCCCGGTCGTGGTGCACGTCCTGGTAGTCGCGCGTCGCGATGGCGGTCGAGACGATGAACGTCGGATCACCGTAGATCTGCAGTTCGGGCAGCTTGGTGCCGACGGTCACGCTCACGCGGTGGCCTCCCATGCGTACAGGCTCCAGGCCGGACTGATATCGCTGTCCGGGAAGTCGAGATACGTTGCACGCACCGGCATCCCGATCTTCACCTCGGCGGAGTCGACACCGCGCAGCTCACCGAGCATGCGGACGCCCTCTTCCAGTTCGACAAGCGCGATCACGAACGGCAGCGTGCGTCCGGGCACCTTCGGGGCATGGTGCACCACATAGCTGAAGACAGTGCCCTTGCCGGAGGCCACGACGTAATCGGCGGGCGCATTCTTGTCGGCCCAGACCGCGGGCACCGGCGGATGTTGCAGCGTCCCGTCCGGACGGCGCTGGATCCGCAACTCGTGTGCGTTGATGCCGTCCCAGAAGAACTTGGTATCGCGGGAGGACGACGGCCGCATCAGCTTGTCGGGATCGAGATCCTCCGGCACCACCGCCGTTTCGGCGGCGGCCTGATTGGCGGCAGGCAGGAACTTCATGATGCGCCAGTCCATCTCGGCGACCTCTTCATCGCCCACGTGCCAGCGGATCTTCTGGTTGATGAAGTAGCCCTCGCCCAGCGCGGTCTGCTTGGGCCCCACCACATCGGTGATCTCGGCGCTCATGGCGACGAGCTCGCCCGGCTTCAGGTAGCGGTGATACGTCTGATCGCAGTTGGTGGCGACCACGCCGACATAGCCGGCGTCATCGAACAGCGTCATGGCCCGTGCCAGCGGATCGTCATCGGAGCGGATACGCCCCAGACCCATCATGGTCCAGACCTGGATCATGGCCGGCGGCGCGACGATGCCGTCGTGTCCGGCTGCCTTGGCGGCGTCCTCGTCGACGTAGATCGGGTTGGTGTCACCGATCGCATCGGTCCAGTGGTGAATCATCGGCTGGTTCACCGGGTCCCGGGCGATGGTCGGCTCGCCCCGTCCCGCGGCGACGATCGCGTCGATGCCCTCTTGCAAGCTCATCAGCACTCGCCGTTCTTCGCGCAGGCGCTCATCACCGCGGCACCCGCGGCACCTTGAGCCCCGATGCCGCGATCATTTCGCGCATCACCTCGTTGACACCACCGCCGAAGGTGATCACCAGGTTGCGTTTGGTCATCTTGTCCAGCCAGTCCAGCAGCCGGGCGGTTTCCGGGTCGGCGGGGTTGCCGTACCGGCCGACGAGCTCCTCGGCGAGCCTGCCGACTTCCTGGATCCGTTCGGTGGAAAACACTTTCGTCGCCGCCGCATCGGCCACCGCGATGGTCTCACCGGAGGCCGCGACCTGCCAGTTCAGCAGTTCGTTCACCCGCCAGATCGACTTGATCTGGCCGAGCAGCCGACGTGCACCCTCCTGCTCCAGCGGTGTGACGCCGTCCGAACCGGGCTTGGCCGCCCACTCGTACACCTCGTCGTAGATTCCGGCGATACGCCCGGCCGGCCCCAGCCCGACGCGCTCGTGGTTGAGCTGGGTGGTGATGAGTTTCCAGCCGCCGTGCTCCTCGCCGACCAGCATGTCGGCGGGCACGTGCACGTCGTTGTAGTACGAGGCGTTGGTGTGGTGCGCACCGTCGGACAGGATGATCGGTGTCCAGGAGTAGCCGGGATCCTTGGTGTCGACGATCAGGATCGAAATGCCCTTGTGCTTGGCTGCTTCCGAATCGGTGCGGCAGGCCAGCCAGATGTAGTCGGCGTCATGGGCGCCGGTGGTCCACATCTTCTGCCCGTTGACGATGTACTCGTCACCGTGGCGCACCGCGGCCGTCCGCAGCGAGGCAAGATCGGTACCCGCTTCGGGCTCGGAGTAACCGATCGCGAAATGTATTTCGCCGGCCAGGATTCCGGGCAGGAACTTCTTCTTCTGCAACTCGGTACCGTGCACCTGCAGGGTGGGTCCCACGGTCTGCAGCGTCACCATCGGCAGCGGCACGTCGGCCCGGTTGGCCTCGTTGACGAAGATCTGCTGCTCGATCGGCCCGAAGCCCAGACCGCCGTACTCCTTGGGCCAGCCCACCCCGAGCCTTCCGTCCGAGCCCATCCGCTTGATCACCGTGCGGTAGGCCTCGTTGTGCCGGTCGGACTCCATCGCCGCCGCCTCTTCGGGCGTGATGAGCGTCGTGAAGTACTCGCGCAGTTCGGCTTGCAGTGACCGCTGCTCCGAGGTCAGTTCGATGAACATCTACGCTCCCACCAGATCCAGCCGATACGACGGACCGCCCAGCAATCGGGTCAGATCCTTGATCGAAGAGAAGTAGCGGTCCATGGGGTAGGTGATGTCCATACCCATACCGCCGTGCAGGTGATGGCACAACCGCATCGCCGGCGGCGCCTGCGAGGTCAGCCAGTAGCCGAGCAGTGCCAGATCGTCCTCGGTATCCAGGCCCTCGGTGAGACGCCACACCACCGAGGTGGACACCAGCGCGATGGTGCGCGAGGCGATGTAGATCTCAGAGAGCTGAGCGGCCACGGTCTGGAAGGTGGACAGCGGCCGGCCGAACTGCTCGCGGGTGGCCACGTAGTCCGCGGTGAGCCGCAGCGCACCGGCAACCAGCCCGGCTGCGAAGGCACCGATGGCCGCCAGCGCCAACTGGTTCACCCGGGTGACGCTCGCGCCCTCCAGGACGCCGTCGATCTCGGCGTCCTCGAACACCAGCACGTATTCGTCGGATCCGTTGGAGGCCGGGGTCTTGGTCAGCGTGACACCGTCGGCCTGCGGCGAGATCACCACCACCGCGTCCGCCGCGGTGACGACCAGCCATTGCGCCGTCTCGGCATAGGGCACACCGACTTTGGTGCCGCTGAGCTTCCCGTCGGTCAGCGTGACCGACGGTTTCTCCGGCAAGGTCGTCCCGGGCTCGTTGAGCGCCGCAGACAGCACCGCGCCCTCGGCCACGCCGGCCAGGTAGCGGTCCTGCTGCGACTCGGAGGCCAGGTCCAGCAGCGGTACCAGGCCCAGACCGAGGGTGGCCAGCGCCTGACCGACGGTGCCATGCCTGCCGATCTCGGTCAGCGCCGTGGCCACCTCGGCCAGTCCCAAACCGTCACCACCAAGCCGCTCCGGCACGGCAAGCGCGGCGACACCACCGGAAACCAGTGCGTCCCAACTGTTCTCCCGGTCCAGCACGGAGGTCACCACATCGGCGACAGCCTGCTGCTCCGGATTCGGCGAGAAGTCCACCCGTTCTGCTCCTTGATATGTGCTAGTTGGAGACGGCTGATCCGGCGCCGGTGTAGTCGACCTGCCAGTGCTTGATGCCGTTGAGCCAGCCCGACTTCAGCCGCTCGGGATCGCCGACGGGCTTGATGTCGGGCATCACATCGGCGATGGCGTTGAAGATCAGGTTGATGGTCATCCGCGCCAGGTTGGCGCCGATGCAGTAGTGCGCACCGGTGCCGCCGAAGCCGACGTGCGGGTTCGGGTCGCGCAGGATGTTGAACTGCTCCGGGTTCTCGAACGCGTCCTCGTCGAAGTTGGCCGAGCGGTAGGACATCACCACCCGCTCACCCTTCTTGATCTTGACCCCGTTCAGTTCGGTGTCCTCCAGGGCGGTGCGCTGGAATGCCGAAACGGGTGTGGCCCAACGGATGATCTCGTCGGCCGCAGTTCCCGGGCGCTCCTTCTTGTACAGCTCCCACTGTTCGGGGTGCTGCGCGAAGGCGATCATGCCGTGCGTGGTCGAGTTGCGGGTGGTCTCGTTGCCGGCCACCGCCAGCATGATCACGAAGAACCCGAACTCGTCATCGGAGAGCTTCTCGCCGTCGATGTCGGCTTCGATCAGCTTGGTCACGATGTCTTCGGTCGGGTTCTTGGACCGGTCCTCGGCCATCTTCATGGCGTAGGTGATCAGCTCGAAGGAGGACATCGCCGGATCGACGTCGGCGTACTCCTCGTCCTCGCCGGCGGTCATCTCGTTGGACCAGCGGAACAGCTTGTCACGGTCCTCCTGCGGCACGCCGAGTAGTTCGGCGATGGCCTGGAGCGGGAGCTCGCTGGCGACCTGCTCGACGAAATCACCGACCCCGTCGGCGGCGGCGGTCTCCGCGATCTTGCGGGCGCGTGCCCGCAGCTCGTCTTCGAGCCGGCCCACCGCGCGCGGGGTGAAACCGCGGGAGATGATCTTGCGCAGCCGGGTGTGCTGCGGGGCGTCCATGTTCAGCAGCACGGCCTTCTGCAGGTCGATGGCGTCGCGCTGCATCTCCTGCGGCCAGACCGGGATGGCGCCGTCGGGCGAGCTGCCGAACACATCGCTGCGCTTGGACACCTCTTTGACATCCGCGTGCTTGGTGACGATCCAGTAGCCCTTGTCGCCGAAGCCGCCGGTTCCCCCCGGCACATCGACCCAGTGGATGGGTTCGGATTTTCGAATTTCCGCCAACTCTTCTACGGGCAGCCGTTCGAGGTTCAGGCTCGCGTCGAGCGGATCGAAGCCGTCGGGCAGGTTCGGGCTGGCCATGCAGATGATCTCCTTTGCGCAAAGTCCGCGCACATGTCGGGGTTGGAACAATTCCTTCTAGTGCCACTTGCGAACCATTGAAACATGCCTTCACCGCAGATAAAAGGCGTGGGCGCATCGTCGCTTGTCAGACTAATGAAACGTGTTCTAGCCTGACATCATGGGTAATCCTGTCATCGTCGAAGCCACCCGCAGCCCGATCGGCAAGCGCAATGGATGGCTGTCCGGTCTGCACGCCACCGAACTCCTGGGCGCGGTCCAGAAGGCTGTCGTCGAGAAGGCCGGTATCGATGCCGGTGATGTCGAGCAGCTCATCGGCGGCTGCGTCACCCAGTTCGGCGAGCAGTCCAACAACATCACCCGGGTCGGCTGGTTGACCGCGGGCCTGCCCGAGCACGTCGGTGCCACCACCATCGACTGCCAGTGCGGCAGCGCCCAGCAGGCCAACCATCTGATCGCCGGCCTGATCGCCACCGGTGCCATCGACATCGGTATCGCGTGCGGTGTCGAAGCGATGAGCCGGGTCGGCCTCGGCGCCAACGCCGGACCCGACCGCAGCATCATCCGCGCCTCGTCGTGGGATATCGACATGCCCAACCAGTTCGAGGCCGCCGAACGCATCGCCAAACGCCGCGGCATCACCCGCGCAGACCTCGACGCGCTCGGTCTGGCGTCGCAGGCCAAGGCCAAGCAGGCCTGGGCCGAGGGCCGTTTCGACCGCGAGATCTCCCCGATCTCGGCACCGGTGCTCGACGAGAACAAGCGTCCGACCGATGAGTGGGCGCTGGTGACCCGCGACCAGGGGCTGCGCGACACCACCGCCGAAGGCCTGGCAGCGCTGAAGCCGGTGATGGAGGGTGCCAGCCATACCGCAGGCACCTCCTCGCAGATCTCCGACGGCGCGGCCGCGGTGCTCTGGATGGACGAAGACGTCGCCAAAGCTCACGGCTTGAAGCCGCGGGCGCGCATCGTCGCGCAGGCCAACGTCGGCGCCGAGACCTACTACCACCTGGACGGCCCGGTGCAGTCGACGGCCAAGGTGCTGGAGAAGGCCGGGATGAAGATGGGCGATATCGACCTGGTCGAGATCAACGAGGCCTTCGCCTCGGTCGTGCTGTCCTGGGCACAGGTGCACGGCGCCGATATGGACAAGGTGAACGTCAACGGCGGCGCCATCGCGCTCGGACATCCCGTCGGCTCCACCGGCGCCCGGCTGATCACCACGGCTCTGCACGAACTGGAGCGCACCGGCCAGAGCACCGCGCTGATCACCATGTGCGCCGGCGGCGCTCTCTCGACGGGCACCATCATCGAGCGGATCTGAGATGCCCGTGGCTGCCTCTGAGGCGGACCGCATCGCGGCCGCCCAGTCCTATATCGACGCGCTGTCCACCCATCGGGCCGATGCGGTCCCGTTCGCACCGGCCTGCGTCCGCATCGAGATGGGGCTCAAGACCGGACGCTCGGGAGATCACCTGCGGCGCAGTCTGAACAACGGCCCCCAGTTCAAGCTGATCGAACAGACCACGCCGCCCACGTTCACCGTCGACGGTGACCACATCCGGGCCGAGTTCGACGTGCTGACCAAACCGCGACTGTTCGGCCGCCGGGTCTGCTCACACGTCGACGAGACCTTCCTGATCCCCGCCGACGATCCCCGCATCCACCACATCCGGGCGTCGCTGAAACCGTTCATCGGCCGATAGGTTCAGCTCATGCCCGAAACACCCAAGCCGCTCAACCCCAAACAGGTCGAACGGCTCAATGCGCCGGCCACCGGGACCGCCATCAAGTGGATGTCACGCGCCCAGACCTGGATCTTCAAGAAAACGAACGGCAAGTTCGGCAACAAGTTCCTGCACGGCGCCGAGGTCGGCATCCTCACCACCATCGGGCGCAAGTCCGGCGAGCCCAGGGACAGTCCGCTGCTGTTCCTGCAGGAGGGCACGCGCATCGTCCTGGTCGCTTCCCAGGGCGGCCGGGCGACCAACCCCATGTGGTACCTGAACATCAAGGCCAATCCGAACATCTCCTTTCAGACCAAGAAGGAGAAGCTGGATCTGGTGGCCCGCGAGGCCACCGACACCGAACGTGACCAGTACTGGCCCAAGCTGGACGCGATGTACGCCGACTTCGCCAACTACCGGTCCTACACCGATCGCAAGATCCCCATCCTCATCTGCGATCCCGCGTAGCTCGCTACTGTGATCCGATGGTCACGGGGTCCCGCAGGCGCGCACTGAAACTCCTGCTCGCGGCGCTGACGGCAGGCGTCCTGTTCGTGATCACCGCCCTGCCTGCGGCCGCCATGACGGTGACCTTCGTCCGGCACGGCGAGTCCGAAGCCAACGCGTCGCACACGATCGACAACTCGATTCCCGGTGCCCCGCTGACGCCGCTCGGCCAGACACAGGCGGCGGCGGTGGCGGCAGCGCTGGCCGCCGGAGGTGTCGCCTATGACGCCATCTACGCGTCGAACATGCGGCGCACCACCGAAACCGCGGCGCCGTTCGCGGCCGCCAGCGGACTCACCCCCACCGTGCTGCCCGGATTCCGGGAGATCAACGCGGGCTGGTTCGAGCGATCGTCGGATTCCGGACTCGGCGGGATCGGCTACGTGCTGGCGCCCGCGCTGTGGACGCTGGGCGCACGGTCGGTGCCGGTGCCCGGCGGCGGCGACGGCAATGCCTTCGACGCACGCATGGATTCCGCCTTGAAGATCGTCGAGGAGTCCGGGGCGCAGAATCCCGTCGTGTTCTCCCACGCCGCGACGATCATGTTCTGGACGATGATGAACGTCGACAACCCGGACCTGGGGCTGATGCTGCGCCACCGGCTGGACAACACCGGGATCGTGGTCGTGGAGGGCACCGCCGAGGAGGGCTGGACGCTGAAGACCTGGGCGGGTCTGCCGGTCGGACCGGCCAGCCTGGGTACCAAGCTGTTCGTCGATGCCCGCGACCTCGTGGTGACACCGCAGACCGCGGCCTACAACGTGGTGCGGGCATTTGGCACCGGAGATATCGCCCAGATCGCGACGGCCATCCGCGACGGCGTGGGCGCCGTCGTGCGGGCCCCGATCACGTTCGCGGTCGCGGTGGTGCGCGATGTCGTGGACGAGGTCACCAAGAAGGTACGGCCGAGCGCTCCAGACACCACGACCACCGACGCTCCGGCAACGACGGCGCAGGCCCGGATCGCGGCACCCGCGGTGACGGAGGCCTTGGCGCCCGAGCCGGAGAACGCCGCGCCGGTCAAGAAGCTGCGGACCGCCCGCACGGTGCGGAAACCGGGCCGTCCCAGCGTGGCGATCACCGGAAAGGACCCGCACACAACCGATCTCAACACCGACCGAAAGGTCTCTCCGATCACCCCCAAGCGGGCGGCGCGCCCGGAGAGCAAGCCCGCCCAAGGCAATTCAGCCGCCGAGAAAGAAGCCGCCTGATACCGCGCCGGGATGGCCGCTACAGCCGCTCGATTCCCGGCGCGACCCAGTCGCCCTCGAGCACCGCATCCTGCGGAACGTAGACGCGTAGGTAGACCCGGAAGGCACCGTCCGGCACTGGGATCCAGTTGACGTTCGGATCGTCGGGGGCTTCTCGGGCGAAGATGATGTCGATCGAGCCGTCTTCCTGGTAGACAAGGTTGCCCGATCCGGTGCTGCTGACGGCGTAGATCTGGGCCTCGTTGGGCACGAGGAACCCTTCGGAGTCATACACGGTGATGGACCAGAACGCATCGGCCGGCGGCTCCTGTCCCGGCTCGAAGTGCAGCTGATAGGAGTTCTTCCCGTCGAGGCGGCGCAGATTCTCGTCCAGGAAAGCCGTTGCGTAGTAGGCCTCGTCCGGCGTGTTGGCACCCAGCCCGATCTTGGCCACGCCGGCTCGCAGCAGGTAATCGGTGCCGTAGTCGCCGATCGCAGGATCCGGCGAGGCCCAGCCCTCGTTCTGCGCGGCCATGCGGTATTGAGCCAGGCTGATCAGCGGGTCCAGTAGTGCCGCGACCGCGCGCACGGCCGCCTGCGCCGCCCATTGGGAGGCACGGCTCAGGTTGGCGTCGGACACCCCGAGCCCCGGACCGACACCGACGCGGATGAGCTCGGCGAGCTTGTCGGCCTCGTGGTCGGGGGGCGGGCTGTCGACCATCGCATCGCTGATCGCGTCGAGGGCGTCGAGTCCGGTCGGCAGCGGCGCCGAAGTCGTGGTGTCGAAATCCTCGATCGGGTACGTCACCGGCCCACCTGGTGCGGTGATCGAATATTGCCGCATCAGCGCAACCGCTTCCTGCTGGTCGGCTTCGTCGCCGGCGGCGGTTCGGCCCAACAGCCAGATGTCGGCATAGGGCACGACGATGACCTCAACGTCGGGCGGAATCTCCCTTTGCGGGCCGTCTTCCCAGACGATCGCATAGGTCGCAGCTGCGGATCCCGTTGTCCGCGAGCCGATGTAGCCGACCACATTGGTGTACGGGTCCATCAACTGGAAGACGAAGTAGCGATCACCCATGTCGGGATGCGACAGCACCACCGGACCCTCGCTGAGATCGATGTAGGCCAGTGTGTAGAGGGTGTCGACGTTGGGAGCGACCACCAGGTGCTGGTCGGGATCGATGTAGCTGGTCAGCGCGATCAGGGTGTTGGGCGCCGGCGCCTGGGCCTGGAGTCGCTCGATTTCCAGCAGCGGGTATCCGTAGAGGTACGCCTTGGCGGCCAGAAGTGCCGCCTCCAGGGGCCTGGGCGGTGGCGCGATACTGACGTCTCCGAGCGAGGTGACTGCGACGTACACCGTCACGGTTGGCGCCTTGAGGATGCCGGCCAGACCAAGCAGGCCGTAGTGGTGCGGCGGATTGCCCACGTTGTCCTCGATCGTGACGGTGAACTTATCGATGACGGCGGACCCGGCCGGTACGTCGGGGATATAGGTGAAGTGGCCTTGCTCATCGATGACGACGGTGCCGTGGGTGGGGGCGCCGGTCACCGAGTACGTCAGCGCATCACCCTCGTAGTCCACGGCGTTGAGGTCACCGACCACCGCACCCTCGGAATTCAACTCGGTGGCGGCGGTGGGGTCGGCGGACGGACGCTGGTTGTTCCACCGGTACTGCGACTGGCGCACCAGCAGCCACGCCGACTCCAGCAGTCCCGGGACCGGCAAGCCCGGCCCCGGGAGATTTGTCGCAAACCGACCCAGGCCGATCCAGGTCATCAGGTCGGCGACGATGCTCTTGAAGGTCACTGAAGTCGGTGCGACTGCGGCGGGGGCGCTCAGCAATGTCATGCCGGCCGATTCCGAGGCTGCAACAACCATGCTCGACTCCAACGAAACGTCGGGCGTTGTGCGCTCAACCGAAACAAGCGCCGATTTCTGGACATCAGTGGAGATATCGGTGATGGACGCCGCCGCGCTACGGGGCGCGAGCAGACTGGGCTCGTTCTCGGGATTCTGCAGGCGCGACACTCGTCGCCCGTTCACTTCCGTCGCCGCAGCCGCGTGCGTCCCGGGACGCGTAGCCGCCATGTCGTGCCTGCCATGTCGCGGATCAGTCGTGGGCGAGGGCGCAGGCTCTTCTGGGACTGCGGGGACGGACGAGCCCTCCGGCGTGATGTCGAGATCGGTTTCGCCGTCAGCGGTCCCGAGCACGGAGGTTTCCGAGGAGTCACCGGCGGCAGTCGACGAATCCGGCCCGGGGCGAGAGCGTGGTTGCTCGGCAGCCGATTCTTCGTTCAGATCGAATTCTGCACCTGGGGCCGCGCCGCCATCGCTGCTGGGCTCTGCGTCCGACCGAGCCGAGCGGGCCGACCGGGCACCGGACACGGTGCTCGCCTTACGTGTCGAGATGGTCTCCGAGGCGGCCGAATCGCTGCCCGCAGACGTTCCACGTCGCTGCTCCGCGGTATTACTGGTGGATGGACGAGAAACTCCACTTCGGTGCGCATCGGAATCGTCGCCCGGCGCGGCATTCGCGACCGCCGCACTCCCGAACATCGCCATCGCGACACCGGCCACCGCCACCGCAGCGGCCACTCGGCGTGCGGCCTCCGGCGCGTGCGATGCGGGCGTGTTCACCGGCGCATCTCCTGGGACTTCCGGCTTCATCCGACTGGCCTCCCTTGGTGGTGGGGCACACGGGGAAGCGCTCCACTCAACGAAACACATTAGACACGCATGCATGTCCAAAGGCAAGGTCTTTGCTGGAGGTCGCGCACACCGGGCCCGACGAGGTGTCACCGAACGGGGAGAGCGATGTCCGATTCTGAATCTGGAGCGAAACCACTGCCGCGCGGCCGGCACAAGCTCAGCAAACAGGAGGTCCTCGAGTCCCAACGCGAGCGTCTACTGATCGCCATGGCGGACTTGGTCAACGAGAGCGGTTACGCAGCGGCCAGCGTTCCCAAGGTGGTCCGCCGGGCAAGGGTCACCGACCGCACGTTCTATGAGCTGTTTTCGGACAAGGCCGACTGCTTCATCGCCACCTGCGAGCAACACGGCGACCAGCTGCGGGACCTGCTGGACGCCTATGTGCGGGAAATAGAGGCCGCAGATGACCCAATGGCCGCTTTCGACGCCGGACTGCACATGTACTTGCAGTGGTGGATGGAACGCCCGGCAGGAGCCCGGGCATTCTTCGTCGACATCCTCGTCGTGGGTGATCGAGCCTTCGCCTCACGTGACCGGCGCGCGAGCATGTTCGCCGATGCGCTGCGGCGTATCGCGGTGGTTCTGCGTGAGCGCACCGGCGTGCACGGTGAACCCCACGGGGTGGACACCGTGGCTGCGGCCGCAACGGTGGCCAGCGAACTGGTCGCCCGTGAGGTACGGGCCGGGCGGATCGCCCAACTGCCCCAGCTGCACGGCCGATCTGCGCCGTGTCCTGCTCTTGTTGCTACTGGCCCAACCGGCACGAGTCGGCGACTGAGGTCGCGCCACCCCCTCCAGGTATCAGGCTCCGAACACCGGCATTGGGGTCCGGGACTTGGCCAGCAGGTCGGTGACCACCGGACCCAGTTCGGCCGGATCCCACTTCGCGCCCTTGTCGATCTCGCCGCCGCGCGCCCAGCCTTCGGCCACCCGGATGATGCCGCCTTCGACCTCGAAGATCCGGCCGGTGACCTCACGGGATTCGACGCTGCCCAGCCAGACGACCAGCGGGGAGATGTTCTCCGGCGCCATCGCATCGAAGGCGGCGTCCTGGGTCGACATCATCTCGGCGAACACGGTCTCGGTCATCCGGGTGCGGGCCGACGGTGCGATGGCGTTCACGGTGACGCCGATGCGGCCCATCTCGGCCGCCGCGACCAGGGTCAGCGCGGCGATACCGGCCTTGGAGGCGCTGTAGGTCGCCTGCCCGACGCTGCCCTGCAGACCCGCCCCCGAGCTGGTGTTGATGATGCGGGCGTCGACAGCGTTGCCGGCCTTGGACTGGGCGCGCCAGTAGGCACCGGCATGCTTCATGGTGGCGAAATGCCCCTTGAGATGCACGGCGGTGACGGCGTCGAACTCCTCCTCGGTGGCGTTGACGAACATCCGGTCCCGGACGATGCCCGCATTGTTGACCAGGACATCGAGGCCGCCGAAGGAGTCGACGGCGGTCTGGATGAGCCCCTCGGCCTGACCCCAGTCCGCGACATTGGCACCGCTGGTGACGGCTTCGCCACCGGCGGCGACGATCTCGTCGACCACGGTCTGCGCGGCGCTGCCGCCACCGGCCGGTGAACCGTCGAGCCCCACACCGATGTCGTTGACCACCACGCGTGCGCCCTCGGCGGCGAAGGCGAGTGCGTGTTCGCGCCCGATACCGCCACCGGCGCCGGTCACGATGACTACCCGGCCGTCAAGCAAACCCATTGCTGTTCTCCTTTATTTGATGTCCGCGGTGGTGGTCGACAGGTAGTGCGGTGGCTCGCCGCCGCCGTGCACCTGCAACGACGCACCACTGATATAGGAAGCCGCTTCGGATGCCAGAAACGCGGTGGCCCAGCCGATATCGGCAGGTTTGGCCAGCCGCCCCAGCGGCACATTCTTCGAGATGGCCGCGATCGAGTCCGCGTCGCCGTAGAACAACTCGGCCTGTTCGGTCTCGACCATGCCGACGACCACCGAGTTGACCCGCACCTTGGGGGCCCACTCCACGGCCAGCGTCGAGGTGAGGTTGTCGATGCCGGCCTTGGCGGCGCCGTAGGCGGCCGTGCCCGGGGTGGGCCGGTGCCCGCTGACACTGGAGATGTTGACGATGGAACCGCCGGAATCCTGGCTCTGCATGACCGCGTTGGCGTGCGTGGAGACCGACAGCGCGCCGATCAGATTGAGTTCGATGATCTTCGTGCTGAACTTGGCCGAGGCGTCGGCGGCCAGCACATAGGGCGAACCGCCGGCATTGTTGACCACCACATCGAGGCGTCCATGCTGGCCGACGATCGCGTCGATGAGGGCCTGCACCGACGCGTCGTCGCGGATGTCGCAGGGGTGGAACTCGTACGGCGAACCCTCGACCGGGCGGCGCGCACATGTCACCACGATGGCACCCTGAGCAGCGAAGACGGCGCTGATCCCGGCTCCGACGCCACGCACTCCGCCGGTCACCAGGACCACCCGGCTGTCCAGTTGCAGATTGATTCCAGCCGCGTCACTCACTGTGCTAGCGTACCAAGCAAGTGCTTGCTTAGGTAGCGACCCCTCCAGGAAGTGACTTGTGTCAGACAAAACGAAGACCATCACCACCGCGACAGTCGAACCGGGCATCGTCTCGGTGACCGTGAACTACCCGCCCGTCAACGCCATCCCGTCTCGCGGCTGGTTCGAACTCGGCGACGCCATCACCGCCGCGGGACGTGACCGCAACACCCACGTGGTGATCCTGCGCGCTGAGGGACGCGGCTTCAACGCCGGCGTGGACATCAAGGAGATGCAGAACACCGAGGGCTTCACCGCGCTCATCGACGCCAACCGTGGCTGCTACCACGCGTTCAAGGCGGTGTACGAGTGCGAGGTACCGGTGATCGCGGCCGTGAACGGCTTCTGCGTCGGCGGCGGTATCGGCCTGGTCGGCAACGCCGATGTCATCGTCGCCTCCGATGACGCCAAGTTCGGCCTGCCCGAGGTGGAGCGCGGCGCACTCGGCGCGGCCACCCACCTGTCGCGCCTGGTCCCCCAACATCTGATGCGCCGGCTGTTCTTCACCGCCGCCACCGTGGACGCGAACACGCTGCACCACTTCGGGTCCGTGCACGAGGTCGTGCCGCGCGCCGATCTCGACGAGTCCGCACTGCGGGTGGCCCGCGATATCGCCAGCAAGGACACCCGGGTGATCCGGGCCGCCAAGGAAGCGCTGAACTTCATCGATGTGCAGCCGGTCACCGCGCGATACCGCATGGAACAAGGGCTTCACGTTCGAGCTGAACCTGGCCGGGGTGTCCGATGAGCACCGCGACGCGTTCGCCGGAACCGAAAAGGGGTCGAAGCAGTGATTCGGCGGGCACGAGCGAAGCGAGCGGGGAAATAGAGATGACAGACAAGAGAACCACTCTGGACGAGGCCGTTTCCTCCATCGAGAGCGGCATGACCATCGGCATCGGCGGCTGGGGTTCGCGGCGCAAGCCGATGGCCTTCATCCGCGCGCTGCTGCGCACCGATGTCAAGGATCTGACGGTGGTCACCTACGGCGGGCCCGATCTGGGCCTGCTGTGCTCGGCAGACAAGGTCAAGCGCGTCTACTACGGCTTCGTCTCGCTGGACTCGCCGCCGTTCTACGATCCGTGGTTCGCCAAGGCCCGCACCACCGGAGCCATCGAGGCCCGTGAGATGGACGAGGGCATGCTGCGCTGCGGACTGCAGGCCGCCGCGCAACGCCTGCCATTCCTGCCGATCCGCGCCGGACTGGGCAGCGACGTGCGGACCTTCTGGGGTGACGAGCTCAAGACCGTCACATCTCCCTACGGGGACGAGGAGCTGATCGCGATGCCGGCGCTGAACCTGGACGCCGCCTTCGTGCACCTGAATCTCGGCGACGCCCGCGGCAATGCGGCCTACACCGGGATCGACCCGTACTTCGACGACCTGTTCCTGATGTCGGCGCAGCAGCGCTTCCTGAGCGTGGAGAAGGTGGTGTCCACCGAGGAGCTGGTCAGTTCGGTGGTGCCGCAACAGCTGCTGATCAACCGGATGATGGTCGACACCGTGGTGGAAGCGCCCAACGGTGCACATTTCACCACCAACGAACCGGATTACAAGCGTGACGAGAAGTTCCAGCGCCATTACGCCGAGGCCGCTGCCTCGCAGGAGTCCTGGGCCGAGTTCGTCACGACCTACCTGTCCGGCAGCGAAGCCGATTACCAGGCCGCGGTGCGTAAGTTCGCCGAAGCACAGAAGGAAGGAGCCAAGTGATGGACCAGGCGAGCGAAGCGACGGGGAATGACACGGTGACCCGTGCCGAGGTGTGCGCTGTCGCGTGTGCCGAATTGTTCCGTGACGCAGGCGAGATCATGGTCTCGCCGATGACCACCCTCGTCCAGATCGGGGCCCGTTTGGCTCGACTGACCTTCTCTCCCGATATCGTGCTGACCGACGGTGAGGCCCGCATCATCGCCGACACCCCGGCCATCGGAGCTCCCGCGGCGATCGAGGGCTGGATGCCGTTCAACCGGGTCTTCGAGACCCTGTCCTGGGGGCGGCGCCATGTCGTCATGGGCGCCAACCAGATCGACCGCTTCGGGAACCAGAACCTCTCGGCGTTCGGCCCCATCCAGCATCCGACCCGGCAGATGTTCGGCGTGCGCGGCGCGCCCGGCAACAGCATCAATCACGCCACCAGCTACTTCGTGGGCAACCACTCCAAGCGGGTGTTCACCGATTCCGTCGATATCGTGTCCGGGATCGGCTGGGACAAGATCGATCCCGCCAACCCGGCCTTCCGGTTCGCCAACATCTACCGGGTGGTCACCAACCTCGGCGTCTTCGATTTCAACGGCCCCGATCACCAGTTCCGGGCGGTCTCGCTGCACCCGGGGGTCGAGGCGGATCAGGTCGCCGAGAACACATCTTTTGAGGTGCACGGTCTGAGCGAGGCCGACACCACCCGGGTGCCCAGCGGCGATGAGCAGAAACTGCTCCGCGAGGTCATCGACCCGAAGTCGCTGCGCGACAAAGAGGTCAAGGTTTAGGTCATGACCACGCTGAAAACTCCGCTGACCGAACTGGTCGGCATCGAGCACCCCGTCGTCCAGACCGGTATGGGCTGGGTGGCGGGCGCCCGACTGGTGGCGGCCACCTCCAACGCCGGCGGCCTCGGCATCCTGGCCTCGGCGACGATGACGCTGGCAGAGCTCACCACGGCCGTCGCCAAGGTCAAGGCGGCCACCGACAAACCGTTCGGCATCAACATCCGCGCCGACGCCGGCGACGCGAACGACCGCGTCGACCTCCTGATCCGCGAAGGAGTCAAAGTTGCCTCCTTCGCTTTAGCGCCCAAGCCCGACCTGATTGCCAGGCTCAAAGAGGCCGGCGTGGTGGTCATTCCGTCGGTCGGGCTGGCCAAGCACGCCAAGAAGGTCGCCGGCTGGGGCGCGGACGCGGTGATCGTGCAGGGCGGTGAGGGCGGAGGCCACACCGGCCCGATCGCGACCACCCTGCTGCTGCCGTCGGTGCTCGACGCCGTCGCCGACACCGGTATGCCGGTGATCGCCGCGGGTGGCTTCTTCGACGGCCGCGGTCTGGCCGCGGCCTTGTCCTACGGTGCGGCCGGGGTCGCGATGGGCACCCGGTTCCTGCTGACCTCGGACTCGACCGTCCCCGACGCCGTCAAGCGGCGCTACCTGGACGCGGCACTGGACGGCACGGTCGTCTCCACCCGCGTGGACGGCATGCCGCACCGGGTGCTGCGCACCGGATTGGTCGAGAAGCTGGAGAGCGGTTCACCGGTGCGCGGTTTCGCGGCGGCGATCGGCAATGCGCAGAAGTTCAAGAAGCTGTCCGGGATGACCTGGAAATCCATGGTCACCGACGGCCTGGCCATGCGGCACGGCAAGGACCTCACCTGGTCGCAGGTGGTGATGGCGGCGAACACCCCGATGCTGCTCAAGGCCGGTCTGGTCGAGGGCAACACCGACGCCGGTGTGCTGGCCTCCGGTCAGGTGGCCGGCATTCTGAACGACCTGCCGTCGTGCGCGGAGTTGGTGCCACAGATCGTCGCCGAGGCCGTGGCTCCACCTGCCGGGGCGGCCTCCTTCATCACATCGCAACGAAGCGCAATAGCTTCATCGTGCGAGGTGAAGCTATTCTCTTCATATGACATCAGTTCAGTCCTCAGCTTCATTTCGGGCTACCGTGATCGGCGACGTGGTCGATTCACGGCGGGCAGCCGACCGACGAGCGCTGCACCGACAACTGACCGCCGCACTCGGCACGGTCGCCGCCGAGGCCCTGGACGCTCCTGCCCTCACCGTCGGTGACGAGTTCCAGGGCAGCTACCCGCATGTCGGCGCCGCGCTGGCGGCAGCATGGCAGGTGCGGCTGGCACTCGCCCCCGCGGTGGACATCCGGTTCGGCATCGGATGGGGGCCGGTGAGCGTGCTCGACGAGTCCACCGGCATTCAGGACGGAGCCGGTTGGTGGGCGGCCCGAGAGGCCATCGAATGGACCGCCGATGCGCAACGCCAACCCGGGCTGGCCCTGGTGCGCACCACCTACCGCACCAGCACCGACGCCGGACCTTCCCCGAACACCGTCAACGCCGCCCTGATGTGTCGGGACCACATGTTTGGATCACTCGATGAGAGGTCCGTCCGCATCCTGAAAGGTCTCGTGTCCCGCCGCTCCAAGAAGGAACTCGCCGCCGAGGAGAAGATCAGCCCGTCGGCGGTCTCCCAACGTGCCGGCCGGGACGGTCTGGACCTCATCATCCTTGCTTCCCAGTACCTTTCGGAGATCACATGAGCATGCTGGCGGTCCTTCTGATCGCCGTCGGTATCGCGGATATCAGCCGGAGACTCATCGGAGCCCGCTGGTTACCGCCGGTGATCGGTGCCGCTGCCCTCGTGGGGTGGGCCATGCTGGCAGGGTTGTGGCGTCTCGGCGACCTTGCGCTGCTGGCTCTCGCATCGGTCGGGGCGGTCGGCTGGCAGGTGTCCTGTGAGCGCTCCGAACGGACGAGCAGCCACCAGGCCACTCCGCTGGTGATGTTGGGCGGCACCATCACGCTGCTGATTCTGTTGTCCGGTTGGGCGTCCGAGGTCGACGGCCCGGTCACTCAGTGGGTCTCGTGGGTCGATCTGCACATATCGGGTGGCCGTGCCCTGACGGTGCTGGGGGTGCTGCTGGTGCAGGTGGCCACCGCCAACCAGGTGGTCCGGCTGATCCTCGGTTCGGTGGGCTCGGTCAAGCCCGTCGGGCAGCCGCAGGCCTCAGATCAACTCAAGGGCGGCCGTCTACTGGGACCGATGGAACGATTGCTGATCGTCGGGCTCGGGGTGGCCGGCCAGCTCACCTTGGCGTCGGCGGTGGTGGCGGCCAAGAGCATCATCCGGTTTCCGGAGATCAGCGCCAAACGTGACCGCGACGGTAAGCCCGCGGGCGGGGTTGCCGTCGGAATCGATGACGTGACCGAATACTTCCTCGTGGGCAGCCTTGCCAGCTGGATGCTGGCATTCGCCGGCCTGGCGTTGATTGGTGTCACGGGCTGACGGGCATTAAGCGCGAAACCATCTCGGCGCCACACCCGCATTCCTACACTCCAGACATGAAGACCAACGCGGCGATTCTGTGGGAGTACGGCGGCGACTGGACCGTGGAGGAGATCGACCTCGATCCGCCGGGCGACGGCGAGGTGCTGGTGTCCTGGGAGGCGACCGGGCTGTGCCACTCCGACGAACACATCCGCACCGGCGACCTGCCCGCCCCGCTGCCCCTGATCGGCGGCCATGAGGGTGCCGGGATCGTGCGCGAGGTCGGTGCCGGCGTCCTCGGGCTCGCCCCCGGCGATCACGTGGTCGCCTCGTTCCTGCCGGCCTGCGGGCGCTGCCGATTCTGCTCGACCGGTCACCAGAACCTCTGCGACCTCGGTGCGATGATCATGGCGGGCACCCAACTCGACGGCACCTACCGGCGCCGGGCACGGGACCAGAACGTCGGCGTGATGGCCCTGGTCGGCACGTTCTCCCAATACGGCACCGTGCCCGAGGCCTCCATCGTCAAGATCGACGACGACATTCCGCTGTCCCGGGCCTGCCTGCTGGGCTGCGGTGTCACCACCGGCTGGGGTTCCGCGGTCAACACCGCCGACGTCGCACCCGGCGACACCGTCGTGATCATCGGGCTCGGCGGTATCGGCAGCGGCGCCGTCCAGGGCGCGCGGCTGGCCGGTGCGGAGAAGATCATCGTCGTCGAACCGGTGGAAGCCAAGCGGGACTTGGCTTTCCGATTCGGTGCCACCCACTTTGCCACCTCACTGCCCGAAGCCACCGCGCTGGTCGCCGAGCTGACCCGCGGGGTGATGGCGGATTCGGCCATCCTCACCGTCGGACTGCTGGAGGGCGCCATGCTCGAGGACGCCGCCAACATCATCCGCAAGGGCGGCGCCGTGGTCATGACGGCACTGTCGACGATGGCCGACAACTCCCCCACCCTCGGAATGATGATGTTCACGCTGTTCCAGAAGCGGCTGTTGGGCAGTCTTTACGGGGAGGCCAACCCGCGCGCGGACATCCCGCGACTGCTGTCGCTGTACCGGGAGGGCAAGCTGCTGCTCGATGAGACCGTCACCCACGAGTACAAACTCGCCGAGGTCAACGAGGGCTACCAGGACATGCGCGACGGCCGCAACATCCGCGGGGTGATCCTGCACGACCACTGAAGCAGTCAGTGCATGTCGACCAGCGGCCGGCCGACCGGGATGACGTAGGTGGACAACATCAGCGTGCGCACCTGCCCCACGTTGACCGCATCGTGGACCACCCCGGCCGGGATGAGGAACGGGTCCCCGGTGTGCACATACTGCGTGGGCCGGTCGTCGAACCGGAACTCGATATCGCCGGCCACGATGTAGCCGACCTCAGGACCGGGGTGGGAATGCCGGCCGGACCGCGTGCCCACCGGGATCTCGGTGCGGGTCTGCACGATCTCGAACGCCGGGTCCGGCGCGGGCAGTCGCTGCAACTCGGTGCGCGTCACTCCCGCCGTCGGCTCGTTGTCGGCGCGGGCGACGCCGGCCTGGTGGGCGCAGGCCGTGCCGGTGACGACGGCGAGGGCGGCCACGGCGGCGAAACGCGTCAGTGAATTCGTCATGCGTCCATGACAACAGCACCGGATGATCACGTCCAACGATGACTTTCGATGACTCCCATCGATGAAAGCGATGACTTGGGTTCGGCGCTGCGGTCCGGTGGCAACATCCCCGAAACGCGCAGGACACCGGAAAACAGCGAAGCTGCCCGATCCTGTTCCCATGTCGGCACCCACCAAACCCCAGCGCAAGCGCGTACACCCCGTTGACGAGGTGCTTCCCCTTCCGAAGCTGGCCGCCTACGGCTTCCAGCACGTCGTCGCGTTCTACGCGGGCGCGGTGCTGGTACCGATCCTGATCGCCAACGCCCTGGGGCTGTCCGGCGAAGAGCTCGTCATGCTGATCACCGCCGACCTCTTCACCTGCGGTATCGCCTCGATCATCCAGGCGGTCGGGTTCAAGAACGTCGGGGTGCGGCTGCCGCTGTTGCAGGGCGTGACGTTTGCGGGCGTCGCGCCGATCATCGCGATCGGGCTGGCCCACGGAGGCGGGACCGCGAGCCTGCTCTACGTCTACGGTGCGGTGATCGTGGCCGGTGTCTTCACCTTCCTGATAGCCCCCGTCTTCGTGAAGCTGCTCAAGTTCTTCCCGCCCGTGGTGACCGGCACGCTCATCACCATCATCGGCTTGTGCCTGGTGCCCATCGGTGCGCTGGACGCGGTCACCAACCCGGCCACCCACGAGCCGGACCCCACCAACCTGCGCTGGGTGCTCTACGCGTTGGGCACCATCGCCGTGATCGTGGCGATCCAGCGGATCTTTCGCGGCTTCATGTCCACCATCGCCGTGCTGTTGGGCCTGATCGCCGGCTGCGCGGTGGCGTTCGCCTTGGGCGACATGAACTTCGACCGGGTCGGTGCGGCCTCGATGTTCGGCTTCACACCGCCGTTCGTGTTCGGCATGCCCAAGTTCGACATCGTCGCGATCATCACGATGATCATCGTGATGATGATCATCGCGGTGGAGTCGACCGGCAGCACACTGGCCACCGGTGAGATCGTCGGCAAGCGGGTCCGCCCGTCCGATATCGGCAATGTGCTGCGTGCCGACGGCGTGGCCACCACCATCGGCGGCATCTTCAACTCGTTTCCCTACACCGCGTTCTCCGAGAATGTCGGCCTGGTGCGACTCACCGGGGTGAAGAGCCGGTGGGTGGTCGCGGCGGCGGGCGTCATCATGATCATGCTGGGCTTCCTGCCCAAGGTGGCCGCGATCGTCGCGTCGATCCCGAACCCGGTGCTCGGTGGCGCGGCCCTGGTGCTGTTCGCCACCGTCGCCGTCGTCGGCATCCAGACGCTGGGCAAGGTCGACTTCACCGACCACCGCAACGTCATCATCGTGACCACCAGCCTGGCGCTGGCGCTGCTGGTGACGTCGTACCCGGGCATCTCATCGGCGTTGCCTGCCGGACTGGACATCCTGTTCGGCAGCGGGATCAGCACCGGCGCCATCACCGCCATCGTGCTCAATATCGTGTTCTTCCACGTCGGGAAGAAGGGACCGCGGGTTGCCGGCGGCGGCTCCATCTCCCTCGACGAGGTGAACACCATGACCCGGGAACGTTTCACCGAGGTGTTCGGACACGTCGTGCAGGACGTCGCGTGGGCCGCCGACCGTGCCTACGAGCAGCGGCCGTTCATCGACACCGCCGCGCTGCGGGAGGCATTCCAGGATGCGGTGCTGACCGGCACCACCGAACAACAGGAGGAACTACTCAATGCCTTCCACGATCTGGGTGCCGAGGATGAGATAGGGCAGGTCCTGGCAGTCGACCATGGGGCGATGAGCAATCTGGACGAGGATGACCACCAGGACGTCGACGGTCTGGTCGCCGCCTACCGCGAACACTTCGGATTCCCGCTGATCATCTGCGCGCGGGAGACCGAGCGCTTCGATAGGGTGCTGCGCAATGGTTGGTCGCGGATCGACAATTCCGCGGCCACCGAGAAGGCCTACGCGCTGATCGAGGTGGCAAAGATCGCCAACTACCGCTTCACCGATCTGGTCGCCGACGCGAATCCCATTGCCGCGGCCCGGTTCGGCAGGCTCAACGAACTCTCGTGAAAGCGATCGGACTGGAGGATTTCAACGCGCTGTCCGACCGGCAACGGATGCACCTCCTGTTCGAGGTGTGCTCATCGACGATCTGGGCGCGACGGGTGGTGGCGGGCTCACCGTTCCGGGATGCCGAAGCCCTCTACGACCGGGCCGACCGGGTCCTCGCCGAACTACCCGATGCCGAAATCGACGCCGCACTCGACGGCCACCCGCGCATCGGCGCCTCGGTATCGGCGGCGCACAGCCCGTCGTCGGCCCGCGAGCAGGCCCGTGTCGCCGATGCCGGCGAAGCGGTGAAAGCCGCACTGGCAGAGAAGAACCGCGAGTACGAGGACAGGTTCGGCTATGTCTACCTGGTGTGCGCCAGCGGGCGCTCCGCCGATGAACTGCTGGCCATCCTGACCGACCGCCTCGACAACGATCCGGAGACCGAGCGCCGGGTCATGCGCAGCGAGCTGGCCAAGATCAACCGGCTGCGCCTGGAGCGCCTGCTGAGCGAGCCGACATGATAGGCAGCATGACCCTTTCCACACATGTCCTGGACGCCACCACGGGCCGGCCCGCCGCCGGCGTCGTCGTCACCCTCACCGCCGCGGGGACCAGGGTCGCCGACGGCATCACCGATGCCGACGGCCGCATCGCGGGACTCGGCGCGGAGCTGGCCGCCGGCGTGTACCGGCTGCATTTCGACACCGGTGCCTATTTCGCCGCCGAGGGAATCAACGGTTTCTATCCGGAGGTCGTGATCGCCTTCGAGATCACCGATCTGACGGGTCACTACCACGTGCCGCTGCTGCTGTCCCCGTACTCCTACTCCACCTATCGAGGGAGCTGAACGTGAAGGTCGTGATCATCGGTGCGGGCATGGGCGGAATGAGCGCCGCCATCGCCCTGCGCCAGATCGGCATCGAGACCGCGGTCTACGAGCGGGTCACCGAGAACAAGCCGGTCGGCGCCGCCATCTCGGTGTGGTCCAACGGGGTGAAATGCCTCAATTACCTTGGGCTGCGGGAAGAAACCGCCGAACTGGGCGGAATCGTCGAGACCATGAGCTATATCGACGCGCACACCGGCGAGACCATGTGCCGCTTCTCGATGCAGCCGCTGATCGACGAGGTCGGGCAGCGTCCGTACCCGATTGCCCGGGCCGAACTGCAGTCGATGCTGATGCAGGCGTACGGCATGGATGCCATCAACTTCGGCATGAAAATGGTCAGCGTTGCCGACGGACCGGATACGGCGACGGCGACCTTCGCCGACGGGACCACCGTGACCGCCGATGCGATCATCGGTGCCGACGGCGCGAGTTCGATCACCCGCGAGTACGTGCTCGGCGCCCCGGTGACCCGCCGCTACGCGGGCTACGTCAACTTCAACGGCCTGGTCGATACCGACGACGCGATCGGGCCCGCCACCGAATGGACCACGTATGTCGGTGAGGGCAAACGTGTCTCGGTGATGCCGGTGGCCGGCGGACGCTTCTACTTCTTTTTCGACGTCGTCGAACCCGAGGGTCTCCCGTACGAGAGAGGGACCGCCCGCGAGGTGTTGCGTAGTCACTTCGCGGGCTGGGCTCCCGGGGTGCAGACGCTGATCGACAAGCTGGATCCGCAGACCACGAACCGGGTGGAGATCCTGGACCTGGATCCCTTCCACACCTGGGTCAAGGGCCGGGTCGCGGTCCTCGGCGATGCGGCGCACAACACCACACCCGATATCGGGCAGGGCGGCTGCTCGGCCATGGAGGACGCCATCGAACTGCAGTGGGCGTTCAAGGATCATCCCGGCGATGTGCACGCCGCACTGGCCGCGTATCAGTCCGCCCGCACCGAGCGGGCCGGTGAACTCGTGCTGCGGGCGCGCAAGCGCTGCGATGTCACCCACGCCAAGGATCCGCAGGCGACCGCGCAGTGGTATGACGAACTGCGAAAAGAGGACGGCACCAACGTCATCCGCGGCATCGTCGGCAACATCCTCGGCGGTCCGCTCACCCCGGCGACGTGACCGGCCGACCTCGTACGTAGACACCATCGATGGCGTCCTCGCGCATGCTCATCAGCAGGGTGAACAGCAGTCGGTCGGCATCCTCGGGGTCGATCCGCGCCAGCAGTTCGGGCAGTAGCGCCTGGCGTTGCGGGTCGAGGACCACGAAGTCGGCCTCCTTACCGGCGTCCAGGTTGCCGATCCGGTCCTCCAGATCCAGTGCCCGCGCACCGGCCAGCGTCGCGGTGAACAGCAGGTCGGCGGGCGGGATCGAAAGGCCTTGTCCCTCGGGCTCGCTGATGTGCACCTTGAAGCAGTCGTTGAGCACCCGGGCGATCAGCCATTCGTCCCCGGCGGATACATCGGTTCCCAGCGCCACGGTGACCCCGCTCGCGGTGGTGCGCCGCCACGGCATGGTGCCCGATCCGAGAAACAGCTGCGAGGTCGGGCAGTGGGCGATCGAGCTGCCGGTCTCGGCCAACCGTGACAGCTCATGGTCGGTGCAGTGCACCGCGTGCGCGAACACACTGCGCCGGCCCAGCAGCGAGACACCACCGCCCGCACACCGCCCGTCGTAGGTGTCCAGGTAGCGCTCCACACCGTAGTCGGCGCGTACCGCCTCGATCTCGCCGCGATTCTCCGACAGGTGGGTGTGGAAGTAGACACCGTCGGTCTTGACGTCCTCGTAGAGTTCGCCCAGTGCGCGCAGTGTCGTCTCGGTGACCGAGAGCGCGAAGCGGGGCACCACCGCCACCTGGGTGAGTCCGCCGGCGTGGTTGTGCCATCGTTCGATCTCGTTGTGGGTGAGGCCGATTGCCTCGGCGTCCCCGGTCAACAGCGGGCCGGCGGCCGCGGGGCCCACCGTCTGGATGCCACGCCCGGATATCGTGCGCAGACCCGCGGCGATCGACTCCTCGAACAGGGCGTCCTGGGCATGCGGAAAGGCCGATCCGAACACCAGCGCCGTGGTCGTTCCGACGGCGATGCGCCGGCTGCAGAAGTCCTGCGCGACGCGGCGGGCGTAGCCGGTGTCGGCCAACATCGCCTCCAACGGAAAGATGCAGCGCTGCAACCAGTCCAGCAGCTGACCACCGCCGTAGGAGTCCACACAGTGGGTCTGCGGGAAATGGATGTGGGTGTCGACGAACCCGGGCAGCAGGAAGCCCGGACGGCAGTCGACGACCTCGGCGCCGGCCGCGGACTCGGGCAGCCCCCGGTACGCACCGCTGTAGCCGATCGTCCCGGCGTCATCGACTGCCAGCGCACCGTCGGGGATGCTCACCAGATGCTCGCGCGCACCATCGAGGCGCGGCGCACCGCCGATGTGGATCAGATGACCGCGGTACACACGCATGGACCGATTGTCACAGTGTCTGTGCCGCCGCGCAGGTCATCGGTTTCGACCTGCACGCGCCCGGAACGGCGACTACGGTCGATAGATGGACCTGAACACCGTCGAGGCGGTGCACATCCCCACCCGCCGCGACGAGGTGTGGCCGCTGGGACCCACCGACGCCGTCCTCGCCGGTGGCACCTGGCTGTTCTCCGAACCGCAGCCGACGGTGACCCGGCTCGTCGACATCACCCGGCTGGGGTGGCCGCCGGTCACCCTGGGGCCGGACGGGTTGGAACTCGCGGCGACCTGCACGCTCGACGACGTCGCCTCGCTGTCAACGACGTTGCCTTCGGAATGCGCGGCCGCCCCGTTGTTCCGGCAGTGCTGCACCGCGCTGCTCGCCTCGTTCAAGATCTGGCGCACCGCGACCGTCGGGGGCAACATCTGCCTGGCCCTTCCTGCCGGGGCGATGATCTCGCTGTGCACGGCGCTGGATGCCGCGGTGACCGTGTGGCGGGCCGACGGTTCCGAGTACACGTTGCCGGTGACCGAATTCGTCACCGGCCAGGCCACCAACGTGCTGAAGACCGGGGACGTCCTTCGTGCCGTCCACATACCCGCGGCGGCGCTGCGGGCCCGGACCGCCTACCGCAAGCTCGCGCCGTCCCCGCTCGGCCGGTCCGGTGTGGTGGTCATCGGTCGCAGTGACGAGGACGGCGGTTTCGTGCTGTCGGTGACGGCGGCCACTCTACGGCCCTACGTGTTCCGATTCTCCGCGGCACCTTCCCCCGACGATCTGCGGGCGGTACTGGCCGGCATCCCGGACCGGGACCTGACCCGCGATGCGCACGGCGACCCGGACTGGCGCCGGGCGGTGACGCTGACCCTTGCCGAGCAGATCCGCGCCGAGCTGGCATGAAGCTCTCGGTCAACGGCTCCGACTGCGACGGGGACCCACGCCCAGGTCAGTGCCTGCGCACCTTCCTGCGCGAACACGGTCACTTCGAGGTCAAGAAGGGCTGCGACGCCGGGGACTGCGGCGCGTGCTCGGTGCTCGTCGACGGCGCCGCGGTGCATTCCTGCGTGTTCCCGGCTTTCCGGGCCGCTGGTCTGTCGGTGACGACGGCCGCGGGTCTGGGTACGCCGGATGACCTGCACCCCGTGCAACGCCGCTTCGTGGAGGCCGCCGGCTTCCAGTGTGGATTCTGCACCGCCGGGATGGTCGCCACCGCAACCACATTGACCCAGGAACAGATGTCGGATCTGCCGGAGCAACTCAAGGGCAACCTGTGTCGGTGTACCGGCTACCGAGCGATCACCGATGCCTTGTCCGGGGTGGTCAACATCGACAAATCCGATGTCCATGATGCGGGCAGGTCCATCGGCGCCCCGGCGGGGGTGCGGGTGGTCACCGGCACCGAGGAATACACCATGGACGACGCGCCCGCCGGGTTGCTGCACATGGCCGTGCTGCCGAGCCCGCTGGCCCACGCGCGCATCCGGTCGATCGACACCGCGGCGGCCGAGGCGATGCCGGGGGTGCGGCTGGTCCTCACCCACCGGGACAGCCCGCCGGTGCTGTTCTCCACGGCGCGCCACGAGCTGAGAGAAGATGATCCGGATGACACCGCCATCCTGGACGACACCGTGCGATTTGTCGGCCAGCGCGTCGCGGCGGTGGTGGCTGATCGCTACGATATTGCCGAGAATGCCTGCCGGGCAATCATTGTGGACTACGAACCACTACCCGCGGTATTCGACCCCGACGCTGCCAGATCCAGGGACGCGCCGCTATTGCACGCGGACAAGGACTCCGGGTCGCGCATTGCCGATCCGAGCCGCAATCTGGTGGCCGAATTGCACGGCGAGGTGGGCGATGTCGCATCCGGAATCGCCGCCGCCGAAGCCGCGGGCGGGGCTGTGGTGCGAGGCCGCTGGCAGACCCAGCGGGTTCAGCACATGCATTTGGAGACGCACGGCTGCACCGGATGGCGCGACAATTCCGGGCGGCTGGTGATCCGCACCAGCACCCAGGTGCCCTTCCTGGTGCGCAACGAGTTGTGTCACCTCTTCGGTCTCGGCGTCGAGGACGTGCACGTGTTCACCAGGCGGGTGGGCGGCGGGTTCGGCGGGAAGCAGGAGATGCTCACCGAGGATCTGGTGGCTCTGGCGGTGCTGCGTCTCGGAGTACCGGTGCGCTACGAATTCCAGCGCAGCGACCAGTTCACCGTGGCGCCCTGCCGGCACCCGTTCCGCGTCGACGTGACCGTCGCCGCCGATGGTGACGGGATACTCAGCGCGCTGGCCATCGACGTCCTCGTCGACGCCGGGGCGTACGGCAACCACAGCCCCGGGGTGATGTTCCATGGCTGCGGCGAATCCGTTGCGGTGTACCGAAGTCCGAACAAGCGGATCGACGCGCAGTCCGTCTACACCAACAACCTGCCCTCCGGTGCCTTCCGCGGGTACGGGCTCGGCCAGGTCATGTTCGCGATCGAGTCCGCCATGGACCAGCTCGCCGACCGGCTCGGCATCGACCCCTTCGAGTTCCGGCGCCGCAATGTCATCGTGCCCGGTGACAGTTTCGTGGATTCCCATGTGCTCGACGACGATCTGACCTTCAGCAGCTATGGACTGGATCGGTGCCGTCGATCTCGCCGAGGCGGCCCTGCAGGCCGGGCGGCGGCGTACTTGGCGCCCAGGGGATGGCAGGTCGGCGAGGGCATGGCGGTCGCCATGATCGCGACGATTCCCCCGCGCGGGCATTTCGCGGAAGCGACGGTGTCGGTCGACGCCGAAGGCATCACCACCCTGGACATCAGCACCACCGAATTCGGCAACAGGACCACCACGGTGCACACGCAGCTGGCCGCCCAGCAATACGCCGCTGTGTGTACTTCGTTCGGTTACGTATTGCTAATAACAGGAAGCGCATCAACAAGTTTAGTGATTAATCGAGAATCTTTAGAAAAACTAAAATCTGCGCCTATTTGCGTGTTGTTGATAGGCTCATCTCCAACGTTAATCCTTGTCACCAATGGAGCTTCTGACATTTTCATAAAAGTCGTACCGAAATTAAATACTTTACTGTGGTTGTATTCTACTCTTGTTCCGATTAATGATTTTGTTCTAAATCTAAATAAATCTGCTTTTTCGTATTTTATTTCTAAATCTTTACCTGAAGCCAAAACCCCAGTATTTATACTGGGCACTAGGCCGGGCGCATGGCCGAGAAGGAAGTCTACGATCCGGAGCCGATGGGGCCGGTGAAGGGGCTCGCCTATGTCGACATCGACTGGATCGCGAAGGAGCTGGGGTGCTCCGCTCGCAACGTGCGCATCATGGTGGAGAACGAGAAGTTCCCGGTTTGCGACTCGATCTCGCCGGAAGGCGACGGTCGGCCCAAGCAGTTGTGGCTCAAGCACAAAGTCGTGGCCGCGATCCACAAGATGTTGCAGGGCTCAGGCAAGAAGGGGATCGCCGCGCTGGTCTAGAATTTCCGAAAATTGACATCTTCGTCAGGAGTGTGAGACAACATCACCTCACGATCCCCAAAACAGAACGGCCCGGCGTCGGACAAAACCGATACCGGGCCGTTCCATCGAAAGGACCGTCAACGCCAATCGACGGTTCGCAACAGATAGTGGCAGATGGCTGACAATACAAGAGCCCGACGGTTAGATAACCTCACGAATGCCAAAGCCTACAACAAGGCTGGGCTCTATCTGTTCCCGTCGTCTGGCAAGACGCCGCTGATCCCGCTCTTTCAAAAGAGCGACACCGAGATCACGCCCGAAGAACGCGAAGAAGCTATCGAAAAGTACGAGGCGAAGCACGGTGAACTCCCCGTTCACGTAGGGGCTACGCGCGATCCCGATGTCATCAAGAAGATGTTCAAGGCGTATCCCGATTGCGTCTGGTCGATCTCGTGCGGCCCGAGCAAGCTGGTCGTCATCGACGCGGACTCCAAGGCCAACGGCCCCGAGCTGATCGGCAAGCACTTCGCAGAGCACGGCCTGCCCGAAGGGTGCGTTGTCGTGCCGACGCAAAGCGGCGGTCAGCACTACATTTTCAGCGATCCGGACGGGACCTATGGCAACAGCGCGGGCGTGCTGAAGCCGAAGTACGGCTGCGACGTACGCGGCAAAGGCGGGCAGTACATCAGCCCCGGCTCGATCCGCCAGGATGGCAAGACCTACGGCACCCGCAAGGATATGCTGGCGTTCCTGCGCGCCTACATGCAAGGCACGCTCCCTAAGCTGCCGGATCACGTCGCGGAGCTGATCGGCACCAAGCCGGTCAACGCGAAGGCCGACGCCACCGACGCCGACCTTACCCCCGTGGTCAATGAATTGGAGTCGGAAGATTGGCCGGATCAGGTCGATCTGTTCGAGCCGGGCATCGGCATCTACGACCTGGACGAACTACGGCGTGACCAGCCGGAGTTCGCGGAGCTGTACGACAGTCCTTCAGGCGACCGTTCAACCGATAGATGGGCTGTGGCGCAATTGTTGTTGCAGCAATGGCGCATGCCGGTCACACACCTGGCTGTGTTCTACGAAATGTGGGAAGGGGCGGGCACCCAGACCGAGGACGGCAAAGGCTCAGGCAACTACAATCTGCGCGACATTGCGCGCGAGTGGTACAAGAACAAGGATCGCTACGTCTCGAAGGGCGCTGCATTAGCGCCCGTGTTGGATATCTACGACGGCGACGCCGAGATGGAGGCGTACAGCAAGAAGATCGAGCGCGAGCGTAAAGGCGAACGCGGTGATCCGGAGGAAGTAGAGCGCGAGGTGGCCGAGCGCGCCGCTCTGGGTGATGTCTATTACTTCGGAGACGCCGCGCGTCTATACGACAAGACGGACTACATCATCGAGAACCTGTGCGCGCCCGGTCAGCTCGGCGTCCTGTACGGCGCATCGAACACGGGCAAGACGTTCGCGGTCATCCACATGGGGGACTGCGTCGTCGAGGGTAGGCCGTGGTTCGGCCACAACGTCGAGAAGTCCGGCGCGCTCTATCTGTTCGCGGAGGGCAAGAGCCAGTTCAACAACCGGCTCGTTGCCTACCGGAAGAAGTACCCGTCGAACAGCAAGGGTATGGTGATCCACAAGGGCATCCCTTCACTCGTCGAGAAAAAGGGCATACCGGCGCTTCGCGCTGCGATCAAGCAGGCAAACAAGATGCAGACCGAGAACGGCCTGCCGCCAATCCGGATCGTGTTCATCGACACATTCGCCAAGGCCGTAGCCGGAGCGGAAGAGAACAGCGCCAAAGAGATGCAGCCAATCATGAACCGAATCCGTGAAGTAGCGGAAGAGACCGGAGTCTGCATCATCGTCGTACACCACACCGGCAAGGACAAGACGGCCGGTGCGCGTGGTTCGTACGCCATCTTCGCCGACGCAGACTTCGAGCTGGAAATGTTCGACCACCCGACCGCCAAGAAGAAGAAAATGAAAGCTGGACATCAAGCCTGACATGATCGCTATCGCGTCCGACAAACTTCGCGACGGCAAGAAGGGTGGCGTCGAGCTGTTCCGCCTCGAAGAGGTGGTGCTGGGACCGAACAAATGGGGCAACCCCACTACCTCGGTGGTGGTGGTCCCCGTTGTCAAAACCGAGGGCTCCGCTATGGGGCCGGTCGTGGACGATGAACCTGGGGACACCACGGATCAGTTGACCGCCGATCAGAACGCTCAGGAGGAAGCCAAGAGCATCGCCTTCTGCGAGGCCATCGTCAACGCCATGAAGCCGGTCGCCAGGATCAGCGGAGACGCGGTGTTCGCGACGGTAGCGGAAGTCGCGGAGCGCCTGCCTGCGCTCGCCAAGCTGAAGGCCGAGAGCGGCCCGAACTTCGCTCGCAACGTCCGCCAGATCATCATGGGCGGCGAACCTAAAGTGCTGCTCGCCAATGGGTGGTTGGAGTTCTCCCCGTCGGTCGGCCGCAAGCCCAGCCTGTTCACCTTCACCGCACGAAAGGACCCGAAGCTATGACCCCCAGCGCCGCCCACGACTCCGCATGGCAACGCGGTGCCGACCACGACGAAATGGGCATCGCCGTGCGCGATTACGTCCGCGCCAATTTCAAACGCTTCGAGGGCGAGGCCCTCGACACGGTTCAGTGCGAGCGCCTGTTCTCCCCCAACAAGGGCTCCCAATTCTTCGGGGACGTCGTGGCCGAGTACCAAGGCGGCTCCGTGCGCGTGTTCGAGATCAAGCCGAAAATCTACTCGGCAGGCGCGCTCGCCGCCAGATCGCCGTCCTCCGCGAACGTTTGGAGTCGGTCGACTTCGGGTCATGGGCGCGGACCACTGAGGTCCGGCCGGTCGTGCTGGAAGGCGACCCGCTGATAGCCAAGTACCTGAGCCTGACGGAGGACGCCCTTTGGGTCTGGGATGGGAAGCGCCTGGGCCACCGGAAAGCCTGAGTTCCAATTCATCAAGAGCCGCCTTCGGGCGGCTTTTTCGTTGATGAATTGAAAGGGCCACAAGAGGCTGAAAAGCTATAAGGCACTGAAATTTCAGCGCAATTTCAATTCATCAATTCATCAAGCCCTTTTGATGCGTTTCGGATTATCCGAACTCATCAACGTGAGGTTCGGGAGAGGCTTTGATGAATTGCTTGATGAATTGGAGACATGCAGCAACGTATTGAACTTACAGCACTTTCCGGGAAATGCATCAATTCATCAATTCATCAAAACATGCCTTTTCAGTTCTGCCATTTCCAATTCATCAATTCATCACTCTCTCCGCGCTCCCCGTAGGGGCGCGGAGTGAATTGAGGGAATGGGCGCGAAGCCGGTCAGTCGGTCAGTCTTACCGATTTCCAAAAGTTGACCTTGTGAGGTTTGGGGGGTTACAAACCTAACGATCCCCCAACCCGAGGTTCCGCATGTTCCTGCAATTCGTCACGCCGAAAGGCAACCCGGCGTACGTCCGGCCCGATCAGGTCGACGCCCTGATCGGCTACCACGCCTCCCAGGACGGACGCCCGGTACTCGCCACGCGGATCATCCTCCGCAACCGCGAGATCGTCTTCGTGCTCGGCGACGTCGACGCGATCAAGGACGCGATCAAGGACGCCATCGAGGCGGTCCTGGCCCCGACCCCCGAGCCGCTGCGGCTTCCGACTGGCGAACGCGTCGACCCGATGACCGGCGAGGTGGTGGAGCCCTACCGAGCGCTTGTCGAGGGCTCGATCTGATGCAGGACGAGATGCAAGCCGTGCTCGACGGCACCAACCCCGACGACGTCCTCGTCCGGGTCCGCACCGCCGAAGGCGTCTCGTACGCCGTCAGAAAGAACTACGGAAGGCCCATCGACTTTCTGCGGCACCAAGCTCGCAAGCCCATCACCGACGCGATGCTGTTGGCTGCCGAGTTCTACATCGCCGATTACTTCGCGATGTCGCAGACCGGCTCGAACACGCAGGCGACCATCGACCACCTGATGAAGGCGGTGCCGATGACGAGCGAAGATCGCCGCATGCTCGACCAGGAGGGCATCAACGGCGGACGCATGCACTCGAAGGCCGAGTGTCACGAGGCGAGCGATCCGAGTGATCGCATGCTCAACGCGGCGTTCGCGCTGAAGCGTGTCGACGACCGGCTCGACAAGGTGCAGCGCGCGATCCTCCGCGATCTTCTGATCAACGAGCACAGCGTCGGCGTGATCGCGCTGCGCTGGCGATGGCCGCCCGAAGCCGCTGGCGTGATGGTGCGCTACGCGCTGCTCAAGTTGGTCGAGGTTTACGAAAGTCTGCGCGAAGACTTCGCTGCGTGGATACGGCAAGAACGCCAAAGCGAAGTCGATGCAGAGCAGGGGTTGTGAGACCATGGACTCTTTGGACGAACTCTTCTCGACGATCATGAGCATCCCGTTCGTGGACGTCGACGTGAAAGTACGCGCTGGCTATCTGCGCTCCCAACTCTTCGGGCGTGGACGCGGCTACCATCTCTTCAACCTTTTCGGACACTGAACCCACATGGAAAACATTTTCCCGCTTCGCATGATGGTCGTCGGCCACGGCCGCCACGGCAAAGATACCGCCGCCGAAATTCTGCGCGACACCTTCGGCGCAACGTTCGTCTCGTCGAGCTGGTTCATGGCCGAGAAGGTCATCTACCCGTTCTTCGAGCGCACTCAGCCCGGCCGCTACGCCTCGGCGCAAGCGTGCTACGATGACCGCGCCAACGAGCGCGCAACGTGGTTCAACCTGATCGCCGAATCCAACGCCGCTGATCTCACCACGTTGGGGCGCGCGATCTTCGACGAGTACGATCTCTACGTCGGCAACCGCAATGCGCGCGAATTCCACGCGCTTCGGAACGCGGGCGTGTTCGACGTCTCGATCTGGATCGACGCCACCGAACGCCTGGAATACCGCGAACCCCGCACTTCCCTGACAATCGAGCCCTGGATGTGCGACTTTGTGGTCGATAACAACGGTTCCCAGGCCGATCTGGGCCGGAATATCGCATCCCTGATGGGGGCTTTGGGGGTCCAAACTCTTGAATCTATGGGAGTTTCGTCGGATTGGAGTCATGCCACGGCTTACCCGTGAGTTCCGTCATTTCCCAAAGTTGACACTCCCGGTGTTAAGGGCTATATCACCCTAGTTACCAGAATTGCGCACGAAGCCCCGCGAGCCCACCCAGCTCCGGGGCTTCTTCCGTTCCAGGGGAGGATCGTCATGGGCTGCAACTGCGGAAACCGCCGGAAGCAAACGGCCCAGGGCCTAGCCAATCTCCGGAAGGGCGACATCAACGCCGCCAAGCAAAACGCCACGCGGTTCATGCAATCGCTCCGCGTCGACGCGCGCAACCTGTCGCGCACCGTACGCTCGACGCTAACGACGCGCCCGCCTTCGAGGTAGCGATCATGGCCGGTACACAGACCAGCTACACCGGCCCGACGAAGACCTATCGGTCGAGCTACGACATGTTTCGCCCGTCGGGTCTCTCGGCGCATGGCGGCGTGATCTACATCGATCTCACGGATGCGATGAACCGCCTCTCGAAGGCGTTGAGCGTCTACAGCGAAGAAGTGCAGCGCCGCGCGCTGTACAACGCGATCAACAAGCTCGGCGACAAACTACTCACGGCCGTACGTCGCGACGTCGTCGCTGAGACCGGCGCGAAATACGGTCGCGTCATGAGGGCGATCAAAGCGGATCGCGCGCACCCGAACCGTTTGTTCTACCGCATCAAGGCGTCTGATCGCGCGATGCCGCTGAGTGACTTTGCGCGCTCGCTGACACCTGGGCGTAAGAACCCTCGCGCTGCGCCCTGGAACAAGTCTCGGTCCTTCCGAGGCGCGTTCATCATCAAGTTCAAAAGCGGTGCCACCGAAATTGTGAAGCGTATCGGCAGGCACAACAAGAACGGCAAGATTAAAATGCTTTGGGGTCCGATCATCCCGAAGGAAATGATCCGGCCGGGCAACCCGAGCACCAACCGTATCGCGTCCGCCATTCCTGCCGGGCTTGAGCCGGTGCTGATGCACGAACTCACCCAGGCCGTTGCGCGAGCGAAAGCTGCGAGCGGCACCTAACCACACAAACGGAGCTTCACATGATCCCCCACGTTTTCATCATCGGCGCTGACAAGGGCGGCGTCGGCAAGACCACCGTCGCGCGTTTGCTGCTCGACTACTTCCGCGCCAACGGCATCGACTTCAAGGCGTTCGACACCGAGCATCCGGCCGGTGGCCTGAAGCGCTTCTTCCCGGAGCGCGTCGACGTTGTCGACCTCACCAAGTCGAACGACCAGATGAAGGTGTTCGACAACATTGGGGCCACCCAGGCAACCGTGATCGACATCCGCGCTGGCCTGTTGACCCCGACGCTGAAGCTGCTCTCCGACATCGGCTTCTTCGAGCTGGCGAAGGCGAACAAGCTGCGCATCGTGGTGCTGCACGTTCTCGGCCCGGCCGCACAGTCGCTCGAAGAGATCGCGCCGGTCGTGAACTCCCTGGCCGCGTCGCGCCACGTGCCGGTCAAGAACCATATCAACGACACCGATTACGCCACGCCCGCTGGCGCGATCACGATCAACAAGCTCGACGAAGAAGCCGCGAAAGCGGTGGACGCGCTCGCTGTGCCGTTCAACGACTTCACCAACACGGCGTCGTCGTTCGTTCTGCGCGGCAAGACGAAGAAGTGGATGGTCGATGTCTTCGCGCAATTCGAAGCTGCGAAGCTGAACCAGTTCAGCGCGATCTGATGTACGCGTATCTGCTCGTGGCCACGGTCATGTGGCAGGGCCAGCCCGTGAAGTTCTATCACATGTCGCATCAGCGCTTTCCCGCTATGGCGCAGTGCCTAGCGAAGGGTGTGATTGACGGGGACAGGCTGCTCGCGCGCCTTCGAGCCTACAAGAAGAAGCCGGACGTGAAAACGTCCGTGTCGTGTGAGCGTCAGATCACAAGGTCGATCTGAACGATTGGCACGACAAACGAAAAACGAAAATCCGTGAAAACGAGAAATCGAAAACCACGGGCTTTCGAACGAGCTGAGCGGCAACGATCAAGGGCGGACGATAACGAGTCAGAGCTGCAAAACGCTCTCGACATTGCGCCAACGATCCACGCCGCTCACCCAGGCAGCGCGCTCACGCGCGGAGCCCGCGTATCGCGATTAAGTTCGCTACTACGGGCTCGCTGCATGCAACGGACGGGGGTCACGTTGATGCAGCTCTGTACGGCCCTCGACGATGTAAACGCTGCGCTGGCGGGAGCGCGCGATCTAATACCGTCGAGGGCCGGTCCCGTCTGCGTACACGCGCGCACGCGCGCACGGCTAAAAAATTTTCTGAGCGATCTGTTAGCCAGGACGGTTTTACCGAAAATCCGGTTTGGCCGGATTGTTGACTTTCAATTTCCGTCAGTGCTCAAAAGCAACAAAATCGCGGTATGCAATCCGCACGGGCTGAAAACGAGGTGTGGCATTTTGATAAAGATGCAACACGGCCCTAGAACGCAATAGGAAAGCCGCCTATGCGTTCTGCCCGTCGCCCGGTATCAAGCGCTAACCGGACGGGCAGAACGAATAGACGGCGCGATTTGAGACGAAAAAAAACGCCGCTAGAAATGATCTAGCGGCGCTTTTGTCTGCCCATATCCCTGACGCCTAGCGCGCCAGGGCAGGGCTATGGCGGTTCGTCACTAGACGACTCGCCACTCGCGCCGTTGTCGGCGCGTGGTGGCAGTGAGGCAATGGCAAAGCATGTCATGGCGTATTCGCGGTTTGTCATTGGCGTTATGGCCCTATTCCGGCAACGAAGGGTAAAGAGCATTCAAGGCGACTAGTTCCGCGAAGCGGTCCGGGAACGTCACGCGTAGCGTAGGCATATCAATTCCGAATTGAGTACCGCCGCGCAAATCCCGGTAGCATTGCCGGATGATAGCGCCATAGCGGCGACGTGCGCCGCGCTTCGAACGAATGGCCATTAGCGTTCCCCTTTCGCGCGGTTGTCCAGGCGACCGTCACAAGCGCAAAGATGCATCAGGCATTCGCCTAGCTCTTTCGCCGCGCCCGCGTAGTCAAGGCCGCGCTTGATACGCAAACCGTATTCGACCGTGAAATTGTCTTTGCCGGTCTGCCAGAGGCGGACGGGGAATGACCCGTTAGGTTGTTCGAAACATAGCGTACGTTTTGGCATTGGCTTTCCTTTCGTTGCGTTCTGACTTGGACTCGTCAGTAGCGGTCTAACCGCTAGACCGCGCTTGCGCGCGGTTTCGTCCTATTTGCGTTGCATGCTTGCGAGAATGCGCCAGACTGCTAGTCGGCTTTTGCGTTGCTGTTTTTTCGTCATGACGTTTCGTCCTAACCGTCAGAGCAAATCAAGCGCGCGGCTTTCGTTAGCGTCCGCGCGTCCGCGTCCCATGCTTTGGCCGTTGTGGCGTCTTGCCAATTGGCGCGGATATGTTCCGCCTTTTCGGCGCAAATCAGCGCTAGGGCCGTCACAACGTGAGTTAGCCCGTGTCGGTCAATCATGGATTCCAATTCTTGCGTTGCGTTCGTCATGGCGTTGTTCCCTTTCGTGCTAGTCGCGTTCGTAACCATCGAACCACGGCCCCATACGGCGCGTTCTCTCGCGCGCTTTGGAGCTAGTCGCGGTCCGGCTTGATGTTTCTGGATCGCGGCAATGCTCTTGCGCTTGTTCCAGGGTTAGCCCCGTCTCAATGGTGCGCCGTCCGCCGCGCTGATACATGCGAACGATTTTATATTTGTCTGCCATTGGCATTAGTCCTTTCGATTTGTGATGTTACGAGTCTAACAGCGCGGGCAACGGGAAACGCGCCTTAACGAGGTGCGGTACTTCCTGAATTGCGAGCGCAAGCATTGCGTCCCATTTGAGGGTATGACAACCCGCGCGCATGTTGCCTTGTTCGTCAATCGAGTCGACGCTGAAAACGCCAACACGGATTTGTTGCCCGTTCTTATGCCATGACGTGCCAGTGGCGCGGCATTCTTGGGATTTGAGAAAAGCCATAACCGCATGCTTGAACGGGCACGACGCGCCGCGCGACGTTTCGAGTTCGTCGCCTACGCGCCGAACAAGGGTAGGCGACTCCTGATAGAACGCACCCTGCGCGCCTTGAAGCCATTGCGCGGCCGTGATTTGGGGCTGGCCTCTATACTCCCATTGACGCCTAGCGCGGATATCCGCCGCAAGCGGATTCAACGCCGCTTCTACTTGATTGCACTCGCAAGCAATGCGCCAAACCTGATACTCGTTAAACAAGTCGCGCCATTCGGATTCAGGCCGCGTTTCGATTAGCGTTGTCAGTGCTTCCTGAAAACGTCTGCGCGACTTGTACGGGATATAACCGCCCGCGCGGATCACTTCGAACCATTTACGCGCGTTGATTAGAGCGGAACGCTTGGCGCGTGCTTTCGCGGCCTTTTCGCGCTTTGCCAATTTATCCGGGTCATAGTAAGAGCCGAACGCGTCGCGAATTGACTGATAGGCGGCTTGCGCATCTTGCACCGTCACGGGGCAATCGAGAGCGCATAGCGCGGCGCGTGCCATTAGTTCGTCATGGCGCGCGTTCAGCGCGTCCAAGCGCAAACGCAACACGTTGTCGGGGTTTTCGCTCGCTTCGCTATCCCATCGACTAGGATCAACACCCCAAACGCGCTTGCGAGGGTTTGCGAGCGATTGCGCGAAGGTTCGGAACGCGTCGGACTCGTAGTCAAGCAATGCCGCAAACGCCCTAGCGCGGCTTTCGTCGCGCGCGACATCGTTGCGCGTGATATGTTCTGCATCGTCAAATGCACTCGCAACGTCGCGTTCGGTTTCAATTTGCACAACGTCTAGGCCGCGCAACGCGCGCCGAACGTCGCTCAAATGCCCTGCCGTTGTGTTGCTATAGCTTGTTGCGTTGATAACGACGGCGCGTCGTCCGTCCGGCAATTGAGTGAATACACCTAGCGGCCAATTGCTGCGGTAACTGTAAATGGTCGAATTGGCGAAATACAAATTGCCGTTTTGAGACCGGCCGGTATCCTGAGTCTGTTGCGCCCAAACATGCGCGCATTGGGAGTTATCAAAAACGCGCCGAACATTGGAACGGCCCTTAATGCCGGTGGAACGAATTTGGGATTCGCGATTGCGTGGATTGTTGGAATAGTTCCCGAACATGGCGTTTAGTTCCTTTCGATTGTAATCTGACTTGGACTCGTCAGTAGCGGCCAAACCGCTAGACGGCGCGTCGCGCCGTTTCGTCCTGTTCGTTAGATACCATGCGTTACAACGGCCGCGCATGCGATTAGGACGGCCGTGCAAAGCGCAATCGCTACTAGGCGGTACAGTTCAAAGGCGTATGCGCGGACCATTAGCGCGCCCTCGCAATGCAGAACGAAAAGCAAAAGCGTCCAATGCGGATAAACCGCAATCCGCCGACTCGCTTAGTGGTGACGTTGAAAGCGCGCGGCATTAACGCACCCCACGCGCGCAACGGCCGTTGCTATCAGCCGGACGCTTGCACGCCTCGTTTTCGCGCGCGGCGCAATAGGGGCAACGGGGAACAAAGGGGACGGCCGTCGACGTTTCCAGGACGGTTTCTAGCGACATGCCGGGCTCTGGCATTGGGGCGGTAGCGGCGCGCGGCGCAACGTCGAATACGCGGCCGTCATTGAGCCGAATACGCATGACGTGCTTTCCGTCGACCTTTGCGCTCCAAACGATATGTACGCGGGACGGATATTTACCCCGATATGGCTTGGCAGACATTGGCGTTAAGTCCTTTCACTGTTAGGCGCGGCATGCACCGCACCTCTCGTTAGATCACAAACCTAACAAGCGCGCAATAGCCTTGTTCCTACAAGCCGTTGAAATGTTAGCGGATAGGGGGACACAAGCGCGCTTGCCTAACACCTTCCTAACGCGCCCGCGCCTAGTCCGCGCCATACCTTGCCATGCGCGTGACGCATGTAAAGCAAGGCGCATGCCATGCGCGCTGTAATACAGCGTGATATGACAAAAGCCCAATGGAATCAAAGGTATCTGACGCGCTGTAACAGTACGTTACCGTATCATAAAAAATCGAGCGGGTCCCTTCTGCCACACCCCCGGCCTACCGGGGGCAGTCGCCGCCAGCAATACGTAAT
>JAXHOA010000112.1:0-3020 GCA_034520035.1 Mycobacterium sp. | reverse complement strand
TTGTACGCTTCGTTCCATTTACGTATTGCTGAGATGACGGTGGTGACCGCCCACTTGGCGGATTGATAGGCCGCCAGCCCTGGTCGGGCCATCCGTCCTCCGACAGAGGAGATCTGGACGATGTGGCCGGCGCGTTGAGCGCGCATGACCGGCAGCGCCGCCTGGGTGAGGCGCACGACACCGAAGAAGTTGGTGTCGATCTGGGTGCGGAAGTCGTCGAAGTCGACGTCCTCGGCGGCGGCCATGTTTGCAAAACCGGCATTGTTGACCAACACATCGAGGCGGCCGAATCTGTCGACTGCTGTGGCGACGGCGGCACGCACCTGTTCGTCGTCGGTGACGTCGAGTTCCACAACGGCGAGGCGGTCGCCGTACCGGTCGGCCAGGTCGGCCAACGCCGATGCCGAACGAACGCCGGCGACCACGCGGCGCCCGGCTTCCAACGCGGCTTCGGTGATGGCACGACCTAGCCCCCGCGAGGCGCCGGAGACGAGAAAGACATGGTTCATGGGAGATCCCCTATCAATAGGACGGCGGTCAGGCTCATCTACACCTGTATACCCGATATGTATACGAACGTAGACTTGATGGAGATGATTCCCTCTCCGCCGCGACATGTGCGGTTACCCCGCCGGCGTCCCGATGATCGCGTCGAAGACCGCTTCGAGGATGCCGGCGATGTCCTCGGGGTCGCCCGCACGCAGTGCGCGGGTACCGACCACTGAACGCATCAGCAGCACCCCGCTGATCACCGACAGCACCAGCTCGGTGCGCAGTTCGCGATCGGGACGGTCGATCTGACGCGCCAGTCGTTGTCCGACATGGCGTTCGATCGCTTCTCGCACAATGCGCACGGCAGCCGGATCGGATACCGAGAGCAACATGATGAGAAAGGATTTCGGCGGGTCGCCTGCCGGTCCGGTGCGTGACACCAGTGCGGCGGCAGCGTCACGGGCGACCGTGTCGGACTCTTCGACAACGAACACCGGCGGGGCGAACGCGGCCTCGACCGCCTCGGCGAACAGCTGCTCCTTGGAACCGAAGTAGCGGTTCACCAGCATGGCGGTGACACCCGCGTCCTTGGCGATCTGGCGGACGCCCGCGCCGTCGTAACCGGCGGCGGAGAAGTGTTCGATCGCCGATTGCAGGATTGCTGCACGGGTGGCTGCCGCGTTCCGCGGACGGGGCTGGGCTGAAGGCATACATAAGTCTACGCTCGTAGATTCAGTGCCGGCCCTACCGCAGTGACGAACTCGCGATCGGATCCAGCCGGACCGTGTGCTTCGAGGTAATCAGTGCAATGTCGAAGTTCGCATGATCGTCGACGAAATCGACGCTTTTGCGGTAACTCTCGGCAAGGTCCAACGGATCTTCGCCGGGGCGGTAGCCGACCAGCGCGATCACTCGCCGATCATCCGAACTCTGCTCGGTCCACACACCGTGGACGGTGATCCCATACTTTTGCAGGCTCTGGATATGCCGCGGCCAGAAGGTGGACACGTAACGCTGCAGCGCGTCGTCATCGGCCAGCGTGTAGGTCCGCATTTCCATCGTGGGCGAAACTGCGGCTCCTTGAGCATCGCGGCCACCCGGCGGCCAGCCACATCTCCATGTCGCGGCCATTGTGCAGCACCACACTGATTTGGCGGCTAGCACTACCCGATGAGGTCACGCCAGCGTCATTGTCCACACCGCGGTCACCCGGAGATGCTGTGTGGTGTGAGCCTCCCCATCGATGACAGGAGCAGAACATGAGCAAGGCAGTGCGCGACGACCTGGTGCTCTCGCACGCAGCGATCACCGCCGACGTGGAGGCGCCGTTCGATCGCGTCGATATCGCCCAATGGTTGAAAACCCTTCCCACACATGAGTATCAGCGCTGCGCTCCTGGCGATCACAAGGCTGCGGGATACACGGTCGACGACGACGGCACGCCCATGTCGATCAACATCGAGATGATCGGCACCGGGCTGGTCATCCAGCAGTACCGATTCGAGGTCGCCGAAACCCACTATTGCAAGATGGTGTCGCTGTCGGACATTCTCACCCCCGCCGGGTGGACAACCACCCAGGTCATCTGGGAGCTTCGCATGGAACAGCTCGACGGTGACCGGTGCCGCTACACAAACACCGTGACCTCCCATCCCACCGAGGCGTTCCTGAAGTTCATCGCCGGGAACGGCCAGACCTTCAGCGAGGCAGCCGATGCGCGGCAGGAGGCGTCCGGGCGGCATTGCCGGGTCGAGACACCGCTGTACGCCCAGAGCATCGCCCGCTGGGCAGCCGCGCGATGAGCGGCGCGATTTTGTTCGATCACCCAGGCGAGCCGGACGTGCTGCAGTGGCGGGAGGCCGAGAGGTTGCAGCCCCGGCCCCACGAGGTGGTGATCAAAGTTGCAGCGGCAGGGGTCAACAACGCCGACCTACTACAGCGCCGTGGGCACTATCCGGTGCCGTCCTGGGCGCCGCGCCCGCTGGGGCTGGAGTGCTCCGGAACGATCACCGCCGTCGGAGCAGATGTCGCGGCGTGGTCACCCGGAGATGAGGTGTGCGCGCTGCTCGACGGCGGCGGCTACGCCGAGGAGGTCGCCGTGCCCGCGGCGCAGGTGATGCCGATCCCCCACGGTCTCAACATGATCGAAGCGGTCGCAATACCGGAGGTCGCCGCCACTGTCTACTCCAACCTCGCCATGATTGCCGGACTCGCCAAGGGGCAGGCCGTGCTTATCCACGGTGCGGGTGGCGGTATCGGCACCTTCGCGATCCAGTGGGCCGTCGCGATCGGCGCCCACGTCATCACCACCGCCGGCAGTGACGCCAAGGTGCAGGCCGGCCTGCGTCTCGGTGCTCAGACCGCGATCAACTACCGCTCAGAGGATTTCGTCGCCGCCACCCTGGAAGCCACCGGCGGGCGCGGTGTCGACAGCATTCTGGACGTGGTCGGGGCGGATTACCTGGCACGCAACCTGGGATGCTTGGCACCCGACGGACATCTGGTGATCATCGACTGCACCAGCAATA
>JAXHOA010000086.1:0-192541 GCA_034520035.1 Mycobacterium sp. | reverse complement strand
TCTATACGATCCTGCTCGCGGCGTGCGAGGACGGCATGAAGAACGCCACCGATCCCGGCGTGCCGTGCCAGGGGTCCTCCTATGACACCCCGCAGGACGAACGCTTCCCGGCGCTGCCCCTGACCCTCGGTGACGCCATCACGGCCTTCCGCAAGGACACCGTGATCACCGAGGCGTTCGGCCCCAAACTCTCCGCACTGCTCATCGACTTCCACACCGATGAGTGGGCCCGATTCTGTGGATACGTCACCGACTGGGAGCGTGAAATGTACTGGAATGATGCCCCGTGAACCAACACGCTGAGACTCGCCTGCCTGGACGCCGAGGCCCCGCCGCTGTTCACGCTGTGGACCCCGGAGCGCGGCCGCGACGGCTATGAGCCCGGCGTTGCCGCGGCGCTCGGCGCCGAACTCGGCCGCGAGATCGAATGGGTGCGGGTGCCGTGGGTGGACATGATTCCCGCGGTGCAGCGCGGGGACGCCGACGCCGTGCTGTGCGGGCAGGGCATCACCGCCGAACGCCAAGCCCAGGTCGACTTCACCCGCCCGTACGCGATCTTCCATGAGGGCGTGCTGATCCGGCGCGGCGACGATATCCACTCCGCGGCTGATCTGGTGGGCCGCAAAGTCGCCGCCATCGAGAACAGCACCAATATGACGCTGGCCCAGACCTTCACCGGCGCCGCGCCGGTCGCGTTCGGGGCGGGCAGCGACGATGTGTACGCCGATATGCTGGCCGCGCTGCTGGCCAAGGATGTCGACGCCGTCGTCGATGACGATGTGGTGTTCGTGCCGCTGGGCGCCACCCATCCCGACTACGAGCTGGCGTTCACGGTGCAGACCGCCAACCGGTGGGGCATCGCGGTGGCCAAGGACCGGCCCGACACGCTGGCCGACATCGACGGCGCGCTGGGCCGACTCATCGACTCCGGGCGGCTGCAGCAGGTGTGGACCCAGCACCTGCCGACCCTCGACTACCCGTTCTGACCGTGCGTCCGCTGATCGCGGTCACCGGCCGCCGGGCCGCGCAGGTACCGATCCTGCGTTTCTCGGCGACCCTGGCCGCCGAGGCGATCTGCGAGTCGGTGTGGGCGGCCGGCGGCGAGCCGGTGATCCTGCATCCACCGGCCGCCGACCCGCTCGCCGAACTACCCGGCAGGCTGGAGGGTTTCGACGGGGTGCTGCTGCCCGGCGGCGCCGACCTGGAACCGGGCCGCTACGGCGCGGAGCCCGCCCCGCAGACCACCGACACCGTCGCCTTCCAGGACGACTTCGACATCGGCATCACGAAAGCGCTGCTGGACACCGGCATCCCCGTGCTGGCGATCTGCCGCGGACTGCAGGTGCTCAACGTCGCGCTCGGCGGCACCCTGCACCAGCATCTTCCGGAGGCCGTGCACCACAACGGTATTCATGCGGTCGACGTGCAACCTGGCACGAAGTTGCGCGCCATCGTCGGCGCCGACCGCATCCAGGTGTCCTCCTACCACCACCAGGCCGTGGACCGGCTCGGACGCGACCTGGTGGTCACCGCGTATGCCGATGGAGTCATCGAGGCCGTGGAGCATCGCCGCGCCGATATCGTCGCGGTGCAGTGGCATCCCGAGGACCGGCACGCCGTATCCCCCACCGACTCAGCGCTGTTCGCCGATCTGGTGGACCGCGCCCGCAAACGAAGGGCCAATCGATGACCGCCGTGGTGCACCTGCGGGATGTGCTGCCAAACCTGCCCGCACCGGAGCCGCCGCGCGCCCACATCTGCGTGCTGGCCTCGCTGAACTACCCCGACGTCAGCGACGCCGACGTCGCACTGATCACACGGTTCACCAAGGTCGCGCTGAGCACGCTGTACGAACTGGGCGCCGACTTCGAGTTCTTCGACACCTCCGTGCCGCTCGACAACCCGTCCTCGGCAGGCTATTTCGACGGTCTACTGCTGCTCGGCGGCGGTGACGTCGACAACTCCTGTTACGGGATGAGCACCCCGCATCCCACGACCTACGGGGTGGACGGCCGCGCCGACCGTGACGCGTTCGCCGCCATCGCTGCGGCCGCGGCCGCCGACCGGCCGATCTTCGGCATCTGCCGCGGCTCGCAGCTGCTCAACGTCTTCCGCGGCGGCACCCTCATCGGCGATATCGAGGACTACGCCCTGCACCACGGCGCACCCGGCGAGCCGGAGTTCGTCGACGAACCCGTCGACATCATCCCCGGTACCCGGCTGGCGGCCATCCTGGGCACCGACCGGATCACCGCCCGCAACGGGCATCACCAGGCCGTGGACAAGGTCGGCGGTGGGCTGGTGGTGGCGGCCCGCGCGCTGGACGGCATCACCGAGGGCATCGAGGATCCCAAGCGGTTCTTCCTGGGTGTGCAGTGGCATCCCGAGGACGATGACGGCCCGGCCGCCGACCGGATGGCGTTGTTCGGGGCGTTCGTCGACGCCGCCGAGCAGGCCCGCGACCGCAGCGCGGCCGCGGTCGCGCGCGCCGACTGAAACGTGGCGATCCGCGAGGCTCACCCCTCTCGGAGCTTCGCGGACCACCCACTAGATATCGGCGGCTTCCGCGGTGAACTGCCCCTTGCGGATCAGGGCGGTCACGGCGGCATCCCAGCGGTTCAACTGGCTGACGGTGTAAAACGGCTCGGGAATGTGCCGTTCGATGTGATGGCGCAGCATGGTCGCGCCGACGCGCAGGATCAGCGGGTTGATGGTGCCCCACAGCAGATCGAGGTCGGAGCGGACCAGCCCGTGCTCGGCGTACTTCTCGCCCTGTTCGGTGCTGATGCGCAGCAGCCCGTCGAAGATGACGTTGCCGATCTCGTCACCCTGACACAGCGCGTGCGCGACATAGTCGGTGACCTCGGGGTACTTGTGGAAGAGCTTGGCGAAGCGGCCGCGCAGTTCGACCGAGTGATCGCCCGGAGGCTCCGGGAGCGGCGCCGATTCGAGGACTTCGCCGAAGACCCGCAGCACGTACTCGTCGACCGCGGCCGTCAGGCCGGCCTTGTTCCCGAAGTAGTGCTGTACCAGTCCGACGCTCACGCCGGCCGCGTCGGCCACCGCGCGCAGCGGGGTGTTGGAAACCCCGTGCTGGGAAAACGATTTGATGGCCGCGTCGACGATTCGCTCACGACTGGACGGAACGGCCGGCGTCGGCTCCCGAAGAAACACAGCTGCAGCCACCACACGACAGTACGGCAGTGGTGGATCAGCGTACAAGTATCCGATGTTGCCATATGACGATGGGGTACTGCAATATGCACATATGGCTCGCCGGGAGCGGGCCTGTGAAGCGGGGGTTTCCAGACGTGAATTCGACACTGCGACAGCAGATCCAAGCGGCATGCGACGCGGTGTACCGCGACCCGGACGACACCGGCGCCGAGGAGCGATTGCGCGGCCTGCTCGGTGCCCAGACCTGCGATATCCCACGCGAATTGGCGTCGGCTGGTGAAGCTGGCCTGCGACAAGCTGTACGACTCGCCCGAGGACCAGGACTCCCGCGATCTGCTGCTGGTTCTCCTGACCGCCCGCGGATCGGCCACACTGTAGGGGTGACGGCAAAAAAGCGTGACACATCAACCAAGCAGGACTGGCTGACCCCGCAACAGCAACGCGCGTGGGTCGCCTATATGCGGGTCCAGCTGCGGATGAACTACGAGATGAACCGCCAATTGCAGGCCGATTCGGACCTGTCACTGTCCGATTACGACGTTCTGGTGGCACTGAGCGGTAACCGCGACCAGTCGATGCGGGTCAGTGATCTGGCCGCCCACATCGGGTGGGAGCGCAGCAGGCTGTCACATCAGTTGCGCCGCATGGAGGAACGCGGTCTCACCGAACGTCGGCCCAGCACCGAAGACGGCCGCACCAGCAATGTCGTGCTGACCGAGCGGGGCCGCGCCGCCATCACCGACGCCGCACCCGCACATGTCGACCTGGTACGCACCCTGTTCTTCGACCCGCTGCCGGACAATCTGCTCGCCCCGTTCACCGCGGCGCTGGAACATATTCACGTCAATCTCAATCTGAACAGCTCGCTACCACCCGCACCGCGCTAGTCTTGAGTGAAATATCACCTACTTGGAGGTCGTTCGTGAGCGATGCAATCACCCGCCTGATGGAAGCCAACCTGCTGGCCGTGTTCGACGAGCGCGACCCGCAGCGCCGTGCCGCGGCGATCGCCACCACCTACTCCCCCACTGTGCAGTGGTTCGACGACGAAGGCGTCGCCACCGGCCACCAGGAGCTGGACGCCAAGGCCGCCGAACTGCAGGGCAAGCTCACCGGCCTGCACTTCGTCCCCGCGGGGCCCGTCCGCCAGACCCGCGGTCTGGGTTTTCTGGCCTGGGAGGTGCGCACCCCCGATGACACCGCGGTGGCATCGGGCTTCGACGTCGCGGAGATCGCCGAGGACCGTATCGTCAAGCTGTGGACCATCCTGACCCAGGAATAGGTGATACATCACCTATGTTGTAGCGGGCGGACCGTATGAACCCGACATGAAACGGAGCCCGATCATCCGGAGACCCCTGCTGGACGAGATGGCCACCGGGGTACCGATGAAACGCCTCGGCCACGTCGACGAGATCGCCTCGGCCGTGTTGTTTCTGGCCTCGGACCAGAGCGGTGCCGAGTTGGCCGTCGACGGCGGACAGCTGCAGTTGTAGCGGCTCAGAGGTCGAGCACCAGCCGGCCACCCGCCGACCGCGACACGCACAGCAGCATCTGCCCGAGCTCGCGCTGCTCATCGGTCAGCAACTGGTCGCGGTGCTCGACCGCACCGGCCACCACCTGCTGGGCGCAGCTGCCGCAAAAGCCTTGCTGGCAGGAGTAACTCACGTCCGGCTTGGCCGCAAGCAGCGCGGCCAGCGCACTCTGGTCGGCGCGCACGGAGATGACCTCGCCGCTTCCCACCAACTCCATGTCGAATGGCCGGCCGTCGACCACCGGCACCGGCGAGAAGCGTTCGATATGCAGTTCGGCGCGGTCCGGGACCGCGGCGCGCACCACATCCATCATCGGTGGCGGCCCGCAGGCGTACACCGCGGTCCACGGGTTCACATCGTCGAGAAGGTCTGCGGGCGTGGGCAATCCGGACACGTCGTCGGTGATCACCCGCACCCGGTCGCCGAACGCTTCGAGCTCGTCGAGGAACGGCAGGCTGTCGCGGTGCCTGCCGGTGTAGCGCAGCGACCAGTCCATGCCCAGGCCCTCGGCCAGGCGCACCATCGGCAGGATCGGGGTGATCCCGATACCGCCGGCGATGAAACGCAGCCGCTCCGAACGGGATCCGGAGCCCGGCAGCGGCATCATGAAGGCGTTGCGTGGGCCGCTGACCTCGATGACCTGCCCCACGCTCAGTCCGTGCACCTCGATGGAGGCGCCGTCCTGGGCGGGGATCTGGCGCACCGCGATGCGGAACTGATCGGGGCGGTCGGGGTCCCCGCACAACGAGTACTGCCGGGTGCGACCGGACGGCAGGTGTACGTCGATGTGGGCGCCGGCATGCCACTGCGGCAGGTCCGCGCCGTCGGCGGCCACCAGCGTCAGCGCGACGACATCGGGATCGCGGGCGACGACGGTGCGGGCCACGACCACCACGGCGCGGCGGTTGGTCCGGCGCGGCAGCTGCGGGGGCTCCTTGTCGCCACCGAGGCGGGTGACCACCGACAGGAAGTGCGGGACCGCCGTGCCGGCGATCCGGATCAGCAGGTCCGAGGACTTCCCGTACAGCCCCGGCGGCGGCTGGCCCTCGTAGGGCCGCAGGAGTCGGGTCAGCCGCTCACCCATGGGTGGCGCGGGCGGCCGGCGAGGTGGCGAGGTACGCGACGGCCTGGGCGGTGCTGCCCTCGTCGACCGGGTCGTAGTCGCGGCGCAGCAGCGTCAGCCCGGAGGCACCCAGGTAGCGGAACGTCGGCAGCGCGCCCGTCTTGCCGGACTTGCGCAGCTGCCACAGCAGCCGCGGGTAGCGCATGTTCGGCAGCGCCGGGTCCTGATGCACCAGGTACTTGGTGCCGCGCAGCATCATGGCGAAGAAGACCGCGCTGACCATCACCCCGCCGAGGGCCTGCGCGACATAGTCCATGCCGAAGTACTTGGCGACGTTGAACGAGACGTGCCGGTGCTCGACCTCTTCGGCGCCGTGCCAGCGGTACAGGTCGGTCAGGGTCGGGTCGGCGCCCAGCTCATCCCAGCGGTTGTTGAGCGCCCAGTGCCCCAGCACGCCGGTGTAGTGCTCGGCCGCGCACAGGGCGTGGCAGCCCGACTCCAGTGCCTTGCGTCGGTCGGCCGGCTCGGCCTGCTCGACGCGCCGCTCGTACTGGCCGGCCACCCATTCCAGTTGGTCGGTGAAGGGCTCCGGGTCGATGCCGTGCCCGCGCAGGTATTCCTGGAGCACGTTGTCGTGGGTGCGGGCGTGCACCGCCTCCTGGCCGATGAACCCGACGATCTCCTCACGCAGGTGCTCGTCGCGCACATACACCAGCGAGTCGGACAGCAATTTGCTGAACCAGCGCTCCGCGACGGGCAGGAACAGGTTCAGCGCGGTGACCGAATGCGAGGCGTACGGATCGCCGGGAATCCAGTGCAGCGGCGCTTCGGACCAGTCGAACTGCACGTTGCGGGGGCGCAGCGCGACTTCCTCGGGCGCGAACTTGTCCGCGGCACCATCGATCACCCGGTCTTCAGTCATCCGGCCAACATTCCCAGCTCCAGCGTTGCTCAAACACGTCCCAGCGAAAGGCTGCCCAGGACAGGTATGCCGCCACTCTACTGCGCTCCCCGGGTGTCGGAGAGCCTGACGGCGAGCCCGGTACCACGTCAGGCCACCTCGTCGGTCCACACCCGGAAACTCGACAATGTGTTCGCCCCGAACGCATTGCTCAGCGCGACATCGCCGGCATCGCGGCCCCGCGCGATCAGCACCCGGCCGATGCGCGGCATGTTGTTGCGCGCATCGAAGGTGTGCCATTGCCCGCCGAGGTAGACCTCGAACCAGGCGGCGAAATCCATCGGACCGTACGGTGGCGGCATGCCGATATCGCCCAGGTAGCCGGTGCAGTAGCGGGTCGGGATGTTCATGCAGCGGCAGAAGGCCACCGCCAGGTGCGTGTAGTCGCGGCACACGCCGACCCGCCCGGTGAACGCCTCCAGCGCCGTGCGCGTGCTGTCCGCACGCTGATAGTCGAACGTGATGTGCCGATGCACGTAGTCACAGATCGCCTGCACCCGGTCCCAGCCCGGCGGTGTCTGCCCGAACAGATCCCACGCCGTCTGTGACAGCCGATCGGTATCGCAGTACCGGCTGCCCAGCAGGAAGATGAGCGTCTCGTCGGGCAGGTCCGGCACCGGCACCTGTTGCGCCCCGGGGACCAGGACATCCGGGAGCCCGCTGTCGTTGACCATCGAGTCCGCCGAGACCCGGGTGCGTCCGGCCGGCGCGACGATCCGGGTGCACCAGTTGCCGAAATCGTCGCGGTAGGCCTTCATCGGGACGGCCGGGTCGACCACCAGTACGTCGCGGCCGATCAGGTCGGAGACGCGGGTGAAGTGGACGTTGAGGTTGAAGATCATCGGGGTGGGTTGGGGGCAGTCGAAGATCATCTCGAAGCCGACATGAATTTTCATGGTGTCCTGCCTGTTCTTTCGCGGTGCAGTTCGGGGTCGGTGACGGCGTGCATCGAGTCGATCAGCGCGCGACGCAGCTCGGTCAAGGGCCGGTCGGCGGCGAGCACGATGCGCTGGTTGATCTCCAGTTCGATCCCCACGTAGTCGCCCGGCGGGAAACGCGTGCGCAGATGGGAGGTCAGGCCGTCGGCCTTGCCCGCGTACGGATAGTTGCGGCGTACCCGCACCTGCGGTGCCACCGCCGCCAGTGACCGCTGCCAACGCGTACTGGTCTCGACCTCCCCGGGCCGGCGCGGGTCATAGAGCAGTCCGACCTCGGTCTGGCGCACCACACCGTCCAGCTCCGGGGTGAAGCTGTGCGACGAGAGATGGATCACCCGCTGCCCGCTGGAAATCGCCTGCGCAACCTGGCTTTCGACCTCGTCACGGTAGGGCCGGTAGTGCTCCTCGACGATCTGCTCCCTGGCTGTCGTCGTTGCCGCACGGGTGATCGGCGAGAAGACGTCCCGGTGGCGCAGCGAACGGTTCAGGTCGATGAGCAGCCGGCTCGTCGTCGACGCCACCAGCGGTGCCCGGAACGCCGCGGCGAGCTCCTCGGCCATCACCAGGGCACCGGGATCCCAGCCGCGATGGGAATCGAGCAGTCCCTGGTGCTGGACGAAGAGTGGACGAAACGGCGCCGGTATCCCGTTGCCCCCGTGTTCGCAGGTGATCAGCAGGAGGGCCATGGCGGTTGGTCACCAACGAATTTCGGGCAGCTTGGCGAACACTGTCCGGGTGCCTTCGCTCCAGGCCTCACCGACCGCGGTGAAATAGGGGTCACCGTCGTCGAATCGGCGTCGCCGCACGTGCAGGCTGTCCCGTTGGTAGCTGATGAGGTCGATCGGCATACCCACCGACAGGTTGCTGCGCATGGTGGAATCGAAGGACACCAGAACGCATTTCGTCGCATCGGCCAGCGATGTCTGCGGGGTCAGCACCCGGTCCAGAATCGGCTTGCCGTACTTGGCCTCACCGGTCTGCAGGAACAGGGTGTCGGTGCCGGCTTCGATGAAGTTGCCCTCGGCGTAGATACGGAACAGCCGCATCGGTTCGCCGGCGAGTTGACCGCCGATGATGAACGACGCGTTGAAACCGGTCGGGTTTTTGTTGAGGTAGCCCGCGTCGCGTTGCTCGGTCTCGCGCATCGCGTCCGAAACCAGCCGGGCGGCCTCGAACATGGTGGTCGCGCCGAGGAGATTGGTGGGCGCCGCGCCGTCGGCGCACCGCTGCCGCAGCACGCTGATGATGGCCTGGGTCCCGGCCAGATTGCCCGAGCTCAGCAAGGTGATCACCCGGTCGCCGGGAGTCTCGAACACCGACATCTTGCAGAACTTCGCGACGTTGTCGACGCCGGCGTTGGTCCGCGAGTCGGACGCGAAGATGATGCCGTCCTCGAGCAGTACCCCGATGCAGTAGGTCATGAGATACCACAGCCGCACATGTCGATTCCCCGTTCGAAAGACGGGTAGCTCTGACTCGTGGCAGACGACGGCGCGCTCAGGGCCGGGAGTTGATTCCCCGGCTCGGCACCGTCGATCCCTCGACTCTACGCCGGTCGGCGGCGTGCGGCAGCGTGGCGGGTGATCGAATAGATGCGCGCATCCCATCCCGGCAACGCCAGCGACGCCGAGGCGGCCGGGGTGCCGGGCAGGTTGCCCAGCAGCAGCTGAGCCCCCTCCCATTCCGCGCCGATGTCGACGGTGCGGGTGTCGCGGCCGCAGTTGGCGATCACCAGCAGGCGGTGCTCCGCGGTGGCCCTGGTGTAGGCCCAGATCTGCGGGTCGTCGGGGAACAGCGGGGTGAAGTCGCCCTCGGCGAGGATCGGCAGCTCGTGCCGCAACCGGATCAGCGCCCGATAGTGCGCGAGCACCGAATCATGTGCAGCCGTTTGCATTTCGGCGTTTAGCCAGCGGTGGTTGGGGTTGGCCGGCAGCCACGGCTGCGCGGCACCGAAGCCCGCATGATCGCCGGCGTCCCACTGCATGGGTGTGCGGGCATTGTCGCGGCTCATCCGGGCCAGACCGGCCAACGCCTGCGCGGTGTCACCGCCGCGGGCGAGGACCGATTCGTAGTAGTTGACCGCCTCGAGATCCCGGTAGTCCTGCGGGTACCGGAACGGGTGGTTCGTCATGCCGAGCTCTTCGCCCTGATAGATGAACGGCGTGCCGCGCATCCCGTGCAGCACGGTGGCCAGCGCCTTGGCCGAGGCGGCCCAGTGCGCCGGATCGTCATCACCGAACCGGGACACCACCCGCGGCTGATCGTGATTGTTCCAGTACAGGCTGTTCCAGCCGGTGTCGGCCAGCGCGGCCTGCCACCGGTGCATGGTGTCCTTGAGTACCACCAGGTCCAGTTGGCGGTACTCGAACTTGTCGGTGGGACTCTGGTCGATCGCCATGTGCTCGAACTGGAACACCATGTCCACCTCGCCGCGCGCCGGGTCGGTGTAGAGCCGGGCCTGCTCGGTCGTCACGCCGGGCATCTCACCGACGGTGAGATACTCGCCGTCGCGGGCGGCGAACACGGTGCGGGTCAGCTCGGCCAGGTGGTCGTGCACCCGCGGTCCGTCGGCGAACCCGTCGAACGCGAGGACGTGGCGCTGCAGCGGGACGGGCCGCGCGTCGGGCAGCCCGTCGACCTTGGAGATGAAGTTGATGACGTCCATCCGGAACCCGTCCACACCGCGGTCCAGCCACCACACCATGATGTCCTGCACCGCCTTTCGGACCTGCGCGTTCTCCCAGTTCAGGTCCGGTTGCTTGCGGTCGAACAGGTGCAGATAGAACTGCTCGGTGCCGGGATCCCAGGTCCAGGCCGGCCCGGAGAAGAACGATCCCCAGTTGTTCGGCTCGCGCCGGTCGTTCGGTCCCGCAATGTCGCGGGCATCACGCCAGATGTACCAGTCCCGCTTCGGGTTATCGAGCGAGGACCGCGATTCGGTGAACCACGGGATGCTCGTCGGAGGTGTGATTGACCACCAGGTCCATCACCAGCTTCATCCCGAGCGCGTGCACCTCGGCGATCAGCGTGTCGAAGTCGGCCAGCGTCCCGAACAACGGATCGATGTCACGGTAATCGCTGATGTCGTAACCGTTGTCGGCCTGCGGGGAACGGTAGATCGGCGACAACCAGATGACGTCGACACCCAGCGCAGCAAGATGGTCGAGCCGACCCAGAATGCCGCCCAGATCCCCGATCCCGTCGCCGTTGGAGTCGGCGAAGCTGCGCGGGTAGATCTGGTAGACGACCGCAGACTTCCACCACGGCGTCACGCGCGACCGCCGATCACACCGCGGTACACGTCCACGTACTTGTCGACCATCGCGTCGATGGTGAAGCGGCCCTCGGTCAGCTCCCGGATCTTCGGGCGGTCCAGCGTGCCGGCCGCATCCGACGGCCGCGACCGCCGCGTCGACATCGTCCACCAGATAACCGGTCACGCCGTGCTCGATCAACTCGCCCATCGAGCCGCGGTTGTGGGCGATCACCGGCGTGCCGCAGGCCATCGACTCGACCACGCTGTAACCGAACGGCTCGTCGAAGTCGATGAGGTGCAGCAACGCGTGCGCAGCGCCGAGCGCTTCGGCTCGACCGGAGGCGTCGACGGCCCCGAGGTAGCGCACCGTCTCGCCGTCGATGTGGGGTTCGACAGCATCGCGAAAGTAGTTCTCGTCCTGGATGATTCCAGCGATGTCGAGCCGACGCCCGCAGCGCCGGGCGACCTCGATGGCGTGCGCGGTGCCCTTGTCCGGGTGGATCCGACCGAAGAACAACAGATGCTCGCCGGGACTCGGGTGCGCGGCGAACCGGTCGGTGTCGATGCCGTGGTGGATGGTGGCGGCGTAGCGCAGGGCCCGGTGGCGGTCGGCGTCGCTGATCGACACGTAGGCGCCCCGATCGTTGTAGCGCCGGTAGACGGGGACGATGCGCTCCGAGGAGAACCCGTGGATGGTGGTGACCACCGGTGTGCGCACCAGATCGCTGTAGGTGAGTGGCAAGAAGTCGAATCCGTTGTGGATGACCTCGAAGTCGGCGGCGCGTTCGAAGAGCGACGCGATGTGCAGGCATTCGGCGACCTTGGCGTCGACCGACGCGTCCTCGGACCAGCCGCGCGCCGCCGTCGACACCAGCTCCGCGGAGGTGATCGAGTCGGCGGTCGCGAACAGGGTGACCTCATGCCCGGCGGCGACCAGACCCTCGGTGAGCAGCGAGGCGAACTGTTCCCACGGGCCGTAGTGCCGCGGCGGTGTCCGCCACGCGATCGGCGCCAGCACGGCCACGCGGATGGGATCGTGCCGGGGATTGTCGATGTGCCCAGCCTACGCGGGCACGTCGATCCCCCGCGCCGCCAAGCGGCGCTGCGAGGCCTCGGTGCGGATCACCTGCGGCCACCAGAACCACTTGCCCAGCAGGGCGGCGATCGCGGGTGTCATGAAGGAGCGCACCACCAGGGTGTCGAACAACAACCCCAGCGCGATGGTGGTGCCGACCTGCGCCATCACCGTCAGATCGCTGAACGCGAACGAGGCCATGGTGAACGCGAACACCAGCCCGGCCGAGGTGACCACCGATCCGGTGCCCGCCATGGCCCGGATGATGCCGGTTTTCAGGCCACCGTCCAACTCCTCCTTGAACCGCGACACCAGCAGCAGGTTGTAGTCGGAGCCCACCGCCAGCAGCAGGATCACCGACATGGGCAGCACCATCCAGTGCAGTTCCAGGCCGAGCAGGTGCTGCCACAACAACACCGACATGCCGAAGGAGGCGCCCAGCGACAACAACACCGTGCCGACGATCACCGCGGCCGCCACCAGCGCCCGGGTGATGAGCAGCATGATCACGAAGATCAAGGCGGCGGCGGCGATCCCGGCGATCACCAGATCCCACTGCGCCCCGTCGTGCATGTCCTTGTAGGTGGCCGCGGTGCCGGCGAGGTAGATCTTGGAGCCCTCCAGCGGGGTGCCCTTGATGGCTTCCTTGGCGGCCGTCTTGATCGGGTCGACATGCGCGATGCCCTCGGGGGTGGCGGGGTCGCCCTCGTGACTGATGATGAACCGCACCGACTTTCCGTCCGGTGAGATGAAGTTCTCCATCCCGCGCTTGAAGTCCTCGTTCTCGAACGCCTCCGGCGGCAGGTAGAAGGTGTCGTCATTGCGGGACGCGTCGAAGGCCTCCCCCATGGCCGTCGAGTTCTCCTGCATGGCCGAACCCTGGTCCTGCATGCCCTTCTGGGTCTGATACATCGTCAGCATCGAGTTGCGCATGTTCTCCATGACGCGGATGTTCTCCGGCATCAGCGCGACCATCTGCGGCAGCAACGTGTCCAGCCGCTGCAGGTCGGGCACCAGCTCCTGGATGTCGGCGGTCAGGATGTCGATACCGTCCAGGGTGTCGAAGACCGACCGCATGGTCCAGCAGACCGGGATGTCATAGCAGTGCGGTTCCCAGTAGAAGTAGTTGCGGATGGGCCGCAGGAAGTCGTCGAAATCGGCGATGTGGTCTCGCATTTCGGCGATGTCGAGCGTCATGTCGGTGGTCTTGAGCACCATCGAGTGGGTGGTGGCGGCCATCTGCTCGGTGACGGACGACAACTGCTGCATGGTCTCGATATTGGTTTGCATGTCGTCGGCCTGCTTGAGCATGTCGGCGAACTGGTCCTGGCGATACTTCTCGTTCATCGTCTGGGTGGCGCCCTGCTGGCTGAGCATGAACGGAATCGTGGTGTGCTCGATGGGTTTTCCGTTGGGCCGGGTGATGGTCTGCACCCGCGCCACACCGGGGACGGCGAGGATGCCCTTGGCGATCTTGTTGATGACCAGGAAGTCGGCCGGGTTGCGCAGATCGCGGTCGCTTTCCACCATCAGCAGTTCGGGGTTCATCCGGGCCGCGCTGAAATGCCGCTCGGCGGCGTCGTATCCGACATTGGCGGACAGGTCCGCCGGCAGGTAGCGCCGGGCGTCGTAGTTCGTCTTGTAGCCGGGCAGGGTCACCAGGCCGATGAGCGCCAGCGCCAGGCTGGCCACCAGCACCGGGCCGGGCCAGCGCACCACGGTGACCCCGATGCGACGCCAACCCCGGGACCGGATGGCACGTTTGGGTTCGAACCGGCCGAAGCGGCTGCCGATCGTGATGACCGCCGGACCCAGTGTCAGCGCCGCGAGCACCGCGACCAGGGTGCCGATCGCGCACGGCACCCCCATGGTCTGGAAGTACGGCAGCCGGGTGAAGGACAGGCACAGCATGGCCCCGGCGATGGTCAGCCCGGACCCCAGCACCACATGCGCGGTACCACCGAACATGCTGTAGTACGCGGCTTCCCGGTCTTCCCCGGCACCACGCGCCTCCTGATAGCGGCCGACGGCGAAGATGGCGTAGTCGGTGCCCGCCGCGATGATCATCAGCGTCAACAGGTTCACCGCAAAGGTGGACAGCCCGATCACCCCGGCGTTCGCCAGGAATGCCACCACACCGCGGGCGGCGCCGAGTTCGACGAACACCATGAGCAGGATCAGCAGGGTGGTGCCGATGGAGCGGTACACGATCAGCAGCATCAGCAGGATGACGCCGAGGGTGATCATGGTGACCTTGGCGATGCTCTTGTCTCCGGCGTGGTGCTGATCGGAGATCAGTGGCGCGCCGCCGGTGACGAACACCTGCAGCCCGGGCGGCGGCGGGGTCTGCGCGACGATATCGCGGACCGCGGCCACCGATTCGTTGGCCAGCGTCTCACCCTGGTTGCCGTGCAGGTAGAGCTGGACGTAGGCGGATTTGCCGTCGGCGCTCTGCGCGCCGGCCGCGGTCAGGGTGTCACCCCAGAAGTCGGCGACGTGCTGGATGTGGGCGGGGTCGGCCTCGAACTTGTCGATGAGGCCGTCGTAGTAGTGGTGGGCCTCGGCGCCGAGCGGCTGATCACCCTCCAGCACCACCATGGCGTTGCTGTCGGAGTCGAACTCCTCGAAGTTGGCGCCGATCTGGCGCATCGAGATCATCGCCGGCGCATCCCGGGCGCTGAGCCCGACGGTGTTCGCCTCGCCGACCTTTTCCAGCGAGGGCACCAGCACGTTGGTCGCCACCGTCAGCGCCAGCCAGCCCAGCACGACGGGTACCGACAGCACCCGGATGAGGTGCGCGATCCTGGATCGATCGGTGGTGGTGGTGTTCATGTGGCCCGTCGGGATTACAGAATCGCTGTCGGGCGTAATTTACGTAGCTAAGTTAACAATTGCCAACCGATGCGCCGGATTGACAGCAACTTCACAGGCTCAGTCGAAGAGGTCGTCGAGCTGTCCTTGGCCTGGGCCACGTGCGCCGGCAGAGCTGAGCCGTTTCGCGCACGCCCGGCGCGTTACCCGAATTCGTCATCCGAACGTCGTACGGTCGAAGCACTATGGCGAACAACGGACCTGGCGGCTACTACTCCGACGACGACGAACCCACCCAGTACGCCGCGAACTACAGCGATTACACCCAGCCGTATGAGGCGGCCGATCCCTACCCCGGCGGTGGCGAACCGCCCGAGCCGCCGCAACCCTGGTACCGCAAACCCGCGGCGCTGGTGGTCATCGGCGCGATCGCCGCGCTGGTGCTGGTCGGTGCGATCTGGGGCATCATCAGCGCGCTGAGCGGTGACTCGTCGCCGTCCACCAGCACGACGACGTCGTCGACCGCGTCCTCCTCGGAGGCGGCGACCACGTCCGCGGTGGCCCCGGTGCCGACCGAAACGGTGACGGCCACCCCGGACACCACCACGACCACCGCGCCGACGACCACGACGACGACCACCACCCCGTCGACGACCACCACCACGACCACGACGACCACCACGCCGAGCACGTCGGTCAGCACGAGCACCAGCACGGTCACCGAAACCCAGACCGAGACGCAGACCGTGACGCCCGAGGCACCACCGGCTGACGGTGCGGGATAGTTCGCAGCCGAGCGTCGGCCAATCGGCGCCCTTCACACACATTTTCAGCGCAGTCCCCCGCAGGCCCGGTCTCGCGCGGTGCGCGACATCGCGCGAGACCCTTTACGGTCATGCCATGTCGTGCCAGCAGCGAGGCGACCGCTCATGACGGTTGTCGCCATCTATCTCGTGGTCACCTTCGGCCTCGGCGGCCTCGCCATGGCGATCCGCCTGCCGCCGCTGGTGGGTTTCCTGGCCGCCGGTTTCGTCATCAATGCCCTGAACGTCGAGGAGTTGCCACAGCTTGAGGTGCTGGCCGACCTCGGCGTCACCATGCTGCTGTTCGCGATCGGACTCAAGCTCAACGTGCGCATCCTGCTGCGCCGCGAGGTGTGGTTGACGACGTCGGCGCACATGGTGATCAGCGTCGTCCTCGGTGGCGCCGCACTGTGGCTGGCCGCCGTCGCCGGCGCGGCAATGTTGGCGGGACAGAGCGTCCAGACGATCGCGCTTCTTGCGTTCGCGCTGTCCTTTTCCAGCACGGTCTTCGTGGTGAAGGTGCTGGAGGAGCGAGGTGAAACGCACGCGCTCTACGGTCGGGTTGCCATCGGCATCCTGGTGATGCAGGACATCATCGCGGTGGTGTTCCTGACCGCTACCAGCGGTCATCTGCCCAGCCCGTGGGCACTTGCGCTGATCGGCCTGTGGCCGCTGACCCGGGTCCTGCGCAGGATCTGGAGTCGACTCGGGCACGGTGAGATGCAGTCGTTGTTCGGCATCGTGATGGCGTTGGTGCCGGGCTACGCCTTGTTCTCCGCAGTCGGGATCAAAGGCGACCTGGGCGCCCTGATCATCGGGATACTGCTGGCCTCGCACCCGGCGTCCTCCGAGCTCGCGCGGTCGCTGTTCCACATCAAGGAGCTGCTGCTGGTCGGGTTTTTCGTGTCGATCGGGCTGACCGGTCTGCCGGACCTGCCGAGCATCGGCATCGCGCTGCTGATGGTGGTGCTGCTGCCGTTCAAGGCAGCCTGGTTCGTGGGGCTGCTGGTGATGATGCGATTGCGCTATCGCACCGCACTGCTCGCCGGGCTGAGCCTGATGAACTACTCCGAGTTCGGCCTGATCGTGGTGTCGATCGGGGTGTCGGCCGGGTTGTTGGGCCCGGCCTGGCTGGTCGAGATGTCGATCGCGGTGGCCCTCAGTTTTGTGGTGTCCGCGCTGATCAACGGTCGCGGCCACATCATGGTGGAAAAGATCGCGACCCGACTGCCCGCCCAGGACGAAACCACCCTGCATGCCGAGGAGCGCCCCGCCGACGCCGGCGACGCCGAAGTCGTGGTGATCGGGATGGGCCGAGTCGGTTTCGCCGCCTACCAACGCCTGACCGAGCACTACGGGTTGCGAGTCGTCGGCGTCGACTACGACGGGAACCGGATTGAGCGGCTCAAGGACGACAATCTGCGCGTCATCGAGGGGGACGCCACCGACCTGGACTTCTGGCACCAGTTGCGGCACTCCGACTCGGTACGCATCGCCGTGCTCGCCATGCCGCGCCACGGCGCGAACGTGACCGCACTGGAATGCCTTCGCGAGTCGGGCTTCAGCGGCACGGTGGCCGCCGTCGCCCGCTACGACGACGAGGTCGCGTGGGCCAAGGAGCACGGCGTCAGCATCGCCTTCAACGTCTACGCCGGTGCCGGGCTGGAACTGGCCGATCAAGTGGCCGGCGGTCCCCTCGCGCACACCGAATCCGAGGACAACCCGGCGACCTGAATCTCGATCCGCGCTCGGTTCGGTCACGGGCGGCTCGGCCCCGCATCACCGGTGGTTGGATCGAGCGGTGGCAACGTTCGCGCTCGTCCTCGGGGTCGCCGTCGTCGCCGCGATCGGTGGCTACCTGGTGGGCCGGCCGAGCCGACGACGATCGCGGCGGGTGTTCATCGCGGGCTTCCTGTGCGGCTCGGTGGCCGGTTCGGTGCTGCGCGGTCGACGACGCCGGCTGGCACAGCAGGCGATGCGCCGGGTGCTGCCGCGGACGTTCTCAGACCCCCGGCGGCACGGTCGCTCCCGGCCCCAGAAGATCGGCCTCGCTGTTCGATGACGTACGGCGCCACCGCCCATATAACGGCAACCCGCCAATCGCTGCGCGAGCGCCTCGGATCCGACGCCCTGCAGATACCAGCGACTACCCGGGCGGTGCCGGCAACGGCTGACAGCCCGGCAGGGCTGCGCTCATGCGGTCACGGTTCGATGAGAAGCCGCCACAAGGCACTGGCCCATCCGCGGCGGATCTGGACCGCGCTGCGGGCGTGGTCCTCGCGCAGTTGCACCCATGACTCGAAGGACGTCAGCGTGCCGATCGTGGCGACCAACTCGTCTTGCCGGGCCGAACTCAGGCGGGCAAGTTCGATGGCGAAGTGCTGTCGGATCTCATCGGCTTGCATTGCGCGGAAGCGGTGCAGGGTGTCATCCAACGCGGATACCCGGGGGGCTCGGCGTCGCACGAGGCGAGCCATCGGCTCCGTCGTCGCATGCAGTTCGTGGCGGATGTCGACATAGCGCTTGATCCGAGCTTCCAGCGATCCCACCCCGGTGTCGGGCACCTCCAACAGGTGCGCGAACCGTTCGAAATACCGTCGCGTCGTCTCGTCGCGTAGCTCGTCGAGCGTCTCGAAATAGCGGAACACCGACGCGGGAGAGACACCGGCCCGCGCGGCCACCTGTTCGACACTCGGCGGCGAAACCCCTTCGAGCACCAGGTCGATCGTCGCCTCGACCACCGCCTGCCGGCCACGCTCGCGCCGGGCCCGGCGGCCGTCCACCACCGCGGCAGGGTCCACATCCTGCGCGGCCGAGGCCGACGTCGGTCCTGTCATCGGTCCGAGATTAGCACCCGCCGGATGTATTGACAGTGAGACTCTCAACACATACCGTCGAGCGCGAGAGGGGGTTGCCCGTGACGCAACCGACAGCGCCATTCGCCGGAACCATCGGGCGAACGGTGGCCGAATCCACACCACACTTCGAAGAACCCCAGCACGCCCCCGACGGCGCACCCAATGTCGTCGTCGTGGTGCTCGACGACACCGGCTTCGCGCAGCTCGGCTGCTACGGCTCCGATATCGACACCGCACACATCGACGGTCTCGCCGAAGAAGGCCTGCAGTTCACCAACTTCCACGTGACCCCGTTGTGTTCACCCACACGGGCATCGCTGCTGACCGGGCGTTCGCAGCACGCGGTGGGCATGCGTGTGGTGTCGAACTTCCGCACCGGCTTCCCCCACCAGCTCGGACACATCTCGCACCGCGCAGCCACCATGGCCGAGGTGCTGCGCGAGGCCGGATACGCCACCTTCGCCGCCGGCAAATGGCACCTGGCGCCGATGGAACAGTGCTCGGCGGCAGGCCCTTTCGACCAGTGGCCGCTACGGCGCGGCTTCGACCGGTTCTACGGATTCCTCGACGGGGAGACCGACCAGTTCCATCCCGAACTCGTCTGCGACAACCACCCCGTCGAACCGCCGGCGCGTCCAGAGGACGATTATCACCTGAGTGAGGACCTGGTCGACCAACTGCTGACGATGATCGCCGACAGCGCCGGGGTGCGCCCGGACCGGCCGTTCTTCGCCTATCTCCCCTTCGGCGCCACCCACGCACCGCACCAGGCACCTCAGGACTACCTGGACAAGTACCGCGGCGCGTTCGACGACGGTTGGGACGTTGCGCGCCGGCGCGTGCACGAACGTCAGATCGAGCTGGGCGTGATCCCGGCGGGCACCGAGCTCGCACCCCGAAATCCGGGGGTCGCCGCATGGGACACCCTCGACGACGACCAGCGCCGCCTGGCCTGTCGCCTCCAGGAGGCGTTTGCCGCCTTCCTCGACCACACCGACGATCAGATCGGCAGGCTCACCGGCGGATTGCGCCGTCTTGGCCTCTGGGACAACACGTTACTGATCGTGCTCTCCGACAACGGCGCCTCTCAGGAGGGTGGACCGTTCGGCGTGATGCACGAGATGAAGTTCTTCAATGGCATCCTCGAAAAGCCCGCGGAGGCAGTCGCGCGTATCGACGATATCGGTGGGCCGAACAGCCACACGAACTATCCGTGGGGCTGGGCGCAGTGCGGCAACACACCGTTCAAGTGGTACAAGCAGAACACCCACGAAGGCGGCGTGCACGTGCCGATGATCGTGCACTGGCCCGCCGGGATCACGGCCGGCCAACGGGGTTCCACACGGACGCAGTTCGTCAATGTCGCCGATATCGCGCCCACCGTCTACGAGCTGGTGGGTATCACGGCACCGACCGTCCTCGGCGGGGTCGAGCAGCTACCCGTGACCGGGCATTCGTTCGCCACCGTGCTGTCCGACCCGGAGGCCCCGGCGACCAACACCGTCCAGTATTTCGAGATGGCCGGCAGCCGGGCCCTTGTGGCCGGCACGTGGAAGGCCGTCTGCAAGCACATCCCGGGCGCCGACTACGACACCGAACCGTGGGAGCTCTACGACCTGGCCACCGATGTGTCCGAATGCCACGATCTGGCCGACGCCGAGCCCGAACGGCTCGCCGAGCTGATCGCGCTGTGGTGGCAACAGGCCGAGGTACACGGTGTGCTGCCGCTCGATGATCGCGGCATCGAACTGTTCGCGCCTCGGTTCCGTGACCACTCACCGCACCCGAGCAACCGGCGCTACATCTACCGGCCGCCGATGTCACCGATCCCGCCGCAGGCGTTCGCGGCCATCGGCGGCACCAGCTTCGATGTCAGTGCCCGGATCAGCAGGCAGACCGGCCAGCAGGGCGTGCTGTGGGCCACCGGCACCCAGAATTCCGGCATCTCGGTATTCGTCCAGGATGACCGGTTCGTGATCGACTACAACGCCTTCGACGACCACACCATCCTCACCTCGACACTGCAGGTGCCCGTCGGTGAGTCGGTGCTCACCGCGCGCTTCCGCCGCGGCGCACATCCCGGCGGATCGATCGATGTCGAGATCGACGGTGCCGAGGCCGGGCACGTGGAGCTGCCGCTGTACATGCTGCTGATCTCTTCGGTCGGCTCCAGCATCGGCTACGACCACGGCTCGGCGGTGTCCGGCCGCTACCAAGCCCCGTTCGCCTTCCAGGGCACGCTGCACGAGGTGTGCGTCGATCTGATCTCTCCTCCGGTGGCAGGCACCGACGAGATCGCCGCCCGGGCCGGCATGTCATGGCAATGAGCAGTTCTACCGTCACCGCATGAATTACCCAGCAAACAAGGAGCTTTGACCATGGACATCGTCCGTACCCCCGATGACCGGTTCGCCGATCTACCCGATTACCCGTTCGCACCGCACTATGCCGAGATCGCCGACGGTGACGGCGGCACCCTGCGAGTTCACTATCTCGACGAGGGCCCGGCGACGGCCGCACCGATCCTGTTGCTGCACGGCGAACCCTCGTGGAGCTATCTCTACCGGCACATGATCACCCCGCTGGTGCAGGCCGGGCACCGCGTGGTGGTCCCCGACCTGGTCGGGTTCGGCCGCAGCGACAAGCCCACCAGCACCGCCGATTACACCTATGCCCGACACATCAGCTGGATGTCGACACTGCTGTTCGACACCCTCGATCTGCGGGACATCACGTTCTTCGGACAGGACTGGGGTGGGCTCATCGGGCTGCGTCTGGTCACCGCGCAGCCCGACCGGTATGCCCGGGTGGTCGTCGCCAACACCGGATTACCCGTCGGCAACGGTTCCCCCAGCGAGGCCTTCACGGCGTGGCAGAAGTTCTCCCAGGAGACACCCGAGCTGCCGGTCGGCGCGATCGTCAACGGCGGATCCGCCACCGACCTTGCACCCGAGGTGATTGCCGCCTATGACGCGCCGTTCCCCGACGCCTCCTACAAGGCCGGTGCCCGCGTCTTCCCGACCCTCGTACCGACACGCCTCGACGATCCCGAGGCGCCCGCCAACACCGCGGCCTGGAAGGTCCTGGCGCAGTTCGACAAGCCGTTTTTGACCTGCTTCAGCGATCAGGACCCGATCACTAAGGGCGGAGACACCCTCTTCCAGGCGAAAGTTCCTGGTGCACAAGGTCAGCCGCACACCACCATCGAAGGTGCCGGGCACTTCCTGCAGGAGGACAAGGGCGCCGAGCTCGCCGACATCATCGTCGGTTTCGTCGCCGCCACCCGCGCCTGAAGCAGCTCAGCCCGTGATCGAGTCGGCGAGGACATCGATCGTGGGCCGGACGATCATCGTGTAGGTGTCCGCAACCGCCAGCTCGCGGTGAGCCTTCTGCGCCTGCAAGCGGGCCGGGTCGGTGGCCACCGCCATGAAGGCCCGCTTGCTGGGGAACAGGTTGAACCGCACCTGATGCCAGGCGCGCCCGTCACCGACGATGGTGCCGTCGACGACGAACCAGCCGGCGACGCGGACTCCGTGCGCCGAGGCCACCGTCGCCGCCGCCGACTGGTAAGCCTCCATCTCATCCGGGGTGACGCGTGCGGCGTCGGGATCCTCGAAGCGCAGAACGTGCACCACCATCACCGGGCCGTCCTCCGCCGTGGGCGGATGGGGCACGTCCGCCCACTCGACCCGCGGCGCCGATTCGGGCATCTCGGGATAGGGCAACGGCCGGCAACCCATCACGATGGTCTGCTCCATGCCCGCGTCCTTGTGCTTATGCGCCTCCTGGAACGCAGGCAATGACTGCATGTCGATGAATGACGTGCCCGTGGCGTACCTGACCACAGCCACTCGATCCCAGTGCGGCGAGTCGCCGAGCAGCTGTTGATCGACATCGCCCAAGAAGACGATCTCCGCCCCTATCGCGTTGAGGATATCGATCGGCGCGTACAGGTCGTCAGCCTCACGCCCGCTGATCGACACCTCGCGGCCATCCGGGTAGTCGGCGATCTCCCGGTAGTGCATGAGGTTGACCATCCACACCGGACCGTCGGCATCGGCGGTCAGCAGCTTCATGGCGTAGTCGGTATCGACTTTTCCGTAGCGGGGGTGCGCCGAGTCCGTCATGTCGTTCTCCAAAGCGTCGTGCCGGCGTGGCGATGGTGCCGCAGCACGCCACCTGGGCGTCTGCCGTCACTGTCACCGTATATTTTGCGAGTTGACCTGTCAAAATATTTGTACGGGCTTCGACGCATGCCGCGGTCGTTCTCAGATCCCCGGCGGCGCGGTCGCGCCCGGCCCCAGAAGATCGGCCTCGCTGTTCGATGACGTACGGCGCCACCGCCCATATAACGGCAACTCGCGCAACGACTCCCACGACCAGCGTCGGGCGAGGAACCGGATGACCGTGCGCACGTAGCGGCTGGTCTCGGAGTACCACCGCCACTCGTAGAGCCGCCCACCCGCCAATCGCTGTGCGAGCGCCTCGGATTCGACGCCCTGCAGATACGGCCGCACCCACGTCACCATCACCCAGGCCTGCGTGGCATCGGCAAGGCCGAACACCCACTCGATCGGGGCGTCGCCGGCGGCCATGGTGTGGCGCACCGCGGGCGGCGCAACCCCGTCCGCACCGAACAGGTGCACCGTGACGTTGTGGAAAACCCCGGGCCCGCCCACCTCGAAACGCACCCGGTGCTCATCGCCGTCGCGGGTCACGGTGAACGCCACCAGCCCGCCCACGGCGACGTAGCGGGAGAACACCAGCGCGCTGCCGACCATGAGTATCCGGCGGGCCGCGAGCAGCACCGTGAACGTCGCAACGGTCAGCGCGATGACGCTCCACATGAGATCCACGTGCACAGCGTGGCAGAACGGCCCAGCGATTACCGGGCGGTGCCGATGAAATCGACGCCGGCGTTGATCGCGGCCCGGTGCCGCAGGATCCGATAGTGCGCCAACCGGCCCAATCCGCGGGTGGTCACCAGCTCCGCACCCGGCCAGTCGCCGACGAACTCCGCGCTGAAGCGGTACGGCGCGTCGGGGTCGTCGGGGTCGTGGATGACCAGCAGCGGTGTCGGGGAGGCGAGCGTGGCCCCGATGACGCCGAGATCGGTCTCGTGCAGCGGCATCTCGATGCGCTTGGCGAGCCGACGGTGCAGGCCGTCGCGGATGCGCGGCCCGAACCCGTGCCGCTCGGCGAACATGTCGAGGTAGAAATCGAAGTCACCCATCGGTGCCAGGAAGACCAGGCGTTCGATCTCGGCGCCGCGGGTGAGCGCCAGCGCGGCGGCTTTGGCGCCCAGCGAGTGCGCGACGATGGCGCGGGCCGGGCCGTGGGTGCGGATGAAGGCGCTGACGGCTTCGGCGCATTCGACCAGATGGGTGCGCCCCGCCGCCAGCGCGCCGGTGTCGGAGTCGTTGTGCGCGGGCAGGTCGAAGGCGATGACGCGGTGCCCGGCCGCAACGAGCGGTTTGACGAACACACCGAGATGCGCGCGGCACCCACCCCAGCCGTGCACCAGGTACACCGCGGGCCCCTGCCCCCAGGCCTCCCCCGCGACCCGGTGACCGGACCAGTACGCCTCGACGGGTTCGCTCGCCGGCACCCCGGGCGGCATGCGCAGGCTGGCGTCGACCACCGGCGGGGTGCACCACAGCTCGGTGGCCCAGTGGGCGCCGACGGCGGGAGCGAATCGTTCCAGCAGCCCCAGCGCTCGGCGGATCCTGGGTTCGACGGGTGGTTCGATGCCCGAGCCGGCCTGGCTCTCGGATTGCGTGCTGTCGCCGACCATCAAAGGTTCCCTCTCCCCATGGCGCCGATCCTAATTGGGGCCGCCCCGCTCACCATTGCGCGAGGTATCCCCCGTCGACCGGCAGCACGGCACCGGTGATGAATGAGGCGTCGTCGGAGGCCAGGAAGACGATGGCCTTCGCGACCTCGCCCGGTTCGCCGAGGCGGCCCATCGGGTGCATGCGCTCGATCGACTCCAGGTACTCCGCGCCGCCCGGCTGGTCCTTGCGTCACGGCGCCATCGTGGCACCGCTGCTCGACGGCGTCCCCCCTTTGGTGATCGCGGCCGACGATGAGGTTCGCCCGGCGGTGCAGTCTGATCGGTATGGGAAAGCTCATCTATGGCTTCAATGTGTCGGTGGACGGCTACATCGCCGACGCGCACGGCAATATCGACTGGTCCGATCCGAGCGAAGAACTGCACCAGTACTGGAACGACTTCGCGCGGACAACAGACCTTGTCGTTCTATGGCCGGCGGCTCTACGACCTGATGTCCGCGCACTGGCCGACCGCCGACGAGGCCCCGGACGCCACCGCTTTCGACATCGGCTTCGCCCGCGCCTGGCGCGATATGCCCAAGGTGGTGTTCTCCCGCACGCTGGAGTCCGTCGCCTGGAACTCGCGCCTGGAACGCGGCGACCCGGTCGAGGTGGTGTCCAGGCTGAAAGCCGAGACCGACGGCCGGCTGGAGCTGGCCGGCGCGACGCTGGCCGCACCGATCGTGCAGGCCGGTCTGGTGGACGAGTTCCGGATCGTGATCGCGCCCACCGCCGTGGGCGGCGGCACACCGTTCTTCCCGGCACTGCCGTCGTGGATCTCGCTGCGACTGGTGGAGAACCGCACCTTCCCGGGCGGCACGGTCCTGCTGCGCTACGAGGCGAAGCGCGACTGATCGTCCAGCGTCGACTTGTTGGCGACGGAAGTCGGGAAATTCAACGACAAGTCGACGTTGGGCGCAAGTACGCGACACGAGAACGGCCGCAGGTCGTGTGACCTGCGGCCGTCCCCTTGTGGTGGAGCTGCCGGGAATTGAACCCGGGTCCTACGGCATTCCCTCAAGGCTTCTCCGTGCGCAGTCCGCTATGTCTCTACTTGGATCTCCCGGTCACGCAGACAAGCCGAGATGACGATCCCAGTCGCTGTTTGATGTCCCCACGGGTCCCGCGACCGAACCCGTGGGTGGGTCCCTCTAGCTGATGCCAGGGTCCGGGCCGAGGGCGCTCCCGGTCTGACAGACACGCATCGCTACTTAGGCAGCGAGTGCGTAGTCGCGCTGATTGGAATCGGCGCTTAATTGGTTGCAACGACGCTTACGGTGGTCATTTGCCTGCACCGGCACGCTTCCCTTGATTCGATGCGCGAAGTCGAAACCGTTCAGCCCCTCGCACCCCCGCCGACATTCGGCAGGACTCACCATCATAGCGCCCGCACCGACAAGACCCCAACGATTAAGCCTGACCGTGCACGGTCGCCAACGAGGCGACGAGTTCGGTGATCGGCACCGGCCACCCGAACAGGTGCCCCTGGGCCAGCCGGCCGCCGGCCCTGGCGACCATCTCGGCCTGCTCGGAGGTCTCCACGCCCTCGGCGATCACCTCGAGCCCGAGGTCGTCACACAGCGTGATCACCGAGCGGTACAGCGTCTGATCCCGCGCGGGATTACTGCCGGAGGCCAGGCTGCGGTCCAGCTTCACGATGTCGACGGGCAACGCGTGCAGATAGGTCAGCGAGCTGAAGCCCGACCCGAAATCGTCCAGCGCCACCTTGACACCCAGTTCACCGAACCGGCCGATCTGGCGCGCGGCGCGGTCGAGGTCGACGATCGGCATCGTCTCGGTGATCTCCAGGACCAGGCGGTTACGCGGAATCCGGTAGCGCTCCAGCACCTTGCGCACCTGCAACTCGAACCCCGGATTGCCCAGCCGCGCCCCACCGATGTTGACGTGGATGTCGATGTCGAGACCACGACCGCGCACCTCCGAGCACGCCAGGTCGAGCACCAGTGCGTCGAAGTCGGCCCCGAGGCCGGCGGCTTCGGCATCCGCGACGAAGGTCTCCGCCGAGATGTCGATCCCGTTGGCCGCCGTCCACCGGGCCAGCGCCTCCACCGCCACCGCCGCGCCGTCCCCGAGCGCCACGACCGGCTGGTACACCAGCCGGAACCCGGGCGGCGGCTTGCCCTTCGAGACCCGCAGCAGGGTCGGGAAGTCGACCACCGCGCCGGATGACGGTTGGTAGATGACGGCGGTGTCCTTGCCCATCCGCTTGCCCGCGTACATCGCGATATCGGCCTGCCGCAGCAAATCGTCGGAGGTCTGCGGTAACCCGTCGGTCTGCGGCCGCACCAGCCCCATGCTGGCCTTCACCCGCAGCGACGAGCCGTGCACCGGGAACGGCTCGCGCAACGCGGTCCGCAGCGGTTCGGCCGCGGCCTCCAGCTGCTCGCCGTGATCGTCGGCACCCTCGATCAGGATCGCGAACTCATCGCCACCGACGCGGGCCAGGGTGTCACCGTCGGCGACGAACCGCCCCAACCGCTCCCCGACCGCGCGCAGCAGTTCATCGCCGGCGGCGTGCCCGTAGCGGTCGTTGACCTCTTTGAAGTCGTCGAGGTCGATGAAGATCAGCACGAACTGTCCGTGCCGCATGGCCTCGTCGAGTCGCTGCGCGAACAGGGTCCGGTTCGGAAGCCCGGTCAGCGCGTCGTGGTGCACCTGATACGCCAGTCCGCGCTGCGCCCAGTACAGCGATTGCGTCAACGACCGTTCCGCGCGCGTCGCGAGCACCTGACGGGTCGCCACCAGCGCCACCATCAGCACCGTCAGGAGGACGGCGGCAAGGGACAGCTCGCGTTCGATGTAGAGGTGGAACGCGAACAGCACCGCCACCCCGAGGAAACCCAGATAGGGCAACAGCAGCTGCGTCCAGTCCTGACGGCGGAGGGCACTGCCCGACGGGGGAGCCGTCGGCAGGAAGGCGAAGCCGATGAGCACCGGCCCGATGATCAGCCCGAGACCTGCCCACAGTTGCGCGTCCGGCACGTCCACCGATCGCAGGTAGGCCAGCAGCCGGTTGGCGGCGCCCATCAGTAGGAGAGCACCCGCGAGCAGCAGAAAGTTCGTCCGGTTCGGACGGCCGGGGTCATAGATCATCGCGATCAGCACGACGGTGCCGACCACGAAGATCTCCGCGCCGATGAAGACGACGTCGAGTACCCGCATCGCGTGGTCGGACGCCGCGAACCGGGTGCCCAGATCGCTCATGACCGCCAGGATCAGGAAAGCGAGCCCGGCGATGACGCCGTCGAGGGCGTTGGTCACGAACGGCTGCCGCAACGGGCTGTCGGGCGGGGACATCACCCCGCCGCTGGAGCGCACCAGCAGGACCACCGAGGTGAACACCAGCACCGGTATCGACAGGTACAGCGCACGCACCAGCACCGGCGCCGAGTCGGCCACGTGCAGACGCCACAGCGTCTGGCCGAGCATCCAGGTCAGCAGCGCCGCGACGAATACCAGTCGCCACCACCGGTCGGCACCGTGCTCGCGCCGCGCGACCGCCACCCCGCAGATGACCGCGCACACCCCCGCGCAGATCTGCAGGATCAGCGCGCAGGTGTCGGCCACCGGGTCGCCCCAGAACGCCATCGCATTGACCGCCGCCAGCGTGCTGACACCGACGAGCACGAGGAGACGGAGGCGCGAGCGTCGTGCTGTCAACGACCCTCCCCCGTGCGTCCGACCGCGTGGGGCGCACTATATCGCCCGCGCAGGCCCGTCCCCGCGGATCGCGCGTGCGTGGCGCCGGGCAGATCGACTAGCTCATACCCTTGTTGCGCCGACCCAGCTCGCGGGTGATCTCCCGGTCGGCGTCGCGCTTGGCCAGATCCTGGCGCTTGTCGCGGGCCTCTTTACCGCGGGCCAGGGCCAGCTCGACCTTGACCTTGCCGTCCACGAAGTACAGCGACAACGGCACCAGGGTGAGGTTGCCGTCGCGGATCTTGCCGACCAGATTGTCGATCTGACTGCGGTGCATCAGCAGTTTGCGGTTGCGCCGCGGCGCATGGTTGGTCCAGCTGCCGTGGTGATACTCGGCGATATGCAGGTTGCGCAGCCAGATTTCGCCGTCGTCCACCGTCGCGAACGCGTCGGCCAGCGAGGCCTGCCCTTCACGCAGACTCTTCACCTCGGTGCCGACCAGCACGACCCCGGCCTCGTACACATCCAGGATCGAATAGTTGTGGCGCGCCTTGCGATTGGTCGCGACCACGTGGTTGTTCGCCTTTTCGGCAGCCTTATCGGGTTTTTTCGCCATCTTCTATCTTCGTACGTAGAGGCGCAGCGTCACATAGGCCGTGACACCGGCCATCGCCACACCCACGAACAGCAGTATCGGCGCTATGTAGAGAATATCGGCGAAGTCCAGCGGCGCAATCAAATTAGCCTGGGTGAACTGACTGAGCGCCTTCTCCAGGAACAGCGTGCGCACCGTCAGCAGACCGATCAGCGCCAGCACCACGCCGATGAACGCGGCGAGCATCGCCTCCACCAGGAACGGCAACTGGGTGTACCAGCGGGTAGCGCCGACCAGGCGCATGATGCCGATCTCGGTGCGCCGGGTATAGGCCGCCACCTGAACCATGTTGGCGATCAACAACACCGCGCCGATCGCCTGCACCAACGCCACCGCGAAGGCCGCGTTGGACATGCCGTCCAAGAGCGCGAACAAGCGGTCGATCAGATCCTTCTGGTTCAGCACGTTGAGCACGCCGGGCTGGCCCTGCATGGCGGCGTCGAAATCGACGTGCTCTTCCGGGTTCTCCAGCTTGACGATGAACGACGCCGGGAAGGCGTCCTTGCTGGCGACGTCCTTGAACGCCGGGATCTTCTTGATCGCGTCGGCGTAGGCCTCCTCCTGGTTGAGGTAGCGCACCGACCGCACGTCCTCGCGCGAATCGATCAGCGCGCGCAACGCCTTACAGGGGTCGGCATCACAGTTCGGGTCGTTGACCGACGCGTCGTTGGTGAGGAAGACCTGGCTCTCCACCCGGTCCAGGTAGATGTCGCGGGACTGATCCGCCACCCGCATGACCAGCAGACCACCGCCGAACAGGCCGATGGAGATGGCGGTCGTCAGGATCATCGCCACCGTCATCGTGACGTTGCGACGAAGTCCGGTCAGAACCTCATTGATCAGGAAGCCAAAACGCACTAGCGATCCATTCCGTAAACGCCGCGCTGCTCGTCGCGGATGAGGCGGCCCAATTCGAGTTCGATGACGCGCTGACGCATGGAGTCCACGATGTGGTGGTCGTGCGTCGCCATCAGAACCGTGGTTCCGGTGCGGTTGATCCGCTCGAGCAGATCCATGATGTCCTTGCTGGTTTCCGGGTCCAGGTTGCCGGTGGGTTCGTCGGCGATCAGCAGTAGCGGGCGGTTGACGAACGCCCGCGCGATCGCGACGCGCTGCTGCTCACCACCGGACAGCTCGTGCGGCAGCCGGCTGGCCTTGCCACTCAGCCCGACCATCTCGAGCACGTCGGGTACCACCCGGTTGATCACGTCACCGCGCTTGCCGATGACCTCGAGGGCGAAGGCGACGTTCTCGAACACGGTCTTCTGCTGCAGCAGCCGGAAGTCCTGAAAGACGCAGCCGATGACCTGCCGTAGCTGCGGGATGTGCCGGTCGGAGAGCTTGTTGACGTGGAACTTCGAGACCCGGATATCGCCCGTGGACGGGTGCTCGGCGCCCAGCAGCAGACGCATGAACGTCGACTTGCCCGACCCCGACGGCCCGATGAGGAAGACGAACTCACCCTTGTCGATTTTGAGAGAGACGTCATCCAGTGCCGGACGAGCAGAGGATTTGTACTGCTTGCTCACTTTGTCGAGGGTGATCATCACGGCACGCCAGTGTAGACGCGTGTCAGTTCGCGCTGCGTGCAGGCGGCGGCGGTGTCGCCGTCGACTGCGGCGCCGGGGTCGGTGCCGAACCCGGTAGCACCGGCAGCGTGATCGGTGGGACCACCCCGTCGGGACCGTCCGGGTCGACCACCGTGGTGGTCGGCGCGGTCTCGGTCGGCGACGTCGGCGTGTCGCCCGGTGACGTCGTCTCGGTCGGGTCGGTGGGCGACGTCGTCGTCGGCTCGGTGGTCGTCGTCGTGGTCGTCGTGGTGGTGGTCGTGGGGTACGTGGTGCGCGGCACCTCGACGTTGGTGCGTGGCACCCAGGTGTACTCCGGGTCGGGAACGAAGCCCGGCGGCACGACGGCCGTCTCCGGCGCCGTGGGCGGCGGGGCGGGCGGCTCGTAGGTCTGGCTGATCCAGGACAGCGCGATGAAGGCGACGATCAAGCCGGCGGTGGACGTACGGATGCGGCCACCCGGCAGATACCGCGGCCACCCGCGGTCGCTGCGGCGCCACTTCTTCAACGATTCGATGATCTTCATGGCTTCTGCTCGGTTCGGCCGGTGCCGGTTTCCTTGTCGGCGGCGCCCGAGGACGGGTTGAGGTTGCCGAGCGTCGGGGTGTGATCGGCGGTCGCGATGCCCGCGGTGGTCAGCGCCGCGATGATGCGGATCCGCAGCCGGCGGCCGACCTCGAACTGCTTGCCGGGCAGCGTGCGGGCGACCATCCGCAGATTGACCGTGTCCAGCTCGATGCTCTCCACGCCCATCAGCTGCGGACTGTCCAGCAACAGCGCGCTCAGACGGGCGTCCTCCATCGCCTTCTCCCCGACGTCGTGCAGCACGTCGTTGACGCGATTGAGGTCGGCGCTGGCCGGTACGGGGATGTCGACGACCGCTCGGGCCCAGTCCTTGGACATGTTGAGTGACCGGACGATGTTGCCGTTGGGAACCGTGAACACCTCACCCTCACCGGTCCGCAGCTTGGTGACCCGCAGGGTCACCTCTTCGACGGTGCCTTCCGAGGCCTCGGGGGCCCCGATCATGCTCAACTGCACCAGGTCACCGAAGCCGTACTGGCGTTCGGTGATGATGAAGAAGCCGGCCAGCAGGTCCTGCACCAACTTCTGCGCACCGAAGCCCAGAGCGGCACCGAGCACCGCGGCGGGTGCGACCAGCGAGCCCACCGGGACGTTGAGTGCATCGGTGATCTCGACGCCGACCACCACGAACAGCACGGCGATCGACACCCAGGAGATCACCGAGGCCACCGCCTGGCGGTGCTTGGCGCTCTCGGAGCGGACGAGCTGATCGCTCTCCTGGTACTCGGCATCGATGCGGCGGGTGACCCGGCGGGCGATCCAGTTGATCATCCGGGCGGTCAGCAGTGCACCGATGACCAGCAGCGCGATGCGCACGCCGACGGTCAGCATCCACGACCCGATTTCACCGTGCCAGAACCCGTGCCACAGGTCGGCGACCGGAAGGGCCACCACAGTCTTAGTCGTCATCTTTCCTATTGCGCCAACGGATCCCTGCCTCCAGGAAGCCGTCGATGTCTCCGTCGAGAACCGCTGCCGGGCTACCGACCTCGAATTCGGTGCGTAGGTCTTTCACCATCTGATACGGGTGTAGCACGTAGGAGCGCATCTGGTTGCCCCACGAGCTGCCGCTGTCACTCTTGAGCGCGTCCATCTCGGCGCGCTCCTCCTGACGCTTGCGCTCCATCAGCTTGGCCTGCAGCACCCGCATCGCCGACACCTTGTTCTGCAGCTGGCTCTTCTCGTTCTGGCAGGTGACGACGATGCCGGTCGGGATGTGGGTCAGGCGCACCGCCGAGTCGGTGGTGTTGACCGACTGGCCGCCGGGGCCGCTGGAGCGGTAGACGTCGACCCGGATGTCGCCCTCGGGGATCTCGATGTGGTCCGTTGTTTCCACGACGGGCAGCACCTCGACCTCGGCGAACGAGGTCTGCCGCCGACCCTGGTTGTCGAACGGGCTGATGCGCACCAGCCGGTGGGTGCCCTGCTCGACCGAGAGAGTGCCGTAGGCGTACGGGGCGTGCACCGCGAAGGTGGCGCTCTTGATCCCGGCCTCTTCGGCGTAGGACGTATCGAACACCTCGACGGGGTACTTGTGCGCCTCAGCCCAGCGGATGTACATCCGCATCAGCATCTCGGCCCAGTCCGCGGCGTCCACGCCGCCGGCGCCGGAGCGGATGTTGACCAACGCCTCGCGCTGGTCGTACTCCCCGGCCAGCAGGGTCCGGACCTCCATGGCCTCGATGTCCTCGCGCAGCTTGGTCAGCTCGGCGTCGGCCTCGGCGAGCGCTTCGGAGCCTTCCGCACCTTCTTCTTCGGCGGCCATCTCGTAGAGCACCGGCAGGTCCTCGACGCGCTGGCGCAGTTCCTCGACGCGGCGCAGCTCGTTCTGCGCATGCGACAGCTCGCTGGTCACCTTCTGGGCGTGCGCCTGGTCGTTCCACAGGTTGGGGTCGGCGGCCTCGGCTTCGAGTGTCTCGATGCGGCCGCGCAGACCGTCGACATCGAGCACCCGCTCCACGGTCGTCAACGTGGTGTCGAGGGCGGCGATATCGGCAAGACGGTCAGGATCCACGACTGTTGAGGTTACCGGCCGCTTCTCCGGACTCCGCCCTCGATCGCCGGTGCGCGGCTAGCATCGGGCTGGTAACCGGTCCGGTGACGTCGCGACAGCCCCTTGCGCGTCACCGTTCAGCCTCACGAAAAGGCTTGCCATGCGCCCGTACCACATGGCGATCGTCGGCTCAGGCCCGTCCGGGTTCTTCGCCGCCGCGTCGCTGTTGAAGTCCGATCTCGAAGTCCGTGTCGACATGCTGGAGATGCTGCCCACCCCGTGGGGACTGGTGCGCTCCGGCGTCGCCCCCGACCACCCGAAGATCAAGTCGATCAGCGCCCAGTTCGAGAAGATCTCGGCGGACCCGCGGTTCCGGTTCTTCGGCAACATCTCCGTCGGCGAGCACGTGCAGGCCGCCGAGTTGGCCGAGCGCTATGACGCCGTCGTCTATGCGATCGGCGCCCAGTCCGACCGAGTGCTGGGCATCCCCGGCGAGGACCTGCCCGGCAGCGTCGCGGCCGTCGACTTCGTCGGTTGGTACAACGCGCATCCACACTTCGGGGAGGTGGCACCCGACCTGTCCGCCGACCGTGCGGTGGTGATCGGCAACGGCAACGTCGCGCTCGACGTGGCGCGCATCCTGATCAGCGACCCGGAGATCTTGGCGCAGACCGATATCGCCGACCACGCCCTGGATCTGCTCGGGCCGCGCGGTGTCCGCGAGGTCATCGTGGTGGGCCGGCGTGGGCCGCTGCAGGCGCCGTTCACCACGATGGAGCTGCGCGAGCTCGGGCACATGGAGCAGATGGCCGAGGTCGACATCGTGGTCGAGCGCGCCGACTTCGAGCACATCACCGATGCGGACCTCGAGGCCGCCGACAAGACCGTCAAGACGAACATCAAGGTGTTGCGGCAGTACGCGGAGATGCAGCCCGAAGGCGCGCAGCGGCGGGTGGTGTTCCGGTTCGCCACCTCCCCGATCGAGATCCGCGGTTCCGATCGGGTGGAGTCGATTGTGTTGGGGCGCAACGAACTGGTCGACGAGGGTGGCCGTGTGGTGGCCAAGGACACCGGCGAACGCGAGGAACTGCCGGTGCAGCTGGTGGTGCGCGCCGTCGGGTATCGCGGTGTGCCCGTCGACGGACTGCCGTTCGACGAGAAGTCCGGCACCATCCCCCACGCCGACGGTCGGATCGAGGGCCGCGAGCACGAGTACGTCGTCGGCTGGATCAAACGCGGGCCCTCCGGTGTCATCGGCAGCAACAAGAAGGACTCCGCGGATACGGTGCAGACGTTGTTGGGCGATCTCGGCGAGCCCGGCTTCGATGACGGCCACGACGCCGAGTTGGTGCAGTGGCTGTTGTCGCGGCAGCCGTTGTTGGTCACCGACGATCACTGGGCACGCATCGACTCCCACGAGCGCGCGACCGGTGATGCGCAGCACCGGCCGCGGGTGAAGCTCACCAGCGTCGCGGACCTGCTGGGGATCGCGCACGGCTGAGAGTTGTCGCGCCGTTTTCCACGCGAGGGCTGCGATTCGCCGCTTCTGGCGGCCCTGCTGTCGAAAACGGCGATGCGCTGATCACTCGCCGGGCGGCGGGGTGACCTTGTCTGCCTCGATGGTGAGGATGAGTCGCGTCTCGTCCGGGTTTCCGCTGAAGTACGGGTACGGGATGCCCAGGTATTTCTGCGAGATCTCGTGGATGCTCTCGTGGCCGCCCTCGGCGGTGGTGGCCGTGACCCGGCCCCGAATCGCGTAGAACCGCCGGATCTCGTCGGGGTCGGCGACGTTGACGGCGATCCGCGGGTCGCGGGCGAGGTTGCGGTCCTTCTGGGAGCCCCCGACGATGTTGAGCACGACGTGCTCGCCGTCGGTGTGCACCCAGGTCTCGGTGAGCTGCGGTGAACCGTCAGGCATCAGCGTGGCCACGAAGCACGGGCTGGGCTTGCGCAGCAGCTCGATCAGTCCGGCCGGAAGCGATTGGGGCACGGGGGGGTGTCCTCTCAGACGGTCGGGTAGGTCTCGGGTGCCGGCGGGGGCGGCGCCGACGGCGCGAACCCCCACTTGTCCGGGTTCTTCGGCGAGTAGACGACGTCGATCAGCTGGCCGATGGTGGGCCACTGGTCGACGTCGACGACCAGACGTTGATAGACGACGTGCTCGTTGACCGTCGGTCCGTTGATGACGCCGCTGATGGTGACGAACTGCTCGCCGAGCTCATCGGGGCGTGGGCTGACGCCGGTGACCAGCAGCGTGCCGGGCGCCATGCCGGCGCCCATACCGCCGCCTCCCCCGGCCTCGCGGCGCTTGCGGATCCAGGGCATCGCTATGAGCACCAGCGCACCGACCAACAGCAATATCATCGCGAATTCGATCACGTAGCCATGGTAGGACTGCGGGCATGAGAGACGTTTCTGACGATCTGGTTCTTGCCCTGCGACTGGCCGACCAGGCCGACGCGCTGACCATGGCCCGCTTCGGCGCGCTGGACCTGCGCGTCGAGACCAAGCCGGATCTCACCCCCGTCACCGATGCCGACAAGGGCGCCGAGGAGGCGCTGCGAGCGGCCCTGTCCCAGGCCCGGCCCGATGACAGCGTATTCGGTGAAGAGTTCGGCGGCACAACGTCTTCCACGGGCCGCCAGTGGGTGATCGACCCGATCGACGGGACCAAGAACTTCGTCCGCGGCGTCCCGGTGTGGTGCACGCTGATCGCGCTGATCTCCGACGGCGTGCCCACCGTCGGCGTGGTGAGCGCACCGGCGTTGGGGCGGCGCTGGTGGGCCGGGTCGGGCCAGGGCGCGCACACCTCGTTCGGCGGCGCGACTCGCCGCATCCAGGTGTCCGGGGTCGGCGATCTGGCCTCGGCGAGCCTGTCCTATTCGGACCTGACGACGGGCTGGGACGACCGCCGGGAACGGTTTCCTGACCTTGACGGACGCGGTGTGGCGGGTCCGGGCCTACGGCGACTTCTGGTCGTACTGCCTGGTGGCCGAGGGTGCGGTGGACATCGCCTGCGAACCCGAGGTCAAGGTGTGGGACATCGCGCCGCTGGACATCCTGATCCGGGAGGCCGGCGGCACGTTCACCAGCATCGATGGCGCACCCGGCCCGCATGGCGGCAGCGCCCTGGCCACCAACGGCCGACTACATGAGGCGGCTCTGGCCGCACTGTGAGGTTGGTTACAGCCTTTTTCTATCTTACTCCGGAGTAAGATACGGTCATCACGCATTGCCCCCACCAAAAGAGGCTGCCGAAATGACTCAGATCGAATCTCGCCCCCAGCGCAAAGGCCCGGAAAGCGCCGTTGGGCTCCAGAAGCACAAGCGCACCGCGACCGATATCGGGATCGCATTGCTCACGCCCCTCATGGGCCAGGAGTTCCTGGACCGCTACGGCCTGCGCGACCCGCTCAACAAGGGCATCCGGTACGGCGTGAAGACGGCGTTCTCCGCCGCCGGCGCGTCGACCCGCCAGTTCAAGAAGATCCAGAGCCTGGGCGGCTCCCCCACCCGGCTCGCGCCGAAGGAGTCCGACTACTTCGACCTGACCCCGGATGACGACCAGAAGATGATCGTCGAGACGGTCAGCGAGTTCGCCGAGGAGATCCTGCGCCCGGCCGCTCACGACGCCGACGCCGCGGTCACCTACCCGGCCGACCTCATCGCCAAGGCCGCCGAGCTCGGGATCACCTCGCTGAACATCCCGGAGAACTTCGACGGCATCGCCGAACACCGCAGCACGGTGACCGGCGCGCTGGTCGCCGAGGCGCTCGCCTACGGCGACATGGGGTTGGCGCTGCCGATCCTGGCGCCCTCCGGTGTCGCGTCCGCGCTGACCCATTGGGGCAGTGCGCAGCAGCAGGCCACCTACCTGCCCGCGTTCGCCGGCGAGAACGTGCCGCAGGCCAGCGTCGCCATCGCCGAACCGCACGCGCTGTTCGATCCCACCTCGCTGAAAACCACTGCGGTGCGCACCCCGGGCGGCTACCGACTGTCCGGCGTGAAATCGCTTGTCCCCGCGGCGGGTAGCGCGGAGCTGTTCATCGTCGCCGCCCAGCTCAACGGCAAGCCCGCGCTGTTCATCGTGGAGGCCTCGTCCGAAGGCGTCACCGTCGAGGCGGATCCGTCGATGGGTGTGCGCGCCGCCGCGCTGGGCCGGGTGGCCCTCGACAACGTCGCGGTGCCGCTGCACAATCGCCTCGGCGAGGACGATCGCACCGACGCCGACTTCGCGCAGGACTATTCCGAGGCCATCGCCTATTCCCGATTGGGTTGGGCTGCACTGGCGGTCGGCACCTCGCATGCCGTGCTCGACTACGTCATCCCCTACATCAAGGAACGTGAGGCGTTCGGCGAGCCGATCGCCAACCGGCAGGCGGTGGCCTTCATGACCGCCAATATCGCCATCGAACTCGACGGTCTGCGGCTGATCACCCTGCGCGGCGCCGCCCGCGCCGAGCAGGGCCTGGCCTTCGCGCGCGAAGCCGCGCTGGCCAAGCGGATCGCCACCGACAAGGGCATGCAGATCGGCCTGGACGGCGTCCAGCTGCTCGGCGGCCACGGCTTCACCAAAGAACACCCGGTCGAGCGCTGGTACCGCGATCTGCGGGTCCTCGGCGTCGCCGAGGGTGTTGTGGTCCTCTAAGACTTCTAGGAACGGAAACCCAGTCATGGCAATCAATCTGGAACTACCCAAGAAGCTGCAAGCGGTCGTCGAAAAGGGACATCAGGGCGCGGCGGAGATGCTCCGACCGATCTCCCGCAAGTACGACCTCGCCGAGCACGCCTACCCCGTCGAGCTGGACACCCTGGCCCACCTGTTCGAGGGCCTACAGGAGGCCAAGACCATCTCCTTCGCCGGCGCCGACGCCTTCGGTGGCCGCAATGACGAGGGCAAGAAGACGAACGTCAACGGCGCCAACATGTCTGCGCTGCTGAACGCCCTGGAAGTCAGTTGGGGCGACGTCGCCCTGCTGCTGTCGATCCCCTTCCAGGGCCTGGGCAACGCCGCGATCTCGAGCGTTGCCAACAAGGAACAGCTGGAGCGCTTCGGCAAGGTGTGGGCCTCGATGGCCATCACCGAGCCCAGCTTCGGCTCCGACTCGGCCGCGGTGTCCACCACCGCGATTCTCGACGGTGACGAGTACGTGATCAACGGCGAGAAGATCTTTGTCACCGCGGGATCCCGCGCGACCCACATCGTGGTGTGGGCGACGGTGGACAAGTCGCTGGGCCGCGCGGCGATCAAGTCGTTCGTCGTGCCGCGGGAGCACCCCGGTGTCACCGTGGAGCGCCTCGAGCACAAGCTGGGCATCAAGGCCTCCGACACCGCAGTGATCCGCTTCGAGAACGCGCGGATCCCGAAGGAGAACCTGCTCGGTGACCCAGAAGTCAAGACCGACAAGGGCTTCGGCGGCGCCATGGAGACCTTCGACAACACCCGCCCGATCGTGGCGGCGATGGCCGTCGGCATCGCCCGCGCCGCTCTGGAGGAGCTGCGAGTCATCCTGACCGAGGCCGGTATCGAGATTTCCTACGACAAACCGGCGCACGCCCAGAGCGCGCCGGCCGCGGAGTTCCTGCGCATGGAGGCCGACTGGGAGTCCGGCTATCTGTTGACCATCCGTTCGGCGTGGCAGGCCGACAACAAGATCCCGAACTCCAAAGAGGCCTCGATGGGCAAGGCCAAGGCCGCCCGGGTGGCCAGCGACATCACCCTCAAGGCCGTCGAGATGGCCGGCACCGCAGGGTATTCGGAGCAGACGCTGCTGGAGAAGTGGGCCCGCGATTCGAAGATCCTGGACATCTTCGAGGGCACCCAGCAGATTCAGCAGCTGGTGGTCGCCCGCCGGCTGCTGGGGCTGTCGTCGGCTCAGCTGAAGTGATACCTGGTGGCGCCGATCCGGGGGGGGGACGGCGCCACCTGCCACTTCTTCTCGCCGAGAGTGCGGTTTCATCCGCAACACACCGCGGCCCCCGTATCCCGACGCACACTCGGGTGAGTCAGCCTGTGGATAACGTGCGCGAATCGGGTGTCGACGGCTGATTCGTGTCGGCGCTCGTCGTCACCGTCGGTGGCATGAACCCCATCGATTGGCCGTTCCGCGGCCCGGAGGCCGTGTCCGACGGCACCCTGACGTTCCGTGAACTTCGCCGCTTCAACAGGGCCATCTACCCGGCGGTGTGGATACCTCGCGACACCGCGCTGTCCCCGCAGGAGCTGGCCCGCGCGGCGTGGTTGTGGTCAGACCGCCGCGGCGTGGTGAGCGGTATGTCCGCCTCGGCACTGTTGGGCGCCAAATGGATCGACGCCGGTGAGCGCGCCGAGATCATCCACAGCAATCGCAGGCCACCGGCCGGGCTGATCGTGCGTAGCGACACCCTGGCGCCCGGTGAGACAACCGAGGTCTCCGGCATGCCGGTCACCAACCCGGCCCGCACTGCATTCGATCTCGGGCGGCGGCTCAAGCTACGCGTAGGCGTGCAACGCGTCGATGCCCTGATGAGCGCCACCCGGGTGCAGGTTGCCGACGTCCACGCCGTCGCGCGTCAACATCCGGGCGCCCGAGGGATACGCCAGTTGCGAGAGACTCTGGATATCGTCGACGGAGGCTCGGAATCCCCGTATGAGTCGTTGACGCGACTCGTACTGGTGCGCGCCGGTTTTCCGCGGCCGGTGACTCAGATCAAGGTCTACGACAGGTACGGCCTGGCGCTGGCCCGGCTCGACATGGGCTGGCCCGAGTATCGCGTCGCGGTCGAGTTCGACGGCGCTCAGCACTGGACGAACCCAGAGCAGCGGGATCGCGACATCGAACGCCACGCCGCCCTGGAAGCGCAGCGATGGATGGTCATCCGGGTCAGTGCCGGTCTGCTGCACACCCATCGAGAGGCGTTCTTGGATCGCGTCCACGCGGCGTTGCTGTCGCGGGACTGCCCGCCGTTCGAGTATTCGGGTAACGATCGCCGATATTGAGCAGGCGAGCTCCCCGAAAGTGCATCCGCATACTGCGATGACGGCGAGTCGCGGACGAAACCGCACTCTCGCCGAAACGTCGGGCAGGGACATAAAAAATCCCCCGAGGCGATGGGCCTCGGGGGATTTTCTACGGATTACTTATGCACCCAGAACACGCTGCAGGTCGGGCAGCATGGCCTGGAGCTCGCGGCCCCAGTACGCCCAGTTGTGCGTGCCGTTGTTCGGGAAGTTGAACACACCGTTCGATCCACCCGCGGCCAGGTAGTTGTCGCGGAAGGTGATGTTGGTGCGGATGGTCAGATCCTCGAGGAAGGTCGCGGGCAGATCGCCGCCACCGAGCTCGTTGGGCTGGCCGTTACCGCAGTAGACCCAGAGGCGGGTGTTGTTGGCCACCAGCGTCGGGATGTTGACCATCGGGTCATTGCGCTTCCAGCCGCTGTTCGGATCCTGGGTCTTACCCCACATGTCGTCGGCCTTGAAGCCACCGGCGTCACCCATGGAGATGTTGATCAGGAACGGCCACCAGCCCTCGGAGGGGTTCAGGAAGCCCGACATGGAGCCGGCGTAGATGAACTGCGCGGGGTGCCAGGTCGCCAGGTTCAGCGCGGCCGAGCCGGCCATCGACAGACCGACCGCGGCGCTGCCGGTGGGCTTGACGGCCTTGTTGGCCTGCAGGTAGGCGGGCAGCTCCTGGGTCAGGAAGGTCTCCCACTTGTACGTGACGGTCGGGCCCTTGTTACGCGCCGGCGCGTACCAGTCGGCGTAGAAGCTCGACTGGCCACCGACGGGCATGACGACCGACAGACCACTGTCGAGGAACCACTCGAAGGCCTGGGTGTTGATATCCCAGCCATTGAAGTCATCCTGCGCACGCAGGCCGTCCAGCAGGTACACGGCCGGCGAGTTCTCGCCACCGCTCTGGAACTGGATCTTGATATCGCGGCCCATCCCAGCGGACGGCACCATCAGGTACTCCACCGGGAGACCCGGGCGGGAGAAGGCACCGGCGGTGGCTGCGCCACCCGCCACTGCGATCGCGCCCGGCACGACCAGAGCGGCCGCGGCGACGGCCCCGATCCGGCGCATCCACCGGCCTACAACGTTCTGCATCAAATTCTTCCCAACTCTAATTGTCACGGTCCCGCCCGACCCGGGGTGCAGCATGTCCAACACCCAGAGATACCGCAGTGCGTCCTTGCACTGCGGTATCCGCGTCCGCTCGCTCTGTCGTGGAGCGGACCGAGAATTCAGTTGTCGCGACTTGCAGTAAAACACGCAGCGAGGGCCAACAGAAAGTCAGGGGTGCGCGCGAGTCGCCGTAGGCTGCCCCTCATGGCGACCGCCCAGAGCCCGTCCGGCAACCGTCTGACCATCGACGATTGGCTTCAGGCCGGGTACGCGATCCTTGCCGAAGACGGCATAAAACTGCTGAAAATCGATCGTTTGTGCGCCCGACTGAAGGTGACCAAGGGCAGCTTCTATTGGCACTTCGACGGCATGCCCAGCTACCGAGCCGCCCTCGTGGAGGGCTGGCGGGACCTGCGAGACGCCGATCGCAGCCAGATCGAGGCCGTCCGGGAGTTGCCTCCACGCGACCGGCTGGCCCGGATGATGGCGTCGCTGGTGAGCCCGCGACACTGGACGCTGGAGCGCGCCATGCGCGAATGGGCCCGCTCCGATGATGCCGTCGCCGACAGCGTTCGGGACGCCGATCGGCGGGTGCTCGCCGCGGTGCGCACCGCCTTCGAGGACTACGGGTTCGACACCGATGAGGCCGAACTACGGGCCGGCGCGACATTCGCCGTGGGCATCGGCTTCCTGCACCTGTCCGGTCGGGTGCCCAATCCCCGCCACGCCGCCCAGAGCGACCGCTTCCTGGACCTGATGCTGGCGCGTTGACGGCCGTTTCCCGTACTAAAAAGTATGTTACGGTCCGGCCATGACGACGATCGCGGCACACACCCTTGTCACCGACGAGTTCGTGCGTGCACTGACCCAGCGCGCCCCCGAGGCCGAGGAGCTGCGCCGGCTGCCCGAGGCGACGATCGCCGAGTTGACTGCGTCCGGATTCACCGATCTGTTGGTCCCGGCGCGCTACGGAGGCCAGCAGGCCCCTTTCCCGGCCCTGCTGGACCCGGTCCGGCGGATGGCCCACGGCTGCACGTCCAGCGCCTGGACGATCGGCTTCTTCGCGCTACACAACTGGATGCTGGCCCTGTTCGGCGAGCAGGCCCAGCAGGAGGCCTTCGGCACCCGGCCCTTCCTGGCCCCGGCCCCGCTGGCACCGACGGGCCGCGGCCTGCCCGCCGACGGCGGTATCCGGCTCAGCGGACGCTGGTCCTGGGCGACCGGGGTGAACCACGGCAACTGGATCATCGTGGCCGCACTATGCGGCGCCGACGACGCCCTCTACCCCGCGCTGGCGCTGTTGCCGGCGGCCGACGTCACCGTCGAGGACGTCTGGCACACCGACGGCATGCGGGCCACCGGTTCCAATGACGCCATCGCCACCGACGTCTTCGTGCCCGAGCACCGCTTGGTCAAGGTCACCGACATCTATGCCGGCACCGCGCCGGGCGCCGGTCTACATGACGCCGCCACCTACCGCTGGCCGATGGTGCCCGCGCTCGCGCTGCTGGCCGCCATGCCCGCCCTCGGCAGCGCCGAGCGGGTCACCGAGATCTACGCCCGACGTCTTGCCGAGCGGGTGCTGCCCTATGAGGGCGTGATGCAGAAGGACAAACCGATCGCCCAGGCGCACCTGGCCGGCGCGCAGGTGCGGCTGCGTGCACTGCGCGGACTGCTGGCCGACACCGTCGGCGAGATCGAGACCATCGTGGCGACCGGGGACCCGGTGGACAAGCCGGTGCGCGCGCAGGCCCGGCTGGCCGCCGCGCACATCGTCGCCGAATCCAAGGCCGTCATCGGTGAACTGATGGGTGCCGGCGGGGCCAGCATCCACTTCCTGTCCAGCCCGCTGCAGCGCTACAAGCGTGACGTCGACGTGCTGTCCGGGCACGTGGTGTTCGACTACGACACCAGCCGGGAACTGGCCGGCGCCCTGTCGCTGGGCATGAAGATCCCCAGAACGTCGATGATCTGATGCGCACGCTATGGGTCGAGGCCAGCCCCAAAGGGTGTGCCGCGTTGCCCTCCCAGCCGGCCAGGCCTATCTAAGGCCAGTCCTACGAACGGTTCTCGGTGTGGGGTGAGGATGTGCCCTCAAGGCGTGGACCGACATCATCGTGCAGCCGATCGTCGGCTTCACCCTCAACGACACGGGCGAGCATGTCGGCACGCTCGGCGAAGGAAAGCCGCTGCAACTCATCCTCACCCGCAGCAGTGCCTATGACGGACGGCATCCCGAATTGCAGGATTTCCAGCGGCCCCACCTGGAATATGTGTTCGGCATGCTCGGCTATCGGGTGCAGACCATGGTGGTGAAGCCCACCACGAGGTGGACGCCGGCCGAGCGCGATCAGATGCGGGCCGAAGCCCTCGAACGGGCCAGAGCGGCGGGCCTGGAACACATCGGCTGAGCAAGACGAGACTGGTCGCGTGCCCTGCAGCCCGGACGGTTCGGCCCGGAATTCTCGCGCTCGAAACCTCGACGTCCCGCGGGGCGACTTCCAAACCTTCTGCACCACAGGTGGATCCGATATCGTCCGTGCGCAGCCGAGCATCCGATCTTGGGTGCGCGCGGCGGCACCGACGTCACGGCCATCAGCCATTGCCATTCCAGAAAGCAAAAAGTAAAGTCACTTTCAGTTTTACTGACCGGATCTGTCGAGGAGCGTCATGGAATCCTTCGTTCACCTGCGAAAAGGCAAGACGCCCAAACGCGTGCACGCCGACCTCGACGGGCTCAAGGACGACGAGTTGGGGCGCGGCGGCTTCGTCGGCCGGACCGCGAACATGTACCGGCGCAACGACCCCACCGCCTACCGCACCGTCGGGCCACTGCGCCCCACCGACGTGCTGTCCTCGGAGTTGAAGCCCAGCGATGCCACCGACGCGCGCGGCGGCCCGCTGCTGATGTTCTCCAACGACGACTGCCTGGTCCTGCTGTCACGGCGGACCGAGGAGATGCCGTTCTTCGTCCGCTACGTCGACGGCGACCTGCTGATCTTCGTGCACAAGGGCGCCGGACTGCTGGAGACCGAGTTCGGTCCGGTGCGCTACCGCGAGGGCGACTGGGTCTACCTCCCCAAGGCCTGCACGTTTCGCCAGGTGCCCGACGCTGAAAGCACATTCCTCATGATCCAGGCCACCGACGACTTCCGGGTCCCGCCGGCCGGCATCCTGGGCAGACACTTCCCGTTCGACCCGGCGCAGGTGACCATCCCGGAGCCGGCGCCCAGCGACGATGACGGCAGGGCCGAATACGAGGTGCGCCTCATCCATGAAGGCGGCCCCACATCGCTGTTCTATCAACATAATCCGCTCGATGTGGAGGGCTGGCGCGGGGACAACTTCCCGTTCACCTTCAACATCGAGGACTACACCGTCATCACTTCGGAAAGCGTGCACCTGCCGCCGACGGTGCACCTGTTCATGCAGGCCACCGGCGTCTACGTGATGAACTTCCTGCCCAAGCCCGCCGAGAGTGTCCCCGGCACCGAGCGCACGCCGTGGTATCACCGCAACGTCGACTATGACGAGATCGCCTTCTTCCACTCCGGTTCGCTGTACGGCATCCCGATGCCCCCCGGACTGGTTTCCCATGCGCCGCAGGGGGTTCACCACGGCGCACCGGAGAAGGCCCGCGAGCGCGCCCGCCGCAAGTTCGACGACTACGACCGGGTGGACTGGTCGGTGATCGCCATCGACACCCGTCGCCGGCTCATCCCCTCCGCCGAAATCCTCGCCAATGATCTGGGGCAGCACTAGTGATGAGCGCCTGCGCGAAGAACAAAGGAACACGATGACTACCACCGAGACACCCGTCAAGTTCGAGTACGAGCGCATCCCGTATCTGGTCGCCTACCAGAACACCTCGAGCGTCCGCGACGTGTACGGCGGCCTCGCCGAACTCGTGGTGCTGGAGAGCTATCTGCTCAAGCCGAAGCACAAGCCCAGCGATACCGTGCTGGTCTTCATGCACCCGATCGGCGGCGGCGCCTATCTGCCGATGATCAACGCGCTGGCCCGCGCCGGGCATCACATCATCTACTGCAACAGCCGTTTCCGCGGCACCGACTCCGCGCTGCTGATGGAGAAGGTCGTCGAGGACCTCGGTGAGTGCATCAAGGACGCCAAGAACCGCCTCGGCTATGACAAGGTGGTGCTGGCCGGGTGGAGCGGCGGCGGCTCGCTGTCGGTGTTCTACCAGCAGCAGGCCCAGCGCCCGACCGTCACCGCCAGCCCGTCCGGCGACGGCCCCGACCTCACCACCCTCGGCCTCATCCCGGCCGACGGCATCATGCTGCTGGCCGCGCACATCAGCCGGCACGGCACCATGACCGAATGGATGGACGCCTCCATCCTCGACGAGAACGACCCGTCCCGGCGCGACCCCGAGCTCGATCTGTACAACCCCGACAACCCGAATCAGCCGCCGTACACCCCGGAGTTCCTGGAGCGCTACCACGAGGCCCAAATCGCGCGGAATCGGCGAATCACCAGGTGGGTCAAGGAGAAGCTGGCCGAACTCAGGGCCGCCGACCGCCCCGATGACGAATATGCGTTCGTGGTGCACGGCACCATGGCCGATCCGCGCTGGCTGGACCCGACCGTCGATCCGAACGAACGCACCCCGGGCACCTGCTATCTGGGTGATCCTCAGGTGGTGAACAACTCCCCCGTCGGGCTGGCCCGGTTCTGCACGCTGCGCAGCTGGCTGTCGCAATGGAGCTACGACGACGCCAACGGCGACGCCGTCAAGGCCGGCCCCGACATCGCGGTACCCGCCCTGGTGATCGGCAACCTCGCCGATGACGCCTGCACGCCGAGCCACACCCGCCGCCTGTTCGAGGCGATCGGGCATCCCGACAAGGAGATGCACGAGATCAGCGGCGCCAACCACTACTACTCGGGACCGGACCAGCGCGGCACCCTGCGCCAGGCCGTCGGGGTCTGCACGGATTGGCTGCACCGCCACGGGTTTTCGGTATGAGTGCCGATGCCACCGGGCCGACCGGTGCGCTGGACGGCATCCGGGTGCTGGAGCTGGGCACCCTGATCTCGGGCCCGTTCGCCGGCCGGTTGCTCGGCGACATGGGCGCCGAGGTCATCAAGATCGAGCTGCCCGGGACACCGGATCCGCTGCGTACCTGGGGACAGGCCGAACTGGACGGTCACCACTTCTTCTGGACCGTGCACGCCCGCAACAAGAAGGCTGCCACCCTCGATCTGCGCACCGACCGCGGACGGCAGCTGTTCCTGGACCTGGTGGACCGCTCCGACATCATCGTGGAGAACTTCCGGCCCGGCACCCTGGAGAAGTGGAACCTGGGCTACGACGTGCTGCGCGCCCGCAACAAGGGCATCATCCTGGTGCGGGTGTCCGGATACGGCCAGACCGGCCCGGACGCCGGTAAGGCCGGCTACGCCTCGGTCGCCGAGGCGGCCAGCGGACTGCGCCACATGAACGGATTCCCCGGCGGCCCGCCGCCACGGCTGGCGCTGTCGCTGGGCGACAGCCTGGCCGGGATGTTCGCCGCACAGGGCGCGCTGGCCGCGCTGTACCGGCGCAGCGTGACCGGTGAGGGCCAGATCGTCGACACCGCCCTGACCGAAAGTTGCTTGGCGATCCAGGAATCCACCATCCCCGACTACGACGTCGGCGGTGTGATCCGCGGGCCGTCGGGCACCCGGCTGGAGGGTATCGCCCCGTCGAACATCTATCAGAGCGCCAACGGCAGCTGGGTGGTGATCGCGGCCAATCAGGACACGGTGTTCCGCAGGCTGTGCGGTGCGATGGGCATGCCGGAGCTGGCAGGCGATGACCGGTTCGTCGACCATGTTGCCCGCGGCCGCCATCAGGACGAGCTCGACAAGATCATCGGCGACTGGGCGGCCGAGCGTGAGCCGGCCGACATCATCGCCACGCTGTCGGAGGCCGGCGTGATCAGCGGCCCGATCAACACCGTGGCCGAGGTGGTCAACGACCCGCAGCTGCAGGCCCGCGGGATGATCGCCGACCACTGGGATGAACGGGTCGAGCGCAATGTCAAGGGACCCGGTGTCATCCCGGTGCTCTCGGTGACGCCGGGCAGCGTGCGCAGCGCCGGTTCGGCGCGACCCGGGCAGCACAATGACGAGGTGTACTCGGGGCTGCTCGGCCTGAGCGCCGAGGAACTGACGACGCTGCGACAGCAGGGGGTGCTATGACGTTCCCGAAAAAGGTAGCTATCCGCGAGGTCTGCCTGCGCGACGGTCTGCAGATCGAGGCGCCCATCCCGCTGGCCGCCAAGATCGGGATCCTGGAAGCCATCGTGGCCACCGGGGTGCGCGAAGTGGAGGCCACCGCCTTCGTCTCGCCGTCGAAGGTGCCGGCCCTGGCCGATGCCGCCGAACTCGCCGCCGAGCTGTACCGCTTCCCCGATGTCGAGTTCTCGGCGCTGGTGGCCAGCCCCAACGGCGCCAAACGCGCCGTCGCGGCCGGTCTGACCTCGATCGAGTATGTGGTGTCGGCGTCGGATGCGCACAGCCGCGCCAACGTCGGCCGTGACGCAGGCCAGGCGACGGCGGCCATCGCCGACGTCACCCGCATCGCCCATGATCAAGGCGCGACCGTCGAGGTCATCATCGCGACCGCCTGGGACTGCCCGTTCGACGGCCCGACAGATCCGCACCGGGTGATCGAAATCGCCTCGGCAGCCGCCGAACTCGGCGTCGACCGGGTCGCCATCGCCGATACCATCGGGACCACCACTCCGCACCGGGTCACCACACTGATCGCGGGAGTCCGACCGGTGATCGGCGATCTGCCGCTGGGTGCGCACTTCCACAACACCCGCGGTGCCGGGCTGGCCAGCGCCTATGCCGCCGTACAGTCCGGGGTCACCCGGCTGGACGCCTCCGTCGGCGGCCTGGGCGGGTGCCCGTTCGCCCCGGGAGCCAGCGGCAACATAGCCACCGAGGACCTGGTGTACCTGTTACGCGACAGCGGTATCGAGGTCGACGTGGACCTCGAGGCCGCCATCGCCGCGGCTCGGATCGCACAGGACGCCGTCGGGCACGAACTGCCCAGCGCGTTGCTGCGCGCCGGTGATCGCATCCGGGCCTGACATGACGCCCGCCGAATCACTGACCGCCAAGGGCCGCCAGACCCGCGAGGCCATCGAACTGGCCGCCCGGAAACTGTTCGCCGAACGCGGCTTTCACGGCACCACCCTGGCCGATATCACCTCCGTGGCCGGGAAGTCCTCGGCGGTGTTCTACCGGTATTTCGACGACAAGGAAGATCTGCTGGCCTCGCTGGCCGAGTCGTTCCTGCACGATATCGTCGAACCGTCCGGCTCCCGGGTACCGCTGCCGGACACTCCGCAGGACAGCGACTACTTCACCACGGTGGTCACCGGCTACTGGAATCTGTTCCGGCAGAACATCGGCATCATGATCGCCGTCGCTCAACTCGGGGCCACTCAGCCGCGTTTCGCGCAGGTTCAGCACGAGTTCCGGCGGTTCGGTATGGACATGGTCGCCGGGTCGGTGCGCCGGGCCAGCGAGCAGGGCTATGCACAGGACCTCGACCCCGAACACATCGCCGCCGCGATCGCGCTGCTGTTCGAGAACTTCACCGTCGTCGTGGTGGGCAACCCCGGCTCCGAGCTGCAGATCAGCGACGCCGACGCCATCAAGACGCTGTCGACGATCTGGAAGAAAACGCTGTACGGCCACTGAGCCAGAAAGAGAGATCACCGTGGATTTCGCTTTACCCGAGCACCTTCCAGGCCTGCTGGCCGAGATGGACGCCTTCATCGAGGCTGAGATCAAGCCGCTGGAACGTGAGAACATGCAGTACTTCGACCGGCGTCGCGAGTTCGCCCGGACCGACCTGGCGGGCGGCGGCGTGCCGACCCGGGAATGGGAGGACCTGCTCGACGAGATGCGGCGGCGCGCCGATGCGGCCGGGTGGTTGCGGTACGGGCTGCCGGAGGAGTTCGGCGGTCGCGGCGGATCGAACCTGGACATGGCGGTGATCCGGGAACACCTGGCGCACAAGGGGCTCGGGCTGCACAACGATCTGCAGGACGAGTCCTCGATCGTCGGTAACTTCCCGCAGGTCATCATGATGAGCAGGTTCGGCACGGATGCCCAGAAGAAGGACTGGGTCGAGGCGATGCTCACCGGTGAGCGCTCGATGGCGTTCGGGCTCACCGAACCCAACCACGGCAGCGACGCCACCTGGATGGAGACCACCGCGGTCCGCGACGGCGACGACTGGGTGATCAACGGCGCCAAGCGCTGGAACACCGGCGTGCACCGCGCCACCCATGATCTGGTCTTCGCCCGCACCTCCGGTCAGGACGGCTCCGCGGTCGGGAATCACCGCATTCCTGGTGCCCACCGACACCCCGGGCTTCACCGTTCCGTACTACTGGTGGACCTTCAACATGCCCAGCGACCATGGTGAGGTCGAGCTCAAGGACGTCCGGGTGCCCGCCGACGCGGTCCTCGGCGAGGTCGACCACGGACTCGAGGTCGGCCAGACCTTCCTGCACGAGAACAGGATCCGGCAGGCCGCCAGTAGCCTGGGGGCGGCGCAGTACTGTATCGACCGGGCCGCACAGTATGCCGGGGACCGGATCGTGTTCGGCAAGCCGTTGTCGGTCAACCAGGCCGTGCAGTGGCCGCTGGCCGAGTTGCAGACCGAGGCCCAGATGGTGCGCCTGCTGGTGTACTACGCCGCCTGGCACCTGGATCGCGATCACCACATGGAGGTCTCGGACAAGGTCTCGATGGCCAACTACCGCGCCAACCGGCTGGTGTGTGAGGCCGCCGACCGGGCGATGCAGATCCACGGCGGTGTCGGCTACAGCCGTCATGAACCGTTCGAGCACATCTATCGGCACCACCGCCGGTACCGGATCACCGAGGGCGCCGAAGAGATACAGATCCGCCGGGTCGCACAGCGCATGCTGAAGTTCGGCCGCAAGTGACCGAGTCCAGCCGCCCTCGCCGGTGTCCTGGCGCCGGCGCTCGGCGAGGTCACGGTCGCCAATCTGCGGGTGCTCACCGGTGGAGCCAGCCGTGCCACCTGGGCCTTCGATGCGCAGACGGCAACGGGCGTGCGCGCCCTGATCCTGCGCACCGGTCCACCCGATGACGTGCACGCCAGCATGGAGTTGGAGGCCGCCGCCCTGCGCCGGGCCGCCACCACCGGGGCGCCGGTGCCGGAGATCATTGCCGCCGACAACTCCCCTGCCGCCCTGGGCAATCCGTATCTGATCTGTGATTTCATCGGCGGCGAGACCATCGTCCGCAAGATCCAACGCACCCTCGACGCCACGACCCGTGCGCGTCTGCTGCGGCAATGTGCGCAGGCGCTGGCGGCGATCCACCGGGCCGACCCGGTCGGCATCGGGCTGCCGGCCTCGGACCCGCTGGCGGAATGGCGCCATCAGCTCGACGAGATGGGTGACACCACAGCCACATTCGAGTGGGCCTTCCGGTGGCTGGAACTGCATCGGCCGCAGCCGACCCCATCGGTGCTGGTGCACGGCGACTTCCGGATGGGCAACCTGATCGTCGACGACACCGGCCTGGCGGCGGTGCTCGACTGGGAACTGACCCATATCGGCGAGGCGGTCGATGATCTGGCGTGGTTCTGCATCCGGGCCTGGCGCTTCGGCGCGCCGGCATCGCTGGGTGCCGGCGGGCTCGGCAGCGTCGAAGATTTCGTTGCCGCCTACGAACGGGCGGGCGGCATGCCGGTGGACCGCGCCGCGCTGCGCTGGTGGCTCGTCGCGGCCACCCTGCGCTGGGGTGTCATTTGCCGCTACCAGTACGAACGGCACCGCAGCGGGCTGACCCGCTCGGTCGAGTTGGCCGCCATCGGGCGACGGGTGTGCGAGACCGAGTACGACCTGCTCGAGCTGCTGGAGGCCTCGTGAGGGACCTGCATTACAAGCCGACCGCCGCCGAGCTCGTCGCCGCCGTCGCCGAATTCCTGGAGGGCGAGGTCCGCGCCGAGACATCCGGAGCCCTGAACTTCCACGCCCGGGTCGCCGCGAATGTGTTGCGCACCGTGGAACGGGAGTTGCTCGACGACACCGCCGATGCGCCGCGGGCCGCGCTGTCCTCGTTGGGTTTCGACGACGAGTCCGCGCTGGCGGCCGCCATCCGCTCCGGCGGCTTCGATGGGCGCGATGACGAGGTGTTTCCGGCGTTACGCGCGCTGGTGGCACACCGGCTGCGGGTCGCGCACCCCGGCTACGACGAGGTGTGAGCTAGTCGTGCCGACGATCGTCGATGACCGTCTGGATCAACGCGACGATCTGCTGCTGGCCGACGGCCGCCGCGTCGAGACGTCCACGGATCTCGGCGAAACCGCGATCAAACTGTCCACGCAACTCGACAAACTCCTGTCGCAAGTCGACGAAGTCTGTACGCATCGCATTGAACGACGCCGTCGTCGCCTGCCGGAAGTCCCGGATCTCGTTTCGAACCTCCGCAACGTCCCGGTCAGCCCCGCCGGCGAGCACCCGCGCAGCTGCCGCATCGCGCTCGGTGGAACCAACGCGTCCCTTCAAGTCGCGCACCTGCTCCTCCAGAGCGGATACCCGTTCTTCAAGTTCGTCGGACGCCACGTACGAAGAATACCGCCGCAACCGCGACCGTCGCGGCACCAGTTCTCACACCCGAGCTACCCGCGCCAGCCAGGCCGGTTCGTCGACCACCGCACCCGCCGGCAACCCGAGCAGTTCGGCGTGCGCCTGCCCCACCACGCCGCGGTAGGTCGTGGTCTCCAACGCCTCCACGTGCCAGCCCTCGGCGAACGCCGACCGGATCACCTGCTCGCTGACCTGCGGACCGAACCCGCGACCGGCGTCGGACAGCGCCAGCACATGGACGTATCCCGCGGGCCGGCAGACGCGGCGCAAGCTCTCGATGTAGCGCGCCCGGTCGGCATCGTCGAAGATGTGGAACAGCGCGCTGTCCAGGACCGTCTCGTACGGCGCCACCGCTTCGAGGTCGAAGGCGTCACCGATCTCGAAGCGCGCATCCACCCCACGGGCGGTCGCGTTCGCGCGGGCCTGCGCGATGGCATGCGGTGCGAAGTCGATGCCGACCACGTCATAACCCAACCGGGTCAGCAGGATGGTGTGTTCCCCCAGGCCGCATCCGATGTCCAGGACCGGACTGCGCAACAGACCCGTCCTTTCCAGGGCCACCACCGTAGGTTGTGGTTCACCGATCACCCAAGGCGCAGTGTGTGTTTCATAAGCGGTATCGAAGCGTTCCCTCATGTCCGCCAGTGTCCGACCTGAACTTCGGTTGAGGTCAACCCCAGCGACGGGGGCACAATCCAGAAGGAGAAACAATGACCGTTGATGTGGCGAACCGCTTGTTCGACGCGATCGAACGCGGCGCCTACGCAGATATCGAGGCGCTGTGGGCCGACGATGTCGCGGTGTGGCACAGCGGCGATCTGGCCGACAACGACCGCGAGCCGGCGCTGAAGGTGATCCGGTGGTTCCTCCAGATCACCACGACACGCCGCTACGAGATCCTCGATCGACAGTTCTTCGACGGCGGGTTCGTCCAGCAGCACATCCTGCACGCCGACGCCACCCATGGTGCTTCCGTCCAATTGCGGGTATGCATCGTGATCAAGGTGGGAGCTGACGGCCGCATCACCAGGATCGACGAGTACTTCGATCCGGCCGATATGGCTCCCCTGCTGACGAGCTGAGGAGAACACCATGGACCCGCTGGACTGGATCGGTACCTGGCGGCTGGATCCCACGCGCACGGAGCTGGCTTTCCACAGCCCGACGTTCTGGGGTTTCGCCCACGTCAAAGGCGTGTTCGCCGATATCGAAGGCTCGGCTGAAGCGGTCGCGGACGGCAATGTCACGGGCCGTCTCACCATTGCCGCGGCATCGGTGAACACCGGGATCGGCCGCCGCGACACGCACCTGCGCTCCGCGGACTTCTTCGATGTCGAACGCTTCCCGCTCATCGAGGTGACCGTGGAATCCGCGGAGGTCACCGGCGCTTCCTGGGTCACCCTGAGCATCGTGGTGCGGGTCAAGGGCCGCGAACAGGAACTCGATCTCCCGGTGCATGTCCGTGACGCCGCCGGCGGCGAGGTCCAACTGCAGACCACCACGACGCTCAATCGCCAGACTTTCGGGGTCGACGGCGACCTGCTCGGGATGATGGGTGACGCTGTCACCATCGAAGCTGCCGCGGTTTTCGTCAAGCAGTCGTAGCATCGGCCCTGTGGCCGACACCGACGCCCAGCTCCGGATCCTGGTCTACAGCTCCAACAACCGCACCCGCGATCAGGTGCGCTCGGCACTCGGCCGGCGCATCCACCCCGATCTGCCCGAGCTGAGCTACCTCGACGTCGCGACCGCTGCGGTCGTCGTCGAACAGGTCGCCGCGGGTGGGTTCGATCTGCTGATTCTGGACGGCGAGGCCGCCCCGGCGGGCGGGCTGGGATTGGCCAAACAACTCAAGGACGAAATCGAGGTCTGCCCGCCGATCCTGGTGCTCACCGGACGGCCCGACGACGCTTGGCTGGCCTCCTGGTCACGCGCCGAAGCAGCCGTGTCACATCCGATCGACCCGATCCGCCTGGGTGAGGCCGTCGCTCATCTGCTGCGCAACCCTGCCTGAGTTCCAGCACGAAACAGCCTGCGGCCGTTGGTTCTTCACCACTCTCTGCGATGAGAGCGGGCAGCCGAGCTATTGCACTCGATACTAACGAAAATGCGCCGCCTCAACCGTTAACGCGACTAAGCTGTGTCCTAGCTCACATCGACAGTCCAACGGGAGAGCGACACAAAGGTTGACACAGGCATGAACGTCTACACACCCATCTTGGTGCTCGGGGCGATCGCTGCCCTGTTCGCGATCGGCTCGGTGGGCATCGCCACGTTCATCGGTCCGCGCCGCTACAACCGGGCCAAGCTCGAAGCCTACGAATGCGGGATCGAACCGCTGCTGCCTGCCGAGGACGCCAAGCTCGCCACCGGCCAGCGGTTCCCGGTCAAGTACTACCTGACCGCAATGCTGTTCATCATCTTCGATATCGAGATCGTGTTCCTGTACCCGTGGGCGGTGTCCTTCGACTCGCTGGGCCTGTTCGCCGCCATCGCCATGATGCTGTTTCTGTTCAACGTCTCGGTGGCATACGCATATGAGTGGCGCCGAGGAGGCCTGGCATGGGACTAGAGGAACAACTGCCCGGCGGCATTCTGCTGTCCACCGTGGAGAAGGTCGCCGGCTACGTCCGGAAGGGATCACTGTGGCCGGCCACCTTCGGGCTGGCGTGCTGCGCCATCGAGATGATGGCGACGGCGGGCCCGCGCTTCGACATCTCCCGGTTCGGGATGGAGCGGTTCTCCGCCACACCTCGGCAGGCCGATCTGATGATCGTCGCCGGCCGGGTCAGCCAGAAGATGGCTCCGGTGCTGCGACAGGTCTACGACCAGATGGCAGAACCGAAATGGGTACTGGCCATGGGGGTCTGCGCGTCCTCGGGCGGCATGTTCAACAACTACGCGGTGGTGCAGGGCGTCGACCACGTGGTACCGGTCGACATCTATCTGCCCGGCTGCCCGCCGCGGCCGGAGATGTTGCTGAACGCAATCCTGAAGCTGCACGCCAAGATTGCCGAGATGCCCCTCGGGGTCAACCGGGCCGAGGCCGTCGCCGCCGCCGAACAGGCCGCGCTGGCATCACCGACAACCCTCGAACTGACCGGATTGTTGCGCCCATGACGGACAAACCCGAGCGGCGAGATGTGGACGTGGAAGTCATCGGCACCCGCCGCGGCATGTTCGGCGTCACCGGCAGCGGTGACACCTCCGGCTACGGGCGGCTCGTGCGTGAGGTCTCGCTGCCGGGCAGTTCACCGCGCCCCTACGGCGGCTACTTCGACGAGGTGGTGGACGCACTGATCGCCGGCCTGGGGCCGGACCAGTTCACCGCCGCCGTCGAGCGCGTCGTGGTGTTCCGCGATGAGCTGACACTCGAGGTCCGACGTGAGCATCTGCCGGCGGTGGCCCAGGCCCTGCGTGACGATCCGGCGCTGAGATTCGAGCTCTGTCTGGGTGTTTCGGGTGTGCACTATCCGCAGGACCAGGACCGCGAATTGCACGCCGTCTACCCGCTGATGTCGATCACGCACAACCGCAGGCTTCGGGTCGAGGTCGCCACCCCGGATACCGATCCGCACATTCCGTCACTGTTCCCGGTCTATCCGACCACCGACTGGCATGAGCGGGAGACCTACGACTTCTTCGGGATCATCTTCGACGGACACCCGTCGCTGACCCGCATCGAGATGCCCGACGACTGGGTCGGGCATCCGCAACGCAAGGACTACCCGTTGGGCGGCATCCCCGTGGAGTACCACGGGGCGCAGATACCGCCGCCCGACGAGCGGAGGTCATACAACTGATGTCAGTGGAGAGCACTCCGCCCGTGGTCATGGTCGGCGGCCAGGACTGGGATGCGGTGGTGGCGGCCGCGCGCGAACACGCCGGCGAACGCATCGTCGTCAACATGGGTCCGCAGCACCCGTCCACGCACGGTGTGCTGCGCCTGATCCTGGAGATCGAAGGCGAGACCATCACCGAGGCCCGGTGCGGAATCGGCTACCTGCACACCGGGATCGAGAAGAATCTGGAGTACCGCAACTGGACCCAGGGCGTCACCTTCGTGACCCGGATGGACTACCTGTCCCCGTTCTTCAACGAGACCGCCTACTGCCTGGGCGTGGAGAAGCTGCTCGGCGTCACCGACGACATCCCCGAACGCGCCAGCATCATCCGGGTGCTGCTGATGGAGCTCAACCGGATCTCCAGCCACCTGGTCGCACTGGCCACCGGTGGTATGGAACTGGGTGCGATGTCGGCCATGTTCTTCGGATTCCGCGAGCGCGAGACCATCCTCAGCATGTTCGAGACCATCACCGGGCTGCGGATGAACCACGCCTTCATCCGCCCCGGCGGGCTGGCCGCCGATCTGCCCGACGAAGCCCTGCCCCAGTTGCGCGACCTGCTCACGACGCTGCCGGAGGGGCTGCGCGATCTGGAGAAGCTGCTGCGGGAGAACTACATCTGGAAGGCCCGCACGGAGGGCATCGGGTACCTGGATCTGACCGGGTGCATGGCGCTCGGCATCACCGGACCGGTGCTGCGCTCCACCGGCCTGCCGCACGACCTGCGCCGCGCCCAGCCCTACTGCGGCTATGAGACCTACGACTTCGAGGTGTGCACGGATGACGGCTGTGATGCCTACGGCCGCTATCTGATTCGCGTCGACGAGATGAAAGAATCGCTGAAGATCGTCGAGCAGTGCGTCGCCCGACTGAAGCCCGGGCCGGTGATGCTGACCGACAAGAAGCTGGCCTGGCCGGCCGACCTCAAGATCGGCCCGGACGGGCTGGGCAACTCCGAAGAGCACATCGCGAAGATCATGGGCTCCTCCATGGAAGCCCTCATCCATCACTTCAAGCTGGTCACCGAGGGTATCCGGGTACCGGCCGGCCAGGTGTACGTGGCCGTGGAGTCACCGCGCGGTGAGCTCGGTGTGCACATGGTCAGCGACGGCGGCACCCGCCCTTACCGCGTGCACTACCGCGACCCCTCGTTCACCAATCTTCAGGCGGTGGCCGCCATGTGCGAGGGCGGCATGGTCGCCGACGCGATATCCGCGGTGGCGTCGATCGACCCGGTGATGGGAGGCGTAGACAGGTGACGACCATCGATCTCCAGCTGGGGCAACGCCCGGATGAATCCGGACCCCCGATCAGCGCTGGGCCCCAGCACTATTCGGACGAGGTGACCGAACGCCTCGCCGCAGACGCCGAGCAGATCATCGCCCGCTACCCGGTGGCGCGGTCAGCACTGCTGCCGCTGCTGCACCTGGTGCAGGCCCAGGACGGTTACCTGACCCCGGCCGGAGTCGGTTTCTGCGCCGCGCAACTCGGCCTCACCCCCGCCGAGGTCACCGCCGTCGCCACGTTCTACTCGATGTACCGGCGCACCCCCACCGGGGACTACCTCGTCGGGGTCTGCACCAACACGTTGTGCGCGGTCATGGGTGGCGATGCCATTCTCGAGGTGCTGCAGGATCACCTCGGTATCCAGGCCGGGCAGAGCACCGCGGACGGTGCGGTCACGCTGGAACACATCGAATGCAACGCCGCGTGCGACTACGCCCCGGTGGTGATGGTGAACTGGGAGTTCTTCGACAACCAGACCCCGGCCTCGGCACGGGATCTCGTCGACGATCTGCGCTCTGGCGCGCCGGTCACGCCCACGCGCGGGGCGCCGATGTGCACCTTCACACAGACGGCCCGCATCCTCGCCGGCTTCCCCGATGAACGACCCGGCGCGAACGACGCGACACCCGGCGAAGCCACGCTCGCGGGCCTGAAGGTGGCCCACGAACACGGCATGACCGCTCCTGCTTCGGGCGAAAGCCACTCCACGGCAAGCGGTCCCGATGACGAACGGATCGCCGAGGAGACCGCTCGCGACCAACCGGCACCCGCACCGTCGGCCGACCTGCCACCGAAGAACGGGGGCCGACCGTGACCCTCGCACCCGTCCTGAGCAAGCACTGGGACCAGCCGTCGTCCTGGACGCTGGAAGCCTACCGGCGCCACGGCGGATACCAGGCGCTGACGAAGGCGCTCACCATGGCGCCCGATGACGTCATCGCCATGGTCAAGGAGTCCGGTCTGCGCGGCCGCGGCGGGGCGGGATTCCCGACCGGGCAGAAGTGGTCGTTCATCCCGCAGGGCACCGAGGGTGCCGGCGCCAAACCGCACTACCTGGTGATCAACGCCGACGAGTCGGAACCCGGTACGTGCAAGGACATCCCGCTGATGATGGCATCACCGCATGTGCTCATCGAGGGCGCGATCATCGCGGCCTACGCGATCCGGGCCCGGTACGCGTTCATCTACCTGCGCGGCGAGGTGGTGCCGGTGCTGCGGCGCCTGCAGGCCGCGGTCGCCGAGGCCTACGACGCGGGCTACCTCGGGTCCGGTGATTCATCCCGTCGCTCCGCTCGCCCAGGCGTGGACCTCGTCGTGCACGCCGGTGCGGGCGCCTACATCTGCGGGGAGGAAACCGCATTGCTGGACTCGCTGGAGGGCCGGCGCGGCCAGCCCCGCCTGCGCCCGCCGTTCCCGGCCGTCGCCGGGCTCTACGCCTGCCCCACCGTGGTCAACAACGTCGAATCCATCGCCAGCGTGCCCGCCGTCGTCGCCGGTGGCGTCGACTGGTTCAAGTCGATGGGCTCGGACAAGTCACCCGGCTTCACGCTCTACTCGCTGTCGGGTCACGTCACCCGGCCCGGCCAGTACGAGGCCCCGCTGGGCATCACGCTGCGGGAACTGCTCGACTATGCCGGCGGTGTGCGGGCCGGACATCAGCTGAAGTTCTGGACCCCGGGGGGTTCGTCGACCCCGCTGCTGACCCCCGAACACCTCGATGTGCCACTGGATTACGAGGGGGTGGCCGGCGCGGGATCGATGCTGGGCACCAAGGCGCTGCAGATCTTCGACGAGACCACCTGTGTGGTGCGCGCGGTGCGACGGTGGACACAGTTCTACGCCCACGAGTCCTGCGGCAAGTGCACCCCGTGCCGGGAGGGCACCTACTGGCTGGCCCAGATCTACCAGCGCCTGGAGGACGGCACCGGGGTTCCCGAGGACATCGACAAGCTGCTCGACATCTCCGACGCCATTCTCGGCAAGTCGTTCTGCGCGCTCGGCGACGGGGCGGCCAGCCCGATCATCTCGTCCATCAAGTACTTCCGCGACGAATACCTGGCCCATCTGGGCGGCGGGTGTCCGTTCGACCCCTATGCCTCGACACTGTTCGCCGTCGAAGGAGCGGGCGCATGAGGGTCACTCTCTTCCCGCGAGCAGTCGCAAATGGCCCCTATTTGGACCATTCGGGGCCTCGCCCCGGGTGCGCATGACGATTGCCGAACCGGCCAAGGAGACCACCCCGGTCGAGATGGTGGAGCTGACCATCGACGGGCATCAGGTCAGCGTGCCGAAGGGCACCCTGCTGATCCGCGCCGCCGAACTGATGGGCATCCAGATCCCGCGGTTCTGCGATCACCCGCTGCTGGACCCGGTCGGCGCCTGCCGCCAGTGCCTGGTCGAGGTCGAGGGTCAGCGCAAACCGCTGGCCTCGTGCACGGCCGCGGTCACCCCGGACATGGTGGTACGCACCCAGCTGACCTCCGAGATCGCCGACAAGGCCCAGCACGGGGTGATGGAACTCCTGCTGATCAACCATCCGCTGGACTGCCCGGTCTGCGACAAGGGCGGCGAGTGCCCGCTGCAGAACCAGGCGATGTCCAACGGGCGCAGCGACTCCCGCTTCACCGACGTCAAACGCACCTTCCCCAAGCCGATCAGCTTGTCCGCCCAGGTCCTGCTGGACCGCGAACGCTGCGTGCTGTGCGCGCGGTGCACCCGGTTCTCCAACCAGATCGCCGGCGACCCGTTCATCGAACTACTGGAACGTGGTGCGCTGCAACAGGTCGGCATTGCGTCCGGGGAGGCGTTCGACTCCTACTTCTCCGGCAACACCGTGCAGATCTGTCCGGTCGGCGCCCTCACCGGCACCGCCTACCGGTTCCGGGCGCGGCCCTTCGACCTGGTGTCCTCGCCGAGCGTCTGCGAACACTGCGCGTCGGGATGCGCCCAACGCACCGATCATCGGCGCGGAAAGGTGTTGCGGCGACTGGCCGGCGATGACCCGGAGGTCAACGAGGAATGGAACTGCGACAAGGGCCGTTGGGCGTTCACCTACGCCCGAGCACAAGACCGCATCACGACTCCCCTGGTGCGCGACCCCGACGGCACCCAGCGTCCGGCGTCGTGGTCGGAGGCGGTGGCGATCGCGGTGCGCGGCCTGACCGCTGCCGCCGGGCGCGCCGGTGTCCTGGTCGGCGGGCGCGCGACCGTGGAAGACGCCTACGGCTACGCCAAGTTCGCCCGGATCATGCTCGACACCAACGATATCGACTTCCGCAGCCGGACCCACTCGGCGGAGGAGGCCCAGTTCCTGGCGCACGCGGTCGCCGGACTGCCACAGTCGGTCAGCTATGCCGATATCGAGTCCGCACCCGCAGTGCTACTGGCCGGTTTCGAGCCCGAAGAGGAATCCCCGATCGTCTTTCTGCGGCTGCGCAAGGCTTTCCGCAAGCGCGGCCTGCCGGTGCTGTCGATCGGTCCGTTCGCGACCCGCGGCCTGCAGAAGATGGGCGGCCGTCACATCCCGGCCGCGCCCGGCGGTGAGGCCGCGGCGCTGGACGGCCTGGCAGCCGAACTGCCGCCCGACGCGCTCATCCTGGTCGGTGAACGGCTGGCCGGCTCGCCCGGCGCTTACTCCGCGGCGATCCGGCTGGCCGCCGCGACGGGCGCCCGGCTGGGTTGGATCCCACGCCGCGCCGGTGAGCGCGGTGCGCTGGAAGCCGGTGCCGCACCGCATCTGCTGCCCGGCGGCCGTCCCGTCGAGGACGCCGCCGCCCGCGGCGAGGTGGCGACCGCCTGGAACGTCGAGGAACTACCCGCCCGGCCCGGCCGGGGCACCGGCGCGATCTTGGCCGCGGCCGCCGACGGTGACATCCGGGCCCTGCTCATCGGCGGCGTCGAGGTCGATGATCTGCCCGACCCGGAGGCGGCCGTCGCCGCCCTGGACGCGACACCGTTCATCGTCAGCCTGGAGCTGCGGCACAGCGCCGTCACCGAACGCGCGGACGTGGTGTTCCCGGTGGCACCGGTCGCCGAGAAGGCGGGCAGCTTCGTGAACTGGGAAGGCCGCCACCGTGCGTTCCCGGCGGCGCTGCCCCCGGCCGCCACCGCCGATATGCGGGTGCTGGCCGCGCTGGCCGACGAGGTCGGGGTCGATCTCCGGCTGACCGATGCCGCCACCGTGCGGGCCGATATCGAGCGGCTCGGCAGCTGGCGGGGCACGCGCGCCGCCGCGCCGACCGTCCCCGCGAGCGAGGCGCCGCAGCCCGGGCCCGGTGAGGCCGTGCTGACCGGCTGGCGGATGCTGCTCGACGACGGACGCATGCAGGACGGCGAGCCACATCTGGCGGGCACTGCCCGCCCCGCAGTGGCCCGGCTGTCCGCGGCGACCGCTGCCGAGATCGGCTGCGCCGAGGGTGCTCCGGTGCGGGTCAGTACCGATCGCGGTGCGCTGGTCCTGCCGCTGGCGGTGACCGAGATGCCCGACCGGGTGATGTGGGCACCGTTGAATTCCGCCGGTTCCGTGCACGCAGTCCTGGGTGCGACGGTCGGCGACACCGTCCGGATCGAGCCGGCATGAACTACCCGGACTTGAGCTCGTTCGGCCGTGACCCGTGGTGGCTGGTACTCGCCAAGTGCCTGCTGATCTTCGTGTTCCTGTTGCTCACCGTGCTGGTGGCGATCCTCGCCGAACGGAAGATCCTGGGCCGCATGCAGATGCGGTTGGGCCCCAACCGCGTCGGGCCGTTCGGGCTGTTGCAAAGCCTGGCCGACGGCGTCAAGCTCGCCCTCAAGGAGGGACTGATCCCGGCGGGTGTCGACAAGCCGATCTATCTGATGGCGCCGGTGATCGCCGTGATCCCGGCGATCATGGCGTTCGCCGTCATCCCGATGGGCGGGCTGGTGTCGGTCTTCGGGCACACCACCGCGCTGCAACTCACCGACCTGCCGGTGGCCGTGCTGTACGTGCTGGCGGTCACCTCGGTCGGGGTGTACGGAATCGTGTTGGCCGGGATGGGCATCTGGATCGACCTATCCGCTGCTGGGTGGTCTGCGCTCCAGCGCGCAGGTGGTCTCCTACGAGATCGCGATGGGGCTGTCGTTCGTCGCGGTGTTCCTCTACGCCGGCACCATGTCCACCTCCGGCATCGTCGCCGCGCAGCAGGGCACCTGGTTCGTGTTTCTGCTGCTGCCCTCGTTCCTGGTGTACGTGACCTCCATGGTCGGCGAGACCAACCGGGCGCCGTTCGACCTGCCGGAGGCCGAGGGCGAACTCGTCGGTGGTTTCCACACCGAGTACTCCTCGCTGAAGTTCGCGATGTTCATGCTCGCCGAGTACGTCAACATGACCACGGTGTCGGCGCTGGCCGCCACGATGTTCCTCGGCGGCTGGCAGGCACCGTTCCCGTTCAGCATGATCGACGGCGCCAACTCGGGGTGGTGGCCGCTGCTGTGGTTCGTCGGGAAGGTGTGGGCCTTCCTGTTCCTGTTCATGTGGTTGCGCGCCACCCTGCCCAGGATGCGCTACGACCAGTTCATGGCGCTGGGCTGGAAGCTGCTCATCCCGGTTTCGCTGGGCTGGATCGTCATCGTCGCCATCACCCAGTTGGTTCGCGGACCGGGCTCGCCGATCTGGGTGGCCATGGTCATCAGTCTCGGTGCCGTGGTCGCGGTGGCCCTGATCCTGATGATCCGCGTGTCCCTGCGGCGCAACACGATCCCGACGTTCAGCCTGCCCACGGATCCGGGCGCGGTGAGCGTCTACCCGATCCCGCCGATACCGAATATTCCGCGTCCGCTGCGGGACGAACCGAAGGAGCACGCAGATGTCCAAGACCGTTGATGCGCTGGCCGGGTTCGGCGTCACGTTCAAGGCGATGTTCAAGAAGCCGATCACCGAGCAGTACCCCGAGGAGCCCGGCCCGGTCGCGGCGCGCTACCACGGCAGGCATCAGCTGAACCGGTACGCCGACGGGCTGGAGAAGTGCATCGGCTGCGAGCTGTGCGCCTGGGCCTGCCCCGCGGACGCCATCTTCGTCGAGGGCGCGGACAATACCGAGCAGCAACGGTTTTCGCCCGGTGAGCGGTACGGGCAGGTCTACCAGATCAATTACCTACGGTGCATCGGCTGCGGGTTGTGCATCGAGGCCTGCCCCACCCGGGCGCTCACCATGACCAACGACTACGAGATGGCCGACGACAACCGCGCCGACCTGATCTACGGCAAGGACAAGTTGCTCGCCCCGCTGGCCGCCGACATGACCCCGCCCCCGCACGCGATGGCGCCGGGCAGCACCGACGAGGACTACTACCGCGGCAACATCAACGCCCTCGGGCTGATCCAGCAGCCGGAGAAAGCCTGATGACCCTCGATATCGTGGCGGCTTCCGTCGATGGCGAGCCACTGACCCGCACCTCGACCACCGAGGCGGTGCTGTTCTGGATCCTGGGCGCAGTGATCGTGGGCAGCGCGCTCGGGGTGGTGGCGGCGAGCAAGGCGGTGTACTCGGCGATCTTCCTGGCCATCACGATGATCAACCTCGCGGTGCTCTACATCGCCCAGGACGCGGTGTTCCTCGGCGTGGTGCAGGTGGTCGTCTACACCGGTGCGGTGATGATGCTGTTCCTGTTCGTGCTGATGCTCATCGGCGTGGACTCCTCGGAGTCGCTGGTGGAAACCATCCGCGGGCAGCGGATCTCGGCCATTGTCGTGGGTGTCGGGTTCGGGGCCCTGCTGATCGGGGCGATCGGCAACGCGTCGGTCGGACCGTTCGTCGGCCTCGAGCAGGCCAACGGAGCCGGCAACGTCGAGGGCCTGGCGGTGCTGATCTTCACCCGTTACGTGTGGGCCTTCGAGCTGACCGGTGCGTTGCTGATCACCGCGACGCTGGGCGCGATGCTGCTGGCCCACCGGGAGCGGTTCGACCGCCGCAAGACCCAGCGCGAGATGGCCGCCGCACGCTTCGCCCCGGGCGGGCATCCGACGCCGATGCCCAATCCCGGTGTGTATGCCCGGCACAACGCGGTCGACGTGCCGGCCCGGCTGCCCGACGGGACCGGCGCGCGCACCTCCGTCAGCTCGGTGCTGGTGCCGCGTGGTCACGTGAGAACCGAGGATGACGAATGAACCCGGCGAACTACCTGTTCCTGTCGGCTCTGCTGTTCACCATCGGGGCCGCCGGAGTGCTGCTGCGCCGCAACGCCATCATCATGTTCATGTGCGTCGAGCTGATGCTCAACGGCGCCAACCTTGCGTTCGTGACGTTCTCCCGGATGCACGGGAACTTGGACGGCCAGGTGGTCGCCTTCTTCACCATGGTGGTCGCCGCCTGTGAGGTGGTGGTCGGGCTGGCCATCATCATGGCGATCTTCCGAGCGCGCCGGTCGGCGTCGGTGGACGGCGCAAGTCTGCTGAGGCACTAGTGGACAACCTCACCTGGCTGTTGATCGCCCTGCCGCTGGCCGGTGCGGCGCTGCTGCTTCTCGGTGGCCGGGCCACCGACGCGTGGGGGCATCTGCTCGGGCTGGCCGCCGCTGCAGCGTCGTTCGTGGTCGCGGTGGTGCTGTTCACCCAGCTGCTCGGGCGTCCCGCGGATGACCGGACGATGCACCAGACCCTGTTCTCCTGGGTGCCGGCCGGCGAACTGCGCGTCGATTTCGGGCTACAGGTCGACCAGCTGTCCATCTGCTTCGTGCTGCTGATCACCGGCGTCGGATCGCTGATCCACCTGTACTCGATCGGCTACATGTCTCACGATTCGGAACGCAGAAGGTTCTTCGCCTATCTGAACCTGTTCCTGGCGGCGATGCTGCTGCTGGTGCTGGCCGACAACTACCTCGGCCTGTACATGGGCTGGGAGGGCGTCGGCCTGGCCTCCTACCTGCTGATCGGGTTCTGGTCGCACAAGCCGAGCGCGGCCGCCGCGGCCAAGAAGGCGTTCGTGGTCAACCGGGTCGGCGATATCGGCCTGGCGGTGGCGCTGATGGTGATGTTCGCCGCCGCCGGAACCGTCTCGTACTCCGGTGTTTTCGCGGCCGCGCCGCAACTGTCCGGCGGCACGCTGAACGCCATCGGGTTGTTGCTGCTGCTGGCCGCCTGCGGTAAATCCGCGCAGGTGCCGCTGCAGTCCTGGTTGGGCGACGCGATGGAGGGCCCGACCCCGGTCTCCGCGCTGATCCACGCGGCCACCATGGTGACCGCCGGCGTGTACCTCATCGTGCGGTCCGGCCCGGTGTTCAACCTGGCGCCCGAAGCCCAGACCGCGGTGGCCGTCGTCGGCGCCGTCACCCTGCTGTTCGGCGCCATCATCGGCTGCGCGAAGGACGACATCAAGAAGGCCCTCGCCGCGTCGACGATGAGCCAGATCGGCTACATGGTGCTCGCCGCCGGGCTGGGACCCGCCGGGTACGCGATCGCGATCATGCATCTGCTCACCCACGGGTTCTTCAAGGCGGGTCTGTTCCTGGGCGCCGGTTCGGTGATGCACGGGATGAACGACGAAACCGATATGCGGCGCTACGGCGGTCTGCGCGCCGTCATGCCGATCACCTTCGTGACGTTCGGCCTGGGCTACCTCGCGATCATCGGGGTGCCGCCGTTCTCCGGCTTCTTCTCCAAGGACGCCATCATCGAAACCGCTTTCGCCGCAGGCGGAGTCAAGGGACTGCTGTTGGGCGGTGCGACCCTGCTGGGCGCGGGGATCACCGCGTTCTACATGACCCGGGTCATGCTGATGACGTTCTTCGGCCAGCAGCGCTGGGCAACCGGGGCGAGCGAAGCGACGGGGAATCAGCACAGCGTGCATCCGCACGAATCCCCCTCGGTCATGACCGCCCCGATGATCGTGCTGGCCGTCGGGTCCGTCGGCGCCGGCGCGCTGCTGGCCATCGGTGGCACGCTGGCGCACTGGCTCGAACCGGTGGTCGGTACCCACGAGGCCCACCACGTCGTCCCGGTCTGGGTGATGACCACCATCACGCTGTCGGTGGTCGCGATCGGCATCGGTATCGCCTACCGCATGTACGCCACCCGGGCGATCCCCGAGATCGCACCGGGCGGGTCCGCGCTGACCGTGGCCGCGCGCCACGACCTCTACGGTGATGCGTTCAACGAACGGGTGCTGATGCGTCCCGGCGCGCAGTTCACCGCGGGGCTGGTGGAACTCGACGACGACGCGGTGGAGGGTGTGACCCGGGGCCTGGCCGCGGGCGTGGCGGGTGCATCGCAGCGGATGCGGCAGTGGCAGAACGGGTTCGCCCGGTCCTATGCGCTGACCATGCTGGCAGGCACGGTCCTGGTGATCGGCGCGATTCTGGTGGTGAGGGTCTGGTGAACGGGATCGGCTTGCTGACCGCGCTGTGGGTGGTGCCGATGGTCGGCGCGGTGGTGGTGATCCTGCTGCCCTCCAAGGCGTTCGCCAAGTACCTCGCGCTGGCCGTCTCGCTGGCGGTGCTGCTGCTGGCCGCGACGCTCGCCGTCCAGTTCGACCCGGCCGGGGCGCAGTTCCAGTTCGTCGAGGACTATCCGTGGATACCGACCTTCGGCACCGGTTACATCCTGGGCCTGGACGGGATTGCGCTGGCGTTGGTGGTGCTGACGGCGGTGCTGGTGCCGTTGCTGATCGTGGCCGGCTGGCACGACGGCGGGGCGAGCGAAGCGACGGGGATTGGATTGGCCGGTGACCGAAGCTTCGGTCACCGCTCCACACAGAGCTATCTGGCGCTGACGCTGGCCGTCGAGGCCATGGTGCTGATCTCCCTGATGGCCCTGGACGTGTTGCTGTTCTACGTGTTCTTCGAGGCGATGCTGATCCCGATGTACTTCCTGATCGGCGGCTTCGGCGGCGCCGGACGGTCCAAGGCGGCGGTGAAGTTCCTGCTGTACAACCTGTTCGGCGGGCTGATCATGCTGGCCGCCGTCATCGGCCTCTACGTGGTGACCGCGAGCAGCGGGGCCTTCGATTCCGGCACTTTCGACTTCCGGGCCATCGCCGCCGCCGTCGCCAACGGCGAACTGAACATCGACCCGGCCCTGCTGAACGCGCTGTTCCTCGGCTTCATGTTCGCGTTCGCGGTGAAGGCGCCGCTGTGGCCGTTCCACCGCTGGCTGCCCGATGCCGCCGTCGAATCCACCCCGGCGACCGCGGTGCTGATGATGGCCGTCGTCGACAAGGTCGGCACCTTCGGCATGCTGCGCTACTGCCTGCAGCTGTTCCCCGACGCCGCGAAGTACTTCCAGCCGCTGATCATCACGCTGGCCGTCATCGGGATCGTCTACGGTGCGATCGTCGCGATCGGCCAGACCGATGTGATGCGGCTGATCGCCTACACCTCGATATCGCATTTCGGCTTCATCATCCTGGGCATCTTCGCGATGACCAGCCAGGGCCAGGCGGGCTCGACGCTGTACATGGTCAATCACGGCATCTCCACGGCCGCGCTGTTCCTGATCGCCGGATTCCTGGTGTCGCGCAGAGGGACCCGGCTCATCGCGGACTTCGGCGGCGTGCAACGGGTCGCGCCCGTGCTGGCGGGCACCTTCCTGGTCGCCGGCCTGGCCACCCTGTCGTTGCCCGGGCTGGCGCCGTTCATCAGCGAGTTCCTGGTCCTCATCGGCACATTCACCCGGTTCCCGGTGCTCGCTGTCATCGCGGCCAGCGCACTCGTGCTGTCGGCGGTCTACATCCTGTGGGCCTATCAGCGGATGATGACCGGGCCGGTCACCGCGGGCAACGAATCGGTCCGTGACCTGATACCGCGGGAGTTGATCGTGGTGGCCCCGTTGATCGCGCTGCTGCTGGTGCTCGGGGTGTATCCGAAGCCTGCGCTCGACGTCATCAACCCGGCCGTCACGCACACACTGACCACCATCGACGTCCAAGACCCGGTACCCGCCACGGCGGAAGGGCCCGCGCAATGACCATCGAAGCCCCGTCCATCGAATACGGCCAGCTCTCACCGATTCTCATCGTGCTGGGCGTCGCCGTCCTCGGCGTGCTCGTGGAGGCGTTCCTGCCGCGCCGTGCCCGCTACGCGACCCAGCTGGCGCTCGCCCTCGGCGGTCAGCTCGCCGCGCTGGGCGCGGTCGTCTGGGTGCACACCGATCTCGGCGACTCGCCCGGCAACACCGCCGCGGTGGGTTCCCTGGTCGTCGACCGGCCCGCGCTGTTCCTGCAGGCACTGCTGCTGCTCATCGGCATCCTCGGTGTACTACTGATCGCCGAGCGCCGGATCGGCGCCGGGGACGAGTCGGGGCTGGACGCGTTCACCCCGCAGGCCGCCGCGGTGCCGGGCAGTCTCGCCGAGAAGGTCGCCGTCAAAGCCGTTGTCGCGCAGACAGAGATCTTCCCCCTGACGATGTTCGCGCTCGGCGGCATGATGTTGTTCCAGGCCGCCGGTGACCTGCTGACCATGTTCGTCGCCCTGGAGGTGCTCTCGCTTCCGCTGTACCTGATGTGCGGTCTGGCCCGGCGCCGCCGTCTGGTGTCGCAGGAAGCAGCCCTCAAGTACTTCCTGCTCGGCGCGTTCTCCTCGGCGTTCTTCCTGTATGGGATCGCGATGCTGTACGGGTATTCCGGCGGATTCGGTCTCGACGATATCGCCACCGCCGTGCAGGCCGAGCGCGGTGACACCACGCTGGCGTTGGTCGGGGTCGGGCTGGTCGCCGTCGGGATCCTGTTCAAAGTCGGTGCGGTGCCGTTCCATTCCTGGATCCCCGACGTCTACCAGGGCGCGCCCACCCCGGTCACCGCGTTCATGGCGGCCGCCACCAAGATCGCCGCGTTCGGCGCCATGCTGCGCATCTTCTATGTCGCACTGCCCGGACTCGCCGACGACTGGCAGCCGATGCTGTGGGTCATCGCGATCGTCACGATGGTCGTCGGCACCGTCACCGCGGTGTCCCAGAGCGATGTCAAACGGATGCTGGCCTATTCGGCGGTGGCGCACACCGGGTTCATCCTCACCGGCGTCATCGCGCTGAACGGGGCCGGGGTCGCGGCGACGCTGTTCTATCTGTTCGCCTACGGGTTCAGCACCCTGGGCGCCTTCGCGCTCGCCGGCCTGGTGCGCCGCGCCGACGGCGAGGAGGAGACCACACTCACCCAGTGGGCCGGGCTGGGCCGCCGCTATCCCGTGGTGGGCGTGGTGTTTTCGCTGTATCTGCTGGCCTTCGCCGGAATCCCGCTGACCAGTGGGTTCGTCAGCAAGTTCGCGGTGTTCAAGGCGGCCGCCGAGGGCGGGGCCGGGCCGCTGGTGATCGTCGGTGTCGTCGCCAGCGCGGTGGCCGCCTACTTCTATGTGCGGGTGATCGTGCTGATGTTCTTCACCGACCCGCCCGAGGATGCGCCGGTCGTCGTGGTACCCAGCCTGCTGACCACGGGTGCGGTCACCGTCACCGCCGCCGTCACGTTCGCCCTCGGCGCGCTGCCGCAGCCGCTGCTGGATCTGGCGAACCAAGCACAGCAGTTCGTCCGCTAGGTTGCCCGGATGAGCGAAGTTCTGATCACCGACCACGACGCCGTGCGGGTGCTGACCCTGAACCGTCCGCAGGCCCGCAACGCGTTGAGCCACGACCTGATCCGGGCGCTGTATGCGGCGTTGAAGGCGGCCGACGCCGACGAGGAGGTGCTCGCGGTCGTGCTCACCGGCACCGATCCGGCGTTCTGCGCCGGCGTTGACCTCAAGGAGGCGGCCCGCGACGGGCTGAAGTACTTCGAGGAGTTCCGCTCGCAGAGTTGCATCACCGCGGTCCGGGAGATGCGCACCCCGATCGTCGGCGCCGTCAACGGCGCCACCTTCACCGGTGGGCTGGAGATCGCGCTGGGCTGCGACTTCCTGGTCGCCTCCGAACGCGCGGTGTTCGCCGACACCCACGCCCGGGTGGGGATCCTGCCCGGCGGCGGGATGACCGCGCGGCTACCTCAGGTCGTCGGCCTGTCCATGGCCCGCCGGATGTCGATGACCGGGGAGGTCATCGACGCGGCCCGCGCCGAGCGGATCGGCCTGGTCACCGAGGTGGTCGCGCACGACCGACTGCTGACGCGTGCGCTGGAGCTGGCCGGGGCCATCGCCGAGGTGCCGGGCCCGACCATGCTGGGGCTCAAGGAGATCTACACCGAAGGTGCGGCGGCGGTCATCGACCCGGCGCTGGCCGCCGAGGCGCGCATCGCCTACGCGCAGCACCGCGAGTTCGGGGACCTCGGTGACCGGTTCCGCGCGGTGTCCGAACGCAACAAGAGCCAGATCACCTAGTCGCCGAAACAGCATTCCGGCAGGCCTCCACTCGCACGTTCCCTTCTGGAATGCAGTTTCGGCGCAGATAGCTCAGCGGATCACGCCGTGCACCAGGATCGCGGTGGTCTGGTCGACCCACTGGTCGTGCAGATCCTGTCCGGGGGTGAGCAGCATCCGCAGCAGGGTGGCGCCGCCGACCAGTTCGATGAGCCGGTCCGGGTCGACCTCCGGCTTCACCTCGCCGCGCTCCACGGCCCGCTGCAGCCGCAGCCGCACCACCTCGAACAGCCCGGTGAACCGACCCATCACCCGGTCGTTGAGGTCGGGGTCGGCGGCCATGTCCGCGATCACCCCGGGCAGCGCGGCCCGCACCACCGGGCTGGTGAACACCGCCCCGGCGGCCGCGATCATCTCCCGCACGTCGGTGGCGATATCGCCCTCGGGCAGGCCCAACGCCGTCGGTGTGGTGGGGAACGCCGCTTCGTGCACCAACTCGGCCTTGCTGGACCATCGGCGGTACAGCGCGGTCTTCGTGGTGCCCGCCCGTTCGGCCACCGCGGCCATGGTCAGATTCGAATATCCGATCTGCACAAGAAGATCCGATGTCGCCGCGAGGATGGCAGCATCGATGCGCGGGTCCCGGGGACGGCCGGCACCCTTGTCAACCGGCGGTATCTCTGCTTTCATAACGCTACCCACCGTATCGTAATTCGGGCCGGAAGGAACAACCGTGGCCAATGAACCGGCTGTCGAGGACGTCAGCCGCCTCCAGCATTCCAGCCGCGACACCGACGCTCTACCCGAGCAGCTGTCGCAGTGGCTGGCCACGGTGCTGCCCGAACGAGCAGCACCGCAGATCACCGTCGAGAACGGGGTCGACGCCAACGGCATGTCCTCGGAGACGATCCTGCTCACCGCGCGGTGGGGCGACGACGAGCAGCGCCTGGTCGCCCGGGTGGCGCCCACCGCCACCGATGTGCCGGTGTTCTCCTCCTACCGGCTGGACCACCAGTTCGAGCTGATGCGCCTGGTCGGCGAGCTCACCGAGGTTCCGGTGCCGCGGGTGCGCTGGATCGACACCACCGGCGAGGTCCTCGGCACACCGTTCTTCCTGATGGACCGCGTCGACGGCGAGGTACCGCCCGACGTGATGCCCTACACCTTCGGCGGCAACTGGTTCGCCGATGCCGCACCGGAGCGCCGGCGCGAGTTGCAGGACTCCACGGTGGAGGTGCTGGCCAAGCTGCACGCCATTCCCGATGCGGCACAGCGGTTCGCTTTTCTGGCCGAGGTCGATCCACCCGGTGACACCCCGCTGCGCAGGCACTTCGGCTGGCTCAAGCAGTGGTACGAGTTCGCGGTGCCCGATATCGGCCGCTCGCCGCTGGTCGACCGCGCGCTGGGTTGGCTCGAAGAGCACTTCCCCACCGAGGTCGCGGCGTCCCCTCCGGTGCTGACCTGGGGCGACTCCCGCGTCGGCAATGTGCTGTACGCGGACTTCCGGCCGGTCGCCGTGCTCGACTGGGAGATGGCCACGGTGGGCCCGCGCGAGCTGGATGTCTCGTGGATCATCTTCGCCCACATGGTGTTCCAGGAGCTCGCCGGCCTGGCCGGGCTGCCCGGCCTGCCGGACGTGTTGCGCGAAGAGGATGTCCGCGCAACGTATGAGCGGCTCACCGGGGAAACGCTGGGCGATCTGCACTGGTTCTATATCTACTCCGCGGTGATCTGGTGTTGCGTGTTCATGCGCACCACCGCCCGCCGGGTGCACTTCGGGGAGATGGAGCAGCCCGAGGATGTCGAGTCCACCTTCTACCACGCACCCCTGTTACGGCGGTTGCTGCAAGATGAGGAGTCATAAGTGCTCGGACCGATGGATGAGTTTCCGGTACACCAGGTTCCGCAGCCCATTGCGTGGCCCGGATCATCGGACCGGAACTTCTACGACCGTTCCTACTTCAATGCCCACGACCGCACCGGCGACATCTTCGTCATCACCGGCCTGGGCTACTACCCCAATCTCGGGGTGAAGGACGCCTTCCTGCTGGTACGCCGCGGCGATGTGCAGACCGCGGTGCACCTGTCGGACGCACTCGATCAGGACCGGCTCAACCAGCACGTCAACGGTTATCGCGTCGAGGTCACCGACCCGCTGCACAGTCTGCGGATCACCCTCGAGGAGACCGACGGTATCGCCGCCGATCTCACCTGGAACGGCCTGTTCGACGTGGTGCAGGAGCAGCGCCACCTGATGCGCCAGGGCAACCGGGTGACATTGGACGCCCAGCGCTTCGCCCAGTTGGGTTCGTGGAGTGGTCATCTGGAGATCGACGGGGAGCGCATCGCGGTGGACCCGGCGACCTGGATCGGGTCCCGCGACCGGTCCTGGGGCATCCGCCCGATCGGTGAGGCCGAAACGCCCGGCCGGCCTGCCGATCCCCCGTTCGAAGGCATGTGGTGGCTGTATGTCCCGATGGCGTTCGACGACTACTCCATCGTTATCATCATCCAGGAGGCCCCGGACGGGTTCCGCTCCCTGAACGACTGCACCCGGATCTTCAAGGACGGCCGCGTCGAACAGCTCGGCTGGCCGCGGGTGAAGGTCCACTACCGCTCGGGGACCCGCATTCCCACCGGCGCCACCATCGAGGCCACCGCACCGGACGGCACCGCGCTGCGCTTCGAGGTGGAGTCCAAACTGCCGGTGCCGATCCACGTCGGCGGCGGCTACGGCGGCGACTCGGACTGGATCCACGGAGTCTGGAAGGGCGAGAAGTTCACCGAGCGCCTCAGCTATGACATGACCGACCCGGCGATCATCGGTCGGGCCGCTTTCGGCGTCATCGACCATGTCGGCCGGGCGGTCTGTACCGAGGGCGACAAGGCCCCGGTCGAGGGCTGGGGCCTGTTCGAGCACGGCGCGCTGGGCCGGCACGACCCGTCCGGCTTCGCCGACTGGCTCACCGTCGCACCCTAGTTCTCCCGCAAGCTGGGGGCACCTCCCCCTTGCGAGCAGACACAAATGGCCTTTTGGGCCCCATTTCGGGGCCATATGTGTCTGCTCGCGGGAGACTAGGCCGCCCAGCACAGCGCGACGGCAGCCACCGCCTCCACCAGGCAGTAGAACCAGTTGGGGTAGAACGATGTCCGGTCACCGAGCACCGCCGACACCACCCGGCCCAGCGCCATCCCGCCCAGTGCCGCGCCGACGGTGAGCAGCACGCCGGTGCGCACCTCCCCCGGCGTGGCCGCCGCATACCCGAGCACCGCGGCGATGGCCATACCGAAACCGCCATACACCGCACGCACTTCCGCGCGTTGCGCATCGGTGCCCAGGGTGAACCCGAACGGACGCAGCATGGTCGCCGGCGCGGCGAGCGCGTACAGACCCATGCCGAGAAAGAACACCCCGACGATGCCGATGACTGCTGGGGCCACGGTAACCTCCTGAGCACTTGACGAGGAGTCCAGCATGTCGCCCCGAGCACCCGCTCCGCTTCCACAAACCTGCTATCCGGCGGTGTGGTTGTGGCCGGGGCAGGCCCTCTATTCGGGCCCCGGCCTCGGCCTGGACCCCCACTCCGGCTCGGTGTGGTGCCTGGCCGTCGGGGTCGACGGGCCGCTGACGGTCACCGTGAATCGGCGACGGACACGCATCGAGACGCGTACGGCACTGATACCGCCGCGGCAGATCCACCACCTCACCGTGACGGGATCTTCTCCCGTCGCTCCGCTCGCCCCGACCCCGCTGGTGTCCTGCTATCTCGACCCGGCCTCGCAGCGCTCGGCCGCCTGCCGTGCGCAGTTCGACCGGTTCCACGGCGATATCGGCGTCCAGCACGCCGCCGAGACCGCACTGCTCATCCCGCCCACCGATGACATCGAGGCGCTGCGCTGGCTGGATATCGCGGCACCCTCGGACGTCCGGGTGATCGACCCGCGAATCGAGCTGGCCGCCAAGCAGATCCGAGACGACCCGGCCGCCGCGGTGTCGGCCGCCGAGCTCGCCGCGTCGGCCGGGGTGTCCGAATCCCGGTTCCTGCACCTGTTCCGGCAGGAAATCGGGTCCAGTCTGCGTCGCTACCGGCTGTGGTGCCGGCTGATGCGCGCCGGGGCGGAAATCGCCGCGGGCCAGAATCTGACCACCGCCGCGGCCGACGCCGGGTTCGCCAGCCCCTCGCATCTGGCCGACCGGTTCAAGACGACGTTCGGCTTGTCGGCCACGCAGCTACTCGCGACGGGCCTGACGATCCGGACGCCCTGACCTCAGCCCGCGACGGTGCGCAAACTCTGGTCAGCGGGCGGCGTGTCGGCCTCAGACACGCTCGCTCGCGGGGAAGCCGCGGCAGCCTGCACCCGGCTGAACACCATCGACTCCTCGATCCGGTCGAAACGATGCTCGACGGCATCCAGCGCGTAGTTGTGCCGGACGTTCCACGGCCGCTTCGTCCCCGATTTGGGCAGTGCGTGCGGGGAGCGTTTGATGTAGCCGGCGTCGAGGTCGAACGTCGGCTTCTCCGGCATGACGGTGGAGCCCAGGTGGGGGTAGGCGCTGGTGTAGCCGTGAGAATCCATGTAGGCCAACAGTTTGGCCACCGCCCGCGCGGTCATGTCGGCGCGCAACGTCCAGGACGCGTTGGTGTAACCGATGCACCAGGCCATGTTGGGGATGTCCTCGAGCAGATGTTCCTTGTAGACGAAGCGTTCGGTGGGGTCGACCCGTTTACCGTCCATGGAGATCTCGATGCCGCCGAATGACTGCAACTGCAGACCGGTGGCGGTGACGATGATGTCGGCGTCGATACGGTCACCCGAGGTCAGCACAATGCCGCCGGCGTCGATGTGGTCGATGTGGTCGGTGACCACCTCGGCGCGGCCGGCGCTGATGTCCTCGAACAGATCGCCGTCGAGAACCAGACACATCCGCTGGTCCCACGGGTTGTAACGGGGCTTGAAATGGACGTCGACCGGATAGCCCTCGGGCAGTTCGGCAATGGTGGCTCGGCGGATCACCTTCCGGCCGAGGCCCGGCGCCTTGCGGAAGAACATGTACAGCAGGAAGTGGTACCAGGCGTTGCGGAACCGGACGACCTGGTGGGCGATCTTGCGCGGCAGCACCTTCCGGACCGCCTGCATCGGCTTGGGCACCGCGGGCATGGACATCATGTAGGTCGGTGAGCGTTGCAGCATGGTCACGTGGGCGGCCTTCTCGGCCAACTCGGGCACCAGGCTGATCGCGGTCGCGCCGCTGCCGATGACCACCACCCGCTTGCCTGCGTAGTCGAGGTCCTCCGGCCAGAACTGCGGATGCACGACGGTCCCGGCGAAGGACTCGATGCCGGGGAAATCCGGGGTGTGCGCCTGGTCGTAGTTGTAATAGCCGGTCCCGAAGAACACGAACCGGGCCCGGTGGGTGGTGGCCACCCCGTCCTGCTCGGCGTGCACGGTCCAGGTGTCGGTTGCCGAATCCCAGTCCACCGAGGACACCCGCGTATCGAACCGGATGTGCCGGTCGATGCCGTACTTGCGGGCCGTCTCGGTCAGGTACTCGCGGATGTCGGCGCCGTCGGCGACATGCTCGCGCCGGGTCCACGGCTCATACGGGAAGCTGAGGGTGAAGATATCGCTGTCGGAACGAATCCCCGGGTAGCGGAACAGGTCCCAGGTGCCGCCGATGCGCTGCCTGCGTTCCAGGATGGTGTAGCTCAGCCCGGGATTGCGCTCGTGGATGCGGTAGGCGGCGTTGATGCCCGAGATACCGGCCCCGATGATCAGCACATCGGAGAACTCGGGTTCGGTCGCAGTTTCGTTGGACACCGGACAACCTCCTTGTGGTCCTGCCCCGTACCACCCACCTTAGGACCTCAGGTGCGCAGCTCGTCAACGATCTGGGCCAGCAATTCCGTTTCGATCGGTCCGGGCTGATAGATGCAGATCCGGTCCGAAATGCCGTCGACGCGGTCCCGGATATGGGCCGCCACCTGCGCCGGGGTGCCGCACGCGGCGATGGTGTGCAGCACATCGTCGTCGATGAGCGCGCCCATCTCCGACCAGCGGCCCTGCTTGGACAGCGCGTTCAGTTCGGGCTGCAGGTCCCCCCAGCCGTGGATGTCGAGCACCGGCCGGTAGGCCGGTGTCGACCCGTAGAAGGCCAGCAGCTGCCGGGTGGCCGTGTGATCCTCACCCACCGACACGATGATCTCGGGGACGATCGCCAGGTCGGCGCGGGTGCGTCCGCCCGCGGCGAGGCCCTCGTCGACGGCGGTCATGGTGACCTCGTGCAGGAACTTCTTGTTGCCGAACGGCATCACCAGCAGACCGTCGGCGTGCTGCGCGGTCGCCTTCGTCAACCGTGGCCCGAGGGCGCCGACGTAGATGGGCGGCGGCCCGTACGGATTGTCGCGCGGGGTGAACGTCGGCGTCATCAGGGTGTGGCGGTAGTACTCACCCCGGAAATCCAGCCGCTCCCCGGTGGACCAGGTGGTGAAGATGGCGCGCAGCGCCGCGACGAGTTCGGTCATCCGCACCACCGGGCGGTCGAACTCGGCGCCGAATCGCTTCTCGATCTGGGTGCGGATCTGGGTGCCCAGCCCCAGGGTGAACCGGCCCTGCGTCAGGATCTGGTGGTCGATCGCCTGGTGCGCCAGATGGATCGGGTTGCGCGGGAACGCGATCGCCACATTGGTCATCAGGTCCAGGCCGCCGACGGTGGAGGCCAGCGTCAACGGCGTGAACACGTCGTGCGGCCCCTCGAAGGTGAACACCCCGCTGGCACCGGCATCGCGCAGCGCCTCGGCGCGTTCGATGGCTCCTACCGGACCGAACAGCGCAGTCATCACCTTCACAGCGGGCACCCTACTGGGATTTGTCGAGCGAAACCCGCGTTAATTGCGGTTCCCACTCCTCAAATCGCGGGAGACTAGGGGCGTGACCGATGTGATCGTGGTGGGGGCCGGATTCGCAGGACTGTCAGCGGCGCGCGAGCTGACCAAACGTGGGCACGAGGTGGTGGTGCTCGAAGGGCGGGACCGGGTCGGGGGTCGTGCCTACACCGCGACGCTGGCCGGGGTGCCGGTCGACCTGGGCGCGACGTTCGTCGGGCCGACCCAGGACGCCGTGATCGCGCTGGCGGCCGAACTGGGGTGCGAGACGGTGCCGACCTACAGCCGCGGCAAGAACCTCATCCGCTGGCACGGCAAGGTGCGCGCCTACCGCAGCACCATCCCGAAACTGTCGCTGATCGAACTGCTCGACGTGTCCCGTATCCAGTGGCGTTTCGACCGGCTGAGCAAGCTGATCCCGGTGACCGATGTCTGGGCGGCGCCGGCCGCGCACCGGCTGGATCAGAAGAGCCTGGAGGGCTGGCTGCGCGCCGTCCATGCCAGCGCCTCCACCCGCAATCTGATGGCCATCATGGCGCGGGTGACGTGGGGGTGCGAACCCGGCGATGTGTCGATGCTGCACGCCGTGCGCTACGTCAAGGCCGCCGGTGGTCTGGGCCGGATGCTCGACGTCAAGGGCGGCGCCCAGCAGGACCGCTTCCCGGCGGGCACTCAGCAGATCGCCCAGCGCATGGCCGCCGAACTCGGCGACCGGGTGATCACCGACGCGCCGGTACGGCGCATCACCCGCACCGGTTCCGGTTTCACCGTGGAGTCCGCGCGCGGCGAGCATGCCGCGGCCGCCCTCGTGCTGGCGATCGCGCCCGCCCACCGGGCGGCGATCACCTTCGATCCGCCGCTGCCCGCGGGCCACGGTGAGCTCGCGAACCACTGGCCGCAGGGCAAGCTCAGCAAGGCCTATGCCGCCTACGAGAAGCCGTTCTGGCGGACCGGGGGGTGCTCGGGTGAGGCACTGTCGGATGAGGGGCCGATCTTCATCACCTTCGATGTCAGCCCCGGCGATGACGGGCCCGGGATCCTGCTGGGGTTCGCCGATGCGCGCACCTTCGATGACCTGGCACCCGAGGTGCGTCGCGAACGCGCACTCGGGTGCTTCACGACGCTCTTCGGTGCTGCTGCTGCCGCCCCCGTCGACTACCTGGACCACTGCTGGAGCGCCGAGTCGTTCGCCCCCGGCGGGCCCACCGCGGCCGTACCGCCCGGTGCGTGGGTCGAGCACGGAGCGCACCTGCGTGAACCGGTGGACGGAATCTTCTGGGCCGGAACCGAAACCGCCGACCAGTGGACCGGTTTTCTGGATGGCGCGGTGCGCTCCGGGCACCGCGCGGCGGCCGAAGTGGGTGCCTACCTCAGGAGCTGAGGCGCTGCTGGGCCACCGATTCGGCGAGTGAGCGCAAGGTGCGGTTCACCTCATCGGGGCATTCCAGGATGGCGCAGTGCCCGCCGGGCAGCTCCACGAACTCGGTCAGGTTGGGGGCGTGCTCGGCGATGTGCCGGGACGCGTTGATCGGCAGCAACCGGTCCTTGGTGCTGCCGATGACCAGCGTCGGCACCGTCAGGTTTCGCAGCGAGATATGCTGTGCGCCAAGACCGTCCACCAACACCCGGGCCCACCTGCCGCGGCCCGCGGGTGAGGTGGTGGCGAACAGCCGGTACACCAGTTCGGCGACCGACGGATCGGCGTCGCGACCGACGGCGAGGTAGGCGACGAAACGCTTGTTGGCCCGGTCGGCGAGCTTGGGGACCGGGGTGGCGCCGAAGGTCTTGAGCAGGGTTCCCGCGCCGCGGATGCGGGTGGCGGCCAGCGCCGGAGGCACCTGGGCCAGCTGCACGTCGCGCAACAGATCCCCGGTGGTGGTGTTGATCAGCGCGACGGCGTCGGCGCACTGGGCGACGCGGTGCGGGTATCGCTGTGACCAGGCGCTGATGGCGATACCGCCCATCGAATGCCCGCCGATCACCGCGCGTTGTCCCGGGGCCAGCGTCGCATCGAGCACTGCGTCCAGATCGGCGGCCAGATGGTTGAGGCTGTAGGCCTTGCGGCCGCGCGGCGCCTCGCTGAGGCCGTGCCCGCGGTGGTCGTAGGCGATCACCTTGTAGTCGCGGGCCAGGTCGGCGATCTGGTGGGCCCAGACCTCGATGGCGCAGGTGATGCCGTGTGCCAGCACGATCGGATAGCCGTCGTCGGGCCCGAAGACCCGGACGTGCAGCCGGGTGCCGTCGAAGGAACGCACGTGCACGGTGTTGGCCGGCGGGAGCGCTGGCAGTGTCATCAGGGTTGCTCCAATCAGTCGGCGCCGTTGCCGGTGGACAGGCTCTGCCTGGAGGGGGATCTTAACGCCCGGTGAGCAGCACCGGCTTGATTGCCCGGCCGGCTTTCGCGTCGGCCCACGCCTGGTCGAAGTCGTCGAACCGGTAGCTGGTGATCAGCTTGTCCAGCGGCAGCTCACCCCGGCGGGCGTACTCGGCGAGTTGCGGGATGAACACCTGCGGGTCGCTGTCGCCCTCGACCACGCCGCGGACCGTCAGCCCCTTTGCCATGATCAGCGTCACCGGTAGCTCGGCGGTCGGCGCCCCGAGACCCACCAGGGCCAGCGTGCCGCGTGCGGCCAGCACCCCGACGGCCGCGCCGATGACGTCGGGGCGTGCGGTGGTGTCCACCGCGCCGGCGACTCCCCCGGTCAGCTTCACGATCTCGGCGGCGGCGTCGGTGCTGGTCGGGTCCAGGGTGACGGTGGCGCCCAGCTCGGCGGCCAGTGCGCGCCGCTCGGGGATCGGGTCGACCGCGATGATCGTGGTAACCCCCGCGATCCGCGCACCCATCACCGCGGACAGCCCGACGGCGCCTGCGCCGAACACCGCGACGCTGGGGGCGGGGCCGATCACGTTGAGGACGGCGCCGACGCCGGTCTGCACGCTGCAGCCCAGTGGGGCGGCCAGTGCCGGGTCGAAGCCATCGGGCAACGGCACCGCGTTGCGGCTGCCGGCGATGGCGTGGGTGGCGAAGCTGGACTGCCCGAAGAAACCCCCGGTGATGGGCGCTCCGTCCGAGACGCAGCGCGCTGGTCTCGTCGCGGCGGCCGCCGCGCATGTTGAGGTTGGTGGACTGATCGCAGTAGGCGGGCCGGTCCTGCGCGCAATTACCGCAGGCGCCGCAGCTGGCGAAGGACAGCACGACCGGCTCCCCGACCCGGCGCTGCGCCTGCGGGCCGACGGCGACGACAGTGCCCGCACCCTCGTGCCCGAACACCATGGGTGTCTTGCTGAAAACGGACGCCAAGGTGATGTCGGTGTGACAGATCCCGACGGCGTCGATGCGCACCAGTACCTCGTCACCGACCGGATCGCGCAATTCGATGTCGGTGAGCTGCGGATCCAGTCCGGGTTCGCGCAGTACCGCGGCACGTGCCTTGATCACTTGACGCATGTTAAATGGTCAGTCATGCGCGCAATACAGATACCCCGGTTGGACGGTCCCGACGCTGCTGAGTTGGTGGATATCGACGAACCCGCCGCCGACGGTGTGGTGATCGATGTGCACGCGGCCGGGGTGGCGTTCCCGGATGCGCTGCAGACCCGCGGCCTCTATCAGTACAAGGCGCCGCTGCCCTATGTGCCGGGCGCCGAGGTGGCCGGTGTGGTGCGCAGCGCGCCCGCGGGATCGGCGTTCGCGGCCGGGGACCGGGTCGCCGGGCTGTGCATGCTGACCGGCGGGATGGCCGAGGTGGTGGCCCTGCCCGAGGAACGGGTGTTCGCGCTGCCCGGCAACGTCTCCTTCGAGGCGGGCGCCGGGGTGTTGTTCAACGATCTGACGGTGCATTTCGCGCTGCGCACCCGCGGCCGGATCGCCGAGGGTGAGACGGTGTTGGTGCACGGCGCGGCCGGCGGTATCGGTACCTCGACGTTGCGGCTGGCTCCGGCGTTCGGTGCGGCGCGCACCATCGCGGTGGTCAGCTCCCAGGACAAGGGCGAGATTGCCCGCGCGGCAGGGGCATCCGATGTGGTGCTGGCCGACGGCTTCAAGGACGCGGTCAAGGAGCTCACCGGTGGGCGTGGCGTGGACATCGTGCTGGACCCGGTCGGTGGTGACCGCTTCACCGATTCGCTGCGCTCGCTGGCCCCGGGCGGGCGACTGCTGGTGGTCGGTTTCACCGGCGGCGAGATTCCGACGGTCAAGGTGAACCGGTTGCTGCTCAACAACGTTGACGTCATCGGTGTCGGGTGGGGCGCCTGGACCGGGACGCATCCGGGCTACCTGGCGCAGCAGTGGGCTGAACTGGCGCCGCTGCTGGCCTCCGGCGCCGTCAGCGCGCCCGAGCCCATCGTCTACCCGCTGGAGCGCGCCGGCGAGGCCATCGCGTCGTTGGAGAACCGCAGCGCCAAAGGCAAGGTCGTGCTCAAAGTCCGCTGAGTACCCGCGATTTGCGCACCATCGGTAACGCTGAGCGTTACCGATGGTGCGCAAATCACTCGGGGACGGGCAGGATCAGCCGCGAACCCGGGCCGATCTCGTGGGTGGCGCGCAGCAGTCGCGACGCCGACCACACCGGCTCGCCGGTGCCGGGGTTGCGGGCGAACCGCGGATGCGACCCGCCCGCGATCGATACCCGGATGCGGGAGCCGGCGGCAAAGCGGTGCGCGATCGGGTCGAGGTCCAGCCGCAGCGGGTCCCCAGCTCGCCCGGCGCCCGGCTGACGTAGCCGTCGCTGACATTGCGGGAACGACCCTGTCGGCATCCACCTCGCCGATCCGCACCCACACATCGGCCCAGCCGGTATCGGTGCTGTGCGCCAACTCGATTCGCGGCACGCCGATCACCTCCAGCGGCGCATCGAGCACTGGCCCGGTGAAGGTGACGACGTCGCCGCGGGCGGCGAGCGCGGTGTCGTCGCGGTAGCCGCGCGGGGCGAACAGCAGCCGTCCGCCGACGGTCGGCGTCGGATCCGCCGGGTCGAACACGAACCGGGCCACGGCAGCACCGCCCGGCGCGGGTTCCGCGCCCAGCCTGGCCCGCGGCCGCAGGTGCAGCACCCGTTGCCCGGCAGGCGGCGGCCAGGCCGGCAGCTCGCGCCATTCCCCGCCACCGGTGACGTGGACCCGCACCCCCACGGGGCGTTCCCCGTCCAGCCAGCGCAACGAATCGCGCAGCACATCGCCGCCGCCGTCGCCATGGCTCCACGGACCGATCACCAGCGATGGCCGCACGCCGCGGTCTTCGAGCTGCCGGTACTGGTCGAGGGTCTGGGTCAGGAAGACGTCCTGCCAGCCGGTGACCAGCAGCACCGGGGTAGTGACCCGCTGCAACGCATGCCCGAGCCGGCTCGGCCGCCAGTACGGGTCGGACAGGTCCGGGGTGCGCAGCCAGGACTCGTGCCACGGGGCACGGCCCTTCAGCATCTTCGCGCCGGCGTCGCTGAGCGGCACCGTGCTCAGCGGGCGCTTCAGCCGCCACGGCACCGTCACCATCCGCAGCACGGTGCGCACCATGCCGCCGTCTTCCTGCCGGGCCATCTGGAAGCTCCAGGTCAGGAAATCGGCGAGGGCGAATGCGCCGGTGCTCCAGCCGGATTCGGCGAAGTCGTGCGGAGCCATGCCGATCACCGAGGTACTCAGTTCGGCAGGCGGGTCGGCCAGCAGCGCCCACTGGGTGAAGCCCAGATAGGACGAGCCGACGGTGGCGAACTCACCGCCGAACCAGGGTTGGTCCCGCATCCAGGCCACCGTATCGGCGGCATCGTCGACTTCGGCGACCCCCGGCTCAAAGTTGCCTTCCGAGCCGAAAGTTCCCCGCACGCTTTGCATCACGACGCGATAGCCGCGCTCGGCGTAGATCCCGGCGGTCACCGTCGCCGGCAGGTTGGCCCGCCCGTAGGGGGTGCGGATCAACACCGTGCCGGACGCGTCGGTCACCGGCGTGTACAGGTCGGTGAGCAGGCGCACGCCGTCGCGCATCGGGACCACCAGATCGTGGGTCACCCGGTAGCCGGTGGCCGGCGGGGGAAGCCCCAGCCGGCTGCGGGTCACGCGGGTGACCAGCCGCACGATCGGGCCGGGCCGGGTCTCAACAGTGCTCGCCATCGCGCTCCATTGTTGCGGATGGGCCACGAAAGCCCGAACGGACGCTGATGAGGCTGCCGATGACCTACCTTCGTGTCATGCACAGAAGTCTGTTCGGCGGCCTGACCGCCCTCACCGTGGCGTCGGCTGCGCTACTCGGTGCGGCGCCCGCCGGAGCCGATCCGCAGACCGAACGTGCCTATGTCAATGCGCTGACCAGTGCCGGCATCATTCCCGAGTTCTACACCGCACCCGCGGCGCTGACGAGCGCGCAGAACCTGTGCCGCACCATGGGCACCGGCGTCAGCCAACTCGCGGTGGTCGACAACGTGATGGCATCGGACGCGGTGCCCGAGGATGTCGCGTCATTCGTGGTGGGTACCGCCACGGTGGCATTCTGTCCCTGGCACTCGATGAACAGTTAGCGGGCAGCCCGCCGAGTCACGGTGTCAGCTCGCTGTCTTGTGCAGCTTGAGGATTCGTCCCATGATCGGATTGGCGATGGCGCGTAGATATGCTTGCGCCACCTCCTCCGCGGGCACTGGGCCGAAGCCCGGGAAGTACGGATGGTAGGAGACCGATTCGGTCAGGACAGTCGGGCTGACGCAGTTGATGCGGATCCCGCGGGGAAGCTCGGTGGCCGCAGCCTGCGCGAAGCCCTCCACCATGCGGTTGACGGTGGCCCCGATGGTGCAGGCAGGGGTGACCTCGTCGCCCAGCACGCCAGATACCAGGGTGATCGAGCCGTTGTCGGTGAGGTGGGGCAATGCCGCACGCGCCAGGTTGATTTGGCCCATTCCCTTCGAGCCGATCGAACTTGACCATTGTTCGTCGGTGGCCCCTGCCAGAGGTGCGGGGAAGACATCACCCGCGGCGTTGGCGACCGCATCGCACGTACCGATCCGTGCGAACAGGGTCTTCAGGCTGGCCATGTCGGAGATGTCGGCCTGAAACATGCCCGACGTGCGGCCCACCGTGACGAGTTCGTGCCCGGCACGCGCGAGGACATCTTGCACCGCAGCCCCCAGCTGACCACTTCCTACGACGACGATCCTCGTCCGACCTCGGACCTCCATTCGGAGAACAGACCACAGTCAAGCAGGATCACGGCTCGTGCGAACCCGTGAAAATCCCGGGCTCGCGCCTTACGGCGTCTTTTTGAGCGCGGTTCTCAGCTCGCGTCGCGAGGTGACCCCGAGCTTCGCGAAGATCTTGCCGAGATGCCACTCCACCGTGCGTCGGCTGATGAACAGTTGCCCGGCGATCTCGACGTTCGTGTATCCGTCGCGCGCAAGTAGAGCGATACGGCTCTCCTGCGCCGTCAAGTCAGCCGTGGCCTGGCTCGCTTGCACGTGCACCGTCTCACCGGTCGCCGCCAGTTCACGTTGCGCCCTGAGCGCGAAGCTGTGGGCACCCATCTGGGCGAACATGTCGTATGCGATCCGCAATTGCGTGCGAGCATCAGCCCGACGCTTCTCTCGGCGCAGCCACTCCCCGTAAATCAGATGTGTGCGTGCCAGGTACACCACGGCGGGACCGCGCTCCAGATGTGCCAGCGCGTCCTGGTACGAGGCGTCGGCCACCGAACCATCGGACACCAGTGCGGTGGAGCGGGCAGCCACTCCGAGGGCCGTCTCGGTGCCGCTGGCCGCGGTACGTTCCAGCAGCCTACCGAGCGCCTCCGAGGCGACCTTGTGCTCCTTGCAGCGCACCGCTGCCTCTACCAGCTCGACGAGGAGGTAGCCACACATTCCGAGGTCGTCGTGACGCGCGCCGGAAGCGGCGGCATCCATCGCTTCCTGGTAGCGGCCGAGTCCGTTGTGCATGATCGCCGCCGAATACTGGGCTATCGAGATGTCATAGCCCTCACCGCGGCCCGCGGCGCCGTCGACGGTCTCTCGCACACCGTCGCGGCACAGCTGTTCCTGACCTCGGTAGGCGGCCAGGTAGGTCCTGATCGCCGCCCGCACAGGGGCGCCGGTCGCCGTGATGATGGCAGCGGACTCGTCGAGCAGTGCGGCCGCCTGTTCGAACTTTCCTGCCGTGACGCAGACTGCCGAATACGTCACCAGGGCCACAGGCAACATGGTCAACGAACCCGATGCCCGCAGCTGCTCGACCTCCCTGGCCGTCAAGAAATTGTGGGCATCCTGGTCGAACAGATCCAGACACACACGCGCCGTGAGATCGTGCCAACGCGGGTCGGGCGCCTCGGTCTCCCACTCAAGGAGATACGCCTGGATCGCCCGTTGCAGTAGACCCGCCGCTGCGACGTGTCCGCGGGTCAGCCTGACGATCAGTCCGTCCAGCAAGAGGTCGATGACCCGAGGCGGGTCCGGTGCATCAGGTGCCCTACGTGCCGCCTCCGCGACGGACGGTGCCGAGTTGTGCTGTTCGGTGGACAACCGGCCGACGAGGATCGACGCCATCACAGCCCCCAAATAGGCCTTGCGGGACTCGAGTGGGTCGAGGTGTTCCATCCGCTTGGCCGCTGCCAGCAGAAGCGGCGGTGCGTCGACGCCGCGGCTGGCGGCGAAGGCCATTTTTGCGCGCAGCAATTCGCAACGTGCAGAGAGTAATTCGTCGTCGGTGGTGTCGTGAGCCACGGCAATCAGACGGGCCGCCGGCTCCGGCATTCCCGCATCGAGATTGGCCATCGCGGCATCCAGCGTCCGGCGGGCCCGCTCGCCGGCGTCGGGTGTGAGCCGGGCGGCGTATTCCAGGAACGATGCCGCGGCGGAAACGCCGCCGCGTGCCCGGGCGCGCCCGGCTGCGCGTTCCAGCTCGTCGGCGATGTGCACGTCAGGCGTGTCGGTCGCATGGGCTCGATGCCAGGCCCGATAGTCGTCGGCCGTCGGCCCGGTGATGCTCGACGCCAAGGCGGCATGTGCTTGCCGTCGCTGCGACGCCGACGAACTGTGATAGATCGCCGCGCGAATCAGCGGATGACGGAACCGCACCCCCTGGTCGATGACGATCAGACCCGCCGCTTCGGCGGGATCTGCCGCCTCGGGGCCAATCCCCAAGCTGCTCAAGGCAGACCAGATCCATTCCGGTCTACCCGCGGGCTCTGCCGCCACCACTGTGAGCAATAATTTTGTCGCGGAAGGAAGTTCACTCATCTGCTCGACAAAGGTTCGCTCGATGAACGTCTCGGTCGACGTTGCACCAGGCAGCCCGTAGCCGCCCGCCAGACCTTCCGGGGTCAACGCCTTGTGCAGCTCGAGCAACGCGAGCGGGTTTCCGTTCGCCTCGGCGAGCACGGTTTCGCGCACCCGCTCATCCAGTCGGGCCGGCACCATCGTCGCGAGTAACAACCGTGCGTCGCGATCGGTCAGGCCGCTCAGTATCAGCTCACGGTGGCCCACGAGTGCGTCGGCGCCCCGGTCGCGGGTGGTGAACACCATCACGACCGGATCCACCTGAATTCGGCGGGCGACGAAGGCCAGCGCCTGCACCGACGACGGGTCCATCCATTGCGCGTCATCGACGACACACAGCAGTGGTGAGTCCCCGCTCGCCGCGCCCAGCAGCGTCAGCAGCGCAAGCCCTACCAGCAAGCGGTCGGGAGCGGCTCCGTTGGCGAGACCCAATGCGACCTGCAGGGCCTGGGCCTGCGGCTCGGGTAGATCTCCGATGAGCGCCATCAGCGGCGCACATATTTGTTGCACACCGGCGTAGGCCATGTCCCGTTCCAACTCGGCGCCGCCGATCGACAGGACACGAAAGTCAGGTGCCCGCTCCACCAGATCGTCGAGCAGTGCGGTCTTGCCGATGCCCGGCTCGCCCCGCAGCACGACAACGCCGCTGTGACCGCGTCGGGCGGCCTCGAGCAGCTCGGCGAGCGCCTGTTGCTCGCGTTGCCGACCGACCAGTGCCACAGCAGGCATCGTCGCACGGTGAACCGCGCCGAGCAGTACAAACGGCGGGCGATGGGCGCCGCTACCGGCTCAGTCGGGCATGGCCGCGACGATTTGTTCCTGGGTCAGCGGCAGTGTCCGTACCCGCACGCTCAGTGCGTCACACAGCGCGTTGGCGATGGCGGCGACGGTCGGCCCCTGCGCAGTCTCCCCCACACCGAGACTGGGGTGACCCGCGTCGGGCATCAACTCGACGGCCACCCGTGGCACCTCGGAGAATCGCAGGATCGGGTAGCTCTCCCAGGTGTCACTGGTGACGGTCGATTCGTCGAAGCGCACGCGCTCCTTCAGCGCCCAGCTGGTGGCCTGGATCGCGCCGCCCTCGATCTGATTGACGGCACCATCGGGATTGATCACCAGCCCGGCGTCCACGGCGATCGCCAGGCGGCGCACTCGCACGTCGGCGATCGCCTCGACCTCGGCCACCACCGCGCAGTACGCACTGCTGTTCTTGTAGCGCGCGTAGCCGATACCGCGTCCGAGCGAATCCGCGGGCGACCACGTATCCCAGCCGAATCCGTGCGCGGCGGCCTCGATCACGGCTCGGGCCCGCGGGTCGCGCAGCTGGCTCAGGCGGTACTCGAGGGGGTTCCGTCCGGCTGCCTCAGCCAGTTCGTCCATGAACGATTCGATGGCGAACACGTTGACGAACGCACCGAGCGCTCTCATGGCCGAGGTGCGCAGCGGCATCGCCTTTATCTGATGGTTGACCACATGGTGCGCCGGAAATGCGTATCCGGGCACCGAATTGCGCCCGGCCGTGCCCCCATGTTCCAGCGGCGCCTCCGGCCCGGCGACGATCTCCTGGCCGCCTTCGCGATGGCTGGCCGCCAGCAATCCGATTCCGGGAATGAATCCGGGTCGGGAGTTGTGACTGCTGCCCCAGATTTCGTGGCGCCATGCGAGCACATCACCGCGTGCATCGACGTCTGCTGCGACCCGGACCACCGCCGCCGGTCCGAACGGCGCCCATGTCATCTCGTCGGCGCGCGACCACACGACCTGGACGTGACATCCCGGCACGGCCTGCGCCAGCAGGACTGCATCCATGGCCGCATCATCGGCACCGTTGTGGCCGTAGCATCCCGGCCCTTTGACGTGATGCACGGTGATCCGGTCCTCGTCCATGCCGAGGGCGCGCGCCAACTCGCGCCGTAGGACATACACGCCCTGACTGTGGGTCCACACCTGCACGAGCGGGTGGTCACCGACGGTGAAGTGCGCCACGGCGCTCGACGGCCCCATCGCGGCGTGCGCGAGGTAGGGACGGTGGAACACCGCCTCATGGGACGCCGCAGCCGGAGCCTGCGGGGCGTCGTTGCCGACCTGGGCGAGGACGGTTGTGTCGGCGGGGACAGTGGTCAGGAATGTCACCAGGTCGTCCTCGTCGGGCAAGGTCGGGTGCTCCGCCCAGGTGGCGTGCGTGCGCAGCAATTCCGCGGCGTGCACGGCGAGTTCCTCGCGTTCTGCGACGATGCCCAGGAAGTCGCCGTCGCGCACCACGGCCACGATCCCGTCGGTACTGCTCATCGACGCAGTGTCGACCGCGGTGAGCACCGCGCCGCGTGACGGTGGGCGCACCACGCGGCCGTAGCGCATTCCGTCGAATGACAGATCATGGACGAATCGCGGTGTGCCGACCCCCAGGCCCGGCAGGTCGATCCGGGGCACACTGGTCCCGACCACCGTGTAAGAGCCGGATTCCTTGGGCTCGCAGGTGCCGGTGACCTTGCGGTCCAGTAGGGCGTCATCGGCGAGTTCCCAGTAGCTCGTGGAACGCCCGCCCGCGGCGGTGAAGGTGCCGTCCGAAATATCCACGGCGGTGTCGGCGACCCCCAGCCGGTCGGCGGCGACGCCGACGTAGCGGGCTCTTGTCTCGGCGGCCACCATCCGCAGCGCGGCGCCCGACTGCTGGATCGACATGCTGGCGGCGGTATATCCCTCATTGGGACTTCGACCGGTCTCGGCGCCGATCATGCGGACTCGGGCAACGTCGATATCGAGCTCTTCGGCCACCACCTGAGCCAGCGCGGTCAGCACGCCCTGACCGAGTTCCACCTTGCCCGAACGCACTTCGACAATCCCCGAAGGCAGGATGCGCAGCCAATCGCCCAGCCTCGGATTGCTCTGAAGCGACAACGACAACGCGCCAACATCCGGACCCGTCACCGCGCCGGCTTTTCGCTGCGCATCGCCTCGGCCGCGGCCAGAACCGCACGGACGATCCGATTGTGCGCGCCACACCGACACAGATTTCGATCCAGTGCGGCTCGGACCTCATCCTCGGACGGATCGTTGTTCTCGCGCAGTAGTCCGACGGCGCCGACGATCATGCCCGAAATGCAGTAGCCGCACTGCGCGGCTTGACCTGCCACGAACGACTGCGCGACGGGGTGGGGCGTCTCCGGTGTGCTGAGGCCTTCAATGGTGGTGATCGCGCGGCCGTCAACCGCCCACATGGGGACGCTGCACGAATAGTCGGGACGGCCGTCAATCAAGACCAGGCACGCCCCGCACAGCCCCTGGCCGCACCCGAAGCGGGTTCCGCTGAGGCCGAGGTGGTTTCGCAGTGCATACAGCAGTGGCGTGTCGTCCTCGGTGCCGACCTCCCGAATGACACCGTTCACCTCGATCGAGTGCATACTGCCCTATGCCGCTCCGACCGTGGACAAGCGTTTGCCCAACTCGGGGAACACGGCCAGTGTGCTGGCGTTGATCGCCGCGAACTGGGCGTCGTCGAGGGCGGTCGAGTTCAGGAAGTCTCGTATGTAATCGTCGTGCACTTTCATATCGGAGAGCGGATAGTCGGTGCCGAACAAGATGTGGTCGGCGGTGGTCAGCTCCAACAGCGGCCCCACCGAATGCGCGGCGTTGGCCATCTCGAAGTAGAGGCCGGCCAACTGCGCCTTGATGTCATCGGCGGTGACGGCACGGGGATTCGGCACCCACGGCATCGGCCCCAACGCCGCCACGCGTGACCATACCGCCGGCAGCGCTCCGCCACCGTGGGCCAGAACCATCTTCATGTTGGGATAGTTCTCGAATACCCGGGCGAACACCGCGTCAACCACGGTGCGCGGGGTGTCGAACACGAACTCCAGTACCGGGCCGGGTCGCCCGCACGCCGTCAGGTCCAGCCCCGCCGGCGCCGAAGGATGAACGAACACCGGTGCGTGACGCCGGTCCAGTTCGGCGAAGATCGGCTCGTAGAGCGGATCGCCGAAGTACGTGCCCCCGGTGTTGGTGGACATCACGAATCCGTCGGCGCCGAGTTCATCGGCTGCCCGCCTGATCTCATCGACGGCTCGCCGCGGCTCTGCCGCCGGAATCGTGGCGAGGAACCCGAACCGATCCGGTTTGGCCGCCGCCACCGCAGCTGCCCGATCGTTGATATCGCGTGCCCGCTCCGCGGGGACGTCCATCGGCATGGACAACAACTGCAGCGCAATGCCGTGGGTGTCCATGAATGCCAACGCCACTTCGGCCACCCACTCGGGAGCGGGCGGGCCAGTGAACCTATTGGCCGTCAACCAGGCGTTCTCCGCTTCCCGCTCCGCGGCGCCGAGCACCGGAAAGTTATGCGCATGCACATCCAGGACACCGGTTAGTCGCCTCACGGCATCGACTCTGCCGTGTCCAGCGCGGTGATGGACCCGTAGGAGTCCCGGGTCGCAGAACCCGGGACTTTCACGGGTCCGTTCGCCATGGGCCATTGCTGGACTGATGTCCATGCTGGCCGAGGATTCCGTCGACACGGTGCTGGAGTTCCGGCGACAGGTAGTGATCCGTGCGCACGTCAACGGGACCGCCATCGAGGCCGAGGTGGCGCCACGAAGCACGCTTCTCGACTGGCTCCGTGAAACGGTCGGGTTGACCGGTGCCAAGAAGGGCTGCAATGAGGGAGCGTGCGGGACGTGCACGGTCCTCGTCGACGGTCAACGCATGAACGGTTGCCTCACGCTCGCTGTGCAGTGCGACGGCCGCGACGTGGTGACGGTGGAAGGGCTGGCCGGTCCCGACGGCGACCTGCACCCGGTGCAGCGGGCGTTCGCCGAGCACGACGCGTTCCAGTGCGGATACTGCACGCCCGGTCAAATCATGTCCGCGGTCGCGTGCATCGCGGAGGGCCACGCGACGGATGAGGACACCATTCGGGAGTGGATGAGCGGCAACATCTGTCGGTGTGCGTCCTATCCCCAGATCACCGCGGCCGTGCTGGCCGCCGCGAACGGTCAAGGCCGATGAAAGATTTCGGCTACGCCCGCGCCACCAACATCTCATCGGCGGTGGCCACACTGAACCACAGTGCCGCCACCGTGATCGCAGGCGGCACCGAACTTCTGAACTGGTTCCGCCTCGGTATCTCCGATGACGACCATGTCGTCGACATCGGTGACGTCGACGAACTGCGCGGCATCACAGCGGACCGTGACGAGCTGTTCATCGGGGCGCTGGCGACGCTCAACGACGTGGCGGTACACCCGGCCGTCAACAGCGGCGCGGGGGCGCTGGCGTCGGCCTGCCGCCAGGCCGCGTCCGCGCAACTGCGCAACCGTGCCACGATGGGCGGAAATGTCCTGCAACGCACCAGATGCCCGTACTTCCGCGCGGAGGACCCGCTGCCCTGGGGCTGCAACAAACGCACCCCGGGAACCGGGTGTTCCGCGCTGGCCGGCCATCACGAGCGGCAGGCCATCTTCGGCTGGACCGAGAATTGCGTGGCGGTGCAACCATCGGACCCGGCGGTTGCGCTGGCTGCGCTGGGCGCGCGAGTCGACGTCACCGGCCCGGCAGGCAGCCGCAGCATCCCGATGACCGAGTTTCACCTGTCGCAGGAAGAGGCGGCCGCCGCTGGTAACCCGCAGCGCGAGACTCGCCTGGAACCCGGAGAACTGATCACCGGGTACCGGCTGCGGCTGCGACCCGACGAGGGGCAGGCCTACGTCAAGGTGCGCGAGCGCGCGTCGTACGAGTACGCGATCGTCTCGGCCGCCGCAGCGGTGCGCAGCGCGGACGGCGTGATCCGCGAGGCCCGGGTGGCGCTGGGTTCGGTGGCGCAAAAACCCTGGCGGCTCGACGCTATCGAGCCCGAACTCGTCGGGGTCAGTCTCGACCGGGACACGCTGATGCCCATCCTCGACCGCGCCATGGCAGTCGCGCATCCTCTGCCGAACAACGGCTTCAAGACGGTGCTGGCTGCCCGCGCGGCCGTGCGGGCGCTGCTGATCGCCGGGGCCGTACCATGACGTCAACCACAATGACCGCGAAGGCGTTTCCGCGTGTCGAGGCCACATCGAAGGTCACCGGCGCGGCCCGCTACACCGCCGATCACCATCCCGCCGGGATGTTGTACGCGGTGCTCGTGGGCGCGCCCGTGGCCGCCGGGGTGCTGCGCGCCGTCGATACGAGCGTCGCGCTGCAGGCACCGGGTGTGGTCGCCGTCCTCACCGCCGCGGAGCTGCCGGACTTTCCAGAGCTCTCAGAACCGGCAGGAGTGACCCGAATGCCGTTCACCGACAGTCACATCCACCATGAGGGGCAGCCCGTCGCCATCGTCATCGCCGAATCTGTCGAGGCGGCCGAGGCTGGGCGCACGCTGGTGGTCGTCGACTTCGAGCGGACCGATCCGGTGCTGCTCGGTGCGGGTACTCGTGAACCGGCTCCCGGGGAATTCGGTGGCGAATTCACCAAGGGTGACATGGATGCGGCGTGGTCGAGCGCCGCACTGCGCATCGAGCAGACGTACCGTCAAGCGCCGCGGCATCATCACGCGATGGAGACGTCGGGCACGGTCGCGCAGTGGGACGGTGACGAACTGACGCTGTGGGACTCCGTACAAGCCAGTTCCACGGTGCCGCCGGTGGTCGCCGTGGCCTTGGGTGTCGACCCCGACCACATCCGCATCATCGCCCGCCACATCGGCGGAGGCTTCGGCTCCAAGAGCTACATCTGGCCGCACGAAATTCTCGCCGCGGCCGCCGCCCGGATCACCGGCCGACCCGTCAAGTTGCACCTACGCCGGGCCGACCAGTTCAGCAATGTCGGCTACCAACCGTGGATGGAGCAGACAATGCGGCTGGCCGCCGACGAGTCGGGGCGGCTCGCCGGCGTCGAGCACATCGCGGTGAACAACGCCGGCATGGTCGACACCCATGTCGAGCCCGCAACGCTGTCGAGTAGGAACCTGTACGCGTCGGGCGCGATCCGTACCCGTCAGGTGATCGAACGGGTGAACCTCAACGTGCCCACGCCGATGCGGGCCCCGCTGGAGGGCACCGGTCAGTGGGCGCTGGAGTCCGCGATGAACGAACTGGCCGACGCGGCAGGCGTGGATCCGCTGGATGTGCGGCTCGCCAACTTCGCCGAGGTGTCCCCGGCCGACGGCCGCCCGTGGTCGAGCAACCGACTCAAAGAGGCATACGCCGAGGGCGCCCGCCGCTACGGGTGGCGCGAGCGTCACGAACGGGCGCGCATCGAGGGCCCGTGGGCGATCGGGCACGGGATGGCGACCTGCACGATGGGCAGCTTCCGCTTCCCCAGTTCGGCACGGGTCCGGCTGCGCGGCGACGGGACGGTGGTGGTCGAGGCCAACGTGCCCGACATCGGCACGGGGGTGCCGACGATCCTCAGTCAGATCGCCGCCGAGGAGCTGGGCGTGGCGCGCGAGCGGGTTGAAATGCGCTGGGGTGACACGCAGTTGCCGGCCGCCGGGCCCAGCTACGGCTCGTCGATCACGATGGGCGCCGGCAGCGCGGTCGCGGCCGCGGCCCGCGATGTGGTCACACAGCTCACCGCCCGCGGCGTCGGGGCGATCGACACCGATACGCTGCGGGCAGCCGGGATCGACGAGATCGTCGGGGAGGGCCGGTTCGCGACGCCCGGCGGCGTGATGAACCTGGACGGCGAGGGAACGCCCTTGGCGCTGCGCACCTGGGGGGCCGTCTTTGTCGAGGTCGGTGTGGACCGCGATTTCGGGGTGCTCCGACTGCGGCGCGCGGTCGGTGTCTACTCGGCCGGACGCATCCTGAATCCGGTGACCGCGCGGGCGCAGATGATCGGCGGCATCATCTGGGGTTGGGGTAAGGCCACGCTGGAGGAAAGCGATCAGGACCCGGTTCACGGCCGCTGGCTGGCCAAGAACCTGTCCAACGTGGCGGTGCCGGTCAACGCCGATATCCCCGCCGACCTCGACGTGTCGTTCATCGACGAGTACGACGACGCCGCCAGCCTGATCGGTGCGCGCGGGATCGGGGAACTCGGCGCAACGGGCGTGGACGCCGCGGTGTCCGCCGCCGTGCACGACGCGGTGGGGGTTCGGGTGCGCGAGCTGCCGATCCTGCCGTGGAAAGTGCTCGGCGGCTTGGAAGGACAGCCGTGACCAAGACCTGGTTCGTCACCGGGACATCCCGCGGCATGGGACGCGAGCTGGTTGCGCAGGTGCTGATGCGCGGCGACACCGTTGCGGCGACACTTCGGCGACCCGAACAGCTCGACGACTTGGCCGCCCGCTTCGGGGATCGGCTGTGGCGGCACACCCTCGACGTCACCGACTACGACATGGTCCGCACGGTCGTCGGTGCGGCGTTCGACGCATTGGGGCGCATCGATGTCATCGTGTCCAACGCGGGTTACGGGGTGTCCGGTGCCGCGGAAGACCTCGGCGACAAGCACGTCGAGGAGTTGATCGCCACCAACTTGACGGGGTCGATACAACTCGCCCGCGCGGCGATACCGCCTCTTCGCACTCAGGGCGGTGGTCTGCTGATGCAGATGTCGAGCATGGGCGGGCAGATCACCTTTCCGTCCTACTCCGTCTATCACGCCACCAAGTGGGGTATCGAAGGTTTTTATGACGCCCTCGCCGACGAGGTGGCGCCGTTCGGCATCCACACCACCTTGATCGAACCTGGAGTCGTGCGCACCAGCTTCTTCGACGCGGCCGAACGGATTCCGGCGAGTGCGCCCTATCGGGGCGGACCTGCCGACGGGCCACCGACCACAACCGAGGAGATGACCAACAGCCCGGAACATGTTGCCGCGGCGATTATTCGGGCCGCTGATGCCGATGATCCACCGCGGCGCCTGGTTCTCGGTTCCGATGCATGGACCCTGATCACCGAGGGCCTGTCCCGCCGCCTCATCGAGGTCTCCGCGCAGCGCGACAATGCGGCCTCTACCGACATTCGCCAGGGCGACGCACCCTAGCCACCGACCTCGAAGCCACGTTTGACTTCGAGCCTACGCAGCTTGCCCGACGACGTCCTAGGCAGCGTGCCGGGTTTGACGAACACCACATCGGCGGGAACGACACCGCAGCCCGAGGCGATCTGCTGCATCAGTGCGGCGCGGGCGCCGGGTTCGTCGGGGCCGCGGAACTCGGCGGTGACGACCAGGCCGGGGCGGATGGAGCCCTCACCGACGCCGACGGCCACCACCGCTCCCTCGCGCACCCCGGGGACCAGGGCCGCGATCCGCTCGACCTCGGCGGGGAAGATGTTGCGGCCGGCAACCGTGATGATCTCCTTGGCGCGCCCGCACACCACCAGGCCGCCGTCGACGAAGTAGCCCAGATCGCCTGTGCGGAACCATTCGTCGGCGGTGCGAGAGGCCTCGCCGAGGTAGCCGGAGAACATGGATGTGCCGCGGATCGCGATCTCCCCGAGCTCACGGTCGGCGACCTCGGTGGCGGCGTTCTCATACGGTTCGATGCGGACGTCCATCCCGGGAATGGCCGCACCCAGGATGGCATGCCGGCGCGGTGCGGTGCCGTACTCGGTCGTGAACACCGTCTCGTCGATGCGCATACCGACACCCGGTACCGGAACCGTGACCGCACAAGTTGATTCGGCCAGCCCGTAGGACGGCGACAGTGCACCCGCGGAGAAGCCGAAGCGGGCCATTTCGATGGCGAAGCGCTCGGTGAGCTCACAGTCGACGGGTTCGCCGCCGTTGAGCGCGAAACGCAGCGCCGACAGATCGACGTCGGTGACCCGCCGGGAGTACTTGCCGATCATGCCGTAGGCCATGTTCGGCGCCGCGGTGATCGACGCCCCGCTCTCGGACAGCCAGTTCAACCAACGGAACGGTGAGGCCTGGAACGCCGAGGTGGGCGCCTGCCAGACGTCGTTGCCGGCCAGCGCTCCGGAGAGCAGAAAGCTCAGGCCCATATCGTGATAGAGCGGCAGCCAGGAGCATCCGACGTCGCCGGGACCGACCCCGATCCGGTCGTTGAGGCCGCTCAGATTGGCCAGCACCGCCGCGGGCGGCAGTTGCACGGTCTTGGGCGTGCCGGTGGAGCCCGCGGTGCCCTGCATGATCGCCACCGCAGCGTCCAGGCCCGGCAACCGAAAGCCGGTGGACCGACGCGGATGTGCGACTGTCGTGAGGTCGACGATATCCGGCGACTCGCCTGCGGTGGAGAGCTTTTCCAGATAGGCGCCCTGGCTGCCGACGCGCCCGGCGGAGATGCCGCGGAACCGGGCCTGGGTGGCGCGCGCCCACTGGGTGGTGTCGGCACCTCGGATGGGGCCCGGCAGGATCGACACCGCCGCACCGGCCAGGAATGCGCCGATGACCGAGGAGATCAGTTCCGGGGTCGGCTCGCCGACCAGGCCCAGGCAGCGGATGTCGTCGTTGAGCAGAAAGTCGGCGACGTTCTCCGCGCGCGCGTAGATCTCCGGCCACGGGTGGCGGATCCACTGGCCGTCCGCGAGCAGGACCAGATCGTTCGCACTGGCGGTCAACGACTCGGCCAGCGCGGACGCCAGAGGGTTCACCATGACTGGAAACTATATGACGTTTGCTCGATACGGTTTCCTCCACTGACGGCGGCGACAATTTGACATTCGTTCGGTGGTTGTGCGCAATTCCGCGACCTGCCGCGTACGGGGCCGGATCATTCTCCGATCGCTGAGGAGTTCCTCAGCTACCGGCCTGAGACAGGGTCTTCGATGTGGACGGCCCGGCGCCGGAGCGGGTGCTGCCAAGCTGTACCGATGGGTTCCGATGACGAGCGCGACCGCGACGACACCGGACGGCCGCGCAGCACCCGGCCCCGCGACGCGCTGGGCCGGCCGCTGCCCCACGGCAGCACCGGGGTGCCGCGCATCCCCGACGATCTGCGACTGCCCCCGGCGGAGACCCTGCGCTACGCCCAGGAACTCCTCGACCGCGGGCAGGCGTTCGGGGCACACGAGGTGCTGGAATCGGCATGGAAGGACGGCCCCGAGTCCGAACGCACGCTGTGGCAGGGGCTGGCGCAGCTGGCGGTCGGCATCACCCATGTGCAGCGCGGCAACCGATCGGGTGCGGCCAAGCTGCTGCGCCGGGCTGCCGGGCGGCTGCGCCCGATCAAGATCCCGGCCCCGTACGGCATCGACATCGCCGGGTTGATCGACCGGGCCAAGGCGCTGGCCGATGACCTCGACGGCGGCCGCGACATCGCCCCTGACCGGCTGCGCATCAGGCTGCTCGGCGCTGACTAGGCTGGGCATCCGGCACGACGGAGGAGCCGCTCATGGTCACCCTGGACCGCCTGGTGAACGTCCTGGGCAGTTACGGCGTGCGCTTGTGCACCTCGGCGATACCGCGCGCGGCGGTGCTGCGCAGCGTGGTGCTGCACGAGGCGACCGAGGAGACCGGCCCGGTCATCGGCGATGTGTTGCTCGCCGTCGGCGCACGGTCGGTGCCCGAGGCATTGCAGTGGGCGCGCGCCAGCCAATCGGTGGTCGTTCTGAGCCGCGGTGACGAGTCCGGCGTCGGCGCGGAATCCGATGTCGCGGTGCTGGTGGTGGATTCCGCGGTGCCCTGGAGCGAGCTGGCCGCCATCGTCTACGGCCTGGTGCTGGAGGGCCGCGAGACCGCCGCCGGACGCGGCCCCACCGATCTGTTCGCGCTGGCCGACAGCGTCGCCGACTCGATCGGCTGCGCGGTCACCATCGAGGACGCCCATGCGCGGCTGCTCGCGTATTCGCGGCTGCAGGCGCACGCCGATTCCGCAAGGGCCGACACCATCCTGAACCGCGAAGTACCCGCCGAAGTGCGTGAATTGCTCAGCACCCGTGGTGTTTTCGCGCACCTGGCGGCATCGGACGAACCGCTGTTCGTCGACGCCGAACCCGCCCTCGGCCTGACCGGGCGGACGGTCGTGGCGGTGCGGGCCGGCCGCGAACTGCTCGGTTCGGTGTGGGGCACGTCTCGGGAGCCGCTGGATGACGCCCGGCGGCGGGCACTGTCCGACGGGGCCCGCACCGTGGCGATGCACGTTCTGCGTTCGCGCGCGAGTGCCGACCTGGAGCGTCAGGTCGAGTCCGATCTGGTGGCGCGGCTGCTGGACGGCTCCGCCGATTCCGCGACCGCGGCCAGCAGGCTCGGGCTGCGCCGGACCGGGCTGCGGGTGATCGCCGTGCACGCCGATATCTCCGGTGAACCGCATGCCGCGCTGCTGCTGGCGTTCGAACACGCCACCTCCGGATTCGGCTGGTCCCGTCCCGGCCGCAGCAGCCTGGGCCGCAACACACTGCACACCGTGCTGCCGAGTGACGATGTCGACCTGGCCCGGCGGTGGGTGAGCGCGCTGCGCGGCGCACTGCCGGGACACACGACGATCCGGGCCGGAATCAGCGCACCCGCCGAGGCCACCGAACTGGCGGCGGCCCGCCAGGAGGCCGACGAGTGCCTGGCCCTGCACGAAGACCCGGCGACCCCCGATGCCGTACCCGCCTACGACGAAACCTGGCACGACATCCTGCTCCAGCGACTGCGCACCGCAGCCCGGTCCACCCGGGTGCCATCGCGCGGACCGGTGGCCGAACTGCGGCGTCACGACGCCGCGCAGTCCACCCAGTACATCGCGACGCTGCGCGCCTGGCTGACCGCGCAGGGCGACCTCGCCCAGGCCGGCGAAGCACTCGGCGTGCACGAGAACACCGTCCGCTACCGGCTGCGCAAGATGGCCGAGGTGACCACCCTCGACCTCGACGACCCGCACAAGCGGCTGGCGATGACGATCGAGCTCGCCGCGCAATAGGACATGTCGGGAACCGACAAATACCACCGGTCCGGTTGTGCCGTCCGGGCAAACGCGCCGCGGCGCCCCCGGGCCACCATCGAGTGGACGGCCCGATCGACGGCCGATGAGGAGAACCCATGCGCCCGAATCACCAGGTGTGGATCAGCAGGCAGTCCCGCGACCGGATGGAAGCCGAGCTCGCCGACCTACTGGCGGTCAGCGCCGATGACGACACCACGGATTGGGACATGCACCAGGCCCGAAAGTCACGGATCTGGCAGATCCAGGATCTGCTGATGAACGCCGCGATCGACGAGATGCCGGCCGATGACGGAATCGCCGAGCCCGGAATGGTTCTCACCGTGCGCTTCGACGGCACCGGCGAGACCGAGACCTTCCTGCTGGGCACGCCGATCGCCGAGCTCGGTGACCTGGAGGTGTGCTCGGCGCAGTCGCCGCTGGGCGATGCCATCTCCGGTGCTCGCCCCGGGGAACAGCGCAGCTACCGGGTGCCCAGCGGCGCGCAGGTGTCGGTGACCCTGCTCGACGCGGCACCGTACGGGGTGCGCACAGCGGACCCGGCCGCCGGCTGAAGCTACTGCGGGTTGCAGATGCCCTGCAGCTTGGCGTTCTCGTCGTCGGCATCCTTGACGCGTTCCTGGTGCGCGGGGTCATCGCTCGGAATGTTGGCGACCGCGGCTGCCCCGACGTCCATCAACGCGTTGCCGAAGGCCCGCGCCGCCTCGGCGAGTTGAGGCTCGGTGGCCGGGTCCACCCGGTTCAGCATGTACACACCACCGCCGTAGAGGGCGAGGCGCGCGTTGGTGGCGATGGCGATGGCGCCGATGGCGTCACCGTCGGCGGCCTGCAGGGCGCTGCTGTTGGCCACCCCGGTGCTGACCACCAGGAAGGCGTCGCACACCTTGGCCTTCGCCTCGTCGCGCTGGGCGTCGGTGAAGGTCGGCTCCGGCGCCTCGGTCGGCGCCGCGGTGGGGGCATCGATCGGGGTCAGCGGATTGCGCCACATATAGGCAGATGCGCCCAGGGTGGCGATGGCCAGCAGCATGGCGATGACGGCGATGACCACCGGGCTGCGGCCCGAACCCTCCGACTGCTCCGCGTCATCCCCGGTCGTGTCTGCGGGCTCGGCCTGCTTGCTGCCGCTCACCTCATCGGTTTGGTCCTCCGGAGCGGAGTCCTCGCCGACGGCGTCGTCCTCGGGCGTGGTTTCGTCAGGCACGCCGGCAATCGTAGCAACGCGATCTCTGCGGGCAGGTTGTCCGTAGTGGGTATTTGCCCAGTTCTACGGGGTTGTGCGCAGCGCATCGTCCAGGATTTTCCTCAGCTGAGCGGTGCGGCTACGGCCGGCCGCCGCAGGTGGGTAGCGCCGCAGAATCCCGCGCAGCTCGGGTGTGGCGCGGCGCCAGCACCGCCCGTTTCAGGAACACCTGCATGCCCCCCAGCATCTGCCAGTGCAGCCGCTGAAGCCGGTGCACGTTCGGCACCGTCCCAGGTGAGTCGCGCCTGGCGCAGCAGCTCGAAGGCAGCACAGCGGCCGCCAATACCTTTCACTTGACAGAAACATTCGCAGCACGCTGTTAACAGCATCCGAATCATCGGTTACATCACGGCAACCACCACCGCCCGCACGGCGCGAAAACTGTCACCTGACAGAAAGCCCGTCCATCCGGCGGGCTCGCGACTTTTCGAGGGTGGTCAGTGAGCAGCACCGACACGGCGTCCGAAACCGCCACCACGGCAGGAGCCCGCACGCACGCTCGCGCCCAGCACGGGCGCACCGCAGAATTCATGCGCCACATTCCGGCGTCGACCTCCCCGACGACACCTGCCGGAGTATCCGCGGAATCCCTGGTGTGGTCCGAAACCGTGGCGCCGGGCGGCTATTCGAGCGCGACACTGGCCCGCGGCACCCGAGTGCGGCTCACCGACCCGGTCGGTGACGCCTGCGCGCACCTGCTGCTGCACCGCGCCGACGCGCCCCATGAGCGACTCAATGTCGCCGACACCGTGAAGGTGCCCTGGCAGGCCTACCTCGGCAACGGCCATCCGCTGCTCAGCGGTTTCGGCCGCGCCTTGGCCACCATCGTCGCCGACTCCTCCGGCACCCACGACGCGCTGACCGGAACATCAACCCGCGCTGGCAATTTGGAACGCTACGGGGCGGCCGCACCGGAGTCTGCCTCGCCCGCCGGCCGCGAACTGTTCACCCTGGCAGCGCTGAAACACGGCCTGGACCGCCGCGATCTACCACCGTCGGTGTCGTTCTTCCAGGGTGTACGCGTGCAGGACGACGGCACCTTCGACTGGCGCGGATCAGCGGGAGCCAACGCCTCGGTGGAACTGTTGCTACACGTGGATGCCATTGTGCTGGTGGCCAATACGGCGCACCCGCTGGACCCGCGACCGGAGTTCACCTGCTCCCCGCTGTTGATCCACGCCTGGCCAGCACCCGCCGACCTGAATCGGCTCACCGACGGCGAACTGGTGGGGCCGTTGGGACCCGAGCACCGCCAAGCCATCGCCAACACCGACGCCGATCTCACCGCAAGGGGACAGCTGTGACCGCCACTGCCATGGTGCCCGCCCTGATCGACGGGGCCGTCGTGCTCGACGAGTACGTCGGGGCGCGCGCCGCCTGGTCGGCGGTCGTGGCCGCCGGGGACGTGCTGACCATCGTCGACCTCGCCGGCAACCAGGCCGTCGACTGCTTGCTCTACGCGGCCGTGGACACCGGCGTGCGGTACTCGGCGCAGGAGACGATCCGCCGTCAGGGCCGCATCACGCTGACCACCGGGTCGGTGCTGCGCGCGGACACCGGGGACGCGTTGATGACCGTCGTCGCCGACGAAGTGGGCGTGCACGACACCCTCGGCGGCGCCTGCTCCAAGGAATCCAACACGCTGCGCTACGGGCAGCACACCCGCGCCCAGCACGGCTGCCTGGAGAACTTTCTGCTCGAAGGTTCCCGGCACGGCCTCGGTGCGCGGGATCTGGCCAGCAACATCAACTGGTTCATGAATGTGCCGGTGGACCCCGACGGAGCGCTCGGCATCGTCGACGGTTTGTCCGGCCCCGGCAAGCGGGTCGCCCTGGGCGCCGATATCGACACGCTGGTCCTGGTGTCGAACTGCCCGCAGATCAACAACCCCTGCAACGCATTCGAGCCGACCCCGGTCCGGATGATCGTCACGCGGCCGGATGGTGCCGTATGAGCGACCACACCGTCCTGATCGCCAACCGGGGTGAGATCGCGGTGCGGCTCATCCGCGCCGCCAAGGGGCTCGGCATGCGCACCGTCGCGGTGTTCTCCGACGCCGACCGCGGCGCCCCGCACGTCGCGCTGGCCGATGACGCGGTACGGGTCGGGCCCGCCGCACCCCGGGACAGTTACCTGCGCACCGAGGCCATTCTCGCCGCCGCGGCGTCCTCCGGAGCGACCATCGTGCATCCCGGATACGGATTCCTCTCCGAGGACGCCGATTTCGCCGCGGCCGTGGAAGCCGCCGGCATCGCGTTCGCCGGCCCCACCCCGCACCAGCTGCGCCAGTTCGGGACCAAGCACACCGCGCGGGCCGCGGCCCGCGCGGCCGGTGTCCCGATCTTCGCCGGCTCCGACCTGCTCGACGATCCGGACGCCGCGGTGGCCGCCGCCGACGTGATCGGCTACCCGGTGATGCTCAAGGCCACCGGCGGTGGCGGTGGCATCGGCATGCAGGTGTGCCGCAACGCCGACGACCTGCGCACGGCGTACCAGCGGGTGGTGTCCCAGGCCGAACGCAGCTTCGGCTCGGCCGGCGTCTTCGTCGAGCGCTATGTCGAGAACGCCCGCCATGTCGAGGTACAGATCTTCGGTGACGGCACCGGACGTGTGCTGTCCCTGGGTGATCGGGACTGCTCGCTGCAGCGCCGGCACCAGAAGGTCATCGAGGAGGCACCCGCGCCCGCGCTTCCCGATGCGATCCGTGATCAGTTGCACGCCACCTCACGCGCATTGGCCGCCTCGGTGAATTATCGCTCCGCGGGCACCGTCGAATTCGTCTACGACGCGGCACGCCGGGAGGCATCGTTCCTCGAGGTCAACGCCCGCCTGCAGGTCGAGCACCCCGTCACCGAGGCCGTCACCGGCGTGGACCTGGCCGCCTGGATGATGCGGCTGGCCACCGGCGACGCGCGCATGCTCGACGAATACCCCACCGGCACAGTGCCGGTGACCGGTCATGCGGTGGAGGCGCGCGTCTACGCCGAGGACCCGACCCGCGACTACCGGCCCAGCGTCGGCACCATCACCGCCGTCAGCTTCCCCGACCCCGCCCTGTTTCCCGACGTCCGGGTGGACGGCTGGGTGCAGGACGGTACCGAGGTCACCGCGTCCTACGATCCGCTGCTGGCCAAGGTCATCACCCACGCCGGGGACCGGGACGCCGCGCTGACCCGGCTTGGCGAGGCGCTGGCCGGCACCGAGCTGCACGGTATCGAGGTCAACATCGGAATGCTGTGCGCAGCCGTTGATCACGACGATGTGCGCGCGGCCCGGCACAGCACCGCCACCCTCGCCGGGGTCACTGATCCCCGGCCCCGCATCACCGTCGACCGGCCCGGCATGTTGACCACCGTGCAGGACGTGCCCGGGCGGGTCGGGCTCTGGCAGGTCGGTGTACCCCCCAGCGGTCCGATGGACGACCTGTCGTTCCGGCTCGGCAACCGCGCCCTGGGCAACCCCGAGGACGCCGCCGGACTGGAGTGCACTGCGTCGGGCCCGGCGCTGCGGTTCACCCACCCGGCGACGGTCTGCGTCACCGGCGCCGAATGCCTGGTCACCGTCGACGGTGCCCCCGCCCCGATGTGGGAACCCGTACAGATCCCGGCGGACGGTGTCCTCGACATCGGCACGGCCGAGACGGTGGGCCTACGCACCTACGTGCTGTTGGCCGGCGGCCTCGACGTGCCGGCCTACCTGGGCAGCGCGTCCACCTTCACCCTCGGCCGGTTCGGCGGGCACGGGGGCCGCGAACTGCACGCTGGAGATGTGTTGCGCACCAGGGCCTTCGCCACCGATCCCGGTGGACCGGTCCCGCTCGACGAGCGACCCGCCTTCAGCACCGAATGGGAACTGGCCGTCACCGAGGGCCCGCACGGGGCACCGGAGTTCTTCACCCGCAGCGATATCGACACGCTGTTCGGGGCCGCCTACCGCGTGCACTTCAACTCGGCACGCACCGGTGTCCGCCTCGAAGGCCCCAAACCGCAGTGGGCCCGCCCCGACGGCGGCGAGGCCGGCCTGCACCCGTCCAACATCCACGACAACGCGTACTCCGTCGGCGCGCTCGATTTCACCGGTGACACCCCGATCCTGCTCGGCCCCGACGGACCGAGCCTCGGCGGATTCGTCTGCCCCGTCACCGTGGTCGCGGCGCAGCGCTGGAAGCTGGGACAGCTACGCCCCGGTGACACGGTACGGTTCGTGCCGGTACGTGCCGCCCAGGCACCGTCGCGCACCGAGCTCGGAGGGCGCCGGGTGGCCCGGCTACCCCGTGGCGGAGACGGCGATGACGGGGTATTGGCTCGCCGTGACGGGGTCGACGGCGCGCCCGCGGTGACCTACCGCCGCAGCGGTGATGACAACGTGCTCATCGAATACGGCGATATCGTCCTGGATCTCGCGTTGCGGGCCCGGGTGCATGCCCTGCACACGCGGCTGGAGGGCAGCGCCACCGGAATTCTCGACCTCACCCCCGGCATCCGTTCCCTGCAGGTGCACGTCGATCCCGATGTGCTGCCGATCCCCCGGCTGCTCGGACTGCTCTCCGAGATCGAGGACGACCTGCCGGCCTCCTCCGAACTGGTGGTCCCCAGCCGTCAGGTCCGGCTCCCGCTGAGCTGGGATGACCCGGCCACCCGCGAGGCCATCGCCCGCTACACCTCCGGGGTCCGTGATGACGCGCCGTGGTGCCCGTCGAACATCGAATTCATCAGGCGGATCAACGGTTTGGCCGGCCAGGCCGACGTCTACGACACCGTCTTCGCCGCCGAGTACCTGACCCTGGGCCTCGGCGACGTCTACCTGGGCGCGCCGGTGGCGACCCCGTTGGATCCCCGGCACCGGCTGGTCACCACCAAGTACAACCCGGCCCGCACCTGGACCGCCGAAAACTCCGTCGGCATCGGCGGCGCCTACCTGTGCATCTACGGTATGGAGGGCCCCGGCGGCTACCAGTTCGTCGGCCGCACCACCCAGGTGTGGAGCCGCTACCGGCACACCGCGCCGTTCGAGCCCGGCAGCCCCTGGCTGCTCAGGTTTTTCGACCGGATCTCCTGGTACCCGGTGTCGGCGGAGGAACTCCTGGAACTGCGGGCCGATATGGCCGCGGGCCGCGGTTCCGTCGATATCACCGACGGGACCTTCTCGCTGGCCGAGCACGACCGGTTCCTGGCCGACAACGCCGACGATATCGCCGCGTTCCGAGCCCAGCAGGCCACCGCGTTCGGCGCCGAACGCGCCGCCTGGGAACGCGCCGGTGAGTTCGACCGGGCCGAGCGTGCCGCCACCGACGCCGTCGTTCCGACCGCCGAACTCGTTCTCGGCGACGGCGACCAGCGCGTCGATGCGCCGTTCTCGTCGAGCGTGTGGAAGGTCGACGTGGCCATCGGCGAACAGGTTGTCACCGGCCAACCGCTGCTGGCGCTGGAGGCGATGAAGATGGAGACAGTCCTGCGCGCACCGTCGGACGGTGTGGTCACCCAGATCCTGGTCTCGGCCGGGCACCTGGTCGATCCCGGCACACCGCTGGTCGTCGTCGGCACCGGCGGACACGCATGAGCGCCGTCGAGCGGGTCCGTGCCGCTTACGCCGCCATCGCGGCGGCGGACCGCCCCGAGATCTGGATCACCCTGCGGCCGTTGACCCATGCCCTGGCCGACGCCGAGCGGGTCGACGCCTGCGATGAGCCGTTGCCGCTGGCGGGACTGGTCGCCGCGGTGAAGAACAACATCGATATCGCCGGCATCGCCACCACCGCCGCGTGCCCGGGCTATGCCGACGGTCCCGCAGCCGCCGACGCCACGGTGGTGACCCGGCTGCGCGCGGCCGGCGCGGTCATCATCGGGGCGACCAACCTCGACCAGTTCGCCACCGGCCTGGTCGGCACCCGCAGCCCGCACGGTGCGGTGCGCGATGCCCGCCGACCCGAGTACATCTCGGGTGGCTCCAGTTCGGGCTCCGCGGTGGCCGTCGCCCTGGGCCTGGTGGATATCGCGCTGGGCACCGACACCGCCGGATCCGGGCGGGTACCGGCCGCCCTGCAGGGCATCGTCGGAATCAAACCGACCCTCGGAGTGGTCCCGACCGACGGGGTGGTGCCCGCCTGCCGCTCCTATGACTGCGTGACGGTGTTCGCCCGCGATATCGACACCGCCGACACCGCCGTGGGTGTGATCGCCGGCGGCGCACGGCCCTTCCCGGCCGACGCCCCGTTGGCCGCACCACCGGCCACCCGGGTCGCGGTGCCCCGCGCGCTACCCGGACTGTCCCCGGAGTGGGCGCAGGCATTCCGGGCCGCCGCGGACCGGTTGGCCACCAACGATGTCGAGATCGTCGAGATCGACCTGGACCCGTTCCTGGAGGCGGCCCGGCTGCTGTATGACGGCGGCCTCGTGGCCGAACGCCACGAGGCGGTCGGCGCATTCGTGGACACCCACCGAGACGCCGAAGACCTGGACCCGACGGTGGCGGGCATCATCGCCGCCGCCGGTGCGGTGCCGGCCACCCGCCTGCTGGCCGACCGGGTACGCCTCGACGAGCTCACGGCGACCGCGATGGCCGAGCTCGGTGACTGCCACGCCCTGCTGATCCCCACCACCACCGGGCACCCCACCATCGCCGAGGTGAACGCCGACCGCGTCGGCGTCAACTCCCGGATGGGTACCTACACCAATTTCTGCAACCTGATGGACCTGTGCGCGGTCGCCGTGCCGTCCGGAACCGATGCGCGGGGAACCCAATTCGGTGTCAGTGTGCTCGCCCGTGCCGGTGCCGACGCGCTCGCGCTCGATCTGGCCCGGATGGTCACCCTGCACTCCGCGGGCGTGACACTGCCCGGCGCGGCATCGGTCCCCGCGCCGGCCGCACCGTGGCCGGCCCGGGCCGGCCTGGACACCACCGCCCTCCTGGTGGTGGGTGCGCACCTGCGCGGTCAGCCGTTGGCCTGGCAGCTCGACGACCGCGGCGCACGCTGGTGCGGCTCGGTCCGCACGGCACCGCAGTACCGGCTGGCCCGACTGGACACCGACCCGCCGAAACCCGGGCTGGCGCGCGTCGCCCCGGGTGACGGCGCCGCCATCGACGGCGAGCTCTGGCTCATCGGCACCGCGATGCTCGGTGATTTCCTGGCCGCGCTGCCCGCACCGATGTCGTTGGGCCGGGCGACGCTCGCCGACGGCACCGAGGTTGTCGGGTTCGGCTGCACCGCCGAGGCGTGGGATGCCGGACAGGACATCACCCACCACGGTGACTGGCCCGGCTATCTGCGCCGCGTCGGTCGGGGCGCCGAGGTCACCCGCAGCGATCTCAGCCACCGCAGTTGGCGGCGCCTGGCCATCGCGGTGCCCGGCACCATCGTCGACACCACCACCGAGGTGCAGTGGCTGCAGGCCGGTGAGCTCTACATCGACCTGCGGACCCCGGCCGGCATGCCTGCGGTCACCGGCCGCGCGCTCGACGAACTGACCCGCGACGACCTGCTCGCGTTGTGCGAGCAGCAGGCCTTCGCCGGGCACCTGGAGCACGACGGTGCGGAGTGGACGTGGTGGCGGGAGGTGGATCTGCACCCGGCCGATCCGTTGCCCGACCGCGGCCGGCTGCACCTGATCGACGGGATCCTCGTCGAAACCGGGATCGGCCGTGACTATTTCGAGGACTGGGCGGCCGAGACACCGGAGGTGAGCGGCCTGGAACTGGCGCTGCACGATGACAACGGCCGACCCGGGCTGTTGTTGCGGGTCGGTGCGCACTTCGGCTACGTCCGGGGACGGGCCGCCGGCATCGCACCGACACCCGGTGTCACGCTGCGGGATGCCGTGGCCGGCGCCGATCTGGAGTCGGCGCGCGCCCTGCTGGACCTGGAGATCTCGCTGGGCACCGTCGAGGACGATCGCTGGCTCATCAGCCGATCGACGCTGCCGTTCCGGGTCGGTGACGATCTGGCACCTGAGCTCGGCTCCGGGGAGATCACCGTCGCCGAACGTGACACCGCAGGCACCCCCGTCCGACGCCGCTGGACCGTCGCGCGGGACCGCTCCGAACCCCTACTGGCCCTCTAGGACTGATGGTGACCACCGACTTCACCGACATCCCGGTACTGGACGTCTCGGGGCTGCTCGACGCGTCCGGCCCCGGCTACCGCGCCGCGGTCGATGCACTCGGCGCTGCCGCCCGCCACGTCGGTTTCGCCCAGATCGTGGGCCACGGCGTCGATCCCGCACTGTTCGAGGCCCTGCTGGAACGCACCAAGGCGTTCTTCGCGCTCCCCGACGCCGAGAAACAGCGCGTGCACATCGCCAACTCCTCCAATCACCGCGGCTATGTGCCACCCGGGGAGGAGATCTTCTCGGCCGGCACGGTCGATGCCAAAGAGGCGTTCGACCTGTCCATCGATCTGCCCGCCGACGACCCCCGCTACCTGGCGGGCCACCCGCTGCTGGGCCCCAACCAGTGGCCCGACCTGGCCGGCTTCAGGGAGGCCGTGACCGCCTGGTATGACGCGGTATTCGCGCTGTCCCGAATCCTGCTGCGGGCCTTCGCGGTGGCGCTCGACGAACCGGCCGACCGTTTCGACAGGTATGTCACCGCGCCGCCGTCTCAGCTGCGGCTCATTCACTACCCGTACGACCCGACCGCGGCCGACCGTCCCGGCATCGGCGCGCACACCGACTACGAGTGCTTCACCCTGCTGCGGCCCACCGCACCCGGACTGGAGGTGCTCAACGCCGCAGGCACCTGGGTCGACGTACCGCTCATCGATGGCGCATTCGTGCTCAATATCGGTGATCTGCTGGAGATCTGGACCAACGGCGAGTACGTGGCGACCAGCCACCGGGTGCGCAAGGTCACCGAGGAGCGCTACTCCTTCCCGCTGTTCGTCAACGTCGACGCCGACACCGTGGTCGCCCCGCTGGACGCCTTCCTCGGCGCCGACGCGGGTTCGGCGAGGCCCACCGTGATAGCCGGTGATCATCTGTTCGCCCAGACCGCCCAGAGCTTCCGCTATCTGCAGGACCGGGTCCGCCGAGGGGAGGTGACGATGCCCGAGGGTGCCCAACCGCTGGACAGCTTCGGGCGAGATGCGCTGCTGCATCGCTAGTTCTGTTCTGTCCCGCGGTACCCGCTCGTCCGGCAACGGCGCCGTATCCCCTTCACTTTCTCAAACCTCCTCCCCCTTTGGAGTTCCGCCATGATCATCACCGGCGTTGCCATCTTCCTGCTCATCCTCACCGTCAGCGGTGTGGTCTCCGCGCGCCGGGTGCGCGGCGACTGTTCGAACTACCTGGTCGCGGGCCGCGCCCTGCCCGCCGCAGTGGTCGCCGCGGTCCTGATCGCGCAGCCCGTCGACTCCAACGCCACCATCGGCAATGCCGACCTGTCAGCGGCTTTCGGGTTCTGGGCCGGCGCCGCACTACCGATCGGTCTGGCCCTGTGCCTGCTGCTGATGGGGTTGTTCTTCGCCAAACGCATGCGGACCGCCGACGTCGTCACGCTGCCCGAGTACTTCCGCAACCGGTTCGGCCGGGCCACCGAAGTCGCGTCGTCCTACCTGACCGTCGCCAGCTTCATCATCCTGCTGGCCGGCAACCTGGTGGCCATCGGCTTCCTGCTCGAACGGTTCGTCGGCGTCTCCTACGCCTACGGAATCCTGCTGACCATCCCACTTGCACTGCTGTACACCATCACCGGCGGCATGTTCGCCAGCGTCTACACCGGTGTGACGTGTGTGATCGTCAACATCATCGGGGTGGTTTCCCTGGTGACCTGGGTGGGCACCACGCACGGCTTCAGCGCGCCCGAGGGCATGGGCGCCGGCGATCTGGCGCAGCTCACCTCCAGCGAATCCGGTGCGGTCATCAACTGGGCCACCATCATCGCGCTCGGCCTGGGTAACCTGGTCGCCATCGATCTGATGCAGCGGGTGTTCTCCGCCCGCACTCCCCGCGGCGCCCAGAACGCGTGCTTCGCCGCGGCGGCGGGCATCTTGATGCTGTGCATCCCGCTGTCGTTCGTCGCGCTGGCCGCGGTGAGTATCGTCGGGGACGCGGCCGCGGACGGGCCCATCCTCTACACCCTGCTCGCCCAGTACGCCCCGGTGTGGCTGGCCATCATCGTCATCTCGGGTCTGCTCGCGGCCACCCTCACCACCGTCAGCGGCATCCTGCTCGCGACGGCGGCGGTGCTGGTGCGCAACGTGTTACGCATCGACGGGGATGCACCGGTGATGACACCGCGGGTGCTGCGGGCCACTCGGTGGGCGACGCTGCCGATGGCCGTCCTGGCGGGCGTGGTCGCGCTGCGGGTGCCGCAGACCGGCATTCTGCTGACGCTGTCCTTCGACCTGCTGCTGGCCAGCCTGGTGGTGCCGTTCATCCTCGGGCTGTACTGGTCGCGTGGCGGCGCCGCCGCGGCCGGCGCGGCCATCGTGGTCGGGATCGGGGTGCGTCTGACGTTCTTCGTGCTGACCCCGACCATCTACGGCGTCGACAACACCCTGTTCTACGTGCCGAATGAGTGGGTGACGACGGCGGCCGACGGCTGGAGCACCCTGCTGGCCGGGGCCGCGTCGCTCATCGCCTATGTGGCGGTCGCCGCCTTCACCTCGCGGCCCGTCGCACCCGTGGCGACGGCCGAACCGGAAATCCAGCCGGCGCCGGCCGTGCTGACCTCGGCCCAGTCCTGAGCAATATCCCGCACGTGTCGATCCTGCCCACCTGGCAGGATCGACATGTGCGCACCCCCGCGAGCGGCCGTCCCCGACTGGAGGAACGTAAACGGCCGGGCAAGACCGCCCGCGATGAGGTGCTCGATGCCGCCGCCGAGCTGTTCACCACCCTCGGGGTGGCGGCCACCTCGACCCGGCAGATCGCCGAGGCCGTCGGGATCCGCCAGGCCTCCCTGTATCACCACTTCCGCACCAAGAACGACATCCTGGCGTCGCTGCTGAGCGGGACGGTGGTGTCCTCACTGAAGGCCGCTCACCAGTTGCGCGACCGACCCGAACCCGCGGTGGTGCTGCTGCACGCGCTGAGCTATCTGGACTGCCGGCTGCTGTGGGACAGCCCGTGGAACCTGGGCATCCTGTACCTGCTGCCCGAGGTCCGCGATCCGCAGTTCGACGAATTCCACCGGCAGCGCACCGAATTGCGCAACGCCTATCACGACCTCTCACGCCGTGTTCTCGCCGACTTGAATCCACCCGCGCCGGACGCCCTCGATATCGGAGTCGACGGCGATGTGGTCTTCCGGTTGGTCGAGACGCTGCCCAACCTGCGGGTCGACGGGCTCGGCGTGCCGGATCAGCCGCAGCGCACCGCCGATCTGGCCGTGCATCTGCTCGGCTGGCGGGGCGATTGGGCGGCGCTGCGTGCGGCGTCACAGATGGTGGCAACCAAGGTGGGGGGGGGGGGGGGCCTTAAATGGGGGTGCCCGCTCGGCGTCCCCCGTGGTTATGATCTCCCTCACCCCTTTCGCTCCCCCCGGCAGCGCCCTCTCCATGCGCCGCGTGGGGGGGCGCGCCCCCCCCGCCCCGCTTTCCTCTCATCTCCCTTCCCCCCGGCGCGCTCACGGACGACTATCTCCCCCGACTGATCCGCCCGACGGCACCCTGCTTACCGTTGGCCCCCCTCCCCCCCTCCCTCCCCCCCCCCCCCCCCCCTTTCGTTGTTTCTCCCTCCTTCCTCGTCGCCCGCCCGCTGCCTCTCCCGCCCCCCCGGAGTGGCCCTTTCCCCCCCCCGCGCCGCCCCTCCCGCCCCCCCCGCCCCCCCCTCCTCTCCGCTCCCTTTCTATACTATCCTCCTCTCCCCGCGCCGCCCCGCCCCGCCCCCCCCCGCCCCCCGCCCCCACGCCGCCCTCCCCCCCCCCCGCCCACGACATTTCCCCCATATTAAAAAATACCTTCCCCTCCCACCTCTTCCTCGCCCTTCCTCCCCCCGCCCCCTCCCAGCACGACCTGCGCGAGTACCACGCGAACCGCGCGGCCCCGCGCTCCCCCCCGCCCGCCCGTGGGCGCCCGGCGGCGGCGCCGGGTCGGATCGGCTGGATAAAAGGGGGGGAGTTAAAAGAGGGGGGGGGGGTGGGACCGCGGGGGGGTTGCCCCCCCCCCCCCCCCGGGGTGTTGGCCCCCCCCCCCCTCCCCACCGGGACCGGTTTCTCTTATGTATTTTATACCCCTCAACGCGGTGTCACGCCGGACTGCAGAATCGGCCGGCCGGGCCAGGGTGCTGGACATGGTGTTCGTGGCGCTGACGGCTTCTGCGCTGAGGGCGCAAAAGTGCGAGTGGGCCGCACCCTCGTCGCGGAGCCAGCGAAAACGGCGAGCCGTGAGATTGCAACCGCGAACAAGTACGGTATAGGTTCATCTAACCGCATTTGCGGAGTTTCCGATCCACGGGAGGCGCAGATGCCGGATATCCGCATCAGGGATGCGGCGGCCCTGCTCGGGGTCAGCGATGACACCGTGCGCCGCTGGATCGACAGCGGAGTGCTGGCGTCGCACAAGGACGAGGCGGGCCGCAAGGTCATCGCCGGTGATGTCCTGGCCGAGTTCGTCCGTGAGCAGGCCTCACCGCCGACCGACCCCACCGGCGCCAGTAGCTCGGCCCGCAACCGGCTCGTGGGCCTGGTCACCAAGGTGACCTCGGATCGGGTGATGAGCGAGGTCGAGATGCAGTGCGGCCCGTTCACGGTCGTCTCGTTGATGAGCACAGCCTCGGCCCAGCAGCTGGGCCTGGAGCCCGGGGCGCTGGCCGTCGCCGTGGTCAAGGCCACCACCGTCATCGTCGAAACCCCCGGAGGAACCTCGTGAAGCCGCTGGCCGCCGCGCTGAGCGTTGCGGCGCTGCTTGCCGGATGCTCACCCACGGCCTCGGATGCGCCGTCGTCGGCCGCGGTCACCGTCTTCGCGGCGGCGTCGCTGAAAACGACGTTCACCGAACTCGGCGCCCGCTACCAGGCCGAGAACCCCGGAACCACGGTGAGGTTCAACTTCGCCGGCTCATCCGATCTGGTGGCACAGCTCGCCCAGGGCGCGCCGGCCGATGTGTTCGCCTCGGCCGACATCGACACCATGACCAAGGCCTCCGATGAGGGACTGGTCGCCGGCTCGCCGGTGAATTTCGCCACCAACACGCTGACGATCGTCACCCCGCCCGGAAACCCCAAGGGCATCGCTACTTTCGCTGATCTGGCCAAGCCCGGCACCCAGGTGGTGGTGTGCGCGCCGCAGGTGCCGTGCGGTTCGGCCACCGAGAAGGTCGAGCGGGCCGCCGGTGTCGAACTGTCCCCGGTGAGCGAGGAATCCGCCGTCACCGACGTGCTGGGCAAGATCACGTCCGGGCAGGCCGATGCCGGGCTGGTGTATGTCACCGATGCCGCCGGCGCCGGGGACAAGGTGACCGCCGTCGCGTTCCCCGAATCCACCGAGGCCGTGAACACCTACCCGATCGCCGTGCTGGAGCAAGCCGCGGATCAGCAAGCAGCACAGGCTTTCATCGACCTCGTGACGGGTCCGGCCGGGCAGGACGTACTCACGACCGCGGGCTTCACCGCGCCGTGACCATCGCCCGGCGCCACGGCGCAGTGGTTCAGGTGGGTCTACCGGCTTGGATCTACCTGCCCGCCGCGCTCGGCGCGCTGTTCGTGATCGCGCCGTTGATGGCGATCCTGTTGAAAATCGACTGGCCCCGTTTCATCCCGCTCATCACCTCCGAATCATCGCGGGCGGCACTGGCGTTGAGCCTGAAGACCGCCGGCGCCAGCACGGTGGTCTGCGTGCTGATCGGTGTGCCGATGGCACTCGTGCTGGCCCGCGGGCAGTTTCGCGGGCAGTCCATCCTGCGCGCCCTGGTGCTGCTGCCACTGGTGCTGCCGCCGGTGGTGGGCGGCATCGCGCTGCTGTACACCTTCGGACGGCAGGGGCTGCTCGGCGAGTACCTCGAGCTGTGGGGTGTCCGGATCGCCTTCTCCACCACGGCTGTGGTGCTGGCCCAGTCCTTCGTGTCACTCCCGTTTTTGGTCGTCAGCCTCGAAGGCGCGCTGCGTTCGGCGGGCACCGGCTACGAGCACATCGCCGCCACGCTCGGCGCCCGACCCACCACCGTGCTGCGCACCGTGACACTGCCGCTGGTGCTGCCCGGACTGCTCTCTGGTGCGGTGCTGGCGTTCGCCCGCTCTCTCGGGGAGTTCGGGGCGACGCTGACGTTCGCCGGCTCACTGCAGGGCGTCACCCGGACGTTGCCGCTGGAGATCTACCTGCAGCGCGAGTCCGACGCCGACGCCGCGGTCGCGCTGTCGCTGCTGCTGATCGTGGTGGCCGCGGCCATCGTGATCGCCTCGGGCACCCGCCGACTGGCGGGCCCGCTGTGAGCGGGGTGCGGGTGGCGGCCCGCCTGGAGCAGCGCGATGTCGAGTTCGACGTGTCCCTCGACGATGGCGAGGTGCTGGCCGTGTTGGGCCCCAACGGCGCCGGGAAGTCGACGCTGCTGATGCTGATCGCCGGTCTGCTGCGACCGGACACCGGGCGCATCGAGCTCGGGGACACGGTCTTGACCGACACCGATGCGGGGACGTTCGTGCCCACCCACGCCCGTGGGGTGGCCATGTTGTCGCAGCAGGCGATGCTGTTCCCGCACATGAATGTCGCCGCCAACGTCGGCTACGCGCCGCGGTGCCGGGGCCTGTCGCGCCGCGCGGCCCGCACGGCCGCCCGGCGCTGGCTCGTCGCCGTCGGCGCCGCTGACCTGGCCGATCGCACACCCGCCGAGCTGTCGGGCGGGCAGGCGCAGCGGGTGGCGCTGGCTCGAGCCCTGGCCGCCGAGCCGGCGCTGTTGCTGCTCGACGAGCCGATGGCCGCCCTCGATGTCAGCGCCGCCCCGGCGATGCGCCGCCTGCTGCGTGAGGTGCTGGGCGACACCGGCCGCACCGCGATCATCGTCACCCACGATCTGCTCGACGCCCTGGCCATCGCCGACAAGGTCATCGTGGTGGACCGGGGGCGCATCGTGGAGCGCGGACCGGTCCGCGAGGTACTGACCACCCCGCGCAGCGAGTTCGCCGCGACCATCGCCGGAGTCAACCTGGTATCCGGCGCCATCACCGGGCCCGGAACACTCCGGACATCTTGGGGCGCTGAATTTTCCGGCATATCCGAGCTACCGGTCGGCGCGCCCGCGATCGCGCTGTTCCGGCCGGCCGCGGTCGCGGTGCACCTGAGTGCTCCGCACGCCAGTCCACGCAATGTCATCGCCGTGACCATCACCGAACTGGACATCCACGGCACCACCGTGCGGGTCCGGGGCACCGATCCCCGCGATGATGGCACGGTGTTGTCCGCCGACATCACCGCCGCGGCGGCCGCCGATCTGGATCTGGAGCCCGGCAAGAGCGTGTACTTCGTGGTGAAAACGCAGGAAGTGCAGCTTCATCCGGCGCTGACACCAATGATGTAGGGCATGCTCGAAGACAAGCCCGTAGAGAGCCCGGCGGCACCCGAGATCCGACCGCTGCGCCTGGCGATCATCGTCGGCGCGCTCGGTGTCGTGTTCGGCGATATCGGCACCAGCCCCATCTACACCCTCCAGACGGTGTTCAACCCGGCCGACCCGCACCCGGTGCCACTCGACGAGGCGAACGTGTACGGGGTTGTCTCCCTGATCTTTTGGTCGGTCATGCTGATCGTCAGCTTCACCTACGTCACCCTGGTCATGCGCGCCGACAACCACGGCGAGGGCGGCATCATGGCGCTGATCACGCTGCTGCGGCGCGGTGCGAGCACCCGGGGCCATCGGACCGCCATCATCCTGGGTTTCCTCGGGCTCTTCGGCGCGGCCCTGTTCTTCGGCGACTCCATGATCACCCCCGCGATCTCGGTGCTGTCGGCCGTCGAGGGCCTCAAGACCATCGAACCGGACTTGAAGGACTGGGTGGTGCCGATCACCGCGGTGATCATCGCGGCGCTGTTCAGCGTGCAGCGGCAGGGCACGGCGGTCGTCGGCCGGTTCTTCGGACCCGTGATGATCGCCTGGTTCGTCGCGATCGGCGCCTGCGGAATCAACGGCATCGCCGCCAATCCGGGCATCCTCGCCGCGCTGTCACCGACCCACGCCATCGCGTTCCTCAGCGGGCACTTCCACATCGCCTTCTTCGCGCTGGCTGCAATCGTGCTCGCGGTCACCGGGGCCGAGGCGCTGTACGCCGATATGGGGCATTTCGGACGGCGGGCCATCGTGATCGGCTGGCTGGGCCTGGTGCTCCCGGCCTGCACCCTGAACTATTTCGGCCAGGGCGCGCTGCTGCTGCAGGACGACAACGTGCACACCGCGCCGTTCTTCCTGCTCGCCCCGGAGTGGGCGCGGCTGCCGTTGGTCCTGCTGGCCACCGCGGCCACGGTGATCGCCTCACAGGCGGTGATCACCGGCGCCTTCTCGGTGGTCTCACAGGCCGTTCAGCTGGGATACCTGCCGCGACTGCGGATCACGCACACTTCGGACAAGGCCATCGGGCAGATCTACGTGCCGTGGATCAACTGGGTGCTGATGGTCTCGGTGATCACGCTGGTGTTCGCCTTCGAAACCTCCGCGGCGCTGGCCTACGCCTTCGGCATGGCGGTGAGCGGCACCATCACGATCACCACCTTGTTGTTCCTGTATTACGCACGCCAGCAATGGAAGTGGCCGCTGTGGGTGCTGGTGATCGGTGGTGGCGCGCTGCTGGTGGTCGACGTGATGTTCTTCGCGGCGAACCTGACGAAGTTGGTGCACGGCGCGTGGCTGCCGCTGGCGATCGCCATCTTCGCGTTCACCGTGATGACCACCTGGCAGCGCGGCAGGCACCTGGTGACCGACTCGCGACGGGCGATCGAGGGACCGCTGCGCCCGTTCATCGACGAATTGGCCGACCGCAGGCCCCCGCTGGCACGCGTGCCCGGCACGTCGGTCTTTCTCAACCGCAGCGATGACACCACGCCGCTGGCCATGCGCGCCAACGTCGAACACAACCATGTCCTGCACGAGCACGTCATCATCGTGTCGGTGGAGACGCTGCCGGTGCCCCGACTGTCCGAGGACCAACGGATCACGGTGGACGCGCTCGGGTACCGCGAAGACGGCATCCTGCACGTCACGGTGCACGCCGGCTATATGGAGCGACCCGACGTCCCGGCGGCGCTGCGGATGCTGCCGGCGAAACTCACCGAGGGTGGCGTCGATCTGGACCGCGCGTCCTTCTTCCTGTCCCATCTGGAGTTGGTGCCCGGCGGCAGCACCGCCATGACGGGGTGGCGCAAGAGGCTCTTCGTGGCGACCTCGTTCCTCACCGCCGATGCCGCCGGCTATTTCCATCTGCCCCAGGATCGGACGATCCTCGTCGGATCCCGGATGGAACTGTGATCTGGAACTTTTCTGATTGGGCCATCGATCTTGTGGGTACCAACCACGCTCAACGATCAACATCAACCTGGAGGTACCCGATGGCTGACAGTGGACCCGAGAACGCCGTGAGCGGCATTGTCGAAGACGTCAAGGGCAAGGCCAAGGAAGTTGCCGGCATCGTGACCGACAATGACTCCCTCCGCGAAGAGGGCAAGGCTCAGCAGGACAAGGCCGACGCGCAGCGCGATGTCGCCAAGAAGGAAGCCGAAGCCGAGGCCGCGCGTGGCGCAGCCGGCGCTGCCGAGGCGCGCCAGGAGTCGGCGGAACACGCGAAATAGCACCACTTCGAGACGATGGGTCCCGCTACCGGCGGGGCCCATCGTTTCGCGGCTGATCAGTCGCGCGCGATTACCCGCGGCGCACAGGTCTCCCCCACCAGACTTTCCGGAGCGGGTAGCTCCAGGCCCATGGAACGGCCCCGGTGTGATTCCCGGGGCCGTTCCGATATCTTGTGGGTTCCCGCAGTGCGGCGGCCAGGGCTGTACCCCTCACCAGCATATCCTTAGGCTAGGCTAAGCTCTTCGCGAGCACCGGAGCCTGCGGTAACCGCATGGGCCGAGCGGGATCCCTCAGTGTCGAGAACCCATGCGGTGCGATCTGTGCATCTGCAGCGTTGAGGAGGTCACCGGATGGCGGGGCTCCATGATCCAGATCTGGAAAAGAACAGCTGCGGTGTCGGCTTCCTGACCCGCAAGGACGGCCGCCAGACCCACGACGTCATCCAGATGCTGCACGACGCGTTGTGCGCTGTGCCGCACCGTGGCGGCATGTCCTCCGAAGGTGTCGGTGACGGTGCCGGTGTCAACCTCGACCTCTCGGTCCGCTTCTTCGCCGATATCACCGGCGTGGCCGACCTTGCCCCCGGACGGTTCGGCGTCGGCAACTTCTTCCTGCCCAACGACCCCGACTTCCACCCCGAGGCCGAACGGGTCATCGAGGAGGCCTTGGCCGCACGCGGTCTGCGCGTCCTGGTCAAGCGCGATGTGCCGGTCAACAACACGGCCATCCGCCCTGCGGCCGTCAAGTACCAGTCCCCGATCCGGCAGTGGATCTTCACCGCTGAACGGCTGTCCGACAAGGTCATCCACGAAACGCTGATGGCCATCGAGGCGGTCGCCTACACCCGGGCGGAGCTGTCGGGCCTGTACCCGCTGTCGCTGAGCGCCCGTACCCAGGTGCTCAAGGGCCGACTGAACTCGAACGAGGTGGTCCCCTACTTCGACGATCTGTCCGATCCGCGGATGGAAGTCCATTCGATGTTCTTCCACACCCGGTTCTCCACCAACACCGCACCGAACACCACGATGGCCCAGCCGTTCCGGTTCATGGCGCACAACGGCGAACTGAACACCGACAAGAAGAACCGGCTTTCCGACAACGCCATAGCGCTGGCCCGCAACCGCGCCATCATCCGGCCGGTCGGCCAGTCCGACAGCTGCCGCCTCGATCAGACCCTGCAGAACCGGGTCCTGGAGGACGATCTGGATCTGGTCACCGCGGTTGTCGCGATGATGCCGCCGGCCTGGGAGAACGACACCACGCTCTCGCCGCAGGTGCGGGCCATGCTGGAGTACTTCAGCCTCTACGAGGAGAAGAACGACGGCCCGGCAGCGCTGATCTTCGGTGACGGCACCTACATCGGTGCCCGGTTGGACCGCCTCGGACTCCGACCGCTGCGCACCGTGGAGACCGACGAGTATCTGGGTGTCATGTCCGAGGCCGGGCAGGTGAACTTCGCACCGGGACAGGTCACCAAACGCGGCCGCATCGAGGCCGGTGGAATGCTGTACTACGACCACCGCGAGCAACGGTCCTACGGCACCACCGATGCCCTGGAAATGCTTGCCGCCAAACATGATTACCAGGACATGCTGGCCGTGGCGCGGGTGAACCTCGCCGCGCTGCCCGCCGTGCCGCCGGAGAGCCAGCTGTCCCCCGCCCGGTACAACGGTGACCTCAACCGCCACCAGCGCTACGTCTGCTACTCGATGAGCCAGGAAGACTTCAAGTTCCTGATGGACCCGATGCTGACCACTGGGCAGGAGAAGATCTCCGCGATGGGCTACGGCGCGGCCATCAATGCGCTGTCCAACCACGAAGGCGGGATCGCCCGCTACTTCTCGCAGCGCTTTGCCCAGGTCACCAACCCGCCCCTGGACAGCATCCGCGAAGCGGACGGGATGACTCTGCGGGTCGCGCTGGGCGCCAAGCCCAACAGCGGGGCACAACCCGCTCCGCAGATCGTGATCCCGTCACCGATCCTCGGTCACCTCGACATGCTGAGCATCCGCGATCAACAGCACACCCCGGTGCGCCGCTTCGGGATGCGCTACCGCGTCGATCTCACCGATCGCCGGGCCAATGCCGATGCACTGGTCGCCGCCATCGACGCCCTGTGCGATGACATCGAGGGCTACGCCCGCGAGACCGGCGGCATCGCCGTCATCTCCGACCGGCACATCGAGACCGGTCTGGCACCCATACCGGTGATCATCGCCGTCTCGGCCATCAACCAGCGGCTCATCGAACAGGGCCTGCGGCTGCGGGTTTCGGTGATCGCCGAGAGCGGCCAGTTGGCGTCCTCGCATCACATCGCGACGGTCCTCGGGTTCGGCGCGTCCGCGGTGTACCCGCTGGCGGTGCAGATGCGCGCCGAGGAGAAGTTCGGTCCTGATGAGACATTGGTGACCGCCGCCTACCAGCGGTTCGCCAAGGCCGCCGAGAAGTCCCTGATGAAGACCATGGGCCGGGTGGGTCTGTGCACCGTGGAGAGCTACATCGGCGGCGAGTTCTTCGAGCCCAGCTATCTGGATACCGGAGATCCGGTGCTGCACCGTTACTTCCCCAACGTGATATCCGTCGTCGGCGGTGTCGGATTCGACACGCTGGCAGCCGCTGTCGCCGAATGGCACCACCACGCGCTGTCGGTGACCGGCGAGAAGGACGTGCCCCTGCTCGGCCTGTTCAAGGAACGCGCCGAGGGGTCCGGGCACTCCTACGGCACCACCGCCGTGCGGGGCTTCGTCGACATGACCGAGGAGGCCATCTCTTTCGGCGACGAGGGGCGGCCGGAGAACCCGGACATGACCGACCCGGCGTTCCTGCGTTCGCTGCCCCTGCACCAGCTCGAGGGCGCCTTCGGCCTCGACGATGAGGCCTATCAGCACAACAGCTTCGAGGAGATGACGCCGCGGGCGATCAACAGCTTCGACATCACCCCGGGCTACCGGCACTTCGTCTTCGCGATGAACGCCGAGCGGGCCCGCCGGCCCGCCGCCCTGCGCGATGTCCTGGCGTTGCCCGCCGACGTCAACTTCCTGCACACCGCCGACGAGTTCCGTTCCGAGCTCGGACAGTTCGCGCGGTTCGGCAACAACAGCTTCCAGGTCCGCGGACTGACCTGCGTTCAGGTCGGTGACGAGTTCACGCTGCGCCTGAGCCACAGCGCGCAGCGCCTGGAGGCCTTGGCGGAGTCCCTGCTGCGCCGCTTCGGCACCGATATCGTCGACCACGAGGTCGATGTCGACCGGCTGTGGATCCGCGCGCAGGGCGCCGCCCGCGACTATCTGATCATGGTGCAGACCGCACCGGACTCGATGCCGCTGGCCGCGGTGCAACCCGCCAGCGAGATCGCGGCGACGCTGACATCCGGTGCCATGAGCCACGGAGCCCTGGTGGCCTCGGCGCATGAGGCCGTCGCGCACGGCACCAACATGGTGGGCGGGCTGTCCAACTGCGGTGAGGGCGGCGAGCACATCACCCGGTACGGGACCATCCGTGGCTCCCGGATCAAACAGTTCGCCTCCGGCCGGTTCGGGGTGTGGGCCGGCTACCTGGCCGACCCGATGCTGCGCGAACTGGAGATCAAGATCGGTCAGGGGGCGAAACCCGGTGAGGGCGGCCAGCTCCCGGCCCCCAAGGTCACCGTGCAGATCGCGGCGGCCCGCGGCGGGACACCCGGGGTGGAACTGGTCTCTCCCCCACCGCACCACGACACCTATTCCATCGAGGACCTCGCCCAGCTCATCCACGACTGCAAGGCCGCCCGGGTGCGGGTGATCGTCAAGCTGGTCTCCAGCGAGGGCATCGGCACCATCGCCGTGGGCGTCGCCAAGGCCGGCGCCGATGTCATCAACGTTGCCGGAAACACCGGCGGCACCGGTGCCGCGGCCGTCACCAGCCTCAAGTACGCCGGGCGTTCCGCCGAGATCGGCGTCGCCGAGGTACATCAGGCGCTGGTGGCCAACGGAATCCGGCAGAAGGTCGTGCTGCGCTGTTCGGGCGCACACCAGACGGCCAGCGATGTCATCACCTCGGCACTGCTCGGAGCGGACAGCTTCGAGTTCGGTACCACCGCGCTGATGATGCTCAAGTGCGTGATGGCCAAGAACTGCAACATCAAGTGCCCCGCCGGTTTGACCACCAACCCCGAGGCCTTCGACGGAGACCCCCGCGCCCTGGCGCAGTATCTGCTGAACATCTCGCACGAGGTGCGCGAGATCCTCGCCACGCTCGGCATGCCGTCGCTGGCGGCTGCCCGCGGCCGCAGCGATCTGCTTCATCTGCTCGACCACCCGTCGAGCATCGGCCGGCTGGACCTGCGCGCCATGCTGGCGGTCGCGCGGGGTTTCGTGCCCGAGGATCCGATCTACATGGAGAAGGACTACGCGGTCGACGACGCGTTCCTGGGTCAACTCGATCTCGACGGTGTCGAGATGGCGCCGGTGGCGTTGACCAACCAGAACAAGAGCGTCGGCGGGCAGCTCGCCGTCGATATCGAACGCAGACTGAACCATCAGGGCGGCACCGGGTCTGCGGTCGCGACGGATGAACGTGGGCGGCGCTACCTGACCGCCGACAGCGTCGTGATCACCACCACCGGATCGGCAGGCCAGAGCTACGGGGTGTTCTGCAACGACGGTATGGCGATGACGCACACCGGAACCTGCAATGACGGCGTCGGCAAGAGCCAGTGCGGCGGCACCATCGCGGTGCGCTCCCCCGGCGGCGGATCGACCCTTCCCGGCGGCAATGTGCTGATCGGCAACTTCGCCCTGTTCGGCGCCTCCGGCGGCCGGTTGTTCGTCGAAGGTGAGGCCGGTGACCGGTTCGCGGTGCGCAACTCCGGGGCCACCGCAGTCGTCGAGGGCGTCGGAGAGTTCCTGTGCGAGTACATGACCAACGGCGCGGTCTTCAACATCGGTGGCTTCGGTAAGGGCGTCGCCAACGGGATGAGCGGCGGCTTCCTTTATCAGTACGACCCGGACGCCGAACTGGCCGCCAAGGTCAGCGCCGACTCGGTGCTGTTGGCACCCATCAGCGAGGCACCCTTCCACGAGGTCGCCGCACGCACGATGTTGCAGTGGCACCTGGAGGCGACCGGATCGGCGAAAGCCGCTGCACTGCTGCAGGATTGGGCTATCACCCGCCTCCACGTGAGCTATTCGATGCCGCGGGCACTGCTGCAGTACCAGGATGCCGAGGCCATCCTGGCGGCCAAGACGCGCAAGGAACTGCTCGACGAGTTGGCCTCCGCGCTGGCCGGCTTACCAGGTGCACAAGTTCAAGCGCTCCTACCGCCACGGGCAGACGGTGCTCGACGGTGCGGTGCCCGGCTACGGCGAGACGGACACCGAGGCCATGTTCGCACTGCTGAACACCTACACCGTGTTGAACATGGCGCAGCGACTGGCACTCACCCGACTGCCCGGCGTCAACGATGTCGCCGATCCGCGGGTCACCAAGATGGTGCGCAACCTGGTGCTCACCGAGGATTTCTTCCTGATCCAGAAGCTGCAGCGCTTCGCGCGGGAGGCCATCGACGATTTCAGCGACGAGAACCTGGCCGTGTTCGTCGCCGACAAACGCATCACCGACTACAAGGATGCGCTGGCACAGCGCAATGTGTTGTCGATGGACAGCCTGGGAACCTACGGCTGGATCCTGTATCAGAACGCCAAGAACGTCGACATGATCGGCCGTCTGCCCTCGTTCGAGGAACTGTTTGCCGCGCAATCGGTGCCGGATGTGGTGGCGTCCCTCACCTCGCTGGAGACCGCGTAACCCGATGAAGATCGCCTACATCCCCCAGGACGCACCGTTCAACGAGGACCAGCGCGCCTGGCTGTCGGGTTTCCTGGCAGGCCTGCACTCCCGGCTGGCGATGAACGTCGCGCCGCCACCGGCCGTCCCCGGTGACCAGTCCGCGCCGCGTCCCGCCCTGCGCATCCTGTACGGCACCCAGACCGGCAACGCCGAGGGTGTGGCCAACGACGTGTCGGCGGCTGCCAAGGCACAGGGCTTCGATGTGTTGGTCAGCGGACTCGACGAGATCGAACTCGACGAGTTCGCCGGACTCAAGTACGTGCTGATCGTCACCTCCACCTACGGCGAGGGCGAGATGCCCGACAACGCCGAACTGTTCTGGGAGGCGCTGTCGGCGTCGACCGCACCGCGCCTGGAGGGCGTGTCCTTCGGGGTGCTGGCGCTCGGTGACACCAGCTACGACGAGTTCTGCCAGGCGGGCAAGCTTTTCGACACCCGCCTGGAGCAGCTCGGTGCCGCGCGGGTGGTGGCCCGCGCCGACTGCGATGTCGACTACGAGGCCCAGGCCGCCGAATGGATCCAGTCCGCCGTCTCGGCGCTGGTTCCCAGCTCCGGGGCCAGCGGCGCACCGAGCACGCCGCCGCCAAGCGCGGTGGCGCGTTCCGGGTGGACACGCAAGAACCCGTTCGTCGCGGACATCGCCGTCAACCGCCTGCTGTCGGGGCCCGGCTCGGACAAGGAGATCCGGCACTTCGAATTCGACCTGGCCGACAGCGGGATCGAGTACGTCGCCGGCGACGCGCTGGCCGTCATCCCGGAGAACGACCCCGCGCTGGTGGACGCCATCGCCGGGCACTTCCGGGTGTCGGCCGACACCTTGGTCGGCGATGAGCCGCTCGGGGATCTGCTGGGCCACCGGTACGAGATCAGCGCTCCGTCAAAGGATCTGCTCGGCGAGGTGGAACGGCGCGCGGAGAACCCCGAGCTGTCGCACGTTCTGCGCGGCGGGGTGAAGGAGACCCTGGAACGCTGGCTGTACGGCAAGGACATCCTGGACGTGCTGAGCATCGCCGGGGATGACCTCAGCCTCGAGGAGTTCATCGGATTACTCAAACCGCTTCAGCACCGGGCGTATTCGATCTCGTCGAGCGCGCTGGCACATCCCGACCGGATCCACCTCACGGTGGCCAGCGTGCGCTACCACAACAGCGGACGGATGCGCGGCGGGGTCTGCTCGACGTTCCTGGCCGACCGTGGCACGGAGTCCAAGATCTTCCTGCAACCCAACAAGTCCTTCCGGGTGCCGGCCGATGACGACGCTCCGATGGTCATGGTGGGCCCGGGCACCGGGGTGGCGCCGTTCCGCGCGTTCCTGCAGGAGCGCGAGCAGCGTGGCGCCGGCGGACGCAACTGGCTGTTCTTCGGTGATCAGCACCGCGCGCATGATTTCGCCTACGCCGACGAGATCACGGCATGGCAGGACTCCGGACTGCTGAATCGGTTGGACCTGGCGTTCTCTCGCGATCCTGGCCCCAAGGTCGGCGAAAAAACATATGTGCAGACCCGGATGCGCGAGCACGGTCGGGAGCTGTTCGGGTGGCTCGAAGAGGGCGGCCACTTCTATGTGTGCGGTGACGCGACCCGGATGGCCAAGGATGTCGACAAGGCGCTGCACGATATCGTCGCCACCCACGGCGGGCTGGACGCCGACGGCGCCGTCGAGTACGTCAACTCGCTGAAGCGCGAGAAGCGGTACGTCCGCGATGTGTACTGACCGACAGCGCTGCAGGTACCTGCCCCGCCAAGCGGCTGAACGCCGGAAGCCGGGAGATCGGCGCGGCCCTCCCCGCGCTGGGCACCGTGGTGTCCTGCACCGCCAATGATGCTGCACTGCTGAGTCATACCGGCGAATACGCCACACCCGCGCACCCCGGCGAGGCCCTGATCTGCGGCCAGGAACAGATCAACGTGCGCCTGGGCGTCAGGCGTAACCGGCTATCTGACACCGCAGGCCCTGACCCTCACCGATACCTTCGGATCCCATCGGGCCTACCTGACACCCATGTCGGATCCGCTTGTCGTCAAGGGCCTTTCGCTGGCACCGCGCGGGCCGCAGGTGCCGTTCACCGCCGAGGACTGGATGGGTGTCGACTGGAACGACACCGATCAGATCGACCACCTCGACTCGCTCTCGGACGAGCGTTACCGGGTGCTGCCCTTCACCGGGGCCCGCAAGATCGACCCGCGGGTGCTGCCGCATCTGCTGGTGTATCTGGTCGAGCAGCACGTGGAGTACACGGTCGCGGTGCCGGGCGGCGGATGCGTGCAGTTGCATCGCGGCAGGGCCGCATCGGCCGACACCTCCGGTCCCGCGGTGGCGGTGATCTTCGGCGCGGCCCGGTACGCGTTGGATCCGGTGCAGGTCGGCGAATGTTGGCTGAGCACGCTGCACGGCGCGGCCGGACCCACCGCAGCGATCGAGATCTACGACCGCGGCCGACGATGCATCACCGTGTTGACCCTCACCGGGTCGGTGTGCGGGCGCACCTATGACGATTGGCAAGCCATCGCGACCTCGCTGCCAAGCCTCTGAATTCGCTGAATGGGCAGTTGTCACACGCGAATCCGCGAAATGCGTGCGGCAAGTTGCCATTCGGCCGGACGGGGTGGGGTCACACTGCCTTCGCGAAGTGGGCAGGGCCCGGCAAAGCCACCGAACGCCGACCGTGCGCGGCTGCAGCCGACGGGCTGCAGCCGCGCACGCCAGGCAGCGGCGGTTAGCCCGAGTCGACGGTGGACGACTCGATGGTGCGGGCGGTCCCCGCGTGCGCGACGTCGATGCGGCGCGGCTTGGCCCGCTCGGCCAGTGGAATGCTCACCGTCAGCACACCATTCTCGTAGGTGGCGGAGATGCGCGAGCAATCGACTCCGTCGCCGAGGGACAGTTGGCGGCGGTAGGTGCCGGAGAACCGTTCATTCGACAACCACTGGACCGCCTCATCCGACCGTGCGCTGCGATGCGCGGTCAAGGTCATCGTCCCGTTGTCGACACTGACGTCGACCGAACCGGGATCGACCCCCGGCAGGTCGGCAGTGAGTACGTAATGATCGTCGACCTTGTAGAGGTCCATCGGCATGAATCGCGGCACCCGGCCGGAGCCGGCCTGGGTCGCGAAGATGTCCCGAGTCACAGCGTCACCAAACGGATCAAAACGAAGCACAGCAATCCACCTCCTCGTCACTCACGGAGCCCGCCCGTTCGGCGGGCTGCCAATCACTGTGCAAGACAGAATTTAGCACTCGAGGCCGGAGAGTGCCAAGGGCGTTTCGGAGAAATTTCTCGGTCTCTCGCCACGCGCGCCGCAGCCGGCGCGCGACCGGGTAGCGCTGCGCCGCAGTCGCTCTCAGCGCCGCCCCGCTGCCCGGATCGGGCGTGGTTCGCCGGACAGGCCCGGACCGCCGGTACCGTCGTTGGCAGTGAACCTGTACACGATCGAGGTGCAATGACCGACAACCCGGCCGAAGTAGTCGAAGAAGCCGCTCACCCGCCGCGCCGGTCGGGAGCACGGTGGCGCCGCACCGCGGTGGTGACGGCCGTGCTGGCCCTGCTGTTCGGGGTGCCGTGGTGGACGCTGGTCGCCGCCGGCGGCTGGCCGCTACCCGTCACGATCGCGGGAACCCTGCTCTTCGTCGCCGCCCTGGTCCTGCTGCCCACGCTGCTGTTCACCGGCCACGGCAAACACCGCGACCTGCCATCGGCGCTGGGCGACGCGCTGCTGGGCACGATGTGGGTGTTGTTCGTGTGGTCGGCGCTCGGCAATGTGCTGCGACTGGCGCTGCTGGCCGCCGGTATCGAGGATCCGCTGCGATCCCGGGTGGTTGCGGTGGCGGTTCTCGTGGTGTCGGCAACGCTGCTGGCCTGGGGCCATTTCGAGGCGATGCGGGTGCCGCGGATCCGGCCCGTCGACGTGCGTATCGCCCGCCTCGGCCGAGGCCTGGACGGGCTGCGCGTCGCGATGATCACCGACACCCACTACGGGCCGCTCGATCGGGCGCAATGGTCGGCGAATGTGGTCGAGCGGGTCAACGAACTCGACGCCGATATCGTCTGCCACGTCGGCGATATCGCCGACGGCACCGTCGAGGTGCGCCGCAATCAGGCGAGTCCGCTGGAGACGGTGCGGGCCCGATCGGCGCGGGTGTACGTGACCGGCAACCACGAGTACTTCAGCGAGGCGCAGGGCTGGCTCGACTACATGGAGGGCATCGGCTGGTCGGCCCTGCACAACCGGCACATCGTCGTCGAACGCGGCGGCGATCGTCTGGTCGTCGCCGGGGTCGACGATGCCACCGCCGAGGGTTCCGGTCTGCGCGGGCACGGCGAGGATCTGGCGACGGCACTGTCGGGAGCCGATCCCGGGCTGCCGGTGCTGCTGCTGGCGCATCAGCCCAAGCAGATTCCACAGGCGGTGGCCGCGGGTGTGGACCTGCAGATCTCCGGGCACACCCACGGCGGGCAGATCTGGCCGTTCAACTTCCTGGTGCGACTGGACCAGCCGGTGGTGCAGGGACTGAGCGCACACGGGCAACGCACCCAGCTCTACACCAGCCGCGGCACCGGGTTCTGGGGCCCGCCTTTCCGGGTGTTCGCGCCCAGCGAGATCACCTTGCTGACGCTGCGGGCCGTGTAGCTTGCCACTCCAACTACTAGTGGAGGAAGCAGCGATGCGACCGCTTAATCATTGCCTAGCGGCCGGATGTGGCCAACCAGCACCTGACACCCGATAGGCGAGGCTCTCCCAGACCTTCAGGATCTGCACCATCAGCCCGCTAGAGGGTTGGGACCCCACGCGCGCTTTCAAGCGTTGGGAAATGAGTGCATACGCGTATCAATCGAACGAAAGCAGTGATTCAAGCCAACGAGCAGCTAGCGTGTCGCCATGCTCGATGACACGTCCGTTACCGCAGCACGGCAACTGATCCACGCGCGTGCAGGTGCACTTGGCGACCTCGTGGTGAAAACTCGCCAGCTGATCGCCGGACGCAAGCTCGCCGGTGCGAACAGCTTGCCTCCCCAACCGGCGAGAAGCGGAATAGTTGGTAGCAGCTACGACGAAGAGAAGCATCTCCAGAAATTCCACACACCTGCCGATAAGTTCCTCATCGGTTTGCCGCCCACCTCAAGGTGGGGGCAAGCGATGAGAAACTGGCGCCACAAGCGCGCTTGGTCTTGGCCATTGCCGGAAAAGCACATGGCGCCACACTCAAAACAACCACATAGAGCCTCGCAAATGACGGGCCAGGGACGACCCCATGACCATCAACTTGGCCTCCTAAAATCAATTATACTATAGCAAGTCAAAATGCCCAACATCCCAACCAGCAATCGAGCAAACCCACAAGAGCAAACCCAAGATCACAGCACCTACTCCAGCGGTTGAACAACTCACATCACCACAAGACGACGCACGCCACCGCACGACCCCCCCACCCCAAACACCACCGCAATTTTACACCTCGCCCGCACACGCCCCCACCGCCCCGCGCACCCGGCAAACACCCCCCCCACAGCAACGACCCGGCACGCCACCCGACCCACAGGGCGCCGCAACTCATGCACCGCACCCAGCAGGACCCGCGGTCCCCAACCCGCGCCCACCGCCACCGCGCCGCGACGGTACTACTGCCCCTTCGCTTCAGGTCCGGCCACCGACCCGCCCGGGTAACACGCGGCGTCCACCCATCCGCACCACCGTGCCATACGCACCACCACCCGACTCGCCGTGCGCCGAGCGCGAGCACGCCCCCCGGGAACAGTCCACCCACCAGCCCACGCGACCCACCCCCCCCACCCACTCGCCGCGCAGCCCATGCCCATCTCGACCATGACCGCCGCACGGTTCACCGACACCGAGACACCGGCGGCGCGAGCGTGAGCCGACGTGCGCCGCAGCCGCCGAGCCGACTTGACCTCCAGATCCCGACGCCACCGCGCGCGGCGTGTCGGTGCGCGTGCCGCGCCGCCATGCGTAATAACCTGATCGTGAGACGCCGAGCAGATCGGCAGTGTGGCGATGTCGTGGTCGGCGCACCCGCGGCGATGAGCTCGAACCGACTCACCGATGTTGCTTGCCTACGCACACTTTTAGGAACGCATATTCGGTCCTTCCGGCGAGCTCCGCGCGCAACCGCACCAACTCGGCGCGTTCACGGGCGGTCAGGGCCCCCTCTGGGGGCCCGTGTCGGGCATCACCAGCCACCCCGTCCCGGCGCCGCTCCTCGCGTACCCACTTGCCCAACACGTTCTCGCGGTTGAGCCCGCGTGCCACCTCCGACACCGGCCGCCCCCTCAATCACCCACGAGCAGCCTGCACCTTGAACTCCGTGAACGACCGACGCGTCCGCGACATGTCGACATCCTTCCAGCGGACACCGTCCCGCATCTCAGGGTCCACTCAACTGGGGAACCTCACAAGACCCCCAGGCCACATCCGCAAACGCACGTGCAGATTAACATCTACTGGCCCCACGACTTTAAAGCCTCCATCCCGACAAAGCTGGCCCCCGCGCGTGGTGTCCTGCTGCAGCGCAAACCACAAGCCCACCGCATACAAGAAAGCCAAGCACCGCCATGAAGCCATCCACCAACACATCCAAAACGCCGGTCCACGGCCGGACACGCCACAAAGCAATCTGGGAACAGCGACCAAACACACCATATACAACAAACGCTAGCATGACTAACTCGCCCGATCTCCCACCTTTCAAACCTATAATGCCCGCAAGCCCGGCCACGGACCCTTCGGCTTACTCACAGACTACCCTTCACACGACACCGGCACGCCACCATCCCCGCTTCACGCACACTCCCCGCTAACCCTGCCCAAAACCCCAAAGACTCCATGGCGCCGGAAACCCAACGCGCACAACATTCTCCACCTCACGCCACCCAACCGACCACCCGCCCCGACCAGTGTCAACCCGTTTAACCTAGGAACCATTTCCGACTCATCCCGCCTCTTCCGACAGCACCTGCCTCGGCCCGCACGCCAAACGCCAGCACACCGACCATTTTTCGCTGGCGGGCACTCACCTACCCCCGGACCTCGCGCCATGCAGCACGAGCCTACCCGAAGGCTCGCGAACCTTAGCCACCAGAAAACGACCCCAGAAACCCACGCCGCGCCACGCACCCAACCCCACCAAATTTAACTTCCACTCTCCGGACACCTAACCAGGTAGTCTCATTGTTGTAGGTAGCGAGGTACTTCCGTCCGTCATTGAGGGCCAAGCACACAAACTTAACCAGGTCGTTCCAGTCTCCGTAACAAACTTTTCCTCGAGAACTTCAACACTCACTTCTAGTCACCCACAATCAAGCAATGAGGAGCCCACAATATCGGCACACGTCTCCGGAAACCCTATACAACAGGGCCAACAAAGCAATCGCACAACGCTCGTTTGTTACCCGAGACCGCGCAGACTATGCAAAACGCTTCATCTTCTCATTTCATTCTGGCAGGCCCTCGAACCACACTTCTCGCTTACAATTTACCCAGTATAACGGAGCACGTTGCAGGCAGACTTAGCCTCTCAAACTACGAAGAATAAGCGTCGCTCAAGCATGGATACAAACCGCAACCTCACTAGACAGTCGAATACACACCTCTATCCGTCCTTAGCGGGCCACCATAACAGCCTCCTAATAGCTATTCCGTTAGCCGCTTTGTGGATGACATACGCCGGTTCAAAAGACCTAGACCGTCAGTACGCGAAGTCGCCACACGCAATCAACCATTCACTTGTTACAACTCCACCTCGTCAGCTCACCGCTTACATATCGTAGAACCAATTTCAAAATCAATTCACGCTACATCAGTTTGGCGACAATTACCATCAATATCTAGCTTATCGGCTGCTTCGGAGAATGGTAAAAGATGGCTTCTTCACGCCAACTCGACTTAATGAGACAGTCTTACCAAAATTGCGCATAGCAATATCTAAAACACAATCAGCAAGATTGCTCACACGCGACAATAATCAGTACATGAAGAACGGCTATCTTGTGAACCACGGCCGGCCAGGCGACAGCACGCAAGGTTCGACAATGCGAACAGTCCTAAAATAAAAGCAAACATTCTGCCCGTCTCCGATATCGCGTCGAGGGTAAAAGCCGGTGCTGGAAATATCGTTCTGTTCGTGCTGGACGATTTCTGCGGCAGTGGGACACATTTATCATCGGTCGTTTTAGAAGTAGTTGAAGCTCTAAGCAATGTCGATGATGAATGGTTCGAGGACATTCATATCGTCGTCGGTGCGGCGGTTGTCTCAGATTTGGAGAGATTGCCTAAGTCTCCAACTAAAGAAATCACGGTGGAGCCCGTCGCTGGCCAATTGCTCGGGCAGCGATACAGACCACTGAGCGCTGATTCTGGCGTGTTTGACTCAGATCGCGAGCGTGAGGATGCGAGCGAGATGCTCGCGATTATTGGGCGAGCACTGCTGCCGAGCAATCCTCTAGGATTCGGAGGTGAGTCACTCCTCGCACTGCTCGAATTTAACTGTCCAAACAACGCCTCCCCCGCTTTCTGGAAGAAGGGTACATACGCGGGGACACCCTGCACCCGCTATTCAGCGCATGGTGAGCGCTCCCCTCCATCACATTTCTGTAGTTGCCTTGATTCGTTTGTCTTGCGCAAACGAGCTCATCTGTGCCTCGTGGCTTGGAGCACGTTCGCGCACTTCATGTGACGCCGAACACCGACGCGGACACAGATCTGCCTGAGCTGTCGCGGAACTCACACTTAATAAATTGCTTTACGCAGAATTAACACGGACCATGGAGGCGTTGCACAGAGCGGGTGATCCCCGACCTGGCCCCACCAGATACAACCAAAGTCCCTGTGACCCAGGGCACTTACAAGGAGTGAGAACAATGTCCCTCGCGCAGTTTCGCGACAACATGAAGCGCGCCAACAATCGGCGCCGCCTCTACGCGCGGATCAACGCAATGCCCGATTCGACCGTTCGTGAAGAACTGATCGCCGTGGCACAGCGCTACGAGTTCGAGGACTCCGCTCGCTGAATGTGATCCCGTTTCCGCTGACCAGAGCCGGTGGCCCCACAGGGCACCGGCTCTGACCTATTCCGGAGGGTTTCGTGATCGGCCGCCACGCCGGGACCGCGGGAGCCACCCGAACGGATCCGGTCCGTCGGCGCGGTACTCCAAGCTGACATGGCCGCGGTAGCCACGATCTGCCAGCCGCTGCAGGTACCCCCCGATATCGAGGGACCCGGTGCCCGGCGCACCACGGCCGGGTACGTCGGCGATCTGCACGTGCCCGATGCGCTCGGTATGGGCGTCGATGACGGCGGCGATATCGTCGCCGTTGACGCCCAGGTGGTACAGGTCGGCGAGCAGTCGCAGCGAGGTGGCCTCGACGCGGTCGATCACCGCGAGGACGTCGGCGGCCGTGCGTAGCGGATAGCCGTCCATACCGCTGAGCGGCTCGATGAGAACGATCGCCCCGAGGTGTTCGGCCATGCGACCGACGTGTTCGAGGTGTGCGGCGGCCACTTCGTCCTGGCGCAGTGCATCGACACCGGCGAGCCGGTTGCCGTAGAGCGCGTTGAACGCCCGGGTGCCCAATCGGTCCGCGATGCCGAAGACGATGTCGGCATTGTCGCGGAACTCCTGTCGCCGCCGGGGATCAGACAGCAGCCCGCGCTCCCCTGCCGCCATGTCGCCGCCGGCGAAATTCAGTGCGGTGAGGCGCACCCCGGCATCGGCCACCGCCCCGACGAAAGCGTCGATCTCGGCGTCGGCGGGTACCGCGTCGTCGAACGGCCACCAGAACTCGACCGCATCGAAGCCTGCGTCGCGGGCGGCCTGCGGGCGCCGCAGCACGGGCAGGTCGGTCAGCAACATCGAGCAGTTGACGACGAAGGACATGTCAGCCGCGGCCGACGTATCGCATGCCACGCGCCATCACGGTGATGGTGGGCACCGAGACGTCCACCGGGAGGCCCACGATGTGCGCGATGGTGGTGGCCACGTGGGTGACATCGATCGTGGGTTCCGCGGTGAACCCGCTGGTCATGTCGGTGGCGGCATTGCCGATGTCGATCTGGGTGACGTCGATGTCGAGGTCGCGCAGGTCCAGCAGCATCGATGCCGTCAGGCCGCTGATGGCGTGTTTGGTGACCACGTAGGCCAGCGAATCCGGGCGCGGCCGGTGCGCGGCCAGCGAACCGTTGTTGATGATTCGTCCGCCGCGTGGCAGTTGCGCGGTCATGATGCGGGTCGCCTCCCGCGCGCAGAACACCGCGCCGTCGACATTGGTGCGCCAGACGGTGTGCCATTGCTCGTCATCGATGTCGGCGATCGAGGCTGCCGGCCCGAAAGTGCCCGCATTGTTGAACAGCACGTCCACCCGGCCGAACGACGACACCGTGCCCTCGAACAGCGCCCGCACCGCCGCCGAGTCGGTGACATCCGTGGGCACCACCAGGGCGTTCGGGTGGCTGCGGGCGGTCTCGGTGAGCTGATCGGGCCGACGCCCCGCCAAAACCACCCGATGACCGCTATCGAGCAGGACCCTGGCCGTGGCCCGACCGATACCGCTTCCTGCTCCGGTGATGACGACGACCTTGTTCATGACACCGATTCTTCACCGCGGTCGCACCGAACTCGACCGTCGGTGGCCGGTGCCCCCCTCAGGCAGTGCGCCGAAGTCTCATGACATCTCGTTTGGCGCAGCCGACGCGCTCGGCGGCTTCGGCCGCCGTCAACAGCGGATCCAGCAGGATGCCGAGTTCGGTCTCGGAGAACTGCGGCTCCTGCTCCCAGGGCGCGAAATCCCATCCCGCGAGCTGGAAGCCGGTCGACAGTGGTTCGGTCATGGTTGTTCCCTGGAGTCGTGTGCCGGTACCCCGCCGCCATCGGACAAAACGAATCGAAAATGGCCGCGCCACAAGGCGTCCGCGGTGACACCGGTACCAGCCTAAGGACATTTGCGTCCGCGTGCCGCCTGAACCGCGATGCGGGCGTTTTCTGGACGGCCTCACCCGGCGGTGGCGATGGAACAATGAGGTGGTGAGCTCCCCGATCAGTCCTGAGGCCGACAAGGCGCTCGCCGATATCTCGGCGCGCCACGGTCTTTCCCGCGACGCGGTGCTGGCCATGCTGTCGGCGCTGCATGCCGGCGGCGGCACCATGGCGCAGTTCGACATACCCGAGTTGGGCGGGTCGGGTCAATGGATGCGCGGCGGAATGACCATGGTCTCCATCATGTTCGACAATGCACTCAAGGCGCGCGTCGACGCACTGTGCGCCGAGTTGGCCCAACTGCTCGCCACGACGGCGGTCTTCCCCGCGCGCAGCGCTGAGCCGTCGGGTGGTTGGTGGCCGGACGACCTCGGTGTCCCGAGCGCCACCGGCGGCCAGAACGATGCCCGCTACGCGATCTTTCCCGCCACCCGGCGGTTGGCGGTCCACCTCGACGGCGTCACTCGGGTGTTCGACACCGCGGATCACCGGATCGCCGGCGTGCAACAGCAGCAGGGACAGGGCGGACAGCGCGGCAGCGTCACCTTCACCAGCCAACTCGGCACCTTCGATGTGACGAGCCTGACCGAGATCGGCGCCGCGCCGGTCGCCGCGACGCCCACTGCCGCACCACGGCAGGCACCGGCCGCCGGTAATGCCGCCGCGATCAAGGCGCTCGCCGAGCTGCATGAGCGGGGCATCCTCTCCGACGGCGAATTCACCGCGAAGAAGACCGAACTGCTCGGCCGGCTGTAGCTCAGCCTGCCGCGGTATCGACCGGGCGCACGGGCACCGGGTCCGGATGCGGCAGGCCCGGCGCCCGGCGGCGCCTGACGACGATCACCGCGGCGGTGCCGAGCGCCGCGCCGGTGAGGATCATCGTGGGCCAGAACAGGGCCTGAGCGATCACGATCCTGCGTTGCACCTTCACGCCGGTGCGGGTGACCGCGCGTGCACGGCTGGTGACACTCACAGCAGCCTCTCCCCTCTAATGGTTCGCCTCGGCAATACCCTCGTCGCGCCTACGAGAAACGCCGTCATCGCCACCGTCTGCGGCGTCGGGTTCGTCGAAGCTGACGTCCACCCGCTGAAATCCCTTGGCCTGCTGCGCCTCGGCCTGCCCCGCGTACATGCGGCGATCGGCGGCGGTCAGGTCGACGTTGTCGGTGAACGGTGTGAGCAGCGCGCGCGGATGCAGCCGGTCCACGCGCACCGCATTGATCTCGGCGCACACCAACAGCGACGTGCCGACCAGGTACAGGAACGCCAGCAGGCCGAGCACGATGGCGAACACGCTGTTGGTCACGCTGGCCGACGCCACCACCGAGGACACGTAGGTCGCGCCGAACCACTGCAGCATCTGCCACAGCGCCGCGGCCGTCACCGCCCCGGGCAGCACCTGCTGGACGGTCAGCGGGCGCACGGTGCTGACCCGGAAGGCAGCGATGCACACCCCGGTGTTCAGGACGAACGAGGCGACCACCACACCGGCGGTCCCGAGGATGCCCAGGTCGGCCCAGTTCTTGCCGACCGCGGTGAGCAGCGTCGTGGCGATGAGGGCTGACCCGAGCACGATCAGCAGCATCAGGCTGCGCAGGCGCGCCTTGATCGGATCGGGGCGAACGTAGCGAGGCACGGCCCACACGGTGTCCATGGCGTTCTGCAGCGCCGTGCCGACGCCGAGACCGCCGTAGAGCGCGCCGGCGATCCCGATCAGCACTGCGGTCGTGCCGCCGCTGAGGGCGCTGGGTTCACTGAGTTGGTTGCCGAGCAGCGGGAGCTGACTGATCGCGGAGTCCACGATCTGCTCGCGCCACTCGGGCCGGTCCCGCAGGATCACCCCGAGCGCCGTTGTGAGCAGCAACAACAGCGGGAACAACGAGACGAAGGCGTAGTAGGTGATCAGGGCGGCCAGGTAGTTGGCCTGGTCATCGATGTATTTGTAGACGACGGCGATGGCGAATCCCGCTGCCCGACTGCGCTGCTGCAACCGATCGAGCCATCCCAGCATCGTGACCTCCGCCCACCGCCCGGCCCTGTGCCGACGAGGAGGTGTACCCATTCGACGGGGGGTTCTCACGCGATGTCGGTGTGACGTCCGCGGGACCGAGCTGTGCGAACCTCACCGTTCGAGCATGCGGAGCTCGGCCGGTCTCGGCGCGATGGCCTGCCCGAACAGGAAGCCCTGCCCCATCTCGCAGCCCCATTCGGCGAGCAGGTTCCATTGCTCGCGGGACTCGATGCCTTCAGCGATCACCGACAGCCCCAGGCTTTCGCCCAAGCTCAGGACGGCACGGGTGATCGCTTCGCAACGTGGATCCTGCGGTAGCCCGCTGATGAACTGCTTGTCGATCTTCAGGATGTCGATCGGCAGGTCCACGATCTTGGCCAGGCCGCTGAATCCGGTGCCGACATCGTCGATCGCGATCCGCACGCCGATCTCGCGGAGCGCTTCGAGGTCGGCCTTGACGGAAAGGGCGACTCGCCCGGCGTAGGTCTCGGTCAGTTCGAGAACGAGCCGCTCGGGAGCGAGCCCGGTCTGTTCGAGCGCTTCGAGCACGTCCGCGCGAAAGTCGCCCACTTCCAGCTGCCGGCCCGACACGTTGACGTGGATTTTCGCAGTGTCCATCGGTGAGCGCCAGAGTGCAGCGTGCCGGCATGCTTCGTGAAGGACGTATCGACCGATGGCGGGCATCTGCCGAGAGGTCTCTGCGACAGTCAGGAACTCAGACGGCATGAGCAATCCCCGCTTCGGGTGCTGCCACCGAAGAAGCGCTTCGGCCGCGACCTTCTCAGCGGTTCGCAGGTTCACGATCGGCTGGAAGTGCACGACGAATTCATGCAGATTCACCGCCCTTTCCAGTTCGGGAATCAGCTGCAGAGCGCGGTGCATGGCCGCCTCCTCAATGGTCTCGGCGAGAGCCATGCAATCCTTCCCGCTGCGCTTCGCCTGGTACATCAACGCGTCCGCTTTCTGCAGAAGGCCTTGCGCTGTGCATCCGGGCTGCGAGATCGCCACACCGCCGCTCACCGAGAGCTGGTTGTACACGCCTCCCACCGCGAGCCCGACCGGCCTGTGCAATGCGCTGCGGATCCGGTCGGCGACTTTCTGCACGTCGGCGACATCGGACACGTCCGGACAGACGACGGCAAACTCATCCCCGCCCAGCCGTGCGGCGGTGTCGCGGGACCGGATCGAGCCCTTCGATCCGGAGCGCGATCGTCCCGAGCACCTCGTCGCCCTGAGCGTGACCCCAGGTGTCGTTGACCGCCTTGAAACCGTCGAGGTCCAGGAAGATCAGGCCCACCCGACGCGCATCGTCAGTTGCGGCGTCGGCGAGGGCCTGCTCGGCGCGTTCCATGAACAGCGCGCGGTTGGCCAGTCCGGTCAGCCGGTCATGCATGGCCAGGTGCTGAAGTTCGGCCTCGGCGAGTTTGCGGAGGGTGATGTCCTCGACCAGACCCATCCCGTACGGTTTCAAACCTTGCGGCGCTATCACCGACGCCGAGACCGCACCCCACACCGTGCAGCCGTCTCCGCGCCGGAACGCGACTTCTGCGTCGAAAGATTGACCAACGCGCAGCACCAACATTCTCGACAGACCCGCTGACAGAGAGGCACTACCGTCCGTGCCACCGAGCGAAGTCACGGTCGTGTCCAGCACGTCAGCGATCGACCGGCCGAGTAAATCGCGGCCATGGCTTGGTTGCAGCGCGTGATCCGCCCAGAGCTTTCGAACATGAACATGCCCATCGGGGCGGTGTCGAACGCCAGCCGGAACCGCTCTTCGCTCTCCGCCAGCGCCTGCTCGGCGGCCCGCTGTTCGGTGACATCGGTGGCGACGCCGATGTATCCCGCGCAATCGCCGTCGTCGTTCGTCATCTGAGACACCGCCAGGCTGACGGCCGCGTGGGTGCCGTCGCGTCGCACGAAGGTCCACTCGCGCACCTCGGCCGTCTGCGGTGTCACGTTGTGCACGAAGACGTCGAAGCCCATCGGGATGCCCAGTTGGGTCGCCCGCGCGCGGACTTCGGACTGCAGGTGAAAGTCCACCGGCGTGCGGCCGAGCATCTCGGCTTCGGTCCAGCCCAGCAGTCGCTCCGCACCGTTGTTGAAAACGGTGATGCGCCCCAGCGGGTCGGTGCCGACGATTGCCTGCTCGGAGGCAGCCTGCAGCACCCCGGCGAACAGGTCGCGTGCCTCGCTGAGCGCACGCGCCGTCCTGCGCTCCTCGGTGACATCGCGAAAAGCCACCACACGCAACGACGGCTGAAGGGCCAGTGGGGCCGTCGTCAGCTCGATCACCCGGGACGATTCGGCGTCGAGGACGATATCGCGCGGAATCTGGCGCGACGAGTTCACCGCCGATCTGGTCAAGGCGTTGGCCGCAGACGCCGACACCAGTTCATCTGTCAGGCCGGAGTCGGCGGTCGCTTGGGCGTTTCGGAGCACCACCTCGCCGGCGGGGTCGACCAAAATCACGCTGTCATGGATGCTGTCGAGCACGGCGCCCAGCAGTTCGGAGTCCTGATCCGCCCGGTCGCGGGCCTGCCTGAGTTGCGCGATCAGACGCGCACGGGAGTCGCGGTACAGCGACAACGTCAACACGATCACCGTCAGGCTGCAGACCATCGCCTGCGAGAGCATCGCCCGGGCCTCCAGGTCCTGGACGATGAAGACGCCTTTGCCGAGCAGGGTGGCGTAGATGATCCACACGCCCGCCACGACGAGAAAGGTGATGCTGATGGTGGTGCTGTACCGCAGGGTCACCCACATGGCGGCCACCAGTGCCAGGAAGGCCATCGGGACACCGGTGTTCAGCCAAAAGATCCAGACGAAGACGAACGCCACGCCGGCGCCGACCACCAGTGCCTCGGCGAGGGCCGAAAACGAAATGGGTGGCCGCCTCAGCTCGAGATGCTGGAGCCTGAGCCAGAGCGCCAGTCCCAGCAGAGCGGAGGTCCCGTTGCGCACCGCAAAGAGTGCGAACGTCTCCTCTGCCGGGGCATCCAGCACCACCGCGAAGTACGCCGTGGCCAGCGCGGCGGCACAGAGCGTGCCGGTAACAACCGCGGCCAGCAGGCGTGCCAAATCACCGGGATCACGGAGACCGACCTCATCTCGCCGGTAAATCAGAATCCCCGCCGTGATCACCGCCAACGCGACGTTGACCAGCGCAAACCACGCGCTCATCGGCGCTGACGAGCCGGCCGCGATGTTCACCGCGCAGGTCACCGCCCCCAGTACCAGCACGTGCAGCACACGCTCTGGCAACCCATATCGCCGCGTGCTGAGCACCCAGATGACCGCGACGGCGGCGGCCGGCCAGACGAGCGCGACTTCCTGCTCGCCTACCCGGGTGGCCCGACCGGCGAGAACCGCGAGCGCGTAGGCCACGGCAAACGCCGTCAGGAGCACCGCAGAGCGCAGAGACCGATCCACCGCAAACCCCACTTCCGACGTCAGCGTCAATAAGAGCATGCCGCCAAGAGCACGCCTTGGGGCGCAAACGGCAGATCAGGCTCCAGACTCGGCCGAGCGCATGGTGTTCTTTGCTGCTGGAGAAGGTGCACAGCGGGCGACGGGTGCCGCGTCCAGATCCGTTTGCGCAGGAAACCGACTGTTCATGCAGGTTCGGGACCGAAGGCAAACCGGCGGCCGATGATCCTTTTCGGTTCGATGCGGATGAACCACGGCTTCGCCGGCGACGTCCACGGCAGCACCTGCGCCCTCTCCGCCAGCGCGATATCCGCGGCTGAGTCGAGCACCGCTGCGCGGCCGTGCACCACGACGCTCCAACCGCGCACAACGTCATGGTCGTCGGCTTCGAACGCCACCAACGGGTTGATCGATACAGCGGAAAGTTTCGTACCCTCCGCCGTTCGCACGACGACGGTGCGCCGCTGGACGACGAAGTTCACCGGGAAGATATCGGGTTGGGAGTCGATGCTCGTGACGAGCCGGCCGAGCGTCACGGCCGACAGCTGATCCCAGCACTCGCCCTCGGTCATCGACGTGACAGGGCCGGCTTCGGAGAACTTCATCGACGGTGTTCCTTTGCGTCGCGACCACGTCGTGTGACCAGGTGAGACCTACGTGCTGACAGAGGCCGTCAGCGCGGGTCACCGGCGCCGAACTCGTCGACGGCATTCCGTACTGCGGTCTTTCCGAGATCGTCGCGCATCCCACGCGGCCGGGACAGGGGGCTTTGGCCCTTCCCCCGGGGCCAAAGGTCATCCCGGGGGAAGTCAGCATCGAAGTCCGAGATCTGCCCGGGTCAGGCCAGACCCTTGAGCATCAGGTTCCAGTACATGAACGGCAGCCCGTATTTCTTGAGGTACCAATAGCTGCGGTGCGATGTGGTCGGGTCAAGCAGCGGGATCGACGGGGTCAGGCTCAGGTCGTAGTCGAACTCCGCCAGCAGCATCGAGTGCGATGACGTGACGATCGGGCACGAACCATAGCCGTTGTAGCGGGCGCTCAGTGGCCGGCCCTGCAGAAATGCCTCGATGTTGTCGACGACGACCGGCGCCTGCTTGCGGATCGCCGCGCCGGTCTTCGAGTTCGGTGACGACCCGGCGTCGCCGAGGCTGAACACATTGGGATGGCGCACATGCTGCATGGTGTGCTTGTCGATCTCGACGTACCCTCCTGCGTCGCCGGTCGACAACGGGCTCGACTTGATCCAGTCCGGAGCCGATTGGCGCGGCACGGCATGCAACACGTCGTAGGACAGCATGGTGTCGGATCCGCTTTCCCCGACCCCGGACACCCCGACCTTGTGCGATGCCGCGTCGACCGAGGTCACCTCCGCGTTGGTGTGCACCGTGATGCCGTATCCGGCGGCGACCGTATCCAGGTTGTCGGCGATCGCCGGGATGCCGAACAGCCGCGGCGTCGGTACCACCAGGTGGACGTCGATGTCCTTGAGTACGCCCTGCTTGCGCCAGTAGTCGGCCGCGAGGTAGGCGATCTTCTGCGGCGCTCCGGCGCACTTGATCGGCCCCGACGGCATCATGAACACCGCACTGCCCGAACGCATGTCGCGGATGAACTCCCAGGTGCGCGGCGCGAGGTCGAACCGGTAGTTCGACGACACCCCGTCCTTGCCGAGCGCATCGCGCAATCCCTCGGTGCGATTCCAGTCCAGCTGGATGCCGGGGCAGACCACGAGCACGTCGTAGGAGTAGACCGCGCCGTCGGCACAGGTGATCGTGTTGGCCTCGGGGTCGACGGCGGCGGCCGCGTTCTTGATCCAGGTCGCCTGCTTGGGCATCACCGAGGCCTCGGACCGTTCGGTCGTCGATGCCTTCGCCTGGCCACCGCCGACGAGCGTCCACAGTGGCTGGTAGTAGTGCTTGCTGGACGGCTCGATGACGGCGACGTCGGAATGGCCGTTGCGGAGCAGGCGCGCGGCGACCGAGATACCGGCCGTCCCGCCGCCGACGATGAGGATCTGGTGCTTGGCGGTGATCATGATGCCCTTTCCTCAGGCGTTCTGGTGTGATTCGTCCCAGGCGCCGTACCCGCCCAGGATGTCGCTGACGTCGCCAAAGCCGTTCCGGCGCAGCAGGCTTGCTGCCACCGAGGACCGGTATCCGCCTGCGCAGTAGACGACGGTCGGCTTGGTGGGATCGAGTTCGCTCAACCGGCTGGGCAGCTGCCCGACCGGAATGGCGATCGCATCCGGGATGGTGCCCGCTTCGACCTCGCCCGGATTGCGCACGTCGACGACCTGCAGATCCCTCAGCTCGGCGGCGCGCTGGTCGAACGCCTTGGCCGTCAGCCGGGATGCCACCTGAACATCGCCCTGGTGAGCGAACATCACCTCGAACGGTCGATCGAGGTATCCGATCACCCGGTCGAATCCGATCCGGGCGAGGCGGTTCTTGCCTTCGAGTTCCTGTCCCGGCTCGGTGAACAGCACGATGTCGACATCGGAGGGCAGCACCGACCCGGCGAACTCGGCGTAGCGGCCCTCCAGTCCGATGTTGATCGCCTGGCGCAGGTGCCCCAGCGCGAAGTCCTCCGGACCGCGTCCGTCGACCAGCACCGCGCCACCGGCCAGCGCTGCCAGGACCTGTTCATAGGTCATCGGCACCGGCATCTTGGTCTCATCCAGCAGCTCGCGGTCCTTGCGGTTGAGGATGGCGTCGTAGACGAAGTAGCTCGGCGCGGGCGGCTGGCCCGGCGGTGACCAGATCCATGAAGGTCGCCTTGTCGGGGGCCCGCAGGGCGTAGTTGGTCTCCTTCTGCTCACCCATCGTCGACCACAGATCGGTCGACAGGTTCTTGCCGCACGCCGAGCCCGCACCGTGCGCCGGGTACACCCGGGTGGCATCGGGCAAGGTCATCAGCTTGTTGTGCAGTGAGTCGTAGAGCTTGTCGGCCAGCTCCTCACGGGTGAAGCCGATCGAGGCCAGCAGGTCCGGCCTGCCGACGTCACCGATGAACAGTGCGTCTCCGGTGAGCACGCCGTAGGGCACCTCGTCGCCGGCGTGCTCGAAGACCACGATGCTCAACGACTCCGGGGTGTGCCCGGGGGTGTGCCGGAATTCCAACGTCACGTCTCCCAGTGAATAGCGTTCACCGTCGGCCACGCCCATCGACTCGAACTCGGTCTCGGCGACCGAGGAGAACACGATCTTGGCACCGGTGGCCTTGGCCAGTTCCAGGTGGCCGGACAGGAAGTCGGCGTGAAAGTGCGTCTCGATGACGAGCTCGATCGTCATGCCCATGTCCTGCGCATCGGACAGGTACTCCGAGACATCGCGCTGCGGATCGACAACCACTGCACGACCGGTGGTTTCGTCACCGATCAGATACGACGCATGGGAGAGGCAGTCCAGGTAGTACTGGGTGAACTTCATGACGATGGTCCCTTTCGTTCGGCGGTGGGTACGGCCATCATGGCTATACCCATACGGGTATGTCAACTACCCCGGGGGGTATCTGATTCCCCACTTGACAATACCGGTGGGGGTATATCTACCATCGCGTAGTAAACACTACCCCCGGCGGTATCCACGAGCCCTAGAGGCTTTGGTCACCGCCGGCCCGCCGAAAGGAACCCGATCACCATGACCGCACCCACCACCATCGATTCGCAGAACCTCAGCGAGCTGCTCGACTCGGCGACCCCACCGCGGGTGCTGGACGTGCGGACCCCGGGCGAGTTCGAGTCGGCGCATATCGCCGGCGCCTACAACGTGCCGCTGGACCTGCTGCGCGAACATCGCGACGAGATCATCAAGCACCTCGACGAGGACGTCGTCCTGGTCTGCCGCTCCGGACAGCGCGCCACCCAGGCCGAGGAAACGCTGCGCAACGCCGGGCTCACCAACGTGCACATCCTCGATGGCGGCATCACCGCCTGGGAGGCCAAGGGCTTCGCCGTCAACCGTGGCGCGCAGCGCTGGGACCTCGAACGTCAGGTACGGCTGGTCGCCGGATCGATCGTGCTCACCAGCGTGCTGGGCAGCATCGCCGCACCCAAGCTCAAGTGGGTGGCCGGCGCCATCGGCGGCGGACTGACCTTCGCGGCGCTGTCCAATACCTGCGCAATGGGCATGATGCTGGCCAAGCTGCCCTACAACCGCGGCGCCGCCTGCGACGCCCAGACCATCGTGTCCCAACTCGTGCGCGGGTAGTGCGCGATGACCGACATGATCGTTCTCACCATCGGGCTGGCCGTGTTCGTGGGCGTCGCCCTGGGATTGCTCGGCGGCGGCGGGTCCATCCTCACCGTCCCACTGCTGGCCTACGTCGCGGGGATGGACGCCAAGCAGGCCATCGCCACCTCACTGCTGGTCGTCGGCGTCACCAGCGCCATCGGCGCGATCTCGCACGCCCGCGCCGGCCGAGTGCAGTGGCGCACCGGCCTGATCTTCGGCGCCGCCGGCATGGCCGGCGCGTACGGCGGCGGCCTGCTGGCCCGGTTCATCCCCGGCAGCGGTCCTGCTGATCGGCTTCGCCGTGATGATGATCGCCACCGCCATCGCCATGCTGCGCGGACGCAAGAACATCGAGGCCACCGACGAGAGCGCACCGCATGCCCGTGCCCAAGATCGTCGCCGAAGGGCTCATCGTCGGCCTGGTCACCGGACTCGTGGGCGCGGGCGGCGGATTCCTGGTCGTACCCGCCCTGGCACTGCTCGGCGGCCTGCCGATGCCCGTCGCGGTCGGCACCTCACTGATCGTCATCGCCATGAAATCCTTTGCCGGCCTCGGAGGCTATCTGTCCAGCGTCCAGATCGACTGGGCGGTAGCGGGCGCGGTGACCGCCGCGGCCGTGGTGGGCGCCCTGCTCGGGGCCCGTCTCACCGCGAAGGTCGACCCGGATGCGCTGCGGAAGTCCTTCGGCTGGTTCGTGCTGGCGATGTCGTCGGTGATCCTCGCCCAGGAGATCCATCCCGGCGTCGGGATCGCCGCCGCGGCACTCACGGCGGTCGCGGCGGCCATGACCTTCGCCTGTACCCGGTTCGCGCACTGCCCGCTGCGGCGGCTCATCGCCGCGTCGGGCTCGCGGCCGGCGGCCGCATCATGACCGCGAGGAATACCCCCGCGGGTACCATGGCTGTACTGTCCGTAGAGAGGAACAACACCATGGTCGGTGACGAAGACGCAATCGCCGCAGTGCTCAACAGGCTGCGCAGAGCACAGGGGCAACTCGCCGGAGTGATCTCGATGATCGAACAGGGCCGCGAATGCAAGGACGTGGTGACCCAGCTTGCGGCGGTGTCACGCGCACTGGACAGGGCCGGCTTCAAGATCGTCGCCACCGGGATGCGGGAATGCCTGACCGGTGAGGCGCAGGACGGCAAGCAGCCGATGACCGAGGCCGAACTGGAGAAATTGTTCATGGCACTCGCCTGATCAGGAGGTAGATATGGGTTACGCACTGTCGACGACGCTGCACACCACATTCGAGGATGCGGTGGAGCGGACTCGAAAGGCCTTGGCCGAACAAGGTTTCGGCATACTGACCGAGATCGACATGAAGGCCACGCTGAAAGCCAAGCTGGGCGAGGACATCGAGGACTACCTGATCCTCGGTGCCTGCAATCCCCCGCTGGCACACCGGGCGGTGACCGCCGACCGCCAGATCGGCCTGCTGCTGCCCTGCAACGTCGCGGTGCGTGCCGATACCACCGCCGGCGCCGACACGGTGATCGTCGACGCGATGGATCCCCAGGTGATGGTTGCGCTCTCCGATCAGCCCGGGGTGCGCGAGGTCGCCGACGAGGCCGCCACCAAGCTGCGGGCCGCCCTCGACGCCCTGGAAGAGGGACAGCTGATGACGTTGCCGCACAGCAATATCAGCCCGCCGCCCCAGATCGACGTGGCCATCATCGAGACGACCGGACTGGGTGACCGCAGCTACCTGGTCAGCGCCGGTGACATCGCCGTGGTGATCGATCCGCAACGCGATATCGACCGCGTGCTCGACCTGGCCCGCGAGCGGGGGGTGCGGATCACCCATGTGCTCGAGACGCACATCCACAACGACTATGTGACCGGCGGTCTGGAACTCTCCCGCACCGTCGATGCCGAGTACGTGGTTCCCGCCGGCGACGAGGTCGGCTACCAGCGGCGCGCCGTCGACGACGGCGACGTGATCGATGCCGGGCCGATCCGGCTGCGGGTCATGCACACCCCCGGGCATACTCACCACCACGTCAGCTACGTGCTGCACGACGCCGCCGACGCGGTGCGCGGCGTGTTCACCGGCGGGTCGATGCTGCACGGCACCACCGGCCGTACCGACCTGCTGGGCTCCGAGCACACCGATGAGCTCAGCCACGCGCAGTTCCACTCGGTGCGTCGGCTTGCGGCCGAACTGCCCGAGGACGCCCAGGTCTACCCGACGCACGGCTTCGGCAGCTTCTGCTCGGCGACCCCGGCCAGCGGTGACGCGTCGACCATTGCCGATCAGCGCCAGGACAATCCGGCACTGACCCAGGACGAGCAGAGCTATGTCGACGAGCTGATCGCCGGCCTGTCGGACTACCCCGCCTACTACGCGCACATGGGCGTCATCAACACCCGGGGGCCGGCGCCCGTGGACCTGTCGCTTCCACTGCCGGTGGACCCGGCCGAATTGCGTCGGCGCATCGACGCCGGCGAGTGGGTGGTGGACCTGCGCAACCGCACCGCCTTCGCCGCCGGACATCTCGACGGCTCGGTCGGGTTCGAGCTCTCGGATTCCTTCGTCACCTATCTGGGCTGGCTCTACTCCTGGGGGTCTCCGCTGACCCTCATCGGCGACAGCCAGTCCCAGATCGCCGATGCCCGGCGCGAACTGGCGCGCATCGGCGTCGACAACCTCACCGGATCGGCGGTGGGCGAGGTACACACGCTGACCGGGGACACACCGCTACGGTCCTACCGGGTCGCAGATTTCGCCGACCTGGCCGAGGCGCTCGGCACGCGACGGCCCGCCGTGCTCGATGTCCGGCAGAGCGGCGAGTTCGACGACGGCCACATTCCCGGCGCGCTCAACATCCCGCTGCACGAAATCAGCAGGCGCATCGATGAAGTGCCCGGCGGCGACGTGTGGGTGCACTGCGCCTCCGGCTACCGCTCCTCCATCGCCGCCTCGTTGATCGACCGACCCGACCGCGCCGTGGTCCTCATCGACGACGATTTCGAGAAGGCCGAGAATCTGGGCCTCGTCCGCTAACCGAACACCGCCGAGACGAGCAGCGCGATGACGACGGCCGCCGCGAATGCGACGGTGGCGCCGCCGATCAGCAGGATCTCGGCACGTGGCGCGGGCATGACCGCTCGGCCCGCGCCGACCGTGGCTCGGATCTGCCGCGATCTGCGGTAACCGAGCGCCAGGACGAGCAATGCGAGCGCCGTCGCCGTCAGCGCCAGGACTGTCCGGCCCGGGCCGAGCGGGCCGTGTTGGCGCAACATCACCAGCGCGCCACCGACCAGGAATCCGAATGCGCTTCTCTCCCAAGACAACAACGTGCGCTCGGCGGGAAGTCCGGGTTTCCACGGCTCTCGGCGTGCCATCTCACCCCCGGGCCGGAGGCCAGACGACCAGGATCACCAGAACCGCGACGGTGACGACGAAGATCGCGCCGCCGAGCAGCACCGGCACCAGCGTGGGCGGCAGGTCCTCGTCACGGCGCATCGCCGTCTGTACGCGTTGCCAGCGCCGCACCGCCAGTGCCGCCAGCAGCCCACCGCCCGCGGTGAGCACCACGCTCAGACCGTGTCGCACACCCGGGATACCGAAGGACGGCACGAACTGCACCACCGCGATACCGCCGGCGATCAGCGCCAGTGCCGTGCGGATCCAGGCCAGAAAGGTGCGCTCGTTCGCCAGTGTGAAGCGGTAGTCCGGTTCGGCCTCGTCATCGCGATCCGGCGAGTGATCGTGACCGGTGGACATCACGAGACCGCCCTTTCCTCAACCATCAACTCTCACGTCAGACTACATCGTCGTTGTGCGGCAGCAGGTTCCGTTCGCCAAATTCGGCACGCTCCGGCGGCGACCAAGCTCATCGCCGCGACCTATCCGACACGGTGACCTACGGACTGGGGTCGTCACCCGCCGCACTGCCACCTTCGGTGAGCAGTTCGTGCAGCGTATCCGACGTCGCACGCGCCGCCGTGGAGAAGGGTTCGAGCACGATGTGCACCCCGGCAGTGCGCAGGCGCTCGGCATCGTGGTGGGTGTGCGCAGTGAGCGCGATGGTGCCGTCGAAGCCATGGTGGCGTAGGGCGTGTAAGAGTGTCAGGTTGATCGTGACTATCGGGATAGCGCTGATGACGTACTTCGCCCGCGCCAACGGCAGCACCTCGAGCAACTGCTCGTCCTCGGCACTGCCGAACACCACCGCGAACTCGTCACCGGAATGGGTCTTGATCTGGTGCGGATCGAAGTCCACCGCCAGCACCCGGTGCCCGGCCTCGCTGAGCCGGTGGGCCAGGTGTCCGCCGAACCGGCCCAGGCCGTAGAGGATCACGTCACAATCATCGGCCACAACGGTTTTCGGATCTCGGGGCCGGCGCCTCTCCAGGCGAGCCAAACCGCTCTTGACGCGGTGGTAGATCTGTTCGGAATAGGTGATCAGGTACGTCGAAACGGCGATCGTGATGAGTCCCACCAGGGTGATGAGACTGACCGTGGCGTTGGTGATGTGACCGAGGCTGAGCCCCAAAGCGGCCAGGATCCAGGAGAACTCCGATATCTGCCCCAGCGGCAGTCCGGCAAGGACGCTGACGCGCAACGGATAACGCATCATCGACATCACTGCGATCACGATCAACGGCTTTCCGATCAGGACCAGCGCGGCGAACACCACGGCCGGGAGGATCTGTCCTGTGACATCGGTGAATTCGAGCCGGGAGCCCAACTCGAGGAAGAAGAACAGCAGCAGGAAGTCACGCAGGCTGGCCAACCGGGCCCCCAGGGCGTCACGGAACGGTGTGCTCGCCAACGACACACCGGCGAGGAAGGCGCCCACTTCGGAGCTGAATCCCAGCCATTCGCTGAGCGCGGCCATCGACGCCGCATACGCGACACCGAACAGCACGAGCAGGTCCGGCATTCTGGCGATGTGCGGCAGTAGCCAGGGCAGCACATGGCGCATCAGCAACCACGCCGCGCCCAGCAGCCCCGCCCCTTTGAGGAGCACATCCACCACGCCGTGGCCGAGCCCGCCACCGGTGTCCTGCCCGAAAGCGGTCAGCACGATCATCACCACGACGACCACGAGGTCCTGCACGATGAGCAGGCCGACCGCGATGCGCCCGTGCAGTTGGTCGAGCTCGCGTTTGTCCGACAACAACTTCACGATGATGATCGTCGACGAGAAGGTCAGTGCCATGGCGATATAGAGCGCGGTGAGGCCGTCCATCCCGAAGGCCAACGCCGCGAGATATCCGACCACCGCGGTGATCACCACCTGGCTCAGCCCCGTGACCACCGCCACGGGGCCCGTGCTGCGAATCATCTGCACGTCGAGTCGAAGCCCGACGAGGAATAGCAACAGTGCAATCCCGAAGTCGGCCAACAGTTCTATCGTTCCGTCGGCCGACACCCATCCGGTGCCCACCGGACCGACGGCGACGCCGACCGCCAGGAACGCGACGAGCAGAGGCTGATGCAGTCGGGCGACGACGAGCCCGGCGAGGGTGGCCAGCGCCAGCACTGCTGCGAGGATGGGGAAGGGATGCACATCCATACTCCGGAGTCCTTTCGCCTGTCCGCTGAGATGATGCCACCGGTGATGCACCACTGACGTGTCGCTGCCACCCGGTGCGGACGTGGCGAATCAGCGCGCTACCGGATCCGCGCCCGCAGCGGCGAATCCGTGCACTCCCACCGGCTTGGCTGCCATACGGAACGGGGCGCTTTCTGCTCGACGCTGGACGCCACGCAACATGGCCCGTGTCACGAGAGCCCGAACGGGCCCGAGCAGTTCCACGCCGACGACTTGGCCGGGGTGTCGCAGACCGATCCGGCACCGAAGCAGTACCCGGCAGCGGTCCACACCGTGCGGAATCACGCTCACCGACCACACGGCGCCGGCGTGCAAGCCTTTCGGCGTCGACTGCAACACCAGGACAGCGCCCTCGGACATGTGAGCCACATGCAACGGCGCGGCCGGCCATCGGCTCACGCCGGCACGATCCCGAAGGGTCCGCAACAACTCCGACCAGACCGTGTCCGCTGGTGCGTCCACCCACACGCCTTCGGTGGTCTGGACGGCCGGCGCACCCACGAGGTCATCGCCGGGCAGCCGCGAGCTGCACTCCCCCTTCGTCGTGCCCCAGTTTCGGTAGAACTGCCGCAAACCCACGAGGCCGGCGACGACCACCAGCCCGTTCACGATGTACTTGACCATGTGGTCACCATGCGACGGTTCGCAGTCCCGGGCTAGGGCCGGTGGTCCTCAACCGTGAGGTGTTTCGGCCACTTACCCGCAGACGCGCCGTGGTCCTTCGGGCGACGCTCGGACCGCCACCCCGTGTAGCTCACATAGAGCGAACCCACCATCAGCAGCGCGTAGACGACGGGCACGACCGCCGTCGCGCTCAACATCCGTTGTGCCAGCGAATCCAGCGCGGAGGGAAAGGTGAGCAACAGGATGCCCTTTGCCAGCATCGTCCAACCCAGCAGCGAAACGATGAACGCCGTGGCGCCCCGCCATGACCGGTGAAAGGTGACGACCGCGATCCCCGCGGCCGTCACGAACACACCGGTCACCCAGGGCCACACGGCGCTGGCGGAGAACTCGGAAAGAATCGGTGTCAGATCGTCGGCACGCAGCAGCACGGCGAACGACATGATGCCGAGGAGCGGTCCGAGCACCCTGGCGAAACTGACGCGTATGACCGTCAGCCTGTGGCGAAATGTTCATGTCGTCTCCCTCGATGAGTCCCTGCGACGGGGCTGATCGGCCCATCTCAGGTAACCACCGGCCCACCCTCGGCAGGCAGGGTCAAAGGCCCTCTGCCGGGGTTTCCTTGGTCACGGCGCCGGCCATCCGGCCCGACCTTGCCACGGTTTTCCATAGCGCCCCGGAACTCGGACTCTGATCCCACATCGCCGTGTTGCGGCCGCACATTAACGCGTACCCTGGCCCGCAGGGGGGAGGCCGTGGAACATCAAGAAAGATCGATCAGCGTTCACCCATCTGGGCAACCCCGACCTGGTCGGCGAGATACACCAGCAGCTCGATGAGCTGCAGGGCGCCTCCGATCAGACCGAGAAGCTGCTGCACGTCATCATGGGCATCAGCTCCGACCTGGATCTGGACGCCACGCTTGATCGCATCACCCATGCGGCGATCACGCTGACCGGTGCGCGGTACGGCGCGTTGGGGGTGCGGGACGGCGGCGGCGCGCTCACGTCCTTCCTGCACCAGGGCATCGACCCCGCACTCGTCGACCGCATCGGGCCGCTACCGGTCGGCAAGGGCGTCCTCGGTATTCCACTAGAGGACTCCCCGGCGCTGCGCCTCGACGATCTGGCCCAACATCCGGCCGCAGCCGGGTTCCCGCCGCATCATCCCCCCATGCACGCCTTCTTGGGGGTGCCGATCACCATCCGCGGCGAGGTGTACGGCAGCCTGTACGTCACCCACGACCGGTCGGGCCCCACGTTCTCGGAGAACGACGAAGTGTCCGTGCGGGTGCTGGCTTCGGCGGCCGCGGTCGCCATCGACAACGCTCGGCTGTTCGAGCGGGTGCGGACGGCCGCCACCTGGGTACAGGCAAGCCGCGAGATCAGCACGGCGCTCCTCGCGGGCGGCCCGGGATCTGAGAATCCGCTGCGCCTGATCGCCGAACGCTCCCGCGACCTGACCGACGCCGAGCAGGCGATCGTCCTGGTGCCCGAGGCCGGCGATTCGGACGACGACGTCCGGACTCTGATCGTGTCCACGGCGGTGGGGTTGCACGCCGAGGAGGTCGTCGGACAACGCGTCCCCATCGATGCGTCGACCAGCGGCAGCGTCTTCCGGTCGGAGATGCCGGTCATCACCGAGTCGTTCCTGCATCCGATTCCGTCCTTCACCGATGTCGGTCAGCGGCCGGCGATCGTCATGCCGCTGACCCTCGAGGACGCCGTGATCGGTGTCATCGCCGTCGCGCGTCACCAAGACGGCGCACCGTTCGACCCGTCCTATCTGGACCTCGTCCGCGACTTCGCACGGCACGCCGCGATCGCGCTGACCCTGGCGTCGTCGCGGGCACGCGAACGCGAATTGCTGGTGCTCGCCGACCGGGAGCGCATCGCGCACGACCTGCACGACCACGTCATCCAGCGGTTGTTCGCCGCCGGTTTGGACGTTCAGGGCACCATCGCGCGGTCGAGGTCGCCGGAGGTCAACGATCGACTGGCCCGTACGGTCGACGAACTGCAGAGCACCATCGAGACCATCAGATCGACCATCTTCAAATTGGAGTCACCCGTCGCGAAGAACGCTGATCTGCGCGTCCGACTGCAAGCGCTGATCTCGGAACTGGCGGGTGACAGCGGTATCGCCACCTCGGTGCGGGTGGCCGGTCCGTTGGGCGGGGTGGCCGCCGCGGTGTGCGAACACGCCGAGGCGGTGGCCAGCGAGGCCATCAGCAATGCGGTGCGCCACGCTCAGGCCTCGCATATCAACGTCACCGTCACGGTGGACGACGAGTTCACCGTGGAGATCGCCGACGACGGCGATGGCATACCCGAAGACAACGTGCGCCACAGCGGCCTCGCCAACATGCAGCGGCGGGCACAACAGCTCGGCGGGAAATGCGCCATTCTCAGCGCGCCCGGATCCGGCACCACGGTGCGCTGGACCGTACCGGTACTGCTGGACTGACCACCCGGCCTAGGACACCGAGCCACCGTCGAGGGTGTGCACGACATCGTCGACCGCTCGCCGCGCCGTCGCGGGCAACGGGTCGGCCCCGACCGGCGCCCAACCGATGCGCAGCATCATCTGTGGATAGGCTTCGTCATCGAACACCTCGGATCGGAGCGCGGCACGAGTCTCGGCGATTTCCAGCGGCTCCGACACCGGGCAGCTGGCCAGCCCCAGCACCGTACTGGTCAGCAGCGCCACGCTGGTCGCCTCGCCGGCCCGCAACCGGCCCAGTGCATCGTCGTCCCCGGTGCCCAGCGCCAACAGCAGACCGTGATCATCGTCGGCCGTGGCATCGGGCGGCTGCGCCAGCACCGGACCGGCGAACAGCCGACCGGGTAGGGCGGCCATCGAGTCGGACTCCGGGGTGCTGCGCGCCGGCACCCCGGCAATCGAGGAGTAACGACCGCTCCACGTCGTCAGCTCTGTCAGGTACTCGGCGTCGTTGGCGTGCAGCCACACCGCCTCGGCGACAATCGCCCGGATGTCGATCGTCGTCTCGACGTGACGCAACTGCACGCCCATCCGGGCCAACCGCACCCCGATCGTCACGATATCCGCGTGCGGTACGGGCCAGTGGCTGAAGTACCGGCGGTCCGTGCGGCGGCGCGGGATTGCGGCGGCCAGCGCGATGTCCTTCTCATCCGGCTCGCCCATCGTCAATTCGATGGCAGCCAGATGATCGGGCTCGGCCGCGTTCGGCAACCGGCTGACCTTGCACTGCCAGCCCAGTGCGGCGAACGCCGTCGTGGCGTGGTGCAGCGACGCACCGCAGCTGATCAGGAGGTCACGTCCATCGGGATCGGTACGTGATAGACGCCGGCCGGGATCGGCGTACAGGTGGACGCTTCGGTCGCCGACCCGCCACTGCCACGGCTGCGAGTTGTGCACCGACGGAGCGCGGGTGGCCATCGACAGCGCCGTGCGAATCGTCGCGATGTCAGGAAAATGCACGGTCATCTCTTTCGACGCTCCTGGGGTGAAACACGAAGTTGTCATCTCAATATCGCGCCGTCCTCGGATCCCACACAGAGTCCGAAGTCCCTAAACCTCGGGACCCGCCTCCATCCATCTCAGTGACGTGCCCGCCCTGAACTACCAACGTCATCTGTTCCAGGAACGACAGATCCGCTCGGTGTCGTCGAACACGCGCGCAGACGCTCGTGAGTTCCTGGCGTTCGCCGGCCAGCACCGTATCGAGGTCACCGCGCTTCCCTACGCGCTCGATCACGCCGACCGGGCACTGAATGACCTCAAGTCGGGGCTCATCGCGGGGGCTGCGGTTCTCCTACCGTGAGGGCCCGTCGACCGCCGGGATGCCCGTCACCGCGGACGGACCACGATCACGGCACTGCGCGCTCCGTGCGCCACCGCCGAACCGACCGAACCGAGCAGCAGGCCGGCAAACCCACCGCGCCCATGGCTGCCGACGACCACCAGCTGAGCCGCCTCCGAGAGCGCGATGAGCTGCTCGGCCGGCTTGCTCTCCACCGCGGTGCGCTCGACAGCGACGTCGGGATAACGCTCCGACCAGCCGGCGAGCCGCTCGGCGAGGGTCTCCTGGGCATCGACGCGGAAATCCTCCCAGTACAGTCCCGGTACGGTCGCGCTGCGGTCGAGCCACGCATGCACGGCGATCAGCCCGACACCCCGCCGGGATGCCTCGTCGAAGGCGACCTCGACGGCGAGTTCTGAAGCAGGTGAGCCGTCGACGCCCACCACCACCGGCGCGTCGGCCGGGCGGTCAGACGCCGAAAATTCTTCGTGGACAACGGCAACCGGGCCGTGGGCGTGATGCAACAGGCTTGCGCTCACCGAGCCGAGAATCAGACCCTCGATCTTGCCGAGCCCCCGACATCCCACCACGACCATCTGGGCGTCCTTGGACATGTCCACCAGCGTTCCGGCGGCACGACCCTCGACCATGCACTGCCGGATGGGGACGCGTGATTCATCGGAAATCCGCTGAGCCGCCGCGTCGACGGCATCGCGCATGATCTCCTCACCCCGCCGATCCCGCATCTCGACGAAGTCCTCGGGGATGGGTACGTCGATCCAGGCCGCGGCGTCCACCGCAGCCAGCACGTGGACGAGGGTGAGCGGGAGGTCGCGCAGATCCGCATCACGCGCCGCCCAATCCAGGGCGGCCAGTGATGCCGTCGAGCCGTCCACCCCCACGACGACCCCATAAGGACCCGCCGGTACACCGGATGATTTCATGTCGATCTCCTTACCTCTCGGGACGACGATATTGCGGGTGCAGCCGGGCGATCTGGAGGCGTTGGTCACCGCCGAGGTGCCAAAGGGCCCTACTGTGGCGCGGTTGGCACGTGGCAACGTGGTAGCCGCAGACTCCGCCCGCAGCCCGCACAATGGTCACCCGCCCGCGGTCGGCTGCGGGAGGGTTGGACAGCCATGGTGACTGTGTTTCTCGTCGATGACCACGAACTGGTCAGACGCGGACTGATCGACCTGCTCAGCACCGACCCCGAACTGCAGGTCATCGGCGAGGCCGGTTCGGTCTCCCATGCGTTGGCGCAGATCCCCGCCCTGAGGCCGGACGTGGCGGTGCTGGACGTGCGGTTGCCCGACGGCAACGGTGTGGAGTTGTGTCGTGACCTGCTCGCCCGGATGCCCGACCTGCGCTGCCTCATGCTCACGTCGTTCACGTCCGAGGAGGCCATGCTCGATGCCATCCTCGCCGGGGCCAGCGGCTACGTGGTCAAGGACATCAAGGGCATGGAGCTCGCCCGGGCGATCAAGGACGTCGGCGCCGGTCGGTCACTGCTCGACAATCGCGCCGCCGCGGCGTTGATGGCCAAGTTGCGCGAGTCGGCCGAACAATCCGATCCGCTCTCCGGGTTGACCGCCCAGGAGCGGACATTGCTCGGACTGATCGGCGAAGGCCTGACCAACAAGCAGATTGCCGCCCGGATGTTCCTCGCGGAGAAGACGATCAAGAACTACGTGTCCCGGCTGCTGGCCAAACTGGGGATGGAGCGGCGCGCACAGGCGGCCGCGTTCGTTTCCAGACTGAACCAGCCGTCGCGCCTCACCGAGTGATCGGACTCGGTGAGCTCCGCCGGCATTCGGACCGCACGGCTCCCGAATCGTCTCGTTGTGCTGAGATCGTTGCAGGACAACATTTTTGGGTTGGTGCGAGCCGATCTTGGCGGTCTGAGAGCACGGTCGAGCGCTAGGACGGCCGGTAGAACTTGACGGGGTTTCCACGCAACCCGCCGTCGCCGCAGGGCCAGATGCCGTCGTTCAACGCTCCCAACCCCGGCTCTCGGAGAACGATGAACTCGTTGTTCAGCGCGAAGACGACGTGACCGTTCTCCATCAGCAGCACCCTGCTCGTCGCCGCACGGTCTCCGTGCCTGGTTTCGACGAGTTCGCGCAATTTCAGGTCGGCGTCGACCGCTCGCAGAGCGCCATCTCGCCAGAACACCGCCGTGCCGTCACTATCGAGAGCCGGATAGGTGGTGTGATGGGCCGCCTGGTCGGTCGAGTCTGCTGCACCGATGGGTGAATCGGTCACTGCCGATTCGGATTGACGACCAGTGCCGCTGCGTCGATGTCACCGCACCGCTTCACCGCTGGTGAGGTCGAGTGCGATGTCGACGAGCAGGTCCTCCTGGCCCCTCGTCGGCGTTGGCGGGCGCCGAATTCCACAGGCTCAAGCCCAGTATCACGGCCAACGCACACCGAAGCAGAGTGGTGGCGGGGCGGACCGCGCCGACGCATTCGCGAATGGCGCCGCCGCCGCACAGGACACCAACACCGACTGACCCCATCACGGCTGCACCCACTCCTGAAATGTTGGGCCGGCACGGCTGTTCACGTCCGAAACCGAACACCGATCGACAGATTGCTGGCAAACCTCACGGCACCGGTCTCACCGAACCGGAATATACCTTCAGTCATTAGGTATGGCTAGTCCATGACCGACACCCGCCGCAACCCGTCCATTCCGGAAGCGCACCGCCCCCGGAATGACCGTGCACCGTGTCCGCGCTGCATTCATGATTCCCTCCGGCAAGGCGGTCGAGTCCCTGGCGTTCACGCCTGGCGAACCCTTTGAGGATGCTAAAGCGCTAACGAACTCTTCGAACCCGCCGCTACGCGCTGACCCTATTCAGCTGTCCTAACTGCGTCGATGACGAGATTTGCTGCGATATCGCAGTGATGATTGACCATAAATACCTATAGCGGTAAGGTTTGTCCGGCCGCGGTGGCGTGGATCACAAAGCCTGCCGTTCGCACCCCATGACACTGTCCCGCGGCCACGCAACACGGCCCGGCACACCGAACGAGAAGTCCGACTGCAGCATGAAGAGGGAGGCTTGCGCGTGGCCACACGACAGCTACTCGACGAACTGATCACCCTGCTTCAGCGGCACGTACCGCGCACTACGGGAATGGCAGTCTCGGCCTTGAGCAAATCTATGAGCCCCGCATATTGGCCGAAGGCCGCTTCTCAAGTTCATCACCGCGCCACCACTCAGGAGAGTTCATGCCAGCGGTGAACCCACCTGTACACGCGGCATCCCTGGATACTCCGCCTCCGCCACTATCGGACAACATGTTTCAGAACGGTCTGAGCAGGTTTTCCTCGACGTCGTCGGCCAGGCCGTTTCGTGCGCTCGGCGGCTTCTTCGCGATGGCCCTCGATGTTCTGGTGCTCATCCCGCGTCGGCCTTTCGCGTGGCGCGAGTTCTTACTGCAGGCCTGGTTTGTCGCCCGCGTCTCATTGCTGCCGACGCTGATGCTCGCGATCCCCTTCACCGTCCTGATGGTCTTCACCTTCAACATCCTCCTGGTGGAGTTCGGCGCAGCCGACTACTCCGGTACCGGAGCGGCCTACGGGACGGTCACCCAGATCGGCCCCGTGGTGACGGTGCTTGTCGTCTCCGGCGCCGGCGCCACCGCGATGTGCGCCGACCTCGGCGCCCGGACCATCCGCGAGGAACTCGACGCGCTGCGCGTGATGGGCGTCAATCCCATACAGGCGCTGGTGGTCCCACGCGTACTGGCGGCGACTGTGGTGGCCACACTGTTGTCCTCCGTCGTCATCCTGGTCGGACTCGTCGGCAGCTTCATCTTCTCGGTCTTCTTCCAGCACGTGACGCCGGGTTCGTTCATCGGTGGGCTGACGGTGATCACCAAGGCACCCGACGTCATCATCTCGCTGATCAAATCCACGCTGTTCGGGCTCGCGGCGGGCCTGATCGCCTGCTACAAGGGCATTTCCGTACAGGGCGGGCCCGCCGGTGTCGGCAACGCCGTGAACGAGACGGTCGTCTACACGTTCATGGCGCTGTTCGCGATCAACATCATCGCCACCGCAGTCGGGGTGAATGCGACGCTATGACCGCCAGCGCCCCGAGCAAGCTCAACCCCAGGCTTCGACATGCACTGGGGGCCCAGATCGACAGCCTCACCCGCATCGGTACGCAGGCACAGTTCTACTTCCGAGAACGGTCACCGGCATTCGTGATGCCGTTCCTGCACTACCGGATCGAGATGGTCCGCCTGATCGCCCAGATGAGCATGGGCAGCGGCGCATTGGCCATCATCGGCGGCACCGTCGTCATCGTCGGTTTCCTCACCTTGTCCACCGGTGCCCTGGTGGCCGTACAGGGCTACAACCAGTTCGCCAATGTCGGTGTCGAGGCCCTCACCGGGTTCGCCTCCGCCTTCTTCAACGTGCGACTGATATCGCCCGTCATCGCCGGTATCGCTCTGGCCGCGACCATCGGCGCGGGCGCCACCGCACAACTCGGCGCCATGCGGATCAACGAGGAGATCGACGCCCTGGAGGTGATGGGCGTGCGGTCGGTGGCCTACCTGGCGTCCAACCGGGTGATCGCCGGGGTGATCGTGGTGATGCCGCTGTACTGCGTCGCGATGATCACCGCGTTCCTCGCCGCCCGGTTCGGCACCACGATCATCTACGGGCAGTCCAGTGGCGTCTATGACCACTACTTCAATACCTTTCTGAACCCGACCGACATCATCTGGTCGTTCTTCCAGGCGGTCGTGATGGCGGTGGTCATCATGTTGGTGCACACCTATTACGGGTTCACCGCGTCCGGTGGACCGGCGGGCGTCGGCGAAGCGGTCGGCCGTGCCGTCCGGACGTCGATGATCTCGGCTGTTCTGGTCGTCCTGTTCGTCTCGCTGGCCGTCTACGGCCAGTCCGGCAATTTCAACCTGTCGGGATAGGACATGACAGACAAGACGAAACGACGCCCGGTGCACCCACTGTGGTGGACGGCAGGCATGTTCGCGCTGATCGCCTCGCTGGTGGCCGTGTGCGCGGCGTCGTTCAACGGATCTTTCCGCTCCTATCTGCCCGTCACCGTGACCTCCGACCGGTCCGGCCTGGTGATGGAGACCGGGTCGAAGGTGAAACTGCGCGGCGTCGAAGTCGGCCGGGTGGCCGGTATCACCGGAGGCGGGCGCACCGTCGGCCTGAGTCTGGAGATCTTCCCCGAGCAGGTGTCGATGATCCCGGCCAATGTCGAGCCAGAGATCAAGGCCACTACGGCATTCGGCGCAAAGTACATCGATCTGATCGTCCCGAATGACCCGAGCCCGCAGAGCCTCGCCGCCGGTGCGGTGCTGCGCTCCCGCAACGTGGGCACCGAGGTCAACACCGTGTTCGACAGCCTCGTTGGCATCCTGAACGAGGTCGACGTCCCCAAGCTCAAATCGGTGCTGTCGGCGCTTGTCGGAAGGTGTACGCGGTAAAGGCGAATCGATCGGGCGGGCAACCACCGACGCCAACCAGGTGCTGCTCGCCCTCAACCCACGGATGGACACCGTCGCCGCGGACTGGCGCTCCTTCAAGGGTTTCAGCGATGCGTACGGCGCTGCCGCACAGGACATCATGGCCACCTCGACGCGGCCGCCACCACCAGCGTCACGATCACCGACAACGCGAAGGCTCTCGACTCGCTACTGCTTAACGTCTCCGGGTTCGCGAACAGCGGCATCGGCCTGCTTGCGGGCAACGGCAACACCATCGTAGAAGCCGTCAACGTACTCGAACCCACCACGGCGCTGCTGCTGAAGTACAACCCGTCCTACACCTGCACACTCCAGGGCGCGAAGATCTTCCTCGACAAGGCCGGCAATCAATGGTTCGGCGGCAATGGCCGCACCGTGTACCTGGATGCCGGGATCTCGTTCGGCGACGACCTGTACAGCTATCCGGAGAATCTGCCCGTCGTCGCCGCGAAGGGCGGCCCCGGAGGCCAACCCGGCTGCGGCTCACTGCCGGACGTCGCCAAGAACTTCCCGGTCCGGCAACTGATCACCAACACGGGTTACGGAACGGGTCTGGACTGGCGCCCCAACCCGGGCATCGGTCAAACCTGCGCCGTCGACTACTTCCCGGTGACACGCGCCATTCCTGAAGCACCGCATCTCGGCACGTGTCTGCCAGGGCCGGCCCCCGGCCCGCCTCCCCTGTATCCGGGCGGACCACCGTACGGCGCTCCGTGGTACGCCACGGACGGCTCACCGCTGTATCCGGGCCTACCGGAGCCGCCCCCGGCAGCACCACCGCTGCCGCCGATCCCACCCGCACCGTGACCAGGAAGCTGAGGGCACCGGACCGTGCATGACAACCTGCGTCGCGCGAGCATCGGATTCGCGATATTCGTCATCATCTGCCTGGTGGGCACATTCGGGCTGCTGGCCGTCTTCTCGCAGTTCCGATTCTCCAGCGATCAGACCTACCGTGCCGAGTTCTCCGATGTCAGCGGACTCGCCGATGGCGATTTCGTCCGGATCGCCGGTGTCGAAGTCGGCAAGGTCAAGAGCATCGCGGTCACCGACCGGTCCACGGCGGTCGTGGAGTTCGACGTCGCCCCGCACGTGGCGCTGACCACGTCCAGCACGGCGGCGGTCCGGTGGGAGAACCCGATCGGTGACCGGTATCTGGCGCTGATGGAAGGCCACTCCGCCGACGCCCCGAAGCTGAACCCCGGCGCGACGATCGCGGTCGGTAACACCGAGCCCGCCCTGGATCTGGACACCCTGCTGGGCGGTTTCCGGCCGCTGTTCCGGGCGCTGGATCCCGAACAGGTCAATGCGCTGTCGCATCAGCTGATCGGCGCCTTCCAGGGTGAGGGTGCGACCATCGATTCGTTTCTCGGGCAAGCGGCGATCGTCACCAACACCCTGGCCGACCGTGACCAGTTGATCGGCGAGGTGATCGACAATCTGAACGCCGTCATGGGCACATTCGGTGAGCAGAACAAGCAACTCGGCAAGGCGGTCGATTCGCTGTCGCATCTGGTCGACGGACTCGCAGCGCGTCGAACCGACATCACCAACACTGTCGCCCACACGAACGCCGCGGCCGCGACGATCGCGGATCTACTCAGCCAGGCCAGGCCGCCGGCCAAGGAGGTGGTGTCCCAGACCGATCGGGTGACGTCGATCATCGCCGCGGACCACGAATGGGTCGACCAGTACCTGGAGACCCTGCCGGAGTCCTACAAGGTGCTGAGTCGTCTCGGGATCATGGGCGACTTCTTCACCTTCTACCTCTGCGATCTGGTGCTGAAGGTCAATGGCAAAGGCGGACAACCGGTCTACGTGAAGATGGCCGGCCAGGACACAGGACGGTGCGCGCCGAAGTGAAGTCATTCTCCGAACGCAACCCCGTGGTGATCGGCGGGATCGGTGTCCTAGCCGTTGCCGGCCTCGCGGTGGGCGCCCTGCAGTACGACAAGCTGCCATTCCTGGGCGGCACCAAGGATTACGCGGCGTATTTCACCGAGGCCGGCGGTCTGCAAGAAGGTGCGGCCGTCCAGGTCGCCGGCTACCGGGTCGGCGAGGTCTCCTCGGTCGATCTGGACGGCACGCGCGTACTCGTGGAGTTCACCGTCGACGGCGATATCCGCCTCGGGCAACAGACCGAGGGGAACATCCGGACCAAGAGCCTGCTCGGCGCGAAGGTTCTGGAGATCACCCCGCGCGGGGACGGCCGGCTCACCGAATCCATTCCCACGGAACGCACCCGAGCGCCCTACCAACTGCCCGATGCGCTCGGCGATCTGTCGAGCACCATCGACGGTCTGGACACCGACGCAGTGTCCGGGTCGCTGGCGACGTTGGCAGACACGTTCAAGGACACTCCCCCACAACTACGGGTGGCGGTGCAGGGCGTCGGTCGCTTCGCCGGGATACTCGCCGACCGCGACACCGCCCTGCGCAACCTGCTCGCCAACGCCAACACCGCGACCACCGTGCTGTCCGAACGCGCGGTCGATATCGCCGAACTGGTCACCAACAGCAACGCGCTGCTCGGCGAGCTACGCACCCAAACCGATGCACTAAGCCAAGTTTCGACCAACCTGTCGGCGCTGGCACAGCAGTTGAAGGGGTTCATCGACGACAACAGAGCACAGCTCCGTCCCGCCCTGGACAAACTCAACGTCACCCTGTCGATGGTCGACAAGCACAAGGCGGGGCTGCAGCAGGCGATCAAGTACCTCAATCAGTACGCGATGTCTCTCGGTGAGTCGGTGGCGTCGGGGCCGTTCTTCAAGGCCTATATCGCCAACCTGCTTCCCGGGCAGTTCATCCAGCCTTTCGTCGACGCTGCATTCTCCGACCTCGGACTCGATCCCAACGTGCTGCTGCCCTCTCAACGCACCGACCCGCAGGTCGGGCAGCCAGCCACACCACCGCTCCCGGTTCCGTTCCCGCGGACGGGTCAGGGTGGCGAACCGCGGCTGACCATCCCCGACGCCATCACCGGCAATCCCGGTGACCAGGGTTGCGGCCCAGCCGGTTTGCCGCTGCCCGGCCCCACCGGGTGCTACCCGTACCGCGAGCCCCTGCCGGCACCGCCGCCGGGCGGGCCGCCGCCCGGCCCACCCGCGCCGCCACTGGGTCAGACACCCCCCGAAGAAGGAGCGCAGCGATGAAGTCCCGCACGTGGTGGATTGCCGCCGGCGTCGGCCTCGTGGTGCTGCTGCTCGCCGGTATCGCCGTGCAGACACGCGTGCTCAGCACCCTCAACCGGAACTACGTGGTCGCCTATTTCGACAACAGCAACGGCCTGTTCCAGAACGATGAGATCCGCATTCTCGGTGTCCGCGTGGGCCGGATCGAGCGCATCGAACCGGAACCGGAGCGGGCCAAGATCACCTTTTGGATCGATGACAAATACCAGGTTCCCGCCGATGCCAAGGCCGCGATCATCGCGCCCCAGCTGGTCACCGCGCGCGCCATCCAGCTCACCCCGGCCTACACCGGTGGGCCGGCATTGGCCGACGGTGCCGTCATCCCCGAGGACCGCACCGCGGTGCCCATGGAATGGGACGATCTGCGCGATCAGCTCGCAAAACTCACCGATGCGCTGCAGCCCACCGAACCCGGTGGTGTCAGCACGCTGGGCGCCTTCATCGATACCGCGGCGGACAATCTGCGCGGCCAGGGACCCGATATGCGGGACACCGTCCTGAAGATGTCCAAAGCCTTCTCGGCCCTCGGCGATCACAGCGAGGACATGTTCTCCACCGTGAAGAACCTGTCGACGGTCGTGACGGCGCTGCAGGACAGCTCGACGCTGCTGGGCCAGCTCAACGGGAACCTCTCGGCGGCGACGGCGGCACTGAACTCGTCCCCGGGCGCGGTGAGCGACGCACTGACCAACATCAACGCTGTCGTGGACGATACCACGGCTTTCATCACCGAGAACAAGGACGCGATGGGCACCGCGACCGACCAACTCGCGTCGGTCACGACGGCTGTGCAGGAGAGCATCGGCGATGTCGAGCAGGCACTGCACCTGTTCCCCAACACGTTGCAGAACTTCATCAACATCTATCAACCGACCCAGCAGGGCATCACCGGTGCGCTGACCCTGCAGAACTTCGCCAACCCGATCTCCTTCCTGTGCGGCGGCATCCAGGCGGCATCGAAGATGAACAGCGAGCAGTCCGCCAAGCTCTGCGTCCAGTACCTCGCGCCGATCATCAAGAACCGTCAGTACAACTTCTTCCCACTGGGCGCCAACTACGTGGTCGGCCAGACCGCGCGGCCCAACGAACTCACCTACTCCGAGGACTGGATGCGCCCGGACTTCCGCCCGAACCCGCCGCCGGCGGCGCTTCCGAATGCTCCACTGCCCGCCGAAGCGCAACCCACCGACCCCTCAGCCGGTCTGACGGGCATGATGATTCCCGGCGGTGGATCGTGAGGGGCGCCGGCGTGCGCAGACACTCGTTCACCGGGGCGACGATTCTCGCGCTCGCCGTGTCCGGCACAACCGCGTGCGAATGGCACGGCCTCAATTCGCTGCCCATGCCGGGCACCGAAGGTGGCGGGCCGGGGTCGTACGTGATTCAGGCGCAGCTGCCCGATGTCGGTTACATACAACAGAATTCCCGGGTCCGGGTCGGTGATGCCAACGTCGGCACGATCAACAAGATCGAGCTTCAGGGCTGGAATGCGCTGGTGACGATGACACTCAACGGTGACGTCGAGTTGCCTGCCAATGCGACCGCCAAGGTCGGCCAGACCAGCCTGCTCGGGTCGTTGCACATCGAGCTTGCGCCGCCCGTCGATGCCGCACCCACCGGTAAGCTGCACGACGGGTCGCTGATCCCGCTCGAACGGGCAGGCGCCTATCCAGGCACCGATCAGACCCTGGCCGCGCTGTCGCTCGTCCTCAACGGCGGCGGCATCGGCGAGGTCCAGGACATCACCGTCGCGTTCGCCACGGCCTTCGCCGACCGCGAGGCCGATCTACGCAGCCTGATCGAACAACTCGACCAGTTCGCCGGGCATATCGGCGCCCAGACGGACGACATCCTGGCGGCGACCGAGAGCTTCAACGGTCTGGTCGCACAGGTTGCGGATCAGAAACCGGTGCTGGACCGCGCAATTCACACCATTCCCGATGCGCTGGCAGTGCTCGCCGACCAGCGCGACAATCTGATCGAGGCGGCGGACGCCTTCGGCAAGTTCAGCGCACTGGCCGGTGACACCGTCAACCGGAGCAAGGACAACCTCGTCAAGGAACTAAAGGACGTCGGGCCGGTGCTGCGGTCGCTGGCCGACGCCGGACCCGACCTCACTCGATCGCTGGATTTCATCGGCACCTTCCCGTGGCCGAAGGGGCCGCTGGAAAAATGGATTCGGGGCGACTACGCCAACATCACCGCCATCGCCGACCTGACCCTGAGCCGCATCGACAACAACATCTTCACCGGGACCCGGTTCGAAGGTGAGCTCACCGAACTGGAAATGCAGTGGGGCCGCACCATCGGGCAACTACCCAGCCCCTACACGGCCAGCAATCCGCTGGTCGCTCCGTACCGACTCGATCAAGGTCGATGAGCCATGCGTCTGACCAAGTGGATCAGAATTCAGTTGTCGATATTCGTCGCGGTCGCCGTGGTGGCCGGTTCGGTGATGATCTTCGGATACATCAAGGTGCCGACCATGCTCGGGATCGGCCACTACACCGTCACGATGCAAATCCCCCGGGCCGGCGGCCTCTATCAGACCGGGAACGTAACCTACCGGGGCACCGAGGTCGGTCGGGTCACCGCGGTACGCCTCACCAAAACGGGAGTCGATGCCGAGCTCACCCTGCGCTCGGACGTACCCATCCCCTCGGACCTGGAAGCCGAAGTGCGGAGTACGTCGGCCATCGGCGAACAGTACGTGGCGCTGCTGCCCCGCAGCGCCGATGCGCCGGCGCTGAAGAACGGCGATGTCATCACGCTGGAGAACACCTCGGTACCACCGGATATCGGCGGACTACTCGATGCGACCAACCGTGGACTGCAGGCCATCCCCGGCGACAACCTGAAGACGGTGATCGATGAGAGTCACACCGCGATAGGAGGTTTGGGTCCCGAGATTGCGCGACTGGTCGATGGGTCGACCCAGTTGGCCATCGATGCACGCGAGAATCTCGACCCCATCGTGAACCTCGTCGACAAGGCCGGGCCGCTGCTCGAGTCGCAGGCCGATACCGCCGATGCCATCCAGTCCTGGGCCGCGAACGTCGCCGACCTCACCCAGCAGGTGAAGTCCAGAGACGGCGAGGTTGCCGGGATCATCCAGAACGGTGCGAACGCCGCCGATCAGGCCCGCCAGCTGGTCGACCGACTGCAACCGAGCCTGCCGGTGCTCATGTCGAACCTGGCCGGCATCGGAAAGCTGGCCGTCACCTACAACACCGGAATCGAACAGCTGCTGGTCCTGCTGCCGATGGGCGTCCAGGTCATGGCGGCCGGAACGGTCGCCAACCGGGACAGTAAGCATCCCGGGCTGGTGCTGTCGTTCAACCTCAACCTGAACCTCCCACCGCCGTGCACCACCGGTTACCTTCCCGCCCAACAACAGCGGACGCCGTCCTTGGTGGACACCCCGGACCGTCCGGCAGACGACCTGTACTGCCGGATCCCTCAGAACAGCTGGATGGCGGTGCGGGGCGCCCGCAACCTGCCGTGCATGGCAAAACCCGGCAAGCGCGCACCCACAGCCAGGATGTGCAACAGCGATGAGGAGTACGTGCCGCTCAACGACGGATTCAATTGGAAGGGCGATCCCAACGGCACGCTATCCGGCCAAGCCATCCCCCAGGGCGCCCCGGGCACCGATACCGCGGCACCGGCGGCTCCCCCACCACCGTCCGCGCCCGCCGCGCCCATCGCAACCGCCTTCTACGACCCGGCCACCGGGAACTACCTCGGACCGGACGGGAAGGTCTACACGCAGGCGGATCTGGCAACCGACAACGGAGAGAAGACATGGCAGAGCATGCTGACGCCACCGAAATGAGCGACGAATCCCTCACCGCTGTCGAGGACACGTCACACGATGTGCAGACCCGTTCGCGCCGCCGGCCTTCGAAGAACGCTCTCGCTGCGACGGTCGGTGCACTGGCGATCGTGGCGCTGGGCTCCGTGGCGGGATGGATGGGTGTGCAATGGCAGCACCAGAACCACGGACAGGTCGCCGACGCGGAAATCCTCGATGCGGCACGGCAGGCTGCGGTCAATCTGACATCGATCGACTTCGCCGATATCGATGCGGACATCCAGCACATCCTCGATTCGTCCGCCGGCAGCTTCCGTGATCAGTTCGCGGAACGCTCCCAGCCGTTCACCGCTGTGGTCCGGCAGGCGCAGTCCAAGACCGAAGGCACCGTGAGCGCGGCCGGTATCGAATCGCAGGACGGCCGGTCGGCCAAGGTGCTGGTCGCGGTCACCGTGAAGACGATGAATGCCGGTCAGCCCGAACAGGAACCGCGATCGTGGCGGATGAGAATCAGCATCGACCGGGAACAGGCCGGCCCGAAGATGACCGACGTCCAGTTCGTTCCGTGACAGCCCACACCGAAACGGAGTACACAATGTCCGTCGACATCGACACCGCAGCAGATCCAGAGCTGTCCGATCCACCGGAGATCACTCCGGAAGAATCCGTCGAGCTGCCATCATCGCGTCCCCGACGGTCCCGGTTCACGCAGGCCCTGATCTTCGGCGTGATGCCCGCTGTCGCAGTCGTTCTGGCACTGGGCGTGGGATACCTCAAATGGCAGACAGGATCGGCGCAACAGGCGGAATCGGCAGCTGCGGCATCGGTGGCGGCGGCCACCGACACCACCATCGCCATCTTGGCGTATCAGTCCGACACGGTCGACCGGGACCTGCACGCCGCCACCGATCGACTGACCGGCACGTTCCGCGATGAGTACACCAAACTCATCGACGAGGTCGTGATCCCCGGTGCGAAGGAGAAGCGGGTCTCGGCGTCGGTCACCATTCCGGCGGCCGCCTCGGTGTCAGCCGGTGAGAACCGAGCCGAAGTACTGGTTTTCGTCAACCAGGAGACCAAATTCGGCGACGATACTCCGTCGAACTCGGTCTCCAGCGTGAAGGTCACTCTGCAGAAGGAAGACGATCGATGGCTGGTTTCGCAGTTCGAACCCGTCTGAGTGCCATGACGGCAGCCGTGTGCGCGGTGCTCGCGTTGTCGGCGCTCCCCGACTCCGTGATGCCGGCGGCGCAGGCCGACTCCGTGGCCTACCTCGTCAACGTCACGGTGCGCCCGGGTTACCACTTCCCCAGCGCGCAGGCGGCACTCGACTACGGCGGCGCGGTATGCGCCAAGGTGCAGTCAGGTATCCCGTACGCCGGCGTGATGGCCGACACCAAGAACGATTTTCACACCGACGACGAGTACCAAGCGTCCTATCTGATCATCCAGGCGGTGAATGAACTGTGCCCAAAACACATATGGCAGTTGCGAAGTTCGGCGGCAGGCTACCGACCTCCGGCGCAATACAGGTCTGAGCGGCGGCGTCAGGGCCGTCACCGTTGGCGCCGCCTGCGGGATCGGGCTTCTCGGCGCGGCTCCCGTCGCGCACGCCGACAACACCAGGTTGAACAACAGCGTGGTGACCAACATCTACACGCTGCAGCACCAGGCGGGCTGCACCAACGATGTGAAGAAGAAACCCCCGCTTCAGCTCGCCGCGGAATGGCACGCCAACGATGTCCTGAACAACCGCGCCCTCGACGGCGACCTCGGCTCGGACGGATCCACCCCGCAGGACCGTGCCCGCGCCGCCGGCTACCACGGCACCGTGGCGCAGACCGTCGCCATCAACCCGGCGCTGGCCATCAACGGCATCGAGATCCTGCGGCAGTGGTACTACAACCCCGCGACGTACGCCATCATGTCCGACTGCGGCCACACCGAGATCGGTGTGTGGTCGGTGAACGGTCTGGACCGCAGCGTGGTCGTCGCGGTCTACGGCCGGCCCGCAACGGACTGAGCCGCCGGCACGGTCAGGCCGACGTTTCCTCGGCCCGCGGGCCGTAGCCTTCGTTGATCACGACGCCGTAGAGGAAACTGCGGAGCCGTTCTGCGAAAAGCTCTTTGACGGTCAGAGTGTTCGCCGCCAGTGCCTGGGTGAGGTTCGGGAACTCATCGGCGTCGACTGGCGGAAACAGCGCGTGCCGCGTGCGGGGACCACGAGCAGCCTCGGCCAGCACCGCACCGATACACAGTGTCTCTATACCGTCGAGGATCGGTACGTGCAGGTGCGGCGGTACACCGGAGTCGTTGAGGAATCGCGCGGCGTCCTCGAAACTCCCGACCAGTGTGTCTCGCGGAAGATGCTCGATGAGCACCGTCGCCGCATTGCGGTGCCGCAGCACCGACTGCCGAAAGTTCAAGGCCAGACTCACGAAATACTCCGGCCAGTCCGGTCCCGGCGCACGGCGGGGTTTGATGACCGACTTGCCGGCGATGTGGCGGGCGATTGCGGTCATGATCTCGTTCTTGTCGGCGAAGTGGTGATAGAGCGACGGTGCGCGGACGCCGAGGTGGGTGGCCAGCCGGGGCAGGCTGAACGCGTTGAGCCCTTCGGCATCGATGATCTCGATCGATGCCTCCACGGCCGCTTTCTTGCTGATCAGCGGTTTAGACGGCCGGGCCATATCAGGCGCCCACCGTGTCGGCGGCGTGGCGGAGACGAGTGCGCATTGGGCCATCATACGCGCGGCGGTAACAACTTTGGACCCGACAGACCACATCGGGCGATATGGCGAGAACACTTGTCTCGCCACCGCCCAACTGCAGGTATTCACCTATATCAAATAAGTTTTAGCGCGTCGTTCCGCGAAGCCCGAGTCGCCGCCGCCAATCGTGCGCACCGAGGAGTCGGACAGCACGCGACATCGCCCGCGATCGCAGAGGGGCAACGGGAAACCACAACGGTTCGGACTTCATCGCGAAGCGCTCTTCGACGACAGACTGCTGGCGACAGTATTTGAGCACTCCCTGCGCTCCGCCGAAGCGCGCCCCGAGGCCCGAGTTCTTCCATCCCCCCATGGGAACCGGCATCTGAAAGGTGGCCACCACCGCGTTGTTCACCGAGACCGAACCCGCTTCGATCCGCCGCGAAAGGCGTTCAGCCCGGCGTTGATCACGCGTCCACAGGCTCGAACTGAGGCCGAACTCCGAGTCATTTGCCATCGCGATGGCTTCATCCTCGTCGGCGACCCGCATGATGGCCAGCGTCGGCCCGAACGTCTCTTCCTGCATGCAACGCATGGAGTGGTCGACATCGATGAGCACGGTCGGCTCGAAGCAGTTGCCTGCCGCGCGTTTGCCGCCGGTGAGGACGCGGGCGCCTTTGGCCACGGCATCGGCGACGTGGTCGGCGACAATGTCGATCTGCGCCGCAGTGACCATGGCGCCGATATCGCTCGAGTAACTGCCCGGAGTGTCCATCCCCTGGCGCAGCGCCGCAGCCTTTTCCACCACCATCGCGACGAAGCGGTCGTAGACCGGCGCCTCGACATAGACCCGCTCCACCGAGACGCAGGCCTGTCCGGAGTTCATCATCCCGCCCCACACCGCACCGCCCGCGGCGCGCTCGAGGTCCGCGTCGGCGAGGACGATCATGGCGTCCTTGCCGCCGAGTTCGAGACTGCACGGGATGAGGCGTTCGGCGCACCGCACGGCGATGGCCCGCCCCGTCGCCACAGAGCCGGTGAACATGACCATGTCGGCTTCGTCGACCACGGCCCGCCCCGCCGGTCCGCCGCCGGTCGCCACGCCGAGCACCGGCGGGGCGCCGATCTCGTCGCGCCAGCCCCGGACCACCTCACTCCAGACAAGGGGGGTGACCTCGGAAGGCTTCGACACGACCGCAGCCCCGGCGACGAGCGCGCCGACGACATCCATCATCGGACCTGCGAGCGGACCGTTCCACGGCGTGATCAGGCCGACCAGCTGATGCGGCCGGTACTGCACCCGCAACCGACGAACGGCGTTGGCCACGCCTGCCGGCTTGACCGCGCGATCCTGCATAAACGTCTCGGCGTTGGAGGTGAAGTAGTTGATCACATCGACCACCACCGCCATCTCGACCGCGGCATCGGCCCACGACTTACCGCTCTCCTGCTGAATCAAGGCGAGCAACCGATTCTCGTTGTCCAGCAGCCAGTCCAGCCAGCGCAGCAGGTGCGCGCTGCGGCCACGAGGTCCCAGGGCTTCCCACGCCGGTTGCGCATCACGCAGTTCGGAGCACATCGTGGAAATCTGCGCGCCGCTCAGGTTCGCGACGGTGCCGACGATCTCTCCCGTCGCCGGACACCGAACCTCGATCGACGGCAGATCAACGGCCCGGCCGCCTGCGGTCGCCGGTGTTGCCGGTGTTGCCGGTGTTGCCGAACCTGACATGTAGCTCTCCTCAAATCACGCTCGTGCGCGTCACTCAGCTGTGATGATTGTGACTTATATCTACTATCGTAAGGTTTCCAGTGGTCGGCTCGCAATGCCTCGCCCGCTTCGATGACGGCGACACCGGTTCGCAGCCGAGCCGCCAATCCACCTCACACGCAAGGAGAAACCGATGAAGGTTCGCCTCGAGCGCACCAGGTGCGCGGGACACGCCCAGTGTTACGCCGTCGACCCCGAGATCTTCCCGATCGACGATGACGGCTACTGCATCATGAAGGACCACACCGTTGCGCCCGGCAATGAACAGGCCACCCGCGATGGCGTGAACGCGTGCCCCGAGTTGGCACTCATCATCGAGGAGTAGACGGCATCGCCGACCCGGCGCACTGAGGCTAAATACCACTACCTCCAGTATTCCAACACCGCCTCAAATGTCCACCGAATACCTCCTTTAACTGCATATATGGCAGCTACCCCAACCTAACAATTGACGACAGATACCTATTGTCGTAAGGTTTTTACCGTCAGTGGTGCGGATCACAAACGGGTCGTTTGTACGCCCGAGGCAACTCAAGGCGAACCGCATCCCGACCTCACGCGGCCGGTTGTCCGCACATACCGAAGGAGGATCATGAGACTGCAAGGCAAGGTTGCGTTGATCACCGGGGCCGGTTCGGGCCTCGGCCGGCAGTGCGCCCAGCTCTTCACCAGCGAGGGTGCGCGCGTCGCAATCGTCGACATCGACACCGACCGCGCCGAACAGACCCTCAAACTGGTGCAGGAAGCCGGCGGTGATGCCATCGCCATCACCGCCGATGTCGCCGACCGCGCCCAGATCACCGCCGCCGTCGACGAAACGGTCGATCAGTACGGGAAGCTCGACATCGCCTGGGCCAATGCAGGTGTGGTGTCGCGAGGGGGCGTACCGACGGTCGCCGGTGGCGAATCCGTGGCGTTCGAGGACCTGACCGAAGGCGACTGGCAGCACGTCCTCGGAGTGAACCTCTCCGGCGTGGTGTACACCGCGCAGGCCGCCGTCCCGGCGCTCAAGGCCAATGGTGGGGGCACCATCCTGGCCACCTCGTCTGCGGCGTCACTGGTGGCCTATCACAGCATCGCGATGTATTCGGCCACCAAGGCCGGCGTCAACGGGCTGGTCCGCGGACTCGCCCTGGATCTGGGCCGCTACGGCATCCGGGTCAACGCCATCGCCCCGACGCACGGCATGTCGCCGAACTTCCTGATGCCGCCCGGCAGTCCTGTCGTGGGGCAGTCCTACGAAGAGGTCGCCGGCCCGTGGAACCCCACCGTCTCGCCCATCCCGCTCAAACTGGCGCGGCCTCCTTCACTGGCCGACAACGCCAATGTGGCGCTCTTCCTCGTGAGCGACGAGTCCGCATACATCTCCGGCGCCACGATCGGATCGGCGGACGGCGGAACGTTGTCACGGGTGGGCATGTGGTTCGACGAGGACCTCAACCCCGAATCCTATTCCTGAACACGAAACACACACGGAGACAGGACACATGACCACGATCGAGAAGGTCCCCGCACACCTCCTGGTCGATTTCGACGTCTATGACGCCGCGCTCGCCCACCCGGTCGACACCATGCAGGACCAGATCGCCGAACTGGCCGCCAAGGGGCCGATCGTCTACTCGACCGCCCACGGCGGGCATTGGATCGTCACGCACTACCGGGAGATCTTCGACATCCTCACCGATGCCGACACGTTCTCCAGCTATCCGAACAATCTGGTCACACCCGCCGATTTCGGCCGATTCATCCCGCTGGAGCTCGATCCACCGGATCACACCTCCTATCGGCACGCGCTGCAACCCTTGTTCAGCCCGCAGCGGATGAAGAAGCTCAGCGACAATATCCGCACCGTGGTCAACGATCTGCTCGACGAGTTCGCGGCGACCGGCGAGGCCGAGTTCATTTCTCAGTTCGCCCATGAACTGCCGACCCGGGTGTTTCTGGCTCTCATGGACTGGCCGCTGACCGACGCGGCGATGTTCACCGAGGCCACCGACGCCGTGCTGTTCGGTAAGCCCGGCGGCACCAAGGAGGAGTCGGATCAGGTCATGATGATGGCGGCGATGACCGTCGCCGGTTACTTCAACAACGTGATCGCCGAGCGTCGCGCCAATCCCGGCGACGACGCCACCTCGGCGCTGATCCACACCGAGGTCGAACTCGCCGACGGCAAGCGGGTACTCAATGACGAAGAGCTGTTCCGGATGTTCTTTCTGCTGCTGATGGGCGGCCTCCACACGGTTCAGGGCTCCCTTGCCTGGACGATCGCACACCTGTCGAAGAACACCGAGCAACGCGCCGCGCTGATTGCCGACCCGGAGCTCATACCCAAAGCCGTCGAGGAGATCCTGCGCATCGAAGCCGCCGTCATCCCCGGCCGTCGCGCCACCCGCGATATCGAGATCGGCGGCGTGCAGATCGCCAAGGACGACCAGATGATCCTGATGCTCTGCTCGGCCAACCGCGACGCCGAGCAATTCGCCGATCCCGAAGCGCTCGACATCACGCGTTCCCCGAACCGGCATCTGTCCTTCGGTGCCGGTGTGCACCGTTGTCTCGGTTCGCATCTGGGTCGCATCGAACTCAAGATCGCTCTCGAGGAACTACACCGCCGGATCCCCGACTACGCCCTGGTGGAGAGCGACCCACCGGTCTTCCATTCGACCCAGGTACGCGGATGCGCACGTATGCCCATCACATTCACCCCGGAAAAGTGAGGCAGAGATGACGACATCGCTTCCCCGCCAGGACCGCATCCGGCGCGCGCTGGAGCTGCTCCGCACCGATGACACCGACAAGTTCGACGATGTCGTCGACTTCTCCGCCGACGAATTCACCGACCCCGTGCTGGCTCAGCAGGAACGGGACCTGATCTTCGGCAGAGTGCCCTCCATCGTGGCGCACAGTTCCGAGCTCGGCCGTCCCTTCGACTTCCTGACCGTCGCGATGCCCCGCAACAACATCATTGTCGTACGGCAGAAGGACGGAGGAATCAAGGCTTTCGTCAATCTGTGCCGGCACCGCGGTGCGCTGCTGGAGGAAGGCGAGAAGGGTCGCTGCCGATTCTTCTCCTGCGGGTACCACCGATGGTCTTATGACCCCGACGGGTCGCTGCGAATGGTGACCCGCGACAAGACGTTCGGGGACATTGAACGTGACGAACACGGTCTGATCGAACTGCCGTGCGAGGAGCGGCACGGTTTCGTCTGGGTCGTTGACAACGCGCACGAGAACATCGATGTCGCCGGCTGGCTGGGTCCGGAGATGGACAACATCCTCGCCGGCTACCGGCTGGACAAGCTGCAGTGCTTCCGATCGGCCGGATTCAACGAACCGACGAATTGGAAGATCATGCAAGATGCCTTCCTCGACGGCTACCACATCCAGTACGCGCATCCGAACACCGCCGGAAAGGTCATCCACACCAACGTCACAGCGTTCGAGGATTTCGGCCGGCACTGCCGATTCATCGCGCCGCGCAAATCGATCGACCGTTGGCTCGAGGAGGATCCCGGCGATCAGCCCCTGGATTCCTATGTCACCGAGACGCATTTCCTGTTGCCCAACAGCACCCTGCTGCGCCAACCGGATCACTTCCAACTTCTCACCTTCCGACCCGACCAGCACGATCCGGCCAAGTCGGTGATGGAGCAGCGACTGATGGTCCCCGCCGTCGAGGATTCCGGGCTTGAGGAAGCGCACTGGGAGAAGCGGTGGAACAAGAACTGGGACATCCTGCTGGCGGTTCTGCACAACGAGGACTTCCCACTGCTGCGTAACTCGCAGCGCGGCATGGCTTCCGCCGACGCCGGCGACATGCTGCTCGGCCGCAACGAGACCGCCAATCAACTGTTCCGCCGGGAGACGAAGAGGCTTCTGGCCGCGGGTTCGGCTGCAGCACGCGGCACGTAGATGATCAAGTACGAATGGCGCACCGAGCTCGACCCCACGGAGATGAAGGAGTTGACCGATCTTCTCGATCGGGCAGCTGAGTACGACGGCGAAGCGGAGTACACCAGCATCGCGGCCGAACCGGTCATACGGTCCATGACCGAGCGCAACAGCCGATTCCGTCACCTGGTCATCTGGATGCTGCCCTACGCGACCGCAATGGGCGAGCCCGACCATCCCGAACGGATCGCCGGCCTGCTGCGGATGCACATCCACGCAGACGGCACCGCACAGTCTGCGCTCGTCATCGATCCGCGGCTGCGTTCGATCGGCATCGCCACGCTACTGCTGGAACGCATCGGTCTGGACTTCACCGGTTCCGAGGGTTGGTTGGGCACCGGAGTCCGTGAGGTGACCGCGTGGGCACGGGGCAACCATCCCGCAGCCGGCCGACTGAGCAACAGATTCCTCATTCCACGCACGCGCCGGGTGTGGAAGCTGATCCGTGCGGCCGCAGAGCAATCGATCTCCGCGGCAACAGTTCTGGACCCGGTATCGCACCCAGGTGAGCAGGCCGCCGGCTGGCTCGACGACTTCGACACCACCGGCACACTCGCGCTGCGGGAGGACGGCCGCATCGTCGGCATCGCGGCGCTCGACCTTCGCCCGATCATCTCCGAAGAGTTCGGCGCCAGCGCGACCGTTCTGCGTTACCGCGCGGCACCGTCGGCATCACCACGCGCTCGGCGAGGACTGCTCGACGGACTGGCCGCGGTCGCGCACGAGGCGGGTCTGTCCGGCGTGATCATCCACGTCGACTCCGATGACACCCGCTGGGTCAACTCCTGCCGATTGTCCGGATTTCAACACGACCGCACCGATGTGCGCTATCAGTTAGGTGGACCGCGATGACCCTCAGCACCGACACCTCGGTGCCCGAAGATTTGGCCCGAACCGTTGAAGATCACGGCAAATCGGTTGCCGCCGAGGACAATCTCGCAGTTCTGACCGATTTCCTCCCGGATCGGGTAGGCCAGCTCATCGCCTCCGCGGATGTGCCGACCCCGCTCAAGAGCGCGGGGGTGCGCAGTATCGTCAATGTCGGCGAAGGCTTCTTCGACGCCGTGATCCGCTATACCCGACCCGACGATTCCTGGTTCGAGTTGCGCAGCCGGTGGGTACGCGACGCAACCGGCGTCTGGCGCACCTTCAGCGTCCGCAACATTCCCGACACTCCACCGTGGATGGACCTGACCGGTCCGGCCGAGGACGGCTCGGACACCCCGCACTGGGAGGGCCTGCGCGCCGGGCAGTTGCTGATGCAGCGATGTACGGCGTGTGCCACCTGGACCTGGTCACCGAGGCCGATCTGCCCGCAGTGTCACTGCTTCGACATGGCGTGGGAGGCGGTGGCCCCGATCGGCACGATCTACTCCTGGACCCGCACCTGGCAGCCCTTCACCAGGGAGAGCAGCGGCCATCTGCCCTACGTCGTGGTGCTGGTCGAACTACCCGGCGCGGGCGGTCGCCGGGTACTCGGAGTCCTGGCCCATGCCGACGGCATCACCCCGCAGATCGGTGCCCGCGTGCGCGGTGAGATCGAGCAGCCGCCCGACGAGGAGCATTGGCCGCTGATCCGCTGGCATCTGGAGGAGAACGCCTCGTGAACGAGTTCCGTGGTGCAACATCTGTCGTCGGGGTCGGCGCGACCTGCTACTACAAGCGCGGCACCAGTCCGATCTCGTCGGCTCAGCTCATCCTGCAGGCCATCCTGCGTGCCTGCGAGGACGCCGGTGCCGATCCGCGGGCGGTCGACGGTTTCGTGTCCTATGGCGGCGACGCCAACGAAGGCCTGGCCATCGCCGCAGCGCTGGGTGTACGCGAGGTGCGGTGGTCCACGCAAGTCTGGGGCGGAGGTGGCGGCGGGGTGGCCGCGGCCGTGAACGCGGCCGCGGCAGCGGTCTTCAGCGGTCAGGCACGCTGCGTGGCCGTCTACCGCGGACTCAGCGAGTCCGACGACGGGCGCCGCGCATTTGCGAAGGGCCATCTGGGCCCGCTGTACTCGGCACACGGCGTGCTCGCTCCGGCGCAGGTGTGTGCGCTGCGCACGCAGCGACTGTTGGAAGTCGGCGGCGTGCCCTCCTCGGCACTCGAAGCTGTGGCGCTCGCCGGCTATCGACACGCGCAGCGTAATCCGAGAGCGGTGGCGTACGGAGCGCCGCTGGATCACGACCGTTACCAGGGCAGCCGACCGATCTCCGAGCCACTGCGCCTGTTCGACTGCTCGCGTGAGAACGACGGCGCGGCCGCCATCCTCGTCGTCAGCTCCGACCGGGTCGGCGACTATCTGGGCCGGCCGGCCGCCATCCTGGCGGGTGTCCAGGGCGCGGCAGCAGGGTGGACCGAATCCTCGGAGAACGAGGACCAGTACACCTCGGCAGGCTTCCACCCCGCACTGGTCTCCCGGCTGTGGGAGGGTGCCCAGGTGGGTCCCCGGGACGTCGACGTCGCCCAGGTGTACGAGAACTTCACCGGGCCCGCGGTCGCCGCCATGATCGACCATGGCCTGTGCCCGCCCGGCGCCGCAGCCGGCGAGTTCCTCACCGTCGAGAATCTGACGGCACCGAACGGCGCGCTGCCCATCAACACCGCGGGCGGCAATATCGCCGAGGGGTTCGTGCACGGGATCGGGCTTGTCGTGGAGGCGGTCCGGCAGATCCGCGGTGACTCGGTGAATCAGGTCGCCGACGCCGACGTCTCGTTGTTGATCGGCGGTCCGATGGCACCGCTGGTCAGTTCGACGGTTTTCGGATCCCCGGCCACCGTCTGACCACGCCCACTATCTTGATCTCCGAAGGAGGAACATGACTGCCACCGTGGGGTCCGCGCTGAGCTGGTGGGCCCGCAGCAGAGGAGACCAACCCGCCGTGCATGTCGGGGCGGACACGGTCACCTACCGCGACCTCCTGCACTGGTCGAGCCGACTGGCCCGGCACCTGGTCGACGCCGGGGTCAGGCCCGGCGACCGCGTCGGTCTGCTGTCGCCCAACGCGATCCAGTGGCCCGCGGCGGCACTGGCGATCGTGAAGGCCGGCGCAGTCCTGGTACCCCTCAACGCCCGGCTGAAGCCCGCCGAGATCCGCAAGGTGGCCGATGACGCCGGCATCTCGCTCGTCGTCGCCGCCGCACCGTACGCCGACACAGCCCACAGCGCCGCCGACCTGGGTGACCGGTTCGCAGTGCTGGATTTCGGCCTCGTCGACCGGCTCAGGATGGGAGAGCCCGACGTGTACGCGGTCGAGCGCCCGGCCGACGAGCCGTTGGCGATCATCTTCACCAGCGGCTCGACCGGGATGTCCAAGGGCGTGATCCTGACAACGCAGACCCTGTTGAACATCGTGCTGGAGAACACGCTCACCCAGGAGGGTTTCCGGCCCGGCAACGTGGCGCTGCTCCTGTTGCCCCTCGCGTTCACGCCCGGACTGGTCTACGGACTGTTGATGACGATCGTCTTGGGTGGCACCCTGATCGTCGAACCGGAACTCAACGCCTCGCGTGCCGTGACGCTGATCGAGCGGCACCGGGTCCAGGCCCTGTTCGGCGTGCCCGTCATCTTCGAGTCACTCTCTCGTGCAGCAGAATTCGACACCGCGGACTTAAGCTCGCTACAGACCGCGATCGTCGGTGGGGCGGCGGTACCGACCGATCTGCTGCACCGCTGGGCCGCCAAAGGAGTGTTGTTGCGCCAGATCTACGGAATGACGGAAGCTGGCGGCGTGGCGACCGCAACCTTGCCCTCGGAGGCACTCGACCATCCCGACTCGTGTGGCAGTGGGTCGATCTTCACCGAGGTCCGGGTGATGGACGAGGGCGGGGTCCTGGCCGGTCCCGGAGTGCACGGCGAGATCGTGGTGCGCGGCCCCCTTGTCACCCCTGGCTATTGGGACGACCCGGCGACCACGGCTGCGGCGATCCGCGACGGCTGGCTGCACAGCGGCGATATCGGGGTGAGCGACGCCGACGGGCGCATCACGTTCGTCGACCGGTTGAAAGATCTCATCATCTCCGGTGGCATCAACATCTCACCGGTGGAACTGGAAACGGTCATCGGCTCACTGCCCTCGGTGGCCGAGGTCGCCGTGATCGCCGTCGCCGACGAGCGGTGGGGCGAAACCCCCGCCGCGATCATCACCGCTGTCGAAGGCGCCGGGATCGACGAGGCCACGGTGGTCGCGCACTGTCGAGAACAGCTCTCCGACTACAAGGTTCCCCGCTACGTGGTCCTGCGGTCGGAGCCGTTGCCGAGGCTGCCGAGCGGGAAGATCGACAAACGAACCATCCGCGAGGAGTACCGCGATATCGCCGACCGGTTCGCCAAGGCTCGGTGACTACCGCCGGGACACCACGGTGATGCCGATGAAGCTCAGAACGACACAGGCGTTCTCGTCGGTCAGCGTGGATCGGTAGACGACATCGGCCCGCCCGTTCCGGGGCACGATCTCGACAATCTCGATTCCGCCCCGCAACGTGGCTCCCGGACGGACCGGTGCGGGCAGCCGGAACTGGTCCATTCCCTTCCCGGCGATCAACGCCAAGTGCGGAATGAACATGCGCGAGGCCAGACTGGAGAACAACGCCATGGTGTGCACGCCACTGGCCACCACGCCGCCGAACACCGGATTGGTCTCGTCCAGGTGGATCGGTAGCGGGTCGAAGCGCGCGGCGAAGGCGCGCACTTCTTCCGGATCCACCAGTACCGTGCCGAGATCCATCCAGTCCCCCACTCGGAGGTCCTCGGCGTGCCACGGTGCACTGTCGGTCAACTCGCCGAGATCGCGGTCGTCGCTCCGAATGTCCGCCGGCGTCGCCGTCATGGCTGCACCAGCGGATCGGCACAGTAGATCGACTTGAACGAGCGGTAGGCATCCAGTCCTTCCGGGCCCAGTTCGCGGCCCAGCCCGCTGGACTTGACGCCGCCGAACGGGGACTGGATATCGAGTTGATAGTGATTGACGCCGACCGACCCGGTGTGCATGGCGCGGGCAATGTCCTTGGCGCGAGCGCTGTTCGACGACCAGACGGTGCCGGCCAATCCGAACTCGGTGTCGTTGGCCTGCTCGATCGCCTCGGCCTCGTCGTCATAGGCGATGATCACGATGACAGGCCCGAAGATCTCCTCCTGGGCGAGGCGGTCGCGGTTGTCGACGTCGGCGAAGACCGTCGGGGACACGAACCAGCCGCGTGGCCGATCGGCCGGGATCGACCCGCCTGCGACCAAGCGGGCGCTGGACTCCCTACCGATCGCGACGTACTCGAGTACCCGGTCACGTTGCCGGGAACTGACCAGTGGACCGATGTCGATGGTGCCGTCGAGAGGATCACCGACCTTCAGCGCGTTGGCCAATTCTGCTATCGCCGTGACGAATTCGGGGTATCGGGTCTTCGGGACCAGGATGCGGGAGCTGAGGTGGCAAGTTTGGCCGTTGTTGACGAATGCTGCGCTTCGCAAACCTGCAACGGTGGTCTCCAGGTTGGCGTCGTCGAGGATCACCGCGGCCGATTTGCCACCGAGTTCCAAGGTGACCGGCCTGATCAGCCGGCCGCATTCGGCGCCGATGACCCGCCCGGCATTGGTCGAGCCGGTGAAGGCCACCTTGTCGACTCCTGGGTGGCTCACCAGATGCGCTCCCGCCGTGGCATCTCCGGGAACGACGTTGAGCACCCCTGGCGGCAGACCGGCATCGACTGCGGCCTCGGCGAAGACCAGCGCGTCCAGCGCCGTCTCCGGGGCGGCCTTGAGGATCACCGGGCAGCCCGCGGCCAGCGCCGGGGCAAGTTTCATGATCGCCAGTGCCTGCGGATAGTTCCATGGCGTGATGGCGCCGACGACGCCGACCGGATCCCGGCGCACGATGGTATGCCCGACCAGGGCCGGACGGACCTCTTCTTGCTCCCATCCACTGATCAACTTGGCGTAGTACCCGACGAGTGCGGCAGGAAAGAGTCCGTTGACATTTCGCGACAACGTGATCGGCATACCGTTTTCGCGGCTGACCAGCGTGGCGGTGTCCTCGGCCCGGGCGGCCAACGCACCGGCGTACCGCTTGAGCACCGCGGCGCGCTCGGCGGGCGGCGTGGTCCGCCACTGGGTGGCCGCGCTGCCGTGGGCGGCCGTCACCGCGTCGTCGATATCGCGCTCGGTGGCGCAGGGCCCCTCGCCGAGCAGATCCCCGGTGGCGGCTTCGGTGACGCGCAGGGTCTTGTCGGCCGGGCGGAAACTGCCGCCGATGAACAGCCGGGCGCTGTTCGAGAACTCGGTCATACCGGGTCAACCTCCTGGTGCGTGCTGGAACGATTGCGGCGAAAATTCCGCCTTCGGCGATCAGCGCGGGGCCCGCCATTGAATTACCTTAAGCCATTAGTTTTACTACGGGTAGGCGACATCAGAGATCTATTCAGGAACGCCGCACCTTGGCCTCGTCGACACCGACATGGCGTCCTTCGCCGACAGCCCCAAGTCCAACCCCGCGAGCATCACCCGGCAGGTGCGCAGCGAGCTCAACAAACCCATCCAGGAACGCACGTTGAGCTGACGAACGCTCGACAAGTAAAAGTCAGCACTGACTGTACTCGTCGGAAACTCAGCTACCATACCGAGATGACGACTGTCGACCCGCCCACCCGCAAGTCGCAGGCGAGCCGGCGTGCCAGCAGCCAAGCGCTCATCCTTGACGCCGCCGTCGATGCCTTGGTGGAACTCGGCTACAGCAGCACAACCACCGTGGCCATTCAGGAACGCGCCGGGGTCACCCGCGGCAGACTGCTGCACCATTTTCCCTCCCGCGACGCCGTGCTGGTCGCCGCTGCGCATCACCTTGCCGGCGAGCGGATAGCCGAGATGGAGAGCTGGTTCGAGCGCACCGACGATCCCGACCCCGGTGGATCGGAACGGATAGATACCGCAATTCACCAATTGTGGAATACCTTTCGTCAGCCCTACTTCTGGGCTGCGATGGAACTCTGGTCGGCCGCACGCACCGACGTGGCGCTGCGCGACGAGGTTGCCACCGCCGAGCGCCGGCTCGGGCGTGCGATCCAGAGCGTGATCGCCACGATGTTCGGGCCGGTACACAGCAGTCACCCACAGTTCGACACGGTGCGCGAGCTGCTGTTCAGCAGCATGCGCGGCGTGGCCCTCACCTACACCTTCATGGAGCGCGATCCCGAGGCAGATCCGCATCTCGGGCTCTGGAAGTCACTCGCCCACCACTTCCTGCTCGAAGACTCCGACGGTCTATAAACAGTCACAATCGACTGTTACTGTGGACTCGACACAGAAGGAGTCCAGATGTCGACCACGGATGCGCCGCCCGCCAATCCCCCGGTGCCGCGAACTCAAGACCACATGACCCACGATGTGTGGCTGCCGGACGAGATCATCGAGCTACGCATGGAGGCGCGGTCCGCCGTCGAGAAGCGGTTGGCGCCGTTCGCCCGCGAGATCGGGCAACGTGAGGAATCTGCCGACAGCTTCCCGTGGTCCGCGTTCCGCGGCCTCGCCGACGAAGGGATGTTCGCTGTTCCGTTCGGTCCCGAGTACGGGCGCGGATTGCAGCACCCGATGCTCGGCACCTGCACCGTCACCGAAGAGATCGCGTATCACTCGTCCTCCATGGCTGGCGTCTACGACGGCCAATGCATCCTGGTACCACAGACACTCACCTACGCATCCGAGGACCTGCGCAGACAACTGATCCCCGAGTTGATCAGCGGACAGACCGCGTTCTCGTTCGCCACCACCGAGCCGGAAACCAGTTCTGATCTCACCGCCGAGCGCATGCACACCGTGGCCGAGGAAACCCCGGCGGGCTATGTGGTCAACGGCCGCAAGCGGTGGATCACGAACAGCATCGTGGCAGGGTGGGTGTCGGTGCTGGTGCGCGCCGGCGCCGATAGCGACCGAGCGACGATGCTGCTGATCGACCTGTCGTCACCGGGCGTCCGGATCGGCGCGCCGGACCTGAAGATGGGGCACCGCGGACAGATCACCGCTGACATCATTTTCACCGACGTTCTTGTTCCGCATGCCAACCTGCTCGGCCACGCGGGAAACGGCCTCAGCGTCGCGCTATCGGCACTCGTGCGCGGCCGCGTCGGCATCGGCGCTGCGGGTGTCGGCGTCGCCCAGGCCGCCCTGGATCTCGCCGTCGCACGCCTGCGCACCCGCCACGTCTTCGGCGGACCACTGGGCGCGATGCAACATTGGCAGTTCACGATGGCCCAGCGGGCCACCGAAATCGAATGCGCCCGCACCCTTTACCAGAAGGCCGCCACCCTGCTCGATCGCGGCGACCGCAACGCCGAACCCGAAGCCGCCATGGCCAAGGCCTACGGCACCCGCCTGGCCAACGACCTGATCCGCGATGCGATACAGATCCACGGTGCTCTCGGTTTCGCCCGCCAGGTGGGCGAAACCGGAGAGTCGGTCCGTCTGGAGGAGATGTATCGCGACGCCAAGATTCTCGAGATCTTCGAGGGCGCCAATGAACTCCAGCAGTGGATCGTCGCGCGGCAACTGATCGGCCGGGACGTCACCGGCTGAATTCGACGCCGGCTGGGAGCCGAGCCAGTCAGACCGAAGCGCTCAGCCGGAGATGGGCGAAACCCCGAATGTTCCCCCGATCGACGCGCAGTAGCACGCGGGGTCACACGGGCGGCGAGGGAACCAGATGTCTGAGGTACGGGTTGTTGCCGAGGACGTTCAGGTATCCGCAGCGACAGTCGATGCGCACGCGGACAGCGTCCGCGCGCGGTACGCAGCTGCCGACGCTCGCAGCGACCGACCCCGACGCGTTGTCGACCGGCGCCCGCGCGGTCGAGGCGGGCGATGCGGTGCGCAATGCCGACGTCGTCATCTTGTCGATACCGCGGAGTCGCATGCCGGCCTTTGCGTCACCTCGGCGTGGGCGTACCGGCAGCGATCTTGCCACAAGGGTTTTCGTGGCGTCGACGTCATTCTTGAACCAATTCCGCCAGGCGGGTGCGTAATTCGTCGCGTCTGATGTCACCGTCGATGCGTTCGACGATCGCCACCAGCACGGCGACGACGGCCAGGGCGCCGGGATCGGTGGTGCCGATCGCCCGTTCGCCGACGTAGCTGGATCGGCCGCGCTTGCCGACCATGGTGCTGGTGGCGATCGCACCGGCCAGCGCGGCTTCCAGTGCGTCGTCGTCGAGCCGGCCGCGTGCGGTGTCGCCGTCCCACCCGGCCGGAACGAGTGCATCCACCATCGTGCGGTCGCCGACCCGTGCCCCACCCGCCCGGGTGATGGCCTCGACGCCGTCGCGCAACCCTTGTACAACAGCACCGGCATCGGTGGCGACCGCAGTGGCGATGCGGACCAGGACGAGGCCGAACAGCGGACCGCTGGATCCACCGACGTCCTCGGAAAAGGCGGTGGCCAGAGACTTCAGATCAGCGGCCAGGTCCGCGTCCGCTCCGGTACCGCGGCGGACCGCTGCCTGCAGCGCATTGTCGAGGTTGGTCCCGATGTCACCGTCCCCAGCTCGCCGGTCGAGATCATTGAGGGGTTCCCGGATTTCGGCGATGTCATCGGCCAGCTGCCGCAGCCACGCCGAGGGCTCGCCGGCGCTCGGCTCATCCACTGCACCGATGACCGTGGTCGCGGCGAGCACCGGCGACGGTAGCGAGGTGGTGGCGTGCGGAGCACACCAGTCGGTCAGCCACTGCTCGTCGCCCACGGCCGTGACGGTGATCGAGTAGCCGGCCATATCGAGGGCCGAGACGTACGTGCCTGCGACTGCGCTGCGCAGCACCACATCACGTTCGGCGAGTACCCGTTCGACCTCCGCCAGCACGTGCAGCAACTCGAGATCACCGGTGCCGCCCAGCCCGTTGACGAGAACCAGAACTCCGTGCTCGTCGGCGTCGAGACTGTCGAGCAGCTCGCCGACCATCCGGCTGACGAGCTCGTTCAGCGGGGGCTGCGGGATGGACTCGCGGGCCGCCTCACCGTGGATGCCGACGCCGTATTCCAATGTGCCCGGCGCGACGTCGAATGCCGGACGGTCCGACCCCGGGACGGTGCCGGCGCGCTGGGCCACCGCCAGCGAGCGCGACGCCGCCACCACAGCCTGGCCGAGTGCGACGAGATCTTCCAAGGAAAGTCCGCGGTCGGCGGCCGCACCAAGGATCTTCTCGACGATCACCGTCGCCCCGGTGCCACGCCGTCCGACTTCCTGCCCCTCTGAACCCAGATCGTCATCGACCAGTACCCGGTCGACCGCCACCCCGTCTGCCCGCAGGCGTTCGGCCGCGATCGCGAAGTTCAGCACGTCGCCGGTGTAGTTCTTCACGATGTGAACGACGCCGCCGCCGCGGGCGACCTTGGTGCTGGCCGCGTGGATCTGACGATTGTGCGGCGAGGTGAACACCTCCCCCGGGCACACCGCATCCAGGCCACCGCGGCCGAGGAAGCCCGCGTGCATCGGTTCGTGGCCGGCACCACCGCCGCTGACGAGCCCGACCTGCCGGGTCGGCGCCGGGTCCAGCGCCCAGGCGTACACCGGGTCGCGCTGTACCCCGACGCGGCTGCCACCGGTCAGCGCGAGCGCGGCCAGTGCATGCTGGGACGCCGATGACACGTCGGCGTAGAAGTTGGTCGACACAAGATGGTCCTTCCGGTCGTGCAGCCAGGAATCGACTCGTCACCATCCGACGGTACCGATCACCGTCGCCCCCAAGGGTCAACTGGATCAGTGCGGGCCCGGCGTCGTACGGGACCCACAGCCCTGCCAGACGGTCTGCACCAATCGATGAACCGCGGCGTCGTCCAGAGGCGGCATCCCGAACATCAACCGGTAGTAGGGCGGGGACACAAGAGCGTCCACGGCGACCTCGATGTCAACGTCGGCAGGTAACTCCCCGCGGCTGACGGCACCGCGCAGGGTGTCGGCGACGGCTGCGCGACGCGGGGTGATCCACTGGTCGCGCAGTGCGCGCTCGATCGCGGGATCGAATCCAGACGCCGCAATGACGTTGCGCAGCAGCGGCCCGACGGACGGATCGGCGAGGATGCCGAACAGAGCACTGACGTGATGGACGACCGCCCCGACCGACGTGCTGCCTGTCGGGCGCGTGATGGATTCGCGCACCGAATCGAGCAGACCCTCCAACACGATTGCCGCCGCCGACGGCCACCACTTGTAGATCGTCGTGCGGCTCACTTCCGCGCGCTTGGCGATGGCGTCGATCGTCGCGGCCGCGGGCCCCCCGGCCAATGCCAACTCCGCGGCGGCTGTGAGGACTGCGTGGCGGGCAGCTTCGCTGCGCGGTCGACCCCGTTGAGCGCCGCCACGCGCCGTGTCAGGACCGGAAGCCATTCTCCCAGCCTATTGCAGCGCCCGCTCGGATCCTGCGACCGCGATGACCAGACATACCGCGGCGGCGACTGCCCCGAACCCGAACATCACCGGATAGCTCAGTGATCGCGACAGGAACGCGAGCGCCGCGGGGACCGCAAACCCGAGATAGCTCAAGCAGTAGAACACCGCGGTCAGGCCCGCCAGGTCGTCGGGTCCCGCGATGCGCTGGATCTCCTGAAGACCGGCAAGCAGAGCCATTCCATATCCAGCGCCGAGCACGGCGGCCGCGACGAGCGCCGCCCACATCGTCAGTACCGTGGCAGCCCACCCGGCAAGACCCATACCCACGATGACCAGGCCCAGCGCAGCGACCACGCCGCCCGCGCGGCCGGCCGTGACGAGGTTGCGGCCGATGTGCTGAGCCGTGAATCCCACACCCAGAGCGACGACGCACAGCAGAGCAGAGAAGGCGATGGGTGCCGCGGCGGCACGTTCTGACATCAACGCAGGAAGTACTGCGTACGCCGAAGCACCTGCACCGAAGACCCACGGGGCGAGGGGCACGACCACGAACAGGAAACGTCGGTGCGAGGCTCCCTGCACAACAAGGTCGGTCCACCACGGGCGGGTCGAGGTGCTGCGGACACGCGACTCGGGAACACCGAGAAGAAGAACCGCTGCGGCCAGCGCCATCATCGCGTTGATCGCGTACGGCAGCACTGTGGGCGCGGGTCCCCATTCGGCGAGCGTGCCCGCAACACCGGCGCCGAGGCCGAAACCCGCCGTCAGGCTCATTGCGGCGCGCCGGGCGCCGGCGTTTCCATGCTCCCCCGGAGCGCTTGATAGTTCCTTGATCCAACTGCCACCGACGGCCATCGCAAGACCAAGTGCCAGTCCGCTGAACACCCGGCCCACACCGAGCGCCACAGCGGATTCCGCACCGCCCGCCAAGATCAGCGAACCCACCGCGGCGAGTACCGGTGCAGGAAGCATCAGCGGGCGACGCCCGAAGCGATCCGACAGCGGGCCACCCACGAGCAGGCCGGGCACGATTCCGAGGACATACGCGAAAAGCAGTAGATCGACGGTGACCTCGGAGAAGCCGCCTTGGGCGCGGTACATCACCAGTAGCGGAGTGAATTCGTTACCGCCCCATGCGATCGCGAACGTCGCCGACGCGACGGCCAGCCACTGCCGGGCGCCGCCTGAGCCGACACGATCGGCTGAGGTCTCCTTGGCGGGCGCGGTCATCACACGACCCGGCATTTACTGAACATAGTGTCCACTATATAGGGGACGCTCTTGGAGCGCGACACCGGTGGCGTTGTTGACGTGAAACATATTCTGCCCCTTTGGTTTCACCAGTCACGCGGCAGCCGGAATTGTCGGTGGTAGCACATATGTTCGATATATGACATCGGACCTGGCCGCTGCGGTCAGCGCCTACACCGCGAGTGTGAACGCGCTGCTGGCCGCCGACGTCGATGCCTGCTCACACCGGGACCTGCTCACCGCGTTCGTCGATGTCGAGACCACCACGCAACGAGTCCCGATGCTCCAGTACGCGATCCTGGCCCGCCTACAACGCGAAGCCGCTCCCGCCGAGTTGGGCGCGACCTCCTGGACGAAACTGCTCACACTGCGCACCCGGATGAGCAAGGGCCGCGCCCACAAACTCCTCACCCGCGCCACCCAACTGGCACCGCGGCGAACACTGCAGGGCCAAGACATGGCGCCCGAGTGGGAGCACACCGCCGCCGCGCTGTCGCGCGGCGCTTTCGGCGAGGAACATCTCGAGGTGATCCGCAAGTTCTTCAACGCATTGCCCGCCACCATCGACCCGACCACCCGCTCCCACGCCGAGCAGTCACTGGTCACGGCCGCCGCCGACCTGGACCCGCACTCGTTGACCGTGCTGGCGATCCACCTGCTGGCCCTGCTGCACCCCGACGGCGAGGAACCTGCCGACGCCGCCGCACGCAAAGCCGGCCTGCACCTGGGCTCTCAACAACCCGACGGCCTGAGCTACCTATCGGGGTGGGTCACCCCGAAATTGCGCGCCATGATCGAACCCATCCTCGCCAAATTCTCCGAACGCGGCCGCCACCCCGATCACGAACCCGAACCCGAGCCCGAACCCGAACCCGAACCCACAGAAGCGCAACCGCCACTGTTTGACGAACCCGAGCCCGAACCGGACCCCGAACTCGAACACCCTGCCAGCGAGGACAATCCGGCGCCTCCGCAACACGAGGACCCGCCCCCGCCGCTGTTGGATGCCCAGTGGCGCAGCAAGGCCCACTACCTCCACGACGCCGTCGAAGCCGCCTTCGACCTGCTGCTGCGCTCCCAGACCCTGGGCCGACTCAACGGACTACCCACCACCGTGGTGGTCACCACGACCCTGCAAGAACTCCACGCGGGCGCCGGCTACGCCGTCACCGGCGGCGGGTCCGTCCTCCCCATGCGTGATCTGATCGCGATGGCCGCCGCCGGGGCCTACCACTACCTCGCCGTCTTCGACGGCCACACCTCCATGGCCCTGCACCTCGGCCGCGCCCAACGCTGCGCCACCGGAGCCCAGAAACTCGCACTGTTCGGCCGCGAACGCGGCTGCACCTGCCCCGGCTGCGACGCCGCGTTCTACGACACCCAGGCCCACCACGGCCACAAAGACTGGAAACACGGCGGACAGACCAACATCGACGACCTCACACTGGCCTGCGGCCCCGCAAACCAGATGATCGAAGACACCGGCTGGAGCACCCGACGCCGCCCCGACGGCCGCTTCGAATGGATCGACCCCGCCACGGGCCGAGCCCATCTCAACAACCTGCATCACCCCGAACGCCTCCTCGCACCCCGAGAAGACGACCCGCCTCCCTAGAACAACGCGCCCAACCCGCGCAACGCACGCGGTCTCTCGTGGATCCCCGTTGTTTCCGTTCGTCCCCTTTCTCCTCCTCATCCCCCGCCTCCCCTTTTCTCCCCCCCTCTCCCCCGCCTCCGTTGGTCCCCCCTACGTCCGGGATCCGGGGCCCCGCGCGGGCCCGCCGGCCCCGTCCGCGCGGGGCCGGTCCTCTCCCCCCAGCTATCATCCGATCCGGTACCCCCATCCCTCCATCTCTCCCTATCTCGACTCCTCCCCCGTTGCGTTGGGCCGGGTTCCCGCTTTTGCCTCTGACCTCCCCTCTCCGTGGGTGGCGTGGTTGTCCCCCCTTCGCTCTCACCCCCCCCCTTCGCGTAGATGCCGGCAACGGTGCCTGCGCGAACATCACGTCCGGCGATGTCGAGATCCTTTGCTGCGTAGGCGAACTCGACATCGCACCGAATGCATACATCCTCTTCGACGCATAGTACTTTACAGAAGACGCATTCTCTGTAAACATGTCGCCAAGTACGCCGCCGAACGCGACAAGCGCCTGCGCGCAGATGGCATAGACCAGTTCGTCGAGGTCACCGCGGATTTCTCGCACTACGCCGACGACCCGTACACCGAGCGCACCGAACGTGAACCGTCAGCGATCACACCCAGGTGCTGATCATCGGTGGCGTCTCGCCGGCTTATTCCCGGAATCCCACTCCCAGATCCGACCCGACGTACTTCCGCGCCACCCTGCCCTGGTACTGAACCGGCACCCCGGCGCCCTGCGTTCTCATTCCTCCCTCTCCCCCTCGGGAGGGAATACCTCCCTCACCCCCTACCCCCACGGACCGAAATCCCGGGGGAACATGCGGAGGCCAACTTCGGGGGCTTCAACCTAATTTTTTGGCCGGGTCGGCCGCGATCCGCGAGTTCATCGACGAAGTGGTCCCCCGGCTGATCGACCGCGCCATCTACCGCAGCAGCCCCCACGATCGGCCACTGCGGGAACAGTTCTAGCCTGCGCTACAGCAGCGGCGCAAACCCCTGCCGCTGCTGGGCAAAGCGCGCCAGCACCGCGTCGGGGATCGGGATGCTGCCGCTGGCCATCTCGACCGGGACGGGCGGCAGCGCCCCGTGCACGTCGTGGTGCAGGCTCTCCATCTCGTCATCCAACCGCGCAGCGGTGGTCGCGGCCTCTTCCAGGCTGCGCGCGATGCGGGGAGGGACCGCACCGGAGTACTTGTAGAAGATTTTGTGTTCGAGGCTGGCCCAGAAATCCATCGCCACGGTGCGCACCTGCACCTCGACCGGAACATTGACCACGCCGCTGGACAGGAAGACCGGCACCTCGACGATCAGGTGCAGGCTCCGGTAGCCGTTCGGTTTGGGCTCGGCCACATAGTCTTTCAGCTGAAGGACGGTGAGATCGTCCTGCCGGGTGAGCGCGTCGGAGATCAGGTAGACGTCTGAGGTGAACGAGCAGGTGACCCGGACGCCGGCGATATCGGTGATCTTGGCGCGAATCTCCTCGAAACGGGGCTCGCACTGCTTGCGGGCGATCTTGTCGAGCACACTTTCCGGCGTCTTGAGCCGACTGGTCACATGCTCGATCGGGTTGTACTTCTGCAGGTGCTTGAACTCCTGCTGCAGGATGGAGACCTTGGTCGTCACCTCGTCCATGCCGAACTTGTAGGCGAACATGAATCGGGAGAACTCCTCCCGCAACACCTGAAACTCCTCCAGGAGAGCGTCAGGCATGGCGTCCAAAGAAGAATTCATGCCTCCAGGATGCCTGATCGGGAAAACTCTGCGAAAACCGTGCGTTCGAGCGGGTAGAAGGGCAGCCCGCACCTTCGTCGACACGACGATCAGGAGAACACCATGAGCGTGGACAGCGTTGCAGATCTGAGCAGGACAGGGCTCGACGAGTTGGTACCGTCGCGCTACGCGTTGCAGGTAGGCGATATCGATGTGCTGGTGATCAGCGACGGCGTGCTGCCGATCACGGCCTCGACGATGGCCACCAACGTCGCGCCCGCCGCGCTGTCCGAATGGCTCAAGGACATGTACCTGCCGCCGGAGATCACGGACTGGCCGCTGAACGTGGCCGTCGTGCGCAGCGGCGGCAAGACCATCCTCATCGATTCCGGCCTCGGTACCGAGTTCCCGGACTTCCCGCGGGCCGGGCAGCTGAGCATGCGTCTGGTGGCCGCCGGTATCGAGCCGTCCTCGGTGACCGATGTGGTGCTCACCCACCTGCACATGGATCACATCGGCGGGCTGCTCGTCGACGGCATGCGCAACAAGCTGCGCCCGGATCTGCGGGTGCATGTCGCCGCCGCCGAGGCCGAGTTCTGGGAGGCGCCCGATTTCACCCGCACCGTGATGCCCGCACCCATCCCCGAGGTACTGCGTCGGACCGCCGCACAGTTCCTCGATGTCTACCGAGGTCAGCTGCGGACGTTCGAGAACGAGTACGAGGTGGCACCCGGTGTGCTGCTGCGCCGGACCGGCGGCCACACCCCTGGGCACAGCATCGTGCGTATCGAGTCCCGTGGCGAGGCGCTCACCTTCGCCGGTGACGCGGTGTTCCAGACCGGGTTCGACAACCCGGACTGGCAGAACGGCTTCGAACACGATCCGGAGGAGTCGACGCGGGTCCGAATTCAGCTATTGACCGAGCTGGCGGCCACCGGCGAGCAGCTGGTCGCCACCCATCTGCCGTTCCCGTCGGTCTGCCACGTGGCGACCGCGGGCAGCGGATTCCGCTTCATCCCGGCCGTCTGGGACTACTGAGCGACCCGTGCGGCACCGGAACTGGGACCCCGTCGCGGGCCCGGTGCCGCACGAAAGTTCATCTCTCGTTCACCTGAGCCAGTTTGGGCTGGGATACCTGCGGGGTACAGGCGTGGCATTGGCGCGATACGGCGCCGTACCACCGACCTGAAGGCGCCGACATGATCCCTTTCATCTGCACGAGCTGCGGACACATCGATATCGATTCGGCCGAGTGCGTCACCTGCGCGCAGGCTCCGAGTGAGCGCAACGTGGCGGACGCAGACGTCGCCTGATCAGCGGTCCAACCAACCGCCGCGAACTCCCGGCAAGAAAAGCGGCACGCGCTCTAGTTAACTTGTCGGACCACCTCTTTAGAATCAAT
>JAXHOA010000035.1:0-65462 GCA_034520035.1 Mycobacterium sp. | reverse complement strand
AGGGTAATCGACGAGTCGCAGCGTGACGCCGTCACCGCCGCAACGCATCACGGTGCGTCATAGTCGACCGACACGGTCGGACTCGTCGGATGAGCCTGACACGTCAGCACATACCCCGCCTCCAGTTCGGCGGGTCCGAGTGCGAAGTTCTGGTCCATCGCCACCGTCCCGCGCACCAGCTTGGCGCGGCAGGTCCCGCAGGCGCCACCCATACATGAATAGGGAGCGTCGCTGCGGCTTCGCAAAGCGGCCTCCAGGATGGAGTCCCCAGGTTCCAATGCGACCGTCGAACGCTGTCCGGTGAGCGTGAATGTCACTGTGGCAGAATCATAGTCACGATTCGCCGCGCGGTGCTGTGGGTAGCCGGTGAACAGCTCGACGTGGATGCGCGCTTCGGCGACACCGTGGTCTATCAGGACATCGCGGGCGGCGGTGCTCATGCCGATCGGGCCACACACGAACCATTCGTCGACGGTGCCGGGCGACAGGTTGGTGGACAGCAGGGCCTGCAACCGCTGCCGGTCGATGCGGCCACGCAGCGCCGGGGTGTGCAGCGGCTCGTCGGACAGCACGTGTGCGATCTCCAACCGGTCGGCGTAGCGGGACTCCAACCGGGCCAGATCGTGCCGGAACATGGTGGACTCCCTGGTGCGGTTGCCGTAGATCAGCGTGAACCGGCTCTCGGTTTCGAGCTCCAGCACCGTTTCCAGGATCGACAGCACCGGTGTGATACCGCTGCCGGCCACCAGGCCCACGTAGTGCCGTTTGGTCAGCGGGTCCACAAGTGTGCCGAACCGGCCGGTGGGGGTCATCAGCTCCAGCACGTCGCCGGCCTGGAGGTGGTTGGCGACATACGTCGAGAAGGCGCCGCCGGGAATGTGTTTGACCGCGATCCGCAGTTGGGCGCGGGTCGCGGGCGCACAGATCGAGTAGGTGCGCCGCACACCTTCGCCGCCGAGATCGGTGCGCACGGTGATGTGCTGACCGGGTTCGAACCGGAACTCATCGCGCAGCGCTTCGGGCACCGCGAAGGTCACCAGGGTGCTGTCGGTGGTGATCGGGTCGACCGAGGCCACCGGAATGCGGCGCAGCACCGCGTGCGGGGCGCTGGAACGCGGCGGCATGTATACCGGCACCACCCTGCCGAGCCTGCCGTTCAACTGTTTCCAGGCGCGGTACTCGCCTGCATTGAGCTGCTGACCGAACACCGTGGTGATGGCCGCGTCCCGCTCGAGATAGGCCTCCTCGTTGCGGTGCCAGGTCTTTCGGTATCGGTAGAACGGCACCGACGGGTGCAGATGGTGCACCAGGTGGTAGTTCTGCGACAGCATCAGCGGGGTGTACAGCCACTCCATCCCCACCCTGGCCCGGGTCGCGCCGTAGCGATTGCTGCGCTGGGTGTCGGCCAACCCGTGGTGCGGCAGCCAGTCGAACCACCACAACAGGACGATGAGCCCGATGCGCTGGGGAATCAGGAACGCCACGGCCAGCGTCCAGAAGTGGCCGGTGGCGATCGCGACGCCCAACCCCGACACACAAAGCGTGAGCATGCCCAACGTCTCGGCCACCTCGGGTTTCGGGCGACTGCGCAGCGTCCGGAGGATGAATCGGGAGTACATCAGCTCGGGGAAGGGCCACCGCAGCGGCATCTGCCACCACCGTGAATGCGAGGCCCAGGCATCGGGGTCGTTCTCGTCGTCGTTGGCGTGCCGGTGGTGCTCGATGTGGATGAACGCATACGTCGGGAACGAGATCACCGGCACCACCAGCGCGAAGGCCAGGCGCCCGACGAGTCTGTTGACCCAGCGGGTGCTGCTGATCGCGTAGTGGATCGCGTCATGGCTCACCGTGAACATCACGAACGTCACCACCGCGTTGATCGCTATCGTCACCGCAGCGGGGAGCCAGCCCTGGATATACCCGAGGGTCGACGCCACGAACGCGGTCCACCCGAGCACCAGGATCGCCATCGTCGGCAGGGCCAGCTTGGGCACCGGCGCGCCCGGATCTGGTACCGGGCGGCGCTCGGGCGACGCGGTGGCGGGGTCGTCGATGGCTGCTGCGATGGACACGGCTTTCTCCAGTCGTCGTAGTCGGCCCGATACCGAGAACCGCTCGAAACAACGCTATGAGCCGGCGGGGCCGAAAACGACATCTCCAGGGCATCAACAATCGGCCTCTGTTTGTCTTCAGAAGACAAGTAGGGTCGTGAGAATGGTTGAACGGAATGCGGGCGGTTCGGTAGCGGACTCCGCAGCGGCGGTTGTCACCCGATTGGCCGACAAGCTCGACGAGGTCACGGCCCGGACGCAGGCCGTCCTGATGGACGAGGTCTCCGACCTTCGTGGTGACGCGCAACTGGTGCAGCTGATGCGGGACAACGTTGCGGCGAACATCGACACCGTCTTTTCGGCGATCCGCCACAGCATCCCGGTGGAGCATGTCGAAGCGCCGACGGCCGCTCTGGAGTACGCGAGGCGGCTTGCGCAGCGAGATGTGTCGGCCAACGCGTTGGTGCGCGCCTACCGGATCGGCCATCAGGAGGTACTCAGGATCCTGCTGGAGGAGATCCGGGCCTCCGAACTCGATTCGAAGCTGCGGCTGGATGTGTTCGATGAGATCCTCGCGGTGACATTCCGTTATATCGACTGGATCAGTCAGCAGGTCCTCACCGTTTATCAGGACGAATACGAATGGTGGCAACAGAGCCGAAACCAATTACGGTCAGCCGAGGTTCGATCCGTTCTGGAAGGCGACGGGGATGTCGACATCGACGCTGCCTCCGCAGCGCTGGGCTACCCGCTCCGATGGAGCCACGTGGCGCTGGTGTTGTCGTGCGAGGACTCCGGCGATCATGACGAGCTGGCCGTCATGGAACGGTTTGTCCACGAGTGCGCGACCGTAGCGGGCGCCTGCGATCGCGCCCTGTTCATACCGGCCGACCGGCTGACGGGGTGGGCCTGGATACCGTTGGAAAACAACCACATAGCGCCACTGCCCGACACCGTCGACTCGAGGATCAGCATCGCTGCCGGCCGCTCACTGCCGGGGGTGGAGGGGTTCCGCCGTTCGCATCGACAGGCGCAGCTGGTACGCGCGGTGATGACCGCGGCGGATGCCGGCCCCGGCCGGGCGGTCAGCGCCGGGGAGCCGGGGCTCATGCTGGCCGGGCTGGCTGGAACCGATCTGGACCAGGCGCGAATTTGGGTACGCGAGGTGCTGGGGCCGCTGGCCTCGGTTGATGCGCGGGACGAACGCCTCCGGGACACCCTTCGGGTGTTCCTCCGCGCAGGGTCGAGCTTCACGGCCGCTGCCGGGGAGCTTCACCTGCACTTCAACTCGGTGAAGTACCGGGTGGCGCGTGCGATCGAGCGCCGGGGGCGACCCATCACCGATGATGCACTCGATGTGGAAGTTGCTCTGCTGCTGTGCCATTGGTACGGCGATGCTGTGCTCGTATCCTGAACCAGGGGCGCGGTCGACGTGGTCTGTGGCCGAACTAGCGGTCGAAGCCGTCTTCGAGATTCTGCGGTGTGAAGTCACTCTTTCGTTGAGCCAACTTTTCACTGTGCGGGAAATAGTTCCGCGGCGCCGCATGGCCGACCGATGAAATACCCCTGTCCGCGCGGGATTCCAAGCCTATAGACAACTTCTTTCTGCTCGGAGTTCTCGATTGACTCCGCCACCGGAATTGCGCCGAGCTCGGCTGCAAACTGAACGACAGACGCGGCAAGTGCTCGTTTGACGGAGTCGCGTTCGATGCCGCGGATGATTTCGCCGTCCAGCTTGATGATGTCGGGGCATAGCCGAAGGATCTGAGTGAAGCTCGCGAACCCTGCGCCGGCGTCGTCGACGGCTACGATTATGCCGTTGTCTCGCAATGGCTTCAGGCCAGCGCTGAGGTCATCAGGAAATCTCTCGTGTTCGGTCAGCTCCAGCACCAGCTGGCGGTCCGCCGACATCAAAATGCTCTGTACCTCTGGGGTGAGCGCCGCCAGCGGACTCAAGTTGACACCGACGTCGAACTTCTCTGGAATGCCCTTCGCCGCATCGAGTACCGCACGTAGAGCCGCTACTTCGAGGGCGTTTCCCCGGCCCACCCTGCGGGCTTCTTCGAACCAGTTGTTCGTGGTCAATCCGGCCGCAGGTGTGGACGGAAATCGGCAGAGGCCTTCGAATCCCAAGGTTTGGCCGGACTGGAGGTCGACAACTGGCTGGAAAACCGCCTGGAAATTATGCGCGTCGCGCAACAGCGATTCCACCCGGTCCGTGATGTCGTCCGTTCGAGCCAGATGGGGAACCAGGAAGGAAGCCAAGAAGTGAGTTGCCGGTGAATCTTGCACGGTCGTGGGATCAGTGAGGAAATCGGTCAGCAGCTGGCCCATCTCTGAGTGCGAACCGAGCAGCAGGGAAACGAAACGCCCCATCGAGGCTATTCCGACTACATCAATGGGGTTGAACGCCTCCGCTGCCTTCGCTACCACGGTTAGAGCGCCGAGCGCTTTCTCTTGGTGATACAGCGGGATCGTCACCCACGACCTGATGCCTAGTCTCTCGGCTATCTCCCGTACTTGAGGGTGTAGCCGATCGTCCTGGGTAGCGTCCGAAGAGCACTGTGGTAGCCCTGTTTCCAGGGCAAGCGCCTGGAATGTGCCCTGAGCAGGCAAAACATTGCCCAGCATCGATTCTGATATGCCATGGGCGGAAACTATCGTCAGATAGTCGTCAGTGCACAAGCTCACCGCCGCCCCGTCCGCCTTCGGCAAGAAGACGCATGTCTGCTCAGCGATTCTGGCCATCAGAGATCCTGGCTCCACCGACTTCATCAACGCCGCAATCAGGTTCTTCATCGAACAACCCTCATGGTCGAACAAGATTGGGCGGTGCCTTCGAACAAAGGCAGATACCGATTTTCCCTTGACGGCGGGGAGCATGAGACTCAAGGCGATGGTAGCGAGACTCATCGCTGGGTGGCAGTGGACGGTCTGCTAGCAAGTCGGTCTCGCTCCAAGCAACTGTCGATGATGGTTGGCACGCTAATTGTGGCTTCTGAGGCGGATTGGCGTGTGATGGTTGCCGAAATCTGTTGCTGATAGCGGAGCCGCAGTTAGGGCCTGGCAACGCAGGCGCGGACAGTCAGCTGATCGTCGGCTCAGGCGACTGTTGTGTTCGGATGAGCTCGAGAAGCAGGCGGCGCAGAGCCGGTTCGTGGTCCCCGATCGCGGCGATCAGGGCCGGGTCGTTCTGCTCGCGTTCGAGCAGCGCCTCGTACACGCGGTGACCGGCCGGCGTGCTCGTCACCGATTTGCGTCGCTCATCGCGGGGGTCCGGCTGGCGGCGGACATAGCCCAGGCGTTCGAGTCGTTCGATGGTGCGGCTGGCGGTCTGATCGGTCACCCGGCAGGCTTGGGCGATCTCGCGCTGAGTGGCAGGCCCGGACGCCACCACATGCAGGACGACCAAGCCCGCGCTGGACAAGTCGTACTCGCGCAGCACGTGTTCCCATGACTGCTCGACGAGCCGGGCCGCCATCGAGAGCAGTCGCCCCGTCGGCCATCGGTCCACGCCGTCCATGGGCGATGTGTGCCTCTCGTCGGGTCGAGCCATTTGCATTTTATTCAGCAGGCTGAACAATATAGGAGTGCCCCGACTCCAAGGATGGACACAGATGACCACCGAGACATCGACCACAGGCCGCTCCCAACACTTTCCCGCACTTGTCGTCTCGCTGGTTGTCGTCGCCGTGGTCGCGGGGCTGGGCGGGTTCGCGTCGGCCGATGCCGCATCCGAGTACGGACAGCTGGCACAACCCAGTTGGGCCCCGCCGTCCTTCCTGTTCGGCCCGGTGTGGACCGTCCTGTATGTGCTGATGGCGGTGGCGGCCTGGCTGATCTGGCGGGCGAACCCGCGGTGGAGCAATCCCGCGATCATCGTCTACGGCGTGCAACTCGCCCTCAACCTGGCCTGGTCACCGTTGTTCTTCGGGCTCGGCTGGCGCGGCCTGGCACTGGTCGACATCCTGGCACTCGACGTCGCGGTCGCCGCCACGATCGCACTGTTCTGGAAGGTGAACCGCCTCGCGGCCGCAATGCTGATCCCCTACCTCGGGTGGGTGCTGTTTGCGACGGCACTGAACTACGCGGTGTGGTCCCTGAACTGAGGACCCAGCACCGCCGTTCCCGCTGACGTGCTCCCGCGCCGTGGTGAAATGGCGACACCACCGTGGGGACGGCGGAAATGGGAATCGGGAGAGTCTGTGCGCGGTACGGGTCCGGTCACCGGCTTCGCCGGCTGGTGGCGTCAGCCCGACCGGTACGACTGGGTGGTCCAGTTGGTGGAAACCAGCGGCTACGGACGCTTGACCCGGCTCGGTATCGCGGGTGGGTGCGTGGCCATCGGCGCCTGGCCGATCCTGATGCTCTTCAGCCCGCTTGGGGTGGCGGGGTCCACCAGCCGGATCGTCACCGTGGTCTGCGGTGTGATTGGAGTGTTCTTCGCGGGCTGGTGGTTGGTGGGGTGGCCGACCTACCGACAATCCAAGGTCGTCGTGGTGATCCTGAACGCCACGATCGCGATCAACTGCGTGCTCTATGTCCTCGAGGGCAAGGCGGTCACGGCCACGCTGGCCTTCGCGTTGACGGCCAGCTACGTGGCGTGCGTACACACCCTTCCCTACCTCAGCGTGGTGCTTGCACTGGCGACGGTGCCCATCGTCCTGCGGATGGTGCTCGTCGCAATGAGCGGTGATCTCGCGGCTGGCCTGGCCGACGGCATGCTGCGGCTGGCATCGGTCATCGTGGTGCCGATGACCATCAAGACGCTGGTGCAGCTGCTGGGAGACACCGCCGTCATCTCCGACATCGATCCGCTGACCGAACTGGCCAACCGGCGCGGGCTGGTGCGCGCCGTCCGTCAACTCGTCGCCACCGGGCTCGCAGATGGCCGGACGAGCGTGAGCCTGACGATGATCGATATCGACGACTTCAAGACCATCAACGACACCCACGGTCACGCCACTGGTGATCATGTGCTGGTGGCGCTCGCCCAGACGCTGCGCCGGGTATGTCCACCGGAGTCGGTGATCGCCCGGATCGGGGGTGAGGAGTTCGTGATCGTCGCACTCGGAGAGGCGGGCGAGGCCGTGGAGATCGCCGAGCGGCTACGCACCGAATTCGAGGGCGTCCAAGCGGACTTCACCGCCAGCTACGGCATCGCCGGCACGGCGCTGCGCCCCTCGGTGAGTGTCGACGCCATCGAACTCACCGAGCATCTGCTCGGTGTCGCCGACCAAGCGATGTACATCGCCAAACGTGCCGGCGGCGATCGCATCGAGGTGGCCGTTCGGCCCGAGCGCTGATTCGCCGCCTACCCTGGGTAGCCGCGCTAACTATGTGCGGTCACCCAGGGAGTGTGCATGAGTACCCGAACGGCAACGCAGCCGAAAGCGCCGCCCAGCGCGGGCGTCATCATCGCGCTGCTGGTGTTCTCCGCGTTCGTCATGATCCTCAACGAGACGATCATGAGCGTCGCGTTGCCCGTGCTGATCGTCGATCTGGAGATCGCCGCCCGCACCGCGCAATGGCTGACCAGCGGCTTCCTACTCACCATGGCCGTGGTGATCCCGATGTCGGGATCTCTGTTGCAGCGCTTCCCGGTTCGGGCCATCTTCGTGGCGTCGATGTCGCTGTTCTGTGCGGGAACATTGATCTCTGCGCTGGCCCCGGGCTTCGTCGTCCTGCTGGCCGGCCGCATCGTGCAGGCATGCGGCACCGCGGTCATGGTGCCGCTGCTGATGACGACGGTCATGAAGTTGATCCCCGCCGAACGTCGCGGGCAGACCATGGGCACCATCTCGATCGTCATCGCCGTCGCACCCGCGGTGGGCCCCACCCTGTCCGGTCTCATCCTCGGATCGCTGAACTGGCGCTGGATGTTCTGGATCGTGCTGCCCATCGCCCTGCTCGGACTCGCCGCCGGGTGGATGTGGCTGCGCGTCGCCGGTGAGCGGGAACAACCCGCCCGCATCGATCCTGTCTCGGTGCCGCTTTCGGCGATCGCGTTCGCGGGCGCGGTGTTCGGCTCTTCCGGAACTGGGCGCGCCCGGGCACGGCGGCCAGGCCGTACCGGCGTGGGTGCCGCTGGGGGCCGGTGCGGTCGCGATGGCGCTGTTCGGCGCGCGGCAACTGCGGTTGCAACGCGATGACCGCGCGTTCCTGGATCTGCGGCCGTTCACCTACCGGAGGTTCTCGGTCTCGGTGGGTTTGGTGGTCATCGGGTTCACCGGACTGTTCGGCGCGATCATCATGGTGCCGCTCTACGTACAGGACGTACTCGGGAAGAGCGCCTTGGTGGCCGGGCTGACGAGCCTGCCCGGCGGACTGCTGATGGGCTTGGCGGGCCCGCTGGTCGGGCGGGTGTACGACCGGCACGGGGCGCGACGGCTGGTCGTTCCCGGTTCGTTCCTGCTGTTCCTGTCCCTGTGTGGGTTCGCGCTGCTGTCGGCGGCCACGCCGGTCTGGGAACTCGTTGTCCTGCAGACGATCATGATGGTGGGACTGTCGATGATGTTCACCCCGCTGATGACCGATGCCCTCAGCGCACTGCCCGACCGGCTGTACTCCCATGGCAGCGCCATCATGACGACCCTGCAACAGGTCGCGGGCGCGGCCGGTACCGCACTGTTCGTCACGGTCATGGCCAAGGCGTCGACCTCCGGTGGCGCACCGGATATGCCCGGCGTGCATGCGGCCTTCGTGGCCGCGGCGATGATCGGCGCAGTCGCCGTGGTGCTGGCGTTCTTCACCGCGACGCGCCCGCTTCCGGCCGGCGGCACGCCGACCCATTAGCGGACCTCACGCGAGCAGGCGGTCGTCGTCCTGTTCGGGCTCGGCGGCATCGGCGGGACGTGCCGCGATCTGGTCCCAGTGCAGCCGCACCTCGGTGCCGGTGGCCGTCGAGTCGACGTCGGTGTGGTCCGTGAGGGCCTGCATCAGCATCAGCCCGCGGCCCCGCGCGGGATTCGGCGCCGTCGAGGGCTCCTTCGTGCGCCAGCGGCCCTCGTCGGTGATCCACACCGTCAGCGCAGCCAGCTGCGGATCGTATTCGGCGCGGGCATGCATCCGTCCCGGCTCCGGGGAGTCGAAGTAGGCGTGCTCGGCCGCGTTCGCCAGCGCCTCGTTGACGGCGAGCACGATGTCACTGGTCTTCTCCGCGTCCACGCTCAGGGACTGGGCCAGCCAGGCGGCAAAATCGTCACGGATCTGCACGGCGTGCACCATCGTGGCAACGACTCCCGGGCGGCAGAAGGCCGCGCGTTGCTCTGCTCGGTCACCCATGACACGTGGACTTTACCCAGTTTGGCCGATGTTCATTCGTGACGCGGATAACAACTCTGCACAGCATGGCAAACATATTGGGTACCAGCGGTATCGCCTGTCGTGCTGGCGCATGATGGACACATGGCAACTGATTCGCTGAGCGAGGACGTCATCAGATTTCTGTCGACGGGCACCCGGACCGGCAAGCTCCGGTGCACGTCAGGCCGACGGCCGCCCTGATCGCTCCCGTCTGGTTTCTGGTGGAGGACGGACGTAGCTGGTTTTCAACACGGGTGCCGGATACTGCCGAAGCGCCATGCCCTGCACATGCGATCCCCGGGTGGTGCTCGTCGTCGACGACGAGCACCCGCCGTTCTCCTTCGTCCAGGTGCAGGGCACCGCCGAGCTCAGCGAGAACGACCCGGATCTGCGCGGTACCGCCACCCGCATCGCGGCGCGCTACATGGGGGAGCAGCGCGCCGACGAGTACGGAGAACGCAATGGCGTCCCCGGGGAACTGGTCGTACGCATCACCCCGCGCAAGGTCATCGCCGCCTTCGACGTCGCCGACTGACCGGCGATCGGCAACGCTCTGTAGCGTTGGTAGTGGAGTCGAAGTTCCGGCGCAAGGCATAGCGCGCAGTACCACCGACGGCGGGGCTGGCGGCTGCGCGAGACCTGGGAGGAGTCAGATGTCGACACACGCCGCCGAGCCGTCGCAACCTGCCGCCACGTCATCGGGCCCCAAACCCGAAGACCAGGCCAACGAGCCTGCGGAGATCACCTTCGACGAGCACCTGCATCCGGCGCGCCCGAAAGTACTGCGGTTCCGCCCCAGGGTGCGCACCCCGTTCGTGCGGCGGTCGCTGGCCCAGGACGGCCCGCCGACCGGCGAAAACCACGCCTATGTCTCGTGGCTGCTGTCGCAGTCGATGCTTGCCGACGCCAACGAGATCAGCCAGCAGTTCTCCGGACAGGGTTCGATGTGGCAGAACCCCTTCGCCCGGCCCAACCCGCGGACCGCGGTGGAGACCGCGTCGGTGTGGTTCACCGCCTATCCGCTGTCGCTGATCACCCGCTCCGACGAGTCGTTCCTCAGGGCGATGTCCGACGAATCCTTGTGGAAGGCCTTCGCGGAGATCGGTATCCAGGCCGTGCACACCGGTCCGGTGAAACGGGCCGGCGGCATCTCGGGCTGGCAGCTCACCCCGAGTGTGGACGGCCACTTCGACCGCATCAGCACGCAGATCGACCCGGCCTTCGGATCCGAGGACGAATTCCGGCAGATGTGCGGGACCGCCAACTGGTACGGCGGCACGATCATCGATGACATCGTGCCAGGCCACACCGGCAAGGGGGCGGACTTCCGGCTGGCCGAGATGAAGTACGCCGACTACCCGGGCATCTACCACATGGTGGATATCGATCCGCGGGACTGGGAGCATCTGCCCGCCGTTCCCGAGGGCGCGGATTCGGTGAATTGCGATGCCGCGACCGAGGATTGGCTCGACAAGGCCGGCTACATCATCGGCCGCCTGCAGCGCGTCATCTTCTACGCCGAGGGCATCAAGGAGACCAACTGGAGTGTGACCCGACCGATCGTCGGCGTGGACGGTGTCGAGCGGCGCTGGGTGTACCTGCACTACTTCAAGGATGGCCAGCCCTCCATCAACTGGCTTGATCCCAGCTTTGCGGGGATGCGGCTGGTGATCGGTGACGCGCTGCATTCACTGTCCGACCTGGGCACCGGTGGTCTGCGCCTGGATGCCAATGGATTCCTCGGCGCCGAGAAGTCCTCGGAGGACGACGTCGGCTGGTCAGAGGGTCACCCGCTGTCGCAGGCGGCGAACCAGTTCATCGGCAGCATGGTGCGCAAGCTCGGTGGGTTCACCTTCCAGGAGCTCAATCTCACCATCGACGATATCCGCGAGAACAGTATTGCCGGCCCGGACCTGTCCTATGACTTCATCAACAGGCCCGCCTACCACCACGCGCTGGCCACCGCCGACACCGAGTTCCTCCGGCTGACCCTGCGCACCACGCTGGAGACGGATATCGATCCGGCCTCGCTGGTGCACGCCATGCAGAACCATGACGAGCTGACCTACGAGCTGGTGCACTGGTCCGCCGGTCACCGCGACGACATGTACACCTACAAGGGCCACGAGGTCACCGGCGAACAACTCGGGCACAGCGTGCGCACCGATCTCATCGAGGCGCTCACCGGTCCCGGTGCCCCGTACAACCTGGTGTTCACCACCAACGGCATCGCCTGCACGACGGCGACCGTCATCGCGGCGACACTCGGCATCTCCGATCTCGACCAGATCACCGATATCGATCCCATCCGGCGGGCGCATCTGCTGCTCGCGATGTTCAACGCCCTGCAGCCGGGCGTGTTCGCGCTCTCGGGATGGGACCTGTGCGGCATGCTGACGCTCCCGCCCGGTGATGTCACCGAACTGCTCCATGGCGGGGACACCCGGTGGATCCATCGCGCCGCGCATGACCTCATGGGTGTGAACCCCGATGCCCGGCATTCCAGCGCCGGGATGCCCCGCGGCACAAGTCTTTACGGATCCATTCCGGACCAGCTGGTGAACGAGGCCAGCTTCCTGCGGCAGCTGCAGGCGATTCTCGCCGTGCGTACGCATTTCGGCATCGCCACCAGCACCCAGGTGGATATTCCGGAGGTGTCGCACCGCGGCATGCTGGTCATGGTGCATCAGCTGGCAGATCCGCACCAGCTGCAACTGACGGTGCTCAACTTCGCCAACGCCGATATCGCCGGCACGGTGCGTTCGGAGTTCCTGCCTCCCGACGCGGTCGTCTCGGACATGTTCAGCGGCAAGGAAATCGCCCACGTGGATGATCTGCACAGCTTCACCGTGGAGATGCCGGCGCACCACGGGATGTCGCTGTTGGTCGAGCGACCGGTGGCCGAGAATCCTGCCGACTGACCGAACGATCAGGGCAGCGCGTAGTCCATCGGCCGACCGTCCCGGCGCGTACTCGACGGGACGCACCGGGGTCACGATGAGTGCGGCGTGGGACTCTGCGCCGACTCCCACTTCGACTCCAGGGACCGCTTCACCGGCTCACCGGCGGCGATGGTGAGCTGGAACGTCTCGCCGTCGTCGCCCTCGAAGGTGACCAGGTAACCGGATTCGATCTCCTCCTTGTGGACCACTTTGTAGGCCAGCTCGCCGGCGCCACGATCGAGGGCGACGATGTCACCGGGGGCCACCGCGTCGATGCGGCCGTCAACAGAAGATTCAGACATGTCTGAGGCAATAGCCACATCGATGCCGCGGCAAACACGTCACTGGTAAGGAGGTGTCCCAATCTTGATGGGTCAGGCGTACCGTCGTAGGTGCCGAGGGTGGAATGGTTGCTTCAGTACCCGGAGTTTCAGGTGACGTGTCGGATGCAACCGTGAGGTTCAAAAACCAGCCTCGGCCTATGCGTCGCCGCTCCGCGGCACCCCGAATGCGAGCACCGCGGCATCATCCTCGACGCCGTCGCCCAGCGCGTCGAGCAGATGCCGAATGGCGTCGACGACATCGCAGGCGCCGGCAGGCGCCTGCTCGCGGGCGAATCGCAGCAGCGCGCCGTCGTCGTCGTAGCGTGCGGTGCCCGGGCCGACCCGCGCCTCGGTCAATCCGTCGGTGTAGAGCACCAGGGTGTCACCGGGCCCGAGATGCATTCGGCTGCTGAAGAAGTGCGGATCTTCGATCATGCCGACCGCCTGGCCGCCGATGGTGTCGGCGAAGTAGGCGCTCCCGTCCCCACCGAGCAGCAGCGGGGGCGGGTGACCCGCGCTGGCGAGATCGACGTCGAAACCGTCACCCCGCGCCGTGAGGTTTCCGTAGACCACGGTGCACAGCCGATGGCGTTCGATGCCCAACTGCTGGTGCAGCACCGCGTTGAGGTTGTGCAGCACCTGCACGGGGGCGTCGTCGAACACCGCGGCCGAGCGCAGGACATAGCGGGTCAGCGTGGTGACGACGGCGGCGTCGACGCCCTTGCCCGCGACATCGCCGAGGAAGAAACCCCAGGTGTTCGGGGGCAGCGGGAACAGATCGTAGAAATCACCGCCCACATCGTCGGGTGAGGCGGTGTGGTAGTGGTCGGCGGCATCCAGACCCGGTGGCGGCGACAACAACGGCGGGTGCAGTGAGCGGCGCAGCGTGGCGGCGAACGCGCGCGCACGCTCCTGCTCGGTCTCCGCACGACGGCGCTGCTCCAGGAGTTCGCGTTCGTAGGCCCGGCGGTCCCCGGCATCGACGGCGGTGACGCGCCACAGTTCGGGAGCTCCAGTGGTCGCCGCTTTGACGTTGGCGGTCAGGAACATCGGGAGCCGCGCGCCGTCGGAGGTCAGCATGTCGACGGTGACACCTTCGAGCGTGCCCGTCATCCGCAGCAGCGGAACGAAGTGGGTTTCGTAGTGGATTTTTCCGCCGGTGGTCAGCAGATCTGAGAAGGACTTCTCGTGCAGCGCGCCATTCGGGTAACGCAGCCAGTCGATGATGGTGGCGTTGGCGCTGACGATGCGACCGTCGGCAGTCAGGATCAGATGCCCGGACGGCGAGTTGTCCCAGAAGTCCTCGAAATCGAGGCTGGTCACGGGGTGCCCGCGAACGCGGCGATGGCCGCCGCGGTGGCGTCCGGGTCACTCACGTGTGGGCAATGGCCCACCGCGTCGAGGGTGACCAGTGTGCTGCCGGGTATCTGCTGCTGGACGAAGGTGCCGACGGTGCGCGGGGCGATGGCATCCTGTGTGCACTCCAGGACCAGCGTGGGCACCGGAACATGCGGAAGATCAGATCTGTTGTCCGACAAGAACGTCGCGCGGGCGAATACCCGGGCACAGGCCGGATCGGTCCGGCAGAACGTGTCCTCCAGCTCGGCGTGCAGATCGGGGCGGTCGGGATTGCCCATGATCACCGGCGCCATCGCCCTCGACCAGCCGAGGTAGTTCGCGTCGATGGATTCCAGGAGTTCGTCGATATCGCTCTCGGAGAAGCCGCCCTGATAGTCGCCGTCGTCGATATAACGCGGCGACGGCGTCACCATGACGAGTTTGGCGAATCGGCTCGGGTCGGCGATGACCGCCAGGGTACCGATCATCGCGGCCACCGAATGGCCGACGTACACCACGTTGTGCAGGTCGAGCTCGCGCACGATATCCAGCACATCGGCCGCGTACCCATGCAGCGTCGAGTATTTGTCCGCATCCCACGCCGCGGGGTCGGCGCCGCCGGCTCCCACGTGGTCCATCAGCACGATCCGGAAATCGGACCGGAGGCGTTCGACGATGGGGCGCCACAAGTTCTGGTCGCAGCCGAACCCATGGGCCAGCAACAGCAGCGGAGCGCCCTCGACGCCCACCGACTTGATGTTGTTCCTGGCCACCACACCCATGGTGAGCAGCATAGGACCAGCCGCTCACCCCGCCTGTTGGAACACCGTGACCGAGCGGCCCGCGACCTTGCGTGAGGCCCCCGCGGGGACGGTTTCGTCACCGGTACCGGCCGGCGCCGCGGTATCGATGACGGTGTGCCAGGCCGGCCCGAACTCCTCGGGTGGCAGCGTGAACTCGAGGGGTTCGTGATGGCCGTTGAAGCACACGACGAACGAGTCGTCGGTGACCCGCTGGCCGCGGGCGTCCAGATCCGGTATGCCGTTGCCGTTGAGGTAGAACGCGATCGACTTGCCGAACCCGGTGTCCCAATCCTCGTCGCTCATCTCCGAGCCGTCGGGCCGGAACCAGGAGATGTCGGGCACACCGGCGGAGCCGCGCTGGCGTACCGGCCGTCCGTTGAAGAACCGGCGCCTGCGGAAGACCGGATGTTCGGCGCGCAGCGCCGAGACCAGGGCGGCGAAGTCCATCAACTCCTGGTCGGTGTTCGCCCAGTCGACCCAGGTGATCTCGTTGTCCTGGCAGTACCCGTTGTTGTTGCCGCCCTGGGTACGGCCGAGTTCGTCACCGTGGCAGATCATCGGCACACCCTGGGACAGCAGCAGCGTGGTCAGGAAATTGCGCTCCTGCTGGGCGCGCAGGGCAGTGATCTCCGGATCGTCGGTGGGCCCTTCGACCCCGCAGTTCCATGACCTGTTGTGGCTCTCGCCGTCGTTGTTGTCCTCACCGTTGGCGTCATTGTGCTTCTCGTTGTAGGACACCAGATCTCGCAACGTGAAACCATCGTGGGCGATGACGAAGTTGATCGAGGCGACGGGGCGGCGTGCGCTCTGTTCGTAGAGGTCCGCCGAACCGGTGAGTCGGGAGGCGAACTCGCCGAGGCTCCCTGCCTCACCGCGCCAGAAATCTCGCACCGTGTCGCGGTATTTGCCGTTCCATTCGGTCCACTGCGGTGGGAAGTTCCCCACCTGATAGCCGCCGGGGCCGACGTCCCACGGCTCGGCGATGAGCTTCACCTGACTGACAGTCGGATCCTGTTGCACCAGTTCGAAAAATGTCGACAGCTTGTCGACATCGTAGAACTCGCGGGCCAGCGTCGATGCCAGGTCGAAACGGAAACCGTCGACATGCATGTCGGTCACCCAGTACCGCAACGAATCCATGATGAGTTGCAGCGAATGCGGATGTCCGACGTTGAGGCTGTTGCCGGTTCCGGTGTAGTCCATGTAGTAGCGGTTGTCGTCGTCGACGAGGCGGTAGTAGGCGGCATTGTCGATCCCGCGCATCGACACCGTGGGGCCGAGATGGTTGCCCTCGGCGGTGTGGTTGTAGACCACATCCAGGATGACCTCGATACCGGCCTCGTGCAGGGTCCGCACCATCGCCTTGAACTCCTGCACCTGGCCCCCGGGGGTGCCGCTGCTGGAGTACTTCGCATCGGGGGCGAAGAACCCGATGGTGTTGTAGCCCCAGTAGTTGGACAGCCCCTTGTCGATCAGCGTCGAGTCGTTGGCGAAGTGGTGCACCGGCATCAGTTCGATGGCGGTGACTCCGAGCGCCTTGAGGTGATCGATGATCGCCGGATGGCCGATCGCGGCGTAGGTGCCGCGCACCGCGTCGGGGATGTCCGGGTGCGTCTCGGTGAGGCCCTTGACATGCGCCTCGTAGATGAAGCTGTCGGCGTACTCGCGCTGCGGCGGGCGGTCGATACCCCAGTCGAAGAACGGGCTGATCACGACCGACTTCGGCATGCTGGCCGCGGAGTCGTCATCGTTGCGGCTGTCGGGCTCGCCGAAGTTGTAGCCGAACAGCGACTGGTCCCACTGGAAAGTGCCGTCGATGGCCTTGGCGTAGGGGTCGAGCAGCAGCTTGTGGGGATTGCACCGATGACCGGCCGCCGGGTCGTGCGGCCCGTGCACCCGGTAGCCGTACCGCTGGCCCGGTTCCACCGCCGGCAGGAAGCCGTGCCAGACGAATCCGTCCACCTCGGGCAACCGATATCTGGTCTCGGTACCGTCCTCGTCGAACAGGCAGAGTTCCACCCGTTCGGCGACCTCACTGAAGAGGGCGAAGTTGGTACCGGAACCGTCATAGGTCGCGCCGAGGGGGTAGGCCTTACCCGGCCACACTTCCTGTTCTGCCACCTGGCTGGTCGACGGTTTGGGAGATACCGGCATGGATGTCCTCACTGCTCAACGGCGTACTTCAGACTGCGCGGCTCAGCGCTGAGCGACGGGAGTACTGGGTACCCCGCTTGTGCCGATCGTATTCTGCGAGGCCGGTCACGTCCTTGCGGGCTGCTCGTTCCACGGTCCCCGGATGGCCCCGATGGGGCTTCATGGTGGTCGTTGGGCACAATCGGTGCATGCCAGAGCCGCTGATCATCGCCCTTCCGGACCGAACGCCGCGGTTGGCCGTCACCTCATGGGTGGCGCCGAACGCGGCCGTGATCGGCAACGTGCTGCTGGGTGCGAACGTCAGCGTCTGGTACTCGGCCACGTTGCGGGCGGAGTTCGAGCCGATCGAAGTGGGGCCGGGCTCCAACGTTCAGGACAGTGTCACGATCCACACGGATCCGGGCTTCCCCGTCAAGATCGGTGCACGAGTCACGATCGGTCACAACGCGGTGCTGCACGGGTGCACGGTCGAGGACGACTGCCTGATCGGCATCGGCGCCGTCATCGGCAACGGGGCCGTCATCGGCGCCCAGTCGCTGATCGCCCCGGGCGCGGTGGTGCCGCAGCGAATGGTCATCCCGCCGCGATCGATGGTGGCCGGTGTGCCGGCCAAGGTGCGCCGCGAGCTGACCGCGGAGGAGATCGAGGCCAACGGTGTGAATGCGCCCGCCTACGAGTACCTGTTGGGCGTGCACCGCGACGCGAATTCGTCCTGAACCGGCGCTAAGGGTGTGAGAACGCCGTGCGAGCACCGAGGGTCGCGCGGGCCTCGCCGCCCGGAGCCACCGCCTCCAGTCGCACCGCCACCCCGTTGAGCACCGACATGCCCGCAAGTGCCTCGAGGTCCTCGGGGCGGCTCGAGGTCAACTCGTTCACATTGACGCCGGGGTTGGCATTCGCCAGCCGCCAGCCGCCGCCGCGGTGGCCCCAACCCTGCGGGATCGCGATGGTGCCCGGGCCGACCTCGTCGGTGATCGTCATCTCCAGTTCGATCGCGCCGGTCGCGGAGACCACCCGCGCGATGTCACCATCGGCGATACCGGCCGCCTCGGCGTCGTCGATGTTGATCCGGGCGCGCTGCCGGCGTTTGCCCTTCATCAGGGTGGGGCTGTTGTGCATCCAGCTGTTCTGTGACCTCAGCTCACGAATGCCGATGGCCGACAAGGGAAATTGTGGACTCGTGCTGGGTGCGGTGCCCAGTCGCGCGATCTCGGTGCTGATCTCGCTCGCGTCCAGGCATGCCTTGCCGCTCTTGTGCGCCACCACGTCGGAGAGCACCCCGTGCGGCGCGTGTTCGGCCAGCACGATGCCGTGCGGATTGTCCTTGAGCTTCCGGGGATTCAGCCCACCCCGGCGCAGCCCGAACCGGTCCCCGTACGGCCCGATGCGCAGCAGCGCGTTCATCATCTTCTGCGGGGTGAGGCGCAGGCCACGGCGTTCCAGCCAGCGCAGCACCGGGTTGAGCCGGGCCAGCGGACCGGTGGCCAGCAGCGACACGTCCATCCGGGCGGCCAACTCCTCGAACACTTCCCATTCCGGTCGGGCCTGCCCGTACGGTTCCAGCACCGGCTCTGCGGCCTGCAGGAACACCGTCGGGCAGCAGCCGGCGAACGCCATCGGCATATCGTCGCGTTCCAGGAACGTGGTGGCCGGCAGAATGTAGTCGGCGTGCCGATTGGTCTCGTTGACGTAGAGGTCCAGCGACACCAGCAGGTCCAGCTGTTGCAGCGCCGCGTCCAGGGCGGTGCTGTCGGGCACCGACAGCACCGGATTGCCGGCGAAGACGAACAGTGCGCGTAGCTGGCCTGCGCCGGGCGTGGTGATCTCGTCGGCGATCAGCGCGGCCGGGAAGGAACCGAAAACATCGGGGAAGTCACCGATCCGGGACCGCCTGCTGTTGTAGCCGAACGCGCCCGATCGTTCGCCCATGTCCTCGACCGGAATCACCTGGTGTGACATCAGCGCCCCGCCGGGCCGGTCCATGTTTCCGGTCACCAGGTTGAGCGCGTCGATCAGGAAGCTGACCAGGGTGCCGTGATGCCCGAGGCAGGCGCCGGTGCGTCCGTAGGCGACGGCCGTTCGGGCGGTGGCGAAGTCGTGGGCCAGCGCGCGTACGGTCGCTGCGGGGACCCCGGTGCGAATGGCGGTGTCCTCCGGTGGGAAGTCCGCGCACAGCGCACGCAGGGTCGCGGCACCGGTCGTCTGCGCCGCGATGGCCGCGCCGTCCTCCAGGCCGTCGGCGAACACGACGTGCAGCAGCGAGAGCATCAGCCAGGCATCCGAGTCCGGACGCACCGCCACATGTTCGTAGGCGGCCGCGGTTTCGGTGCGGCGCGGATCGACCACGATGATGCGGCCGCCGCGTGTGACGATCGCCGACAGGTCGTCCTTGACCCGGGGCACCCGCAGCGCGCTGCCATGCGACACCAGTGGATTGGCACCGAGCATGAACAGGAAATCGGTGCGCGGCAGATCGGGGAACGGGATCTGGGTGGCGGCCCCGTAGAGCAGTTTGCTCGCCACGTAGCGGCTGTTGATGTCCTGGGATCCGGCAGAGTACAGATGCCCGGCGCCGATCCGCTTCATGAACAGCCCCGACCACAGGCTCGCGGCGTACCCGAACGCCGACGGGTTGCCCAGGTACTCACCGACCGAGTCGCCGCCGTGGGTGTCGAGCACCCCCTGCAGCCTGCGCGCGATGTCGCCGAGCGCGTCATCCCAGCCGACCTCGGTGAAGCTGCCATCGGATTCCCGGCGCAACGGGTTGAGCACCCGGTCGGGGTCGTTCTGCACATCTGTGAACGCGATACCCTTCGGGCACGCCCGGCCCTGGGACAGCGGATGGTCCTTGTCGGGGCGCAGCGACTGGAGGCGACCGTCCTCGACGGTGGCGATCAGCCCGCACAGCGGCTCACAGATCCGGCAGTAGGTCACCTTCTGCTCGACACTCACGGGGCCTCCTCGATCACTGTGGTGCCGGTCACCGTAAGTCGGAGGAGAGCCGGTGGGCAAGGATTTGCATAGTGCAAAACGCGCAGGTGTCAGCGGCCGTTGAGGCGCGCGGTGATGGCGTCCGCCGCGGCGCTGACACTCGCCCCGAGCCCCCGCAGCTCTCGGCCGGTTCTGGGCTCGGCCATCGTCAGCACCGACAGCGCGGCGACCGGATTGCCCCCGGGGTCGAAGCAGGCCGCGCTCACCGACAGCGGCACGTAGACCGCGGCATCGTCGATGTCCCCGAGCATCAGCTCCGGTGTCATGACCGGCCGCTGCCCACCGATCATGCGTTCGGCCCGGCGGGAGCCGTGCACCTCACCGATCGCAAAATCCGTCAACTCCCGCATCTCGGCCTGCGACGCCGGTGACAACTCGACCGAGAATCGGCGTTCCCGGATCATCCGCAGGATGTGCCAGGTGCGGCCCGGGTCGTCGGGTCCCGGTGCGACGCGACGCAGCCAGGTGTCGACGGTGTATTGGCCGGCCCACGCCGCCAGCACCGCGCCGAGCGGCGGCCCGAACTCGATGTGATCACCGGCCTGCAGCGGGAGATGCCTGGTGTCTTCGCCGTCCGGATATGTCAGGTCGGCGATCACCAGATCGTCCGAGGACGGGATGAACAGGCAGGCGGGCACACCGGTTTCCGCACTCAGGCGCGCCATCTCGGGGCGGGCGTAGGTGGCGATCTGCAGGGACGCCTGCGCCGCGGCGCCGACGGCGATGAGACGCGGCCCGAGCCGGTAGGTCTTGTGCACGCGGTCCTTGACCAGCCAGCCCACCCGGGTGAGCTCGGTGAGCATCGGATGGCAGGTGGCGGCATCGAGGTTGACCAGCCTGGCCAACTCGGTGAGCTGGTACTCGCGGTGCGGGTCGGCCGCCAGGTACTCGACCATCTCGACGAGACGTTCGGTTTGCGGAGATCTGCGGGCCATTTGGCCCGATCCTAATCACCGTGTTGCGATGATCCGGTCCGGCCACGCTCGCTAACGGCGTGATCGGGGACCGGGCGCGCGGACGCTGAGGACGCGCGGTTCTGCAGGCTGTCACCGTCGCTGAGCACGCGCACCTTGGGTGCAGAAGTGTCACCACCGAGCCCCCTCAAAGTGTCACCGATGTCCTGAGACATCTCCCTTGCACGGGGCCTGGGGTAGGCGTAGTATCGAACACAAGTTCGAATGCGACGTTGCTCCCATCGTCATCCGGTGAGCACAGACCGCGACTTCGGTCGCCGCGAGGTTCGATGGCCCCTGTGGGGTTGTGCGGACCGTATTGCCTGATCGTGCCCGCTTGGGGCGCCTTCTGTGAAAGCCGGTATCCATATGGACGCCACTGACTTCGACACGTTGGTTGATGCGCTCATCGATGACCTCACCCCGGTGTCTGCGCGGGATGAGGATCGCACGCTGTTTCATCTGCTGGACTGCCCGCGCCGGGTGATCGATGAACAGCCCCTTCTCGCGGTGTTGGCGGCCGCGGTCATCTTGCGCAACCTGTTCGATCATGTGATCGCCCAGGCGGTTGCAGCCGCGGAGCGCGCCGGGATCCCGGCACGTAAACACCTGCGCAGCGGCGCTGATCTGCTGACCGGTCTGGGGGTGGCGCCGGGCGCGGCGCACCGGGCGGCGCGGGTGGGGCGCGCGGCGCACACCCTGCCGGCGTTGACTCAGCAGCAGCGCCTCGGCGGGATCGGCATCGAATTCGCCGACGCCATCGGCAAAGGTGTCACCCACATCCACAACCGGGTGCCGTTGTCCGATGAGGACCGGGCGGGCGTCGTGACGACGTTGATGATTCAGACCACCCCGTCTGGGGTGGAGGAGAAGGCCCGTGAGATCGCCATCGCCACAGCCAAGACCCAGCCTGTCGAGGACGGGGCGGTGCCGGTTGCGGAGAACGCCGACCTCAACGACATGACCGTGGTGCAGACCGGCGACGGGCGGGTCACGGCCAGCCTGGATCTCGACGCGCTCACCGCAGAAGAACTGCTGGCCGCACTCGACCCGCTGTGCCGGCCCGTCCCGCTGCCCGACGGATCCCCGGACCCCCGCCCTACTGGGCGGCGTCGCGCGGATGCGTTCGGGCAGATCATGCGGACCTACCTGTCGCACTCGCAGCGCCCGATGAGCGGTGGGGTGCTCCCGCACGTCACCCTGATCCGGCCCACCCCGGTGGGGGGTGGACTGCCTGGGGTTCGGCGGGCCGGTCAGCACCCGCACCGCCGACCTGATCACCTGCGACAGCACCCTGACCGCGGTGACCGTCGACAGTGCGGGTGCCCCGCTGGATGTGGGCCGCGCCGAACGACTTTTCACACCGCTGATTCGTAAAGGGTTGGCGGTGCGTGATGGTGGGTGCGCGCACCCCGGCTGCGGCCGACCCGTCTCCTGGTGCGACGCGCACCACATCAGGCCCTGGTCCAGTGGCGGGCACACCAGCATCGACAACGGTGTGCTGCTGTGTCGGCTGCACCACACCGCGATCCACCACGGCGGCTGGCAGGTCTACCTCGGCGCCGATCGGCACCCCTGGTTCATCCCACCCCACAAACCGGACGAAGCAGAACCCGCACACCTGAGATCACACGCCCGACGCACCATGACCGACCTACCGGCAGCCGCATAACCCCAACTCCAGGAACCTTGAAAACTACACAGAGAAATCCCCGCTGCGGGAAGCCGCTGGATATTTCGGAACGCATTGCCGCGGACCGAAATATCCAGCGGGCGAGGCGGAATCACTCTTCCCGCAGTTCCTTCCGCGACGCACGCAGCGACCCGGCGTGCGCCCTCGCCGAGGGATCCTTGCGGGTCTTGGCCAGGCTGGCGACGGTGACGATCACCAGGATGCCGATGATCACGACGAGGCTCAGATAGGTGTTGATCTCGGGAATGCGGGGATCGATGTCGACATGCCCCCAGTGCAGGATGAGTTTCGCGCCGATGAAGGCCAGGATGATCGACAGCCCGGTCGACAGGTACACCAGGCGGTCCAGCAGGCCCTTCACCAGGAAGAACAGTGCCCGCAGCCCGAGCAGCGCGAACGCGTTTGCGGTGAAGACGATGTAGGGCTCGCTGGTGACACCGAAGACCGCGGGGATCGAATCGAGCGCGAACAGCAGATCCACACTGCCGATCGCGATGAGGACCGCCATCAGGGGAGTCACCATCCGCCGGCCCTCCCGGCGGGTGAGTAGCTTGCCGCCGTCGTAGTCGTCACTGATGGGCAGGATCTTGCGGGTCGCCCGGATCATGATGTTGTTCTCGACGTCGGGATCCTCGTTGCGATGCCGGAAGAGCTGGACCGCGGTGTAGATCAGCAGCAGGCCGAAGATCAGGAACATGAATGAGAACAGCGACAGCAACGTCGCGCCGAGTGCGATGAAGATCGCCCGCATGATGAGCGCGAGGATGATGCCGAAGGTCAGCACCTTGTGCTGGTGCTCCTCGGGCACCGCGAAGGTCGTCATGATGATGACGAACACGAACAGGTTGTCGACCGACAGACTCTTCTCGACGATGTACCCCGCGAAGTACTGCGTGCCGAAGTCCCCGCCGTGGGCCATCGTGAACCACACCCCGAAACCGACCGCCACCAGGATGTAGAACACCGACCAGGCGGTGGCCTCGCGGAAGCCCACACGGTGTGGCCGGACCGCCGCCAGGATGAGGTCGACGGCCAGCAGTCCGATGATCACGCCGATCGTCACACCCCACGTCACGCCGCTGATCTCAAGCATGCTGACATCACCTTTCGGGTCAGAGGGTCACGGCGGGAAGCGCGCTGGTCGCTGCCCTGCGCACAACTTTAACGACGCGAAAAGTTCGCTCTGCTAAGCAACTATCTGTCCCGGTCAGGAGACCGCCATCCACACCCCGAGCGCCACCATCACCACCGCGATGACCCCGTCCAGGACGCGCCACGTGGACGGATTCGCGAACAGCCCGGCGAGCTTGCGCGCGCCGAGTCCCAAACCGGTGAACCAGAGGGCGCTCGCCGCGACCGCGCCGGCGCCGAACAGCCAACGCTGCTCCTGATGTTCGTTGGCCAGGGACCCGAGCAGGATGACGGTGTCGAGGTAGACATGCGGGTTCAGCCAGGTGAGCGCGGCGGCGGTGAGCAGTACCTCGGCCAAGCGCGCCGGGGTCGCTTCGGAGGGGTTCAGCGCGCTCGGGCGAAGTGCACGCCGAGCGGCCAGCAGTCCGTAGCCGATCAGGAAGGCGGCGCCGCCGATCTTGGCGATCGTCACCGCGGTCGGGTGCGCGGTGATCAATGCGCCCACGCCGGCAATCCCGGCGGCGATCAGGATCAGGTCCGACACCGTGCACAGTGCGATCACCGGCACCACATGCTCGCCGCGGATGCCCTGGCGCAGCACGAAGGCATTCTGTGCGCCGATTGCGGCGATCAACGCCATGGTGGTCAGGAAGCCGATGAAGACGGGTGAAGCCATGCGACCGACGGTAGGTCGCGGCCAAGAGCAAGTACAGCTAATGATTCTTATACCAAGTTAGTTACGCTAATGCGTGGAGGGGTCGGTTTCCGGTACGCGCCATCGAGGTGGCTGACCGGATCCGGGCCGCGGATTGACGCATTTTCGATTGCCGCGCGTCCAGAACGGGCACCACCGGGGAGTCAGGTTTGGCGAGCTGCGTCACATGGCGTGGGCTCGGTGCGGGGGAGAGAGTCTCGGGGAACAGCGGCTCAGCCCGGGCGAAGAGCGCTTCGAGAAGGGGCGTGTCAACGGTTCGAGCGTGAGGGCACCATGATGCCCGACGACGGTATCGAGACACTGCGCGACGCAAACCCCGTCGGTGAAGATCCCGCGTACGGCGTCGACCGTCGAGGTGACCGTGGCGCTCGTTGCCGCGCTGCCGTGAGGCTGCCGGCCATCTCGCCTTGAGAATGCTCCATCGACCGTCACGGGAAGGCCTGTCACGTAGCGAGATTCACCGGATGCCACCGTCTGCCTGATGAATGCGTCGCGCCGGATCAGCTGCCTTGCGCGCGTATGTAGGTGTTGAGCACGTCGACCAATGTTCTGCGATCCCTGCTGGTGTCGAGCGGCTGCGGGGAAACCATCTGGGCGAGCACTATTCCCCGTAGCGTCGCCCAGATGAGGTTTCCGATCTCGGTGGCCCGCGGCGCGTCCAGGTCCTCGCCGAGATGCCGGCCGAGTTCGGTGAATTGGCGCATGGTGTCCGAGAGTTGAGCGTTGACGGCGCTGTCGCGCGCTGCGCGGGTGGAGATGAGGATTTCGAGTGCGGCCATGGATGTCGGGCTGGCGAACGCCTGCCACAGCGCGTCGACGACGACCTCGGTGCGGTGCTCGGTGGGCAGATTCCCCGTTTCGCGGCGCAGTCTTTCGAGTGCCTCGGTGAGTTCGGTGATGCCCTGGTCGACCACAGCCATGAGCAGTCCACCGAGGTCGCCGAAGTGGTACTGCACCACTCCCCAGGTGAGGCCGGCGCGTTCGGTGATGCGCCGCACGCTGGGTGCGGCGAAGCCTTCGTCGAGGATGTAGCGCACCGTTTCGTCGATGACGGCTCGGCGGGTGCGTTCGGCGCGTTCCTGGTTACCGCCGGGCGGTCGCCGGGGTGCTGGGGACCGTGCCATGGGCCCTATGTCACCACATTGTGCCGGGTAGATGGTCGAGGGGGCGCAGCTCGTGGGCGGCGAGGATACCGGCGGGTGCCCGGCACACCGCATCGATGACGTTGACCGCGCGGGCAGCCGTCGCGACGACACCGCCGATGTTGTGGTCGACTCCGGACCCGCCGACATGGGTGTCGATCCGGATGCCGGGATCGCCCTCGACGGTGACGCGGTGTACGCCCGGCCTGCCGTCGGGGGGATAGGCCCAGTCCGGTGCGTCGGCCGCTGTCAGTCGATTGACGTGCTCCATCGTGATGATGACCTCGCCGTCGCGCAGGCCTTCGACACCGAAGCGGACTGCGGCCACCCGGCCGGGCGCGACGTCCATCATCGTGGTGGAGAGCGGTTCGGGAGTGACCCATTTCTCGTGCCGCTCGCGTACTTCGTCGAGTGTCACGCCGAGGTCGCGGGCCAGGCTGCGCACCTGAATCCCCCACATCGACGCCAGTACGCCGGGCGCGAAGAGGATCGGTTGGTGTTCGGGCTCGGTGCCGAAACCAAAGCTCACACCCGTGAATTCGGCGTCGTCGTAGCTGCCGTACTCGCAGATCTCCTGCACGGTGACCGCGGTGGCCCGGCCGGCGAGGCTCAATGCCGCATACACCAGGGTGTCACCGGAGAAGCCCGGGTCGATACCGTTGACGTAGAGCGTCGAGTTGCCCTCCCGGCACGCCTGCTGCAGTGGTTCACGCAGCCATTCGTCGGTGAACTCAGGTGCGACCAACCAGACGAATGACGTTCCCACGACGTTCGTCCCGGCACTCAGGAAGCGGATCAGGTCGGACATGGCCTCGTGTGGGCGGGTCTCCGCTTGAGAGGTGTACACGACGCAGTCGGCTTGCAGCGCAACGAGTTCGTCGATATCGGATGTCGTGATCACTCCGGTGGGCGTGGCGATACCGCAGAGATCTGCGGCATCACGCCCGACCTTGTCCGGCGATGCGGCGTGCACCCCGATAAGTTCGAGGTCCGGGCGTCCGATGAGCGTCCGCAGCGCGTGCACGCCGACGTTCCCGGTGGAGAATTGAATGACGCGGCGAGTCAATGTCTTTCCTTCATAGTAGGTCGGTGATGGTCTTGAGGCCGGCGTCGTAGAGAACGCCGGGGAGCATGCCGCCGTCCATCTCGATGGTGGTGCCGTTGATGAAGTCCGCGGCCCCGGAGGCGAGGAACACGCAGGTGCGGCCCACTTCGGCGGGTTGACCGCCGCGCTTGAGCGGAATGGGGTCGAAGTACTTCTCGCCGTCCGGGTCATCCTTGGGCAGCACGAAGGACTGGAAGTTCTCGGTCACGGTGGGCCCGAGCGCGACGCAGTTCACCCGCGCCGCCGGGCCCCACTCCTGGGCGAGGGATCGGGTCATCTGGTTGAGGCCCGCCTTGGCTGCGCCATAGGACACCAGGGTGGGTGAGCCGGCGGCGTGACTGGCCCCGCTGGAGATGTTGATGATGCAACCGGTCCCGTGCTGCGTCTTCATCTGCCGGTAGACGCGGATGGCGAACCACAGCGGACTGATCAGGTTCATCTGCACGGCGAAGGCGTGGAACAGCACGCTGCGCTCGAAGTCGTCGTCGCTGGCCGGGAGCCCCTTGGATGCGTGACACAAGGCTGGGCACGGCATCCACCGAGGGTGACGGGACCGTGCCTCCGGCATTGTTGACCAAGATGTCGATGCGGCCGTAGGTGTCGACGACCTGGGTGACGAAGGCGTCGATGGCCCGATAGTCGGCTTGGTCGCAGACCATCTGCGCGGATCGCCCGGTCCAGGCCGAATTGTTCTCGGTACCGGGCAAAGCCTTCATCGGTGCCCGTGAGCAGCCGATCACCGTCGCCCCGGCCCGCAGGAGTTCGTGGGCGATGCCCACCCCGACGCCACGGCTCGTCCCGGTGACAATCGCGACTTTTCCGTCCAGTTCAGCCATGTGAGCACTCATCTCTGTGTACGGAGGATTGGCGGCAGCACGTGCTGCACCGACACCAGCGGCCGGATCCGATATCTCAAAAGATTACATCTGTTATTTTTATCTGCGTGCGGAATCGGTCGCCGAGGCGGACGTCGAAAGGGCAACGATGAGCAACACGCTGCGGGTGGCTCAGTGGACCACCGGGAACGTCGCCGTCGAAGCGGTGAAGGCCATGTTGGCGCGCCCGGACCTGACCCTGGTGGGCGCGTACGCGTACTCACCGGAGAAGGCCGGTGTGGATGTGGGAACGTTGTGCGGGATCGGCCGCGAGCTCGGGGTATTCGCAACCACAGACGTGAGCGCACTCCTGGCGCTGGCGCCGGATTGCATCGTCTACACACCCCTGCACTTCGAGGTCGCAGAGGTGGCGCAGATCCTGCGCGCCGGAGTCAACATCGTCACCAGTGCCGAGTTCCTGACGGGCATCAATCTCGCCCCCGACGACCGAAGGCTGATCGAGATCTCGGCCCGCGAGGGTGGGGCCACCGTCTTCGGCAGCGGGATGAACCCCGGATATGCCCAGATGATTGCCGCGGTATCGAGCGGCGTTTCCACCAATGTGCGCCACGCCTCGATGACCGAGTCCGTCGATGTCTCACAGTTCATCGGCGACGCGAACTTCCAATCCGTCGGCTGGGGTCGGCCCAAAGATGATCCGTCTCACGCGGATGACGTGCGCCGAGGTACCGCGGTCTTCGCTGAAGCCGTCGATATGTTCGCGAGGCTGATGTGCATCGACCTCGACGAGATCTCCTGCGATGTCGCCTTTGCCCACGCCACCGCAGACGTTGTCGCCGACGGGGTGTCGATACCAGCCGGCCACGTGGGCGGAATGGATGTCAAGTGGTACGGAACCTCGGATGGCCGTGAGGTTTTAGCGGTCAACCAACGCTGGTTGGCCACCCCGCTGCTGGAACCGGCGTGGACCGTCGAACACGGTTACCGCATCGACATCGTCGGCGACCCCAGTGTGCACGTCAAGGTCGACCTGATGCCGACGGCCGAAGATCTCGCTGAGCTGACGCCCGCCCGGATGCGAGGCATCGGCTTGCGGATCACCGCCGCTCCGTTGATCAACGCGATCCCGGCGGTCTGTGCAGCCGCACCCGGAATCGCCACCTACGCCGACATTCCCGTGATCGCGGCCCGCTTGCTCAGCGCGACAATGACCACACACTAGACAACCGTCGCGCCGGAGTATTGCACATCCTCGGCCGACGGTTACGAACTGTCGAAAAGTGGTGCAGCAGAATAGTTCAGCCGCCAGAAAGTCTATCGTCGAGCACCGAGAGCGCGGCCAGCAGCGAACCCTCAGGCATCGGGGTGTTGTCCGACGCCGCCATCAGCACCCCGACGATGGCCCCGGCGATCACCCGGCGCGCGAGCGCGTCGGCGGGCGCATCGGGGCGTTCGGAGAGCGCCTCGGTGATCAGCTCGATCACCCGGATGTACTCGGTGTAGAGCAGGCCGTGCGCTTCGGGCACTTGGTACATCAACCGCTGCCCGGTCGCGGCATCTTCGCGCTCCTCGGGTGTCATCGCACCGAACACCTGGGCGACCGCGTGCCGGTAGGCGGCGATGACGGAAAGTTCTGGGGGAGCCGTGGCGAAGGCCGCCACGATCGGCGCGGTCTGATCGTCGGACAGCAGCACCGCTTCCTTGACCCCGAAATAGCGATAGAACGTGCGCGGTGAGATGTCGGCGGCCTCGGCGATCTGCTCGACGGTCGTGTCGGCGTAGCCCCGCGCGGCGAACAGGTCGAAGGCTGCCCGGCGGATGGCGATACGGGTGCTGAGCTTCTTGCGCTCCCGCAGGCTCTTCTCGACTTCAGGTGTCGCCACGACCCCATTGTCCCCCTACGGCGGACGTGTTCAGCCGACCAGCGTGCTCGCCGCGCCCGCCATGTGTTCGGCGACGGTGGCCGCTGCCAGGGTGGCGTCCCCGGATTCGATGGCGTCGACGATGTCGTAATGCCGCTTGGCGTTCATGTTCTTGATGGCGCGGTCGACGCCGGCGAACATGATCGACATCCGGATGCTGCCCTCCAGCGATGTCCACTGGTGCAGCAGCGTCTCGTTGCCGGTGAGTTGGCACATGGTGCGGTGGAAGCGCAGGTCGGCCTCGATCCTGTCCTCCAGGTTCGCTTCGGCCCAGCGATCCATGTCGTCGACGGCGCCACGCAGGGTCGCGACGGCCTCGGTGCGGTCGGGCCGTGCGGCGAGCTCGCGGGCGGCCATCGACTCCAGCGCGGCGCGGACGTTGAAGATATCGCGAATCTCCTTGGCGTCCAGGTGTCGTACCGAGAGTCGCCCGCGGGCCCCCGCCGAGATCAGGCCCTCCTGCTGGAGTTGGCGCATCGCCTCGCGCAGGGTGCCCCGGCTGATCTGCAGCGCGTCGGACAGATCCGTTTCCACCAGGTGGGTGCCCGGCGTGAGCTGGCCGGTGGTGATGGCGCGGCGCAGTGCGGTCAGCGCCTGTTGGCGCAGGCTGGTTTTCTCCAGGCGCAGCAGAGATGTGGAATCCACGGTCATCCTGCGCTCCTTGACTGTCAACATTCAGATGTCAACACTTTACAGCCGTTCGAGCACCGTGGCGACGAGACGCGCGGTCGCGAGCCCGTAGCGGTCGTGCAGGGTCGGCAGCGCGCCGGCGGCCAGGAACTCGTCCGGCAGTGCGACGGGGGTGATCTGCTTGCTCAACCCACGCTGCACGACCGCCGAGGCGACCGTCTCGAACAGACCGCCGATCACCGTGTGGTTCTCACAGGTCACCACGAGGCGATCCGTATCTACTTGTGCCAGCACGGTTTCGGCGTCGAACGGCTTGATGGTCGGGGTGTGCACCACGGCCACGTCGACATGGTGGGCGGCCAGCTGTTCGGCGGCCTGCAGGGCCCGCATCGTCATCAGGCCCGACGAGATGAGCACCACGTCGGATCCGTCGCGCAACACCTTGGCCTTGCCGAGTTCGAATCGGTAGTCGTACTCGTCCAGCACGGTGGGCACATTTCCGCGGAGCAACCGCAGGTAGGTCGGCCCGGCGTGCTCGGCCAACTGCGGGACGGCCTGCTCGATATCCACCGAATCGCAGGGATCGACGATGGTCAGGTTCGGCACACCCCGGAAGATGGCGATGTCCTCGGTGGCCTGGTGCGACGGGCCGTAGCCGGTGGTCAGCCCGGGCAGGCCGCCGATGATGTTCACGTTCAGGTTCGGCTCGGCGATGTCCAGGCAGATGAAGTCATACGCGCGCCGCGCCGCGAACACCGAATAGGTGGACGCGAACGGTATCAGTCCGGTTTCGGCCATCCCCGCGGCGGCGCCGAAGAGCAACTGCTCGGCCATGCCCATCTGGAAGAACCGGTCCGGGAACTGGTTGGCGAAGATGTGCATATCGGTGTACTTGCCCAGATCGGCGGTCAGGCCGACGATCCGGTCATCGGCCTGGGCGGCCTTGACCAGTGCGTGCCCGAACGGGGCCGAGGTGGTCTTCTGGCCCGGATCGGCGAACGAGGCGATCATCGCCGATGTCTTGAGCTTCGCGGGCGCGCTCATGCCGGTACTCCTTGGTGTCCCTGGGTCAATTGGTCGCGGCAGACCTGCCACTCGTCGGAGTCGATGCGCATGAAGTGCGCCTTCTCGCGGTTCTCCAGCAGCGGCACGCCGCGCCCGATCCTGGTGTCGCACAGAATGACCGAAGGCACACCGGTGCTGACGGCGTCAAAGGCGCCGAGTAGCGCGCCGACGTCGTTACCGTCCACCCGCGCCACCTGCCAGCCGCAGGCGACCCACTTGTCGGCGACCGGCTCGGTGCGCAGTACACCGGCGGTCGGTCCATCGGCCTGCAGCGCGTTGATATCCACCATCGCAATGAGATTGCCCAGTCCGTGGTGCGCGGCACCCATCGCGGCCTCCCAGGTAGAGCCCTCATCGAGCTCACCGTCGGACAGGAAGTTGATGACGCGGGCATCCGAGCCCTGGTGCCGCAATCCCAGCGCCATCCCGACCGCCACGGTCAGACCGTGACCGAGAGAGCCGCCGGATATCTCCATACCCGGTGTGTAGCTGGCCATTCCGGACATCGGCAGTCGGGAGTCATCGGATCCGTAGGTCACGAGTTCGTCGACGTCGATGATGCCGGCCTCGGCCAGCGCGGCGTACAGCCCGATGGCGTAGTGACCCGTCGAGAGCAGGAACCGGTCCCGGCCCGCCCAGTGCGGATCGTCGGCGCGGTAACGCAACTGGTCGACGTACACGGCGGCCAGCATGTCGGCGGCCCCCAGCGCCTGGCCGACATAACCCTGGCCCTGTGCCTCGCCCATGTTCAGGGCATGGTGTCGTATCCGAAAGGCGGCCTGTGCCACCTTCTCACCGCGCACGTCGGTCGTTGCCGCACTCACCCCGGCCATCAGACGCTCGCCCCGTGCGGCACAGGAGTGTCCATCGACGCCTTGTCGGCCAGCATGCGCTCCTGAGGTCCCCAGGTTTCGCGGGTCAGAATCGCCGCGATCAGCCCGATGGCCATGTATCCGCTGAAGAGCAGGGCCGGGCCGGTCCACCCGTAGGCCTCATACAGCAGGGTGGTGATGAAGGGCGTGAAGCCCGAGGCGATCGCCGAGATCTGGTAGGCCAGGGAGGCACCCGAGGAGCGGGTGTTCGCGTTGAACAGTTCGGGGAACCATCCGCCCTGCGAGCCGGCGAGCGCGTTCTGGAACACGCCGTAGGCGATGACGAACGTCGCGACGATGAGAATGAACACACCGGTGTTGACCAGCATGAACATCAGGACGCCGAACGGTATGCCCAATGCGCACACCCAGAGGTAGAGCGGACGGCGACCGATCTTGTCGGTGAGTTTCGCCCAGGCGAAGGTGGCGAAGATGCCGACCGCCGATGCGATGCACAGGGCGCCGATGGTCTGGGACCTGGTCGCCAGTTCGGCGTTCTTCAGGTAGGACAGCATGTAGGTGATGGACACCGCGTAGCCGGCCGTTTCGGCAATGCGAAGGCCGATGCCGCGCAGAATGTTTCGCCAGTCGGTCTTGACGACCTCGACGATCGGCGACTTGATGATGCTGCCTTCGTTCTTGACGTCTTCGAACACCGGGGATTCGGGCACCTTGGCTCGGATGATCAGGCCGACGATGACCAGGACGGCGCTTGCGAGGAACGGCACCCGCCACGCCCAGTCGCCGCCGAGGTGGATGCTGAAGAAGAACACGAGGTTGGCGATGAGAAGTCCGACGGGGAATCCGGCCTGCACGATGCCGGTATAGCGGCCCTTCTTCTTCCACGGAGCGTGCTCGTAGCTCATCAGGATGGCGCCACCCCACTCGGCACCGAACGCGAGACCTTGGATGATGCGCACGGTCACCAGCAGGATCGGGGCCAGCACGCCGACGGTCTCGTAGGTCGGCAGCAATCCGATGGCGAAGGTGGCCAGACCCATGAGGATCAGTGAGGCGACCAGAACCGGCTTGCGCCCGATCTTGTCACCGAGGTGGCCGCCGATGATGCCACCGAGCGGCCGGGCGACGAATCCGACGCCGAGCGTCGCGAACGCCAGCAGAGTGCCCGTCACCGGGCTGGAGTTCGGGAAGAAGGCGGTACCGAAGTACAGCGCGGCTGCCGTGCCGAAGCCGATGAAGTCATAGGTTTCGATGACGGCTCCGACACCGGAGCCGATCGCTACCCGCTTGGCGTCCTTGGTGCCATGCACCGGACCCCGCATCTGCAGAGCGTCATCGCTCATGGTGGACATCCTTTCAAATCCAGTTCTACCTGGTGTTCCGACTGGCCATTCCGGTCACTGTTGACGGTCAACAGTGCGGTGCGTCACCCAGTGTGAGCACGCCCACAGTTATTGTCAACAGTCAACACATAATGAAATGTTGCCCGTTGACTGTTAACAGTCAACTGAGTTAATGTGTCAGTCATCACAACGCAGGAGGTGACGGGGAAGTGACATTGACAGGCCGCTTCAGCACCAGGCTCGGCTGCTCGACCATCAGTTTTCGGCACCAGGATCTGACTCGGGCGCTGGCGACGATCGCCGGCCTCGGCTTCGCCGAGATCGACCTGGGCGCGCTGCCCGGCGTCTGCGATCACGTCCCGTACGTGCTCGACGAGGCTGCCGTCGACGCGGTGACCGCGACGGTCGCCGCGTCCGGCCTGGCGGTGCGATCCATCAACGGCGATATCGGCGACCTGAACGCGACGCTGGACGCCGATCAGCAGCGAGCGCGTCTGCGCCACCTGACCATGCTGGTCGCCCTCGCGTCGGCCACCGGTGCCCGTGCGCTGGTGCTGCCCTGCGGGGCGCTGGCCCATGCACCGGTGTCCACGTTGGACGAAGACCTGGACCTGGTCGCCGACGAACTCACTGCCGCCGCGCATATCGCCGCCGGTGCACGGGTCGAGCTCTGGACCGAATCACTGCATTTTCACCGGCTGTGCTGCGATATCGACCGGGCTCAGGCCTTGCACGAACGACTCGACGCCCGGGTGGGCATCGTGATGGATTTCAGCCACATCGTGGCCTCCGGCGGTGACCCGGTGGACTACATCGGCCGGATCGGCGCGCGCATCGCGCACGTCCACATCCGCGATGCCGTGCCCGGGAACATCAACCTCTCGGTGGGCAACGGGGCCGTCGACTTCGGCCGCGGACTCAAGGCACTGGCCGACGCCGGCTACACCGGCCACTTCTCGCTGGAGCTGGAGACCCGAGATGTCACCCATGACGAACGGCCCGCGGCGACTGTCGGTGCCGGCCAACTGATTTCCGAACTGATCTAGAAGGAGCACCCATGAGCATCGAGAAGACCGCCGTCATCACCGGCGCCACCTCCGACAAGGGCATCGGCGTGACCGTCGCCGCCCGCTACGCGCGGGAGGGCTGGGCCATCGTCATCCTCGACCTCGACGGCGAGAAGAGCGCCAAGGTCGCCGCCGAGATCGGCAACCAGTACGCGGTCCCGGCATTCGGTCACGGTATCGACGTCACCTCCGAGGAATCGGTCACCGCCGCGTACGACGCGGTCGCCGCCGAGGTCACCGCGCGCAACCTGCCCCCGATCGGCGCTCTGGCCAACATCGCGGGCATCACGTCCCCGGTGCCGTTCCTGGAGACCACCCTGGAGCTGTGGAACAAGGTGTTCGCCGTCAACTCCACCGGTACCTACCTGGTCACTCGCGCGTTCCTGCCGGCGATGATCGAGCAGGGCTGGGGCCGCATCGTCAACATGTCGTCGGTGTCCGCGCAGCGCGGTGGTGGCGTGTTCGGCAAGGTGCCCTACTCCTCGGCCAAGGCCGCCATCCTCGGTTTCACCAAGGCGCTGGCCCGCGAGGTCGCCGACAAGGGAGTCACCGTCAACGCCGTCACCCCGGGCGCGGTGGACACCAACATCCGCGTCGGATCCACCGATGAGCAGGAGGCCGCACTGGCCGCCGCCATCCCGGTCGGACGCACCGCCACCACCGAGGAGATCGCCGCGGTGATCACCTTCCTGTCCAGCCCGGACGCCGGCTACCTGACCGGGACCACCGTTGACATCAACGGCGGCAGCCACATTCACTAACCGACGTTCACGTAGATGAGGTCCGTGCCATGACACGTCTGTTCAACGACCCGGCCACCTTCGCCGAGGACATGCTCGCCGGCTTCCTGGACGCCAACTCGCACTATGTGGTGGGTGTGCCGGGCGGCGTGGTGCGCGCCACCGAGACACCGGCAGGCAAGGTGGCGGTCGTCGTCGGCGGCGGCTCGGGCCACTACCCCGCGTTCTGCGGGGTGGTCGGGCACGGCTTCGCCGACGGCGCGGTGGTGGGCAACATCTTCACCTCCCCGTCGGCGCAGGAGGCCGCCTCGGTGGCCCGCGCGGCGCACGGCGACGCGGGCGTGCTGCTGCTCACCGGCAACTACGCCGGCGATGTGATGAACTTCGGCCTCGCGGTCACCGCGCTGCGGGCCGAAGGCATCGACGCCCGCTATCTGGGCGTCACCGACGATATTGCCAGCGCCACAGCAGAAGACATCGGGAAGCGACGCGGGATCGCCGGAGATTTCACGGTGTTCCGTTGTGCCGGCGCGGCAGCGCAAGAGGGCACCGATCTCGACGGCGTCGAACGGGTGGCGGTGAAGGCCAACGCGGCTACCCGCACCCTGGGCGTGGCGTTCGAGGGGTGCACCCTGCCCGGTGCGGACCGGCCGCTGTTCGTCGTCGCCGAGGGCCAGATGGATCTGGGCCTGGGCATCCACGGTGAACCCGGGGTGGCCAGCCACGAGATGCCGACGGCCACCGACCTCGCCGACCTGTTGGTTACCGGAGTGCTGGCCGAGAAGCCGGCCGGGTCATCCGGGCGAATCGCGGTGATCCTCAACGGTTTGGGCCGCACCAAGTACGAAGAGTTGTTCGTGGTGTGGAAGACGGTGGCGGCCAGGCTCGGCGAATCGGGCCATACCGTGGTGTCACCCGAGGTGGGCGAACTGGTCACCAGCCTGGACATGGCGGGCTGCTCGCTGACCGTGATGTGGCTCGATGACGAACTGGAGCGGCTGTGGACAGCACCGGCCGACACGCCCGCCTATCGCAAGGGCGCGGTGCCGGCCGGCGCGGGGACCCGGCGTGCCGATGACGTCGCCGGTGCTGTTGCGCGGCAGACCATCGCCGGCGACGCGGCATCGCGAAAGGTGGCTGCGATTGTTGCCCAGGGGATTTCGCGTATCGCCGGGCAGATGGTAAATGCCGAGCACGAACTCGGGCGCATCGACGCGGTCGCCGGGGACGGTGACCACGGACGCGGCATGGTCAAGGGCACCACGGCGGCTGCCGCCGCCGCCGCCGAAGCCGTGAACTCGGGCGGCGGAACCGCCTCGGTGCTGACCGCGGCCGGCGAGGCGTGGGCGGCCAAGGCCGGCGGTACGTCCGGCGTGCTGTGGGGAGCGGCGCTCTGTGCGGCCGCCGCGGCGCTGGGCAACCGCGGTGTACCCGGTGGACGGGAGATCGCCACGGCGCTGCGGGCCGGGCATGACGCGCTGGTGGCGCTGGGCCACGCCGAGCGCGGCGACAAGACCATGCTCGATGCGTTGGGCCCCTTCGTCGATTCGTTCGAAGCCGCCGTCGACGCCGGAACCGGCTGGCGCACAGCGTGGCTCGAATCCGTGGAGACCGCCCAGAAGGCAGCCGCCGAGACGGCCGACCTCCGACCCAAGGTCGGCCGGGCTCGACCACTGGCAGAACGCAGCGTCGGTACCCCCGACGCGGGCGCCATCTCACTGGCCATGTGTGTCCACACGGTGGCCGAACTGATCGAGGAGAATGACATGACCATGCGCGTGGTGATCGGCTGCGACGACGCCGGACTGCAGTACAAGGACGTTCTGCGTGGCGACCTGGAGTCGGACCCGCGGGTGGACACCGTGGTCGACGTGGGCGTCGGCCCCGATGAGCACACCGCCTACCCGCACGTGGCGGTCACCGCGGCCCGCATGGTGGCCGAGGGGCAGGCCGACCGGGCGCTGCTGATCTGCGGGACGGGCCTCGGGGTGGCCATCGCCGCCAACAAGGTGCCCGGCGTGCGGGCGGTCACCGCCCACGACAGCTTCTCGGTGGAACGCGCGGTCCTCAGCAACAACGCCCAGGTGCTGTGCTTCGGTCAGCGGGTCGTGGGTGTCGAGTTGGCCCGCCGACTGGCGGCCGAATGGCTGGGCTACCAGTTCGATCCGGCCTCCGCCTCGGCGGAGAAGGTTGCCGCCATCTGTGGGTACGAACCGCAGAACGTCTGACGGGGTGGCGGGTGTCCGGCCACCCGGCACGGATAGGGTTGTGCCGTGCCCGATGACCTCTGGACGGCTGCCACCCGGCACCCGTTCCTCGACGCGGTGCGTGACGGCACCATCACCGACGCGGCCTTCGACAAGTGGCTGCGCCAGGATGCGCTGTTCGTCGCCGACCTGCTGATCTTCCAAGCTCGGCTTCTCGCCCGGGCGCCCCGCGCAGGTCAGCAGGTGCTGGTCGGCGGATGCGCCGCACTGGTGGCCGAGCTGGACTGGTTCGAGGAGCAGGCGTTGCGACGCGGCATCGATCTGGACGCCGAGCCGCTGCCCGGCACGCTGGCCTATCGGGAGCTGCTGCGGCGTCTCGATGACGAGCCGTATGCCGCCGCGATCACCGCCCTGTGGGTCATCGAGCGGGTCTACCTGCTCGGTTGGACCTCCGCCGCGCCCGCCGCGGCCCCACTCGACGAGTTCGTCGAACACTGGACGACGCCCGATTTCGCCGGGTATGTCGAGGAGCTGGGCGCCCTCGCCTCGCCGGGCGAGCATGAAGAACAGGTCAACGCGGTGCTGACGCTCGAGGTGGCCTTCTGGGATATGGCGCTGGCATGACGCTGTCTGCTCAGTTGTGGTCGGAGAACGCCGATATCACCGCCGAGGTGTTGGCCAACCCGTTCGTCCGCGGGATCGGCGACGGAACCCTGGCGCGGGAGCTCTTCGCCGGCTACATCGCCCAGGATGCGTTCTTTCTCGAATCCTTCGCCCGTGCATACGCTTTGGCGCTGGCGCGCAGCACCGATACCGCGACGCTGCTCACGTTCGCCGATCTATTGGCCGGTGTGCGCGAGGAACTGGGCCTGCATGCCGGTTACGCGGCGTCCTGGGGAATCGATATGGCCGGGGTCACGCCGGTCGCTGCCACGCTGGCCTATACCGAGTTCCTGCTGGCGACCGCGGCGACCGGAGGTCTGGGGGAGGTGTGCGCGGCGATGACGCCGTGCATGCGGCTGTATGCCCACATCGGGTCCCAACTGGACGCGGGTACCGCGGGGCCGTACGCGCAATGGGTGCAGACCTACGCCGACCCCGGTTTCGAGGAGATCGCCGCGCTGCTGGAACGCCTCCTCGACCGGCTCGGCACCGACAGCCCGGCCATTCGGCGGGCGTACCGGCGCGCGATGCGACTGGAACTGGAGTTTTTCAGCGCCGCGTACGGGGCGTGACGGCAGCCCGGGCTGAGCCTGACCGTGAGTCCGGGAGGACCCGCACGGAAGCGCCCAGTTCAGCCGGGTGGCGGCCGAGCCCACGAGACTGAAACCTTGGACGAATCGGCGTGTTTTCAGCTACGTGGGCGCAGTCTCAAGAGACCCGCACGCACGAGACTGAAATCCTGGAGAAACCGGCGTGGCGATTCGTACCGGATACCATCTCGTGAGATCTATGCCAGACCTTTTAGCGCTGCGGGGCAGGGGCTTTCGCGACCGCGTTCAACAGCGCGTCGCAGAACGCCGGTAGATCGTCGGGGGTCCGACTGGTGATCAGATTCCCGTCGACCACGACTTCCGTATCGACGGTCTTCGCTCCGGCATTGCGCAGGTCGATACGAAGGCTGGGATATGAGGTGACGGTGCGGCCCTCGACCACGCCGGCGTCTATCAGCACCCACGGGCCGTGGCAGATGACCGCCACCGGTCGGCCGGACTCGACGAAACGGCGCACGAACGCCACCGCGGATTCGTCGGACCGCAGCTTGTCGGCGTTGACGGTGCCGCCCGGAATCACCAGCGCATCGAATTCGTCGGCGGAGGAACCTTCGACCCGGCGATCCACCCGGAACGTGCCGGCGGGTTCCAAATCGTGGTCCCGTGCCTCGATTTCGCCGTCATGGAGGGAGAGCAACTCGATCGCGCCGCCGGCGTTGACGATGGCATCGCGCGGTTCGGCGAGCTCGCGGCGCTCAACACCGTCGGTGGCCAGAATGGCGAATTTCATGCCTTGCAGGGCTGTGGACGTATCAGTCATGGAAAAGGGCTGCCCGGCGAGGTACGCAGCCAAACATGGCCCACCCGAACGACGGCGTTTCAGCTGACTCAAGTCATTTCACACACCCGCCTCGTCGAGTTGGCCGCGGTGAGCGGCCCAGGCGATATTGTCGGTGTCGGCGGCTCCGGACCACTCGGCGCCCCGGAACGCGGACAGGGACGGAGCGAACATGGCGGTGGTGAACGGCCCCTCGGCGCGCGAGGCGAAGCGTCTGCAGACCCGTGAGCGGCTGATGGGCGCCGCAGTCGCCGAGTTCAAGCGGTCCGGGATGGCCGAGGCCGATGTCGCCGCCATCGTGGCGGCCGCAGGGGTGGCCCATGGCACCTTCTTCTTCCATTTCCCCACCAAGGAGCACGTTCTCCTGGAACTGGAGAAGCGCGAAGAAGACCGGATGGCCAAGCAGTTCGGCCGATACCTCGAAAAGGGCCACGACCTGGAATCCGCGCTGTCCGAGGCGGTGCGGCTGGTGCTGGGGCTGGAGCGCCGGCTGGGCGACGTCCTGTTCAAGGATTTCCTGGCGTTGCACTTCTCGCAGACGCGCCCGGATTCCGAGGACGGCGGTGACCACTCGCTGGTGCTGCTGCTGGCCCAGCGCATCGAGCGGGCCCGGTCCGAGGGGCAGGTGGATCCCGAGGTCCAGTCGATGAACAGTGCGGTGTTCTTCCTGCTGTGCCTCTACGCGCTGGCGATCACCACCAATGACCCGATGCGCCGGGACCTGCTCGACGATCTGGTCAAACGCACCATGCGGAGCGTCGCCGCCGCGGGATGAGCCGGCGGCATCGCGGGGGCGATGCTTGTTCTACGACCATTTGCATGACTAGAGTCAGTCAACATGCGATCGTCAGCCGCTTCGGCGACCCTGTCTCTAGACGAGCAGATGGAGGAGTCGCGGCTGGCTCAGCGCCAGGCGGACCGGTGGTTGATCAGCGGCAGCATCTTGATCGGCACTGCCGCGCTGGGCATCTTCGGTCTGCCGCTGTTTCTCCGGGGCGTGTGGCTGCTGCGCCGGGCGCAGCACAACGGATTGTCGGTGCGGCCGATGATGGTCACCCTGCTCGGGTACCTGGTCATCATCGACGCGGCGATCAACACCGTCGGGTGGGCGCTCGACCTGATCGGTAGCCACACACTGCTGGCGAGGGTGCTGTTGAACGGCTGGGGCCACATGTTCGACGCCGGATACTTCTGGCATTTCAACGAACTCTGGGTTGGTGGGGCATCCGGGCCGGGCGAGAAGGCGATGGAAGTCGGGATGATCCTCACGGTGTTCACCATGCGGATCGCGGCAGCGATCGGGTTCCTGCAGATGAAGCGTTGGGGTCAGCAGTGGATGATCGTCACGTGCTGGATGGGCGTGGTCATCTGGGTGCTCTACGTGTTCAACATGACGATGTTCGCCGACGTGCGGTTCGCGGGAACCATCTTCCCCGTCGTGGGCTGGTGGCTCTACGACATCTTCTACATCACCCCGTTTCTCGCGATCCCGTATCTGCATACCGTGAATCGCGAAATATTCACTGACTGATATCACCCGGCTGTCCGCCGGGTGGGCTTCACACAGTTGATTCGGCGGTCGTCATGGGTTCTCTATTGACCCAAGTCAGTCAGTGAAGTAGAAAAGGAACATCATGTCGCCAAAGGTGCAGCCGTCGCTGCGTCACGTGCACAGGCTTCGGGCGCCGGGGCTCACCGCCACCGAGGATGGCGGATCCCGAAACACCATGCTCGACAACCGTGTTTCCTCCGCGGCACGCGGTGTGGAGATCCGATGAAACCGTCAACGAGGAGGTTCGACCGTGGACTATCTGTGGGAGGTCCTGCGCTACGTCGCAGCCTGGGGCGGCACCGGCCTGGTCATCTGGTTCTGGTACTGGATGTTCTCCAATATCGGCACCTTCTGAACCGAGCGCACGTGAGTGCGGCGGGAACCATCCATGGCTGACCTCGATGACACCTCGGCGATGGCGCTGGAACGCAGCTGCTCGCTCACCGCGGTCGCACTGAGCGACGAGCAGCGCGCGGGTGTCCGCCTGGTCACCGGAGAGCACCGCGGTTTCGGCCTGAACTCGTCGCGCACCTTCATCCACGTCCCCTACCCGCAGCTCGGAGCCGACTGGACGCGACGCTCGCTGACATGCGGTATCGCCCTGCAATGTTCGTCGTCGAAGGACCGGGTCGGCGAATACCGGATCGACGAGCTGTCCGCCCGCGAGCTACGCGCGCTGGCCCTCGTCGAGGCGGCTGTCGCGCTGGGCTGGATCGCAGCGCGCTGGCCCGGGCTGATGCCCGAATGCAGTCGGTTGCTGCCCGAACTGAAGCCGGCCGACCCCCAGCTGGATGCGCACACGATGATCAGCCGCGCGATCGAACTCGCCCGCAGCGCCGACGGGCTGACCGTCCACCCGCTGCTGGGACGGTTGCCCGCGATCTACACGACACCGACAGGCCTGGTCGACAAGTTGCGGCGGCAGTTCGGCAGGATGCCGTGGACCACGACGCAAAAGCGGATGCCCCGGCCCTACTCGGTACCGGTGGGCGGTGATGGCGGCGTGCGCAACCCGAATCTGCCGCCACCGAGCCGCCCGCAGGACAACGACATGGATGTCACCCCCGAGCACCGGCCCGGCATCCCGTACCCGGAGTGGAACGCCTGGACGAAACGCTTCCTGCCCGATCATGTGGCGGTCCTGGAACTGGCCCGCGACCGCCGTGTCGACCCCGCGAAAACGGACTCGGGCGATCTACGCACATGGTTCCAGGAGAACACCCACCGCGCCATGATCGGTCGCTTGGAGGACGGCTCGGACCTCGATATCGACCAGTACGTGCGCCATTTCATCGATCTGCGCACCTGTGAAGCGACCGAGCCGCGCCTGTTCCGCGAACTGCTGCCCACCCACCGCGATGTCAGCACCGCGCTGCTGCTGGACGGCAGCTCATCGCTGGGGGTGCACGGTGGCAGGGTGTTCCGGCTGGAACTGGCCTGCGCCGATGCGTTGTCCCGGGCGATGAACCAGGCCCGGGAACGTCACGGCATCTTCGTGTTCACCGGCAACACCCGCCATCGCGTGGAAGTGCGCTGCCTCAAGGACTTCCCGGAGGCACGGTTCGTCCCGCCCAGCGGCCTGGGACTGTCCACCGGCGGCTACACCCGCCTCGGCGCACCCATCCGTCACCTCACCGCCCGGCTGCTCGCGCAGCCCTCGGAACGCCGGCTGCTCATCATCGTCGGGGACGGGATGATCTCCGATGAGGGCTACGAGGGCCGCTACGCATGGTCGGATGCCGCGCATGCGGTCGAGGAGGCCAACGAGGCGGGCGTGAGCGTCTACTACGTCGGTGTGGGGCCGGCCCGGGTCGACCCGCTGCCCGAGGTGTTCGGACCGAAACGCTCACGACGGATCCGGCGGGTCGAAGAGCTGCCCCGTGTGCTCGCGCACGTACACCGGGAGCTGGTCGGCGCATGACATCAGGAGTCAGATGAGCAGCGAGGCATACTATTCCAGCGGCAACGAGGTGCAGCTCTTCGAGCAGGCATTCACCCGCAAGATCCCGGTCATGCTCACCGGGCCGACCGGGTGCGGTAAGACCCGGCTCGTCGAACACATGGGATCCCTGCTCGGTAGACCCGTCGTCACCATCAGCTGCCACGATGACCTGACCAGCTCCGATCTCGTCGGCCGCTTCATGGTCACCGGCGGCGACGTGATCTGGACCGACGGGCCGCTCACCAGAGCCGTCAAGACCGGGGCCATCTGCTACCTCGACGAGGTCGTCGAGGCGCGCCACGACTCGCTGGCCATCCTGCACTCGCTGACCGACCACCGCCGCACCCTGTATCTGGATCGCGCGTGCGAAGTCGTCACGGCACCAGAGGAATTCATGCTGGTGTGCTCCTACAACCCCGCCTACCGCAGCTCACTGAAGGAGCTCAAGCCGTCCTTCCGGCAGCGTTTCGCCACCGTGGCGATGAACTATCTGCCACCGGAACGCGAGGCCGAAGCCGTCGTTTCCGAGACCGGTATCGACGTGGCGGCCGCCCGGCGGCTCGTTCACTGCGCCAACGCCATCCGCACCGCCGATGAGGCCTTCCACTTCGAGCCGCCGTCGACGCGGGTGCTCGTCACCTCCGCCCAACTGATCGCCGCCGGTGCCGGCGAATTGGAAGCCGCCGAAGCGTGCATCCTCGCACCGCTGAGCACCAACGGAGCCATCAATGAGGGGCTCCGGGAGATCGCGGCGGCCGGGCTCCTGCCTACCGACACACTCTGAGAAGGGATTTCACCATGGTCGATCAGAAAGAGAAGAAGCGCAAACGGGCGCTCATCGTGTTCCAGATCGCCATCTACGGCTACCTGCTCACGATGTTCCTCATCCAGCTCTACATGTCCTTCGAACGCGGTTGGTGGTATCTGTGAGCCTGGCTGTCGGCGGTTCCGTCAGCCTGGAGGACCACGGCGAGGAGTCCCGGCTCGCTCAGCGACGAGCCGACAAATGGATGATCGTCGGTGCCGCCCTCATGGGCATGTGGGTGCCGGGGTTGATCGGCTTCCCGATCTTCATGCGTGGCGTGTGGCTGCAACGGCAGGCGGCGCGGACCGGACTGTCGGTGCGCCCGATGATCGTCACCCTGATCGGCTACCTGGTGCTGATCGACGGAATGCTCAACAGCCTGGGCTGGGCGCTGGACCTGGTCGCCAATCACACTCTGATCAACCGGGTCCTGATGGTCGGCTGGGGCCACATGTTCGACGCCGGATACTTCTGGCACTACAACGAACTCTGGATCGGCGGCGCCGCGGGACCCGGCGAGAAGGCCATGGTGGCCGGCATGATCATCACGGTCTTCGCCATGCGGTGCGCCGCGGCCATCGGATTCCTGCAGATGAAGCGCTGGGGCCACCAGTGGATGATCGTCACCTGCTGGATGGGCGTCGTGATCTGGACCGTCTACGTCTTCAACATGACGATGTTCGCCGACGTCCGGTTCGCGGGCGTCATCTTCCCGGTCATCGGTTGGTGGCTCTACGACATCTTCTACATCACCCCGTTCCTCGCGATCCCGTACCTGCACACGGTAAATCGCGAGATCTTCACGGACTGAAGGAGTGACACCGTGACAACACCGCAAGCCGAAACCACCACGGAGGATCTGCCGCCGGGCACCACGCCCTATTACGCGCGGATGCACAAGTACATCAAGCGTGCCGTGCTGGTCTGTCTGATCGCGCTGGTCATCGAGGGGGCCTTCACGCTGCCCTTCATGGCGGTCTACTACGGCTACCCGACGCTGAGCCTCACCCAGATCTGCAGTGAACTTCTCAAGGTGCGCTACTCCGATGACGCGCTGGAGTGCAAGTTCCCCTACCCGCCACTGGGGCCGCCGGAGGGCGCCGAGGGCAAGGACACCGCCCGGGACGTCTGGGGCATACAGCCCATCCCGCAGTACGACCGGCTCGGATTCCGGGAACTGGTCGACCGCTATGAGGCACGCCAGGCCAGGCTCGCCGAACAAGGCGGCTGAGATGGGTTCAAAGCTGCGGGTGATCCAGTGGGCCACCGGCAACGTCGGTAGTCACGCCCTGGCCGCCGTGCACGAACATCCCGACCTCGAACTCGTCGGCGCCCGGGTGTACAACGAGGCGAAGGCAGGACGCGATATCGGCGATGTCGCCGGAATCGGTGAGACCGGCGTCCTGGCCACCACCGATGTCGACGAGATCCTCGCGCTCGACGCCGACTGCGTGCTGTACATGGCCGAGGGTGAGTGGAATCCACCCGTCGCGCTGGACGATATCTGTCGGCTGCTGGCCTCCGGGAAGAACGTGGTGTCCACCGCGGTCACCGCGTGGATCTACCCGCAGAGCGCCGGTGACGATGTGACGCAGCGCCTGGAGGCGGCGTGCCAGGAGGGCCGGAGTTCGTTTCACGCCACCGGGATTCAGCCGGGCTGGGCGGCGGAGGTGCTGCCGCTGACGATGTCGGGACTGTTCCGCCGCATCGACTCGCTGCTGGTGCAGGAACTGATGGACTACTCCACCTACAACGTGCCGTTCGTATTGTTCGAGGTGATGGGCTTCGGTAAGCCACCCGATGAGAGGGTGCCGATGGATGAGCCTGCGGTCGGTGGATTGTCCTTCAAGGCGCCGCTGATGCTGCTGGCAGCAGGTCTGGGCGCCACGATCGACGACTACGTCTGGGAGCGCGAGGTGGCGGTCACCGACACGCCGATCGATATCGAGGCCGGTCGCATCGAGGCGGGAACCGTTTCGGCGCAGCGCTTCTCCTATACCGCGGTGATCGAAGGCAGGCGGGCACTGACCGTCGAACACATCACCCGACTCGGCGCCGACCAGGCACCGGACTGGCCGAACGGGCGAGGCTGGAAGGTGACCGTCGAGGGGTTGCCGTCGATGGTGCTGGAATCGCGGATAGCCATCCACGACGAGGATGACACCGATCAGGGTTGTCTGGGCACCGCGATGCATGCCGTCCACGCGATCGCTCCGGTGTGTGCCGCCGCGCCGGGGATCCGCACGTTCCTTGATCTGCCCACCATTGTGGGCCGCGGTGTGCTGTCGAAAGGGCTGGGGCGATGAGCTATCGGGTGATCCAGTGGATGACCGGCGATGTCGGACAGGTCGGTGTGCGGCATTTCGCCGACAATCCGGTGTTCGATCTGGTCGGGGTGCTGGTGCATTCCCCGGAGAAGGTGGGGATGGACGCCGGCGAGATCGTCGGCATCGGGGCCACCGGAGTCATCGCCACCGACGATGTCGACGCCGTCCTGGCCCTCGACGCCGACTGCGTGTTCTACACCCCGATCATCATGGACGTCGCCACCGTCTGCCGAATACTGCGATCCGGCAAGAACGTCGTCACCACCAGCGGGTTCTTCTATCCGTCACCGGATTTCGCGGATTCAGGCGAACAGATACGCGCAGCGTGCACCGATGGCGGCACCTCGTTTCACGGCGGCGGCATCCACCCCGGGTATGCCGGAGATGTCCTTCCGCTCACCCTCGCCCGGGTGATGAGCCGGATTGACAGCATCCAGGTGTACGAGGTCGTCGACGTCATCAAGGATGCGCCGCTGGACCATATCGACTGGATGGGGTTCGGCAAGGACAAGGACACGTTCCTCACCGAGCCGACGATTCTCGGGCTCGGACTGCCGTTCTTCGCGCAATCGATGTACATGATCGCCGACGGTCTCGGCGTCACCATCGACGAGGTGACCGCCGCCGAGATCGACGTCGCAACGGCACGGGAAGCCATCGCGCACGACGAGGGCGCGATCGCGGTCGGCACGGTGGCCGCGCAGCGGCACGAATGGACAGCGTGGGTGAACGGCCGGCCACTCATCGTCTTCCACGCCATCTATGTCACGGCGGGACCGGACAAACTGGATCCGCCGTGGGACTGGGGCGAGACCCGCTACGAGATCGTCATCGACGGAGATCCGCCGACCGAGCTGACCCTCAAGGGGGTCACCAGGACCGACGGGACGATGGCCCATCCGGGCTATGACTGGACCGCGATGGGCGCCATCAACACCATTCCCGCCGTCTGTGCCGCCGCACCGGGCTGGGTCACTCACCTGGACCTGGGACTGGTCCGGCCGCGTGGACTGGTTCGGCCGGCAGGAGATGCGTGACCCGCCGGCCTTTTCAGAACTGAACGCCGCGGGTCAGGGCACCGTCGACGAGCAGGTTCGTCCCGGTGATGAAGCTCGCCGCCCCACTGGACAGGAACACCACCGCGTTGGCGACCTCCTGTGGGGTGCCCATCCGGCCGGTCGGGTTGAGCGCCAGGGCGGTGGCGAACAGTTCCGGGTTGTTCTGTTCGATGGACGGCCACACCCCACCGGGAAAGTAGGTGTTCCCCGGACTGACGGTGTTGGCGCGCACGCCCTTTCCGGCGAGCTGATGCGCGATCCCCTGCGTGTAGTGGATGATGGCGGCCTTCATCGTCCCGTACGGGCCCGCCGCGAAGTCCACCTCCCGGCCGGACACACTGGAGATCGTCACAATCGATCCGGCGCCGGAGGCCTCCAGATACGGCAGTGCGGCGTCGACGAGGCCGACGGTGCCCATCAGGTCGACCTCGAAGGTGGTGCGCCAGTTTTCCGCCGACTCGGGGATGGCGAGCGCGCTGACGTTGGCCACCACACCGTCCAGGCCGCCGAACGCGTCGGCGGTGGCATTCACCCACGCCGCCAATGTCGCGGTGGCACCCACGTCGACCGCCGACCCCAGCGCGTCGTCCCCGAGTTCCTGCTGTGCCTGCGCGACATCCTCGGAGGTACGCGCGCAGAACGCGACCTTGGCGCCCTCGGCGATCAAGCCTTCCACCACTGCCCGTCCGATGCCGCGGGTACCGCCGGTGACCGCGAAGCGTTTGCCGGTGAGTCCGAGATCCATGATGAGCCTTCCCTAGTACGTGATGGTTCCAAATGATTTTGCCGCGGCGCGCAGTTCGGTGTGGACGCCGCCGTAGGCGGCCGCGCTGGGCAGCATCCGTTTGTCGATCTTGGTCACCGCGCTGTAGTTGGTGTCCACCACGTTGGCGATCGGCGCCAACGAGATCTGGGTGAGCAACTGGTAGGCGTCCAGCCGGTCCAGCCCGTACAACTCGCCCAGCCAGGTGATCATCCCGACCTGTCCGGCCCGCCAGGCCTCCTCCAGCGGACGGCCGGACCCGATGCACATCAAATGGGTGTCGGTCTCCAGCCGTGGCCAGGCGGGGCCGCCGCCCTTGATCAATTCGACGATCGCGGTCACGTTCATCGCACCCTCCACGGCGGTGCCGCACGACTCACCCTCGCCCTGGCGGTAGTGCCCGTCGCCGAGGGAGAACAGCGCGCCGGGCACATTCACCCGCAGGTAGCAGGTGGCGCCCACGGTCATCTCCGGGGTGTCCATGTTCCCGCCGAACACATCGGGTACCAGCGAGGTGCGCACCTCGCGGCGAGCCGGCGCGACGCCGACGGTGCCGAGCATCGGGTTGGCGGGCAGCGCCACCTCGAAATTGCTGCCCTTCGCCGAGAAGCCGACTGTCTTTGTCGCCGAATCATATTCGTAGATCCAGGTGCGCTCAGGCAGTGGATCCTGCAGTGTCGGGCTGACCGGCACGCTGGTCAGACCGCCGAAGAACGGGATCAGGGTCGATGCGCCCCAGCTACGCGCCGGCGTCAGATCCACCAGATGCACGGCCAGGGTGTCCCCGGGTGCGGCGCCTTCGATCCAGAACGGCCCGGTCTGCGGATTGAGGTCCTCGGTGTCCAGCGCGCTGCTGGCCACATCGTCTGCGCTGGTGATACGGCCACCGTAGGCGTCCTCGGTCCACAGTGTGAGCACCGTTGGCGCCGTGATCCGCATGACCGGGTCGGCGCCCCCGAAGGTGAACGCGAACTGCTCGGGCGACGGGACGAAGGTGACGTGGTCCATCACGTCATCCTCGTCGCAACGCTCCGTTGCCGCCACACGTGTGGTGAAAACGGTTGTTGAGCAGAGAAAGTCGACGTCAGGGTTTGTCAGCGTGGTGTGCGGCGATGCCGCCACGTATTTCGTCGGCATGGTCATCCAGCCAGGACTGCTCCACGGCCTCGACAGCAGGCCGCAACTGGCGCGCGCGCCCCGCGCACGACACCCACCGCGGCGGCAACTGTCGACCCGCAACCACACACCGCGTCGACCACCCCGTCGCGGGGCCCGCACCGCCACGCCGGGCCGCGGCCGCGGACACAGCCAAGCCCAGCGGCGGCGGCGCACCGGCGGCGCGCCGCGCGAGCACGCGACCCCACCAACACCCGCCGCCCCGCACGACCACGACCATCTCCGCGCCACCCGCCCCGGACCACAACCGCCGCGGCGCCGCCCGCGCCACGCCGCGGCGAGGCCGTCGCCCCCGGGCCGGGAGCCGGGCCCCGGCGACAGCCTGCCCACACGAACGCAGCCGGGGGCCGGCGCGAGGTCTCCGGCGGACGGTGGCGCGGAGCCCGACAGCGCGGACGAACTAACTCGCAGGCACTCGACGCGGCGCGGCTGGCACATCTCCTCGGTGCGCAACGCCCTGGCGCCCGTGATTGCTGCTCGCGTCCCTTACGCGTACCCGGCGTTGTACGAGGGTGGCGAGCACCGCCGCGACATCTACTGCTGCGGCGAGACCCCGGATGGTCAGATCGCGCCGGCGCTGCGCTGGCTCGACAACCTCGGCCCGGCGGGGTCCGTGGTGACGACTGTGCCGCGACCCATGCAGGTGCGCCCCGAGCTAACTGACACGGGGACGGTCGTCGACCTGGGCGCGCCAGCAAGGTGGTTCGGGCCGCGCCCGCGGGTTGCGACGCCGGCTATGCTGGTCGGCCACGCGTGTTCAACCGGCGGCGCGGCGCAAGTGTGTGCGATGTCGCTAAATTGGAGCCACCCCCATTGTGTCGCGGCCTGACTTCATCATGCGAGCCGGCTCGTGAACTTCGACCGCAACGCCGAGCACCGCCACCTACCACGGGCACATTGCTGCCACTATCCATGAGCCGCCGACAGGCCGCGGAGGCAGCACGAGCCCCGGGGCACGGGGAGTCACCCTTCCACGGTGCGCCCCTGGCCCGCGACCGATTACGACTCACCACCTTGCGGCACACGCTGAACTTTCGCCCGACAGTGTGGCGTCCCTCACTTAGTTTCATTTGGAGATAATCCAAATGAAATCAAATGGGAGGCGCCCGGTGAACAACGTCGGATTGCTCTACGTCGGCGCGGTGCTCTTCGTCAACGGCCTGATGCTCCTCGGCCGGGTGCCTGCACGGTCGGCCGCCGTACTCAACCTGTTCGTCGGCGCACTTCAATGCATCGTGCCCACGGTGATGCTCATCCAGAACCCGGGAGACACGGGTGCCGTGCTCGCCGCCTCCGGTCTGTACCTCTTCGGGTTCACCTATCTCTACGTCGGCGTCGTCAACCTCACCGGCCTCGAACCCGAAGGGCTGGGCTGGTTCTCGCTGTTCGTGTCCGGCGCGGCGGTGGTGTACTCGGTGCTGTCCTTCACGCTCTCTGCTGACCCCGTGTTCGGCGTCATCTGGCTGGCATGGGCGGTCCTGTGGTTCCTGTTCTTCCTGGTGCTCGGCCTACGTCGGGACGACCTGACCCGCTTCACGGGCTGGGCGGTCACCCTTCTGAGCCTCCCCACGTGCGCGCTGCCGGCGTTTCTCGCGCTCACCGGGAGCTACCGGACGTCGGGCACCATCGCCGCAGGATGGGCTGTCGGCCTCGCGGCGCTCCTCGTCCTGGCCAAGTTTCTCAGTTCCACCTCCCGGGAGACATCGTCGGTGGCCCGGCCCGCCTACGGCTGATCTCACAGAACCCCCTGTTCCCCAACCTGTTCCACACCGTCTAAAAGGAGAAAACCATGCGTCACGGCGACATCTCATCCAGCCCCGACACCGTTGGAGTGGCGGTCGTGAACTACAAGATGCCCAGACTCCACAACAAGGACGAAGTCCTCGACAACGCGCGCAAGATCGCCGACATGGTCATCGGCATGAAGTCCGGATTGCCCGGAATGGATCTGGTTGTCTTCCCCGAGTATTCGACTCAGGGCATCATGTATGACCCCGACGAGATGTATGCCACTGCCGCGACCATTCCGGGTGATGAGACCGATATCTTCGCCGCCGCGTGCCGCAAGGCGAAGACCTGGGGTGTCTTCTCCATCACCGGCGAACGACATGAGGATCATCCGAACAAGCCGCCGTACAACACCTTGGTGCTCATCGACGACACCGGCGAGATCGTGCAGAAGTACCGGAAGATCCTGCCGTGGTGCCCCATCGAGGGTTGGTACCCCGGCGACACGACGTATGTCACTCAGGGCCCCAAGGGCATGAAGATTTCACTGATCATCTGCGATGACGGTAACTACCCGGAAATCTGGCGCGATTGCGCGATGAAGGGCGCCGAACTGATCGTCCGGTGCCAGGGCTACATGTACCCGGCCAAGGACCAGCAGGTCCTGATGGCCAAGGCCATGGCATGGGCGAACAATTGCTATGTGGCGGTGGCCAATGCGGCCGGGTTCGACGGCGTCTACTCATATTTCGGGCACTCGGCGGTCATCGGTTTCGACGGACGTACGCTGGGCGAGACCGGCGAGGAGGAGTACGGCATTCAGTTCGCGCAACTGTCGTTGTCGGCGATCCGTGATGCACGGCAGAACGATCAGTCGCAGAATCACCTCTTCAAACTCCTGCACCGCGGCTACACGGGCGTGCATGCGGCCGGCGACAGTGACAAAGGCGTGGCCGACTGCCCCTTCGAGTTCTACAAGCTCTGGGTCACCGACGCGCAGAAGGCGCAGGAGGTCGTCGAATCCATCACGCGCGACACCGTGGGTGTCGCCGACTGTCGGGTGGGCAACCTGCCGGTCGAGCGCACCGCCGAGGCATAAGGATCCGCATGCCGTTCCTGACCGACATGTACCACGAGCAGAATGCGGTGCGGGAGTCCACGGACGAGGATGTCATGACTGCCGGCCCCGCGGGCTTCGATCAGCAGGCGTTCCTGGATCGGTTGGGCGGTCGGATACTGGGTCAACCCGATGCGCTTGAAGCAGTGGCCCGTACGGTGGCCATCGCGCGGGCCGGGGTCACCGATCCCGGTCGGCCGTTGGCGAGCGTCCTGCTCGTCGGACCGACCGGGGTCGGCAAGACCGAGCTTGTTCGCCAGATTGCCGCGGAACTACGTTCTGGCCCCGAGGATCTCTGTCGGATAGATATGGCGGCGCTGGCGCAGGAACACTACGCAGCATCGTTCTCGGGAGCTCCACCCGGATACGCGGGCAGTAAGGAATCGTTCACGCTGTTCGACAAGAACAAGATCGAGGGCGACCCGTTCATGCCGGGTATTGTCCTGCTCGATGAGATCGAGAAGGCCGATCCCACAGTCATCCGCGCACTGCTGCACGTGTTGGACAGTGGTTGGCTGCGACTCGCCAACGGCCGCGAGACGATCTCTTTCCGCAACAGCTACGTCTTCATCACGTCGAACCTCGGCTCCAGGGATGCGGCGCAGGAGCTGCGTCACGACCGGCGGTGGTATCGCAGGGCCCGCCGCGTGCAGAGCGGGCGATCGCGGAAGACCGTCATCGATGCGGTCGAGAACTTTTTCGATCCCGAGTTCTTCAACCGCATCGACGAAACCGTCGTCATGGATGCTTTCCAACCTGCAACAGCCCGCCAGGTGACCGCCCTTGAAGTGGACATCGTCGTACGCAGGCTCGCGCGGGAGTCTGTGGAGCTCAGGGTGGATTCCGCCGTCCTTGACCTGTTACAGGACGGCGGTTTCGATCCCGTCTACGGTGCGCGCGGACTGCGTCGCACCATTCGGCGGCACTTGATCGCACCGGTTGCCGAATGCGTCCTCGCCGCACGCCCTGCGGGCAGGTCGCCGATCGTGTTGAGGGCATCGGTGTCGGCCGACTCGGTCGTGGTGACCGCAGTCCGGCCGAGCTAGGGAATGTTGCGCGGCACCAGGCGCTGCAACTGCGTCACGTGCTCGGGCACCAGCTCATCGAGGGACGCGACGCCGAGCAGTCGCATGGTGCGGGAGATCTGGTCGGACAGGATCTCGATCATCCGGTCGACACCGGCTTCACCGCCGGCCATCAGGCCGTACAGATAGGCCCGGCCGACCAGGGTGAAGCGCGCGCCCAGGGCGATGGAGGCGACGATGTCGGCGCCGGACATGATGCCGGTGTCGAGGATGACTTCGGTGCGATCACCCACCGCCGGTGCGACCTGGGGAAGCAGGTGGAACGGGATCGGGGCCCGATCGAGCTGGCGTCCACCATGATTGGACAGCACGATGCCGTCCACGCCGAGATCGGCGACGGCCTGTGCATCGGCCACGGTCTGGATGCCCTTGACCACCAGCTTGCCCGGCCACTGCGATTTGATCCAGGCCAGATCCTCGAAGGTCACGGTCGGATCGAACATGGTGTCGAGCAGTTCGGCCACGGTGCCCGACCAGCGGTCCAGTGAGGCGAACGCCAGCGGCTCGGTGGTCAGGAAGTCGATCCACCACTGCGGCCGGGGAATCGCGTTGAGCACCGTCTTCGCGGTGAGCGCGGGCGGGATCGACATACCGTTGCGTTTGTCGCGTAGCCGCGCCCCGGCCACCGGGACGTCGACGGTGACCAGCAGCGTGTCGTATCCGGCGGCGGCGGCGCGCTCGACCAGGGCCATCGAGCGGTCCCGGTCCTTCCACATGTACAGCTGGAACCAGTTGCGCCCGTGCGGGTTGGCGGCCTTCACATCTTCGATGGATGCGGTGCCCATGGTGGACAGCGAGAACGGGATACCGGCGCGGGCAGCGGCGCGCGCGCCCGCATATTCGCCCTCGGTCTGCATCATCCGGGTGAACCCGGTGGGCGCGATCCCGAACGGCAACTCCGAACGGCCGCCCAGAATGGTGCAACTGGTGTCGACCTTGGACACGTCGCGCAGGATCGCCGGATGGAACTCGATGTCCTGGAACGCCTGCCGGGCCCGCGCCAGCGACAGCTCGGCCTCCGCGGAGCCGTCGGTGTAGTCGAACGCGGCCCTGGGGGTGCGGCGCTTGGCGATCGCGCGCAGATCCTCCACGGTCAGCGCCGCGGCCAGCCGGCGGGTGCGGGCATTGAGCTCGGGCTTCTTGAACTGCATCAGTGGAGCCAGATCGGCGACCTTGGGGATGCGACGTTTCATGACAGGACCTCTTTCACGCCGATGCGCTTTCCTGGCCCGACCGTACGCGCGATGCGGGGGCGCCGGGTGCGGGGTGTGTACTGCTGGGGTGGGAACCTGGTGGCAACGATATGGCGCAGCGCCTCGAGATCGCCATCGACCAGGTGGTGGGCGCGCGCGCTGATCAGCACATTGCCCAGTGCGGTGGCCTCTACCGGACCGGCCAGCACGGGCAGCCCGGCCCGGTCGGCGGTCAGCTGGCACAACAGTCTGTTCTGGGATCCGCCGCCCACGATGTGCACCGCGCGCACCGGTGTACCGGACAGCTCGGCGGCCCGGCGCACCCCGTCGGCGAACCCCGCGGCCAGGCTTTCCACGATCGCCCGGACCACTTCGGGTCGGGTCATCGGGACCTGCAGACCCCGCTCGTCGTACCAGTCGCGGATCCGGCCGGGCATATCGCCGGGGGCCAGGAACCGTGGGTCTGCGGTATCGAAGTCGTCGAAGGTGGCGCGTACCTCACCGGCCTGGGTCAGCAGCTCGGACAGCTCGGCGCGGTAACCCTCGCGCTGGTACTGCCGGACGGTCTCGCTGAGCAGCCAGAGCCCCATCACGTTGTGCAGGTACCGGATCCGGCCGTCGACGCCGACCTCGTTGGTGAAGTTCGCTTCCCGGCCGGCCTCGGTGACTACCGGAGAGCCGACCTCCACCCCGACCAATCCCCAGGTACCGCAGGAGATATAGGCCGCGCTGCCGGAATCCATCGGGACCGCGACGACCGCCGAGGCGGTGTCGTGCGAGGCGACGGTGGTGACAATGGTGGCCGGTGTCAGGCCGAGGGGCTCGGCCACCTCGCCGAGCAGCGGACCCAGTTCATGGCCGGGTTCGACCAGGGCGGGGAACAGATCTGGGCGCAGGCCCAACCGGACGGCGAGGTCATCGTCCCACTCACCGGTGGTGCGTAGCAGACCGGTCGTCGAGGCGTTCGTGCGTTCGGTGACCTGGCGGCCGGTGAGCCAATACCCGATCAGATCGGGTATCAGCAGTGCACGATCAGCGAGATCGAGCTGACCACTGGCCTTTTCGGCGGCCAGCTGATAGATCGTGGTGAACGGGAGGAACTGCAGGCCGTTGCGGGCGTACAACTCGGCGGGCTCGATCGTGCGATGCACCGCACGCACGCCGCCTTCGCAGCGGGAATCGCGGTAGTGGTGGGGCAGTGAGGCCAGCGCCCCGCCCCGTAGCAGGCCGTAGTCGACAGCCCACGAATCGATGCCGACGGTGACCAGGTTGTCCGACCGCCTTCCCGCCTCGGCCAGTCCGGCACAGGCTTGCCGGAACAGCCCCGGGACATCCCAGTGCAGGGCGGTGCGAAGGCCGTTCCACAGCGGCACCGGATCGTTGGTGAAGCGGGCGACCTGTTCCAGTTCCAGCCGGCCCGGCCCGATGTCCGCGAGCATCACCCGGCCGCTGGTCGCGCCCAGGTCGATGGCGGCGACCTGACCGGACTCCATCACCTGAGGAAGGCTGCGGCGACGCCGGCGTCGACCGGTACGTGCAGCCCCGTGGTGTGCGAAAAGTCGCTGGTGCACAACGCGAATGCGGCGTTGGCGATGTTCTCCGGCAGCACTTCGCGTTTGAGCAGGGTGCGCTGGGCGTAGTAGGCGCCGAGCTCCTCCTCGGGCACTCCGTACACCGCAGCGCGCTTGGCGCCCCAGCCGCCGGCGAAGATTCCCGAACCGCGCACCACCCCGTCGGGGTTGATGCCGTTGACCTTCACCCCGTGCTCGCCGAGTTCGGCGGCGAGCAGCCGAACCTGGTGGGCCTGGTCGGCCTTGGTGGCCGAGTAGGCGATGTTGTTCGGTCCGGCGAACACCGAGTTCTTCGAGGAGATGTAGATGATGTCACCGCCCAGCTTCTGGTCGATCAGGGCGCGCGCGGCGGCCTTGGAGACCAGGAAGGAGCCGCGGGCCATCACGTTGTGCTGCAGATCCCAGTCCGCTGCGGTGGTGTCCAACAACGACTTCGACAGCGACAGCCCGGCGTTGTTGACCACGATGTCGATGCCGCCGAAGGCCAATGAGCTGGCGTCGATGGCGGCCTGTACCGCGTCCTCGTCGGTGACGTCGGCAGCGATGCCGATGGCGACATCGGCGTTGCCGATCTCGGCAGCGGCCTCGGCGGCCTTGTCGGCGTCGAGATCCGCGATGACCACGCAGGCGCCCTCGGCCGCGAGTCGGGTGGCGATGGCCTTGCCGATCCCCGACGCGGCGCCGGTCACCAGTGCGATGCGGGTGGCCAGGGGCTTCGGCTTGGGCATGCGGGCCAGCTTGGCCTCTTCCAGCGCCCAGTACTCGATGCGGAACTTCTCCGACTCGTCGATGGGGGCGTAGCTGGAGACTGCCTCGGCGCCGCGCATCACATTGATGGCGTTGAGGTAGAACTCGCCGGCGACCCGCGCGGTCTGCTTGTCCTTGCCGTAGCTGAACATTCCGACGCCGGGGATCAGCACGATGGCCGGATCGGCGCCCCGCATCGCGGGACTGTCGGCGGTGGCGTAGCGCTGGTAGTAGGCCTGGTAGTCGGCGCGGTACTGCTCATGCAGTTCGGTCAGGCGTGCCTTGCTTTCCTCGATGCTGGCGTCGGCAGGCAGGTCGAGCACCAGCGGCTTGACCTTGGTGCGCAGGAAATGGTCGGGGCAGCTGGTGCCGAGCCCAGCCAGTCGGGGATGCTCGGTGGCGCCGAGGAATTCGAGTACCGGGCCGACATCGGTGAAGTGCCCGACCTGGGGGCGGTCCGCGGAGGCCAGGCCACGGATGAATGGGGCCAGCGCGGCGGCCTTGGCGCGACGCTGCGACTCCGGTAGCGCGGCGTACCCGTCCAGCGGGGCGCCGAAGGGCTGCTCGGCACCGTTGGCACAGATGTACTCCTCGGCGGCGCGGATGATCTCCAGCGAATTGGCCTTGCGCCTCCTCGGAGGTCTCGCCCCACGCGGTGATGCCGTGCCCACCCAGGATGCAGCCTATTGCCTGTGGGTTGGCCTTCTTGATCTCGGAGATGTCCAGGCCCAGCTGGAATCCCGGACGGCGCCACGGCACCCACGCCACCCGATCACCGAAGATCTTGCTCGTCAGTGCTGCTCCGTCGGCTGCGGTGGCGATGGCGATACCGGAGTCGGGGTGCAGGTGGTCGACGTGTGCGGCATCGACCAGCCCATGCATGGCGGTGTCGATCGACGGTGCGGCGCCGCCCTTGCCGTGCAGGCAGTAGTCGAACGCCGCGACCATCTCGTCCTCACGGTCCACGCCGGGGTAGACGTCGACGAGGGCGCGCATGCGGTCCAGCCGCAGCACGGCCAGTCCGTTCTCGGTGAGGGTGCCCAGGTCGCCACCGGATCCCTTGACCCACAACAGGTCGACGCTCTCACCGGTCACCGGGTCGGTATCGGTGCCCTTGGCCGAGGTGTTGCCGCCGGCGTAGTTGGTGTTCTTCGGGTCCGAGCCGAGCGCATTGGAGCGTGCGATCAGTTCGGCGACGGTGGTGTTGTTGGCCATGGCTATGCTCCCCACGAGGATTGAGTTCCGCCGACCCGCTCGGCGTTGATGGTGTCCTGGTATCCGCTGTCGCGGAAGGCGGCCATCGGGTCCGCGGGGAGGCCCTGGGCGGCGCGCCGTTCGGCCAGCATGGGACGGACGTCGGTGTAGAACGCATCCATGAAGACCTCGTTGGCACCCAGTACATCTCCGGTTTCCTGGGCGGCGGTCAGTGCTTGGGTGTCCACCAGCTCGGCGCGCGCCGTCATCTCCTGGACGTTGAGCACCGAACGGATCTGGCCGGGGATCTTCGCTTCGACGTTGTGGCACTGATCGAGCATCAGGGCCATATCGGAGCCGCTGTCCAGCCCACCGCCGCGGATCACCTCGAACATGATCCGGAACAGCTGGAACGGATCGGCCGCCCCGACGATCAGATCGTCGTCGGCGTAGAACCGCGAGTTGAAGTCGAAGGAGCCGAGCTTTCCCAACCGCAGCAGCTGGGCGACGATGAACTCGATATTGGTGCCCGGCGCGTGGTGCCCGGTGTCCAGGCAGACCTTGGCCCGTTCGCCGAGCGCCGTGACATGGGCGTAGGAGGTGCCCCAGTCCGGCACGTCGGTGGCGTACATGGCGGGTTCGAATAACTTGTACTCCAGCACGAGCCGCTGGTCGGCGCCGATGTGCTGGTAGATGGCGGCCAGCGATTCGGCCAGCCGGTCCTGGCGGCCGCGGATGTCGCCCTGGCCGGGGTAGTTGGTGCCATCGGCCAGCCAGATCTTCAGGTCGCGGGAACCGGTTTCGTTCATCACCTCGATGCAGGCCAGGTGGTGGTCGATGGCCTTCTGCCGCACCGCTTTGTCGGTGTGGGTGAGGCTGCCGAACTTGTAGTCGTCGTCCTGGAAGGTGTTGGAGTTGATGGTGCCCAACCGGACCCCGAGGTCGCCTGCGTAGCGTCCGAGCGCGGCGTAGTCGTCGACGGTGTCCCACGGAATGTGCAGGGCCACAGCCGGTGCCAACCCGGTTAGTCGGTGCACGGTGGCCGCGTCGGCGAGCTTCTCCTCGATGGTGCGCGGGGTGCCGGGGGTGCCGAACACCTTGAAGCGGGTGCCGGAGTTCCCGAATGCCCAGGAGGGCAATTCGATGGCGAGATTGTCCAGTGCGGTAATCATCTGCGGTTCCTCAGACTGCGGTGTAGGGAGCTTGTGCCGGCGCGCTGACAGGTGCCCCGTAGCGTTCGGACTCGATCTGCTGCAACGACTTACCCTGGGTCTTGGGCGCCCAGACGGCGCCGATGATCAGGGCGACGGTGAGCAGTCCGACCAACAGGATGCCGACGGTGGTCAGGCCGGTCGCGGCGAGCATGGTGGGGAAGAAGTAGCTCAGCAGGCCGGTGGCGGTGCGCACCACGAAGAACATGATGCCCTGGGCGCTGGCCCGGTACGGGGTGGCGAACAGCTCGCTGGCCCACAGGCTGTAGAAGGCCTGGCAGCCGATGCCCGCCGAAATGCCCCACAGCACAGCGAAGATCAGCATGGTGGAGATGCCGCTGTCGGTGAACGCAACCAGCACGACCCAGCCGACGATCCCGAGTGCGGCACCGAAGATGTAGAGGGCGCGCTGAGAGACCCGGTCGGCATACCGCATGAAGCCGAAGTAGGTGGCGGCCACGGTGCAGCCCCACACCAGCACCTGCAGCAGGTTCTGCTGCACGGGGCTGTGCAGACCGGCGGTGTCATAGACGCGGGGCATGAAGATGCCGGCCTGACCCGCCACGGTGTTCCAGAACAGGTAGATGCCGCCGAGGAACAACAGGGCGGTGATGTTGACCTTGCGGGAGAACAGGCCGCGCACACCGCGTGCGCCCACCGAGGACTGCAGCTCGCGGCTCTCGTCGACGGCTTCCTCTTTCCAGATCTGCGATTCCTGCAGGCCCTGCCGGATCCACCAGACGATCGCGGCGACGACGAACAGGTGAACGAAGATGATGCGCGACCCGAGCAGTTCCAGCGGGGCCAGTGCGGCGGCGAGCGCGAAGCCGATGAACGGCCCGACCGACCAGGCCAGTTGGGCGGTGCCCACGTGCTTGGCGCGCTCGCCCGACGGCGCCTGCTCGGCGATATAGGTCCAGGAGGCGGGCACTCCGGCGCCGACGGCGATACCGGTGATGATGAACGCCGCCAGCAGCATGGTGAAGTTCATCGCGAACGCAGCCAGCAGCACGCCCGCCATGTAGACCACCAGGTCGTAGGTGTAGATGGCCTTGCGACCGAAGCGATCGCAGAGCGGCCCGCCGATCGCGGCACCGATGGCGGCACCGAAAGCGTTGGCGCTCAGGGCCGCCAGCAGTCCGACGGCGAAGTTGCTGATGCCGAACTCGGCCTGCCAGAACCCGAGGCTGGTGGCGATCGCAATGATCGATCCGGCCTCGATGTAGTTCGACATGGCGACCGATATGGTCGCCCGCCAGCCGGTGGTGGAGCGCGCTCCGATTTTCATGGGTGTCCTAGTCGTGTGCAGAGGTGGGGGTGATCAAGCCAGATGGAAGTACTCGGTGAGCAGCTCGAGACTGCTGTCGGGGTGGGCCTCGGTGCGGAAGTACTGAGCCATCTGCTCCTGCCACGTGTCGTTGATGGCGGTCCTGCTCATCTCGGCGGTGGCGCGGGCGAAGTCGTCGGTCTCCAGATAACCCACCACCATGCCCTCGTCCGGGCGCAGGAACAACGAGTAGTTGCGCCAGCCGGCGGTACGCAGTGCGTCGAGCATCTCGGGCCAGACCTCGGTGTGTGCCTCGAGGTAGGCGTCGACGCGGTCGGGCTTCAGGTGCATCACAAAGCACACGCGTTGGATGTCGTCCATTCGCCACTCCCTGATTGAAACGTTTCAATTTGTGATGGGGGCAACAATAGGACGTGACCGCCGACCCGTCAAGCGCCCTGTTGTGCCTGGTTCACGCCCGCGTCGAGAGCCGGGTCACCAACTCGGGCTGGAACAGGACATGACGAGGATGACGTCCGGCATTGTCGGTCGCTTTGATCAGCAGATCGATTGCAGTGCTGCCGATTTCGATACTGGGCTGGCGCACCGAGGTCAACGGGACCACGGCGGAGCGGGCGAACTCGATATCGTCATAACCCACCAGTGCGATGTGTTCGGGCACCGTCACATCGCCCATCAGGGCGAGTGCCTGGAGCACGCCGATGGCCACCAGGTCGTTGGCGCAGAAGATACCGTCGGGCCGGCGTGATGCCGGTCGGTCGCGGATCTGCTCGCCCACCGCGCGGCCGGCCAGCACCGTCAGCGCCGGTGTAGAGATGACCTCCAGTTCGGCATCCGGCACCTGCTGCAAGGCGTTTCGGGCGCCCTGCAGGCGGTCGCGGACCTGGCGCAGTTCGGGTGGCCCGCCGACGAACGCGATCCGCCGCCGCCCTATCCCGGCCAGATGCTCCGCGGCCAGCGTGCCTCCGGCAATATCGTCGACCGCGACCGAGTCGAAATCGGTGCCCGACCCGTCACGGTCGACGAGGACGACGGGAGTGCCGCGCCGGCGCAGCGCGTCGAGACGGTCGAAGTCGTCGCCAACGGGGGACACCAGCAACCCGAACACCCGCTGCTCGTCGAATGCGTCGATGTAGGAGCGCTCCCGCTGCGGGTCGTCATCGGAGGTGCCCAACAGCAGGGTCAGATTGTGTTCGGCGGCCCGCGCCCCGGCGCCGCGGGCGATATCGGTGAAGAACGGGTTGCCGACGTCCAGGACGACCAGACCGACGCAGCGGGACCGGCCGGCCTTGAGCTGGCGGGCGGCGTCGTTGCGGACGAACCCGAGTTCGTCGATGGCGGCCTGTACCCGCGCGACGGTGGCCGGGGACACCTTGTCGGGTGAATTGAGCACATTGGACACCGTGCCGACCGACACGGCTGCCGCCGCGGCGACCTCTCGGATGCTCACCATGTGCGCTCGCTCGCGTGGGCGCGGACCGCGGGGGCGATCCAGGAGTTCAGGAAGGTCCGCAGGTCGTGGCCGGTGCGCGCCGGGCGGCCCGGATCGAGGATGAAGGACTGCAGGGTCCGTAGCATGAACTCGACCAGCTCGTCGAGTGTGTCATCGGCGAAACCCGCGGCGGCCCAATCAATATCGAAGCGCTCCAGGATCGACCGGCCGAAGCTGATCGCCAGATCCGAGGTGACCCCTGCGGTGAACGCGCTCGCCTTCCCGGGTTGCAGCACCAGGCTCAGGTACTTGTCGTGCGGAAGCTGTTCGAACGTGTAGGCCAGTCCCTCGACAACGGCCTCGGTCGGGTCGGTGATCGAGCCCAGCCGGTCGGCCAGCCGGTCCAGGAAGCGCGCCACCGAGGAGACTGCGGTGGCGGCGAGCAGGGTCTCCTGGGTGGGGAAGTAGCGGTAGATGGTCTGCCGGGTGACGCCGAGAGTCTGGGCCACCTCGGACACGCTCACCGTTCCGCGGGTGTCGATGGCGGCACGGCTCGCGGCGATGATGCGGTTCACCGCGTCGTCGTCGTCGATCGGGATATTGCCCGACCAGCCGTGCCTGCGCATGGGTCGATCGTCGCACGATCTCCGTCGAAGTCTTGACAATACAATTGTTCGTGAACGTATGGTCTAAGTGTGATCACCAGCCCAGTGAAGAGCACCGACGAAGAGTTGACCCGCCGCGCGCTGCGCCACGCCCTGGACGGCACCACGGATATGGCCGACCGCGAACTCAAGGTGCCGCTGCACTATTATCGTGATCCGAAGATCGCCGAGATCGAGGAATCACAAATCCTGCGCAGGGTGCCGCTGGCCATCGTGCCGTCCGCGCAGATCCCGGAGCGCAACGATTATGTGGTCCGCACGGTCCTCGGCGATTCGCTCCTGGTCACCCGGGACCGGACCGGCAAGAGTCATGTCCTGCTGAACTACTGCCGCCACCGGGGTGCCATGCCTGCCTGTGGCGCCGGTAATGCCGCCAGATTCGTCTGTCCGTATCACGCGTGGACGTACAAGAACACCGGCGAACTGTTCATGGTGCCGGGCAAGTCGGGCTTCGACTCGATGGACGTCAAGGACTATGGCCTGGTCGAACTGCCGTCCGAGGAACGCTACGGATTCATCTGGGCCGTGCTCACCGCCGACGCCACCATCGATCTGGATGCTCACCTGGGGCCACTGAAAGATGAACTCGCACTGTGGGACTACCGCTCCTACGGCTACCACACCGAACGGGAGTTCTCCTCGGAGGTGTCCTGGAAGGGAGCCCTGGAGGCGTTCGCCGAGGGGTACCACTTCCCCTTCGTGCACGGCGAGAGCCTCATCGGGCAGAACACCCTGCCCAATACGGGTGTCTACGACGAGTTCGGCAAACACCACCGCATCGGATTTCCGTTCAGCTGGATCACGAACCTCGCCTCCGGGGCGACGGGGAATGCAGAGGCTGATCCGGCCGCATCGCTCGATCCGTCGGCCAACATGGGCGTCATCTACTGGGTGTATCCCAACCTCATCCTTGCCAACAGCCCGGTCGGTGTGGAGATCATCGACATGCTGCCCGAGGGGGATCCGACGCGCTGCACCGTCCGGCACAGCTGGATGGGACGCATCCCTGCGGCCGATGACGATATGCGCGCGCTCTACGACACCGTCTACGAAGGGGTGCACGCCGCGGTCCGTGATGAGGATTTCGCGATGCTGCCGCAGTGCGGACAGGGCGTCCGGCACGGCCAGCACGATCACATGATCATCGGCCGCAACGAGATTGCGGTGCAGCACATGATCAAGGTCTTCGCCGAGGAGCTCGGTGTCGCGTTGGGGTAGCCGCGGCGGCCGCCAGCAGCATGTCCGCCAGCCGGGTGCCGGCCGGCGTCATTCTCGCCGCAGGCGGTGAGGCCAGATAGACCTGCCACGTCACCTGTTGTGCCAACGGGTAGGAGCGCAGGTCGGTGAACCGTTCGGCCTCCGATGCCGGCATGAACGTGGTGCCCAGGCCGTTGCGCACCAGTTCGGCGATCGCCGCGAATTCGGCGGGCACCTCGTACGGGGTGCGCGGTTGCACACCGACGGCGTGGAACGCGCCGTCCATCAGTCGGCGCAGACCGAAATTCGGCGGGAACCCGACCAGCTCGGCGGTCGCGAGATCGGTGAGGGTGACCGGCTCGTCCGCGGTCTGCGCATCCGCCGCCCGGCATACGTAGACCATCGGCTCCTCGAACAGCAGACGCATGTCCAGACTCGGCGGAAAGCGCTCCGGCACCGACACCAGCGCCAGATCCAATGAGCCTTCGGTAAGCGCGGACAGGTAGGCCGATGCGCCGCTCTGACTCAGATGCAGTCGGAGCCGGACATGCGGGTGTTCGCGATGGAACTGTCCGAGAGCGGCCGCGACATCCAGCGGACCGAAGGCGATCAACGAGCCGAATTCGACGGTACCCGAGAGGGTTCCGCGGAACTCCTGGACCGATTCTGCGGCGGCCCTGGCGGTGTTGAGCACGTCCAGTGCGTGGCTACGGAACCGTTCACCGGCGGCGGTCAGGCTGATCTGCTGCCGGGACCGGTCGAAAAGCTGCACCTCGAGCTCGCGCTCAAGCTTGGCCACGGAGGTCGACAATGCGGACTGCACGACATGGGCGCGCGTCGCGGCGCGGGAGAAGCTCATCTCGGCCGCCACCGCGACGAAGTACTCGAGTTGGCGTAGCTCCATCCGGCCATTGTATCGATAGCAGTGATGACACATATCGAAAGCAATCGTTGGACCTGATGGACTGCCGGGGGTGTGATGAGCGGGTGGATATCAGCAGACGGAACTTTGCCCGCATCACCACCGCGGCGGCGGGTGCGCTGACCCTCGCCGGGTGCACCACCGCGCCACAGGCCACCGGGGCGCCTCCGGTGGCGCCTCCCGCGCCCACCCACACCCTCGGGCCGGTCCAACAGATCAAGGCCGGCCTGCTCGACGTCGGCTATGTCGAGGCGGGTCCGGTCGGTGGGCGGCCGGTCATCCTGCTGCACGGCTGGCCCTACGATATTCACAGCTACGCCGACGTCACCGCTGACCTTGCGGTCCAGGGCTTTCGGGTGAGCGTCCCGTTCACCCGCGGCTTCGGATCCACCCGGTTCCTGTCCGGCGACACCGTCCGCAACGGGCAGCAGGCAGCGATCGGTCACGACGTGATCGATCTGATGGACGCGCTGAACATTCCCAGCGCCATCCTCGGAGGGTACGACTGGGGCGGCCGGACAGCCAATGTGGTTGCCGCACTCTGGCCGCAACGCGTGAGCGGGCTGGTAGCGGTCAGTGGTTACATCGTCGTCAACCTCGCGGCCAACCTCGAACCGTTGTCACCGCAGGCCGAACACGGTTGGTGGTACCAATACTATTTCGCCACTCCGCGAGGTGAACTCGGGTACCGGCGCAACACCAAGGACTTCAACCGGCTCATCTGGCAGAACGCCTCCCCGCTGTGGCAGTTCACCGACTCCACCTACGAGCTGAGCGCCGCGGCCTTCGACAACCCTGATCATGCCGAGATCGTCGTGCACAACTACCGGTGGCGCCAGAGCCTGGCGCTCGGTGAAACTCGTTACGCCACCGACGAGCAGCGGCTTGCGGGCCGCCCCATGATCGAAGTGCCCACCATCACCATCAGCAGTGATTTCGATGGCCCGGCCAAGGACGGCACCGGCTATCGCAGGCAGTACACCGGACCGTACGAGCACCGGGTCCTCGACGGTATCGGCCACAACGTGCCCCAGGAGGCGCCCGCCGAGTTCGCCGCGGCGGTGGTCGACGTCAGCCGGATGTGAGCAGATTTTGTTGTCGGACCCCTCTGCGATAATCGTGATATGCCTCCTCCCACAACCGCTTAC
>JAXHOA010000075.1:0-17495 GCA_034520035.1 Mycobacterium sp. | reverse complement strand
GCTGAAGAACCAGAAGCAGACGTTGCTGAACCAGTACCAGGCGCAGAAGATGCAGCAGGATCAGAACATCGCCATGCAAGAGGACAGCACCGCGATGGGCGAGGCGTACGACACCGCCCGCAATGACGACACCTTCTACCTGCCGCCGGAAGCCTTCGAGACCGCCGACTTCCAGCGCGGTATGAAGCTCATGATGTCGCCGGATGGAAAAGCGGTGCGGTTCACGGTGTTCCACCAAGGTGATCCCCTGACCGAGGATGGCACGGCGCGCATCGACCCGTTGCGGATCGCGGCCGCCGATGCCATCAAGGGCACCCCGCTGGAGGGCTCCACCGTCTATGTCGGCGGCAGTGCCGCGATGTACAAGGACATGCAGCAGGGCGCCGACTATGACCTGCTGATCGCCGCGGTCGCATCGCTGGTCCTGATCTTCCTGATCATGGTGATCCTGACCCGGGCCATCGTGGCGGCCGCCGTCATCGTCGGAACGGTGGTGCTGAGTCTGGGGACATCCTTCGGCCTGTCTGTGCTGCTGTGGCAGCACATCGTCGGTATCCCGTTGGGCTGGATGGTGCTGCCGATGGCGGTGATCGTGTTGCTGGCGGTGGGTGCCGATTACAACCTGCTGCTGGTGTCGCGGATGAAGGAGGAGATCGGCGCCGGGATCAACACCGGGATCATGCGCTCCATGGCAGGTACCGGATCAGTGGTCACCGCAGCGGGTTTCGTGTTCGCCTTCACCATGATCGGCATGCTCGTCAGCGACATGATCGTGATCGGTCAGGTCGGTTCCACGATCGGTCTTGGCCTGCTGTTCGACACCCTGGTGGTGCGGTCGCTGATGACACCGTCGATCGCCGCACTGATGGGTAGGTGGTTCTGGTGGCCGCTGCACGTGCGCCCGCGTCCGAAACCGCAGCCGTGGCCCAAGGTCGTCCAGGAGGTGAACGCGTGAAGCGGCGGTTGATCGCCGGGCTGGTGTCGGGGTTGGTCGCGCTGCCCATCGTGCTGGCGCCCCACGCGGCGGCGGACCGGGACACCGATTTCGCCACCGAACTGCACGGTTTCGGGATCTACGGCCAGCGCGACTACAACGCCTGGCTGGCGAAGATCACCTGCAAACGACTGACCACCGGGGTGGACGCCGACGCCGCCGAATCGGCGGTCTTCCTGTCCGGCAACCTCGCGCGGACGGCGAGCACCGAACAGGTTTGGCAGTTCCTGGGCAGTGGGCTGCGGCTGTACTGCCCCGAACATCTCGGGAAACTCACCGCGATGTCCAACGATCCTTCGGAGGCGCCATGACCTTGCACAGCATTCGATGGACGATGCGGGCGCTACTGTTGATCGTCACGGCGTCGGCCGCGGCGGCACTGCTGGCTTCGCCGCAGGCATTCGCCGATGCCACCGACGAATATCCGATCCCCAGCAAGCAAATCGAAACATCGTGCGACGCCGAGCAGTATCTGGCGGCCGCTCGCGACACCAGCCCGGTCTACTTCGAGCGGTACATGCTGGACAAGAGCAACCGGCCACTGGACGTGCAGCAGATGGCGGAAGACCGCATCCACTGGTTCTACTCACTGGATGCCGCCGGGCGGCGCCAGTACTCCGAGGACACCGCCACCAACATCTACTACGAGCAGGTGGCCACCCGCTGGGGCAACTGGGCGAAGGTCTTCTTCAACAACAAGGGCGTGGTGGCCAAGGCAGCCGCGGTCTGCATGAACTATCCGCGTGGTGACCTGTCGGTGTGGGACTGGCCGGTGGCTCGCTGACGGACCGCCTACCATTGCGACGCATGGGAGAGCCGTACCCGGACGAGTACGACTACTACGACAGCGACGACGACGAGATACCGCCGCGTCCCAGTAACCGCGGTGCCGTCGGTGTCTTCCTGCTCGGGTGGCTCTTCCTGCCGACGGCCGGCATTCTGCTCAGCGAGTTGCAGAGCCCGTGGTTCGAGGTCGGCGCGGTCGTGACGCTGGCGTTCATCGCCGCCTTCGTGGTGGCGGTGGTGCGTGTGGTGAGGAACTTCTGAACGCTCAACCGACCGGTGGGCCGGGCGTCATCAGCAGGCCTTAGTCTGTCGACGTGGATATCAATGGAGCTAGCGCAATCGTCACGGGTGGCGCGTCCGGCATCGGCGCGGCCTCGGCCCGCCAGCTGGCCGCCAAGGGCGCCAGGGTCGTCGTCGCCGACCTCAACGCCGAACGCGGGCAGGAACTCGCGCACGAGATCGGCGGTGTGTTCGTCACCGTCGACGTCACCAACACCGACCAGATCCTGGACGCGGTCAACACCGCCGTCGACCTCGGCCCGCTGCGTGCCCTGGTCAACTCGGCCGGCATCGGCTGGGCCCAGCGGACCATCGGCAAGGACGGCCAGTTCGATTCGGCGCACAACCTGGACGCCTACAAGAAGGTGCTCGCCATCAACCTGGTCGGCACCTTCGACTGCATCCGGCTGGCCGCCACCGCGATGAGCCGCAACGAGTTCACCGACACCGGTGAGCGTGGCGCGATCGTGAACCTGACCAGTGTCGCGGCCTTCGACGGCCAGATCGGTCAGGCCGCTTACTCGTCGTCCAAGGGTGGCGTCATGGGTCTCACCCTGCCGGTCGCGCGTGACCTGTCCGCATCGGGCATCCGCGTCAACACCGTCGCTCCCGGGCTGATCGACACCCCGATCTACGGGGAGGGCGAGGCCTGCGAGGCGTTCAAGGCGAAGCTGGGCGAGTCCGTGCTCTTCCCGCATCGTCTCGGAAAGCCCGAGGAGCTGGCCTCGATGGTGATCGAACTGCTCACCAACTCGTACATGAACGCCGAGGTTGTCCGCGTCGACGGCGGCATCCGGATGCCCCCGAAGTAGGTTCCGCGGTCTCACAGCCCCCTCGCCCGCTCGGGCGGGGACCTCCTATGTGTCCGTGACCGGCGATCGTGGCGAAACTGCCGAAATACGCACTACGTTGCGAATAAGTTTGCCGCATATGCAAATTCCGTGGTGGTACGCGGCGGGCGGTGGCGGCCGGTGGATGCGCGGCGGCCGAACCGCCGATTTCCGAAAAGATCTTGATAGTTCACGCCAAAGCGGGGCAATTCAAGGCAAGTCGAGCCTTACAGTCTGCGCTCCAGTCAGTTCTTCGCACGGTGAGACCGGGGATAAATGTGAGCAAGAAGCATGGTAAAAACGGTAGCCGGACGGTACGTTCAGCGTTGCTGGGTGTCCTCTACGGCAACGGCGATGGCCGCCACCATCGCGGTATCGGCGCCGGTGCCGACACCGCCCGCGCTGCTTGCCCAGGAACGGCACAGCGTCAGCCTCACCGCGGCCAGCACGCCCTACCAGCAGGCGCAGAACGTCATCAATACGCTGCTATCTCGGCACTGGTCAATACCTTCGGTGCCCAGCCGAGAGTCGCCCTCGACACACTGCTGGCTCAAGTACCGCAGAGCCTGGTGACCGATCTGCTGAATGCCAACGGCAACACCATCAATGTGGCGTCACTGCTGGCCACGCTCGGCCTCAACGATGCGGGTTCGGATCTGAACACCGCGGTCACTGCGGCGATCAGTTCGGCGCTGACCGACTTCCTGGCCTCGGCGACCACCGGCGAGAACGCCACTGCGCTGGAGGCGGAGTTGCGAGCGGCCATCGCCGCGGCTGTGGCGGAGCGGCTCAACGGGGTGAGCGTCACCGTCAACGTCCCGGTCCCCGGCAACCGGACGATCACGCTGTCCTCGGTGATCGGCAGCTCGGGCATCAGCGGCATCGCCAACGGCGTTGCCTGCACCGTGGCCGGAGGAGTCATGGACAAACCTCAGCGAGATCCTGCCCACCGCCGACAAACTGACCGCGGAGATCCCCGCAGTCCTTCCGGACTTGCTGACCACTCTGTTCAACTCCGCGGACCTGACCGACTCCGATGGCAACTTCCAACTGGGCAATCTGCTGGATCTGGTGGGCCTCAGCCTCGAGACTCTTGCCGACAGCGGTGCCCTCAGCATGACCTACGAGCCAGCCCGCTGTTCACCCTCGCCCGACTGCTCGGCGGCGTCGACCTGGGCTGGACGCCCGGCACGCAGTCCGCCATCGCCGACTCCGTCAATGGGACCGGATACCTGGACCTCGGCACGACGACCCTGAAGACCAATCTGTCGGCAGCTCTGGCTGACGCGCTGGCCGACGGGTCGCTGGCCGCCGATCTGGGAACCGTGCTGACACCCACGTTGAACAACATCGTCAACCAGATCGTGGACAACGCGACGGCGACCCCTGGAAGAAGATCTGCAGGCCAACCTCAACAGCGCCGTCAGCAAAACCCCGAGATGACCGAATCAACGTTCCGTTTGTCAGCTTCCTTGACAATTCCGATCGGCAGCGCCCAGCGGAGCGCGATCTCCCCGTTGATCCGAAACCTCAGTCGGCCAATTGAACGACGGGCTGTCGGGCAGCGTCGCCGAACTCGTCGGCGATGTGGTGGGCGCCGGCACGGGCAGCATCGGCGATGCCCTCAACCGAGCCGTCACCGGCGCCATCGATGCCATCCCCGACCAGGAGATCGCCTCGGTCCGCATCCCGATCGTCATCGGTAGCGGAATCGGCGCGTTCTCCGCTGGCGCCGCCTACCGAGATGTGCTGGCGCAGCTGTCATACTCAGCCGGGCGGGGTGGACTACGTCGGCGAAAATCCGCTGCTGGGCGGCCTGACGATCCTGGTTAGCGATCCTGCTCAACAACGCCGGGCGCGCCAACGGCGGAATCGTGGCCAGGTTCGCGGATCTGTTGGCGATGTTCGGAATCGACGCCGTGACACCGGACGTCGCGATCACCAGCAGTGGTGGCACGCCGATCGGTGACACCGGTCTGGCGCTGGGCGGGGCGAACCTGGTGCCGGTGAAGATCGACCTCACCGTCGAATACCAGCTGATGCCGGACTTTGCCGCCGCCTGGGCCAACCCGGTCACGCTGCTGAACAACGTCGTCGCCGGGCTGCTCCCGACCTACATGCTGCGCGGCGTGGATATCGCCGGCGCGGCCGAGCAACCTGACCTCCTGAGCCCGAGGAATTGGTCGGCAGCCTGGCCGACAAGAACGCCGCCGACACCAACATCTATCGGCCGGTGCGGGCCAACAATCTTCCGATGCTGGAACCGCTCTACCTGATCGGTGACGTCATGCGGCTGGCGGGCCTGGCACCGGTGGCGAACGTGGTGAACGGATTGGCCAATGCCCTGTCCCCGGCGTTGCGTGAGTCCTGACGAACCTGGGCTACTCGGATGCGTTCTGGAACGGGCCCGAGACCGGGGCCTATGGGCGCACGCTCGACTCTGCGGCGACCCGGGTGCAGTTCGGCACGCTGCCGAATGTCAATTGGGGTGAGGTGCTGCCGAACGTGCTCCGGCAACTCGGCAGCGGATTCCGGACCGCGATGACCACGAACAACAACACCGGCCCGAATGCGCTCTCCTCGGTGGGTGATCTGCTCAACGGCAATATCGGTGATGTGCTGTCCGGATTGACCGATGCCGCCGACGATGCCTTGGCGGATGTGGAGATCACCGCGGGCGAAGCGGGAGAAGCGGGCGGCGCCGACGATACCGCGTCCGGCGAGGGGGCGGCGGCGAACCGTGCGGTATCTGCCGATATCGCCGCCGCTGCAGGCTCAGGAGCCCGTCGAGCAGCCCGCGGAACCGGTCGCCGAGGAACCGGTCGAGGTGGTCGAGCCGGAGATCAAGCGGTTGCCGAAGTCGCCCAAGCGGGTGAGGGAAGCGGCGAGGACCGCCGCCGAACTCGCGGCTGCCAAGAAGCCCACCGCCGACAAGGCGCCGAAGAAGACCGACAACGATCAGGGTGACAGCGGCGGCTCGGATGCCAAGTCCGAACCGAGCGGCAGCGACACCGCCGGAGGGCAGAACGCCGCCTGAGTGTCCGAAATACAGAACCGCCCAACTCCGAACGGGGTTGGGCGGTTCTGCCGTCCTGCGGGGTGTTACCAGTCGGCCTCGTCGAAGCGGATGACGCCGCGGATGTTGTTGCCGTCCAGCATGTCCTGGTAGCCCTGGTTGATGTCTTCCAGGCGGTAGGTACGGGTGATCATGTCATCGATGTTCAACAGTCCGGACCTGTAGAGCGCGGTCAGTCGCGGTGTCTCCACGTGGGAGCTGCCGCCGCCGAAGATGTTGCCCTTCAATGTCTTCTGCAACATGGTGAACAGGAACAGGTTCAGCTTGACGTCGGCCTCCATCATCGAACCCATCCCGGTCACCACGCAGGTACCGGTCTTGGCGGTGAGGATCATTGCCTCTTCGATGTACTCGCCCTTCATGTCTCCGACGGCGATGATGACCTTGTCGGCCATCAGCCCGTGGGTGACGTCGATGACCGGCGCTATGGCCTCGGCCATGGTCGGGTACACGTGCGTGGCGCCGAACTTGATGGCCTGCTCACGCTTCCATTCGTTCGTGTCGATCGCGATGACCTGCTTGGCCCCCGAGATCACCGCACCCTGCAACGCGCTCATGCCGATACCGCCGACGCCGACGATGATGACGGTCTCGCCGGGTTTGACGTCGGCGACGTTGGTGGCCGATCCGAAGCCGGTGGGTACCGCACAGCCCATGATGGCTGCGGTCTCGAAGGGGATGTCGTCGTCGATCTTGACCACAGAATCCTTGTGCACCGTCATGTACGGGGCGAAGGTGCCGAGTAAGTTCATCGGCGACACCTCATGCGACCCCGCATGGATGCGACTGGTGCCGTCGGCGATGGCCTTGCCGCCGAGCAGCACGGCGCCGCGGTCACACAGCGAGCGAAACCCCTTCAGGCACGGCGGGCAGGTACCGCAGGCCGGGATGAACGCCAGGATGACGTGATCACCCTCGGCGATACCGGTGACGTTCTTGCCGACTTTGCTGACTACACCGGCACCCTCGTGGCCGCCGAGGGCGGGCAGTCCGATCGGGGTCGCGCCGGTGGTGATGTGGTAGTCGGAGTGGCACATGCCGGCGGCGTGCATCTGGATCTGCACCTCGTCGGCCACCGGGTCGCCCAGATCGATCTCGTCGACCTTGAACGGCGAATTGAGCTCCCAGAGCAGGGCACCTTTGGTCTTCATGAAATCCGATAATAGAACACGTTTCAGATCGGCACATTACTAGGCTTTGAACAGCAATTTTAGCGGCTTTCTCTCGTCGTTCATATGCGTCCCTGCGATGAATCCGCCGCGGTGTGCCGGTCTGTACGAGGACTACCCACAACGAAAGAAGGCGCATACCGATGGCCCAGATCAATGCCCGCATAGTTCCCAACCTGTGGTTCGACCGGCAAGCCCTCGAGGCCGCCGAGCACTACATTGCCGCCTTCGGGGGCAACGGCAGGATCACCGGCACCACACCCGCACACCCGGGCGCCCCCTCTCCCCAGGATGTGCCGATGGTCGTCGAGTTCGAACTCGACGGTCAACCGTTTGTCGGGATCAACGGCGGTCCGCAGTTCACCTTCAGCGAGGCCGTCTCACTGGAAGTGCGGGTGAAGGACCAGAAGGAACTCGACCGGGTCTGGGCCGCGCTGGTCGACGGTGGTGAGGAACAGCCCTGCGGATGGCTGAAGGACAAGTACGGGTTGTCCTGGCAGATCACCCCGACGGCCTACTACGACCTGATGGCGCGAGGGGACGCGAAGGCCAAGGAGCGGTTGATGAACGCGGTGATGGCCACGTTCGGCAAGTTCGATGTGGCAGCACTCGAGGCTGCTCACCGGTCAGAGGGTGGGCGGTAGACCGAACTTCTCGAACAGCCTGGTGTCCAGGAACGCCACCACATGCGTGATGCCGGCGCCGGTGACGTCCAGGACGTGCAGCTGAAACGCCTCGTGCACACCGGTCTCCGGGTTGCGCAGGTACATTCCAGCGGCGGTCTGGCCGTTGGCGGTCGTCGACACCAGTCGCATGTCGCCCGGGCGTTCGGCCGGGCACTTGTCGCGGGACAGGGCTCCGATGGCTGTGGGCCCCACGTACCAGCTGTCGAACGGGGGCATCTCCCAGATGGCGTCGTCGGTGAACAGCTTTTCCAGCTTGTCGATGTCGTAGGCCTCGAAGGCCGAGATGTAGCGCGTCAACAGCTCCTTCGCCTCGGGGGAGTCCGGGGGGGTCAGCGGCTGATCCTCGCTGGGGCCGACGGCATCGAGTTGGGCGCGGGCCCGCTGCAACAGGCTGTTGACCGCGGCCGTCGACGAGCCGACCGCGTCGGCCACCTCGGCGGCCCGCCACTGCAGCACGTCGCGCAACACCAGCACCGCGCGCTGTCGCGGCGAGAGATGTTGCAGTGCCGCCACGAAGGCCAGTCGCACCGATTCGCGGGTGCCGACCACTGCCTGCGGATCGGCCGGATCATCGGCATCGGGCAGCGGTTCCAGCCACGGAACCTCGCCCCGCTCATGAATGTCCGCGTGCGGATCGGAACTCTGGGTGCCCAGACCCGAGGGCAGCGGACGGCGTTGCTTGCCCTCCAGCGCGGTCAGTGAGGTGTTGGTGGCGATGCGGTACAGCCAGGTGCGTACCGAGGATTTGCCTTCGAATCGGTCGTAGGATTTCCAGGCGCGCAGGAATGTCTCCTGGACCAGATCCTCGGCGTCGTGCACCGACCCGGTCATCCGGTAGCAGTGCGCCAACAGCTCGCGCCGATAGCGCTGTGCGTCGGCGAGGAACGCATCTTTGGAGTCGAATCTGCCATCTACCGCTGTGAGGACGCTCACGACGGAGAGCTTACCGACCCCCACCGACAGGCGGGATGCATCACCGGTTGCAGATAGGCTCGTCGGGTGGCGACAACCCGCAGTGAGCGCAGTTTCGACGGTGTCGGCGGCGTGCCGATCTTCTATGACGTGTGGACGCCCTCGGCGGGCGGGAGCGAAGCTACTGGGGGATCAGGGCAGCCGGCTCCGAACGGTGTGGTCATCATCTGCCACGGCTACGCTGAGCACGCTCGCCGCTATGACCACGTCGCAGAGCGGTTCGGTGCAGCCGGACTGATCACCTATGCGCTCGACCTGCGCGGGCACGGCCGGTCCGGCGGCAAGCGGGTGTACCTCAAGAACATCTCCGAGTACAGCGACGACTTCCACCACCTGGTCGGGCTCGCCACCGCCGCGCACCCCGAACTCAAGCGGGTGGTACTCGGGCACAGCATGGGCGGCGGGGTCGTGTTCTCCTACGGTGTCGAGCACCCCGACGATTACGCCGCGATGGTGCTGTCGGGCCCGGCCGTCTACGCGCAGGACGGCGTGTCCCCCGTGATGACCGTGGTGGCCAAGGTGCTGGGCGGTCTGGCCCCCGGGCTCCCGGTGGAGGATCTGCCCGCCGATGCCGTCTCCCGTGATCCCGAGGTGGTGGCGGCGTACGAGGCCGACCCGTTGGTGCATCACGGCAAGCTGCCGGCGGGTATCGCCAAGGCGCTGATCGGTGTCGGGGAGACCATGCCGCAGCGGGCGGCCGCGCTGACCGCGCCGCTGCTGGTGGTGCACGGCGGGCAGGACAAGCTGATTCCGGTGGCAGGTAGTGAGCGGCTGGTGGAATGCGTCGGGTCCACAGACGTCGCGCTCAAGGTCTATCCGGAGCTGTATCACGAGGTGTTCAACGAACCCGAACGTGCCGTGGTGCTTGACGATGTCACTTCGTGGATCGAGACCAGACTGTGAAAAGAGCTGCCCGTCAACTGTTTACCCTGCTGTTCGCCACCGTGCTGGTCGCCGGATGTTCCTCCGGAGAACAGCAGTCCACCCAGCAGGGCTGGGTGGAGGACGAGGTGTCCTTCACCGATTCCTCCGGTCTGACCCTGCACGGGACCTACCGGCACCACGGCGACGACTCCGGCCCTGCCGCGCTGCTGATCTCCGAGAGCGGCCAGACCGACCGCAACGGTGACAACGCGGTGGCCGGACCGGTGGGCAACATGCGCCAGCTCGCGGAGTATCTGTCCGAGAAGGGCATTGCCTCACTGCGGTACGACAAGGTCGGTACCGGCAAGACCGGTCTGGGGCCGTACGCGCAACGCCCGGCCGATGTCGGCAGCGCCGCCTATTCGGCGGGCGCCCGTGCCGCGGTGCGGTACCTGGCCGGCCGTCCGGGCACCGACGGAGCGCGAATCTCCGTCTACGCTCTCGGCGAGGGCACCATCCACGCCATGACACTGGCCGACGACCTGGAGCCGGACGCTCCGAAGATCCACTCGCTCGGACTGTTTCAACCGCTGCCCGGCCGCTACCTCGACATCATCACCGACCGGGTGCGGGTTGACGTGGACGCCGCGGTCGAAGCCGGGGCCAAGACACCGGAGCAGGGCAAGACCGTGCTCGACGCCTGGGCAGGGGCGGTCGATGAGGCGCGGACCCGCGGAACCGCTCCGGCGCAACTGCCCGATGGTCTCGGCGCGATTCTCAACGCGGGCAACGTGAAAGCCGTCGTCGAGGCCGACGCCATCGATCCGCTCGCGCTCGCGGCGAAGATACCCACCGGCACACCGGTGCTGTTGACCTGCTCGGACTCCGATGGGCAGGCAAACTGTGCGTCCGTCCGTCCGTTGACGGCCGCGCTCAAACACACCGCGCTGACCGTGGTGGACCTCAAGGGGGTCAACCATGTGCTGCGTGACGACCCGTCCGACAACGTCGCGAACTACGCGAAGCCGGGCCCGTTGTCCCCGCAGTTGATCACGGCGCTGGACACCTTCGTCACCAGATAAACCCAAGGCTGTGGATGAATTCGTATCTGTGCACAACCCTCGAGACGAGACCGGATATGTCGGATCTGCTTTCTAGCGTGGACCTATGAGCAACGACAAGATGCTGGCCCGGATCGCGGCCCTGCTGCGCCAGGCCGAGGGCACCGACAACGTCCATGAGGCCGAGGCGTTCATGACCGCGGCGCAACGGTTGGCCACCGCGACATCGATCGACCTGGCCGTGGCCCGCGCGCATTCGGCGCAACGCACCGCGGCGCAGTCGCCGGTGCAGCGCACCATCACCATCGGTGAACCCGGCACCCGCGGGTTGCGCACCTACGTGCAACTGTTCGTGGTGATCGCGATGGCCAATGATGTGAAATGCGATGTGGCGTCCAATTCGACGTATGTCTACGCCTATGGCTTCGGCGAGGACATCGACGCCAGCCACGCGCTGTATGCCGGGCTGCTGGTGCAGATGGTGCGGGCATCCGACACCTATATCGCCACCGGGGCGCATCGCCCGACCCCGACGATCACCGCCCGGCTCAACTTTCACCTGGCCTTCGGTGCACGGGTCGGTCAGCGGCTGTCCGAGGCGCGTGACGAGGCCCGACGCGCGGCCACCGAGGACACCACGCGCGCGCCGGGAACCGCGCTTGCGTTGCGTAACAAGGATCTGGAACTCACCTCGTTCTACCGTCAGTCGTCCGCGGCGCGGGGCACCTGGCGGGCCGCCAGCGCATCGGCCGGATACTCGTCGGCGGCACGGCGCGCCGGGGACCGGGCCGGCCGGCGCGCCCGGCTGGGTCCGAGCCAGGAGATCTCCGGGGCGCGGGCACCGCTGGAGGGCTAGTGCGTGACAGTCAGCGTGTGAAAGTTTATGCCGCAGAGGAATTCGTGCGCACCCTGTTCGACCGCGCCGCCCAGCACGGCAACGGTTCGATCGATTTCTTCGGGACCGCGCTGACGCTGCCGCCGGAGGCGCGGTTCGCCTCCGTCGAATCCGTGCGCCGCTACGTCGACGATGTGCTGGCGTTGCCCGCGGTGCGTGAACGCTGGCCTGGTGCGGGGCAGCTGGCGGTGCGGGCCCGCCGCGGGCAGACCGCGGCGCACAATGAATCCGGCACGATTGCCGTACCAGATCGGGACAGCACCTGGGCGCTCCGGGAGATGGTGGTGCTGCACGAGATCGCCCACCATCTGGCCGGGTCGGGCGCCCCGCACGGCAGGGAGTTCGTCGGCACGATGACCGAACTGGCAGGCTGGGTGATGGGACCCGAGGTCCAGCACGTGTTACGGGTGATCTATTCGAAAGAGGGGGTGTCCGGGTGACCGAGCCTGCCGAGGTGGACGAGTTGTTCGACGAGCTGCTGCACACCGAGGACGACGCACTGCGGATGGCGCGGCTCTCGACCGAGCCGGCCGGGATGCCCGCCATCGAGGTGTCCCCGCAGCACGGCCACCTGCTGACGCTGTACGCCAAGCTGACCAAGGCCCGCCGGGTGCTCGAAATCGGTACGCTCGCAGGGTATTCCACGATCTGTCTGGCACGTGGGGTGGGTCCGCAGGGGCGGGTGGTCACCCTGGAGTACGAGCCCCGGCATGCCGAGGTGGCCGCGTCCAACCTCAATAGAGCCGGGGTGGCAGACCGCGTCGAGGTGATCGTCGGGTCCGCACTGGACACCCTGCCCACCCTGACCGGTCCGTTCGACCTGTTCTTCATCGATGCCGACAAGGAGAACAACCCGGCCTATGTGGAGGCGGCAATCGGGCTGGCCGCTCCGGGTGCACTCATCGTGGTCGACAACATCGCCCGCGGTGGCCGGGTGCTCGACCCAGCACCCGAGGATGCGCAGGCCATCGCGGTGCGCGACACGCTGGCGATGATGGGGGAGCATCCGCGCCTGGACGCGGCGGCCATCCAGACCGTCGGAGCCAAGGGCTGGGACGGGTTCGCGGTCGCCATCGTCACCTGAATCTCTGCTCGTTCAGCAGCGAAATGGTGCTCCGGCGTGTAAGACCACTGGTATGCACAAGGCGCTTACAGCCGGAGTGATCGTCGCCTGCATGGTGCTGCCCTCTGCGCCATCGGCGCACGCCGATCGGGTCGAGCCGGTGCCGATCTACGGTTATTACAACGTCCTCATCGACTTTGCGAAGCAGACGTTCAACGGCGTGCCGACTCCGATGAATCCCCTCACCTATCCCACCGAATTCGCCACTCGATGTGACGTCGACGGTTGCGTTGCGCGGATGGACAACAGCGATGATCAGGCCCGTAATCCCGCCGCCCCCTTGGAGTTCGAGTATCGGTGGAATAATGCACGCTGGGAAACCAGCGGTGAGCAGCCATACCTGTGTGACCGCACCGACCCCACCAGTGGCGTGCCCGCCACCCGCTCGGATTACTGGATCCCACATGGTGACGGCAGTTTTCACGGTGAGCGCACGCTCGTCGTCGTCGGAACAGGATGCCCGGGTGAAGGCCCTGGTACGCACCGGGTGCCGGTCAGCCTCACACCGATCGACCCACCGCCGAACTGATCGGCTACTTGTCGTACCTCTCTACTAAAATCGTGGTATGCCGCCGCCGACAACACCTTTCGCCGCACACGCACCTCGGGTGTCGCGGTTGGAGGTGTTGTTCGATGAGATGGCGGAGTTGACGGGGCAGCGTAATGCGATCGATGGCCGGTTGGTGCAGATCGTCGCCGAGATCGACGGCAGAGGCACCGAGGACGGCAACTCCTTGTGGGGTGCGACCGGATGCCGTTCGAGCGAGGCGCTGGTCGCGTGGAAGACCGGGGTCAGCCCGCGCCGGGCCGAGACCATGGTCGCCGTCGCGCATCGCATCGACGAACTGCCCCGCTGTACCCAAGGGTTGCGGGAGGGCCGGGTGTCGTTGGATCAGATCGGGGTGATCGCCGAACAGAGTGGCCAGGGCTGCGATGAGCACTATGCCGAGTTGGTGCAGGTCGCCACGGTTGTCCAGTTGCGGACCGCGGTCAAGCAGGAACCCCGCCCGGATCCCGAGTCCAAGCCTGAGCCCAAGCGCTCCTTCTCCCGCATCGAGCAGGACGGCTACACCACCTACCGGATCCGGTTGCCCAAGGTGGAGGCCGCGAAATTCGACGCCGCCCACCAGTCCCACCGCGACAAGCTGGTCGCGGACTGGAAGCGTGATCACGACACGGCGGACAGCATTGATCCCGAGGACGGCTGGGCCCGCGACGGCGACGCCGAGCCACAGATCTCTGAGCAGGCGCCCCCGTTCCCGGACGGGGTGGATGCGTTCATGAGTTTGATCGAGGCCGGCTGGGACACCGACGTGGCGGCCCGCCCGCACGGCCAGCACACCACCGTGGTCATGCACCTGGATATGGACAAGCGGGTCGCGGCGCTGCATCTGGGGCCGGCGCTGTCCGACGAGGACCGCCGCTACCTGCTCTGTGATGCGACGTGTGAGGTGTGGTTCGAACGCCACGGCCGCCCCATCGGTGTGGGCCGGGCCACCCGCACCATCGGGCGCCGGCTCCGCCGCGCTCTGGAGCACCGCGACCGCACGTGTGTGGTGCCCGGCTGCGGCGCCACCCGGGGCCTGCATGCCCATCACCTGGTGCACGTGCGCCGTGAGGCGCGTGTTATCCGATCGGAGGTGAGAGACCTCCGATGTCCGGCCGTCACAGCGGTCGGATGAAAGCTGAGGGCAGCTGGATCTCGCAGGGATCGAGAGGGATTCGGTGGCAAGCGGCCCTGACAAAGCCACGGCGTGTCAGTACTGCCAGATGACATGGCGCGTGGTGAGCAAGGTGAGAGGGCATACGTGAGGAACCAGTGTCAGAACCCTCGTTAGGTGGAACTGGTCTGCAAACCTGGCGGATATCGGACCGGTGTTGTGGTGCACGCGGAAGTGATGAATCCGGAAGCGTCCGCTGTCTGTCTCAGCCAGGGGCGGGTAGCAGCCGGTGGGGAATTGTCTGTGGCGTACCTACCGGGGCCATCGGGGCAAAGCTGGGTGCCGGCCTCGCCAATCGGATACACGTGAACACGGGAACCATTCGGGTGCTTCCCTTCCCGCATCCCGTCCGGGGGTGCGGCGGGTAGGTGTCGATGCCCACCGAGGGCACCTGAATGGGGCGGAGCCGCCGTAGTACTGCGAGGCCGGGAAAGCCGGTCACATCGGGAAGGGCGGCAGTAGGACACGCAGAACAGGAGAGTGCAATGTCAGAAGACGCGCCGATGAATATCGGTGCCGCGCTGGACCTGCCGATGGTGGCGGCCCGGCGGGTACTGAGGATGCAGACCAAACTGCACTGCTGGGCGACGGCCGATCATGGTCGTCGGTTCGATGATCTGTTCAACCTCGTAGCGGACCCGTGTTTCCTCGCGGTGGCGTGGACACGGGTCCGGGAGAACACCGGTGCCCGCAGTGCGGGGATCGATAAACGCACCGCCCGCGGTATAGAGGCCAGTGACAACGGTGTCGCCGGGTTCCTCGAACAGTTGCGGGAAGCGCTACGCTCCGGCACTTTTCGACCGGTACCGGTGCGGCGAGTCGAGATCCCCAAAGCGAGCGGCAAGGTCCGCAAGCTCGGTATCCCGACCGTGGCCGATCGGGTGGTACAGGCGTCGCTGAAGCTGGTGTTGGAGCCCATATTCGAATCAGATTTTTCCGATTCGAGTTATGGGTTTCGGCCGAAGCGACGGGCCCAGGACGCGATCGAGGACATTCGCAAGTCTGCTCGTGAAGGTTATGAGTGGGTGTTCGAAGCCGACATCGCAGCGTGTTTCGACGAGATCGACCACAGTGCCCTACTGCAGCGGGTGCGAGGCCGGATCGGCGATAAACGCATCCTGGGGTTGGTGAAGGCATTCCTGAAGGCCGGAGTGCTCGATACCGACGGCGACACCTATGACACCCATACCGGAACTCCCCAGGGCGGCATCCTTTCGCCGCTGCTGGCAAATATCGCCCTGTCGGTCATCGATGACCATTTCGATGCCCAATGGGCGGCCCACCGTAGCGGGTATGCCCGCCGACGCCACCGACAGCGCGGAGGAGCGACGTATCGCCTGGTGCGCTACGCCGACGACTTCGTGGTTCTGGTCTTTGGTGAACGCGGGCACGTCGAACAACTGTGGGATCACATGACCGATCTGCTGGCACCGATGGGGCTGCGGTTGGCCCCGGACAAGACGCAGGTCAGCCATATCGACGAGGGCTTCGACTTTCTGGGATTCCGTATCCAGCGGCACCACCAGCGGGGAAGCAACCGGGCATACGTCTACAGCTACCCGTCGCGCACATCTCTGCAGAGGATGCGACGCAACATCAAGACGGTGACCAAACGGATTACCCACCAATCCGCTGACCAGCTGTTTCGGCAATTGAGCCGGATGGTCCGCGGCTGGGCCCAATACTTCCGGCACAGTTCAGCCAGCCAGGCCTACTCCGATATCGCCCACTACCTTTGGTGGCGGGTATGGAGCTGGCTGATGCATAAACATCCACGCACCGGCAAACGGGCCCTCTGGGCTCGACACCATGTGCGCAGATGGCCAGAGTACGAAGGTGTCCGGCTCTACAACCCCACCACGATGCGCATCCAGCGCTACCGCTACCGGGGCTCAAAGATCCCGACACCATGGGCAACAACATCAATCGTCGTCCCAGCCTGACCTACGGAGAGCCGGATGCGGTGAAAGTCGCACGTCCGGTTCGGGGGCGCGGCGGCGGGAAATAGCCCGGGCGACAAGCCCGGCCACTACGCCCGCCGCCGACGCCTACTGGGAAAACGGCGGGCCCACCGAACTGTCCAACCTGGTGCTGCTCTGCCCGTTTCACCACCGCATGCACCACAACGGCGGCATCACCCTCACCGGGCCCGCCGAGAACCTCAAAGTCACCGACAGCGACGGCGAGCACACTGACCGACGCGTCACTGGCCCGCCCACCCACCAAGCCACCACCCGATGTACCGCCGTGTCCCGGACCGAAAGGCGAACGCGCCCAATGGTGGTGGTACACCCCATACGAACCACCATCGAACTGTTAGCGCCCCACGGTTTCGGCGTCATCGGCCTTGGCCGGCGCGGACGCCGCAGCACGCTGGTGCCGCGCGTACTGGATCACCGGCAGCAGCACCAGCATGCCGACCTTGGCCGGGACATGCGTCTTTCCGTGGCGCTGCTCCAGGTTGTACAGAATCTCCCCGACACCGAACAGGCCCATCGCCACGACGACGAAGTCGATACCGTCGGCCAGTTGCAGGCTGTCGAAGGTGAAGCGGGAGGCACCGCTGAAACTGTCCCGTCCCACCGTGGCGAGCAACAGGCCGACCGCACCGGCGATCAGCGCCTTGAGCTTGTTGCCGCTGCCGATGGTCGCGACCAGGAGCACACCGAGCAAGGCCAGTGCCGCGCACTCGGGCGGGCCGAAGTCGAGCGCGATCTCGGCCACCACGGGGGCCAGCTTGGCGTCGGTCCGATGATCGAGATCGTCGCGCCGACAACCGGATCCGATGGCCCGCAATACCCAACGCGGTTCGCGGGCTTACCCTGCTTGGCCAGCGCGAAGCCGTCGAAGACGGTGACCACCGAGGAGGCTTCGCCGGGGAGTAGCAGCAGCACCGAGGTGATGGTGCCGCCGTACTGGGCGCCGCAGTAGATCGGCCAGCATGATGATCGCGGCCACCGGGTCGATGGTGTAGGTGGTCGGCAGCAGGATCGCGATGGTGGCGGCGGGACCGAGGCCCGGCAGCACACCGATGATCAT
>JAXHOA010000054.1:0-98781 GCA_034520035.1 Mycobacterium sp. | reverse complement strand
TCAGGCCGCTTACTCGTCGTCCAAGGGTGGCGTCGTGGGTCTCACCCACGCAGTCGCGCGTGACCTGTCCGCATCGGGCATCCGCGTCAACACCGTCGCTCCCGGGCTGATCGACACCCCGATCTACGGGGAGGGCGAGGCCTCCGAGGCGTTCAAGGCGAAGCTGGGTGAGTCCGTGCTCTTCCCGCATCGTCTCGGAAAGCCCGAGGAGCTGGCCTCGATGGTGATCGAACTGCTCACCAACTCGTACATGAACGCCGAGGTTGTCCGCGTCGACGGCGGCATCCGGATGCCCCCGAAGTAGGTTCCGCAGTCTCACAGCCCCCTCGCCCGCTCGGGCGAAGGACTCCTTTGTGTCCGTGACCGGCGATCGTGGCGAAACTGCCGAAATGCCTCCTACGTTGCGAATAGAGAACTGCCGCATTCGCAAATTCCGTGGTGGTACGCGGCGGGCGGTGGCGGCCGGTGGATGCGCGGCGGCCGAACCGCCGATTTCCGAAAAGATCTTGATAGTTCACGCCAAGCAGAAGAACGAAGGAATTCCAGGCAAGTCGAGCGTACAGTCTGCGCTACTGTCAGTTCTTCGCACGGTGAGACCGGGGATAAATGTGAGCAAGAAGCATGGTAAAAACAGTAGCCGGACGGTACGTTCAGCGTTGCTGGGCTGTCACTACGGCAACGGCGATGGCCGCCACCATCGCGGTATCGGCGCCGGTGCCGACGCCGCCCGCGCGCTGCTTGCCCAGGAACAGCACAGCGTCAGCCTCACCGCGGCCAGCACGCCCTACCAACGAGCGCAGAACGTCATCAACACGCTGCCCCCGGCACTGGTCAATACCTTCGGTGCCCAGCCGCGAGATCACCCTCGACACACTGCTGGCTCAAGTACCGCAGAGCCTGGTGACCGATCTGCTGAATGCCAACGGCAACACCATCAATGTGGCGTCACTGCTGGCCACGCTCGGCCTCAACGATGCGGGTTCGGATCTGAACACCGCGGTCTTCGCGGCGATCAGTTCGGCGCTGACCGACTTCCTGGCCTCGGCGACCACCGGCGAGAACGCCACTGCGCTGGAGGCGGAAGTTGGGAGCGGCCATCGCCGCGGCTGTGGCGGAGCGGCTCAACGGGGTGAGCGTCACCGTCAACGTCCCGATACTCGGCAACCGGACGATCACGTTGTCCTCGGTGATCGGCGGCTCAGGTATCAGCGGCATCGCCAACAGCGTTGCCGGGACGGTGGCGGGCGGCATCATGGACAACCTCAGTGACATCTTGCCCACCGCCGACGAACTGACCGCCGAGGTCACTGCGGTCCTCCCGGACCTGCTGACAACAGTGTTCAACTCCGCGGACCTGACCGACTCCGAGGGCAACTTCCAGCTGGGCAACCTGCTGGATCTGGTGGGCCTCAACCTCGAGAGTCTTGCCGACAGCGGAGCCCTGTCGATCACCACCGCCGGCCCGCTGTTCACTCTCGCCCGGCTGCTTGGCGGTGTCGACCTCGGCTGGACGCCCGGCACGCAGTCAGCGATCGCCGATTCAGTCAATGGCACCGGATACCTCGACCTCGGAACGACGACGCTGAAGACCAACCTGTCCGCCGCTTTGGCCGACGCGCTGGCCGGCGGGTCGCTGGCCGCCGATCTGGGAACCGTGCTGACCCCACCTTGAACAACGTCGTCAACCAGATCGTGGACAACGCGACGGCGACCCTGGAAGAAGATCTGCGGGCCAGCCTCAACAGCGCCGTCGCCGGCTTGAATTACCGAATCAACGTTCCGTTTGTCGGCACCGTGACGATCCCGATCGGCAGCGCCCTGCAGAGCGCGATCTCCCCGTTGATCGGAAACCTCGCCGGCCAATTGAACGACGGGCTGTCAGGCAGCGTCGCCGAACTCGTCGACGGTGTGGTGGAAACCGGCACGGGCAGCATCGGCGATGCCCTCAACGAAGCCGTCACCGGCGCCATCGATGCCATCCCCGACCAGGAGATCGCCTCGGTCCGCATCCCGATCGTCATCGGTAGCGGAATCGGCGCGTTCTCCGCTGGCGCCGCCTACCGAGATGTGCTGGCGCAGCTGTCATCTCAGCCGGGCGGGGTGGACTACGTCGGCGAGAGTCCGCTGCTCGGCAGCCTGACGATCCTGCCGGCGATCCTGCTCAACAACGCCGGGCGCGCCAACGGCGGGATCATGGCCAGGTTTGCAGATCTGTTCGCGATGTTCGGAATCGACGCGGTGACACCAGACGTCGCGATCAGCAGCAGCGGTGGCACGCCCATCGGTGACACCGGTCTGGCGCTGGGCGGGGCGAACCTGGTGCCGGTGAAGATCGACGCCACCGTCGAATACCAGCTGATGTCGGACTTTGCCGCATGGGCCAACCCGGTCACGCTGCTGAACAACGTCGTCGCCGGGCTGCTCCCGACCTACATGCTGCGCGGCGTGGATGTCGCCGGCGCGGCCGGGCAGCTGACCTCCGAGCTTGAGGAATTGGTCGGCAGCCTGGCCGACCAGAACGCCGCCGACACCAACATCTATCTGACGGTGCGGGCCAACAGTCTTCCGATGCTGGAACCGCTCTACCTGATCGGTGACGTCATGCGGCTGGCGGGCCTGGCGCCGGTGGCGAACGTGGTGAACGGATTGGCCAATGCCCTGTCCCCGGCGTTGCGGAGTCTGACGAACCTGGGCTACTCGGATGCGTTCTGGAACCCCGAGACCGGGGCCTATGAGCGCACGCTCGACTCTGCGGCGACCCGGGTGCAGTTCGGCACGCTGCCGAATGTCAATTGGGGTGAGGTGCTGCCGAACGTGCTCCGGCAACTCGGCAGCGGATTCCGGACCGCGATGACCACGAACAACAACACCGGCCCGAATGCGCTCTCCTCGGTGGGTGATCTGCTCAACGGCAATATCGGTGATGTGCTGTCCGGATTGACCGATGCCGCCGACGATGCCTTGGCGGATGTGGAGATCACCGCGGGCGAAGCGGGAGAAGCGGCCGGCGCCGACGATACCGCGTCCGGCGAGGGGGCGGCGGCGAACCGTGCGGTATCTGCCGATACTGCGCCGCCGGCTCAGGAGCCCGTCGAGCAGCCCGCGGAACCGGTCGCCGAGGAACCGGTCGAGGTGGTCGAGCCGGAGATCAAGCGGTTGCCGAAGTCGCCCAAGCGGGTGAGGGAAGCGGCGAGGACCGCCGCCGAACTCGCGGCTGCCAAGAAGCCCACCGCCGACAAGGCGCCGAAGAAGACCGACAACGATCAGGGTGACAGCGGCGGCTCGGATGCCAAGTCCGAACCGAGCGGCAGCGACACCGCCGGAGGGCAGAACGCCGCCTGAGTGTCCGAAATACAGAACCGCCCAACTCCGAACGGGCTTGGGCGGTTCTGCCGTCCTGCGGGGTGTTACCAGTCGGCCTCGTCGAAGCGGATGACGCCGCGGATGTTGTTGCCGTCCAGCATGTCCTGGTAGCCCTGGTTGATGTCTTCCAGGCGGTAGGTACGGGTGATCATGTCATCGATGTTCAACAGTCCGGACATGTAGAGCGCGGTCAGTCGCGGTGTCTCCACTGGGAGCTGCCGCCGCCGAAGATGTTGCCCTTCAATGTCTTCTGCAACATGGTGAACAGGAACAGGTTCAGCTTGACGTCGGCCTCCATCATCCAACCCATCCCGGTCACCACGCAGGTACCGGTCTTGGCGGTGAGGATCATTGCCTCTTCGATGTACTCGCCCTTCATGTTCTCCGACGGCGATGATGACCTTGTCGGCCATCGGCCCGTGGGTGACGTCGATGACCGGCGCTATGGCCTCGGCCATGGTCGGGTACACGTGCGTGGCGCCGAACTTGATGGCCTGCTCACGCTTCCATTCGTTCGTGTCGATCGCGATGACCTGCTTGGCCCCCGAGATCACCGCACCCTGCAACGCGCTCATGCCGATACCGCCGACGCCGACGATGATGACGGTCTCGCCGGGTTTGACGTCGGCGACGTTGGTGGCCGATCCGAAGCCGGTGGGTACCGCACAGCCCATGATGGCCGCGGTCTCGAAGGGGATGTCGTCGTCGATCTTGACCACAGAATCCTTGTGCACCGTCATGTACGGGGCGAAGGTGCCGAGTAGGTTCATCGGCGACACCTCATGCGACCCCGCATGGATGCGACTGGTGCCGTCGGCGATGGCCTTGCCGCCGAGCAGCACGGCGCCGCGGTCACACAGCGAGCGAAACCCCTTCAGGCACGGCGGGCAGGTACCGCAGGCCGGGATGAACGCCAGGATGACGTGATCACCCTCGGCGATACCGGTGACGTTCTTGCCGACTTGCTGACCACACCGGCACCCTCGTGGCCGCCGAGGGCGGGCAGTCCGATCGGGGTCGCGCCGGTGGTGATGTGGTAGTCGGAGTGGCACATGCCGGCGGCGTGCATCTGGATCTGCACCTCGTCGGCCACCGGGTCGCCCAGATCGATCTCGTCAACCTTGAACGGCGAATTGAGCTCCCAGAGCAGGGCACCTTTGGTCTTCATGAAATCCGATAATAGAACACGTTTCAGATCGGCACATTACTAGGCTTTGAACAGCAGTTTTAGCGGCTTTCTCTCGTCGTTCATATGCGTCCCTGCGATGAATCCGCCGCGGTGTGCCGGTCTGTACGAGGACTACCCACAACGAAAGAAGGCGCATACCGATGGCCCAGATCAATGCCCGCATAGTTCCCAACCTGTGGTTCGACCGGCAAGCCCTCGAGGCCGCCGAGCACTACATTGCCGCCTTCGGGGGCAACGGCAGGATCACCGGCACCACACCCGCACACCCGGGCGCCCCCTCTCCCGAGGATGTGCCGATGGTCGTCGAGTTCGAACTCGACGGTCAACCGTTTGTCGGGATCAACGGCGGTCCGCAGTTCACCTTCAGCGAGGCCGTCTCACTGGAAGTGCGGGTGAAGGACCAGAAGGAACTCGACCGGGTCTGGGCCGCGCTGGTCGACGGTGGTGAGGAACAGCCCTGCGGATGGCTGAAGGACAAGTACGGGTTGTCCTGGCAGATCACCCCGACGGCCTACTACGACCTGATGGCGCGAGGGGACGCGAAGGCCAAGGAGCGGTTGATGAACGCGGTGATGGCCACGTTCGGCAAGTTCGATGTGGCAGCACTCGAGGCTGCTCACCGGTCAGAGGGTGTGCGGTAGACCGAACTTCTCGAACAGCCTGGTGTCCAGGAACGCCACCACATGCGTGATGCCGGCGCCGGTGACGTCCAGGACGTGCAGCTGAAACGCCTCGTGCACACCGGTCTCCGGGTTGCGCAGGTACATTCCAGCGGCGGTCTGGCCGTTGGCGGTCGTCGACACCAGTCGCATGTCGCCCGGGCGTTCGGCCGGGCACTTGTCGCGGGACAGGGCTCCGATGGCTGTGGGCCCCACGTACCAGCTGTCGAACGGGGGCATCTCCCAGATGGCGTCGTCGGTGAACAGCTTTTCCAGCTTGTCGATGTCGTAGGCCTCGAAGGCCGAGATGTAGCGCGTCAACAGCTCCTTCGCCTCGGGGGAGTCCGGAGGGTCAGCGGCTGATCCTCGCTGGGGCCGACGGCATCGAGTTGGGCGCGGGCCCGCTGCAACAGGCTGTTGACCGCGGCCGTCGACGAGCCGACCGCGTCGGCCACCTCGGCGGCCCGCCACTGCAGCACGTCGCGCAACACCAGCACCGCGCGCTGTCGCGGCGAGAGATGTTGCAGTGCCGCCACGAAGGCCAGTCGCACCGATTCGCGGGTGCCGACCACTGCCTGCGGATCGGCCGGATCATCGGCATCGGGCAGCGGTTCCAGCCACGGAACCTCGCCCCGCTCATGAATGTCCGCGTGCGGATCGGAACTCTGGGTGCCCAGACCCGAGGGCAGCGGACGGCGTTGCTTGCCCTCCAGCGCGGTCAGTGAGGTGTTGGTGGCGATGCGGTACAGCCAGGTGCGTACCGAGGATTTGCCTTCGAATCGGTCGTAGGATTTCCAGGCGCGCAGGAATGTCTCCTGGACCAGATCCTCGGCGTCGTGCACCGACCCGGTCATCCGGTAGCAGTGCGCCAACAGCTCGCGCCGATAGCGCTGTGCGTCGGCGAGGAACGCATCTTTGGAGTCGAATCTGCCATCTACCGCTGTGAGGACGCTCACGACGGAGAGCTTACCGACCCCCACCGACAGGCGGGATGCATCACCGGTTGCAGATAGGCTCGTCGGGTGGCGACAACCCGCAGTGAGCGCAGTTTCGACGGTGTCGGCGGCGTGCCGATCTTCTATGACGTGTGGACGCCCTCGGCGGGCGGGAGCGAAGCTACCGGGGGATCAGGGCAGCCGGCTCCGAACGGTGTGGTCATCATCTGCCACGGCTACGCCGAGCACGCTCGCCGCTATGACCACGTCGCAGAGCGGTTCGGTGCAGCCGGACTGATCACCTATGCGCTCGACCTGCGCGGGCACGGCCGGTCCGGCGGCAAGCGGGTGTACCTCAAGAACATCTCCGAGTACAGCGACGACTTCCACCACCTGGTCGGGCTCGCCACCGCCGCGCACCCCGAACTCAAGCGGGTGGTACTCGGGCACAGCATGGGCGGCGGGGTCGTGTTCTCCTACGGTGTCGAGCACCCCGACGATTACGCCGCGATGGTGCTGTCGGGCCCGGCCGTCTACGCGCAGGACGGCGTGTCCCCCGTGATGACCGTGGTGGCCAAGGTGCTGGGCGGTCTGGCCCCCGGGCTCCCGGTGGAGGATCTGCCCGCCGATGCCGTCTCCCGTGATCCCGAGGTGGTGGCGGCGTACGAGGCCGACCCGTTGGTGCATCACGGCAAGCTGCCGCGCGGGTATCGCCAAGGCGCTGATCGGTGTCGGGGAGACCATGCCGCAGCGGGCGGCCGCGCTGACCGCGCCGCTGCTGGTGGTGCACGGCGGGCAGGACAAGCTGATTCCGGTGGCAGGTAGTGAGCGGCTGGTGGAATGCGTCGGGTCCACAGACGTCGCGCTCAAGGTCTATCCGGAGCTGTATCACGAGGTGTTCAACGAACCCGAACGTGCCGTGGTGCTTGACGATGTCACTTCGTGGATCGAGACCAGACTGTGAAAAGAGCTGCCCGTCAACTGTTTACCCTGCTGTTCGCCACCGTGCTGGTCGCCGGATGTTCCTCCGGAGAACAGCAGTCCACCCAGCAGGGCTGGGTGGAGGACGAGGTGTCCTTCACCGATTCCTCCGGTCTGACCCTGCACGGGACCTACCGGCACCACGGCGACGACTCCGGCCCTGCCGCGCTGCTGATCTCCGAGAGCGGCCAGACCGACCGCAACGGTGACAACGCGGTGGCCGGACCGGTGGGCAACATGCGTCAGCTCGCGGAGTATCTGTCCGAGAAGGGTATTGCCTCACTGCGGTACGACAAGGTCGGTACCGGCAAGACCGGTCTGGGGCCGTACGCGCAACGCCCGGCCGATGTCGGCAGCGCCGCCTATTCGGCGGGCGCCCGTGCCGCGGTGCGGTACCTGGCCGGCCGTCCGGGCACCGACGGAGCGCGAATCTCCGTCTACGCTCTCGGCGAGGGCGCCATCCACGCCATGACACTGGCCGACGACCTGGAGCCGGACGCTCCGAAGATCCACTCGCTCGGACTGTTTCAACCGCTGCCCGGCCGCTACCTCGACATCATCACCGACCGGGTGCGGGTTGACGTGGACGCCGCGGTCGAAGCCGGGGCCAAGACACCGGAGCAGGGCAAGACCGTGCTCGACGCCTGGGCAGGGGCGGTCGATGAGGCGCGGACCCGCGGAACCGCACCGGCGCAACTGCCCGATGGTCTCGGCGCGATTCTCAACGCGGGCAACGTGAAAGCCGTCGTCGAGGCCGACGCCATCGATCCGCTCGCGCTCGCGGCGAAGATACCCACCGGCACACCGGTGCTGTTGACCTGCTCGGACTCCGATGGGCAGGCAAACTGTGCGTCCGTCCGTCCGTTGACGGCCGCGCTCAAACACACCGCGCTGACCGTGGTGGACCTCAAGGGGGTCAACCATGTGCTGCGTGACGACCCGTCCGACAACGTCGCGAACTACGCGAAGCCGGGCCCGTTGTCCCCGCAGTTGATCACGGCGCTGGACACCTTCGTCACCAGATAGACCCAAGGCTGTGGATGAATTCGTATCTGTGCACCACCCTCGAGACGAGACCGGATATGTCGGATCTGCTTTCTAGCGTGGACCTATGAGCAACGACAAGATGCTGGCCCGGATCGCGGCCCTGTTGCGCCAGGCCGAGGGCACCGACAACGTCCATGAGGCCGAGGCGTTCATGACCGCGGCGCAACGGTTGGCCACCGCGACATCGATCGACCTGGCCGTGGCCCGCGCGCATTCGGCGCAACGCACCGCGGCGCAGTCGCCGGTGCAGCGCACCATCACCATCGGTGAACCCGGCACCCGCGGGTTGCGCACCTACGTGCAACTGTTCGTGGTGATCGCGATGGCCAATGATGTGAAATGCGATGTGGCGTCCAATTCGACGTATGTCTACGCCTATGGCTTCGGCGAGGACATCGACGCCAGCCACGCGCTGTATGCCGGGCTGCTGGTGCAGATGGTGCGGGCATCCGACACCTATATCGCCACCGGGGCGCATCGCCCGACCCCGACGATCACCGCCCGGCTCAACTTTCACCTGGCCTTCGGTGCACGGGTCGGTCAGCGGCTGTCCGAGGCGCGTGACGAGGCTCGACGCGCGGCCACCGAGGACACCACGCGCGCGCCGGGAACCGCGCTTGCGTTGCGTAACAAGGATCTGGAACTCACCTCGTTCTACCGTCAGTCGTCCGCGGCGCGGGGCACCTGGCGGGCCGCCAGCGCATCGGCCGGATACTCGTCGGCGGCACGGCGCGCCGGGGACCGGGCCGGCCGGCGCGCCCGGCTGGGTCCGAGCCAGGAGATCTCCGGGGCGCGGGCACCGCTGGAGGGCTAGTGCGTGACAGTCAGCGTGTGAAAGTTTATGCCGCAGAGGAATTCGTGCGCACCCTGTTCGACCGCGCCGCCCAGCACGGCAACGGTTCGATCGATTTCTTCGGGGCCGCGCTGACGCTGCCGCCGGAGGCGCGGTTCGCCTCCGTCGAATCCGTGCGCCGCTACGTCGACGATGTGCTGGCGTTGCCCGCGGTGCGTGAACGCTGGCCTGGTGCGGGGCAGCTGGCGGTGCGGGCCCGCCGCGGGCAGACCGCGGCGCACTATGAATCCGGCACGATTGCGGTACCAGATCGGGACAGCACCTGGGCGCTCCGGGAGATGGTGGTGCTGCACGAGATCGCCCACCATCTGGCCGGGTCGGGCGCCCCGCACGGCAGGGAGTTCGTCGGCACGATGACCGAACTGGCAGGCTGGGTGATGGGACCCGAGGTCCAGCACGTGTTACGGGTGATCTATTCGAAAGAGGGGGTGTCCGGGTGACCGAGCCTGCCGCGGTGGACGAGTTGTTCGACGAGCTGCTGCACACCGAGGACGACGCACTGCGGATGGCGCGGCTCTCGACCGAGCCGGCCGGGATGCCCGCCATCGAGGTGTCCCCGCAGCACGGCCACCTGCTGACGCTGTACGCCAAGCTGACCAAGGCCCGCCGGGTGCTCGAAATCGGTACGCTCGCAGGGTATTCCACGATCTGTCTGGCACGTGGGGTGGGTCCGCAGGGGCGGGTGGTCACCCTGGAGTACGAGCCCCGGCATGCCGAGGTGGCCGCGGCCAACCTCAATAGAGCCGGGGTGGCAGACCGCGTCGAGGTGATCGTCGGGTCCGCACTGGACACCCTGCCCACCCTGACCGGTCCGTTCGACCTGTTCTTCATCGATGCCGACAAGGAGAACAACCCGGCCTATGTGGAGGCGGCAATCGGGCTGGCCGCTCCGGGTGCACTCATCGTGGTCGACAACATCGCCCGCGGTGGCCGGGTGCTCGACCCAGCACCCCAGGATGCGCAGGCCATCGCGGTGCGCGACACGCTGGCGATGATGGGGGAGCATCCGCGCCTGGACGCGGCGGCCATCCAGACCGTCGGAGCCAAGGGCTGGGACGGGTTCGCGGTCGCCATCGTCACCTGAACGATTCGGGATTCCATTCGGCGGCCGTCTGCGCGACCCGCAGCGCGTCGACGATGACGGACTCGCGGTGGACGAACCGCTCGGTGGGCGTGGGCACCGAGATCGCCACGATATGCCCACTCGGCAGTCTCCGGGCAATACCCGCGGCGGAGATACCACGCGTGTGCTCATCGCGGTCGTAGGCAATACCGGACTCTCGGATGGCACGGATTTCGGTCAGCAGCGAACCGGGGATCTGGTCATCGTCGAGCAGAGCCAGTGCGGCCTTACCGTTCGCCGTGTCGTCGAGTGGGAAGCGTTCGCCGATCGCCGACACCGCACGTAACCGTTGCGTGGATTCGATCTGATCGATGAACCACATCTGCCGTCCCCGAAGGACCGAGAGGTCGACGGTCTCGCCGGTGGCTGCCGCGACCTGCTCGACGACCGGTCGCAGAGCCGCCGCCAGATTCGAGCCGTCGGCGCTGGTCAACCCGACGAGCCGGTCGCCGAGAAGATAGCGGCCGCCCTCGTCGACTGTGGCGAACCCGACATCGACGAGGGCGACCAGCAGCCTGCGTGCGGTGGACTTGGCCAGACCGAGGTTGGCTGCGATGTCGACCGGCCGCAGCACGCCCGGCGCGGTGGCGATCTCGTCCAGCGCAGCGGCGGCACGACGTAACACCTGCAGCCCATCATCGCGTCCGGCAATTTTGGTGTGCGAATGCTCTTCCGTCGGGGCCATGATGTCACTATATTGATCCGCTATACGAATCGACAAGATTCGAATAACGGACCTCAAAGGGCGGACCCATGACCGGCCAGTACTTCTTCCACGGTGACGCCGGTTATGAGCGGGCCCGCGCACAGACCGTGTGGAACGCTCGCACCCCGCAGCGCTACCCAGAGGTCGTCGTGCAGGCCGCGGACGCCGACGACGTGGTTGAGGCGATCCGCTACGCCACGGAACGCGGGCTGACCGTCGGGGTTCGATCGGGTGGGCACAGCTGGGCGGGCAACCATGTCCGCGACGGTGGGATGCTGCTGGACGTCAAGGGGCTGGACCAGTGCGCCATCGACGCCGACGCGCGCACCGCGGTGGCCGGCCCGGGCATGGGCGGCAGCGCGCTGGCCGAGCTGCTGGCGGAGCGTGATCTGTTCTTCCCGGCCGGGCACTGCAAGGGCGTGTGTATCGGCGGGTATCTGCTACAAGGCGGCTACGGCTGGAACAGCCGGGTGCTGGGTCCGGCCTGCGAGAGCGTGCTCGGCCTTGATGTGGTCACGGCCGACGGCGAGCGCCTGTACATCGACGCCGAGCACCATGCGGACCTCTACTGGGCGGCAAGGGGTTCCGGTCCAGGGTTCTTCGCAGTGGTGACCGCATTCCACCTCAAGCTCTACCCCCTGCCCGCGGTCTGCGGGAGCAGTCTGTATGTCTATCCGGTCGATGCGGCGGAGGAGATCTATCCCTGGGCGCGTTCGATCAGCCGTGAGGTCGACCGTCGGGTCGAACTGCAGATCGTGGCCTCCCGGTCCGTACCGGGTGCGGGTCTGGACACCCCCGGGAATCGTCATCGCCTCACCGGTTTTCGCTGACACTGAGAAGGAGGCGATCGATGCGCTGGCATTGCTGGAGACCTGTCCAGCGCGGAGCAGGGCGATCGTGGCGGTGCCCTATGCGCCGACGGACCTGCAGACCTGGTACGCGGGCGTGATGACGAACTACCCCACGGGATACCGCTATGGCGTCGACAACATGTGGACCTCGGCGCCGGCCGAAGACCTGATGACCGGTGTCCGGCGCATCCTGGCAACGATGCCACCGCATCCGGCGCACTTTCTCTGGATGAACTGGGGGCCGTCTCCACAGCGGCAAGATATGGCCTACAGCTTGGAAGACGAGATCTACCTCGCGCTCTACGGCGTATGGGAGGACCCGGCCGACGACGAGAGGTACGAGGATTGGGCGCGATCCAACATGGCGGCGATGCAGCATCTGCAGACCGGCATCCAGCTGGCCGACGAAAACCTGGGGCAGCGACCGGCCGCGTTCGCCACCGCCGGGGCGATGACCACATTGGATCGGGTCCGTGCACAGTACGACCCGAACGGCCGTTTCCACAGTTGGATGGGCCGCGTCTGATGTCGTATGTGGGATATCGCGGTGATGATGCCGATACCCCGTTCGGCGATTTCTTCAACCCGCAGATGGCGCCGCTGCCTCGCCATGTCGTCGTGGCTCTGGAACACGGGCGTCAGGCCGAACCAACACTTCCTGCATTCGATGATGTTGCCGCACTGATGGATCCAGGGCACCAGCAGACCGAGAACGGCTTCGGCACGCTGGCCGATGACGGTATACAGGTCTCGGTACGCACCGATATGGCCGATGTGACTCCGCAGATGTGGTCGTGGTGGTTCGGCTGGCACGGGTCGGATTCGCGACGCTATAAGCTCTGGCACCCGCGGGCGCATGTGTCCGCGCGATGGCGCGACGGTGCTGACGAGGTCCGCTACGTGGACCGAACCTCGCTGGTGGGTGAGTATCTCGGATCCTCCTACGCGAAGGCGGCGATTCACTTCGTTGAGCCGTCAGTGCTTGGTCTGGCCGTGCCCGACAACGAGGTGGCCATCTGTGCGCGGCTGGGATCTGCCGACGTCCCCGTCGACGTGGGCTGGCTGATTCACCACGTGAGACCCACTGGCAACGGCGCGGAGATGCGGTCCAGGTTCTGGATGGGCGGCAGGCATGTGGCGGTGCGAAACGGCCCTGGTGTCGCCGATCGGATGGTCCGGCCGATCGCCGCCCGTCAGCTTCCCGATCCGCGTGATCTACTGGTGCACTGCGCGCAGGAGATGAACCATCTCGCCGGGTTTCTGCCGGACTTGTGCGCCCGGATGGCACCGATCGACCCACCGCCGAACTGATCGGCTACTTGTCGGACCACACCAATAGAATCGTGGTATGCCGCCGCCGACAACACCTTTCGCCGCACACGCACCTCGGGTGTCGCGGTTGGAGGTGTTGTTCGATGAGATGGCGGAGTTGACCGGGCAGCGTAATGCGATCGATGGCCGGTTGGTGCAGATCGTCGCCGAGATCGACGGCAGAGGCACCGAGGACGGCAACTCCTTGTGGGGTGCCACCGGCTGCCGGTCGATCGAGGCGCTGGTCGCGTGGAAGACCGGGGTCAGCCCGCGGCGGGCCGAGACCATGGTCGCCGTCGCCCATCGCATCGATGAACTGCCCCGCTGCACCCAAGGGTTGCGGGAGGGCCGGGTGTCGTTGGATCAGCTCGGGGTGATCGCCGAACAGGGCGGCCAGGGCTGCGATGAGCACTATGCCGAGTTGGTGCAGGTCGCCACGGTTGCCCAGTTGCGGACCGCGGTCAAACAGGAACCCCGCCCCGAGCCCGAGTCCAAGCCCGAACCCACGCGCTCCTTCTCCCGCATCGAGCAGGACGGCTACACCACCTACCGGATCCGGCTGCCCAAGGTGGAGGCCGCGAAGTTCGAGGCCGCCCACCAGTCCCATCGCGACAAGCTGGTCGCGGACTGGAAACGCGACCACGACACCGCAGACAGCATCGATCCCGAGGACGGCTGGGCCCGCGACGGCGACGCCGAGACCACGGTTTCCGCGCAGGCGCCGCCGTTCCCGGACGCGGTGGATGCGTTCATGAGCCTCATCGAGGCCGGCTGGGACACCGATGTGGCGGCCCGCCCGCACGGCCAGCACACCACCGTGGTCATGCACCTGGATATCGAGAAACGGGTCGCGGCCCTGCATCTGGGGCCCGCACTGTCCGACGAGGACCGCCGCTACCTGCTCTGCGATGCCACCTGCGAGGTCTGGTTCGAACGCCACGGCCGCCCCATCGGGGTGGGCCGGGCCACCCGCACCATCGGGCGCCGGCTCCGCCGCGCCCTGGAGCACCGCGACCACACCTGTGTGGTGCCCGGCTGCGGGGCCACCCGCGGCTTGCACGCCCATCACCTGGTGCACGTGCGCCGTGAGGCGCGTGTTATCCGATCGGAGGTGAGAGACCTCCGATGTCCGGCCGTCACAGCGGTCGGATGAAAGCTGAGGGCAGCTGGATCTCGCAGGGATCGAGAGGGATTCGGTGGCAAGCGGCCCTGACAAAGCCACGGCGTGTCAGTACTGCCAGATGACATGGCGCGTGGTGAGCAAGGTGAGAGGGCATACGTGAGGAACCAGTGTCAGAACCCTCGTTAGGTGGAACTGGTCTGCAAACCTGGCGGATATCGGACCGGTGTTGTGGTGCACGCGGAAGTGATGAATCGGAAGCGTCCGCTGTCTGTCTCAGCCAGGGGCGGGTAGCAGCCGGTGGGGAATTGTCTGTGGCGTACCTACCGGGGCCATCGGGGCAAAGCTGGGTGCCGGCCTCGCCAATCGGATACACGTGAACACGGGAACCATTCGGGTGCTTCCCTTCCCGCATCCCGTCCGGGGGTGCGGCGGGTAGGTGTCGATGCCCACCGAGGGCACCTGAATGGGGCGGAGCCGCCGTAGTACTGCGAGGCCGGGAAAGCCGGTCACATCGGGAAGGGCGGCAGTAGGACACGCAGAACAGGAGAGTGCAATGTCAGAAGACGCGCCGATGAATATCGGTGCCGCGCTGGACCTGCCGATGGTGGCGGCCCGGCGGGTACTGAGGATGCAGACCAAACTGCACTGCTGGGCGACGGCCGATCATGGTCGTCGGTTCGATGATCTGTTCAACCTCGTAGCGGACCCGTGTTTCCTCGCGGTGGCGTGGACACGGGTCCGGGAGAACACCGGTGCCCGCAGTGCGGGGATCGATAAACGCACCGCCCGCGGTATAGAGGCCAGTGACAACGGTGTCGCCGGGTTCCTCGAACAGTTGCGGGAAGCGCTACGCTCCGGCACTTTTCGACCGGTACCGGTGCGGCGAGTCGAGATCCCCAAAGCGAGCGGCAAGGTCCGCAAGCTCGGTATCCCGACCGTGGCCGATCGGGTGGTACAGGCGTCGCTGAAGCTGGTGTTGGAGCCCATATTCGAATCAGATTTTTCCGATTCGAGTTATGGGTTTCGGCCGAAGCGACGGGCCCAGGACGCGATCGAGGACATTCGCAAGTCTGCTCGTGAAGGTTATGAGTGGGTGTTCGAAGCCGACATCGCAGCGTGTTTCGACGAGATCGACCACAGTGCCCTGCTGCAGCGGGTGCGAGGCCGGATCGGCGATAAACGCATCCTGGGGTTGGTGAAGGCATTCCTGAAGGCCGGAGTGCTCGATACCGACGGCGACACCTATGACACCCATACCGGAACTCCCCAGGGCGGCATCCTTTCGCCGCTGCTGGCAAATATCGCCCTGTCGGTCATCGATGACCATTTCGATGCCCAATGGGCGGCCCACCGTAGCGGGTATGCCCGCCGACGCCACCGACAGCGCGGAGGAGCGACGTATCGCCTGGTGCGCTACGCCGACGACTTCGTGGTTCTGGTCTTTGGTGAACGCGGGCACGTCGAACAACTGTGGGATCACATGACCGATCTGCTGGCACCGATGGGGCTGCGGTTGGCCCCGGACAAGACGCAGGTCAGCCATATCGACGAGGGCTTCGACTTTCTGGGATTCCGTATCCAGCGGCACCACCAGCGGGGAAGCAACCGGGCATACGTCTACAGCTACCCGTCGCGCACATCTCTGCAGAGGATGCGACGCAACATCAAGACGGTGACCAAACGGATTACCCACCAATCCGCTGACCAGCTGTTTCGGCAATTGAGCCGGATGGTCCGCGGCTGGGCCCAATACTTCCGGCACAGTTCAGCCAGCCAGGCCTACTCCGATATCGCCCACTACCTTTGGTGGCGGGTATGGAGCTGGCTGATGCATAAACATCCACGCACCGGCAAACGGGCCCTCTGGGCTCGACACCATGTGCGCAGATGGCCAGAGTACGAAGGTGTCCGGCTCTACAACCCCACCACGATGCACATCCAGCGCTACCGCTACCGGGGCTCAAAGATCCCGACACCATGGGCAACAACATCAATCGTCGTCCCAGCCTGACCTACGGAGAGCCGGATGCGGTGAAAGTCGCACGTCCGGTTCGGGGGCGCGGCGGCGGGAAATAGCCCGGGCGACAAGCCCGGCCACTACGCCCGCCGCCGACGCCTACTGGGAGAACGGCGGGCCCACCGAACTGTCCAACCTGGTGCTGCTGTGCCCGTTTCACCACCGCATGCACCACAACGGCGTCATCACCCTCACCGGGCCCGCCGAACAGCTGAACGTCACCGACAGCGACGGCGAGCCAATGACCGACAGCTCACTGGCCCGCCCACCCACCACACCACCACCCGATGTACCACCGTGCCCCGGGCCGAAAGGCGAACGCGCCCAATGGTGGTGGTACACACCCTTCACACCACCACCGACATCGGAGAATTAGGCGGTCACCGTTCGGCGGACCGTCTCTGCGGGTATGCCTGCCCCATGTGGAAGGCGAGCCGGGACGTCGAGGCGTCCGCAGACCGGGTGTGGCGGATTCTCACCGACCTCGAGGCCTGGCCGCGCTGGGGCCTGACGGTGACCAGGGCCGAACTCGACGGCACCGCGTTCCTGCTGGGAGCGACCGGCCGGGTGTGGACGCCGGTCGGCGTCCCGCTGCCCTTCGTGATCTCCGAGCTCGATCCCGGCCGGACCTGGGGATGGGATGTGGCCGGGGTGCCCGCCACCCGGCACGGCGTGCAACCGACCGACGGCGGTTGCCGGGTCTGGATGAGTGCGCCGTTCTGGGCCCCGGCCTATCTGCCGGTGCTCGAGCTTGCCGTGCGCCGGATCGAGAAGATGGCTCAGTAGAACAACGCACCCGCCGCCGTCCGGGGACAGCGGCGGGCCCGGTTCAGATCACCCGATTTTCAGCTGCACACCGCGCCGACGGCCGCCGATCCGACCAGCTTGGTGTACTTGGCGAGCACACCGGTCTTGTACACCGGGGGCAGCGGCTCGAAACCGGCCTTGCGCGACTCGAACTCGGCCTCGTCGACGAGCAGGTCCAGCGTGCCGTTCGCGACATCGAGACGGATCCGGTCACCGTCGCGCACGAAGGCGATCGGGCCGGCGTCCACCGCTTCGGGCGCGATGTGGCCGACGCACAGCCCGGTGGTGCCTCCGGAGAACCGACCGTCGGTCATCAACAGCACATCCTTGCCGAGTCCGGCGCCCTTGATGGCGCCGGTGATGGCCAACATCTCGCGCATCCCCGGACCGCCCTTCGGGCCCTCATAGCGGATGACGACGACATCACCGTGGGTGATGGTGCCGTCCTCCAGTGCGTCCAGCGCCGCCCGCTCGCGCTCGAAAACCCTTGCGGTGCCCTCGAACACATCCGAGTCGAAACCTGCAGACTTGACCACCGCGCCCTCCGGCGCCAGCGAGCCGTGCAGGATGCTGATGCCCCCGGTGGGGTGGATCGGGTTGTTCATCGCCCGCAGCACCTTGCCGTCCGGGTCCGGCGGTTCGATGTGGGCCAGGTTCTCGGCCATCGTCTTGCCGGTGACGGTCAGGCAATCCCCGTGCAGCAGACCCGCATCCAGCAGGGCTCGCATCACCACCGGCACACCGCCGATCTCATCGACGTGCTTCATCACATAGGCGCCGAAGGGTTTCACGTCGGCGAGGTGCGGGACCTTCTGCCCGACGCGGGTGAAGTCCGCCAGCGTCAGTTCGACGCCCGCCTCCCAGGCGATGGCCAGCAGGTGCAGCACCGCGTTGGTGGAGCCGCCGAACGCCATCACCACCGCGATGGCGTTCTCGAATGCCTCCTTGGTGAGAATGTCGCGGGTGGTGATCCCGCGGCGCAGCAACTCCACGACGGCCTCGCCGGAGCGGCGGGCGTACTCGTCGCGGCGCTTGTCGATGGCGACCGGAGATGCGCTGCCCGGCAACGACATCCCCAGTGCTTCGGCGGCCGACGCCATGGTGTTGGCGGTGTACATACCGCCGCAGGCGCCCTCACCCGGACAGATGGCGCGCTCGATGATGTCGACGTCTGCGCGGGACATCAGCCCGCGCGCACACGCGCCGACCGCCTCGAAGGCGTCGATGATGGTGACTTCCTTCTCCGAGCCGTCGGTCAGCTTGGCCAGACCCGGCATGATCGAGCCGTTGTAGAGGAAGACGCTGGCCAGGTTCAGGCGCGCCGCCGCCATCAGCATGCCGGGGATCGACTTGTCACAACCGGCCAGCAGCACCGAGCCGTCGAGGCGCTCGGCCTGCATGACGGTCTCGACGCTGTCGGCGATGACCTCGCGGGAGACCAGCGAGAAGTGCATGCCCTCGTGGCCCATCGAGATGCCGTCGGACACCGAGATGGTGCCGAACTCCAGCGGGTAGCCGCCGCCGGTGTGCACGCCGGCCTTGACGGCCTGCGCCAGCCGCTGCAGGGACATGTTGCAGGGGGTGATCTCGTTCCACGACGACCCGACGCCGATCTGCGGCTTGGCCCAGTCGTCGTCGCCCATGCCGACGGCGCGCAGCATGCCGCGGGCCGCGGTCTTCTCCAGGCCGTCGGTGACATCGCGACTGCGCGGCTTGATGTCGATATCGGCCGAGGTGGGAAGAGAATCTGAGGCTGAGGGCATGAAAATAAGTATGCATTCGCCTCGTTGCCAGCCCAAACTTATCTTCGATACCCCACTGGGGTACCGGTAGCCTGGTCGCATGAGCCGAACGGGACTACTGGCAGCACTGGCACTCGCTGCGCTGATCTCGGGCTGCGGCGGCCAGGAATCCCCATCGGCGGGGTCGTCCGCCGCGTCGTCGTCGGAGAGCGCGGCCCTGACCCCCGGGGTCAACGCCACCGATCGCGCGTTCGCCTACGGGATGCTGGCCCAGCGGCCGCAGGTGGACCAGTTGGTCGCGCTGGCGCGCACCAACTCCGGCAACCCGTCGATGGTCGCGATGGCCGACACACTGGCCGTCAGTGAGCAGCAGCAGAGCGAGACCATCAACGCGCTGCTGGTGCAGTGGACGGACGGCGAAGAGGGCGGTCAGGGCCCACCGCCCGCCGGGCCGACGCTGTTCGACCGGGGAGCCGTGGAGCGACTCGGGTCGCTGCAGGGCACGGAATTCGACAAACTATGGCTTCAGGTCATGCTCAACCACCACCAGGCGGTGATGACCATGGCTTCCTCCGAGATCAGGGAGGGTGAGGACATCAACGCCAAGACGCTGGCGCAGGCGATCATCACCACCCGCCAGGAGGAGATCGTTCACATGCAGCAGCTGATGGGAGGCATTCCGCGATGAGTGAGGCACCGGAGCACGGCTACTCGCCGCAGAAGGAGAACTACGCCAAACGGCTGCGGCGTATCGAGGGCCAGGTCCGTGGGATCGCCAAGATGATCGACGACGACAAATACTGCATCGACATCCTGACCCAGATCAGCGCGGTCAACAGCGCACTGCAGTCGGTAGCCCTGGGACTGCTCGACGAACACCTGGGCCACTGCGTCACCCAGGCCGTCGCCGAGGGTGGCACGCAGGCCGATGCCAAGCTTGCCGAGGCGTCGGCCGCCATCGCCCGGCTGGTGCGGTCCTAGCGAAAGCTGAGAGAGATCACAGCTGTAACGAACTACGGCCTGACGGCGATGAAAGCCCCAGGTCAGTGGTGCAGGTCGGACGGCGATGAGGGGTCCGTCCGGCCTCGCCAGGGGTTAGCTCGCTCCCCTGTTATGACACACTGGTCTGCAGATATGCCTGTGGAGGTGACATATGACGCAGCGGACGAGAAGCACACTCGCCAGCGCGTTCCTGGCGGCCGGATTGGTCGTCGGACTCGGTTTCGGTAGCCCGGCTGCCATGGCGGAACCCCCGGCGCCACCGCCGGCGCCGGCGTTCCCCAACCCGTTCGCACCGCCGCCGGCGGCCGAACCCGACCCGTTCGCACCTGTCGGGGGCCCGGGCGCGGTGCCCCTGGCGATCCCGGAGGGCACCCCGGCCGGGCAGAACCCGAACCCCTTCATCGGGATGCCGCCGTTCGTCCCGCCGTCCTTCAACCCGGTGAACGGGTCGATCGCGGGCGCGGCGAAGCCGATCTACATCAACTTCCAACGGCCCATCGCCAACCGGCAGATGGCCCAGGACGCGGTGCACATCACGTCGAACCCGCCGGTGCCCGGCCGGTTCTACTGGGTCACCGACACCCAGCTGCGCTGGCGGCCCCAGGACTTCTGGCCGAAGGGCGCCGTGGTCAGCATCGACGCCGCGGGCACCAAGTCGACGTTCACCGTCCCAGAGCAGCTGGTCGCGACCATCGACGACGCCACCAAGACCATGACCGTGGTGCGCAACGGTGAGGTCGAGAAGGAATTCCCGGTGTCCATGGGCAAGGCCGGCAATGACACCAAGAACGGCACCTACTACGTGCTGGAGAAGTTCGCCGACATGGTGATGGACTCCTCGACCTACGGAGTACCGGTGGATTCCGCCGATGGCTACCGGACCAAGGTCAAGGACGCCGTGCGCATCGACAACAGCGGCATCTTCGTGCACGGCGCACCGTGGTCGGTTGCCTCGCAGGGTGAAGAGAATGTCAGCCACGGCTGCATCAATCTCAGCCCCGCCGATGCCAAGTGGTTCTTCGACAACTTCGGCAGCGGTGACGCGGTCGTCATCAAGAACACCGACGGCGGGCTCTACGACCAGCCCGACGGTGCGTCCGACTGGCAGATGTTCTAGCCAAACCTGTCACCACGCAGAAATCCCCCGAAGCCTCGCGGTTCGGGGGATTTCTGCCTTCGGTGCCTCAGCTCCAGATACGAACCCGGCGCTCCGGCTCCAGGTAGAGGGCATCGTCGGTACCGACCTCGAACGCGTCGTAGAACGCGTCGATATTGCGGATGACGCCATTGCAACGGAACTCCGGCGGCGAGTGCGGGTCGGTGGCCAGCCGCCGGATCGCTTCGGCATCACGGGATTTCGTGCGCCACACCTGTGCCCAGCCGAACAACACCCGCTGCACCCCGGTGAGGCCGTCGATCACCGGGGGTTCCGCACCGTTCAGGGAGAGCTCATAGGCCAGCAGCGCGATGGACAGCCCGCCCAGATCGCCGATGTTCTCCCCGACGGTGAACGCGCCGTTGACGTGATGCGAAGAGTCCAGACTGCGCGGGCTGAAGGTCTCGTACTGATCGATCAACGCTGTTGTGCGCTGACCGAACTCGGTGCGGTCGGTATCGGTCCACCAGTCCACCAGATTGCCGTCACCGTCGTACTTGGCGCCCTGATCATCGAAGCCGTGCCCGATTTCATGCCCGATCACCGCGCCGATCCCGCCGTAGTTGGCGGCATCGTCGGCCCCCGCATCGAAGAACGGAGGCTGCAGAATCGCTGCCGGGAAGACGATCTCATTCATCCCGGGGTTGTAGTAGGCGTTGACGGTCTGCGGTGTCATGAACCATTCGTCATGGTCGACCGGACCTCCGAGCTTGGCCAGATCGCGGTCGTACTCGAGGGCGTACCCACGCTGGTAGTTGCCGTACAGATCGGCGCGGTCGACGACGAGCGCCGAATAGTCGCGCCAGCGTGCGGGATAGCCGATCTTCGGGGTGAACTTGTCGAGCTTGGCCAGCGCGCGTTCCCGGGTCTCGGGGGTCATCCAGGCCAGGTTGGTGATGCTCACCCGGTAGGCCTCACGCAGATTGGCCACCAGCTCGTCCATCCGGGTCTTGGCCTCGGGCGGGAAGTGGCGCTCCACGTAAAGCTTTCCGACGGCGTCACCCATCAGGCTCTCGACCATGCCCACACCGCGCTTCCAGCGATCGCGGATCGCCTCGGTGCCGCTGAGCGTCTTACCGTAGAACGCGAAGTTCTCGGCCACCAGTTCGTCGGTGAGCAGTGATGCCCGGGAGCTGATCACCCGCCAGCTCAGCCAGTGTTTCCAGTCCCCCAGCGTCTCGCCGGACCACAGCGCCGCGAATGCGGTCAGATAGTCGGGCTGGCGCACCACCACTTCCTCAGGCGCCGCGCCGAGGGCACCCATCCAGCCGGACCAGTCGAATCCCGGTGCCTCGACTGCCAATTCGGTGAAGGCGCGCAAGTTGTAGGTGAGATCGGCGTCCCGGCGCTTCACCACATCCCAGTGCGCGGCCGCCAGCTTGGTTTCCAACGCGACGATGCGCGCGGCGGTGTCCTCCCATTCTCCGGCGTACTCTTCGCCGTGCACCAGGGTGAACATCCGCGCGATATGCGCCGGGTAGCCGGCCAGGATCTCGGCATGCGCGGCGTCGCGATAGTAGGACTCGTCGGGCAGGCCGAGCCCGGACTGCGACATGTGCAGCAGGTAGCGGGTGGAGTCCTTGGAATCGGTGTCGACGTAGACACCGGTGCCGCCGCCGATCCCGGTGCGCTGCAGCCGGCCCAGCACGAGGGCAAGCGCCTCCCGGTCGGGGGCGGCCGCGATGGTGGCCAGCTCGGCCAGCAGCGGGGCGACGCCGACCCGCGCGACGGTGTCGGTGTCCATGAAGCTGGCGTACAGGTCACCGATGCGCGTCGCATCAATCGAGCCAGAGCTGCGCGTCGCATCAATCGAGCCAGAGCTGCGCGTCGCATCAATCGAGCCAGAGCTGCGCGTCGCATCGGGCCCGTCGGCCGACGACGCGGAGGTGATGATGTCGCGGACCTGCTCCTCGGCGCGATCGGCCAGGGTACGGAAGGCGCCGTCGGTGGCGCGGTCGGCGGGAATGTCGTATTCATCGAGCCAGCGGCCGTTGACATGGCCGAACAGGTCATCCTGGGGACGCACCTCGGAGTCGACGAAACGCAGATCGATACCGGAACGAATATCACTATCCAGAGTCACTCTCACATCCTGCCAGAGCCGGCGACCCCGGCACCGGTAGCCTCACGGCCATGCCTGATGAGCAAACCCGGGGGCTGTCCGCGTACGGCATCGCCGCGATCGTGTTCGGTGTGATCGGAGTGGCCGCCGCGGTCCTGGGAACGATGATCTGGTCGGGACACCGCGGCGAGGTCGCCGAACGGGTACACCAGACCGAGGTGCTGCAGGCGGCAGCGGACTGGACAGGACTGCTGATCAACCTGAACAAGGACTCCGCCGCGGCGAACCTGCAGCAGCTGCGCGACGGCACCGTCGGCCAGCTCAACGTGGAGTTCGACAACACCATGGAGCCGTTCACCGGCCTGGTCACCAAACTGGATTCGAAGACCGTCGGCCAGGTCGAGTCGGTGTCCATCGAGACGCTGCACCACCAGGTCGGGGACGCACCGGGCCGGCCGCCGGAGGACTCCCAGCCCGAACTGGCGACGGTCGCCTCGCGCACCGACACCGTGCTGGTGGTGGCGACCTCGGTGAACCAGAACGCCGATGCGGAACCGACAACCGTGCGCTGGCATCTGCGCCTGGATGTCGCCGACGTGGACGGCACGCTGCTGATCTCGCAGCTGGAGACGATCCGATGAGGAACCGGCTGCGTGTACTCGCCGTCGACATCGTGGCCCCGCTGGCCGCGATTGCGGCGCTGGTGTTCATCGGTGCGGCGCTGGACTGGCCGCGCTGGTGGGTGGCGGTGTGCACCGCGCTGGCGTTGTTGATCGTCCAGGGTGTGGTGGTCAACCTGGTGCTCTACCGCCGTGACGGGGTCACCGTCGGCACCGACGACGACGGGCCGGTGCTGCGCTTCGGCGTCGTCACCGCCGCCGCGGTGGCGCTGGCCGCCGGGGTGTTGGTCGGCTACACGCAGTGGACAGTCCCGGACCGCAATCTCAACCGCGACAGCGCCGAGGTGGTGGGCATCGCCAGTAGCGTCTCGGAGGCCTCGGCGACGTTCTCGCCGAGCAGTCCCAATGCGTCCATCGACCGGGCCACCGCCTTGATGTCACCGCGCCGGGCCGAGGCCTACCGCAGCGAATTCGCCGCGGTGGCCAAGGATCTGACCAGCCGCAATATCTCCGGTCAGGCGCAGACCGTGTCGGCCGGGGTGGAGGCCATCGGGCCGGCGGTGGCCAGCGTCGCCGTCGTGATGCGGGGCACCCAGAACGCGCCGGGCAAGCCCGCCGATGTGGCGGTGCTCGCGCTGCGCGTGACGCTGGAAAAGGAAGGCGGCAGGTGGCTGGTGACCGACGTGACGCCGATCAACTCCCGCTGACGGGTGGTGGAACTCAGCCGGAGTTGGCGGCGCGCTGGGCGCGAATCCGGGCAAACCGGTCCGAGAGCCGGCGCATGCGGATCATCATCGACGCCGACGGTGTGGTGGCCGCATCCATGAAGCCGGTGAATTCGTCGTGGGGAACCCCGATGCGGGAGGCGAACTCCGGGGCGCCGAGACCCGAGCGTTCCAGCAACTGGCGTACGTGGCGGGCCACCTCGTCGCGTTCATTGGCCTCAAGGTGCTCCCGGGCCTTCTCCAGGACCTCGGCCAACGCCGCCGACACGCCATAGGGCTGCTCGGTCTCCAGCACCTCTTCGACCTGACGGGCGGTCCTACCGAAGGGATCGCGCTTGATGGCGGCGACGATCCGCTGCCACACGTCGAGATCATCGTTGTCGAGGGCGGCCCGGATCGCCGACGTCGGCCAGAATTCGACCGGCCGATCGTCGGGACGGCTGAATCTCCCGTCGCTGCGCTCGTCCGAACCGAATTTCGGATCGTCCCGTCGGCTCGGCGAGGGCTTCGCGGCCACACTCACTTAGCCTCCTCCAGCATCGCTACGGCCACCGACAGACATCGCTGCCGGACAGTGGCCCAATCGGCATCGGTCGGTTCCGGCGCATCCGGATCGTCCGATGGGCGTGGGTCTGCCAGGCGTCGAACCAGTTGCGTGGCCACCCATTGCGCCCGCGGGCGCTGTCCACAGTAGTACCGGTCCATACCGGTGAGGACGCGGGCCGCGGTGTGGGTTTCCATGGAATCCACCAGCCGGGCGAACTCGGTGTAGTCCTTGGTGCTGTTGCGGCACATCAGCAGGTAGCCCTTGAGCCGCAGTGTCTCGGCGCCGGTCGGGATGAGCAGCCGGTCACCGGTGGGCAGCTGGACATTGGTGGCCTCCATCGGGCCGCGCCGCTGCACCGGTAGGCGCTCCGAGTCCGAAGCGGTGGCCAGCGCGTCGAGTGCGACGTTGAGCCGTCCCCGCCACATCGTGATCGGGTGCAGGGGGCGGGCCGCGGTGTTCGTCGGGATGCGCCCGCTGAACCGCCGCGCGCCGACGACATCGGGTGCCGGGCCGCAGCCGCTGAACGCCAGCGGATCGGGCACCACCACGGTGTGCGGGGCAAGGCTTTTCAGCTTGGCGGCGGACTTGACCACCATCCGCAGGTCCGCCCCGGGCGCGGCGGCGGCGGTTTCGGGGACCATCACCAGGTCGCTGATGTCGACCTTGGGTAGCGGCTTCTCGAAGTCGACCGACGGCAGGATCCGGTCCAGCCAGCGCGGCAGCCACCAGTTCCACTGGTCGAACATCGCCATCAACGCCGGCACCAACACCAGTCGCACGATCGTGGCGTCCACCGCGATGGCCGTCGCGCAGGCCACCCCGATCTGGGCGACCAGGGGCATGCCCGCGAACGCGAAACCGATGAACACCGCGATCATGATCAGCGCCGCGCTGGTGATGGTGCGGGCGCTGGTGGACACCCCGTAGGTGACGGCGTCGCGGGTGTTGTTGGTGATCAGGTACCGCTCCCGGATCCGGGTCAGCAGGAAGATCTCGTAGTCCATCGACAGACCGAAGGTGATGGCCAGGACCAGCGGCGGGACGGTGCTGTCCAGTGACTCGAGCGGGGCGAAGCCCAGATCTTCCAGCCAGCCCCACTGGAACACCACGACCAAGCTGCCATAGGCGGCCCCCACGGACAGGACGGTCATCAACACGCCCTTGAACGCGAGGAACACCGACCGGATCGCGATCAGCAGCATGACGAATGCGATCAGCGAGACGAACACGAACACCAGCGGCTGGATTGTCGAGACCTGGTCGTCGAAGTCCTTGATCAGGGCCGTGGGTCCGCCGACGTCCACGCGCACACTGCTGTCCACACCGGGTAGCTCGGCGCGCATCCAATCGACCGCTTCGCGTGCCCGGAAGTCCTCGGGGTCCACCGAGAGCACCGCCGAGAGCACCGCGGTGTCGTTGTCCTTGCCGATCACCGCCGGGGACACCTCGGCGACGTTGGGTCCCTGCGCCATCCGCAGTCCGATGGTGTCCAGGGTGCTACGCGCCGCCGGGCTGCCGGCATCGCCGTCGGGGAAGGTCACCAGCACCCGGACCGGGCCGAGCGCGCCGGGCCCCAACGCCTCGGACGCCGCGTTGACACCGCCGCGGATCTCATGGCTGGGGTCGAACTGGCGCAGCATGCTGTTACCCAGCGTCATCGCGAATGCCGGCGCGGCCATGATGAGCAGGATGGCGGCGGCCAGCGACGCCGACAGCCAAGGCCGCCGCATCACGGCACCGATCCAGCGGGTCCAGAATCGGGACTGAGTGGTGTCGGGGCGCCGCGACCAGTGCAGCAGCCGCGAACGTTTGGCCGCGGAGCGCCCGAAGGTGGCCAGTACCGCCGGGGTCAGCGTCGTGGAGGTGAGCACCGCGACGGCCACGGCCAGGATGGCGCCGGTCGCCATGGACTGCAGCACCGGGGTATTGATCAGGTAGATGCCGGTGACCGACGCGATCACGGTGGCGCCGGAGAGTACGACGGCCAGCCCGGAGGTCGCCATCGCCGCGTCGACGGCCTGCGCCGAATCCCGACCGGCCCGCAGTTCCTCGCGATATCGCATCAGGATGAACAGGGAATAGTCGACCGCCAGCGCGATCCCGAACATCGACACCGTCGATGTCGCGAACACGCTCATCGTGGTGACCGAGGACAACAGGAACACCACGCCCATCGTCACCACCACGGTGCACATCCCGAGCAGCAACGGCATCGCGGCGGCCGCCAGCGAACCGAACACCGCGAGCAGGATGATCAGGACGACAGGCAGGTTCCACTTCTCGGCCTGCGCGACGTCGTGCTTGGTGGCCTGTTGGGCGGCGGCCCCGAGCGCGCCCTGTCCGATGACGTAGAGCCTGACCTTGCCGTTCTCCGACTGTCCCGCGGTCTCGCCTTCGATGCCGACCTTGTCGCGCAGCTGATTGGCGATGTCGACGGCACCGCTGTTGTTGAAGTCCATCTGCAGCTGAACGACATAGGGACGGTCCGGCGCCGGAGGCGGCTGTCGCGGGTTCGGTACCTCTTTGATGCTGGGTACCTCGGTGGCGATGCGCTGCAGCTGGGCGACGGCGGCGTTCATGTCCTCGAAGGACGCGTCGGCGCGCGGCACGGCCACCAGCGCCAGCGGCGAGGCGCCCTGGTCGGGGAACTGCTCCTCGATCTGGTGCTGGACGTGCAGCGACTGTGAGCCCGCGACTTCGAAACCACCGCCGGTGAGCTGGTCGGACTGGTTCATCGCCAGGTAGACGGAAGGCACCAGAAGCAGCACCCAGGCCACAAACACCGCCCAGCGATATCTGCGCAGGCTGCTGCTCAAGCGCATCATGAACTGCTGGATGGCGCCCTCTGCCTTTCTCCCCGCTGGATGGTAGCGAGAGCGTACCGCAGCACGCTGTGAGGTGGCGGGGCGTCGATTCCACTGTGACCAGGCCGGAATGTTCGCGTTGCCGGCGTCGACGCCGGACGCACCCTGGGCGACCTGCGAGTTTGCTGCGTGGTTGGTCGCGGGGTACTGCGGATGGCATGATGGCCTCTGATCGTTTCTGGGTCGGGGATTCGAGCACTACCGATCGCGACTGTTCGCGAGCCGGTATCGCGTGCGTCACTCGAAGGAGATGCCCATGACTGTCACCACTGCGCCGCTGCGCCGCGGACTGTTCGCTGTGTTCGCTGGGTCGGCCATCGGCGGGGCCGCACTGCTCGGCACGTCGGCGGTGGGCGCGCCCGTCGCCGGCGCCGCGCCGGATCCGTGCGCGGCCAGCCACATCGCCAAGACCGTGGGCTCGGTGGCCACCTCGATGGGCACCTACCTGGACGCACACCCGGCCGCCAACCAGTCGCTCACCGCCATCGCGGCACAACCGGCCGGCCCGCAGTCGCTGGTGGCGACGAAGAACTATCTGGACGCCAACCCCGAGACGGCCGCGGATCTGCAGCAATTGCAGGCCCCGCTGGTGAAACTGTCGACGCAGTGCAAGCTGCCGGTCACGTTGCCCCAACTGCTCGGCCTGATGCAGGCAGCTCAGTCCCCGGCCGCGAACCTGCCGGGTGGTCTGGACGCGCTGGCGAATGTCGGTGCCCAGGGCGCCGCGGAGGTGGTGTCCTCGGGCACCGCGCCGGGCGTCGGTTCACTGACCGGTCCTGCAGCTGCCACGCGCTGACACCGCCGATGCGGCCATAATCCAGGAGTGCGCACACACGAGCATTCCCCGTCGGAGAACACCGGCCGCACCGTCCTGATGGTCGACGACGATCCCGATGTGCGAACGTCGGTGGCCCGGGGGCTGCGCCATTCCGGATTCGACGTCCGGGTCGCCTCGAACGGCAAGGAGGCGCTGCGGATGCTCTCCAACGAGGCGCACGACGCGCTGGTGCTGGACGTGCAGATGCCCGAACTGGACGGTGTCGCCGTGGTGACGGCGCTGCGCGCGCTCGGCAACGACATTCCCATCTGCGTGCTGTCGGCGCGCGATACCGTCAACGACCGCATCGCCGGTCTGGAGGCGGGCGCCGACGACTATCTGACGAAACCGTTCGATCTGGGCGAGCTCGTGGCCCGGTTGCATGCCCTGCTGCGGCGGTCCAGCCATTCCGAACAGGAATCGGACGTCATGATCGTGGGCCCCCTGACCATCGACACCGCGCGGCGCCTGGTCTACGTCGACGGCGAACGCGCCGATCTGACCAAGCGTGAATTCGATCTGCTGGCGGTGCTGGCCGAGAACGCCGGCGTGGTGCTCACCCGGCAGCGTCTGCTGGAGCTGGTGTGGGGTTACGACTTCGACGTCGACACCAACGTCGCCGATGTCTTCATCTCCTATCTGCGGCGCAAGCTGGAACGTGAGGACCGCCCGCGGGTCATCCACACCGTGCGCGGCATCGGGTACGTGCTGCGGGAGGAGGCGTAGTGAGAAGGGCCCGCCGGTGCGCTTGTCCCTGCCCCTGATCGGCCGGTCGGCCTCCCTGCGTACCCGGGTCGCCGTCGCCTCCGCGATCGCGGCCTCCGCGGTCGTCGCCGCCTTCACGGTGCTGACCACCGTCGTGCTGGTCAACAACGATGCGGCACAACTTGATCGGCGCCTGGACTCGATCGTCGAGGCCAGTATGTTCCCCGAGCAGCTGTCCGATCCGCGCCGCGGGGTGCTCACCACTGGCCGGTCGCGGTCGAGCGGCCAGGTGATGTTCCAACGCGGATTCCAGCTACCAGCGTTGCCGCCGGGCACCGAGACCGTCGAGGTCAACGGTGTGGAGTACCGGGTCCGCACCATCCCGATGGACCAGCAGGGTGGCGGTGTGCTGCTGTCCATCGGCATCCGCGCCGACAGTATCCTGTTGAGCCAGGCCAGAATTCCGATCTACATCGCCGTTGGTGTGCTGACCGTGCTGGTGGCGGCCGGATTCGGCTGGCTGTTGGCCGGGCCCGCCGTCCGGCCGCTGCGCAGGCTCACCGAACAGACCAAGCTGCTCGGCAACGGCGCCAAACCGGGTGCGCAGATGCCCGCCGTCACCGGCGCCCGGGAAGCCGAGGAGTTGTCCGATGCGATGGCGGGCATGCTCAGCAGGCTGGTGGCCGCCCAGCAGGCGACGACCCGGTCTCTGCAGGCCGCACAGGATTTCGCGGCCAACGCCGCGCACGAACTGCGTACCCCGCTGACCGCGATGCGCGCGGACCTGGACACCCTGCGCATCCACGATCTGCCGACCGAGGAGCGCGACGAGGTGGTGGCCGACCTGCTGCGCGCACAACGCCGCGTGGAGGCGATCATCACCGCGCTGGGGCAGCTGGCGTCGGGTCAACTGGCGCAGGCCGAGGACCGCGAACTGATCGATATCACCGATCTGCTGGACCGGGTGGCGCGCGAGAACGCGCGCACCGATGCGCCGGTGCAGATCACGGTGGAGGCCGGTGACGATCTCGGCACGGTGTGGGGATGGCCCGGTGGTCTGCGCCTGGCGGTCGACAATCTGGTGCGCAACGCCGTCGCGCACGGAGCGGCGCAGCGGATCGTGCTGTCCGGGATCCGCGGCGCGGACCGGCAGTTGCGCATCGTGGTCGACGATGACGGGCGCGGACTGCCCGCCGAGGAGCGCACCGCGGTGCTCGGCCGGTTCGCGCGGGGGAGCACGGCCGCGCCCGGTGGTTCGGGTCTGGGACTGGCGCTGGTCACCCAGCAGGCGGCGCTGCACGGCGGCCGGCTGGAACTCTCGGACAGCCCACTGGGTGGGCTGCGGGCCACGCTGACGATCTCCGACCGTGCCCCGGATCAGATCGACGACGGTGAGCAGCCCGCGGCGGTCAGCGCCGCGCCAGAACCTTCGCGATGGCGCGCCAGCCGAGCAGCAGGACGGCGGTCGTGATCGAGGCCACCACGATGAAACTGCCTGCCGTGCCTGCGGAGGTGGCCTTGCGCAACAACATTCCGACGACCACGGTGAATATCCAGACGATCAGCCCGGTCGGGTAGAGGCTTGCGGGCCGCTGCCAGGCCCGCGCGGCCAGCCAGCCCGCCAGCGTTCCGGTCAGAAACGGCCACGCCGTCTCGGCGACACCGGCGACGGTGAGCCCCTCGGCGTGGCTACGCCTGCCGATGGTGCAGAACACCACGACGCACACCAGGTCGGTCAGCAGCGCCACCAGCGGGCGCGGACGTTCATTCATCGGCGTAGTCCATCACATCGGAAACCAGTGGGGCGAGCATGGTTTCATCCCGCGGGGGCACATCGGGCTGCAGCGGCGCGGGCTTGCCCGCCAACACGGTGTCGATGGCGTCGCCGTCTGGGACCGACACCCGCCGAGGTCCGTGCGGTGAGCCGGAACGCGTCGATGACAAACGGCAGCCCGTCGGCTTTGAGCGGGTCCGGCCCGTCCATCACGTGGAAGTGCAGGTGTGGTGCGTCGGTGTTCCCGCTGTTGCCCAGCTGCCCCAGCACCTGCCCGGCGCTCAGCCGGTCGCCCGGTTTCACCGCGACCGAACCGGTTTTCAGGTGCGCATAGAACGCGTAGTTGCCGCCACCGATGTCCTGCACCACATGATTCCCGCCGTACTCGTCCAGCCGCAGCCCGGTGGGGGTGACGCCGGGCACCTGCTCGGGCAGCCCGTCGAGGACGGCCACCACCGGGCCGTCGGCCACGGCGTGGATATCGGCGCCGAAATACGGATAGCCCAACAGGTCGTCGACCTTTCCGTCGAACAGCCGGCCGTCGGGCATCAGCTGCACGTAGTCGATGGCGAAACGCTCGGCACCCCAGAGTTCGCCGTCGATCGGGTTGATCGCCATCCGGTGCGGGGTCATCCCGCAGCAGCCGTTGGCATCCCACCACTGCGGTCCGCGCAGCGGTGCGGCGATGCTCACCGGTTCACGTGTCTGCACGGTCACCGGCGCGACCGTCTCGGTCACCTCGGCGGGCAGCAGCGGTGGCATCGGCTGGGTCAACGTCACCCGCACTTGGTGATCGAGTTCGGTGGGTGTCCGCCCGTTCTCGGTGATGACGTCGAGCCAGACCAGTGCGGACTGTGCGGGCCCGAGTTCGGCGGTCGGGGCTGTGGTGCCGAGCACCCGGGTACGGTCGGCGAGCTCGGCGCCGGCCAGTGTCAGCAGCGGATCACCGTCGCCCGGGCGCACCACGACCGCATCCACGGTGATGTCCTGATTCATCGAATTCGTCAGCAGCAGTTCGTAGACCAGGTGGGTGCGGCCATCGGTGGCGGGCACCGGTACCGGTGCGGCCAGCACCCGGGCCAGCAGTGGGGTGGCGATCGGAGCGGGTGCGGGTGCGGCGGGCGTGCCGGGCGTCGGCGCGGGGGCGGGCGCGGGAGGCGGCGTGGTCGCCGACGTCTCGGTGCTCGCCTGCTCGGTGCTGGGCGTACAGCCGACCAGCGCCACCAAGGCGGTGAGAGTCGCTGCGGTGAAAGGGGTTCGGCGCTTCACGGGTCTCCTGCTTGCTGTGGTCGTTCATCCGGTGCGTCGGGGTCGACGTCCATCTCGGTGCGGAACATGAAGAAGAAGACCACCCAGCCGATCGCCGAGATGAAGATCCAGCTGACGAGCCGGTAGATGAGCATGGCCGAGATCGCCGAGGCGAGTGTCATCCCGCTGGACACCAGGCCGGGCACCAACACCGCCTCCACCACCAGCAGCCCGCCCGGCATCAGCGGGATGGAACCGACCGCACGTGCGGCGGCGTAGGCCACCGTCAGCGCCGCCAGCGACGGGTGCCCGCCCGCGGCGTACGCGGCGAAGGCCAGGCAGGCGACATCGGCGATCCAGTTGAACAACGACCACCCGAAGGCGTTGCCGAGCGCACGACGGCTCAGCTGCACCGATTCCAGCTGGCGCAGTAACTCGCGCCATTTGTCCAGCCAGGTGTCGGTCGGTTTGCCGCGCAGCGAGTTGAACCAGGACAACAGCCGGACGCCGATGCCGTCGAGCTGCTGGGGGTTCGAGGCCACCGACTGGGCGAGCACGAGCAGCAGGAAGAACCCGCCGAGGGTGAAGATCAGCGAGAGCGGGTTCTTGCTGGCTCCCAGCAGGAAAGCCCCGCCGAGGCCCAGCAACGCCAGGCCGACCGCCTGCAGCACCCCCGACATCACCAGCTGCCAGGACGCCACCACGGGGGAGGCACCCCAGATGCGCTGCTGGCGGTAGACGAAGGTGGCCGAGAGCACCGGTCCGCCGGGCAACGTGGTGGACAACGCATTCCCGGCGTAGAACGCCGTCTCGGACCGCCACTGCCGCACCGTGACGCCCGCCGAGCGCAACAGGGTGCGCTGGATCTGCGCGAAGCTGTGCATGGACGCCATCGCCGCGACGACGGCGGCCAGCACCCACCACCAGTTCGCCGACAGCAGACTGACCCAGGCCTTGGCCAGCTGATCCCACACCAGCACCAGTTCGACGGTCAGCACCAGCACGGCGACGGCGAGGACGGCCCACCGCACCCACCAGTACCTGCCCCGGGGACGCGCGTCCTGGCCAGGGGCGTCGCTCATCGGCGCGTCGTGCGACACGCTCTACAGGGTAACGGCGCGTGCCCCGCGTTCTCGCCGGTTCTCCGCGGCGCGCCGTGCACCGGTCGTACGCTGCGGCCATGACGATGGATCCGGTCGCCGATCAGGCAGTGAGCCCGCTGGTGCGCAAGGCCGCGGCGTGGGCGTGGCGGCTGCTGATCCTCGGTGCGGCGCTGGTGGCGTTGCTGTGGGTGGTGTCGAAGCTGACGCTGATCGTGGTGCCGGTGGCGCTGGCGTCGCTGCTGGCCGCGTTGCTGCTGCCCGCGGTGGATCTGCTGCAACGCCGGCGGGTGCCGCGCGGTTGGGCGGTCGCCGTGGTGCTGCTCAGCGCGATCGCGGTCGTCGGCGGCATCTTCAGCTTCGTGGTCAGCCAATTCATCTCGGGCGCACCGGGACTCGTGGAGCAGGTGACCCGCAGCGTGGACGGCCTGCGGACCTGGCTGATCGAAGGCCCGGTGCACCTGAGCCGGGAACAGATCGACCACGCCGGCGACGCGGTGATCAAGGCCCTGCAGGAGAACCAGGCCAAGGTCACCAGCGGCGCGCTGTCCACGGCGGGCACGGTCACCGAGATCGTCACCGGGGCCGTGCTTGTGCTGTTCACCCTCATCTTCCTGCTGCACGGCGGACGGGGCATCTTCGCCTTCCTCACGTCGGCCTTCCCGACCACGGTGCGCGAACGGGTGCGCGACGCGGGCCGCGCCGGTTTCCGGACGCTGACCGGGTATGTGCGGGCCACCTGTCTGGTCGCACTGGTGGATGCCATCGGCATCGGCACCGGTCTGGCCGTCATGGGTGTGCCGTTGGCGCTGCCGCTGGCCTCACTGGTGTTCCTGGGCGCGTTCGTCCCGCTGATCGGCGCGGTGTTCGCGGGCGGCGTGGCGGTCATCGTGGCGCTGATCGCCAAGGGCTGGGTGTACGCCCTGATCACCCTCGGCCTGATATTGGCCGTCCAGCAGCTGGAATCGCATGTGCTGCAACCGCTCGTGATGGGACGCGCGGTGGCGGTACATCCACTTGCGGTGGTACTGGCGATCGCCGGCGGCGGTGTGCTCGCTGGCATTGTCGGTGCCTTGCTGGCGGTTCCCGTTGTCGCAGTGCTCAACAGCGCCATCCGGGTGCTGCTGGCTCCCGACCCGGAGGCCGAACAGCAGGAGATTGCCGACGAACTCGCCCCGAGCGATCCGCCGCGCTGACGGCGCCGTGGCCGCGGCGGGATCCCTGTGGCGGGGGCGTCACCGAGGCCCGCGCAGAGGCGCGGCACCGTCCGTTCACTCGCAGATTGTAGACAATTAACCATTGACAATCTACGAATCGGCTCGTTAGGGTGGCCGGGTGTCCAACACTGATCGCATCTGCGCGCTCGCCGCCGTGTTATTCCTCGGATCGGCCGGCCTGACGGCATGTTCCAGTTCCTCAGACGACGGGGCGCTGCCCGCCAATCCCAGCGTGATCATTCTCAGCGGCGACGGGATGGGGCCGCAGCAACGCACGGCGATCCAGTACTACCTCTACGGTCTGGACGAGCGGCAGCCCATGGATGCGCTGCCCTACTCGGGATTTCTGGACACGATCCCGGGAGACCCGGAGTACGTGGTGACGGATTCGGCGGCCGGTGCGACCGCGTGGGCGATCGGTCAGAAGGTGCCCAATGGCACCACGGGATTGGGCCCAGACGGCGATTCGGTGCCGACGTTGATGGACATCGCGCGGGACCGGGGGATGTCCACCGGACTGGTGAACGACCATGACGTGACGAATGCGACGTTGGCGGCCTTCGGGTCTCCGGTGCCGGACCGGGATCTGAAGGTCGACATCGCCACGGGCTACCTGGACCGCGGGGTCGACGTCTTGTTCGGTGGCGGGGAGAAGTACTGGTATCCCGAGGGAGAGCCGGGCAAGATCCCAGACGCCGGCGAGGACGACGCCAGCGAGGGCGTCGAGAACTTGGTCGCCCGCGCCGAGGCCGACGGCTACCAGTACGCCTACGACCGGACCACATTCGACACCCTGACCGGACCGAAAGCCCTTGCGCTGGTTCAGGACAGCGCCAAGCGCCGCGCTACCGAAATCGAGGGCTACGACTACGAATCCGATCCGTTCTACGTCGCTCCGGAGAAGCTGGTGTCCAAGGCGCTCGACATCCTCGGTGCCAACGACAAGGGCTTCTTCCTGGTCATCGAGAGCGATGACCTGGATTCTGACGGGCATGAGCACGATGCGCAGAACATGATGTTGGCCGGGCAGTCGATGAACGACATGGTGAAGGTGATCACCGAATACCAGAAGGATCATCCTGAGGTGTTGTTGATCGTGACGGCCGATCATGAGACCGGCGGGATGACGATCGAGAATGTGCTCGACGACGGCGAACCGGAACCCAACAGCGATCAGGTCGCTGACGATCCAGTGCCCTACTGGGCCGAGACTCCCGAGAACATGCCCCTGCCCGGTGGTGGCGTGCCTAAGCGCAGCGGCCCATTCACGATCAAGGGGACCGATCGTCAGTTCAAAGTGGACTGGACGACCCCCGAGCACACCGGGACGATGGTGCCGGTGACCGCTGCCGGGCCGCTGGCAGAGAAGTTCACCGGGGTGCACCCCAACACCTACGTCTACGACGTCATCACCGAACTCTGGGGTAAGAACTGAGTGTCACGAGGAGCCCCGATGAGTGACGTGGCCACCGTCCCCGAGGCGACCGCGCCGGCGCGCACCGGCAGCTCCATCACTTTGGACAACATCAGCAAGTCCTACGACGGAGGATACCTGGCGGTCGAAAATGTCGACTTCACAGTGCAAGCGGGAGAGTTCTTCTCGCTGTTGGGGCCGAGCGGCTGTGGAAAGACCACCACCCTGCGGATGGTCGCGGGATTCGAGCAGCCCACGTCGGGGCGGGTTTTACTGGGCGACGTGGACATCGAATTTGCCGCCACCCGGCCGGCGCGCAGGCCGGTGAACATGGTGTTCCAGGATTACGCGCAGTTCCCCCATATGACCGTCGGGGACAACGTGGCGTTCGGACTGAAGGTCAAGGGGCTCGGCCGTGGCGAGGTCACCGAACGGGTCACCGAGGCGGTGGCATCGATGCCGCAACTCCACAGGCATCGCTGCAGTGGACCGTCCAGCGAAAGTAGTCCCGGTGGACAGCGCCAACGAGTAGCGCTGGCAAGGGCTTTGGTGAACCGACCCAAGGCGTTGCTGCTCGACGAACCCTTGGGGGCCCTCGACCTGAAACTGCGCCGGGAGATGCAGCTGGAACTGGGCCGACTGCACCGCAGCACCGGAACCACCTTCCTCTACGTGACCCATGACCAGGAAGAGGCGCTGACGCTCTCAGACCGGATCGCGGTGATGAACCAGGGATGCGTCGAGCAGCTGGCCGATCCACGTACCCTCTACGAACGCCCGTCCACCATGTTCGTCGCAGGTTTCATCGGAACATCTAATCTTCTTGTGCTGCAAGATCATCGCACCGTCGACGGATATCTGGTGAGCACGCTCGGCGCGGACGATCGGCTAGAGCGCACCTGGAATGCTGCGTACGAGCCGGCCTTCGGTCCAGGTGGACTGTAAAGTGTGCAGAGCGGATCTGGCTGGCACCCCGAACGAAGCCGCCGAGGTCACCGCGGAATCCGCTTGCCAGTACCGTTCGTGGTGGTGGCGAGATCGTCGACAGTCCGGCAACTCCACCACCCACGTGACGGTCGACCTGCCCACCGGCGAGCACCTGGTGGTCCAGCGTAGCTCAGCAACGACAGTGATCTCAAGAAGATCAGCCGCGGGTCGAAGGTGCGGTTGTCCTGGGCGCCGGACTGCACGCATGTGATCGGCCCGGTGCGCGCCGCATGAACCCTACGGGCTGGGTCGACTGTCACTCCCATCTATTGGCCGGTGTCGACGACGGTCCCAGCTCGCCGGACGACAGCCTGAAGATGCTGGCCGACGCCGCCGCCGGGGGCACCCGATTATTGTTCGTCACGTCGCATCTCGATGAGCGCATGCCCTGGAGCAGGGAACGTGCCAACGATGTCGAACGGGCCTTTGGTCAGCTACTCGATCTGGCCACGCAGGTCGCCGGTTGCCCGGAACTGCGGATGGGATACGAGCTTGCGCCGCGGCCGGGGACGGCGGAGTTTCTGGCCGATCCGGCTCAGTGGCGGCTTCCCGGTACCGATGTCGTGCTGGTCGATGGGCCAGACGATATCCCCATGCGGCATGACGCGGGAATTCTCTCGTACGTCGACAAGGTCGTGGCGGCCGGCCTGCGCCCACTGCTGGCACATCCGGAGCGTCGCGCATTCTTGTTCGACGGAGACCGCGACTTCGCGTACGCCTTGAAATCCAAAGGCGCTTTACTGCAGGTCGATTCGGGGGCCTTTCTCGGTCTCGACGGTTCCGCGGTCGCGGCAGAGGCGCATCGGCTGCTGGAAGAGGAACTGGTGGATGTAGTGGCTTCAGACGCGCACGAGGTGGGGGAGGCCGACCTTCGACCAGTCCATCGACATCTGTACGAACGCATCGGCGATCGCTGCGAAACCTTGCTCAATGGAACGATTCTGGAGGATAGATGAGTCACAACCCCCTGATCCGGCGCTACATGCAGACCGTTGCCTGCGCTTCGGGAACACTACTGTTGTTGACCGCCTGCGGTGGTGGCGGTGGCGAGAACACCGCGACGGGCGGTGAACTGCGCACCTTCACCTACGAGGACACCATCGATCCCGGGATCATCGAACCCTTCACGAGCGAGAATCCCGATCTCGAGCTCAAGACGGCCACCTTCGACAGCGTCGACGAGGGGGCGGCCAAGCTCAACGCCGGCTTCAGCACAGATGTGGTCGAGGTGTGCCTGGACGAGGCCAAACCACTGCACCAGGACAAGCTGCTGGCTCCGATCGACACGTCGAAACTGACCAACTGGGAATCCCTTGACCCCACCTTCCGCGAGGCCACCGGGGTGGTCATCGACGGTGACGTCACCATGGTGATCGCCTCGGCCGGTCCGCACGGCATGCTCTACGACAACAACGCCATCCCAGGCGGCGTCGACAGCTACGCAGCGCTCTTCGATCCGGCTTACCGAGGCAAGGTGGCGCTGGACAACGGTTGGCTGACCGCGCTCGCGGATACCGCGCTGGCGTCGGGGATCACCGACCCGCTCGAGATGACCGATGAGCAGATCGTTCAGATGAAGGACAAGATCAAGGCCGCCATGGCTGACGGTCAGTTCCGCACCCTCGCCGAGGGTGACTCCGATATGTCCAATCTGTTCAAGTCAGGTGAGGTCATCCTGGCCGACGGCGGCCGCGGCACCGCCGAGATGATCAATGCCAACGGCGGCAACGTGACCTGGGTCGCGCCCAAGGAGGGCACGTTGTCGTGGATGTGCGGACTCGGCATCAGTGCCGATGCCGCCAACGTCGACGCCGCATACGCATTCATCGACTACTACATCTCGCCGAGGGCACAGGGTGCCATCGGGGATCTCGGTTACGTCATCACCAATCCGAATGGGCGGCCCGAGGTCGCCGAGGAGTACCAGAAGACCGCGAACCCCTCAGACCTCGAAGGCACCATCCCGCAGTTCGAACCCGACAACGCCGACGTGTGGCGGTCCGCGTGGCAGGAGATCGAGGCCGGCGGGTGATGGCGCCTGATCGCACGGCGCCCCGCCGCGCCGGCCCCAATCGCACGGGCGCCGTGCTTGCCACAGCGCTCGTGGCGGTGGTGTTGGTAATCCTCGTCGGGCCCATCGTCCTGCTCGCGGTCTTCTCGTTCAACGACTCGACCATCATCGCGCTGCCGTTCGAGGGCTTCACGTGGCGGTGGTACGTCGAGGCCTTCACCGATCCCGATGTGGCTGAATCGCTGCGTAATTCGACCGTGCTGGCCGCGGTCATCGCACCGCTGTGTGTGGTGCTCGGGACGGCAACGGCCTGGGCAATCACCCGCTTCCGATTCCCCACCCGCGGACTGTGGACGGCCCTGGCGGGTGCACCGCTGGTGATCCCGTGGCTGGTCATGGGCGTCAGTGGGCTGTTGTTCTTCGCCTGGCTGGGCATCGAGTTGTCACTGGTGACCGTCGGTGCCATGCACATCGCGGTGACGTTCCCGTTGGTGACCGCGCTGGTATCGGCACAGTTGGTGCGCTTCCAACGATCACAGGAGGAGGCGGCCGTCGATCTCGGTGCCTCGCAGTGGCAGCTGATGACCAAGGTGGTGCTCCCGCAGTTGGCACCCACTTTGGGTGCCGCGCTCATCTTCTCGTTTGCCTGGTCCTTCAACAATTTCGAGATCAGTTTTTTCACCGGTGGGTATGAACAGACCTTCCCGGTCTGGGTGTACTCGGTGCTACGTCGCTCGGATAACCTGCCGATCGTGAACGCCGTCTCGACGGCGGTCTCGCTGGTGCAGGTGGCGGTCGTGTACGGCATGTGGCTGGCCCTGCAGGCGGCCAACCGGCGCCGCGGGTCCGAAGGGTCGCTCACCGACTTGGTGGCGGGAGGCCTGCGGTGACGGCCGTCCGGGAGATCGCGGCAGCCGCTGAAACAAGCGCCACGGGCAAGCGCAGGACCTGGCTGCCGTTCGGCTACCTGTCCGCCCCGATGACCGTACTGGTGCTCCTGGTTTTCGTGCCGACGATCATCCTCTTCCTGATCAGCCTCGGAATGAAAGTGGGTCGCGGGCAAAGTGTGTGGTCGCTGGACGCGTACGCCAGCATCCTCACCGATCCGCTCTACCACAAGGTGGCTCTCACGACCGTCTTCATCGCCAGCTGCGCGATGATCGTCCAGTTGGTCATCGGTGTGCCACTGGCCTACGTGATGGCGTTCAAATCCGGACGATTCGAGGTCCCGCTCCTGCTGGGACTGGTGCTGCTCGACCAGCTCAACCCCGTCATCCGGGTATACGCGTGGCGGATGTTGTTGGGCCGCAACGGAATAATCAATGGCTTCCTGCAGGCCATCGGCGTCATCGACCAGCCGATCGATTGGTTGCTGTTCAACGAGGTGACAGTTGTCATCGTGCTCTCCACCAGCTGGATCACCTACACGGTGATACCCCTCTACGCGGCGATGAAGGCCATCGACACCACGCTGTTTCAGGCCGCAGCCGACCTGGGTGCCGGATGGTGGGTGGTGACCCGGCGGATCCTGCTGCCGCTCGCCGCACCCGGGATCTTCATGGCCGTGCTGCTGGTCTACATTCCGCTGTTCACCGACTTCGCCACCCCCACCCTGGTGGGCGGCACCAGCGGCTACATGCTTGGCCAGGCCGTCAATGACCTGATTCTCGAACAGGGTGACCTCGCTCGCGGTGCGGCACTGAGCAATCTGATGCTGCTCGCCGCGGGTGTGGTTGCCGCCATCGCATTCCGACTCGCCAAGATCAACAAACTGGAGGCTTGAATCATGACACTGCTCCCGCCGGCGCCCGCCGTGGTGCCCGGCCCGCGAAGCGCCGAACTGCTGGCCGCGTACGACAAAGTCTTCTATCCCGGGCTGATCGGCGACGGCTATCCTTTTGTGGCGCAATCGCGCTCGGGCTGGACGGTCACCGATGTCGACGGACAGATATTCGTCGACCTGGTGAGCTCGTCGGCCTCGGTACCGATGGGCGCGGGCCGCACCGAGATCGTCGAACCCGCTGCGGCGGCTCTGCAGAGCTACGGGAATGAGGACAGTCACGCAGTGTTCCACGAGTGGATGCTGCCGCTGGCGCAGCGGGTCCTAGGCCTGGCGCCGGACAGTCTCACCCGGGTGGACATCTCGCTCAACGGCACCGAATCCGTGGAAACCGCGGTGCGGGTGATGCGCCGAGCAACCGGCCGGCAGGTGATCATCGGTTTCTTCGGCGCCTACCACGGTGAGACCACCACCACGGCGTCCCTGGGCGCCGAGCAACACGAGATCGGTCGCGAACTTCGCGGATTGGCAAGTGGGTTCGTTCATATGCCGTACCCGAACGCATACCGTAATCCGTTCGGCGAACCCCGCCCCGGCGGTACCGGCGATCCCTGGGTGGATTACCTGCGTGACCATGTGCTCTTCCACCTGGTCGACCCGTCTGAGGTGGCGGGCGTGATCATCGAACCGATCCTGGGCTCCGGTGGGGTGATCTCGCCGCCTGAGACCTTCTGGCCGGCGCTGACCGAACTGTGCCGCGAATACGACTGGCTGTTCTGCCTGGACGAGGTGAAGACCGGCTTCGGGCGCACCGGTGAGGTGTTCGCCGCCGACCTGTGGGGGCTGCAACCGGACCTGATGTGTCTGGGCAAGGCGATGGGCGGCGGCGTGATGCCGATCGGTGCACTGCTGGGTAGCGAACGTGCACTGGGTGGCTTCGGGGATCTGTCCACGGGCAGCACCTGGTCCTGGCTGCCCGCCGCATGTGCGGCCTCGCTGGCGTACCTGGATCTGCTGGAGCGTGCGGATGTCCTGGGCAATGTGCGTGCGCTGCACCAGGTCGCGCAGGATCTGCTCGGTCCGCTGGTGGACCGGATCGCCGAGGTCGGGGACGTCCGGGTGCAGGGCGGGTTCGTGGGAATCGAGTTCGTTCACGACAAGGACACGAAGACGCGTCATCTGGACCTACAGGACGCGGTGGCCGAGGGCTGCATCCGGCGAGGTGTACTGGTGGTGTCCAGTACCACCAGCCTGAACATCCAGCCGTCGCTGGTGATGCCTCCCGATGCGTACCGGGAGGCGCTCGGTCGGGTGCTCGATGCGATCGACGAAGCCGTGCAGGCCTATCGGTGAACGAGGGACTGCGGGCGACCAGCGCCTCGGTGCTGGCCGAGATGGCGGCCGACGGCACGCTGAAGACCCCGCCGGTGCTCGACGCGGCGCAGGGCCCCCACAGCCGACTCGCGGGCGGTCAGGACGTCCTGGTCGCCTGCTCGAACGACTATCTGGGGTTGGCGGCGGACCCGCGGGTGATCGCCGCCTCCGCGGACGGACTCCAGAAGTACGGTGCGGGAACGGCATCGGTGCGGTTCATCTGCGGTACGTTCACTCCGCACCTGGAGTTGGAGGCGGAGCTCGCCGCGCTGGTGGGTACCGAAGCGGCGCTCACGTTCGTCTCGTGCTGGGATGCCAACGCCGCGGCCATCACGACGCTGGCCGATGACCGCACGGTGGTGCTCTCGGATGCGCTCAACCACGCCTCGATCATCGACGCTGTCCGGTTATCCCGTGCCGGAGGGAAAGTCGTCTACCCGCATGTCGATCTGGTGGCGCTCGACGAAGCTCTGGCTGGGCTGGGGGACTGGGACCGCCGCATCGTCGTCACCGACGGAGTGTTCAGCATGGAAGGTGATGTCGCGCCGCTGCCGGCTCTCATCGAGCTGTGCCGCAGGCATGACGCCGTTCTGATGGTCGACGATTCGCACGGTGTCGGAGTGCTGGGTTCCGACGGTCGCGGCACGCCCTCGGACCAAGATGTGCTCGGTGAGATCGACATTCTCACCGGAACTCTGGGGAAGGCGCTCGGTGGTGCCGCCGGCGGCTACATCGCCGCGGGTGCCGAGGTCGTCGATCTGCTCACCCAGCTGGCCCGCCCGTCGCTGTTTTCCAACGCGCTGCCGGTCCCGACCGCCTGCGGAGCGCGCGCGGCGGTGCGGATCTTGCGTGCGGAACCGCAACGGGTGGCCAGGCTGCATCAGCTCGCGGCGAATCTGCGGGCGGGCCTCGCAGCCGCCGGTCTGAGCCCGCTGCCCGGGCCTACCGCGATCGTTCCGATCATCGTCGGGGAAACCGCGCGCGCCGGCGCGATGAGTCGGGAACTGAGGGAACGACACAACGTGCTCGTCACCGGCTTCGGCTATCCCGTGGTACCCGAAGGTTCGGCACGGCTGCGCGTGCAGGTCAACGCCGCTATGGACGATGACTGCGTGGACCGCCTCGTCGAGGCGATCAGCGCCGTCGCCGGCTGACTCAGCCGATCCGGATCAGCTTCTTGTTGACGAACTCGTCGATGCCGAACCTGCCGAGTTCGCGACCGAAGCCGGAACGCTTCACTCCGCCGAACCGCAACTCGGCGCCCTCCGCACCGACGACGTTGACGAACACCATGCCGGCGTCGATCTGGTCGGCGATGCGCGCGGCCTGATCGGCGTCGGTGGCCACCGGACCAAAGAGCTCCTCCGTGAAGGATGGCGAATCCTTGGACACACCGGTCAGCACCCCCCGGGGGGAAGAACGCGCCGTCGCGTTCACCCGCGGAAGCCAGTGTCGCGCCGTCGACCACCGCCCGGTCGACCTGTTCGGCCAACCGCTGTGCCGCGGCCACCGATGAGAGCGGGGCCAGACCGTCGGCGGTCGCGAGGACCTTGGCGGCATTGCAGGCCTGCCCGGTGTTCTCCAGGCGGGCGTCGACGGCGGCCCGCGCGTCGCCGATGGCCTCGGCGATCTGCTCATTGCTCTCCGGTCGCCGGATCAACTACTGCCTAAAGGGATTCGCTCACCCTGTATCACATTTCCTCGGCTGGTGAAAACGGGTCAGACATCAAGGACGAACTGCTCGAAGGAGATCTCGGCGAGCGCCCGATCGTCGACGCCGATGCCCAGTCCCGGATCGTGACCTGCGTGGACATGCCCGTCCGGACCGGTGCGCAGTACATCGGTCACGCCGTGTTCGAACGGCTCGACGGGCACGGCCTGCTCGAAGTAGGTGGTCCTGCCGAACGCGAGGGCAACCTGCAGGTCGGCCGCCTGAATCACGGTGTGTCCGTAGCTGATCAACTCGACGTCCAGTCCGGCGTCTCGGGCCACGCCGATCAGCCGAAGCGCCGGTGTCGGACCGCCCACGAACGACACGTCGAAACGCACGGCACTGAACGGTTTTGATTGCAGAACAGTGCGGAGCAGATCGGGGTGCCACAGTGCGTCTCCGGCGGGAAGGATAGGCAGGTCCGGGAATTCGCGCCGCAGCACGCAATACCCGGGCACGTCGAAGTCGATGATGGGAGCCTCGAACCAGCGCACGCCGGTGTCGGCGCAGGCTGCCGACACCTCGCGCGCGCCGTCCAGGTCGTAACGTCCCTCGGCGTCGAACATCAGGACGAGATCCCGGAACTCGGACCGCAACAGCCGGATCAGGGCCGCATCCCGTGCCGGAATGCCCCAGGCATGCAGTTTGACTGCCGTATAACCATTCTCGATGAATCCGGTGAGGGCCACCCGATAGGCGTCTTCGTCGTCGAGCAGTGGCACGGAGGCATAAGCCGGTAGCGCGGTCGGGGTCGGGCCGCCGGCCAGCATTTCCCGCAGGGGCATGCCGCGACGGCGGGATGCCAAGTCCCACAACGCTGTGTCGATGGTCGACCGGACCGCCGGCGGGAATGCAGAGGTGTCGTCCTCGGAAACCATGGCGTAGATCCCGTCGCGATCCTCGGCATCACGCCCGAGCAGTCGGGGAACCAGCGGCCGCAGAGTCTCGAGGGGTCCGCGGTCCCACATGCCGAAGGTGTCGGAGTCATAGGCGCCGATGCCGGTGGTGCCGTCGGTGTCGGTGATCCGCAGCAGGGTGGTCGTCGTGTAGACCTCATCCGTGTGGGATGTGTACCGGAATCGTTCGACATCGGGGCCCAGGGCCCACACTTCGATCCTGCTGATCACGGCCACGGCGGCAGCTTATCGTTTGGCGATAGTAGATTGTCAACATTTGACATCGTATACTGACGCGCATGGCTGATCACGTTGTTCTTCGACCCATCGAGGTGGCCCGTTCGCTGAGCGAGGACGCCGCCGACCGGATCCGGGAACAGATCATCCTCGGCGGCTTCCGCCAGGGCGAGCATCTCAAGGAGGCGCGCATCGCCGAGGCGCTCAACGTCAGCCGGGGCCCGGTGCGCGAGGCATTCAAGATCTTGCGGGCCGAGGGACTGTTGGCCGAGGAGCCCCATCGGGGGACGTTTGTGGTGAGCCTGACCGCCACCGACGTACGTGACATCTACCAACTGCGTTCTGCGCTGGAGGAACTCGCGGCACGCGAGGTGTGTCGCCGACAGGATCCGGCGGCGCTGGCCACACTGCGGTCGCTGCTCGGGGCGCTGCGCAAGGCGGCGAACACCGGGAATGCTGCGGCCGTGGCCCGGGCTGACGTCGCGTTCCATGAGGGGCTCTGCGCGCAATCGGGCAACGCCCGCGTGCATGAGGTTTTTCTCCGTTATGTGCCGACGCTGCGAGGCCTGTTGCGGCTGGATGAGCAGATCATGCCCTCGATGGATGAGGTGGTTCGGCAACATCAGCCCATCGTGGAGGCAGTCGAGGCCGGCGATGAGGAGTTGGCCGGTCGGCTGGCCCGGGAGCATTGCCTGGAAGCGGGCCGGTTGCTGGTCGCTCTGATGCCCGAAAGTCCCTGACTCGGCCAGCCCCGCCGGCATGCCGGCAGATTACACATTGTTGACAATCTACATAATGCAATCTACAGTTGGCCCGGTCCACGGTCCGCAGCGGTAGGAGTGTCATGAGTGCTCGGCGCGTTGGTGGCGCCCGCTGGTCCGTACTCTCACCTGCCGGGCCGGCAGATTCGTGAGGTCATCCTGGAACAGGGCGACAGTGGGCGACAACGGCCTGATGTCCGAACTCAAAGACCTGATCGCCGACCCGGCGTCGGCGCTCGGTGACGCCGAGATCGAGGCGGTCGTGGCTGCGCAGTTCGGCCTCACCGGGTGCGTGCAGATGCACTTCGACAGTGAGCGCGATCAGGCTGTGCTGTTCGTCGAGGAGTCCGGCGCCGAATGGGTGGTGAAGGTGTCGCACGCCGCGACCAGTCCCGCCGAGGTGGACCTCGAGGGCAGCGCAGCGATGTGGATTCACCGGGTGGATCCCGGGTTGCCGATTGCGCTGCCCCGGGCCACGCGTGGCGGTGACCTGTACGCGCGGACGCCCCGGCTGGTCCGGGTCTATGAAAGGTTGCCCGGGAAATCCTCCTGCGCTGGAGCGACGTTGAGCACGGGAACCGTCAAGGAGTACGGGGCGACGGCGGCCCGCCTCGGGCGCGCATTGCGCGGATTCTTCCACCCGGCGGCGCAGCGCAAGTTGTTGTGGCATGTCGAGGCGCGTCATCAGGTCCGTGCCATGACCGACGCCATCGGCGACCCCGGAGGCCGGGCACTCGTGGTGGCCGCCCTCGACCGATTCGATCAGGCGGTGGCGCCGGTATGGCCGAGCCTGCGCGCACAACCGGTGCACTCCGATCTCACTCTGGACAACCTGCTGCTCGATCACGCCGGACAGGTCTGTGGCGTCATCGACTTCGGCGATCTGACGCACACGGCACTGGTGGCCGATGTCGCGGTCGCGCTGGGCTCGGCATGTTCGACGCGGGCGGGAAGCGACCTCCTGTCGACCGCGTCCCTGTTCCTCGACGGCTATACCGCCGTCTGTCCCCTGGAGCCCATCGAACGGGCGGTACTGGCCGATGTACTGGCGCTGCGGCTGGCGATCACGCTGACCCTGTCGGCCAACAGGGCCGGTGCCGACACCGAAAATGCCGAGTACCTGCGCAGCTGGGATGCCAACGCGTGGAACGTCCTGAGTGCCTTCAACGCCGCGGAATCCACAGCGCTCGCCGACGCTTTCGGGGCGCCCGCACCCCGCCCGTCGCGTGATTCGCTGTTGGCCCGTCGTGCCGAGGTGTTCGGTTCGGTACTGGCGCCGCTGACCTACGGCGAGCCGCTGACGCCGATACGCGGTGTCGGCGCCACACTCGTCGACACCGAGGGACGCACCTATCTCGATGCCTACAACAATGTGCCGGTGGTCGGGCACGCGCATCCCCGGGTGGCCGCCGCCATCGGCGATCAGGCCCGGGTATTGAGCACCAACCTGCGCTACCTGCACCCGCGAGCCATCGAACTGGCGGAACGCCTGATCGCGAGCATGCCGGCCGGCGCCGGTCTGGACACCGTGCTGTTCGCCAACTCCGGCAGCGAGGCCACTGATCTGGCCTGGCGGATCGCGACGGCGGCCACCGGCCGCACAGGTGCGCTGGTCACGGATTTCGCGTATCACGGCGTCACCACGGCAACCACGGCGTTCTCGCCCGAACAGTGGCGTGGCGGTTGGGCACCCGATCACGTCGAGCGGTTCACACCCGGCGCGGACCTGAGCGCCGCGGTGCACAGGCTGGCACGGCGTGGCCACCGCCCTGCGCTGCTGTGCCTGGATCCCACCTACACCAGTGACGGAATTCTCGTGCCCGACGGGCGGTATCACCACGACGTCGGAGAGTCTGCGCGGCGCGCGGGCGCGATGGTGCTGGCCGACGAGGTGCAGGCTGGGTTCGGCCGGGCCGGTGATCACCTGTGGTCATTCGTCGGTGCGGGACTGGTGCCCGATCTCGTCACCTTGGGTAAGCCGATGGGCAATGGATATCCGGTCGCCGCGGTGATCGCCCGCCGGGCCGACGTCACGGCGCTCGCCGAGCAGTCCGAGTTCTTCAGCACCTACGCCGGTGGCCCGGTCGCCGCGGCCGCCGCCATGGCAGTGCTCGACGTGATCGACGACGAGCGGCTGATCGAGCATGCCCATGCCATGGGAGTGCTGTTGCGGGAGCGACTTTCAGCTGGCGGGCGCGAGGTCCGAGGACGCGGCCTGCTGATCGGAGTGCAGTTGGAATCCGAGGCGTCGCGGGTACTCGACGAAGCCCGCCGCCGTGGCGTGCTGATCGGCTCAACCGGACCTCGTGGCGATGTCCTGAAGATCCGGCCGCCTCTGGTGATCACACCCGAACAGGTGCGACGTGTCGCCGACGTTGTGCTGGAGGCCATCGACGGTGTTGGCGGGGAAAGACTGTGAACGACAACGTGAGGGAAGAGATGCGTAGCAAAGAACAGTTCGCGGGGACCGATCGCTCGCTGCAGCGTGCGTGGATCAAGGGCGCCGGCTTCACCGACGAGGAGTTGGCCCAGCCGCTGGTGATGATCGCAAACACCTATCAGGACTTCTCGCCCGAGAACACGCATCTGCGCACCCTCGTCGACGCGGTCAAATCAGGTGTTCGGATGGCCGGCGGAACTCCCATCGAATTCAACACCTTTCACGTCACCGACAGTGAGGCGTTCGCGGCGCGCAGCATGCGCTACGTGTTGCCCAGCCGCGATCTGGTCGCCGACTCCATCGAGCTGATGGCAGAGGGTCACGGGGTGGACGCGTTGGTCCTGCTCACCGGCGGCGACAAACCCACACCTGGCATGATGATGGCCGCCGCGCGACTCAACCTGCCCTCGATCCTGCTCTACGCCGGCGCGACACCTTACGGGGTGTACCGCGGCAAGAAGCTGTTCCTGGAGACCGTCTACGACGGGGTCGGGAAAGTGGTGCGTGGCGAGATCGATGAGGCCACCCTCAAGCACTGGGAGGACGAGCTGTTCCCCGGACCCGGCGCCGGCGACACCCTGACATCGGGAAACACCGCGGGAATCTACTGCGAAGCACTGGGAATGTCACTGCCGCACACCGGAACACTGGCGGCGGGATGCAACAACCAGATACGGGCGGCCAAGTACACCGGCATGCGCATCGTCGAATTGCTGCGCCAGAACATCCGGCCCCGCGACATCCTGACCGCCGAGGCGTTCGAGAACGCGCTGCGGGTCGCGCTGGCGGTGTCCGGTTCGACCAACCTGGTGCTGCATTTCATCGCGATGGCCAAGGAGGCCGGCATCGACCTGGACTTCGATACCATCGATCGGATCGGCAGGCAGACACCGACGCTGGCCAAGCTGGCCCCTTCGGGGCCCTGGGGTGTGACCGAACTGCACGCGGCAGGCGGTGTGCCGGCGGTGCTCGCCGAGCTCGGTGACCTGATCGATCCCTCGACCATCACTGTCTCCGGTCAGACCACCGGCGAAATTGCCTCCGCGGCAGAGAATCTCAATACCGAGTTGCTGGCGTCGCGGTCCGATCCGGTCTCCCCAGAAGGCGCGATCTTCATCCTGCGTGGCAGCCTGGCGCCTGATGGGGCGGTGGTGAAGGCATCCGGCGTGGCGCCGTCGATGTGGAAGTTCGAGGGCACCGCCAAGGTTTTCGAGGATGAGGAATCGGCGATCGAGGGCATCCTCGGCGGACACGTGGGCCCCGGCACCGCGATCATCATCCGCAACGAAGGGCCGCGCGGCGGCCCCGGCATGCGCGAGATGCTGGGTGCGACGTCAGCTGTTGTCGGCATGGGCCTCTCCGAGAGCGTCACGTTGATCACCGATGGCAGGTTCTCCGGCGCGACGCATGGCCCGGCCATCGGGTACGTCGGGCCCGAAGCGGCGGACGGCGGTCCGATCGGTGTGGTGGAGGACGGCGACCGCATCGTCATCGACCTGGCCGACCGGCGACTGGACCTCGATGTCGCACCCGAGGTCCTGGCGGCCCGCACGGCCGCCTGGGTACGTCGCGCTCCGAGCGTGACGTCGGGATACTTGGCGTTCTACGCCCGGAATGTGGCGCCGGCGTGCCAGGGCGCCGTGATGCCGCGATGAGCGCTTGCCCGAAGAGCAGAAGGCACCGATGAGTAGAGAAGAGTCGGATCGATGAGCAGGCACTATGACGCGGTCATCATCGGCGGCGGCCACAACGGACTCGTCGCCGCGTTCTACCTTGCCCGCGCAGGACAGCGGACCCTCGTGCTGGAGCGCCGCCCGTTTGTCGGCGGTGCCTGTAACACGGAAGAATTCGCGCCGGGCTATCGAGCCTCGACGGGTGCCTACGTGTTGTCGATGCTCCGGGAGGCGATCTGGCAGGACATGCAACTCGAGCGGCGCGGAGTGTTCGTGGATCCTGCCGGCCCCACCCTGAACCTGTACCCGGACGGTGCGAGCTACTACGTGGGTGATGACATGGCAGAGAACGTGGCCAACACCAAACGGTTCTCGGAGTCCGATGCGAGGGCACTGCCCAGGTTCGAAGAGGACCTCTCTGAAATGGTCCAGAACGTGCTGCCGGTCTTCGACTTCACCGCACCGGATCCGCGGGTGAAGAGCCTCGACGATCTGCGCGGACTCGCCCGACTGGGCGGGGTCGGGTTGCGGTCGCGTGGCTACCTGGACCAATTGGCCCGGCTCTTCACCTCCAGCGCCCACCAGATCCTGGCGGAGCGGTTCGAGAGCGAGCATGTCAAGGCCGCGCTGGGCTGGCATGCGATCAACGATAGTGTCGCCGGTCCCTCCACCCCGGGTACCGCCTTCGTCCTGCTGCATGATCATGCCAGCGAGGAGAGCGACGGCGGAGTACGGCAGTGGGGCTTCGTCCGCGGCGGCATGGGCGTGCTGACCGAGGTCATGGCCGATGCGGCGCGTGACGCCGGAGCCGAGATCCGTTGTGGTGCAACGGTTGAGGAGGTCATCACCCGCGGTGGCCGGGCGACCGGCGTGCGCCTGGTGTCCGGTGAGGAGATCGCGGCGACCCGGGTGTTGTCCAACGCCGACCCCAAGCACACCTTCCTGACGTTGTGCGACCGCAGTGAGCTGCCGGAGGATTTCGTGCGGCAGGTAGAGGCCTACCGCTGTATGGGCACCAGCATGAAGATCAACCTGGCGCTGTCGGACCTGCCCTATGTCGCCGGGCATCCCGGTGGCGGCGTACAGCCCTACCACCGCGGCATCATGGAGGTGAATCCGTTCATCGCCGAGATGGATCTGCATCAGGCGCAGGCCCAGTACGGACTCGCGGTGCGCGATTCGCATATCGAGATCGTGTTCCCGACGGTGCACGACGCCGCGCTCGCGCCGGCAGGTAAGCACATCGCCACCGTCGACGTGAACTCGCAGCCCTTCCACCTGCGCGACGAGCATTGGGACGACATCAAGGAGACCCGCGCCGACGAGGTCATCGCCCAATTGGAGAACCACTTCCCGGGACTGAGCGGCCTGATCGAACACCGCCAGGTGCTCAGCCCGCTGGACATGGAGCGGGTGATGGGTTTGACCGGTGGCCACGCTCTGCACGGCGATATGTCTCCGGACCAACTGTTGTTCATGCGGCCGGTGCGGGGCTGGGCGAAGTACCGGACTCCGGTCGAGGGGCTCTATCTCTGCGGTGCGGGCACCCACCCGGGTGGGGGTGTCACCGGAGCCAACGGCCGCAACGCGGCCAGAGAAGTGCTGCGCGATGTCCGGGGCCACCGTTGGCGCAGGCCGGAATTCGCCCGATGACGCGATACCGGTCATGACCGCACTCAACGCCAACAGCGGCGCGCGCGCCGCCGATCTCGAACTGACCTGCGAGCGCGTCCCCGACCATCAGCATGTCGAGGGATCGCCCGGCACCGGCAGTGTGGTACTCAGCCGCTTCCACGGTGTGGAGGTCGGGGTGTGGGAGATGACGCCGGGTGCGGCCACAGACGTGGAGGTCGACGAGATCTTCATCGTGTTGTCGGGTGCGGCGACGATCGAATTCGGCGACAGCAGCCCGACGATCTGTGTGGGAGCCGGAGATGTGGTGCGCCTGGCTGCGGGGGCCGAGACGGTGTGGGTTGTCACCGAGACGCTGCGCAAGGTCTATCTGACCCACGACTGATCTCCGACGGCCACGCCGCAGGGCAGCCGTTACAGGCGGCCCTCCCGGCGCAACAGATCCGCCGCGCTGACACCCCCGCCGCGGCGGGGCGGCTTCTCGCCGGTGTCGCGGGTGTCGATCTTCTCGGTCGACTCCGGGTCCTGTTGGGCGGGACTGGCGGTCGTCGGTTCGCTGGCGCCGGCGTCGGGGATGGCCCGGGTCGGGTCCGTGGACGGGCGCGGCGCAGGAGTCGCGCTCGGTATGGCGGTCGTCGGCGTGTTGGTGCCGCGCAACTCGCCCAGCCACGACTCGATCTCGCGGCGTTCGCGCCCGGGTGCCGGGTCGACCCGCGGGGCACGCTCCGTCGGGGGCGCATTCACGGCGTTGATCGCCGAGGTCGCAGCCGAATCCGGTTGCGCAGCAAAGCGAGCCGTGGGCGGTTCCGGTGCGGGTCCGGGCGGCGGGGTCGGTATGCGGGTGGTGCCCGCGGCCGACGGGCCGGACGGGCGGACCGGCGGCAACGCGCCACGCGGGCCCGGCGCCGGCGGGATCACCGGATGTCCCGGATCGTGTTGGGCCGGGTGTGCCGGAGCGCCGGCGCCGACCAGGGCGGACTGGTCGGCGACCTCGCCCTCGGGTTCGCGCACGACGGGGCGCTTACGCTCGTCGGGAAGCTCGACCTCACCGAGACCGATGCGTTCCTGCACCCGCTTCATCCACTTCGGCGCCCACCAGCAGTCGTCGCCGAGCAGTTTCATGATGGCCGGCACCAGGAACATCCGGATGACGGTGGCATCGAGCAGCAGGGCGATCAGCAGGCCGAAGGCCAGGTACTTCATCACCACCAGATCGGAGAACGCGAAGGCCGCGACCACCACTGCCAGCACCAGTGCCGCACCGGTGATGAGACGTCCGGTGGTGGCGGTACCGATGCGGATGGACTCGGCGGTCGACAGCCCGCGCGCGCGAGCCTCGACCATGCGGGACACCAGGAACACCTCGTAGTCGGTGGACAGACCCCAGATCACCGCGATGATGAGGCCGATCATCGGTGCCAGCAGCGGCTGCGGCGTGTAGTTGAACAGTTGGTCGCCGTGACCGTCCTCGACGAACATCCAGGTCAGGATGCCCATCGTCGACCCCAACGTGAGCGCGGACATCAGCGCCGCCTTGATCGGCAGCACCAGCGATCCGAACGCCAGGAACATCAGGATCGTGGTGGTGATGACGAGGATCAGCCCGAGCATCGGCAAGTTGGAGAACAGGCTGTGGATACTGTCCTGCGCCAGGGCAGGGGTGCCGCCCACGAGTACCTCGGTGCCGCGCGGTGGCTGAAGGTCACGCAGCTCGGCGAGCTTCTTGGGGGCGGTGCTGGCGTCGACCAGACCGTTCTGCAGCACCCGGACCGACGGATCGTTGGTGCCGCCCTCCTGCGCGGACCGTTCCTGCCACATCTTCGACGGGTCCTCGGTGCCCGAGAAACCGGACACCGTCTGCGCCTCGGCGCGCAGCGTCGCGACCTGCTGATCGGTCACCGGCTCACCGTCGGTGGAGCGGATCACCATGGTCAGCGGTTCGGTGCGGAACTCGGAGAACTCGCGGTCGAACTGTTCCTGCGCCATGCGCACCGAGTTGTCCGGTGGCAGGTACTTCTCGCTCAGACCGCCGAGTGCGAGTTGGCCGATCGGGATGACCAGCAGTGTCATGATGACCAGAATCGGCGCGGCGAACGCGATGGGCCGCTTCATCACCTGGTTGACCAGCTTGCCCCAGAAACCCTTCTCGACCTCTTCGCGGGTCATGGTCTTCTGGGTCTTCTCGATGAACCAGTCGATGATCTTGCGGGAGAACGGCCAGTTCGCCAGGAACGGCACCCGCAGCAGCGTGCGCACCCCGAGTGCATCGACATTCGGTCCGAGGATGGCCAGTACCGCGGGGAGCACGGTGATCGACAGGACCGCCGCGAGCAGCACCGAGGCGATGATCGCGTAGGTGATCGACTGCAGGAATCCGAGCGGGATCAGCAGCAGCGGTAGCGAGGAGGCCACGATGATCACCGCGGAGAACGCGACGGTACGACCGGAGGTCATGACGGAGCGCCGGACGGCGGCCTCGACGTCGTAACCCTCGGCGAGTTCCTCCCGGAACCGGCTCACCATGAACAAGCCGTAGTCGATGGCTATACCGAAGCCCATCATCGTCACGACCGGTTGCGCAAAGAAGTGCACCGCGCTGAACTCGGCGGTGAACCGCAGGATGCCCAGCGCGCCGGCGATCGTCAGCCCACCGATGATGGCGGGCAGTGCCGCCGCGACGGCGCCGCCGAACACGAAGAACAGCACCACGGCCACCAACGGGACGATGACGAGTTCGGCGCGTTTCTGATCGGTGCCGATGGTGCCGGTGAGCTCGCTGGCCAGCGGGTTGAGCCCGGCGAGCTTGATGTCGCCGCCGTTGATCCGTTCCAGGTCGGGCTGAACGGTCTGGTAGTTCTTCAGAATCGAATCGTCGTCATCGCCCTTGAGCGGGATGCTGACGAAGGTCTGGCGCAGATCCTCGGTCTTCATCTCATTGACCGTGGGATTGCTGGTGTCGGGCGCCTTCAGCCAGCCCACCCAGCCGACGATCTGATCGGGGTGGTCCGCGACCACCTGATCCAGTTCGCCTGCGACCTTCTCCTGCCAGGCCCGATCGGTGACCAACTCGTCATCGGGTGGCGTCAGGATGGCGACGACGTGGCTGGTGCGGTCACGGCCGTACACCTCGTCACCGATCAGCGATGCCTGCACCGACTCGCTGGTCACATCGTAATAACCACTCTGGGTGACGTGGGATCCCAAACTGGCCCCGTAAACGCCGCCACCAAGGCACAGTGCGACCATGACTCCGATCACTATGTATCGGAATTGGTACACCGTTCGACCCCACCAGGCGAACACGTCAGCTCCTTATTTGTTCTTGTCGATCTGAATCACGCTCCGCGCGCATTGTCACTTCAGTTCTTCACACGCGCGAGGTCAGCAACGCAGACAACGGCCGGAACGGCTGCAGCCAAGCGCCCTGCTCGGGCAGCGAATCAAGGCCGATTCGCGGTAGCGGCTCCCGGAAGACACCAGGGATGTCCTCCAGGTCGACGAACTCCAAGCTATCCGACGCTAACGCCCAACTGGCATGTTCGCGAAATCCGAGCACCTGCACCGGAACGCCCTCGTGGGCGATCTCTTCCAGCGGTATCCGGAACGCCTGACCGTCCGCGGATGCCACCACGACACCGGCCAGCCCCTCGCTGCGGCGCAGCGCGATGTGCTCCAGCATGTCGCTGTCCACGTCGCTGTCGTCGTCGATCTTGGGTTTGGCGAAGACAGCGAAGCCCACGTTACGCAGGGCTTCCACCCAGGGCCGGACGACATCGGCGCTGCCAGCGGCGATGTTGGTGAAGACCGTCGCCTCAGGCTCGAGCGTGAGCCTCCAGCGTGGCCACCGCTCCGCTCTCGGCGTCGCGGCGGCTGGACAGTTCGGCGGTGCGGCTCAGCAGCCAGCGGCCCAATGCGTCGAAACGTGGCCGGTGCGCGGCGGTCGGCCGGCCGCCCAGGATGGATCCCAGGCCCATGTCGAGATTGGGTGCATCCCAGACCAGCAGCACACGCTGGGTGGGCGGCGCCTCGGGGGCCGTCGATGGGATCTCGGGGACGAGGGGGTCGGTCGTCACGGTCAACAGGGCCCTCTTCTCTTCGCGCAGGCGCTCACGGGGCGGATGCTCTTCGCGCAAGCGCTCATGGGGCGGATGCTCTTCGCGCAGGCGCTCATCGACGCTCCCACAGCAGTTCGGTCACGACCGGACCCGCCAGGGCCTTGCGCTCGTACTTGGTCTCGGGCCGGGCGACCGATATCGGCAGGGCGTCGGAACCGTCGAATCCGGGCCTGACCCGGCGCAGCCGCGGTTCGGCGTCCCCGACCTCGGCGATGTGCTCGGCGTAGCCCAGGTGGTCGGTCGCCGCGTGCAGGATCCCGCCGGGCTTGAGCCGGTCGGCGATCAAGGCCATCGTCTCGGGCTGCAACAGTCGCCGCTTGTGATGACGGGCCTTGGGCCACGGGTCCGGGAAGAAGACCCGTACCCCGGTCAGCGATGCCGTGCTCAGCGAGTGTTCGAGCACGTCGACGCCGTCACCACGGATGAGCCGGATGTTCGGGATGCCGTCGCGGTCGATGGCACCGAGCAACTGGCCCAGCCCCTTCTTGTAAACCTCCACCGCAATGACGTCGAGGTCGGGTTCCTGCTGGGCCATCGCCGCCGTCGAGGTGCCGGTTCCGCAGCCGATCTCCAGGATCAGCGGGGCGTGACGGCCGAACCACTGTGCGGTGTCGAGCACGGTCGGTCGGGCGTCACCGTCGCGGGCCTCGGTACCGATCCGTGGCCACAGCCGTTCCCAGGTTTCCTGCTGCCCGCCGGACAGGGTGGACCGCCGCGACCGGAAGCTGGTGACGCGGCGCATGTGGTGGGGCGGGGAGGCATCCGCACCGGTCGCCTCCCCGGCCTCCTCGCGCTGGGCATACATCGGTCCATCGTCGCTCATCCAGACAGGTGTACCCGCATCGTGGTGAAGATTGATACCCAACAGTTGTCTTTGCGCCGATATGTCCGGAAAACACTGCTCACCGGGGTGTCGTGGCGATGACACCATGTGATGTGTGGCTGTGATGTGGGCCGTGGGGACAGTGCAACGGATGTGACAGGAGCGGTGATGTCTGTCGATGAATTCGTCTCGGAATTGTCCGCCCTCGCGGATGCCACCGGCCGGCGCGAGCTCCATCCGATCATCGACGGGCTGTCCCGCCCGATCCGGGTCCGGCCGGTGGGTCGGCCCGGGGTGGGCCTGCGCACCCTCGCGGCGGGGCTGCGTGCGGCCGGGCTGACGGTGGTGGACACCGGAGCCGATGTCGACGTGCTGGTGATCGCCGAGACCGCCAAACCGGAGGATTGCCGGATCACCGCCACGGCGGACGGTCCGATCGTCGTCGCCCTGAACAAGGCCGATCTGCTCGGCGCCGCGGTGCCCGGCCACGTCGAGATGGTCCGCCGGATCACCGGTGTCCCGGTCATACCGGTGTCGGGCCTGCTCGCGATCGCGACGCTGGACGACGAACTGGTCGCCGCCATCGGGGCGCTGGCCATCGAACCGGCGGATCTCAGCTCCATCGATGCGTTCTGCACCGCGCCGCACTCCGTGGCGGCGGCCACCCGCGCGCGGCTGCTCGACGTTGCCGATCTGTGCGGGACCGCGGCGGCGATCGCGGCCGTCCGTGCGGGTGCGGACGGCCGCGCGCTGACCGCGGTGCTGCGCCGGGCGAGCAATATCGACGCGCTGGCCGCCGGTGTGCGTGCCGCGGCCGCGCCGCTGCGCTATCGGAGACTGGGTGATTCGATGACCCGGCTGCGGGCGCTGGCGGCCGGGACCGCCGACCCGCGGTTGGACGCGACGCTCACCGGGGACACCGCCGTGCGGGCCGCGATGGAGGCGGCCGCCGAGGTGCTGCGCGCCGACGGCATGGACACCGGCGCGGATGATCCGCTGCGCCGCGCGGTGCGCTGGCAGCGCTACAGCCGGGGCCCGGTCAACGCCCTGCACCGCCGCTGTGGTGCCGATATCGCGCGGGGAGCGTTGCGCTCGGGGGCGTGGTGACCGAAGGACTGCTCCGCGAGGACCCCCGCGACCTGGACGCCAGGGTGTCCGCCATGGTGCCCGGGCTGACACCACCGCGACCGACACCCGGTGCGGCCGTGCTGGTCATCGGACCCTGGCTTGCCGGAGTGTCCAGCCTGACCGCGGCACTGCGCCGGCACATGCCCGAGCAGGTGTTCGTCGAATCCGAGGAACTCGCACCCGATATCGCGCCCCTCGCGGTCGTGTTCGCGGTGTCCGCCGTGGCCCCGCTGACCGAATCGGACTGCGCGGCACTGGATGGCGCCGTGCGGCACACCGACCTCGTGCTCGGTGCGGTGACCAAGATCGATGTCCACCGACACTGGCGGGCGGTGCGCAGTGCCGACGCCGGCGCCGCCGCTGCGCACCTGCCGCGACTGCGTGACATGCCGTGGGTGGGCGTGGCCGCCGCGCCCCCCGAAGGCAGACCGCACCTCGACGGTCTGGTCGCGATGTTGCGGGAAAAGTTGTCCGATGACACGCTCGCGCGGCGGAACAGATTGCGGGCGTGGGAAAGTCACCTCGCGGAACAGATCTGCGCGGCATCTGAGGCAGTGGCGGACGCCGAGTCTGCGGCATTGCACCGTCAGCGTGCGGACATCCTGCGCGAGGCGCGGTTGTCCCGCGCGCAGCGTTCCATCGCCCTGCGCAGCCGCATCCAGCAGGCCCGCGTGCAGCTCGGCTACTTCGCCCGAAATCGGTGTGCGTCGGTGCGCACCGAACTCTCCGAGGACGCCGCGTCCTGGGGCGGACTGCCCTGGGCGCCGCGGCGCCGCGCCGACGATTTCTGCAGCTATGTTGCCGGCCGGGCGGCCGAGGTCGCCGCGGAGGTCGATTCCGGTGTCACCGAACAATTCCGGGATATCGCCGCGGAGCTGGGTTTGTCCGAACCTCCGGTGCCGCCGGCGCCGCCCGCCCCGGAGGTGGGTGGGCCCGGGCTGGCATCCAGGCGCCTGGAGATGCAACTGATGATGCTGCTGGGCGCGGGCTTCGGGCTGGGTGTCGCGTTGGCGGCCAGCCGGTTGTTCACCGGGCTGGCGCCGGGTCTGACCGTGGTCGGTGCGGTCGCCGGTGGCCTGCTCGGGTTGCTGCTCACGGTGTGGGTGGTGGGTATCCGCGGCCTGCTGCACGACCGGGCGCTGCTGGACCGATGGGTCGGCCGCGTCACCGCGACGCTGCGCGAGGACGCCGAGGCGCTGGTCGCCACCCGGGTGCTGGCTGCCGAGGTCGACTTCGCGGGTCAGGCGGCGGCCGCCGACGAGCGAACGGCCATGGAGACGGCCCGCCGGTTGGACGCCCTCGATGCCCGGCTGCGGGAGCGCGCGGTGGCCGCGGCGCGGTCCGCGTCGGCCACCGAGCGCCGTTTACCGGCGCTGCGCGCAGCATGGGCAGCTGTCCGCGCCGATTTAATAATCAGATGAATTCGGTTACCGCTCAGTAGGACTTTTCTGAATATCTTTCTGAATCGTTCCTGTGAGTGATCGGACATTGTCCCGATTCCTCAGACCAAAGTCACCCGCGTTAACCTCTTATTAGGGACGATCGTGACCAGTCGGTTATCGGCATGTTCACGGAAACTACGCAGGAGACTTTGATGACCTCAGCGACCATTCCCGGTCTGGACACCGCACCGACGACGCATCAGGGGCTGCTGGCCTGGGTCCGCGAGGTCGCGGAGCTGACGCAGCCCGACCGCGTCGCGTGGGCCGACGGCTCACAGGAGGAGTACGAGCGCCTGGCCACCCAGTTGGTCGAGGCCGGCACCTTCCAGAAATTGAACGACGAGAAGCAGCCGAACTCCTACCTGGCGCTCTCCGATCCGTCGGACGTGGCGCGCGTGGAATCGCGCACCTACATCTGTTCCGAACGCGAGGTCGACGCCGGCCCCACCAACAATTGGATGGATCCGGCCGAGATGCGGCCGTTGATGACCGAGCTGTACCGGGGCTCGATGCGCGGGCGCACCCTGTGGGTGGTGCCGTTCTGCATGGGCCCGCTGGACGCCGAGGACCCGAAGCTGGGCGTGGAGCTCACCGACTCGGAGTATGTGGTCGTCTCGATGCGCACCATGACCCGGATGGGCCAGGCGGCGCTGGACAAGATCGGTGAGGACGGCTTCTTCGTCAAGGCCCTGCACTCGCTCGGCGCCCCGCTCGAGGACGGCCAGCAGGACGTTCCGTGGCCGTGCAACGACACCAAATACATCACGCATTTCCCGGAGACCCGCGAGATCTGGAGCTACGGCTCCGGGTATGGCGGCAACGCCCTGCTGGGCAAGAAGTGCTACTCGCTGCGCATCGCCTCGGCGATGGCCCACGACGAGGGCTGGCTCGCCGAGCACATGCTGATCGTCAAGCTCATCTCGCCGGAGAACAAGTCCTACTTCGTGGCCGCGGCGTTCCCGTCGGCCTGCGGCAAGACCAACCTCGCGATGCTGCAGCCCACCATCCCAGGCTGGCGCGCCGAGACCGTCGGCGACGACATCGCCTGGATGCGCTTCGGCAAGGACGGCCAGCTCTACGCGGTGAACCCCGAATTCGGTTTCTTCGGTGTCGCGCCGGGCACCAACTGGGACTCCAATCCCAACGCGATGAAGACGATCGCCGGTGGCAACACCGTCTTCACCAACGTCGCCAAGACCGATGACGGCGACGTCTGGTGGGAGGGCCTGGAGGGCGAGCCCGATCACCTGATCGACTGGAAGGGCGAGGACTGGGTTCTCCGCGAGACGGAAACCAAGGCCGCCCATCCCAATTCGCGGTACTGCACCCCGATTTCGCAGTGCCCGACGCTGGCGCCCGAATGGGACGATCCGCAGGGTGTGCCGATCTCGGCGATCCTGTTCGGCGGCCGCCGCAAGACGACGGTGCCGCTGATCACCGAGGCCCGCGACTGGCAGCACGGCGTCTTCATCGGTGCCACCCTGGGCTCCGAGCAGACCGCCGCCGCCGAGGGCAAGGTCGGCACCGTGCGGCGCGACCCGATGGCCATGCTGCCCTTCCTGGGCTACAACGTCGGCGACTACTTCCAGCACTGGATCAACATCGGCAAGCAGGCCGACGAGTCCAAGCTGCCGAAGGTGTTCTTCGTCAACTGGTTCCGCCGTGGCGCCGACGGTCGCTTCCTGTGGCCCGGATTCGGCGAGAACAGCCGCGTGCTGAAGTGGGCCATCGAGCGCATCGAGCACCAGGCCGAGGGCAAGAGCACCCCGATCGGCATCGTCCCGACCGCAGCCGATCTCGATCTCTCGGGGCTGGACGTGGACCCGGCCGATGTCGATGAGGCGCTGGCCGTGAACGCCGAGGAGTGGCGTGCCGAGCTTCCGCTCATCGAGGAGTGGTTCGAGTTCGTCGGCGAGAAGCTGCCGACCGGTATCAAGGACGAGTTCGACGCCCTGAAGACGCGTCTGGCCGAATCGGACTGATACCCGCGAACAGACCCAAATGGCCCCGAAATCACCTGATTTCGGGGCCATTTGCGACTGCCCGGCACCCAATTCATCCGCGGCACCAACCGGACGCCCGTCGGCTCCGAATACCAGGTGATCGGTTGACGGGAGTTTCGAAAGACATGTTGCGCACAGTTCTGGACGGAGTGCTCGACCGCACGGTTGTGCCCGGATACACCCGCCTCGGGTTGGCGGTGCGTGAGCGGTTCTGGTCGCCGCTGGATCCCGACGCCCTGGCCGGGTCCACCATCCTGGTGACCGGTGCGAATTCCGGCATCGGCAAGGCCATCGCCGCCGGGGTGGCCGGGCTGGGCGGCACCGTGCTGTTGACCGTGCGCGACCGGGCCCGTGGTGAATCGGCCCGCAAAGACATCTTCGACGACACTCCCGGCGCGGATGTGCAGATCGAACGCTGCGATGTGTCCGATCTGGCCGGGGTGCGGGACTTCGCCGCCGACCTGGTGGCCCGGGTGCCCAGGCTCGATGCGGTCATCCACAACGCCGGGGTGATGCCCCCGGAGCGGTCCCGGACCGACGAGGGCCATGAGCTTTCGCTCGCAACCCACGTGCTCGGACCGCTGTTGCTCACCGAATTGCTGCTGCCGGTGCTGGCGGAATCGCCGGACCCGCGGGTGGTGCTGATGTCCTCCGGTGGCATGTACACCCAGCGCCTGCCCGCCGATGACATCGAATACACCTCCGGTCACTACCGCGGGGCGGTCGCCTACGCGCGGAGCAAGCGGATTCAGGTGGCATTGACACCGCTGTTGGCGAACCGGTGGGCCGCCCAGTCGGTCATGGTCGCCGCCATGCACCCGGGCTGGGCCGATACCCCCGGTGTGGCCACCTCGCTGCCCGCGTTCCGGAAGCTCACCGGCCCGGTGCTGCGCACGGCGGAACAGGCCGCCGACACCGCTGTCTGGTTGACGGCGACGTCACCGACACCGCCGTCCGGCCGGTTCTGGCATGACCGCGCGGTCCGGCCCACCCACTACCTGCCCAGCACCCGCTACAGCGACGCGGAACTGCAGCGGGTGTGGACGTACTGTCTCGGCGCGGTCGGACTGTCCTGATTCAGAGCGTGGCGAGTTCGCGCCGGAGTCCCTCGACGCCCTTGTCCATGAGACGTGCCACCGGGATGCGCAGCAGCGGCTCGCCGAAACGCAGCAAGCCCTGGAACGCGAACTCGATGCGGTAGGTCACCTTCGAGCCACCCTGGTGCCCGGTGACGGTGATCGTGTCATGCGCGATCAGCGAATCATTCTGTCCACGTAGCTGAATGGATCGCCCCGGCGTCACACCGATCACCTCGTACTCGAGGTCGCTGGTGCGGCCCGCGAACCGTGAGGTGTTGGCATACCGGGTGCCGACGCCGCCGTCTCCGCTGACGCGAGTGGTGCGTACGGTCCCCGGATCCCACTGTTCGGTGGTGGTGAAGTCGGACAGGTAGGCGAACACCACCTCCGGCGCGACGGTGGTGGTGACCTCACGTTGCATCTCGATCATCTGCTCTCCTTGTTGATGAGCGTATGAGCGTCCCTGCCTGAATCAGCGAAGACCCTTCCGCGTTCCTCGGCGTCATCGCTTCGCGGGTCAGCAACGCGATATCGGTGATCCACCGTGGCCCCCCCCCCCCCCCCCCCCCCCCCCCCCCCCCCTTTCCTCACCAATTGTCGGATTTTCCACCCCCGGCCTACGCTGCTAACCAAACGCCGCTCGCCACCATTTTCACACCTACCCCCCTCTCGACTTCAGCCCCCCCGCTTTCTCGCGCATTTGGCTGGCTGCGCCGGCCGGCAAGGATGGCTGCTTTCGGGGCGGGATCTGAGGTGACCCGGGCGTGCTTGCACGCCCTGTTGGCTACCCGCTCGGCCCGCGCGTCAACCCGGCCGCCGGCCGCAATTTTGACGGATGTCAAGTTTTTGGCGGCTTGCCTGCCGGAGCGCGGCGGCCGCATCGTAAAGTCGGCTCATGCAGATCCGTGAAACGGCCGTCGCCACGCCCGATAAGCCCGCTGTCATCCTGTACCCCTCCGGCACGGTGGTGACGTTCGGTGAGATGGAAGCCCGCGCCAATCAGTTGGCGCACTACTTCCGCGAGCACGCACTGGTCGAGGGCGACGCGGTCGCGATCCTCATCGAGAACAACGAGCACATGCACACCGTCATGTGGGCCGCGCGCCGCAGCGGGCTCTACTACGTGCCGATCAACACCCATCTCACCGCGGCCGAGGCGGCCTACATCATCGACAACAGCGCAGCCAAGGCCATCGTCGGTTCGGCGGCGCTGCGCCCGGTGCTGGAGGGGCTGGCCGAGCACCTGCCGAACGGACTCCCGGCGGTTCTCTTGACCACTGGTGACCTCGACGGCTGGGCGAAGTACCCGGACGCGGTCGCCGACCTGCCGACCACGCCCATCGCCGACGAGTGGGACGGTGACCTGCTGCAGTACTCGTCGGGCACCACGGGGCGGCCCAAGGGCATCAAGCGCGATCTGCCGCATCTGCCGCCCTCGGAGACCCCGGGTCTGATGGCCGCGCTGGTGTCGTTCTGGATGAACCCCGAAGCGATCTACCTCAGCCCGGCGCCGCTGTACCACACGGCCCCGTCGGTGTGGTCGATGCAGGCGCAGGCCGGTGGCATCACCACGGTGGTGCTGGAGAAGTTCAGCCCGGAGGGCGCCTTGGACGCGATCGGAAAGTATGGCGTGACCCACGGCCAGTTCGTTCCGGTGATGTTCACCCGGATGCTGAAACTGCCGGAGCAGGTGCGTAGGTCGTATGACGTGTCGAGCCTGCAGCGGGTGATGCACGCCGCGGCGCCCTGTCCGGTGGAGATCAAGAAGCAGATGATCGACTGGTGGGGACCGATCGTCGATGAGTACTACGCGTCCTCCGAGGCCATCGGCGCCACCCTGATCAGCGCCGCCGAGTGGCTGGCGCACCCCGGCTCGGTCGGCAAGGCGATGACCGGTGTGGTGCACATCCTCGACGAGGACGGTAACGAGGTGCCCGCCGGCCAGCACGGTGAGATCTTCTTCGAGGGCGGCGCCGATTTCGAGTACCTCAACGACTCGGCGAAGACGGCGTCCTCCCGTGACTCGCACGGCTGGAAGACGGTGGGCGACATCGGGTATCTCGATGAGGACGGCTACCTGTACCTGACCGACCGGCGCCACCACATGATCATCTCCGGCGGGGTGAACATCTACCCGCAGGAAGCCGAGAACATGCTCGTCATCCACCCGAAGGTGATGGACGCCGCGGTGTTCGGCATTCCCGACGAGGAGATGGGCCAGACCGTCAAGGGGGTCGTGCAGACCGTCGATCCCGCCGACGCCACCCCCGAGTTCGCCGAGGAACTGCTGGCCTGGCTGCGCGATCAGCTCTCGCACTACAAGTGCCCGCGTTCGATCTCCTTCGAAGCGCAGTTGCCGCGCACCGATACCGGCAAGCTGTACAAGCAGGAGCTGATCGCGCGGTACTCATGACGACTGCGGCCTCATGACCGTGCTGGAGCTGCCCGCCGGAATCCGCGTCGCCGTCGAGAAGCCGGTCGACGACGCGACTTTCACGCTGAGCGAAGCGGTGTCGGCCGACCGGCGGGTGGTCACGGTCGCATCGGTAGATGAGGCGCTCGCCGATCTGACCCGGCGGTGCGGCCGCTGGCCGCAGGCCGCGGCGGTCTGCGATGACGTGCTGCGCGCACATCAGCCGGCCGCCCCCGTGTTCGCCGGCGTCATCACCGAATCGCTGGCCTACTCCACGCTGCAGTCCGGATCCGAGTTCGTCCGCTGGCTCGACGAACGCGGGGCCGTGCAGCTGCCGGTGCTGCCGGACCCGGTACGGGCCGAACGCCGTGGCGACACCCTGTCGATCCGCTTCAACCGGGCACGGCGGCACAACGCCTTCACCACCGATGCGCGCGCCGCCCTGCTGGAGGTTCTCGGGGTGGCCCTGCTGGACGACTCGGTGACCGAGGTGGTGCTGGCCGGCAACGGTCGGTCCTTCTGCAGCGGTGGTGACCTCGCCGAGTTCGGCACATTCGCCGACCCGGCCAGCGCCCACCTGGCGCGCACCCGGCACAGCCCGGCCCTGGTGCTGGCCGAACTGACCGAACGGCTCGGGCCGGCCTGCCGCGCCGAGGTGCACGGCCAGGTGCTGGGCAGTGGCCTGGAGATGGCCGCCTATTGCGGGCACGTCCGGTGCCACCCCGACGCCGCGATCGGCCTGCCCGAACTCGCGTTGGGGCTGATCCCCGGTGCCGGCGGCACCGTCAGCATCACCCGGCGCATCGGGCGGTGGCGCACCGCGTATCTGGTGCTCTCCGGTGTGACCATCGACGCGGCAACGGCGCTGGCCTGGGGCCTGGTCGACGAGGTCAGCGCTGACGCGCCGGCCGGATCACCAGCTCGCTGACGTCGACTTTCGGCGGGTTCGTCGATCGCATAGGCGATCGCCCTGGCGATGGCGTCCGGCGGAATCGAATCGGCCCGGTAGGTCTGCATGGCCGCTGCCGCCGTCGGCATCGGTGATCGACTGGGCCAGTTCGGATTCCACCACCCCGGGGGAGACGGTGGTGACCCGGACGGACGGGTCGAGCTCCTGCCGCAATCCCTCGGTGATCGCCCAGGCGGCGTGTTTGGTCGCGCAGTACACCGCCGCGGTGGGCACCACCTCATGGGCACCGACCGAGGCCACCGTGACGAAATGCCCGTGACCCTGGCGCAGGAACTGCGGCAGCGCTGCGGCGATGCCGTTGAGCAGGCCGCGCACGTTGACGTCGATCATGGCGTCCCATTGGTCCACCAGCAGCGCGTCGAGCCGGGACAACGGCATCACGCCGGCGTTGTTGACGATCACGTCGATGCGGCCGTGGGCGGCAACCGCCCAATCGACGAACGATGCGACATCGGCGCGGTCGGTGACGTCGAGGCGGCGCACCGCAATGTTGTCACCCGCCAGGTCGGCGAGGCGGTCTTCGCGGCGGGCGCCGGCCAGCACCCGGTGGCCCTGGGCGGCGAGCCTGCGGGCCACCGCCGCGCCGATACCGCTGGTGGCTCCGGTGACGAGGACGATCTTGTGCGCTGTCATGACCCCAGCGTCGGCCCGGGCCGGACGGTCAGCCAGGACGCGGTGTGCCTGGGTGCAGCGCACCCAGGCAGTGGGGCGCCGATGCGTCCTACTGTGGCGGTATGTCAGATCTGGGGAACTACCTACGCAGCAGGCGTGCGCTGGTCAGCCCTGCTGATGTGGGTCTGGTCAGCGTCGGGCACCGCCGGGTGGCGGGGCTGCGACGTGAGGAGGTGGCGCTGCTGGCCGGGGTCAGCGTGGACTACTACATCCGGCTGGAGCAGGGCCGGGAACGGTCCCCGTCGGCACAGGTGCTCGACGCGCTCGGGGCGGCGCTGCGACTCGACGACGACGGCCGGCAGCACCTGTTCCGGGTCGCCGGGCTGGCGCCGCGGCCGCACACCGTCGTCGTGCCGGATCGCGTCGACCCCGCGCTGATGCGACTGATGGACGCCTGGCCGGACAATCCGGCCCTGGTCTACAACCGGGCCTATGACGTGCTGGCCACCAACGCGATAGCCGATGCCCTGTTCGGGGACTTCGGCTCGCACGGCAACCTGCTGGCGCTGGTGTTCACCGAGGCGCGGGCCCGGGAGTTCTATGTGGACTGGCCTTCGATCGCGGCGAACTCCGTCGCGGGTTTCCGCCGCAACTATGCCGAAGCCCCGGGGGACCCGCGGGTGGCGGCCGTGCTGGCCGACCTGCTGGCCACGGCCACCGACTTCGCCGATCTGTGGTCCCGACACGATGCCCGCGGAAAAACGCTGTCCACCAAAACGTTTCATCAGCCGACGGTGGGGCGGCTGACCTTGCAGATGCAGACGTTCGCGGTGCGCTCGGCGCCCGGCCAGGAGCTGGTGGTCTACCAGGCCGAGCCCGGGTCCCCGAGCGCGGACGCGCTGGCACTGCTCGGCAGTCTGGCGGCGACCGCCGACAGCTGAACATGTCACATATATGCGCACGTGCGCACATATGTGACATTCTTGGTGGGTGAGCAGAACCGCCGTCCTCGGCAACACGGTGTTCCGGCGGCTCTTCGCGGCGCAGATCGTGGCGCTCGGCGGGACCGGCCTGCTGACGGTCGCGCTCAGCCTGCTGGCCTACGACCTGGCCGGATCCGCCGCCGGAGCCGTGCTCGGCACCGTTCTGGCGATCAAGATGCTGGCCTATGTCTTCATCGCGCCGGTGATGGCCACCGTGACGAATCGCCTGCCACGCAGAGCCGTTCTCGTCGGCGCGGACCTGACCCGCGCCGCGGTCGCGCTGCTGCTGCCGTTCGTCGGGCAGGTCTGGCAGGTCTTCGTGCTGGTGTTCGTCCTGCAGGCGGCCTCGGCGACCTTCACCCCCGCCTTCCAGGCGGTGATTCCCACCGTTCTCACCGACGAGCGGGCGTATACCCGGGGATTGTCGGTGTCCCGGTTGGCCTATGACCTGGAGGCGATGGTCAGCCCGATCCTGGCTGCCGCTCTGCTCGTGGTGATGTCCTACACCAGTCTGTTCGCCGGAACGGTTGCCGGGTTCCTGTTCTCGGCCGTGCTGGTGCGGCGCACGGTGGTGCCCGACATCGACCCCGACCGTGCGCCGTGGCGCCGGCGATTGTTCTCGGGTGTTCGAAACATGCTGGGCCACCGAGAGTTACGTGCGCTGATCGCGATGAATCTCGCGGTCGCCGCGGCCACCGCACTGGTCATGGTCAACACCGTGGTGTACGTCCGCGACATGCTCGCCGGCGGCGAAGCGCAGGTGGCGATGATGTTCGCCGCCTACGGAGCCGGGTCGATGGTGGTGGCGTTGTCGGTGCCCAGGCTGCTCACCGTCGTCACCGACCGCGTGGTGATGCTGACCGGGGCGGGCGCCGCCGCGAGCGGTCTGCTGGTGGCCGCGACGGTCGTGGTCGTGACCCCGACGTGGACGCTGCTGGCCTCGACATGGGCGCTGCTGGGCGCCGCGACATCGCTGGTGAACACCCCGGCCGGGCGCCTGCTGCGCCGGGCGAGCACCGACACGAACCGCACCGCTCTGTTCACCGCCCAATTCTCGCTGTCACATGCCGGGTTCCTGCTGACCTATCCGATCGCCGGCTGGGTGGGCGCGGCCGTCAATCAGGGGCTCGCCGCGGTGATACTCGCTATCCTCGGTTCATTCGCGGCGCTCGCTGCGGCATGGATCATGGCGCACGGGAGGGGTGAGGCCGATGGGCGGGACAGCGCCCGGAAAGCCCCGACCCGAGTCGTCGCCGAGTCTCGTCCATGACGCCTCTCCGGACCGCGACCGCCTCGACGCCGCCAGTGACACCTTCCGGATGCTTGCCGATCCGACCCGCCTGCATCTGCTGTGGCTGCTGACCCAGGGGGAGGCCGATGTCAGCGCGCTGGCCGAGGTGACCGGCGGTTCCCGCACGTCCGTCAGCCAGCACCTGGCCAAGCTGCGGTTCGCCCGGCTGGTGGACACCCGCAAGGACGGGCGACGGGTGTTCTACCGGCTGCGCGACGGGCATCTGGGCAGGCTGGTGCAGGAAGGCCTCAATCACGCCGATCACCGGGTGACCGGCGAGCCCCCGCACGCCTGAAACTAGAGTGCCCGCCGTGACTCCGATTGCAGCCGGTGGCCCCTATTTCGACGATTTGCAGGTCGGGCAGGTATTCGACACCGCACCGTCGATGACCCTGACCTCCGGTGCGGCCGCCGTGCATCAGAGCATTCTCGGCGACCGGCTGCGACTTGCACTGGATGCCGGCCTGGCCGCGGCGGTCACCGGTGACACCGGACCGCTGGCCCATCCCGCGCTGGTCTGCGACGTGGCGATCGGCCAATCGACCCTGGTGACCCAGCGTGTCAAGGCCAACCTGTTCTATCGCGGGCTGAACTTTCACCGCTTCCCGGTCATCGGTGACACCCTGACCACCCGCACCGAGGTGGTGGCACTGCGGCAGAACTCGGCGAAAGCGGGCCGGGCCGCCACCGGACTCGCCGCGCTGCGGATGACCACCGCGGACCAGGCCGGTCGGCCGGTCTTGGACTTCTACCGATGCGCGATGCTGCCGCTGTCCGCCGATGACGTGCAGACCGGGCATGCCGATGACCTGGGTGCCGTCGGCGCCGACCAGCAGACCCCGCCTGATCCGACAGCGGGGTGGAGCGTGCAGGCGTTCACCGGCTCCGGTTTCGATCACTCGCTGGTCGGAACCGTCCTGCACAGCACCGCCGATGTCGTGAGCAGTGCACCGGAACTGGCCAGGCTCTCGCTGAACATTGCTGCCACCCATCATGATTGGCGGGCCGGTGGGCAGCGGCTGGTGTACGGCGGGCACACCATCGGACTGGCGCTGGCCCAGGCGAGCCGGCTACTGCCCAACCTGGCGACCGTGTTGGGCTGGGAATCCTGTGATCACACCGGACCCGTGCACGAGAACGACACGCTGCACAGCGAACTGCACATCGAGGCCGCCGAGCCCACCCCGGCGGGAACGCGGCTCCGGCTGCGCTCGCTGGTCCACGCGGTCGGGGAGGGCCGGGGCCAGGTCCTGGACTGGCGCTTCGCCGCTTTGCATTTCTGATATGGGGCAGGTCTGAGACGGGGCAAGATGGCGGTGTGAGCACCGTCGGGGTCCCGGAAGCGCTGAGTGCGCGCGCCCAGGGGGTGGCCGACGCGTTCACCACGCACACCGGCGTCCGGGTCGACGCCGCCGCGCTGCTCACCGGCAGGGCGGCGCTGCTGGGTCTGACCGCCAACGGCCAGATCTCGGCGGGCGGGGCCACCCGCATCCTGCGCGGCGCGGACACCTGGTGCGCGGTCACGTTGTCCCGACCCGATGACATCGCGGTGGTACCCGCGCTGGTCGAGACCGACGACGTCGGCGACGACCCGTGGCCGCCCCTGCAACGGTGGGTGAGCGCCCGAACCGCGTCGGCCGCCGTGGCCCGGGCCAGGCTGCTGGACCTACCGGCGGCGGTCCTCGGTGAGACCGCACCCGGCCCGCCGGTGACCCGGGCGCACGGACCCAGAGGCGAGCGGCCGGCCCGGCTGCTGGTCGTCGACATGTCCTCGATGTGGGCGGGACCGCTGTGCGGGCGGCTACTCGGTGGCGCGGGTGCCACCGTGATCAAGGTGGAAAGCCCAGGCCGTCCCGACGGCACCAGAGCGGGGTCTGTCGCCTTCTACGACTGGATGAATCGCGGGAAACTCTCCTATGCGGTCGAATTCGACGATCAACCGGCCATGCGACGGCTGCTGGAAGCGGCCGATGTCGTGATCGAGGGATCGCGGCCCGCGGCGCTGAACCGCCGCGGTCTGGGCCCTGCCGATATCGCACCGCGGGCCGGGCGGATCTGGTTGCGTATCAGCGGGTACGGCTGCGAGGGTGACGCCGGCACCCGGGTCGCCTTCGGCGACGACGCGGCGGTGGCCGGCGGGTTGGTCGGGTCTGGTCCGGACGGGCCGGAATTCGTGGGCGACGCGATCGCGGATCCGCTGACCGGTCTGCATGCCGCGGCCGCCGTGGTCGAGTCGCTGATGCGCGGCGGGGGTGAGCTGATCGAGATGTCGATGTCGGCGACCGCCGCCGGCTACACAGGGTTTGTCGGCGGACCCGTCCGGGAACCCACCGAACCGGAAACGGGCACGTCGGCATCCGCACCGGGCGCCGACAACGCTGCGGTGCACGCACTGCTGGACGAAAGGCATTCCGTGTCATGTTGATCCAACGGGCAGCGCTACTCGATGGACGGGTGGTCGACATCCGGGTCGGCGCGCAGATCACCGAGATGGCCCCCCGCCTCACCCCGCACCCCGACGACCGGGTGCTCGACGCCGCCGGTGGCGCGGTCATCCCCGGGTTGCACGATCACCATGTGCACGTGCATTCGGCGGCGGCGGCGGCGGATTCGGTCCGGGTCGGCACCACGGAGGTGAGCGATCGCGACGACCTGGCCCGGGTACTGGCCGACGCCGAACCCGGCGAGGACGGCTGGATCCGCGCTGTCGGCTACCACGAGGCGGTGGCCGGTCCGCTGGACCGGGACAGGCTCGATGCGCTCGCCCCGCCGGTCCCGGTGCGGATCCAGCATCGCAGCGGCATCCTGTGGACCCTGAACTCGAAGGGTCTGGCCGCGGTGGGCCTGGCCGATCACCCCGATGGCAGGCTGCGCAGTGCCGACCGCACCTGGTCGGATGCGCTGCAGCGCCGCGATACCGCGATCGATGATCTGAGCAATCGGCTCTCCGCCTACGGAATCACGGGAATCACCGATGCCACACCGGATCTCGACATCGGCGACATCGTCAAGCTGGACGAGGTGCACCGCCACGGAGGAATGCGTCAGCGGTTGCACCATCTGGCACCCGGCAAGCGAATCCTGCATGACGACAGTCTGAACCTCGACGAGCTCACCGACTGGGTGGCCCGGCGCCACCGCGACGGGGCGCCGGTCGCCGTGCACTGCGTGACCGCGGCCCAGCTCGTCATCACCATTGCCGCGTTGCGCGCCGCGGGCGGCCACCCCGACGACCGCATCGAGCATGCCGCGGTGGTGCCCGACGATTGTCTCGGCGACCTCGCCGATCTGGGCGTCACGGTGGTGACCCAGCCCAACTTCGTGGCCGAACGCGGTGACCAGTACCTGACGGACGTCCCGGCCGACGAGCACCATCAGCTGTGGCGTCTCGCGACGCTGCTGGCCGCCGGTATCCGGGTCGCTCTGTCGACGGATATGCCGTTCGGTGACGGCGATCCCTGGGCCGCCATGCGTGCCGCGGTGCATCGCCGCACGCCGAGCGGAGCGGTGCTGGGCGAGGCCGAACGGATCGGTCCACGCGCCGCGCTCGAGCTGTTCCTGGGCACCGCGGCCGCGCCGACGGCCCCGCGCAGCGTGGCGCCCGGACAGCCGGGTGATCTGTGCGTCCTCGGCGTACCGCCGGCGACACTTCTCGAAGACCTGGACGGCGGCGCCGTGATGGCCACCATGATCGGTGGCGACCTCACCTATCGCAGGTGAGGTCAGTCCGGCGTTTCGGCGCCGGGTTCGGGCATGTGCACATCGGGTGTCTGCTGGTCGACGTCGGACTCGTCCACCTTCGGCCGGGGGTCGTCACCGGAATCGTCGTCGTACATACCTTTACCGCGGGGCATCGGCTCCCTTTCTGACGTTGTGGCGAATGCCTGGGCTGGCTACCCGCCGGCAGCGCGCCGAAACTCCGGCGAAGGGCCGGGTCGGCGGTGCAGCCGGATAACAATACGGTCACAGCGGGAGATCACGATCAATTAAGTGTTTGCCGGTTGACATAAGAGAACGCCGGAAATTCTGCGAACATCAGCGGCGATTCCGGCGCGAATGCGACCGAACTCACGTTCGGATGATGTAACGCCGGCACACCCGGCCGACGTTTGGCATTCGGCCCGACGGGGCACCAACAAGACACGCGTACCGTTGTTTTCGGGTCTGGGACCGTAAGCCTGGGATGTCTAGAGCGAGGCATACAGAAGTCAGAACACGAAGGACACCAATCAATCATGAAACTGAAGAACACGAGCATGCGCCGGGTCTCCGCGGGCAGTCTGCTGGGTGCGGCCGCTGCCGCACTGATAGCTGCGCCGACCGCATCGGCGGCACCGAACTGCAATCCTGACGCCGTGGCCGGCACCGTCAGCTCGGTGACCGGCGCCGCCAGCGCCTACCTGAACGCCCACCCGGGCGCCAATCAGGTGGTCCAGGCGGCGCGCACGCAGCCGCGCGCCGAGGCATCGGCCAATATCCGGGCGTATTTCACCGCGAACTCGCAGGAGTACTACGAGCTGCGCGGGATCCTGGCGCCGATCGGGGACACCCAGCGGGAGTGCAACGTCGCGCTGCTGTCGCCCGAACTGGCATCGGCCTACTCGGAGTTCATGGCCGGCTAGCAGAATCGGAGCTCCCGTCATCCGCCTACGCGGGTGACGGGACCGGTTCGCCGGTGAACGCCCGCCGCAGCGCGGCGCACTGGCTGTCGAAGAAGGCGCGCGACACCGCGGTTTTCGGCGCGACGCCGTCGAAACCGTGAAAAGCCCCCTGGACGACCTCGACATCACACGGCACACCCGCCGCGCGCAACCGCTGGGCGTAGGCGAGGTCCTCGTCGTGAAACAGATCCAGGGTGCCCACACCGACCCAGGCCGGGGGCAACCCGCTCAGATCGTCGCGACGGGCGGGCACCGCAACGTCGGGGTCGGCACCACCCAGATAGGCCGACCAGCCAAAACGATTGCTTTCCTGCGTCCACAACCGATGCCCCGGGGCGTCGAACTGCGGGCCCACCGACCGATCGTCCAGCATCGGGTAGACCAGCAGCTGCGCCGCCAGCGGCACCTCGCCCCGGTCACGGGCCAGCAGCGCGAGTGCGGCGGCCAGACCGCCACCGGCGCTGGCACCCCCGATCGCGACCCGCTCCGCATCGACTGCGGGCAACCCGGCCAGCCAGGTCAGGGCCGCATAGCAGTCCTGGAGACCGGCCGGATACGGATGCTGGGGAGCCAGTCGGTATTCCACCGAGGCCACCGTCACGCCGAGCGTGGACGCGAAGCGGCGGCACAGCACGTCGTCCTGGGAGGCGCTGCCGATCACATATCCGCCGCCGTGAATCCACAGCAACGCCGGTCCGGGAGAACTCACCCCGGTGGGCCGGTACAGCCGCACTCCGACTCCCGAGGTCAGGGTGAGCACCTCGACACCGTGCGGGACGCGACGGTCGGTCAGCGCGGTCATTCGCTGCAGCAGAGCAAGACTCGCCGGAGTGACGATCTTGCGTGGCAGGAAGCGGGCGAAGCGGGCCAGGTCCCGGTGGAAGGCGGCGGTTGTCGACACCTCGACAGTATTGCTTACCGTGCGCCGTCCGGATCGCGATCTCGCGTGCCGGCCACTCGACGCGCGATCTCCAGTACCTGTTCGACGGTGGCGCCTGCGGCACCGGGGCGCTTGGCTGCGTCGTCGTAGTGCCTCAGCCGCAACGCATCCGGCCACCACGGGTGACCGACGAAGGCGGGATCGACGGCCGCACCGCCCTGATGCAGCAGCGACTGCTCGGATGTGATGCTGAGCTGGTAGCCGGGCACCGTGGCCGCCAGGTAGCGTTTCGCGGCCACATGGGCGCCGGCCAGCCAACCCACCCGTTCCCCGTACCGGGGTGTCAGCCATTCCCGCGCCAGCAGGTCATGGGCCGACCCCGCGGGCAGCAGCGGGCTGTGCGCGATGTCGTGCAGTGCGGCGGCCAGCACCAGCTCGTCGTCGGCCCCGTCATCCATCGCGCGGGCGGCTGACTGCAGCGCATGGTCGAGTTCGTCGACGGCGACCTCGTCCCATACGCCGCGCAGCGAGAGCAGGATATCGGCCAGATCGGTGTGCTCGGACATGACGTCAGGTATAGGCATGGCTGAGGCGTCCCCGCTCGGTTCGCCGCCGATTGTTCACCGAATATTGTTCTCCTCGGCGCTATTTGAGCAGCGGATCGCGTGGTAGCCCGAGGATTCGCTCCGCGATGGTGTTGCGGGTGATCTCCGAGGTCCCGCCGGCGATCGTCATGGCGCGGTTGCCCAGGTACGTCCGGGCCAGTGCGTCGTTGCGGCCGGAGACGGCCGACACCCCGGCCAGCGCCATGCCCACTTCGGTCAGTCGCTGCGCTTGCTCGGCCACCAGCAGTTTGGTCACATTGCCCTCGGGACCCGGTTCGGCTCCCGCGATCGCCCTGCTGACCCGGCGCAGGTTGAGCATCGGCAGCGTCAGGGTCTCGGCGATCACCCGGCCGGCCTCGTGCAGATGAGCCGCCGCCACCGCGGGCGGTGCCTGGTCCAGCAGTGCGACGACATCGGCAGCGGTGAAGCCGGTCGGGGCGCCCGATCCACCGCCGATCGAGATGCGCTCATTGCCCAGCGTGGCGCGGGCGACCAGCCAGCCCTTGTTCACGTCGCCGACCACATCGGCGTCGGGGACGAAGACGTCATCGAAGAACACCTGGTTGAAATGGGCGTCTCCGGTGATCCCGCGCAGCGGATTGATCTGGACACCAGGTGCTTTTATATCGATCGCCATCATCGTGACACCGGCGTGCTTGGGTGCCTCGGGATCGGTGCGCACGGTCGCCAGGCCCCACTGACAGTGCTGAGCCAGGCTGGTCCACACCTTCTGGCCGGTCACCTTCCAGCCGCCGTCGACACGCTTGGCCGATGTCCGCACCGCGGCGGCATCCGAACCCGCCTCGGGCTCGGAGAACAGCTGGCACCACATCGACTGCCCGCGCAGGACCGGCTCCACCCAGCGCTCGCGCTGGTCGTCGGTACCGGCCTGGACGATGGTCAGGGTCACCCATCCGGTGATGCCCATATCCGGAATGGTGATCGGCGCAGATTCCCCTGTCGCTGCGCTGCTGCCCGCCGCCGAGAATTCCTCCTCGATGACCAGTTGTTCCAGCACGTCCGCGCCCCGGCCCCACGGCTTGGGCCAGTGCGCCACCAGATAGCCGGAGTCGACCAGGAAGTCACGGCGCTCGGCCTCGGGCAGGGTGCGGATCTTGGCGGCGGCCTCCGTGGCGGCCGCACGGTACCGCTCGGCCTCCGCGGGCACGCTGAAGGCCACACCGTGGGTCTGCCCGGCACGCTGTGCGTCGACGAGGTCGGCCAGCGGGTCGTTGCCGTCGGCGAGCAGGGCGGACAGCGTGCGTGCCCGGCGCAGATACAGGTGGGCATCGTGCTCCCAGGTGAACCCGATCCCGCCGTGCAGCTGGATGTTGTTCTGCGCATTGAAGACCTGCGCCCGGACGGCGTGTGCCGCGGCGATCGCCGCCGGGAGCCATGCTGCATCGAGGTCGTCGGCGCGGGCGGCCGCCCAGGTCGCCGCGGTGGTCTGTTCGGCGTCGACGAGCATGTTCGCGGCATGGTGCTTGACGGCCTGGAAGGTGCCGATGGTGCGGCCGAACTGCTCACGGACCTTCGCGTACTCGACCGCCATGTCCAGGCTGGCCCAACTGATGCCGACGGACTCCGCCGCAGCCAGGATGCGGAACACGGTGCGGGCGTGCCGGGCGGCTCCGCGCAGCACCCGGTCGGCGGGAATTGCGGCCCCGCGCATCGACACCGAGCCGATCGACCGGGTGGTGTCCAGGGACGGCAGTGTGGTGACGGTGACGCCGTCGGCGGCCGCATCCACCACGAGGAGGTCCGCGCCGGCGGCCAGCACCAGCACATCGGCGTCCGGAGCGCCGGGGACCGCCGGCCACTGCGCGGTGGCGGTCAGATCGGACTCCATGTTCACCAGTCCGTTGAGGCCGATCGCGGCCACGGTGCTGCCATCGGCAAGGCCCGGAAGCAGTTGGGCCCGCACGGAATCCGGAGCACACCGGTCGATCACCATGGCCGCTGCCACGGTCGGCAGAAACGGGCCGGGGGTCAGCTCGCGGCCGGTGATCTCGGCGATGATCGCCAACTCGGCCAACCCGAAGCCCGATCCACCGAATTCCTCCGCGATCGCCAGCCCATTCCAGCCCAGTTCTGCTCCCGCGGACCAGATTTCGCGCGAATAGCTGCCGGGCCGGTCGAGCGTGGCGCGGGCAGCGGCGCGGCTGCCGGACCGCTGGAGTCGCCCGATGGCCGAGGCCGCGAGATCCTGGTGTTCTTCGGTGATGGCCAGCGCAGACATGCTCATGATGAGAATGAAGTTACCGGCCGCACCCACGCGGCCATAAGTGATGCGGATCACAATTTGACCACCGTGTAGACAGATCCCGAAGAATGTCTGCTTAGGAATGGGTCTGCGCGGGTACGCTCGCGCCATGACGGCCACACCGGACACCCGGTACCCCGGACCGACGTTGATGAGCCGCGCACGATGGTTGCTGAAGGCCAATCATGCCGACCGTATGCTCGCTTTATCGGTTGCCTCGGCTTCGCTGCCGGTGATCGGTAAGCAGCTTGAGCCGCTCGGTGGCCTGGCCGCGATGGGAGTGTGGGGTTTCCGTCAGTTCCCCGAGATGATGTCGTCGACGGCCAAGGCCTGGTTCGCGCCCGGCAACGGCGCGGTGCGCAAGGCGGAACGGGACCAGACGGTGACGGTCGCCAAGGACGGGTTGCGCAGCGTGGTCACCGCCGCCGACCTGGCCGGGGACTGGCCGGCGCCCGCACAACTCCCGCCACTGTGGAACACGATGGAATACCGGCGCAATGTGCACCGCACCTCGGTGCGCTACGGCGATCACCCGATGCAACTGCTGGACGTGTGGCGACCCGCCGAACTGCCCAGCGAGCCCGCGCCGGTGCTGCTGTTCGTCCCGGGCGGCGCCTGGGTGCACGGCAGCCGGATGCTGCAGGGTTACGCCATGTTGTCGCACCTGGCCGAACAGGGCTGGGTCTGCCTGTCCATCGACTACCGGGTGGCGCCGCACCACCGCTGGCCGCGCCACATGACCGACGTGAAGGCGGCGATCGCGTGGGCCCGGGCCAATGTCGACAAATTCGGCGGGGACCGCAACTTCGTGGCCGTCGCGGGTTGCTCCGCGGGTGGTCACCTGGCCGCACTGGCCGGCCTGACGCCGAACGATCCCGAACTGCAGGGCGATCTGCCCGACGATGCGGACACCTCGGTGGACGCCGTCGTGGGCATCTACGGTCGGTACGACTGGGAGGACCGCTCCACCGTCGAACGGGACCGCTTCGTGGACTTCCTGGAACGCGTCGTCGTCGGCCGCAAGATCACCCGCCATCCGGAGATCTTCCGGAAAGCCTCCCCGATCGCCAGGGTGCACCGCGATGCGCCGCCGTTTCTGGTCATCCACGGCTCCGGGGACACCGTGATCCCGGTCGCCCAGGCGCGCAGTTTCGTCGACCGCCTCGAAACCACCTCGGCCGGGCCGGTCGGCTACGTCGAGTTCCCCGGTGCGGGCCACGGATTCGACATGACCGACGGCGCGCGTACCGGCGCGATGGCGAAGGCAATCGGACTGTTCCTCAACCAGATCCACCGAAACTCGACGGCACGCAAGGCCAAGGCGGTTATATAGACTCCTCCAGGCAGGGGAGGAATTAGCCGGTGAAAAGGCTCAGCGGTTGGGATGCGTTCCTGCTGTACACGGAAGCCCCCAACGTCCACATGCACACCTTGAAGATCGCGATCATCGACCTGCACGGGCTCGGTGATCGCACCTTCGGTGTGGAGGACTTCCGCAAGGTGCTGCACGGCAGGCTGCACAATCTGGATCCGTTCCGCTACCAGCTCGTCGACATCCCGTTCAAGTTCCACCACCCGATGTGGCGGGAGAACACCGATGTCGACCTGGAATACCACGTCCGCCCCTGGCGCGTCGCCGCTCCCGGTGGCCGCCGCGAACTCGACGAAGCCATCGGTGAGATCGCGAGCACCCCGCTGGATCGCAGCCGGCCGCTCTGGGAGATGTACTTCGTCGAAGGACTCGCCGACGACCGGATCGCCGTGGTCGGCAAGATCCACCACGCACTGGCCGACGGTGTGGCATCGGCCAACCTGCTCGCCCGCGGGATGGACCTTTCACACGGGCCGCAACGGGAACGCGACTCCTACGCCACCGATCCCGACCCGTCGAAGTCCGAGCTGGTCCGCTCCGCCTTCACCGACCACCTGCGCCAGATCGGCCGGATCCCGGGTCTGGTCAAGTACACCGCGGGCGGCGTGGCCCGGGTACGTCGCAGCCGGCACAAGTTCGGCCCGGAGCTGACCAGACCGTTCACCCCGCCGCCGAGCTTCATGAACCATGTGCTCACCCCCGGACGCCGATTCGCGACGGCCTCGCTTGCGCTGGCCGATGTGAAGTCGACCGGAAAACAGTTGGGCGCCACCATCAACGACATGGTGCTGGCGATGTCCTCCGGTGCGCTGCGCAAACTGCAGCTGCACTACGAGGGCAAGGCCGATCATCCGCTGCTGGCCTCGGTGCCGATGAGCTTCGATTTCTCACCCGATCGCATCTCGGGCAACCGGTTCACCGGTGTGCTGATGGCGCTGCCGGTCGACGAACCCGACGTCCTGGAGCGGGTCCGTCAGGCCAGTGCGGCGGCATCGCTGGCCAAGGAGAGCAGCCAGCTGATCGGGCCCGAACTGGTGGCCCGCTGGGCTTCCTATATGCCCCCGGCCGCCGTCGAGGCGCTGTTCCGCCGGTTGTCGGACAAGGACGGGCAGAACAAGGTGCTCAACCTGAACATCTCCAACGTGCCCGGCCCGCGGGAGCAGGGCAAGGTCGGCGGTGCCACGGTCACCGAGATCTACTCGGTCGGGCCGCTGACCGCGGCCAGTGGGCTGAACATCACCGTCTGGAGCTATGTGGACCAGCTCAACATCTCGGTCATCTCCGACACCGACACGGTGAAGGACCCGCATGAGGTCACCGAGGCGATGGTCCAGGAGCTGCGCGAGATCCGCTGTGCGGCAGGTATTTCCGAGGAGCTGACGGTCATCGAGGCCGCGCTGAGGTGACACGCCTGCGCCGCGGCGCCGGGTATGGGCGAGAATGACGGCATGAAAGTCCTGGGCGCTGTGGCCGCGGTCGTCGTGGTGGCCGGCTGCTCCTACGGGCCGGCTCCCCACTCCGCGAGCTCGTCGGACCCGGTGAGTTCCAGCGCCCAGCACTCCGAGGTGTCGATTCTTCCCGGTACGGCGCTGCTGGGGGCGCCGCTGACGGCGAAGGGGGCCACCGTCACGCCGCGGGCGGACACCATGGCCCTGGTCCGCCAGAGCACCGGAGACGAACTGGAGCTCGGCATCGAGGTCTCCTTCGCCGATGTGTCCGCCCCCATCGATGCGACGGGTCCGAACGGCGGCTTCCGGCTGCTGGTCAGCGGCGGCGAACAGATCTCCGCCGTCGAGGCCGGTGGTCCTCTCGTCGCGCCCGCTACCCGCGCGGGTGATCGGTGACGTGACGGGCTGGGTGTTCTTCCACGTCAAGCCCGGTGTCTTGCCGACGCAGTTGCAACTCACGGCCGCTCCCGCGAACTACATGCTGGACCCGCAGCCGATTGCCATCTGGGCGATGTCCGCGCTGCCCTCGGCCACCGGGCCCGCGCCGCCGCCGTCCCAGTTGCCTCCGGCCCTGCCCCCGGCACCGGCCGAGCCGGCCCCGGCCCCACCTCCGGTGAGCGGCAATGGCGGGGACGGGGGTCAGCGCGGGCCGCGACTGCCACCGCCGCCCCGGCTCCCACCGCCACCGCAGCTTCCGCGCCCGCAGTTACCGCCGCCGCCGGACGCCGTCTGCCGGCACACGCCGCTGTGCTGACGCCCACTGGCCAGTTGTGACACGCTGAGGTCGAAAATGCGTGCAACAACTGGCCATTCGGCGGGTGGGGTCAGCCGCGCACCCAGTTCAGGAAGCGCTCCACGGCCGCGGCGGTGTTGTGCCCGTGTGCCGAACCGAAGAAGTCGAACGCGTGCTGGGCGTGTGGAATCTCGGCGTAGATGACCGGTGCCTTCGAGACGCTCTTGAGCGCGTCGACGAACTCGCGGCCCTCGCGCACCGGGATCACCGAATCGTCCTCACCATGCAGCACAAAGAACGGAGGCGCGTCGGCGTGCACCAGGGTGATCGGTGAGGCGCCCAGGTACTCCTGCCGGTGGTCGTCGAACGGTAGCTTGACGATGAACTTCTCCAGGATCTTGATGAATTCGGGCCTGCCGTTGCCGGAATCGGTGAACCAGTCGTAACGCCCGTAGATCGGCACCGCCGCAGCCACCGAGGTGTCGGCGTCTTCGAAACCGGGCTGCCATTTCGGGTCGTTCGGGGTGAGCGCGGCCAGCGCCGTCAGGTGTCCGCCGGCCGAACCGCCGGTGAGATAGATGTTCTCGGCATCGCCGCCGTAGTCCGCGATGTTCGCCTTCACCCAGGCGATCGCCTGTTTGACGTCCACGATGTGGTCGGGCCAGGTGTACCTCGGACTGATCCGGTACCCGATCGACACACAGATCCAGCCGCGCTCGGCCAGCCGGCTCAGCATCGGGTAGGCCTGCGGGCGGCGCATGCCGATCATCCACGCGCCGCCGGGGATCTGCAGCAGCACGGGCGCTTTGCCGTCGCGGGGCAGATCTGGCCGCATCCAGATGTCGGCGAGATTGGGGCCGTGCGGGCCGTAGCGTGCCGTCTCGTGCACGTAGCGCCGCCGGGCCCATCCCGTTCCGAAGACACCACGCGGACGCCGCTCGGGTTCCTCGGCCTCCCGATAGTCCGCGCCGAGGGCCGTCTTCAGCGGATCCTCGAAGTAGCGCTTCGACTCCACCTCGCGGCGCTGCAACAACGCCAGCAGCGCCCAGGTGAGGACCTTGACCGCCAGGGAGATCCGGCCGTTGCGGGTGCGGTAGTGCCCCAACAGCGCCCGCCGGATCACGTCCAGCACCGAACCGGTGAACAGCAGCGGGGCGTTCTCCGATGTCGGCCAGCCGAATGCGAACGTTGCCACGGTGCTGTAGCCCTTACGGCCCAACGGGCGCACCGCGTTGGCGGCATTGGCCAGTTCGGCCAGCGCTCCCAGCAGCGGCCTGGGCTTACCCCGTAGTGCGGTGTGCGAGTTCACTGCGCAGGATCTTTCCGGTGCTGTTGCGCGGCAGTTCATCCAGAATGGTGATGTCTCGCGGCACCTTGTAGTTGGCCAGATTGTCCCGGACGTACTGCTTCAAAACATCTGCGGTCACGGGTTCTTCCGCGCCGCGCAGCACCACGAAGGCGACAAGTCGCTGACCGAACTGTTCGTCGTCGACCCCGATGACGGCGGCCTCGGCCACCGCGTCGTGGGTCACCAGCGTCTTCTCCACCTCGATGGGGTAGACGTTCTCTCCCCCGGAGACGATCATCTCGTCGTCGCGGCCCACCACGAACAGTCGGCCGTTGACGTCCAGGTAGCCGACGTCACCGGAGTTCATGAACCCGTCGTGGAAGTCCTTGGTCTTGCCCGAGGTGTACCCGTCGAACTGGGTCGAGTTGCGCACGTAGATGGTGCCGGTCTCGCCGGGCGGCAGCACCCGCAGCTCGGCGTCCAGGATCCGGATCTCGGTGCCCTCGGCCGGTTTTCCGGCTGTGTCGGGTGCGGCGCGCAGATCGGTCGGCGTCGCGGTGGCGATCATGCCGGCCTCGGTGGCGTTGTAGTTGTTGTAGATGACATCGCCGAACTGATCCATGAACTTGATGACGACATCGGGACGCATCCGGGACCCGGACGCCGCGGCGAACCGCAGGGTGCGCCCGCTGTAGCGGTTGCGGATCTCGTCGGGCAATTCGACGATGCGGTCGAACATCACCGGCACCACGCACAATCCGGTGGCCCGGTGGGTGTCCACCAGCGCGAGTGTGGCCTCCGGGTCGAACTTGCGACGGGTGATGATGGTGCACGCCATCGAGGCGGCGAAGGCCAGCTGGGAGAACCCCCAGGCGTGGAACATCGGTGCGGCGACGACCACCGGCTCCTCGGTGTGCCACGGGGTGCGGTCCAGGATCGCCTTGAGAACCTCGGGGCCGCCCCCGGAATGCTTGGCGCCCTTCGGTGTTCCGGTGGTCCCCGAGGTCAGCAGGATGACCTTGGACTTCTCCTCGGCGCGCCGTGGCTGCTCCCCGGCGTGCTCGGTGATCAGGTGCGCGACAGTCCGTCCGGTCGGTGCGGTGTCGGTCCAAGCCACGATGCGGGCCACCCCGGGTGCGTCGGCCAGCGCGCGATCGACGGTCGGGGTGAACTCCTCGTCGTAGATGACCGCAGCGGTGCGCCCGGCCGATTCCCGTTCCCACACCTCGGCCAGTGCCGGACCGGCGAACGACGTGTTCAGCAACAGCACGTCGGCACCGATGCGGTTGGCTGCGATCAGTGCCTCGACGAAACCGCGGTGGTTGCGGGCCATGATGCCCAGCACCTGCGGAGCCGCTCCGGCGGCGACACCAGGGTGATGCTCGCCGTCCGTCAGGCCCCGGCGGCCAAAGCGTCTGCGCGCTGGTCGATCTCACGCCACGTCAGTGCCCCGAGCTCGTCGATGAGCCCGACCCGGTCACCGCAGCGCTGGGCGGCGGCGGCGAATCCCGAGGTGATGCCCATGTTCTCGCGGGCCATCGCGGCCCCGATGCGCAGATACTTGTCGGGCCGCAGCGGCGCGATGACACCGGCGCGCACCATCGTGCCGATCAGGCCCGCCGTGTCGGTGACCCGGTTGAGGACTCCCACGATCAGCCGATCACCGGGAGGCGACGTTCGGCGGCCAGTTCGTCCAGGGCGCCCTGCATGACGCGCCGGACATGGGCATCGACCTCGTCGATATCGGGTGTCTCACCGAACTGGGCCTCGATATCGACGGGCGGCAGCACCTGCATGACGATCTTGGCGGGCAGCGGCACGTTCATCGGCACCACGGCGGACAGGCCGAACGGGAAACCGAAGGACAGCGGGACGATCTTGGTGCGCGCCAGCCGGGCGATCGGGCCGAGCCGTTTGGCCAGCCAGGTGCCGCGGGACAGGTAGAGCTGGGTTTCCTGCCCGCCGATACCGACCATCGGCACGATGGGCACCCCGGCGTTGATGGCCGCGCGCACATAGCCCTGCCGGCCGTCGAAGTCGATCGTGTTGGCCTCGCTGCTGGGACGGTAGACGTCGTAGTCCCCGCCGGGGAACACCACCACGACACCGCCGGAGCGCAGCGCCTCATCGGCGTTCTGGTGGCTGGCCAGGATGAAGCCGGTCTTCTTGAAGAAGTCGCCGGTGGGGCCGATCATCAGCATGGCGTGGCTCAACGTGTACACCGGGCGCCCATAGCCGAACCGCTCGTAGAAGTCGGCCGCGAAAATGGGCACATCCATGGGGAACAGGCCGCCGGAGTGGTTGCACACCACCAGCGCGCCGCCGTTGGGGAAGTTCTCCAGGCCGCGGACCTCGGAGCGGTGATACGCCTTCAGGAACGGCCGCAGCAGCCCCATCACGCGCTCGGTGAGGCTTGGGTCGAACTTGGTGATCTCGGTGGGATCGATATCGGGCGAGCTCATGGGATGCCTCCGATGTTGAAACTAGAACGTGTTCTAGTTTCGCATGGAACCGGTAGGCGGTCAAAGATCGGTTGACCTGAACCGAGGTTGAGGACCCAGGATGGGGGCATGACACCGGACATCGCGGCCTACCTCGCTCGGATCGGCTATCAGGGGCCGGCTCAGACTATCCCCGGGTCGCTTCGCTCCAGCCCGCCGGAACCGACACTGGATACCCTGCACGCTCTGCACGCCGCGCACAACAGGTCCATCCCGTTCGAGACCCTGGACCCGGTGCTGGGCACGCCCGTCGTCGACCTCGGTGCGACCGCCCTGGTCGACAAGCTGGTGCACCGCCGTCGCGGTGGGTACTGCTACGAACAGAACGGGCTGTTCGGCTACGCGCTCGAGGCCCTCGGATTCGCGGTGGATCGGCTGGCCGGGCGCGTCGTGTGGATGAGCGAGTTCGACGCGTCGCCGCCGGCCGAGTGGGATGCACCGATGCCGGCGATGACGCACAACGTGCTGGCGGTCACCGTCCCCGGCGTCGACGGCCGGTTCCTGGCCGACGTCGGGTTCGGCGGTCAGACGCTGTCCTCGCCGATCCGCCTGGAAGCCGGGCCGGTGCAGCAGACCCGCCACGAGCCCTACCGGATCGTCGACGCCGGTGCGGGCACCTTGCGGCTGGAGGCGCAGATCCGAGATCGGTGGGAGCCGCTGTATCTGTTCACCGACGAGCCGAGACGACGCATCGATCTGGAGGTCGGCAGCTGGTACGTCTCGACCTACCCGAAGTCCGGCTTCGTCGTCGGGCTGTCCGTCGCCCTGGTCACCGACGACGCCCGCTGGAATCTGCGCGGCCGCCACCTCGCCATCCACGCCGCAGGCGGCACGGAGAAGATCCGGCTGAACTCCGCCGCTGACGTGCTCGACCAGCTCACCGGACGGTTCGGGATCGACCTGAGCGGCCTCGGTGACGTGGAAGCCCGGGTCAGTCAGGTGCTGGACTCGTGACCATCACGGTGAACTGATCAGGACGTCCCACGGGTCGGCGGACTCCAGCGCCAGCCGGCCCAGGCGCCGGGCGTGGGACGCGGTGCTGCCGAACTCATCGGACCAGCTGCGTGCCCGCATGGTCGCCGACCACAACTGGTGCTCGATGGTGACGCCGATGGCGCCGTGCAACTGGTGGGCGATGGTGGTCACCGGGGTGACGGCGCGGCCGACGGCGATCTTGGCGATCGTCACCGCGTAATCGGACCTGGCGTCGGCGAACCCGTGGTCGGCCACCGCAGCGGTGGCCAGGTCGGTTGCCGCCCTGGCCTGTTCGATCTCGCCCGCCATGGCGGCCAGCGAATGCTGCACGGCCTGGAACTTGCTCAGCGCCCGGCCGAACTGCACCCGCTCGGATGTGTGCGCGACGGTCAGTTCCAGCGCAGAGTCGAAGGCACCGACGATCTGTACGCACCGCGCCCACGCACCGCGGCGCATCAACTCGTCACCGGCGGCCGGATCCAGCCGGGTCAACCCGCCGATTCCGTAGGCCAGCGTGCCCCGCGGCTCACCGGCCAGGTTGTACCCGAGGGTGATCTGGGGGTCGTCGAGCAGGCCGACGTGCAGTCCGTCGGATTCCCGGGCGGCCAGGACGACGGCGGCGTCCGACGGCCACGGCACCTCGCGTGCGGTACCTGCCGCGCCGATCGCCACCGTGAGTGGGCCGGCCGGGACCTCCAGCCCCGCCTCGCCGGCCAGCCAGCCGGCCAGCAGATCGGTCTCGGCGACCGGCACGGCGGCCCCGTGGCGGGCCAGCCCGGCGAGCACGATGGCGGCCTCGCGAGGTCCCGCATCCTGTTCGGTGGTGAGCCGGGTCAGCCCGGACTCGTCGAGAGTGCGCCACAGGTCGGCGTCGAACACCTCGGGCAGCCGGCGCTTGCCGAACCGGGCGTCATAGGACCGCCGGCCGATGTTGGCGACCAGCTGCTTCAGCTCGTCCAACTCGCTCATCGCACTCCCAGGCCGCGGGCGATCACGCCGCGCAGCACCTCGTTGGTCCCGCCGCGCAGCGTGAACATCGGCGAATGCCGGCGCGCGGTGTCGAGGATCGCGCGCAGATCCGCATCGTCATCGACGTAGTCCAGCAGGTCCGCGCACAGCTCCACCGACTGCTGCTCGAAACGCGTCCCCAGGTCCTTCACCAGGGCGGCCCGTGTCGCCGCATCCTGCCCGTCCGACAGCGCCCGGGCCACCGACACCGACAACTGCCGCAGCGCCGTCACCCGGCCCATCAGGTCGCCGACCTCCGCGGCGGTGCGGTCATCGACCTGCTGGGCGCCGAGCGCTCTGATCACCCCGAAGATCAGGATCGCGGTGGACAGGATGCGCTCCGGGCCGCTGCGCTCGAAACCGAGTTCGGCCGTCACCTGATGCCAGCCGTCGCCCACCTCGCCCAGCACGTCGGCGTCACCGACCGCGACATCGTCGAAGGTCACCTCGTTGAAGTGGTGGTGACCGTCGAGCGTGATGATCGGGCTGATGGTGATGCCGGGGGAATCCAGCGCAACGATGAACTGGCTGAAGCCGGCGTGCCGGTGTTCGGGATCCAGCGGGCTGGTGCGGGCCAGCACGATCGCGAAGTGGGCGCGGTGCCCGCCGCTGGTCCACACCTTGGTGCCGTTGAGCACCCAGCCGTCCGTCGGTGCGGGTGGCGCGGGTGGCGGTCGCGGCCAGATCGGAGCCGGCGCCGTGTTCGCTCATCCCGATCGCCGAGTACAGCCGGCCGGTGGCGATCCCGGGCAGCAGCCGCTTGCGCTGTTCTTCGGTGCCGTAGCTCAGCAGTGACGGCGCGACCTGACGGTCGGCGAACCAGTGCGCGGCGACCGGGGCGCCCGCCCCGAGCAGCTCCTCGGTGACGACGTAGCGGTGCAGGAAGCCCAGACCGTGCCCGCCGTACGCGCTGGGAATCGTCAGCCCGACGAAACCGGCGTCGGCCAGTCGTTCGCTGAAACCGGTGTCCCAGCTGGTCAGCCAGGAGTCGATCTCGGGCTGCCAGCCGAAGTTCTCCCGGTCGGCGTGCACGAACCGCCGAACCGCCAGTCGCAGGTCGGCCAGGTCACCGTCATTGGCGCACAGCGCATCGAATTCACTCACCGGTTCCGGAGTCTAGTTCCCGTGGTCCAGCAGGAAATGTCATGTCGCCGGTCGGGGGTTGCCGCGATACTCGGAAGCTGTGAGTGTTCAGCCGAATGGGCCGCGCCGGGACCGGCTCCGTGAGCTGCTCGACTCCGTGGTGGACAGCGGCAACACCGACGTCGCCGGCATGGCCCGCAGCAGCTTCGCCTCGGAGTTCCACTTCTCCCGGGAGGTCAGCCGGCTCACCGGCGAACCGCCGGCCGCGCTGCGCCGCCGCGTGATGCTGGAACGGGCGGCGTGGCGGCTGCAGCGCGGGGAAGGGGTGGCCGCGGTCGCCCTCGACGAGGGATGGTCGGCGCCGGAGGTGTTCTCCCGCGCGTTCCGGCGCGCGTTCGGGGTGCCGCCGTCGCGGGCCACCGACGTCGGGTTCCGGCTGCCAGCGCCGAACGGGGTGCACTTCCATCCGCCGGAGTCGTTGTGGCTGGACAGCCCCGGGGATGCGCAGCGCCCCGACATCTCGCTGCTGATGATCGCGCACGATATCGCCGACACGGCGTCGCTCATCGGAGCGGCCGTGGCGTTGACGGAATCGCAATGGCTAGAACCGATTTCACCGGGCCAGGTGATCCTGGACTGGGACGGCGAGGAGGCCAGCGTGGCGGCGGTGCTCGGTGCGCTGGTGTGGACCAAGGAGGTCTGGCTGGCCAGCATCGAGGGGCGCGAGCAGCCCGTCCGACCCGGTATCCGCGCGGTCCCGCGGTTGGCAACCGACCACGACGAGGTGTCGGCGCGGTGGACGGCGATGGTGCGCGACCACGGGGAGCAGGGCCGGCTGACCGACACCGTGATCGACGCGCTGTGCGATCCCCCGGAGTCCTTCCAGCTGTACGGCATCATCGCGCACGTCCTCACCTACTCGGCACATCGCCGGGAAGTGGTGCGCACCATGCTGATCCGTCACGGCATCCAGGTGCGCCGCGGCGACCCACTCGAATGGATGCGAAGGGACTGACATGACGACGATCTACTTCACCGCCGCCACGCTGGACGGATTTATCGTCGATGAGGCGGACAGCCTGGACTGGCTGCTGACGCGCGATTTCGACCCGAACGGACCGTTCGGTTATGAGGCCTTCGTCGCCGGCGTCGGCGCGCTGGCCATGGGGTCGTCCACCTACGAGTGGATCGTGAAAAACCAACCGGGCCAGTGGATGTACACCCAACCCAGCTGGATCCTCACCAGCAGGGCCGAGATCGTGCAGGACGGTCACCCGGTGCAGACGTTCGACGGCGACATCGCCGGCCTGCACGCCGAGCTGCTGGCTGCCGCGGGAGACAGCGATGTCTGGGTGGTCGGCGGCGGTCAGACCGCGGCGCAGTTCGTGGCGGCCGGCCTCGTCGACGAGATGGTGGTCACCTACGCACCCTGCACGCTGGGCGCCGGGGCGCGGCTGCTGCCGATCCGCTCGGAGTGGGTGCTGACCGACGTGGACCGCAATGGTGAATTCGTCTGCGCGCGCTGGCGCAAGGCCGCCTAGGCGGCGCGCGAGGACCGCAACTGCCGGTTGAGCCGGTTCAGCAGGACCACGGGGCGTGGGCGATCACCCAGCTGTCGGGTGAAGCGACGGCCGGCGACGTTGAGCTCGATGAGCAACATCGGTGCCCCTCCTGGTCTGTGGGTTCAAGCATAAGGAATGAACGCCGAGGTCGGCATCCGATATTCCGGTGTATCCGCAGGTCGTCGGTGAACAACTGATGAACACCCGACGCGAGGCGGCACGCACAGCTATTCGAATCGGTGGAACCTCGGCCGGTTGCGGGATTATTCTCACCCGCATGGGGCACTACATTTCCAACGTCCGTGATATCGAATTCAACCTGTTCGAGGCGCTGAACATCGACAAAGCGCTGGCAACCGGTGACTTCGGTGACCTCGATGGTGCCTCGGTGCGCGAGATGCTCAGCGAAGCCGCCCGGCTGGCCGAAGGGCCGTTGGCCGAGGCGTTCGCCGAAACCGACCGTAACCCACCCACATTCGATCCGTCGACGCACACCGTCAGCTACCCAGAGCCCTTCAAGGCCGCGCTGCGGGCATGGCAGGACGGCGAGTGGTTCCGGGTCGGTCTCGACGAGGCCGTCGGTGGTCTGCCTGCGCCGGCGATGCTCACCTGGGCGATCGCGGAGTTCGCGCTGGGTGCGCAGCCCGCGGCCTACATCTGTCATTCCGGGCCGGTACTCGCCGACATCGTCCATGGCCTCGGCAACGAACAGCAGAAGCACTGGGCCTCGCTGATGGCCGAACGCAACTGGGGCGGCACCATGGTGCTGACCGAACCGGACGCCGGCTCCGATGTCGGTGCGGGACGTACCAAGGCCGTCGAGCAACCCGACGGCTCGTGGCACCTCGACGGCGTCAAACGCTTCATCACCAACGGTGACACCGGCGACGTCTACGAGAACATCGTGCACGCGGTGCTCGCGCGGCCCGCCGGCGCGGGCCCGGGCACCAAGGGGTTGTCGCTGTTCTTCGTGCCGAAGTTCCACTTCGACCCGCAGACCGGTGAGATCGGTGAGCGTAACGGTGTGTACGTCACCAACCTGGAACACAAGATGGGGCTCAAGGCGTCTGCCACCTGCGAGCTGACGTTCGGGCAGCACGGTGAACCCGCCGTCGGCTGGCTGGTCGGCGATGAGCACAGCGGTATCGCCCAGATGTTCAAGGTCATCGAGTACGCGCGAATGATGGTGGGCACCAAGGCAATCGCGACGCTGTCCACGGGCTACCTGAACGCCCTGGAGTACGCCAAGACCCGCGTTCAGGGCGCGGACCTCACTCAGATGACGGACAAGACCGCGCCACGGGTGACGATCCTGCACCATCCGGACGTGCGCCGTTCGCTGCTGACCCAGAAGGCCTACGCCGAGGGCCTGCGCGCGCTCTACCTGTACACCGCGGCTCACCAGGACCCGAGCGTGGCGGCGATCGTATCCGGGGCGGATGCCCGGATGGCCGAACACGTCAACGATCTGTTGCTGCCGATCGTCAAGGGTTTCGGGTCAGAACGGGCCTACCGCTACCTCACCGATTCGCTGCAGACGTTCGGCGGATCCGGCTATCTGCAGGACTATCCGATCGAGCAGTACATCCGCGACGCCAAGATCGACTCGCTGTATGAGGGCACCACCGCGATCCAGGCGCAGGACTTCTTCTTCCGCAAGATCGCCCGCGACCAGGGTGCGGCGTTGTCACACCTGCTCGGTCAGGTGCAGGCGTTCCTGGACAAGGACACCGCGCGGGCCGAGATCGCGGACGGCAGAGCGGCTTTGGCGGCCGCCGTGGCCGATGCGCAGGGCATGGCCGGCGCGATGATCGGCTACCTGCTCGCGTCCCAGCAGGAGCCTCGCGAGCTGTACCGGGTGGGACTGGCCTCGGTGCCGTTCCTGATGGCGATCGGTGACCTGCTGATCGGCTGGCTGTTGCTCGAGCACGCCGAGATCGCCCTCGACGCACTCGACGAGGGCGCTCCGGATCGTGACCGCGCCTTCTACGAGGGCAAGGTCGGCGCGGCCGAGTTCTTCGCCCGGCACATCCTGCCGCGGCTGTCCTCGGATCGCGCCGTCATCGAGTCGATGCAGCTGGGTGCGATGGACCTGCCCGAGGCGGCCTTCTGATCTTCCGCCGAAACTCGCGTACCCGGGGTGATCCGGGCCTGCGGAACCCCGGGTACGCGAGTTTCGCCGAACGGGCGTCAGCGGATCGACACCAGCTGATCGATCGAATCCTGGGGCAGATCGCCGTCGACAACTGCGGTCACCGTCGCGTTGTTCAGGGTGATGGAACCCTTGTGGTTGTCCAGGAACGCCGTGTCGGCGGCGTCGCGTCCCGTCGCGATCCGCACCATGCTCTGCCGGGGCGCCAGGCAGGTCGCGTCGACCACGCGCCACTGCCCTTCGACGAAGGCCTCGGCGACGGCGTGGAAGTCCATCGGTGAGCACCCGGGCGCGTACACCGCGACCAAGCGCGCCGGCACGTTCACCGCGCGGAGCAACGCCACCACCAGGTGGGCGTAGTCGCGGCACACGCCCGCGCCGGCCAGCAGGGTGTCCGCGGCGCCGTCGATGGGGTCGCTGGAGCCGGGCACGTAACTCAGCCGGGTGCCCACCCAGGAGGACACCTTCTCCAGCAAGGTGGCCGAGTCGACGTATTGGCCGAATTCGGTTGCGGCGAAACCGAAGAATTTGTCCGCTTCTGCGTACCTGCTGGGCCGCAGGTAGGTGGACAGGTCGACATCGGCCACCGGCGCGGGGTCGGCCTGCCCGATCACCGTGGCGGAGTAATCCACGATGAGGTTGCCCTCGGGCGCATCGAAGATATGGATCCGGGTGCCATGCGCGCTGGACATCTCGCGGGCCTGGATCTCCTTGCCGTCCAACAGGAACGACAGCGATTCGGTGACCTCGGCACCAGGGTGCGGAGCCACGGCGATTTGGAATTGTAGGGTCGTCGGCGCGGTGATGTCCACGTCGAGTTCGGCTCTCACATCACGTTTCATTGCTGGTGCTTTCTCTGGTAAGTCTGACGGCCGTGGTCTACCCGGCGCGCGCATCGGCGAAACTGTGATCCGCAACGCACCGGAGCGAGCAGTTAGCTGGGTCGATGAGAGGGTTCTCATCTGCGTCTCACGGTGAGGTGACCGGCGGCGGCCAGGCTGGACGTCATGAGGGCGACGATCCTGGTCCCGATCGCGGCGCTGCTGGTCGCGGGTGCGGCGACCGCCGTCGGGATATCGCTGACCTCGAGCACCGACGACGCCCCCGCGTCGCCGATCGTGGTCACCGCGCCGCAGCGGGTGCCCGCCGCACCTGCACCGGCCGCGTCCGACCCACCAGCGGTGCCCGGACCTGCGGGACCCGCTTCGCCGCGGATCACCGCCGAGCCGAAGGCGCCGCCGCCCGTCGACGTGCCCGCCCCGCCGCCGGCCATCACCCATGGCGGCGACGACGGAGACGATGACGATGACGGGGGCTGGGACGACTGAGTACCGCGGATCGGCGAACGGGCAGGATGGACATCATGCCCCTCGGACCGCAGTCCCGGCCGGCATGGCGCCGCGCGCTGCCGTCGACCGCGCGCACCCGCATCATCGGCTGGGTGCTGCTGCTGGTGCTGGGCGCCCTGGGCATCGTGACCTTCGTGACCTGGCGCCTGCTGGTGTCGGGTATCAACACCCGGATGAACGAGGCACTGCGGTTCGAGGTGCAGGAGTTCGCCGAACTGAGCGCACCCGGCATCAACCCGCGCACCGGCGATCCCTTCACCGCGGCACGGGGATCCGCGAGGCGACGCCACAACATCGCCCGGCCCAATGAGAAGTTCCTCGGCTACGTGGACGGGCGGTACCGCACCCAGAGCCGGCAGGAGCCCGGCACACCCGAGATCCTGGCCGGCGATGCCGCCTTCACCGCGCTGGTAGCGGAGCTGACCGTGCCGACCGACGGGCGCTACCAGCATCCCGACGCCGGCGAGGTGCTCTACCTGGCGATCCCGGTGAGCCTGGAGGGCAGTCCCGGACGCGGTGTCATCGTCGCGGCCTACCTCGCGGACGCCGAACGGGACAGCGCCGACGACGCCGCGCGGCTGATGCTGGTGGTCGGCGCCCTCACCGTGCTGCTGGCGGCAGGTGCGGCCTGGCTGGTGGCCGGACGTATTCTGGCACCGCTGCGCGATATCGTCGGCACCGCCCGGGCCATCACCGAAACCGATCTCTCGCAACGTATTCCGTCCAGCGGTGCAGGCGACGAGCTCGATGCGCTGGTGGTCACCGTCAACGGCATGCTGGACCGGATCGAGACCGGCGTCACCGCCCAGCGTCGGTTCATCGACGATATCGGCCACGAGCTGCGCACCCCGATCACCATCGTCCGCGGCCATCTCGAGGTGGTCGACGCCGGCGACCGCGAGGACGTGCAGTCCACCGTCGCGCTGGTCGATGACGAACTGGAGCGGATGAATCGGATGGTCTCGGACCTGATGCTGCTTGCGCGCGCCGAACAACCCGCCTTCCTGCAGCCCGTCGCCGTCGATATCAGGGCGCTGACCGCCGATGTGTTCGGCAAGGTGAGCCAATTGGGCGACCGGAAGTTCACCCTGGACGCCTCGGCCGACACCGTCGCGGTGCTGGATCCGCAGCGCATCACCCAGGCGATGGTGGCGCTGGCCGACAACGCCTGCCGCTACACCCGGGCCGGGGACCGCATCGGGGTCGGCTCCCAGCTGTCCGGCGGATGGTTGCGGTTCTGGGTCGCCGACTCCGGGCCGGGCGTGAGTGAAGCAGATCGGGCCCGCATCTTCGAGCGGTTCGGCCGCGGCAGCGCGGGTGGAAAGCGTTCCGACGGAGCCGGTCTCGGCCTGTCCATCGTGCGGGCCATCGCCCACGCGCACGGCGGAGAGGTGTTGCTCGACAGTGGCCCCGGCCGCGGCGCGTCCTTCACTGTCGTCATACCCGCCCGTTTCGAGGAGGCGCAGTGGCCCGCGTCCTGATCGCCGAGGACGAGCCGCGGATCTCCTCATTCATCGATAAGGGTCTGTCCGCCAATGGTTTTGTCGTCACCGTGGTCGCAGACGGGCTCACGGCCTATGAGTATGCCGTCACTGGGGGGTTCGATCTACTGGTCCTGGACATCGGACTACCGGAGCTGGACGGGTTCTCGGTGCTGCGAAGGCTGCGGCAGGAGCGCAACGCCATCCCGGTCATCGTGCTCACCGCCCGTGACAGCGTGCAGGACACGGTGGCCGGGCTGGAGGGTGGTGCCGATGACTACATGCCCAAACCGTTCCGGTTCGAAGAACTGTTGGCCCGGGTGCGGCTGCGGCTGAGCTCCAACCGGGCGGCCGAACTGACGGTGTTGACCTATGGGGGACTGCACTTGGATCTGCGCACCCGCCGCGCCGATGTCGGCGGGCAGGCCGTGGATCTGTCGGCGCGCGAATTCGCGCTTGCCGAGACCTTTCTGCGCCACCCTGGCCAGGTACTTTCCCGCGAGCAATTGCTCAGCCACGTCTGGGGTTACGACTTCGACCCGAATTCCAATGTGGTCGACGTCTACGTCCGGTATCTGCGGCGCAAGCTCGGCGCCGAGCGGTTCGTGACGCTGCGCGGGATGGGTTATCGACTGGAGGACGTGCCCTGACGCGCGACGCCCGCCATCCGGGCGTGGATGACGGGCGCGGCGCGGGCGAATCAGTCGTCCCAGCGGTCATCCCAGTCGTCGTCGTGCCAGTCGTCCCAGTCATCGTCGTCGGCCAGGATCGTCGTCCCGCTCGCCGGAGTGGTCGAGATGGGGACTGCTTGTTTTTCGTCGGCGAACGCCGTGCCGGCGCCCAGAAAACCCAGGCCGGTCAGGGCCAGGGCGATGGTGAGGATCTTCGCGTTCTGCATGGGTTCTGCTCCTTGCTGGTTGTTGTCCCGACACCACAAGGTTCGTGCCCGCAGATGAAGACAAAAGGAGCCGCAGATGAGCGAACTCTCATCCCGCGAGCAGACGTGAATGGCCCCAAAACCGCAGTTTTGGGGGCCATTCACGTCTGCTCGCGCAGAGCGGGCTGTGGCTACTCCGGGGTGTAGCCGAACGGCAGCAGCACGCTCTTGGATTCGCAGTAGCCCGAGATGCCCTCCGGGCCACACTCGCGGCCGATGCCGGAGTTCTTGTACCCACCGAACGGCGCACCCGCATCGAAGGCGTACATGTTGATCCCGTAGGTGCCGGTGCGGATCTGCTTGGCGATCTCGACGGCCTTGGCGTAGTCGGTGGTGTACACCGAACCGGCCAGCCCGTACACCGAGTCGTTGGCGATGCGCACCGCGTCGGCCTCGTCGTCGAAGGGGATGACGACCAGAACGGGACCGAAGATCTCCTCCTGGGCGATGGTCATCGAGTTGTCCACATCTGCGAACACGGTGGGCTGCACGAACCAGCCGCTGTCCAGGCCTTCGGGCCGCCCGCCGCCGGTGACGATGCGCGCGCCCTCGTCGATGCCCTTCTTGATGTAACCCTCGACGCGCTCACGCTGCTTCTCCGAGATCAGCGGGCCGATCATGGCGGCCGGGTCATCGGGGGTGCCGGCCTGCATCCCGGCGGCCGCGGCGGCGACCTTTTCGACGACCTCGTCGTAACGTGACCGCGGGGCCAGGATGCGGGTCTGGCCGACGCAGGCCTGTCCGGAGTTCATCAGGCCCGAGAAGATCAGCATCGGCAGGGTGGCGTCCAGGTCGGCGTCCTCGAGGATGATCGCCGCGGACTTGCCGCCGAGCTCCAGTGTGCACGGCTTGAGCTTCTCGGCAGCGATCTTGCCGATCTCCTTGCCGACCGCGCTCGACCCGGTGAAGGTGAACTTGTCCAGCGCCGGGTTGTCGGTCAGCGCGCGACCGGTCTCGACACCACCGGGCACCACGGAGAGCACACCCTCGGGCAGACCGGCCTCGGCGAATACGTCGGCCATCAGGTTGGTGGTCAGCGGGGTCTCGGCGGCGGGCTTGAGCACCATGGTGCAGCCGGCCAGCAGGGCCGGGCCCAGCTTGTTGGCGGCCAGGAAGAACGGCACGTTCCAGGCCACCACGGCGCCGACCACACCGATGGGCTCCTTGAGCACCAGGGTCTGGCCGTAGAGGCCGTCCCGGATGTCCTGCCACGCGAACTTGTCGGCACCGGTGGCGTAGAACTGCAGCGTCGACATCGCCGCGCCGTACTGCATCATGTCGACGATGGTCTGCGGCTGGCCCGTCTCCAGCTTGAGCAGCGCCTTGAACTCCTCGGCGCGGGCCTCGATCAGCTCGACGGCCTTGGCGAGGACGGCCTCGCGCTCCTTCGGGGACATCCGCGGCCACGGGCCTTCGTCGAATGCCTTGCGGGCTGCGGCGCACGCGGCGTCCACATCCGCCTTGGCGGCCAGCGGGACCTGCCCGACCTTCTGCTCGGTGGCGGGGGAGAAGACCTCGATGACCTCCGAGGTTGACGGTTCAACCCATTGGCCACCGATGAACAGCTTGTCCCACGTCGTCTTGAACGCTGTCTGTGTCATGGACGTCACACTACCCAGAAACCGGGGAAACGAGAACCTGTTGCAGTTCAGGGCTGCAGGACCAGCACCAGATTGCTCACCGTGAATTCCCGCAGCCCCGGTGCCGCCGTCATCCACCAGGCCCATCGAGGGTGGTAGCGGGGAAAAGCGGCGACCACCGCGCCGGTGGCGGCGGCCCAGCGCAACCCGTCGGCCGCCGACACCGCGAACAACGACGATCCGTAGTCGTTCTTCGGCCGGTGGCCGTGTTTGCGGGCGTACCGGTCGGCCGCCCTGGCCCCGCCCAGGTAGTGCGTCAATCCCATCTCGTGCCCGCCGAATGGACCCAACCACACCGTGTAGGACAGCACCGCCAGGCCGCCGGGCCGGGTGACCCGCAGCATCTCGTTGCCCAGCAGCCAGGGGCTGCGCACATGCTCGGCAACATTGGAGGACAGGCAGATGTCCACGCTGTCGTCGGCGAACGGCAACGCTGTACCCGAGGCCCGCACGAAGGAGCCCCCGCCCGGTTCGCCGGCGGGCCCCGCGTGCATCTCTTTCGGGTCCGGTTCGACGCCGATGTAGTGCATCCCGGCGGCGGTGAACGCGGACGCGAAATAGCCGGGACCGCCGCCGACGTCCAGCGCGGTGCGCCCGGCGGGGGTGGTGGCGTTGAGCCCCGTCCACAGTTTCCCGACCATGTCGACGGTGTCGTCGGCCAGCGCGCCGTAGAACCGGGCGGGGTCGGATTGTTCGTAGCGGAAGGCGCTGAGCAGGCGGACCGATCGACGCAGGGTGGCTCGGCGGGCGAAGTCACGGGTGGGCCGCACCCGGTCAGCGTAGGCGTTGCGTCGTGGCCTGCCAGCGCGCCCAGGCGTGGCCGGCGGGACGGTTAGGCTGGGCGACGTTATGCCCCGAGCTTCCCGTGACCCCCAGGTGCAGCGTGTGCTGCTGCTGGGCTGGCGTGACACCGGGCACCCGCAGGGCGGTGGCAGCGAGGCCTACCTGCAGCGCATCGGCGCGCAACTGGCCGCCTCGGGGGTGGCCGTCACCCTGCGTACCGCTCGCTACCAGGGCGCCCCGCGCCGCGACAGCCTCGACGGGGTGGCGGTCAGCCGCGGCGGCGGGCCCTACTCGGTGTACGTCTGGGCGGGGCTGGCGATGGTGGCCGCGCGGATCGGACTGGGTCCACTGCGCCGTGCCCGGCCGGACGTCGTCATCGACACCCAGAACGGCATCCCCTTCCTGGCCCGGCTCGCCTACGGCAGGCGCTCGGTGCTGCTGGTGCACCACTGCCACCGCGAGCAGTGGCCGGTGGCGGGCCGACGCACCGGCCGGTTCGGCTGGTTCGTCGAATCGCGGCTGTCGCCGGCCATGCACCGGCGCAACCAGTACGTCACCGTGTCGCTGCCCTCGGCGCGCGAGCTCACCGACCTGGGCGTGGACCCCGGACAGATCGCGGTGGTACGCAACGGCGTCGACGAGGCCCCGCAGGCATCGCTGACCGCGCAGCGCTCCGCCACCCCGCGGGTGGCGGTGCTCTCCCGCCTGGTGCCGCACAAGCAGATCGAGGACGCGCTGGACGCGGTCGCGGTGCTGCGTCGCCGGATTCCGGACCTGCACCTCGACATCGTCGGCGGCGGCTGGTGGGAGCAGCGGCTGGTCGACCACGCCGCGGCGCTCGGAATCGCCGATGCCGTCACCTTCCACGGTCATATCGACGACAAAGTCAAACATCATGTGGTGCAACAGAGTTGGGTGCACCTGATGCCGTCGCGCAAGGAAGGGTGGGGGCTGGCCGTCATCGAGGCCGCTCAGCACGGCGTGCCGACGATCGGCTACCGCAGCTCCGGTGGGCTGACGGACTCTGTGGTCGACGGTGTCACCGGGCTGCTGGTGGACGGCCCCGACGACCTGGTGGACGGCCTGCGCCGACTGCTCACCGACCGGGTGCTGCGCGACGAACTGGGCGCCAAGGCGCGGACCCGCAGTGCGGAATTCTCCTGGGCGCTCAGCGCGGACGCGATGCGCACGGTGTTGGAGTCGGTGCACGCGGGACGGTTCGTCAGCGGCGTGGTGTGAGCAACCGGTGCGCCGAAACTGTATTCCAGACGGAGAATTGCGAGTAAGCGCCTTCGGGAACGCAGTTTCGGCAATTGACGTCAACGGCGGCGGGTGAGCAGCGCGCCGATCCCGCCGATCACCAGCATGCTCAGCCACACCAGGTGCGCGGCGATCAGCAGGCCCCGCCCCGAGGCTGCCGGAGATGTCCCGCCGACGTCGTACAACGTGATATCGCCGTCACGGTAGGCGACCGGCAAATCCAATGCGCCGGAATCTGATTCGACGACCACCCAGCCGATACCGGCATCGGCCAGCTCAGGTTGGGAGGCCCCCTCGAGTAGCAGTCGGGTCGCCTGGCGGCCGCGCGTACCCTCGCCGGGCACCATCTGCCCGCCGATCACCAGGTCGCCGCTGCCGAGCACCTCTGCGGACACCCAGCGCGGCAGCGGGTCGAGCACCGGAGCCTCACCCGCCCAGTCGAATTGGCGCATGCTGTCCGGCGGCAGCACCGCCACCGGTC
>JAXHOA010000050.1:0-8913 GCA_034520035.1 Mycobacterium sp. | reverse complement strand
CTGCAAGGCGGCGCGCGAGGGGAGTGTAAAATTCATAACATGCGTCCAAACAGAGAGAAGGGCTGAAGTGGTTGCTGCGCCAGGCGACGACCGGGCGCAGCAGGTCGCATCACTTCAAGGCGTCGAGCACTGACTGCGGCGCGTCTTTGTGCAGGGACTTCTGCCAGCCCTCGACGACGTTGGTCCTTGGTGACGGCCAACGCGGGGGCGACGATGAAGGCGGGTTTTCGACCCCCAAGACGGCGCGGGCGCCGACGGCCGCCATGGCACGACCCAGCTCGTAAGCCTCGTCAGCGACGATCCCGGCCACGTTGCCACCTTTGACCATGTCAAGCGCGATGGGTTCCGACAGGTCCAGCGTCACGATCTTGGTTGTGGTGTTGCTAGTCGCGCGAAGAGCTGCCAGCACACCTTCGGCCGGGCCCGCCCAAGTGACGTAGATGCCACTCAAGATCAGGGTTTTGCAGCAGCATCGCATTGGCGATTTCTTCGGCGCGTGCCGGGTCGCTGATCCCGGCTTCGGCCACAATCTGCATGTCGGGGTAGTCGTTCGAGATCGTGGTCTTGAAGGCGTTGTCGCGTTGGTTGGTGACGTAATAGGCAGCATCATGGAAAATCCAGCCGACCTTGCCCTTGCCTCACCCATCGAAGTCGCCAGAACATCTGCCGCCTGTTTGCCCATCTGGAACAGATCATCTGTTACAATGGCGCCATAATCCGTGGGGTGTTTGTAGTTAGCAGGCAGGTTCGACAGGAACACCAGCTTTATGCCGGCTTCGCTGGCCTTGGCTTGAACGCTGCAGCTGAAGCCACCGGATCCAAAGGCAGCGACAGAATGATATTCGGTTTCAGGTGCCATCGTGGTTTCGACATCGGCCAACTGCTTGGCGCTATCAAACCCAGCCGAGGTGGTGGCGACAACTTCGATCCCCAGGCGGGTGAACTCATCCGTCGCACCTGCCGTTACCGCGTTCACGAAGTCGGCCTGGTCGTGCCAGAGCAGGGCCGCCTTCAGACCTTTGACTTAAGTTCAGCCGCCTGCGCTTCGTCCAAGGTGATTTCGGACGCGGGCGTCGCCCTCGCCCGATGGCCCAATGGTCTGCGCGCTGGCGGGAAGCGCCAGCAGCGTGAGGCACCGAAAGCGATGCCAGAAGCTTCCTCGTCGCAATTTTCACGGTCGTTCTCCCTGATGTTGGCCCGATCACTCGGGCAGGATTCCGCAAGTGGTGGCGATGAAAGCCGCGAAGGCCAGAATGCCGTCGTGGTAGTCCTTCAGCGGCACCCGCTCGAAGTTGGTGTGGCAGATCGAGATGTCACCGGGCGCGCAGTAGACAGCCGGGATGCCGATCGTCTGTGTGAGGAAGGGCATTTCCGACCAGAACGGTGCCCCTTCGATGCCGCCGCGATCCGGGCGGACAGATGCAATGCAGTTGGACAAGGTCCTGACCAAGTCATGATCAACCGCAATGCCGGCAGGCGATCCGCCGCGTGGATGGTCACGCCCAGCTGGAAAGACGATCTCGATGCCGATATCCGCCGGGGTCGCTGCGCGGATCACCGCTTCGAGTTCGGCGGTCGCGCGATCAAGGCTGTCACCCGGCAGCAGCTTGCCGATCATAGAGAAACGGCATTCGCCAGGTACTGCGATCAGGCCGCCGGCCTCAAGCCCTGTAACCAAGTGTGAAGGCCCGACCCAGTAGCGGATGCTCGCGGGCTGTTGAAAGCTGGTCGGAATGATCCCAAATCGCCTGCAAAACTCTGTGCGCGGCCCGCAATGCGTCCCGGCCAAGATCGGGGCGACCAAAGTAGGCCGCTTGTCCGGTTAGCTTCACGTCCGCGATGTAAAACCCTATCTGCGTAGGCAGCACCTGCAATCGTGTCGGCTCGACATAGACAGCAAGGTCAGGGCGGGGAAGTTTGCCAGAGTGTGACGGAATTGGCCCATTGCCGCACGCCCGCGCTGATGCCCGTTCCAGTCTCGCCGCTCTCTTCGTCGCCGACGAAAGCATATGAGACGCTGCCTGCGAGACGGATGCCCGACCGGTCAATCAAGTCCAACGCGGCCAGCGCAGTGCATATGCCTGCTTTAAGATCGGCAGCACCACGCCCCCAAAGTTCGCCATCGACGACTGCCGCACCAAACGGGTCTTGCTGGGCGTGACCAGCCCAATAATCCCTCCAGTCGCGAGGGTGGACCACATCGGTATGCCCAATGAACAGCAGGTCCGGACCTGTTCCTGCGCCGGGTCGTCGCCCGCTTATGTTGGGGCGGCCCGGCGAGGAATTCCTCGACACGTGGTGAAAGGCGAAGGCGCTCCATCTCGGGCCGCAGCATCGCAACCATGTTGGCCTCGTCACCGGTGACCGAGGCCGCTTGCACCGCCCGTGCCAGCAGATCGGTCGCTGCGGCCGTGTCCAGACCGGGCGCGCAGTCGGGTGATCAAGGTGTCGCGGGCCGGTCATTCTGCTGCCCTCGGGATCAAGCCAGGCTTAGGCGCCGGGAGCGTCGACTGCACCCGGGGCGGACTGAGCAAAGAGCGCCGTATGCAGTTCGGTAAGGCCGATCGCCACGGCGCCGCTGAGAGCAGCGTGGTTGCCAAGCAGGCTTGGAACGACACGGATTGGGAAGGAAAACAGCGCGCCAGCTCGGCTTCGGTCGCCGCGATGACTCTCCGGGCGCGCGCCAATCGAGCCACCAAGGATAACGACCTCGGGCGCGCATCCGGAGTGGATCGGCGACTGTGACGGTGTGCCCACTCCTGTGCGCAGCGAGATCAATAAGGGCCAGCTCGACCAGGAACTGGCCGACGCGCAACGGGCCGTTGACGAGATTCCGACTTTCCAGGAATACGCCGGCGCCGGAGCCGGCGGCCCCGGTTCGGCATCGAAGCGCGCCGAATACGACAGCATGGTGGCGGATCGACATGCTCGGCTGGACGAAGCGAGGGCTCTGAAGGGGGCCATGTCCTTGGAAGGCAACCCCGACATGGACTACGACCCGAACAAGTATCTGATGCTGCTCGAGTATCCCGATGGCCGGGAGACCAGGGCCGCGATCGCGGTCGGCAACCCCGACACCGCCGACCATGTAAGCGTCACGACTCCGGGTGTGGACACGAGAGCAACCAGCATGCCCGGCATGGTCGACGAGGCGACGCGCGCTGCGAGATGAGACACTCAACCAGCTGTACTTGGCTGAACGCGGTGATCAGCAGGTGTCGACTATCGCCTGGCTGGGCTACGAACCGCCGGGCAAGGACATCTCGGTGTTGGAGGCAGGGTTTGAGAGCCGGGCCAACGAGGCCGCACCCGATCTGGCCGAGTTTTACCGCGGCATCAATGCGACCAACGAGCACGGATCGGACGTCCACTTGTCGGCGTTCGGTCACTCCTACGGATCGCTGACAACCGCCCAGGCGCTCAATGAGCTCGGTCAGACGGGCGTCGTCGATGACGCGGCTTTCTACGGTTCGCCGGGGCTGGGACACACCAACGAGGTCGGTGGCCCATATCGGCAGCGCACGGTAGTGCCTGCTCGAAGCTGATGCGGCCGATCGGCGACGAGGCCCGATATGTTCCTGTCGCCGACGGCCACGCCTACGTCATGACCGCCCCCGGCGACTGGATATCCGGCGACCCGAGGCTGGGGCCGTTCGAGCTGCCGTCGGCAGGCGACCTCGGTCAGTTCGGGCCCAACCCGACGACGCTGCCGCTGGAACAGCTGTCGTCAAACGCTGCGGTGAGCCCCACCGACAACGTGTCCCGTACCGGAGCCGGAGCCCACGCTGACTACCCGCGATCGGACAATGGAGTTCTGCGAACCACCGGATACAACCTGGCCATCGTTGCGGGCGGGTTGGCCAACGTACCGTTGGGCGAAGACGGTGGAGAAGGTTGATGACGATCGAGGCGGCTCGCGGCTTGCGGCTGGCAGGAGTGAGCGTGTGCGGCCGCGCGACTCTGGCCGACGCGCCGGCTGGTGGCGGCGGCGGCGGCAAGTTCCGGCTCCGATCCCAGTTACGACTCCCCGATCATCAACGAGGATGTGCCCAAGGTGGATATCAAGAACCTGCCCGATATCGAAGCCACGAGCGCCCAGATGCTGGACCTCATCGAGCGGGTCCGCATCGAGGTCTCCCGGTTGGTGCCCGCGAGCGACCCGTGGACCTGGCGGCCGTGGAAGAGTCGCGGGGCGCGTGTGACAACAACGGACAGAGGGGGGTCCAGATGTACTTGGCCAAGCTCACGTCAACGCATTCATTCACCGATGAGGAGTGGGCGCTCGTGCTGCCCGCCGTGGAGCGCCTGGCCGCTGAGGCGGGCCTGACGAACGGTTCCGCAATGCAGAATTCTACTGGTGCCCATGATGTTCGGATCACCAGCGATGACGGACGCGAGCTCAGAATCGGCTCGATCGAGGCGTCACTGATCACAGGAACCATCGCCTGCCGGCTGTCCGCTGGAGGGAGTGGCGCGCCATGAGTGAGGGCGACGTTGTGGTGTCGACGGCCCAGGTGCGGCTGTCCGCCGATCAGATGGCGGTGGTTGCCGGTGAGGCATCCTCCAGTCGTGCGGCGGTCGCCGACAGTGTCTCCACCCAGGGCGCGGCCTGGAAGGAAAAGGCCACACCCGGGTTCGGCAAGTTCATCGATGTGCTGGAAGGGCAGGCGGCGCGGTTGCGTTCTGACCTGACCGCACTGGGAGATTCGTTGCGCGCAGCCGCCGATGTCTACGACCGGCAGGACCACGAGGCCGGCGGCGCTCTCGACACTGCGGTGCGGTACGAGTAGGGCGGCAGTTGGTTTCGGCAGTACTCGCCGTCCGCGTCGCGTGCGGCGATCGACGTGTTGATCGGTGAGGCGCTATCGGCGGACGGCCACCCATCGAAGGGCTATGACCCGAACCGCTCCCTCCCGTTCGAACAACTGACGACCGATGCGGCAATTACGGGAGTCGATCAGATGCCACGTGACGCCTCGGCCGGACATGCCGACTATCCGCGCTCGGCCGACAACGGGCTGCGCACCGCCGGGTATAACCTGGCAATCATCGCGGCCGGGTTGGCTGACGACCCCAAGTACCCCGACCTATTGGTGCGATGATCATGCAGCAAGTCACCGGGTGCCTGCTCCGACGCACGATGGCGTTGACCGCTATCGCGGCACTGTTGGTCCTCAGCGGATGCGACCAGCCCGAGCGTGAGTCCCCGATCGTGAACCAGGAGTCGCCCGCGATGGACATCGCTTCGTTGCCCGACATCGAACAAGCCACGACCGCGATGACCGATCTGATGGAGCGGATACGCGCCGAAGTGACCCGACTGGTCCCTGCGTCGTCACCGTGGGAATGGTCCGGCGACCAAACCGGAACCAGTTGCGTGCAAGAGTCCACCGGCCAGAAGGGTGTGCAGCGGTACCTGCGGGATCTGACGTCCCGGCACGCCTTCAGCGATACCGAGTGGGGCATCGTCTTTCCCGCTGTTCGGCAACTGGCCAACGACGCAGGGCTGACCGATATCGCCGCGCCGCAGAATGCACCGGGAAATCGCGATCTGCGGTTCAGCAGCGAGGACGGCCGCACGCTGATGTTCGGGTCGCGGGAGGCCAGTGTCATGTCGGGCACGATCGGGTGCCGCGCCCGAGAGGCAGAGGGAGAGAGAGAGAGAGCATGACGTCTGAAAACGTTGAGGTGTCGACGGCCCAGTTGCGTTCTGACCTCACCGCACTGGGAGATTCGTTGCGCGCAGCCGCTGATGCCTACGACCGACAGGACCACGAGGCCGGCGGGGCGATCGACACTGCGGTGCGGTACGCGTAGATCGGCAGCTGGATTCGGCAGTACTCGCCGCCCGCCTCCTGGCAGCAACCGCAACCGCGCGCACCTCATTCGACGAACTTGAGGACTCAGTCGTCCGCCAAATCCGTCCGCTGGTCCTCGCTGAACGCCGGCATCGCCGCGTCCATATCCACCAACTTCGCGTTCCGATACCCACGCACGTTCCCCGACATGGCAGCCATCGCCTCGCGGGACTTGCCGCGTCCGTAGGTGACGGCCTGCTCGGCCTTCACCCCGAGATCGCGACCGACCTCGACGGCATCCTGATCGGCGCCCATGTAGAGGAATTCCCAACCGAATTCGTTGGTCTGCTGCTCCACGAGCGACTTGATGGCGGGTCGGCTCCATTCGTGGCTGGCGTTCTCCAGGCCGTCGGTCATGATCGCGACGATGATCGAACCGGGCTTGTCGTCCTCGCCGAGGGCGGCGATCTCGGCTGCGGTGTCGGTGATGAGCTTGCCCATCGAGTCCAGCAGTGCGGTGCTGTTGCGTGGATTGAGTTCCAGCGCAGGCACTTCACCGACGGGCACGGCGTGGTAGACGACCTCGTACTCGTTGTCGAACTGCGCGAGCGTCACACGGCATTCACCGTCGCCGGCGCGCTGTTCGGTGAGGAACGCGTCGAAGCCGCCGACCACGTCGGACTTGATGGACTGCATCGAGCCGGAGCGGTCGAGCAGGAAGGCGATGAGGGTGAGGTTCTGGTTCGGCATATTGATCCCTTTCGGTTGTGGGCTAGCGAGGCTTGGTGTTTCGGCGTGGTTTGAACCGCATCGGTTCTGTCGGCGGTGTCGGCGGTAGGGGAGTGCGGGCGTGCTTGTCGTTTCGGGCGCGTTTGACGTCTTCGGCGGTGATCCGCTCACCATTGCTGACGTACGGGTTGAGCCGCGCCGTGCTGGCGAGGCGCGGACCGACCGCGTTCTCGGTGAGACCGGCGCTCTTGCCTGCCGCCGCGATCGACATCTCGTCGTCCACGACGGCGCGGGCCAGCTGCTCGTCGAGCAGCTGACTCACCTCCGTCAAGACCGAACGAAGGTGTCGTAGGGCTTGGTCTGCGGATCCGGCGTTCTCGGCGTGGGTGAGGTTTGCGCGGATGCGTTCGTACCGGCTGGGCATGTGCCACCATACCGCACAAAGTGCGGGTACCGCAATAACTGCGGATGAGGATCTGCATCAGTCACCCACCACTGCGACCAAACCCGAGTGATCCGTCTCGCCCGACACCCTTGGTGCGTGGTCGAACTCGCAGAATTTGATGCGCTGCGCGAGATCGGGCGCTGCGTAGACATAGTCGAGCCGAAACCCGTTGTCCCCGGGGCGGCTGTACCAGGAGTACTCCCGGGCATCGGGATGCAGTGACCGCCACATGTCTGTGTAGCCCGCTGTGATCAGCCTACCGGGCATCTCGGGTCCGATGAACTTGGCGCCCCGCGGATCCTTGTCGAGATCGTTGGTGCCGGTGTTGAAGTCACCGATCAACAGGTCGATGCCGGAGCGTCCGGCATCGTGGATCAACGCCTCCCAGTAGGGGAGTTTGGCGGCGTTCTGCGGCATGTACACCCCGCACACGTACGCGCCGTCGATCTCGGCGCACCACAGATGCCGCGGGTCCAGCGACTCGCTGAACGCCCAGGACCGCTCGATCCCGATCCGTGCGGCGATCAGCACGGTGTTGTCTGTGGGCCCGACCGCAGGATGCGAGGTGTCGTAGCCGGCCTGCTCGAGACGGTCGATCAGTCGCGCGCCGACAGCATTGGCGCGGAACTCGGTGACCACCAGGATGTCGGCGTCATAGCCGAGCAGCCGGGTGGCAAGCGCCTCGGCGGACTTGGTGCCGCCATGCCGGATGTTGAGTGTCGCGAGCCTCGTGCCCACCGGAGTGTCCTCTCGCTCGACGTGGAATCTCCAGCGAGCCGATCAGTATGAGGGCGGGCACCGACAAGTGCGGCACGGGACTGGCCGGGCGTGCTGTGCCGGCGTGGGAAACGTGGCACTGCCACGTCTGCCAGCACGAGTGGTGACCGCTTTTGTCGGTGCCCCCTGTCATCCTGTCCGGCTGGCCTGAGCACAACCGGTGCGGCCGAGGTGAGTTGGGAGTGGATGCGATGGGTAAGCGATCGTCGGGCGGCGCCGACGCCGTCGGTGCCTTTGTCGTTGGCGTGGTCGTGCTGATCGCGATGGTTCCGAAGCCGGTGTGGATTGCCCTCGGTGCCATCGTGGCGCTGTGTCTGGTGACGTGGACGGTCCATTCGCTCGTCAAGTCCGTGGAGGCGAGTCGCATCGAGGCGGAGAACCGGGAGCGCGCGGAGCGGGCCGCCCGTGCCGCGGCCGCCAAACGCGAACGTGAAGACAAGAACCGTCGAGAGGTGCAACGTCGCATCGACACGCTCGGCAACGCGAATGCCTCTCTGGTCGAGGCGGCGCTGCACTCCGTCAAACAGGTGGCGGCATCGGAAGCGGCCCGGGCGGGCTGGCTCGGAGACGTCGACTTCACCGCCGATATTGCCTGGATCAATCGGAGTTTCGCGAAGGCGCATGCGTTGCGGGGTGTGACCGGCAAGCTGTCGGCGTTGAATAAACCCAGTGCCGACGACCGCAGCATCCTGGCCGAGGCGGAGGGAACGATCGCCGAGTTGGAGGGCGCCGCAAAGGAACGCGTGGAACTGATCGGCAGGTGCGCCGTCGAGGCGCGGCATATCGATGAGTCGCTGCGTACCGAACGGGAAGACGCCAAGGTCGCCGAACAGCGCGCGGAGCTGCACGGGACGCTCAGCGCCATGCTCTACGGCATCGAGGCCGCACCGGACACCACGCCGACGAACTCCGCTGTCGACGGCGTCATGGCGCGCGTGCAGGCCTACCGGGAGATCAAGCAGCAGATCGACCAGGCACGCGCGACCGGGTCTTGATCGTGACGAATCTACTTGTCGGACCCCTCTCGTAAAATTCTGTTATGCCGCCTCCCACAGAGCCTTACGCCACTCACGTGGCGGAGCCGCGGCTGGATGCGCTGTTCGAGGAGATCGGGGAACTGACCGGGCAGCGCAATGCCATCGATGGTCGGCTGGTGGAGATCAT
>JAXHOA010000110.1:0-28341 GCA_034520035.1 Mycobacterium sp. | reverse complement strand
CAATTATGCCTTGGACAGGTATCGCCGAGCTTCCTAAGTTAAGTGATGGCCGCCACACCGGGTGGCGATCTGAGACTTGAACAACAGGAGGTGCCCGATGGCGATCGAAGCCACCCGCCGACGTCCCCGCGCCGCGCTGGCCGCCGCAGCCGCCGCAGGCCTGCTGCTCACCGCCTGCGGCGGAGTGCAGACCAGCACCGGAAGCGGATCCGGTGACGGCTGGCCGTCCGGCACCGTCGAGATGTACGTCGGCGCCTCGGCCGGCGGTTCCAGCGACCTGATCAGCCGTGCCGTCTCCAAGGGCCTCAGCGATGACCTGGGTGCCTCGTTCCCGGTCATCAACCGCGCGGGCGCCAACGGTGCGCTGGCCGCGGCCGAGGTCGCGAACGCAGCGCCGGACGGCTCGAAGATCGCCATCCAGAACGCGTCGCTGTTCACCATCACCCCGCTCGCGGTGAGCCCCGACGAGGTCACCGACATCGATGCCTTCGACGTCGTCTACGGCGTATCCCGCGACGACTACGTGCTGGTCGCGAGCCTCGGCAGCGGGTTCAGGACCATCGAGGACATGCAGAACGCCGATCGCACGGTTCGCTACGGCACCACCGGCGTCGGGACCGGTGCGCAGCTGTCTGCCGCGCTGCTGTTCAAGAGCAGCAAGGTACCGTCGGCGGCCGTACCGTTCGACGGTGGCGCACCGGCGCTGGCCGCGGTGCTCGGCAACCAGGTCGAGGTCGCCTCCATCCAGGTGGGTGAGGCGATCGAGAACATCCAGTCCGGGAAGCTGGTGCCGCTGGCGGTGTTCGGCCCGGACCGGATCAGCTACCTGCCCGATGTGCCGACGGCCAAGGAGCAGGGCCTGGATGTCGAGGTCACGCAGTACCGGTTCATGACGGTTCCCAAGGGCACCCCGCAGGAGGTCAAGGACAAGCTCGTCGAGGGCCTGAAGGCGACGTTCGCCACCGAGGACTACAAGAAGTTCAACGAGCAGAACAGCCTCACGCCGATGGAGCTGTCCGGTGCGGACGTGCTGACCCAGCTCAGTGAGGACAAGCAGCGCTACGCCGAGCTGGTCGGGCAGTACGACCTCGACCTGCGGAACGCCGGCTGATGACCGCCGTGGGTGAGCCGCACGCACCGCACGCACACGATGTCCTCGCCGAGATCGAGGCCGAGGTCGCGCACGAACTGCACGAGGAGCGCCCGCCCGCGGGTGGCCCCGGCTATCAGATCGCGGGTGCGCTGACCGGTCTGGTGATCGGAGTTGCCGGCGCCGCACTGGCCTCCGGCTACGGGCTGGGCTCGCTGCGCGAGCCTGGCCCCGGACTGTGGCCTTTCGTGGTCAGCCTGCTCATCGCCGCGCTGTCGTTGTTGCTGCTGCTGGTCGGACGCCGGCTCGGCGACGCCGAAAAGTTCACCCGCAGCAGCCTTCTGGTGGCCATCGGCGCCGTCACCTTCGCGGGCTTCGGTCTGCTGATGCCGTTGATCGGCTTCGAGATTCCCGCGGTGGTGCTGTGTGTGATCTGGCTGCGCTTCCTGGGGGGTGAAAGCTGGCGTAGCACTGCGGTGATCAGCGTCGCCACCACCGCGGTGTTCTACGTCCTGTTCATCTACGGGCTGCGGATTCCGCTTCCCCATCTCATCTCCTTCTAAAGCGAAGCCGAAAAGTCATGGACTTCACCGCATTCCTGGATGGGTTCGCCCTGGTCGCCGAACCCCAGAACCTGCTGTACTGCCTGATGGGTGTGCTCATCGGCATGATCATCGGCGTGCTGCCCGGCCTCGGCCCCGCCGCCACCATCGCGATCCTGCTGCCGATCACCTACACCATCGACCCGGTGGCCGCGATCATCATGCTGGCCGGCATCTACTACGGCGCCCAGTACGGCGGCACCATCACCTCGGTGCTGCTGCGGCTCCCCGGCGAAGCCTCCTCGGTGGTCACCGTCTTCGACGGCTTCGCGCTGGCCAAACAGGGCAAGGCCGGCACCGCGTTGGGTATTGCGGCCATCGGATCCTTTGTCGGCGCGACGATCTCGATCATCGGACTGACGCTGCTGGCCCCCGTGGTGGCCGAGATCGCGCTCGACTTCGGCCCGCCCGAGTACGCGGCCCTGGCCTTGCTCGGTGTGCTCCTGGTCGCGACCATCGGCAGCGGCAACAAGCTCAAGGCGCTGATCGCCGGTGCGGTCGGCCTGCTGCTGGCCACGGTCGGTCGGGACAGTTTCAGCGGTGCCTCCCGCTTCACCTTCGACAGCCTGCAACTGGCCGACGGTATCGACTTCGTCGTCGTGGCGATGGGCCTGTTCGGTGTCGGGGAGATTCTGTACAACCTGGAGCAGCGCCACGGCAAGACGCATGTCCCGGCCAAGGTCGGCAACGTGTGGCCGTCGCGCAAGGATCTCCGGCAGGCCTCGGGTGCCATCGGGCGCGGATCGATCATCGGCTTCGTGTTGGGTGTGCTGCCCGGCGGCGGCGCCACCCTGTCGTCGATCGTGGCCTACGCCACCGAGAAACGACGCTCCAAAACCCCCGAGCGTTTCGGTCGCGGCGCCATCGAGGGCGTCGCCGCACCGGAGACGGCCAACAATGCGGCCGCCACCTCGTCGTTCATCCCGCTGCTCACCATCGGCCTGCCTGCCAACGCGTCGATGGCGATGCTGTTCGGCGCGCTGCTGATCCTGGGCATCTCGCCCGGACCGCAACTCGTCGACGAACATCCCGACGTGTTCTGGGGTGTCATCAACTCGATGTACATCGGCAATATCCTGCTGCTGATCCTGTCGATTCCGTTGGTGGGCTTGTTCGTCCGGATCTTGCGGGTGCGCCCGGCGATCCTGGCGCCGATCACCGCGCTCATCACCATCCTGGGTGTCTACACCATCAACAACTCGACCTTCGACATCTTCGTCATGCTGGCCTTCGGCATCGTCGGCTACCTGATGAAGAAGGCCGGCTTCGACCCCGGGCCGATGGTGCTGGCGTTCGTGCTGGGCACCATCATCGAGGCCAGCACCCGGCGCTCCCTGCTGATCTTCGACGGCGACCCCACCGGATTCATCACCCGGCCGATCTCGGGAGGCATCCTGGCGGTCTTCCTGCTGCTGGTGGCGCTCCCGGTGATCCAGTACGTGCGGCACCAGCGTGCCGCGGCGTCCGCGCCGGACAAGGCCGATGACGCCGAAACCGTGGTGCGCTAACGCCTGCCGGCGTCAAGCCGGCGCCGGGTGTTGCCCAGGTGCAGACGCATGGCGGCCCGGGCCAGCTCCGGCTCGCCGTCGATGACGGCCGCGGCCACCTGGTCGTGTTCGCGCCGGACCCGATCGGCATGGCCGGCGTCGGTGATCGAGTGCTCGGAACCCAATCGGGTACGGGGCAGCATGATCATCATCGGTCCCAGCGAATCCAGCAGTTCGACATAGAACCGGTTGCCGCTGGCGGCGGCAAGCGCGCGGTGAAAACGGAAGTCGGCCTCCACCGCATCGCTCGCTGCGGCGGTGGTGAATTCGTCGAGCGCGGCCCTGACGGTCTCCCGGCCGCGAGCGTCGATGCGTGCGGCCGCCAGCGCGGCGGCCTCGCACTCGATGCCCAACCGGAAGTCGATCATGTCCAGCACGTCACGGTGGGACCGGATGGCCGACGACTCGACCGTGAACGACGTAGGCTCCGGCACGGCGAGCACGAATGACCCGCGGCCCTGGAAGGTTTCGACGAGGCCTTCGGCGCGAAGCCGGGTGACGGCTTCGCGCACCACGGTGCGCGAAACCCCGAACTCCTCGACCAGTTCGGTTTCCGAGGGCAGCTTGTGCCCGGGCGGGAGATCGCCGGCGAAGATCTTGTCCTTCAAGCCGGCGACCACCCGCTGGGCCAACGAGGTCGTCATCGCAACATCATGACTGACCGAATGTCGCGCTCTCTTTGGTGAGGGCCCGCATCTGATCGCTGAGCGTGAAGCCGAGTCCGGCGCGCCCGGGCAGCCACATCCGCCCGTCACGGATGTCGATGCGCTCATTGAACAGCGGATTGAGCCATTCGAAATGCTCGACCCACGGCTCGGTCGGGTACGCGGCAGCCAGGTGGAGGTGGATCTCCATGGCGTAATGCGGGGCCAACGTCAACCCGGCGTGCGAGGCGAGCGTGGCGAAGCGCAGGAACGGGGTGATGCCGCCGATCCGCGGTGCGTCGGGTTGCACGATGCCGCGGTAGCCGGCGTCGATCAGCGCCATGTGCTCGGGAACGGAGGTGAGCATCTCGCCGGTCGCGATCGGGGTGTCGAAGGCGCGCGACAGGTCGGCGTGGCCGACAGCGTCCCAGGCATCCAGGGGTTCCTCGATCCAGATCAGGTCGTGCTGTTCGAGTTCGCGGCACATCCGACGGGCCCGTGCCCGGTCCCACTGCTGGTTGGCGTCCACCATGAGCGGGGTGTCGCCGAGGTGTTCCCGGATGGCGGCAACCCGGTCCAGATCGATCCGCCAATCCGGCTGCCCCACCTTGATCTTGATGCCGCCGATACCGGATTGCAGTGCGGCGGTCGCCTTCTCCTTGATCTCGCTGACGGAGGCCTGCAGGAATCCGCCGGAGGTGTTGTACACCCGGCACGAGTCGCGATGTGCGCCGAGGAGTTTGGCCAGCGGCAGTCCGGCACGTCGAGCCTTCAGATCCCACAGTGCGACGTCGAGTGCGGCGATGGCCTGGGTGGCCACACCGGAGCGCCCCACCGAGGCGCCGGCCCACAGCAGCGACTGGTAGATGCGATCGATGTCGGAAGGGTCCTGGCCGAGCGCGACGTCGGCGATCTCGGACAGGTGGGTGTACTGCGAGGGTCCGCCGGCCCGCTTGGAGTAGCTGAAGCCCATTCCCTCGAAGCCCTGCTCGGTGCGGACCTCGGCGAACAGCAACACCGTTTCGGTCAGTGGCTTCTGACGCCCGGTGAGGACCTTGGCATCGCTGACCGGATTGGGCAGCGGCAGCACGACATGGGACAGGCGGAGATGGCGGATGGCGTCAGTCATATGATGAGTCTACAACTCATCATATGAGTTGCGGAAGGGCGCTTTGCGAGACGATTGTGGGGTGTATCTCGTTCGCGTGCGTGGTGCACACTGGTGCGCGACTCAGTAGATGAGTCCGCGCGGATGATCGCCCGGAGCGAAGGAGGCGCTGATGACCATGGTCAAGGATCCGCTGCTGTCACCCGGCGAGACGTGCTGGCGTACCGCGGAAGCGGGTCGCTACGCCCCGATCGTCGACGGTGCGGACTATCTCAGGCACGTGAAGTCCGCGATGCTGGGCGCCGAGAACCGGATTCTTCTGGTCGGATGGGACTTCGACTCCCGCACGACGTTCGAGCCGGAGGGCGCGACGATGCCCGGCCCGAACCAGCTGGGCCCGTTGCTGTTCTGGCTGCTGTGGCGGCGACCGCACCTCAAGGTCTACGTACTGAAGTCGAATCTCCGACTGCTCGCCGCCTTCGAACGTTATTGGTACAGCATCGTCCCGGTGCAGTGGCTCAACCGGATCACCTCGCAGCGCATGCACCTTGCCGTCGACGGCGCACATCCACTCGGCGCGGTGCATCACCAGAAGATCGTGGCGATCGACGACGCGGTGGCGTTCTGCGGCGGTATCGACCTGACCCTCGGGCGGTGGGACACCCGCGCGCACACTCCGAACGATCCCGGCCGGCAAGCCGGGGGCGAGCCGTACGGCCCGCGTCATGAAGTGGCCACCGTGGTCGACGGCGAGGCCGCATCGTGTCTGGCCGAACTGGCCCGCGACCGGTGGCAGACGGCGACGGGGCAGGCGCTGCCGCCGGTCAGAGCGGGCGCCGTGGCCTGGCCGCGGCTCTGCGAGCCGGCGTTGCGGCAGGTCGAGGTCGGCATTGCGCGCACACTGCCGCCGCTGCCGGAGCGCGACGAGGTCCGCGAGGTGGAGGCGCTGAACCTAGCCGCCATCGGTGCCGCCCGGAACTTCATCTATCTGGAGAATCAGTACCTGGCCGCGCGGGGGATCTGCGAGGCGTTGGCGGAGCGGTTGCGCGAGCCGGACGGACCCGAAGTGGTGATCGTGCTGCCGCGGACGTCGGAGAGCCCGCTGGAAACCGCCTCGATGGACAGCGCCCGTGAGCGCATGGTGCGGCTGCTCTGGGATGCCGATGAACACGGCCGGTTCGGCGTCTACTGGCCCGCGGTCCCCGGCGGCACGTCGCTGTACATTCATTCCAAGGTCATGATCGTCGACGACCTGTTCCTGCGCATCGGATCGTCAAATCTGAACAATCGGTCTCTGGGATTCGACAGCGAATGTGATGTCGCACTTCATGATTCGTCGGACCGCGACGATGTGCGAGCCCTGGTCGCCGCCGTGCGGGACGGTCTGCTGGCCGAACATCTGGGGGTGTCCGTCGAGGACCTCCGCGCCGAGATCACGCGCAGGGAATCGATTCTGGGCGCCGTGGACGGTCTGCGCGGCGCCGGTCGCTCGCTGCGCAAGTTCACCGAGCTCATGGTGTCGGCCGATGCGGGGCCGTTCGCCGAGAACGACCTGATGGATCCGGTTCGCGTCCCGGCCTCGCTTTCGCAGAGTGTGTGCTCGGTGGTCACCGCAGCCGTCACCTGGCCGCTGATGAAGGGCGCGCCCGGTGTGTGGTCGGTGCTGCGTGTGATCGGTGAGCGAATCGGCCTGTCCATCTGATCGCTCTGTGCGCGTTCAGAACTCGATGATCTGCCGCACCGCCCGTCCGTCGGCGAGTTCGTCCATCCCGCTGTTGATCTCGTCGAGGGCCAGCGTCGCCGACACCAGCTTCTCGACCGGCAGCTTTCCGGCGCGCCACAGCTCGACGAAGCGAGGGATGTCGCGGGCGGGCACCGCGGAACCCAGATAGCTGCCGATCAGCGTGCGGCCCTCGGCCACCAAACTCAACGGCGACAACGAGATCCGCGCATCCGGTGCCGGTAGCCCGACGGTGATGGTGCGCCCGCCGGGCGCGGTCAGCGCGATTGCTCCCTCCAGTGCGGCGGCGTGCCCGACGGCCTCGATCACCACCTCGGCCTTCTCGGTGACCTGCTCGGGGGTGTAGGTGGCGTGCGCGCCCAGATCGCGTGCCAGCGCCAGCTTGTCCGGCAGCCTGTCGACGGCGATGACCCGGACATCCTCGTGCGCCAGCGCGGTCAGCATCGCCGCCATCCCGACCCCACCCATCCCGACGACGGCGACCGTCTGCCCGGCCCGGGGCCGGCCGGCGTTGAGCACCGCACCGCCACCGGTGAGCACCGCGCACCCCAACAAGGAGGCGACCACAGCCGGTACATCAGGGTCGACCGGCACCACCGAACGCCGGTCCACCACCGCGTGGGTGGCGAACCCGGACACCCCGAGGTGGTGCAGTACACCGCCGCTCAGCCGCACCGCACCGCTGAGCAGCGTGCCCGCGCCGTTGGCGGCGCTCCCGGGGATGCACGGCGCCAGCCCATCGGTGGCGCACGCCGAACACTGCCCGCAGCGCGGCAGGAAGGTCATCACCACCCGTTGTCCGGGCGCGAGATCCGAAGCGCCGCCGACCTTCTCGATGATGCCGGCGGCCTCGTGGCCGAGCAGCATCGGCACCGGCCGCACCCGGTTGCCGTCGACCACGGACAGATCGGAGTGGCACAACCCGGCCGCTTCGATCCGCACCAGCAGCTCGCCGTCGCCCGGATCGTCGAGTTCGAGTTCGGTCACCGACAGCGGCCGGGACGCCGCGTACGGCCGGGGAGCTCCGATCGTTTCCAGTACCGCGCCACGGATCAACATGTCACCAGCCTGACATGCTTGCCCACGTGGAGTACTCAGACGCGGACTTCCCGCTGCACTGGCCGGTGCAGACGCGCTGGACCGACAACGACATGTTCGGCCATCTCAACAACGCGATCTACTACCAGCTGTTCGACACCGCCATCAACGCCTGGATCGGCACCCGGGCGGCGGTCGACGCGGTGACCGCACCCTGGCTGGGCGTGGTGGCCGAGTCGAGTTGCCGCTACTTCGCCGAATTGAAGTTCCCGTCGGATCTGGTGGTCGGGCTCGCCGTGACCCGGCTGGGCACCAGCAGCGTCACCTACCGCACCGGGCTGTGGGCCGACGGCGGGCCGGTCGCCGCCGTCGGCTCCTGGGTACACGTCTACGTCGACCGCCGGACGCGCCGGCCCGTCCCGATCCCCGAGGACCTCCGCGCACTGATGGTGGGCATCGCGGCGAATTGAGCCCCGGCGATATGCTCGCCCGATGCCAGTCGTCAGCAAGACCGTCGAGGTTGCCGCCCCCGCCGCCGCGATCATGGCGATCGTCGCCGATTTCGAGGCCTACCCGCAGTGGAACGAAGAGGTCACCGGCGCCTGGGTACTGGCCCGCTACGACGACGGCCGCCCCAGCCAGCTACGGCTGGACACCAAGGTCCAGGGCATGGAGGGCACCTATATCCAGGCCGTGTACTACCCGGGCGAGAGCCAGATCCAGACGGTGATGCAGCAGGGCAACCTGTTCTCCAAGCAGGAGCAGCTGTTCGCCGTGGTGGACATGGGCGCCACCAGCCTGCTCACCGTCGACATGGATGTCGAGGTCGCCATGCCGGGCGTGCCCGCGATGATGGTGAAGAAGGTCGCGGGCGATGCGCTGGAGCACCTGGCGGGCAACCTCAAGACCCGCGCCGAGCAGCTCGCCTCCTAGTCAGGTCCACAGCCCCAGATCATCGAGCAGGCTGGTCAGCCGGCGCGCACCGTCGTCGAACTGGCTGCGGGTCAGCCGGACGACCTCGCCGACATCGCGTCGCCGCAGCGCCGCTCACCAGTTGGCGGTGGTTGGCCACCGCCTCCACGCCCCACTGGGGGTCGGAGGCGTAGATGTGCGGCGGCAGATAGCGGGCGGCGTTCAACAGGAACCAGGCCAGCTTCATCCGGTTCGTGGTGCGGTTGAACGTGCGGTGGAAGTTGAACTCGGCCAGCGCGATCGCGTCGACATCGCCACCCTGCACCGCATCGTCGAGCACGTCGGTCAGCCGTTCCAGCTCGTCGATGTCGGCGTCGTCGGCACGCTGGGCCGCGGTCGAGGCGAGTTCGGCGGCGATCATTCCCTGTAGCCAGAAGATATCGGCGATGTCATCGCGGGTGAAGGGGGCCACCACATGTCCGCGGTGGGGCTCCAGCTGCACCAGCCCCTCACCGCGCAGGGTGCGCAGCGCCTCGCGTACCGGGGTGATGCTCACGCCGAGTTGTGCGGCGGTTTCGTCGAGGCGCACGAACGTTCCGGGCCGCAGGGACCCGGACATGATCGCGACCCGCAGATATCCGGCGACCTCGTCGGAGAGTTGTTCGCGACGACGGGCAGGCCGCAGTTTCGCGGGTGCGTGCACGGGCTGCCGTCCTCTCAACGAGCGGTGGTGACGTATGGCGGACGGCTTGTTCAAGTCGGCAGTGTCGTCATAGTGTGACCGCGACGACACAATGTTTGATCAAATATCAACATCGCGCAAGCCCGGTTGCGCATCCCTGACGAAAGAGCCTTCGCGTTGACTGCTCAGAGCACCGAACAGCCCTATCTCGCCCGTCAGCAGAACTGGTCCAACCAGCTCACCCGGCACGCCTTGATGCAGCCGGAAAAGACGGCGCTGCGCTTTCTCGGTCACACCACCACGTGGGCCGAACTCGACGAGCGGGTCACCCGGCTGGCCGGGGCGCTGCAGCGACGCGGTGTCGGGCCCGGGGACCGGGTGCTCATCCTCATGCTCAACCGCACCGAGTTCATCGAGTCGTTCCTGGCCGCCAACCGGCTCGGCGCCATCGCCGTCCCGGTGAACTTCCGGATGACCCCGCCGGAGATCGCCTTCCTGGTCGGCGATTGCGCCGCCGCGGTGGTCATCACCGAAGCAGTGCTGGCACCGGTGGCCACCGCTGTGCGTGCGCTGGACGCCACGCTGTCGACGGTGATCGTCGCCGGTGGTGCCACCGAGGACGGTGTCCTCGGCTATGACGACCTGCTGGCCGAACCCGGCCCGGCGCCCGCCCCGGCCGATATCCCCAACGATTCACCGGCGCTGATCATGTACACCTCGGGCACCACCGGCCGGCCCAAGGGCGCGGTGCTCACCCACACCAACATCACCGGGCAGGCGCTGACCTTCCTGTTCACCAACGGTGCCGATCTGAACCACGACGTCGGCTTCATCGGCGTTCCGCTGTTCCACATCGCCGGTATCGGCAACATGATCCCGGGCCTGCTGCTGGGCCGGCCGACGGTGCTCTATCCGCTCGGCGCCTTCGACCCCGGTGCCACCTGCTCGACGTGCTGGCAGAACGAGCAGGTGACCGGCATCTTCCTGGTTCCCGCGCAGTGGCAGGCGGTCTGTGCGGCCCAGCGTGCCCAGCCGCGCAACCTCCGGCTGCGGGTGCTGTCCTGGGGTGCCGCGCCGGCATCGGACACGTTGCTGAAGGACATGGCCGAAACCTTCCCGGGCGCCAGTATCCTCGCTGCGTTCGGTCAGACCGAGATGTCCCCGGTGACTTGTATGTTGTTGGGGGAGGACGCAATCCGCAAGCTGGGCTCGGTCGGACGGGTCATCCCCACGGTGTCGGCCCGCATCGTCGACGAGGACATGAACGATGTCGCGGTCGGCCAGGTCGGTGAGATCGTCTACCGAGCGCCGACGCTGATGTCGGGCTACTGGAACAACCCGAAGGCCACCGCCGAGTCGTTCGCGGGCGGCTGGTTCCACTCCGGGGACCTCGTTCGCCAGGACGAGGAGGGTTACATCTGGGTCGTCGACCGTAAGAAGGACATGATCATCTCCGGCGGCGAGAACATCTACTGCGCGGAAGTGGAGAACGTTCTGGCCGCTCACCCGGCAATTGCGGAGGTTGCGGTGATCGGGCGTCCACACCGGAAGTGGGGCGAGGTTCCGGTCGCTGTTGTAGCTTTGTCCGCGACGAGTCTCACGCTCGCCGAACTCGACGATTTCCTCACCGAGAGGTTAGCCAGGTACAAGCACCCCAAGGCGCTGGAGATCGTCGACGCACTGCCCCGAAATCCGTCGGGCAAGGTTCTCAAAACGGAACTGCGCTCGACGTTCGGCGCGGAGAGCTCCATTGACGCCGGCGAAAGTTCCACTGCGGCAAGGGTTTCTGAAACAGCTTCGGAGAGGTAACCGGACGGGATGTCTTTGCTAACAGTTGCGGTGGGAATAAGGCCGATGTGCGACACCGCCGGTATCGGATCGGGTACAGTCCTGTGGTCTGTCTTACTACCGACCAGTAGGTAGACCGGCATCACAGGCCAACGGACGCGGGGTTCCGAGTAAGTGAAGGAGGGGGCGTGCGACAGGTGATGCCGCCACGCTGTGAACTCGGTTCCGAGGTGTGCCGGTGACGGCGGGCAACGGTCTGGTCGACTACGTCAAGGAACAGCTCGACAAACCGCTGACCATGGTCGGCGGCTTCTTCAAGATGAGCGTATTGACGGGCAAGGCGCTGCTCACCCGGCCCTTCCAGTTCAAGGAATTCGTGCTACCAGAGCTGGTTCCTGATCCGGGTGGCGTTCCTGCCGACGCTGGCGGTCTCCATCCCGCTGACCGTGCTCATCATCTTCACCCTCAACATCCTGCTGGCCGAGTTCGGCGCGGCAGACGTCTCGGGCGCCGGTGCCGCGCTCGGCGCCGTCACCCAGCTCGGTCCGCTGGTCACGGTGCTCGTGGTCGCGGGCGCGGGATCCACGGCCATCTGCGCCGACCTCGGGGCCCGCACCGTCCGCGAAGAGATCGACGCGATGGAGGTGCTCGGCATCGATCCCATCGAACGCCTCGTGGCCCCCCGCGTCGTCGCCGCGACCTTCGTGGCCTTCCTGCTCAACGGCGCGGTGATCACCATCGGCCTCGTCGGCGGCTACTTCTTCGGTGTGTACATCCAGAACGTCAACGCCGGCGCCTACGTCTCCACGCTGACGCTGCTCACCGGTTTCCCCGAGGTGATGATCTCGGTCATCAAGGCCACCCTGTTCGGACTCATCGCCGGGCTGGTCGGCTGCTACCGCGGCCTGACCGTCGCCGGTGGATCGAAGGGGGTCGGGACCGCGGTGAACGAAACCCTGGTGCTCTGCGTGGTCGCGTTGTTCGCGGTGAACGTGGTGCTGACCACCATCGGCGTCCGCTTCGGAACGGGAGGCTGAGATGTCTACGGCTGCAGTCCTGCGGACACGCTTCCCCCGTGCATTCGACCGCACCCGCGGCTTCGCCGGTGGGCCTGGCCGATTCCTCGACAGCATCGGCCATGTCGCCTGGTTCGTGGTGCAGGCGGTCGGTTCACTTCCGCACGCGTTCAAGAACTACCGCCGCGAGGCGCTGCGCCTGGTCGCCGAGATCGGCATGGGCACCGGCGCGATGGCCGTCATCGGCGGCACCGTGGCCATCATCGGCTTCGTCACCCTCTCGGCGGGCTCCCTGATCGCCATCCAGGGCTTCGCCTCCCTGGGCAATATCGGTGTCGAGGCCTTCACCGGATTCTTCGCCGCCCTGGCCAACATCCGGGTGGTCGCGCCCGTCGTCACCGGCCAGGCCATGGCCGCCACCGTCGGCGCCGGTGCCACCGCCGAACTCGGTGCCATGCGCATCAGCGAAGAGATCGACGCGCTGGAAGTGATGGGCATCAAGTCGATCTCGTACCTGGTGTCGACCCGGCTGATGGCCGGCGCCATCGTCATCGTCCCGCTCTACGCGATGGCGATCCTGTTGTCCTTCCTGTCGGCTCAGCTGGTCACCACGGTGTTCTATTCACAGTCGGTCGGTACCTACGAGCACTACTTCCACACGTTCCTCCGCGTCGACGACGTGATGTGGTCGTTCCTGGAGGTCATCATCATGTCGATCATCATCATGTTGAACCACTGCTACTTCGGCTACTTCGCCAGTGGCGGCGCGGTGGGTGTTGGCGAGGCGGTGGGTCGCTCGATGCGGACCTCGCTGATCGCCATCGTGTTGGTGGTGCTGTTGGCCTCGTTGGCGCTGTATGGCACCGACCCGAACTTCAACCTCACGGTGTAGCGCCATGACGACTCCGCATGCACCTCTGAACAAGCCCAAGACCCCGCCCTACAAGCTGGCCGGTCTGGTGCTGTTGCTGATCAGTGCGCTCATCCTGAGCCTGACCTGGCTGCAGTTCCGCGGCTTCTTCGAGGAGCGGGTCCAGTTGACGGTGATGGCCGAACGGGCCGGTCTGGCAATGGACCCGGGTTCGAAGGTCACCTTCAACGGTGTCCCGATCGGGCGGCTCACCGAGGCCGGTGTGGTCACGGTCGGTGAGGTTCCCAAAGCCAAGCTCACCCTCGACGTGGACCCGAAGTACCTGTCGCTCATCCCGTCCAACGTGGAGGCCGAACTGCGGGCCACCACGGTGTTCGGCAACAAGTACATCTCCTTCCTGTCCCCGGACAACCCGGCAGCCACCCGGCTGGCGAGCGGGGCCACCATCGAGGCCTCCGGCACCACCACCGAGTTCAACACCCTGTTCGAGACGATCATGAAGATCGCCGAGCAGATCGACCCGGTGAAGCTGAACCAGACCCTGACCGCCGCCGCCCAGGCCCTCGACGGGCTCGGCGACAAGTTCGGGCAGTCGATCGTGGACGGCAATGACATTCTCGGCGAACTGAATCCGCGGATGCCGCAGATCCGCCGCGATATTGCCGGCCTGGCCGACCTGGGCGAGGTGTACTCCGAGGCGGCGCCGGACCTGTTCGACGGCCTGAGCAATGCGGTGACCACCGCGCAGGCGCTCAACGACGAGCAGGGCAATATCGACGCGGCGCTGATGGCAGCCGTGGGCTTCGGCAACACCGGCGCCGACATCTTCGAGCGTGGCGGGCCGTACCTGGTGCGCGGTGCGCAAGACCTGCTGCCCACCTCGAAGCTGCTGGACTACTACAGCCCGCAGCTGTTCTGCACCATCCGCAACTACCACGATGCGGCGCCCAAACTGGCCGGGGCGCTGGGCGGTAACGGCTATTCCCTGGTGACGCGTTCCTCGGTGCTCGGTGCCGGAAACCCGTACGTGTTCCCGGACAACCTGCCCCGCGTCAACGCCAAGGGTGGCCCCGGCGGGCGGCCCGGCTGCTGGCAGCCGATCACCCGCGACCTGTGGCCGATGCCGTATCTGGTGATGGACACCGGCGCGAGCCTCGCCCCGTACAACCACTTCGAACTCGGCCAGCCGATCATGACCGAGTACGTCTGGGGACGCCAAGTGGGGGAGAACACGATCAACCCATGAGCGACTATGGAGCGAATCGACAAACGGCATGCGGGACCCGAGCCTGCGAGGGAGCCGCATGAGTGACGCTTGCGGAACGAATAGACAAACGGCATGCGGGACCCGAGCCTGCGAGGGAGCCGCATGAGTATCAAGGGAACTCTCTTCAAGCTGGGTGCCATATCGGCGGTGCTGCTCACCTTCACCGCGATCATCTTCGTGGTGTTCGCGCAGCTCCGATTCGACCGCACCACCGGCTATTCGGCGATTTTCGAGAACGCCAGCGGCCTGCGTGCCGGACAGTTCGTGCGCGCCTACGGCGTCGAGGTCGGCAAGGTCGAGGACGTCGTCCTCATCGACGGCGGCAACCAGGTCCGGGTCGACTTCGCGGTGGAACGCAATCTCCAGTTGTTCCAGGAGACCACCGCCGCGATCCGCTACCTGGATCTGATCGGTAACCGCTACGTGGAACTGCGCCGCGGCGACAGCGACGCGGTGCTACCCGGCGGCAGCACCATTCCGGTGGAACGCACCGAGCCCGCGCTCGACCTCGACGCGCTGGTCGGCGGATTCCGCCCGCTGTTCAAATCCCTTGACGCGGACAAGGTCAACAACATCGCGACCTCGATCATCACGATCTTCCAAGGCCAAGGCGGGACGATCAACAACATCCTGGACCAGACGGCTGAGCTCACGTCCGCGCTGGCCGATCGCGACCAGGCGATCGGCGAGGTCATCACCAACCTCAATACGGTCCTGGACACCACCGTCAAGCACCAGAAGCAGTTCGACGACACGTTGAAGAACTTCGAGACGCTGATCACCGGGCTGAAGGACCGCGCCGACCCGATCGGAGCCTCGGTCGCCGACATCAGCAATGCCGCCGGGTCGCTGTCGGATCTGCTGGCCGACAACCGGCCGCTGCTGCGGGACACGTTCGGTTACCTGGAGACCATCCAGCAGCCGCTGATCGATCAGCTCGATCAGGTCAACGACATCGTCGCGAAGATCCCGGCATCGTTGCGGGTCATCGGTCGCGCAGGTGGCATCTACGGTGACTTCTTCAACTTCTACGCGTGCGATCTCTCGCTGCGGCTCAACGGCCTTCAGCCGGGAGGCCCGACCCGCGTCGTGAAGGTGACCACCCAGCCGACGGGGAGGTGCACACCGCAATGAGGACAATCCAGGGTTCGGACCGCATCCGTAAGGGTGTGATGGGCGTGCTGACGGTGGCACTTGTCATCGGTGTCGGTTCCAGCATCACCAGCGTGCCGATGTTGTTCGCGGTGCCGACCTACTACGCACAGTTCAATGACACCGGAGGTCTGAGCGTCGCCGACAAGGTGCGCATCGCCGGCGTCGACGTCGGCACCGTGCAGAGCATGGAGATCAAGGGCGACAAGGTCGAGATCGGCTACACCCTCGGCGGTCGCCAGATCGGCACCGAGAGCCGTGCCGCGATCCGCACCGATACCGTGCTGGGCCGCAAGAACATCGAGGTCGAGCCGCGCGGTGACACGCTGCTGAAACCGCGTGGCTTCCTGCCGGTGGAACAGACCCAGACGCCGTATCAGATCTACGACGCGTTTCTGGACGTCACCGAGGCGGCGTCCGGTTGGGACACCCAGGCCATCAAGCAGTCACTGAATGTGTTGTCCGAGACCGTCGATCAGACCTACCCGCACCTGCAGGGCGCGTTGGAGGGTGTGCAGCGGTTCTCCGACACGCTCGGCAAGCGCGACGAGGATCTCAAGCAGCTGCTGGCCAACGCCAACAAGATCGCCACCGTGCTCGGTGACCGCAGCGGTCAGGTGAACGCGCTGCTGGTCAACGCGCAGACCCTGCTCGCCGCGGTGAACGAGCGCAGCCAGGCCGTCAACCTGCTGCTGGAACGCATCTCCGGGGTGTCCGAGCAGGTCTCCGGGTTGATCGACGACAACCCGAACCTCAACAAGGTGCTCACGCAGCTCAACACCGTCAGTGACACCCTGGTGGAGCGCAAGCAGGACCTCGCCGACACCCTGAGCATCGCAGGCAAATTCATCACCTCGCTGGCCGAGGCATTGGCCTCTGGCCCGTACTTCAAGGTGATGCTGGTCAACCTGCTGCCGCCCACGCTGCTGCAACCCTTCGTCGACGCCGCGTTCAAGAAGCGCGGCATCAACCCGGAGGAGTTCTGGCGCAACGCCGGCCTGCCCGCCTTCCAGTTCCCGGATCCCAATGGCACCCGTTTCGAGAATGGCGCGCCGCCGCCGGCACCGCGGGTGCTCGAAGGCACCCCGGAATTCCCGGGGCCCGCCGTGCCGCCCGGATCGCCGTGTTCCTACACGCCGCCGGCCGACGGCCTGCCGCGTCCCGGAAACCCGCTGCCCTGTGCGGATCTCACCGTCGGCCCGTACGGCGACAACCCGTACGGCCCGAACTACCAGGGCCCCGTCGGCGTGCAGACCTCCGATCCGAACGCGCACGGCCTCGGGCCGACACCGGGCATCTCGAGCGCCGGCATCCCCGGCCAGTTGCCGCCCAACGTCCCGGGCACCCCGGTGCCGCAGGTTCCCGGCCCGCCGGGGGCGCGCACGGTGCCGGTCGGCCCGCCCGGGGTTCCGGCCCCACCCGGACCCATCCCGAGTCGCGCGCCACTGCCGCCGCCGCTGCCGGGACCGCCGCCACCGGCCGGGCCGGGCCAGCAGCTCTCGCCGGTGGGCACCGAGCCGCTTCCCGGCAACCCACCGTTCCTTCCGCCCGGATCTCAGGGATAGGGCCGAGTAGATGTCGACGATCTTCAACATCCGCAACATCCAGTTGCCGCGCTTCTCCAAGGCGGCCGTCGTCATGGGCGCCATCGTGCTCGCCGTCGCCGTCGGCGCGGCCGCCGTGGGCTGGAACGTCTACAAGAAGCTGACCACCACCACGATCACCGCCTACTTCCCGCAGGCACTGGCGCTGTACCCCGGCGACAAGGTGCTCATCATGGGCGTCAAGGTCGGTTCGATCGACTCGATCGAACCCGAGGGCGACCGGATGAAGGTCGTCCTGCACTGGGACAGCAAGTACAAGGTGCCCGAGAACGCGAGCGCCTCCATCCTCAACCCGTCACTGGTGGCGTCCCGGGTCATCCAGCTGTCCCCGCCCTACACCGGCGGTCCGGCGATGCAGGACGGCGCGGTCATCGACGAGGACCGCACCCAGGTCCCGATCGAGTACGACGAGGTGCGCGATCAGGTGACCCGGCTGCTGGCCGATCTCGGGCCGACACCGGAGCAGCCGAAGGGCCCGTTCGGCGACATCGTCGAATCGTTCGCCGACGGCTTCGAGGGCAAGGGCGAACAGTTCAACAAGACGCTCAAGGGTCTGTCGGACGCGGTGAGCGCGCTCAACGAGGGCCGCGGTGACTTCGTCGGGATCGTCAAGAGCCTGGCCGTCTTCGTCAACGCGCTGCACAAGAGCGACCAGCAGTTCGTGGCGCTGAACAACGATCTGGCGCAGTTCACCAACTCGTTCACCAACACCGACCGCGAGGTCGCCACCGCGCTGGACGATCTGAACTCGGTGCTGGCCACCACCCGCAAGTTCCTCGACGAGAACGGCACGCCGCTCACCAACGATGTCGACAATCTGGCGGAGGTGACGAACGCGATCCTGCAGCCCGAGCCCCGCGACGGGCTGGAGACCGGTCTGCACGCCTACCCGAACCTGGTCGCCAACGTCGTCAACGTGGTGGCGCCCAACCAGGGCGGCATCGTCGGCCTGCCGGTGCTGCCCGGCGTCACCAACTTCTCCAACCCGCTGAACTTCATCTGTAGCTCGATCCAGGCCGGCAGCCGGCTCGGCTACCAGGAGTCCGCTGAGCTGTGCGCGCAGTACCTGGCGCCGGTGATGGACGCGATGAAGTTCAACTACATCCCGTTCGGGGCCAACCTGGCCGCCGGTGCGATGACGCTGCCCAAGCAGATCGCGTACTCCGAGCCGCGGCTGCGTCCGCCCCCGGGCTACAAGGACACCACCGTGCCGGGCATCTTCTCCCGCGACACCCTGTTCTCGCACGGCAACCACGAGCCGGGCTGGATCGTCGCGCCCGGTATGCAGGGTGTCGAGGTGCAACCGTTCACCGCGAACATGCTGACCCCGGATTCGTTGGCCGCGTTGCTCGGTGGGCCCGATATCGTGCCGCCGCCGGCACCGCCGGCCTTCGGTGTGCCCCCGGGCGGCAATCTGCCCGGCCCGCCGAACGCGTACAGCGAGAACACCCCGCTGCCGCCGCCGTGGTATCCGCAGCCCGGGCCGCCGCCCATCCCGGCGCCCGGTGTGATCCCCGGTGATCCGCCGCCGGCCGCGGCGGTGGCCGTGCCCGCAGCACCCGCTGCGCCGGCTCCGCCCGGGCCTCCGCTGCCCGCAGAGGCAGGTGGCGCGTGATGAGCCGTAACTGGAAACGACTCGGCACCCGCACGGTCGCGCTCGCCGCGGCCGGGCTGATGCTCAGCGGCTGTGGGCAGTGGCGCGGTATCGCCAACGTGCCGTTGCCCGGCGGTCCGGGCACCCAGTCCGGGCACTCGACGATCTACATCCAGATGCCGGAGACGTTGGCGCTCAACGCCAACAGCCGGGTCCGGGTGGCCGATGTGTTCGTCGGGCGGGTGCGCAAGATCGAGCTGAAGAACTGGGTGCCGCTGCTGACGGTGGACCTGGAGCCCGGCGTCGAGCTGCCGAAGAACGCGCTGGCCCGCATCGGCCAGACCTCACTGCTGGGTTCCCAGCACGTCGAACTGGACCAGCCGGAGGATCCGTCACCGGAGCCGCTGCGCAACGGGGACACCATCCCGCTGGAGCGTTCGTCGGCGTTCCCGACCATCGAGCGGACGCTGGCCAGCGTCTCGGGCATCCTCACCGGCGGTGGTATCCCGAACATCGAGGTCATCCAGAACGAGGTCAACGCGATCCTGACGGGGCGCTCCGGCGAGATCCGGGAGTTCCTCAACCGGCTCGACACCTTCACCTTCGAGCTGAACGAGCAGCGCCAGGACATCACCCGGGCCATCGATTCGACCGACCGGCTGCTGTCCATCGTGGCCGACCGCAACGAGACGCTGGACCGGGTGCTCACCGAGTTCCCGCCGCTGATCCAGCATTTCGCGGAAACCCGGGATCTGTTCGCCGATGCGGTGACCGCGCTGGGCCGGCTCAGTGCGACCGCCGACGAGACGTTGAGCAACACCAACGCCAACCTGAACACCAACCTGAAGAACCTGCAGCGTCCGCTGCGGGAGCTGGCGAAGGCCTCGCCCTACCTGGTGGGTGCGCTGAAGCTGCTGCTGACGGTGCCGTTCAACATCGAGAACATCCCGAAGGCGATCCGCGGTGACTACATCAACGTGTCGGTCACCATCGATCTCACCCTGAGCGCGATAGACAACGGGTTCCTGTCGGGTACCGGTATCTCGGGCATGCTGCGGGCACTGGAACAGGCCTGGGGTCGTGACCCGGCGACGATGATCCCCGACGTGCGGTTCACGCCGAACCCGAACAATGCGCCCGGTGGTCCGCTGATCGAAAGGGCGGAGTAGAGCATGCTGCTGACCCGAATGATCAAGACCCAGTTGCTCATCTTCGTCGCGCTGACGGTGGTCGCGCTGGTGGTGCTCTCGTTGGGCTACCTGCGGTTGCCGGCCTACGCCGGCATCGGGATGTACCGCCTGTACGCGAACCTGCCCAACTCGGCGGGTCTGTACGAAACGGCCAACGTCACCTTCCGCGGCACCACCGTCGGCAAGGTCATCGCGGTGGAGCCCACCGAACAGGGTGCCCGGGTGACGATGAACATCGAGGACAGCACCAAGGTGCCCGTCGACACCGTTGCCAATGTGCACTCGGTGTCGGCGGTCGGTGAACAGTTCCTCGATCTGGTTTCCACCGAGAACACCGGGCAGTACTTCAACGACGGCGACACCATCACCAAGGGCCGGGTGCCCGCGGAGGTCGGCCCGGCGCTCGACTCGGCCCAGCGGGGCCTGGCGGCGCTGCCGGCGGAGAAGATCAGCGTCCTGCTCGACGAGACGGCGCAGGCGGTCGGCGGTCTCGGGCCGTCACTGCAGCGCCTTGTCGACGGCACCCAGGCACTGGCCGGAGACTTCCGGGAGAATCTGTCATCGGTCACCGACATCGTCGAGAACTCCGGGCCGATCATCGACTCGCAGGTGAACTCGCAGGACGCCATCTCCCGGTGGGCCGCCAACCTGAACACCATCACCGCGCAGACCGCGGAGAAGGACGCCGCGCTGCGCAGTGGTCTGCAGCAGGCGGCGCCCACGGCAGATCAACTCAACGCGGTGTTCGGCGATGTGCGGGAGTCGTTGCCGCAGACGCTGGCGAACCTCGAGGTCGTCATCGACATGCTCAAGCGGTACAACAAGAACGTCGAGCAGGTGCTCGTCGTGCTTCCGCAGGGTGCGGCGATCGCGCAGACCGCGACCATCTTCGCTCCCGAGGGTCTGCTGCACTTCGGCCTGGGTATCAACATCCCGCCGCCCTGCCTGACCGGGTTCCTGCCCGCCTCACAGTGGCGGTCACCGGCGGACACCAAGACCGAACCGCTGCCGTCGGGCCTGTACTGCAAGATCCCCAAGGATGCGCCCAACGCGGTGCGCGGTGCGCGTAACTACCCGTGCGCCGATGTGCCGGGTAAGCGGGCCGCCACCCCGCGGGAGTGCCGCAGCGAGGAGCCGTACGTCCCGCTGGGCACCAACCCCTGGTACGGCGACCCGAACCAGATCGTCGACTGCCCGGCCGCGGGTGCGCGCTGCACCCAGCCGGTCAACCCCGGGCAGGTGATCCCGGCGCCGTCGATCAACAACGGGATGAACCCGCTGCCCGCCAGCCAGCTGCCACCGCCGGAGTCGACGCTGCCGACCAGCGATCCGTTGACCCCGCCCGGCCAGGGCACGGTCACCTGCAGTGGACAGCAACCCAACCCGTGCATCTACACTCCGGCAGCAGGTCCATCGGCGGTCTACAGCCCGTCCAGCGGTGAGGTGGTCGGACCCGATGGGGTCACGTACTCCGTCACCAACTCGAGTAACTCAGGAGATAGCGGATGGAAGGAGATGCTGGCACCAGCCGGCTGAACCCCACCGACAACGAGAACGACGCCGCTGCCGACGAGGCGGCGGAGGCATCGACGGCGGACTCCCCCGAGGATCTCGCAGAACGGGAATCTTCCGAGGAAGCGAATCACGGGCGATTCGGCCAGGGCTGGCTCGTCAGCATCTGCCTGGTGCTCTTCCTGGCGGCCGCGGCGCTGTCCGCGGGCGGCTACCTGCTGGTGCGGTCCAATGCGCAGAGCGAGCAGATCGCCCGTGATGACGCGGTCGCACTGCAGGCAGCCAAGGACTGTGTGACGGCGACCCAGGCGCCCGACACCGCCTCGATGGGCGCCGCGCAGGCCAGGATCGTCGATTGCGCGACGGGTGATTTCGGTGCCCAGGCGGTGTTCTACAGCTCGATGATGATGGAGGCCTATCAGGCCGCCAACGTCCAGGTCGAGGTCGCAGACCTGCGTGCCGCCGTGGAACGCCACCACGACGACGGCTCCGTCGACGTGCTGGTGGCGGTCCGCACCAAGGTGACCAATTCCGAGACCGCCGATCAGGAGCAGGGCTACCGGCTGCGGGTCACCATGCAACGTGCCGACGGCACCTACAAGATCGCCAACCTCGTCCAGGTCACCACGTGACGGCCGTGCTCGACGAGATCGACGACACCGAAGTGGCCGGGCTTGCGGAACCCGCATCCTGGGGTGCCCGGGCCGCGGCGCTGGGCATCGACGTGCTGTTCGGTGTGGCGCTGATCGTGACGCTGGCCCTGCTGGCCTGGACCGCGCCGCTGATGGGGTGGCTGTGGTGGGTGTACGTCGTGCTGGCGGTGCTGGCGGGCCTGGCGATGATGGTCAACCGTTGGGTGCTTCCGACGATCACGGGCTGGACGGTGGGGCGCGCCGTCACCGGTATCCGGGTGGTGGGCCGCGGCGGCGCACCCGTGGGGACCGGCCGGCTACTGGCCCGCGATCTCGCTCATCTGGTGGACACCGCCGCCGTGTTCCTGGGCTGGTTGTGGCCGCTGTGGGACCGGCGGCACCGGACCTTCGCAGACCTGTTGCTGCGCACCGAGGTTCACCGGGTGGGTGAACCGGAACGGAACCTACGCCGGCCGGTGGCGATCGGGCTGGTGGCAACTGCGCTGCTGTGCGCCGTCGCGACCGCCGCCGGCTATCTGATGGTGTACCGCCAGGACCGCGCACTGGACACCGCGCGCGCCGAGATCGCCGCGCAGGGCGCCCGCATCGTCGAGCAGATCCTGAGCTACGCTCCGGACACCGCCAAGGACGATTTCGCCCGCGCGCAGTCACTGGCCAGTGACATCTACCGGCCGCAACTGATCGAGCAGCAGGAGGCGCTGCAGCAGACTCCGCTGGTATCCAACGAATACTGGACGGTCAATGGCGTGGTGCTGGAACAGCCCGCGCCGACCACGAACACCGCGTCGATGTTGTTGGCGATGCAGGGACAGCGTGGCAGCGACCCGAATGCCATGCGGTTCATCACCGCCACGGTGCGGGCGGACTTCGTGAAGACCGGCGATCAATGGCAGGTGCAGAATCTGTCCGTTCTGACCAAGCCGCGCACGGGGGGCGGCCAATGAGCCCGCGCCGCGTCGTCGAGGCCGACGCCCCGGAGTACTTCTACGCACCGGTCGATCCGCCGATGCGGTGGGGTTTGCCGTTGGTCGCGGGGATCTCCGCGCTGTTGATCGCGGTGACGCTGGGGTTGGCGACCTTCATGACGGTCTCCCACGAGTCGGACCGCCGGACCCAGATCCGCGACGCAGACGCGCTCGGCTATGTGCGCGCCTTCATGACGGCCTACACCACGCTGGATCCGTTCAACGCCAACGATTACGCCGACCGGATACGCGCGCAGGGCACCGGGGAGTTCGTCAAGACATTCACCGAGAAACAGAACGAGATCGTGCTGCAGGTGGCCCGCAACGAACCGACCAACGGCGAGGTGCTGGAAGCCGGTGTGCAACGGTGGAACGACGACGGCAGCGCCGATGTACTGGTCGCGACCAAGATGACCACCACCACCCCGGACGGTAAGCAGACCATCGAGACCGGAAGTCGTTGGGTGGCAACGGCGATCAAGGAGGGACAGCAGTGGAAGATCAGCCGGCTGATTCAGGTGATCTGACCACCGAGGCGGACGCCGAGGCCAAAACCGAGGCCGACGCCGAGAAGGAAGCCGACGCCGAGAAGGAAGCCGACGCCGAGAAGGAGGCCGAGGTCGACACCGACGAGGCGGTCGCTGACGAGACTGCGGCCGACGAGACGGAGGCCGAACCCGTCCTGGTGCCGCACCGCCCGCCGGGCCGCGGCGTGCAGGCGGCTGCCGTCGCCGGCGCCGCCGTGTTCGTCGCCGCCGCCGCGTTCGCCGGGGCCAATGCGGCGCCGTACCTGACCGATCGGGCACTGGTCCAGGTGAAGCTGGATATCGCCGGTACCGCCGCCGATGCCATCACCACGTTGTGGACATACACACCCGAGGACATGGAGACACTGCCCGATCGGGCCGCCAAGTTCCTCGGCGGCGATTTTCAGGCCGAGTACCGCAAGTACATCGATGCGATCGCTGCGCCCAACAAGCAGGCCCAGGTGTCCAACAATACCCAGGTGCTCGGCGCCGCGGTCGAATCGCTGGACACCGACAGCGCGTCGGCGATCGTCTACACCAACTCGGTGGCGACCAGTCCGGTGACCAAGAACATCCCGTCGCTGCGGTACCTGTCCTACCGCCTGACCATGGAGAAACGCGGCACAGACTGGCTCATCACCCAGATGAACGCCATCACCTCGCTGGACCTGACGCCCAGACTGTAGCGGCGTCGGGCGCACGTTCATGAAATCGCCTGTCTCGCATCGGCTGACCGTCACGGCGCTGCTGCTGCTCACCTTCGCCACCGGTCTGGTCGATGCGGTGAGCGTGCTGGTCCTCGGTCATGTGTTCGTGGCCAATATGACCGGCAACGTGATCTTCCTGGGGTTCTGGTTCGTCCCCCATTCGGGCGTGGACCTGTGGGCCGCGGTGGTGGCCTTCCTCAGCTTCGTCACCGGTGCGGTCATCGGCGGGCGACTGGTCCGCCACCTCGGTTCCTCAGGGCGCCGCTGGCTGACGGTGGCGCTATCGGTGGAGGTCGCGCTGCTGATCGTGCTTGCGGTGCTGGCCGGCAGCGGTGTGCTGCGCTACCACGATGACACCAAACTCATCCTGATTGCCGGACTTGCAGTGGCGTTCGGCATCCAGAACGCCTCCGCCCGGCAGTTCGGTATCCAGGAACTCAGCACGACGGTGCTGACCCAGACCATCGTCGGCATCGGGTTCGACAGCAGGCTGGCCGGCGGCACCGGGCATCGCGAGAAGTTGCGCTACACCGTGGTCCTGACGATGTGCGCGGGAGCAGTGCTCGGAGCGACGCTGACACTGCACGTGGTGGCCCCCGTGATCGGTCTGGCCGCCGCGGTCGTCATGGCAGCGGCCATGATCTTCGCGTTCGGGCCGCCGGCGCCCGATGCCGGATAGTCTGACCGCATGCCTGCAGTCCTGGTCACCGGCGCGGGCCGGGGTATCGGCCGCACCATCGCCGAACAGCTGGCCGCCCACGGTTGGGATGTCATCGCGGGCGTACGCAGCGAGGCCGATGGTGCCGCGCTGACAGCCGTTGATCCCCAGCGTATTTCGGCGATCATTCTCGACGTCACCGATGACGGGCAGATCGCCGCGCTCGACAGTGCGCTACCCGCGCGACTGGACGCGGTGGTGAACAACGCGGGCGTCGTGATGGCCGGACCGATGGAAACCCTGACCAGCGAACAGTGGCGCAGGCAGCTGGACGTGAATGTCGTCGGTCAGCTCGCGGTGACCCGGGCCGTGTTGCCCCGCCTGCGGGCTTGCCACGGCAGGGTGCTGTTCGTTTCGAGCGTGAACGGCCGGCTGTCCACTCCGTTGATCGGGGCGTACGCGGCATCGAAGTTCGCGCTGGAGGCCGCCGCCGATGCCCTCCGAATGGAGCTGAGCCCGTGGCGGATTCCGGTGGTTCTGATCGAACCCGCACAGACCGACACTGATATGTGGCGGACCGCGGGGACCATGGTCGATGATGTCGAGGCCGCGCTGACATCCGCCGAGCGTGAGCTGTACGGGCGGCATATCGCAGGAATGCGCAAGTCGGTGCCGATTTCGCAAAGAATGGCTGTGGCGCCGGAAAAGGTATCTGAGGTGGTGCGGGCGGCGCTGACCGCCAAGCGGCCCCGGGCCCGCTACATAGTCGGCGTCGGACCCCGCCTTCAGCTGGCGCTGATGATGAATTTGCCAGCGCGCGTGCGGGACCGGGTCTTGCGGACGGTCATGCGCCAGCCCTGATCGACGGCGTCCATCATTCCCGACCAAACGCCCCAGTCCCGCGATCTTGAATGTTAAGTTTTCGCTGAGAACTGCATGGGGCAGCGGGGGAGGTGCGGGGTTGATGGCTGGAAAACACCGGAATGTGGCTGAGCGGACCAGGCGGGTCGCGGTGGTCACGGCGGCTGCGGCGACGGCGACGGCACTGACGGTCGGTGCGGCCGCACCGACTCCGCCGCCACGCCCTGAGGAGCACTACCTCCGAGTGGTTGAGCAGCAAGTGGACCTCAGCGCGGCGGTCAGCCCGTTCGGTCCGCCCGGCAGCCTCTCCGACGTTACCGGCGGCTCCGGACAGGCCGCCTACAATACCTTCCAGGAGTTCATCGCCGCTTACGAGCAGGCGCTGGCTGGTGTCAACCTGGCCGGTGGTTTCGGTCTGAACATCGAGAATCTGCTGGGACAGATCCCGACGGCGTTCCTTGACGACATCCTGGGTGCGATCCCGATCGATCTGGGCTCGGTGCTGACGCCGATCCTGGGCGGTCTCGTCACCCCGCTGCTGATCAATATCCTTGACCTGCTCAACATCACGGACGCACAGGGCAACATCACCTTGTCGGCAGTGCTGGGCCTGGTCGGGCCGGGACCTGTCGGACCCCTGAACCTGGCGGGGCTGAACATCCCCGGGGTCAACATCATCACGCCGGGTGAGCCATTCCTGCTGCTGAAGATGCTGGCCGGGCTCGACCTCGGCTGGACCCCAGGCACCGCCAACGCCGTGGCCGACGCCATCAATCAGACGCCGTACCTGGAGGTCGGGGTCGAGAACCTGCTGGACGCGGTGCTCGACCTCGCGGGCAATGCCGTCGGGAACATCCCGCTGCTCGGCCCGCTGATCTCCGCGGTGCTCCAGGGCGTCGAAGACATCAATCTGCCCGACCTCAACGTCATCGATGTCCGGATCCCGATCGTGATCGGCTACGGATTCGGCGCGATGGCGGCCGGTTCGGCGTATGAGCAGGCGCTCGCCGACCTGGGCAACCAGCCCCGGCTCGGAGCCAATGGTGGTGGCCCGCTGGGCAGTCTCACCCTGCTGCCGATGATCCTGGCCAACAACGTCGGTCGCGCCAACGGCGGCATGCTCGCCCGGTTCTACCCGCTGTTCGAACTGCTGGGCATCGACATGATCACCCCCGATGTGCAGGCCACCAACGCCGGGACCGGGATCCCGATACTGGGCACCGGAATCGAACTCGGCGCGGCGAACCTCGTCCCGATCAAGGTCGACGCCACCGTCCAGTACCAGCCCTACTCGGACTTCGCGGCGTGGCCGAATCCGTTCACGCTGTTCAACAACCTGCTGGCCGGCACCATCGGAGCGTCCTACATTCTGCGCGGTGTCGAGTTGGACAGCGCGCTGGACCAGATCCTCGACGAGGTCGGCGAGACCGTCAGCGATGCACTGGATCTCGGCAATCCGTTGAACATCAACATTTACCTGACATTGGCGACCAGCACGCTGCCGCTGCTCGAGCCGCTCTACCTGGCCGGTGATCTGCTGAACATGGTGAGCTTCGGGACGCTGGGCACTTTGCCGATCCGGTTGGCCAACGCGCTCGCCCCGGCCATGACAAGTCTGGTCAACCTGGGCTATACCGACGTGGTGCGCAACCCGGACGGCACCTACACCCGCACGCTGGACGACCCGGACACTGCGACACCGTTCATGTCCTTCCCGGATGTGAACTGGGGCCGGGCCATCAACGATGTACTGACCTCACTGACGAACGGATTCCACAAGGAGTTCATCAGCGGCAACCCGACTGCGGCGCCGCCCAACGTGCTGGAGAACCTCGGCAAGCTGATCCAGACCCTGACCAAGGGACTGAATCTGGGCGGCCTCACTGCCGGGCTGCAGGAGGGCCTCGACAACCTGGTCGCCGGTCTCACCGGGCAGGCGGGTCGCCAATCCCCGAATGCGGCGCGCACACTAGCTGCCGCGGGCAGAGCGATCTTCCAGACCCCGATGCCAAGTTCGTCACCCCTCTCAGTGGATCCCGACGGAGACGTCCCGACCGCTAAGCACGCCGCCAACCCGAGCGCCGCCATCCCCGAGGACTCCGGGCTGGCGCCGAAGCACGCGGCGCCCGACGATGCGGAAGCCGAGGAAACACCCGTCGAGTCCGAAACTCCCTCGGAGGCAGAGACTCCCGCCGAGACGCCGACCGAACCCGAACTCGAACCCGAACCTGAGGCCGTTCTCGACACCGAGGCCAACCCCGACGCTGAGGCCGAGGCTCCGGCGGTCAAGAAGCCGACGGTCAAGAAGAATCCGCTGCAGAACGTGGTTCGTGACATCACCAATGCGCTCACGCCCAAGAAGAAGAAGCCGGCGGCAACCACGTCGGGCGCCGGGGACACCGAGACTGACGCGAAGAAGTCCGAGACTTCGGAGACCAAGGTGTCGGAAACGAAGAAGTCCGAGACCATGAAGGCGGATAAAGCGGCCGCCTAGCCGTCCCCTTCGGTAGGGCAGGTCATCGCCAGTCCGCACCCAACGAAATCCCTTGGCGCGGCCGGACATACGCATACCGCGTTGTATCGGGCGGTACCCTCTTCGAGCGATCGACGTG
>JAXHOA010000057.1:0-12457 GCA_034520035.1 Mycobacterium sp. | reverse complement strand
GGTTCTCCACCGGCCCGTGCGCTCCGCGCGGCTGTTTGCGGCTCGGCTTCGGCATGTGACACTCCGTCCGCGGTCTGCGTCTTCTTCCGCTCCAGCGCCTCCCGGAACTTGCGCTTGGTGTCATCTTCGGGAGTCTCGTCGGCCATACCGGCAGCCTAGCCCTCTCACCTGATCCCGGGCGGCATCCCGTACAGATGGTTGATCGGCAGGGTCAGCAGCACCCGCCGGTCACCGACCATGGCCCGGCGGTAATCGTCCCAGTCCGGATGCTCACCGGCGATGTTGCGGTACAAGGCAATCAACGCCTCGACCGTGTCATCGGCCGGGTTCGCGGCAGGCGGGGTGAGCACGGCGTCCCCCTCGGCGACCGCGTAGGCCCAGCCGTCATCAGAGGACACATGGATCGAGGCACGCGGGTCGCGGCGCAGATTACGGGTCTTGGCGCGCGGTTCGGTCACCGATACCTGCAGGGCGACTTTGCGCGCGTCGAACCAGTACGAGACGTTGGACAGCTGTGGTCGGCCGTCCTTCTTCATCGTGGCCAGCACCCCCAGCGAGTTCCCACTGATCAATGCCAACAGCTTGTCGTCGAAAACCTGGCGCCCCATCACACGAGAGTACGACTCTACGATCGGGGACATGAGTGGTCTGACTGGTATCGACGGCACAAGTTTGGAGGGCGTGTCCGCGACCACGCTCTGGACCCTGCACAATCGCGGCACCGAGGCCAAGCGCTCGGACGGCGTGATCCGCGACCCGTGGGCGGTCACCCTGTTCGACGCCATCGGCTGCGACTACCGAAAATTCGGGAAACCCAACCAGTCGCACGCCTTGCGGGCCCTGGCATTCGACGCGGCGGCCATCGACTACCTGAAGACGCACCCGAGGGCATCGGTGGTGGCACTGGCGGAGGGACTGCAGACGAGTTTCTGGCGGCTGGCCCGGGCCGGTGTCGCCGACCAATTGACCTGGTATTCCATCGATCTGGAACCGGTGATGGAGCTGCGCCGCCGACTGCTGCCGCGCAATGACCGCATCGTCGAACTGGCGCAGTCGGCGCTGGACCGCAGCTGGATGGACCAGGTGAAAACCGACGACGGGGTGTTCATCACCGCCGAAGGCCTGTTGATGTACCTGGAGCCCGAGGATTCACTGAGCCTGATTGCCGACTGCGCGGCCCGCTTCCCGGGTGGGCAGCTGATGTTCGACTCGATCCCGCACTGGTTCAGTCGCCGCACCCTGACCGGGCTGCGACTGTCCGACCGCTACCTCACCCCGGCGATGCCGTTCGCGATGACCGCCGATGAGGGACTCGCACTGGCCGGCAGCATCGACGGGGTACGAAGGGCCCGCGATATCTCGCTGCCGCCCGGTCGCGGGCTGTGGAAGTTCGCAAGCCTGCCGACGCTGGACCGTATCGGCGCCTTCCGTCGCGCCCGGCCCAGCGTCACCCTGCTGGAGTTCGGCTGATGACACGGTATGCCGCGTTCCTGCGCGGCGTGAACGTCGGCGGCGTCACGCTCAAGATGGCCGAGGTGGCGGCGGTGTTCACCGCGGCCGGGTTCACCGACGTGAAGACGATCCTGGCGAGCGGGAACGTGCTGCTGAACAGCACGTCGTCGGCGGACGCGGTCCGTGTGAACGCCGAAGCCGCGCTGCGGGCGAGCTTCGGCTACGACGCCTGGGTTCTTGCGTATCCGGTCGACACCGTCCGGGAGATATCGGAGAACTATCCCTTCGAGCGCGAGGTTCCCGAGCACCACTCCTACGTCACCTTCGTCAGTGACGCCGATGTGCTGGAAGAACTGACGACGCTGGCTGGCGCGGCCGGGGAATCCTCCGCCCGCGGGGACGGAGTGCTCTATTGGCAGGTGGCCCGATCGTCGACGCTGAACTCCGCGATCGGCAAGACGATGGGCAGGAAGCGCTACAAGTCCTCGACCACCACCCGCAACCTGCGCACCCTGGACAAAGTCCTCGCATCGGTACATTCGACACCGTGACTACCCCGCGAGCCGATGCCAGCACCCTGACCGGAGTTTCCGAGACCGCACTGTTGACGCTGCTGGTCCGCGCGACCGAAGCCCGCCGGGCCGACAGGATCATCGACGACCCGGTGGCCGTCGATCTGGTGGACGCCATCGACTTCGATTTCGGGAAGTTCGGATCGGCCAAACGTCAGGACATGGCGTTACGCGCGCTGGCGTTCGACCGCGAGACGAAGAACTATCTGCGCGAGCATCCGTCGGCAACCGTGGTGGCACTCGCCGAGGGTCTGCAGACCAGCTTCTACCGGCTCGACGCCGGCGACGTCGGTCACGACTTCGGTTGGCACACGGTCGATTTCCTACCCGTCGTAGCGGTCCGGGAGAAGCTGTTGCCGCCTTCGGAACGCATCTCGGTGAGCGCACAGTCCGCACTGGACTTCAGCTGGATGGACGACGTCGACGATTCCCAGGGCGTTTTCATCACCGCTGAGGGCCTGCTGATGTACCTGCAGCCCACCGAAGCGCTCGCACTGATCACCGAATGCGCCAAGCGTTTTCCCGGCGGACAGATGATGTTCGACCTGCCGCCCCACTGGTTCGCCTGGTGGGCGCGTCAAGGTCTGCTGCGCCCCTCGCTGCGGTACACGGTGCCACCGATGCCGTTCAGCCTGTCGGTATCGCAGGCCGCCGAACTGGCGCACAGCATCCCCGGCGTGCGGGCGGCGCACGATGTGGAGTTGCCGGAAGGCCGTGGCACGGTGCTCAACGCGCTGATCTGGGCGTCCTACCGACTCCCGGTGGTCGATCAGCTGCGCGGGGTCACAACGCGGCTGGAATTCGGCTGACGGCGCCGAACTTCAGCGCCGCATCCTGCACGGGCCCGTTGCGCAGCACATCGGCGTCGACGGTGTAGTTCATCGTCATCTGCCACGGACCGTGCACACCCTGGCGTGGGATCTCGTTGATCGCACGCTGCACATACCCCGCCGCGAAGTCCAGCAGCGGCTTCGTGGGCATCGCCGGATCGTCGAGTTCGGCACGTACGTGGGTGAATCCGTGATCGTCCATGTAGCTGAGCAGCCGGCAGAAGTGCTCACACAAGAGCCCGACCTTCAGCGTCCACGACGAGTTGGTGTAACCGAAGGCGAACGCGAAATTCGGGATCCCGCTGAGCATGATGCCCTTGTAAGCCACGGTCCGGGCGAAGTCGACCGGTTCCCCGTCCACGGTGAGGCTGATCCCGCCGAAGAGCTGAACGTTCAACCCGGTGGCGGTCACGATGATGTCGGCGTCGAGCTCACGACCGGACTCCAGCAGGACACCGTTCTCGGTGAAGGTCGAGATCCGATCGGTGACCACCGAGGCGCTGCCGTTGCTGATGGCCTCGAACAGATCACCGTCGGGTACCGCGCACAACCGTTGATCCCACGGGTTGTAGGTGGGGCTGAAATGCTCGTCGACCGGGTACCCGGCGGGCAGTTTGGCTGCGTTGATCCGGCGGATCAGCCGGCGCGCGGCGGTCGGGTACTTCTGGCAGAACGTATACACCGCACGCTGTTTGGCGATGTTCTTGCGGCGCGCCAGCGCGTAGCCCCGATCTTCGCCGAGGAGTTTACGAGCGGCGTTGGCGAAGCCGTCCTTGGCCGGCACCGGCATGACGTAGGTCGGCGAACGCTGCAGCATCGTCACGTGCCCGGCGGTCGTGGCCATCGACGGCACCAGGGTCACCGCGGTGGCGCCGCTGCCGATCACCACCACCTTCTTGCCGGTGTAGTCGAGGTCCTCGGGCCAGTGCTGGGGGTGGATGATCTGGCCGGCGAACCGGTCACGTCCGGTGAAGTCGGGGGTGAAGCCCTCGTCGTAGCGGTAGTAGCCACCGGCGCAGAACAGCCAGTTGGCGCTCAGCTGACGCAACTCTCCGTCGTGCTCGACGTCGACGACCCAGCGGGCATCCGCCCTGCTCCAGGCCGCGCCGAGGACCCGGTGGTGGAACCGGATGTGCTTTTCGATGCCGTTCTCGTCCACCGTCTCGCGCAGGTAGGCCAGGATCTTGTCGGAGGTCGCGATGGCGTGTTCGTCGCGCCACGGTTTGAACTCGTAACCGAAGGTGTGCAGGTCCGAATCCGAGCGAATCCCGGGGTACCGGAACAGATCCCAGGTGCCGCCGGTCGCCCCGCGGGATTCCAGGATGGTGAAGCTGCGGCCGGGATGTTCGCGTTGCAGATAGTAGGCGGCTCCGATACCGGAGATTCCCGCTCCGACGATGAGCACATCGACTGTTTCCATGCGTTGATCGTGCCGCCCAGGGCGGGCCCCATCCAGGTCAGAAGATCCCATATCGGCGTATCGATGGTGCAGAGTGCACCTTCGGCCTAGGCTGCGCGGATGGCCGAAGAGCTACCGTCCCCGCGGGTCAGGGACCTGATCCGGCAATGCGCCCAGATCGTCGTCAATGCGCGCCCCGAATGGCTCGACGAACTCGACCGGGCGGTGCTGGCCGCCGGCCCGGCCATCGCCGCCGACCCGGAGCTGGCCGCCGCCGTGAGCCACAGCAACCGCGCCAACCTGTTGTGCTGGGCCACCGCCAACGTCCGCGACCCTGGCGCGCCGGTGCCGCCCAACACCGGACCCGAACCGCTGCGCATCGCGCGGGAACTGGTGCGCCGCGGGGTCAATGCGTTCCCCTTGGACGCCTACCGGGTGGGCGAGGGCGTGGCCTGGCGCCGGCTGATGGAGATCGCCTTCGAGCTGACCTCCGATGCCGCCGAACTGCACGACCTGTTGCAGGTGTGCTCGCGCTCGATCAGTGCGTTCGTCGATGCGACGCTGACCGGTATCGCCGCACAGATCGAGCTGGAGCGTGATGAGCTCACGCACGGCAGCCACGCCGAACGGCGCGAGACCGTCGCCCTGCTGCTCGACGGCGCGCCCATCCCGCGTGCTCGCGCCGAGCAACGCCTCGGGTACGCGCTGACCGGCCGCCACACCGCGGCCGTCATCTGGACCGACACCCATGACGGCGACCTGGCCCGGCTGGACCGGGCCGCCGAGGCCATCGCGCGCGCCGGCGGCGGGCGGCCGCTGAGCGTGCTGGCCAGCAGCGCCACCCGATGGGTCTGGACGCCGGGGGACATCGACCTCGACGCGATGGCGGCATCGGCCGATACCGCCGATATCCGGGTCGCGGTCGGCACCACCGGCGACGGTGTGGACGGTTTCCGGCGTAGCCATTTCGAGGCGATCACCACCCAGCAGATGATGGCGCGCCTGCATTCCCGGCAGCAGGTCGCCCGGTTCACCGATGTCGAGCTGGTCTCGCTGATCACCGCCGACCCCGACCGCACCGCCGAGTTCGTCTCCCGGGTACTCGGCGATCTCGCCTCCGCGGGTACCGAGTTACAGGACACGGTACGGGTATTCGTCAACTCTCAGTGCAACGCCTCGCGCGCGGCGGTGCGGCTCTACACCCACCGCAACACCCTGCTGCGCCGGCTGGCGCGCGCCGACGAACTGCTGCCCCAGCCCCTGACCGAACACAGCGTCAGCGTGGCCGTGGCACTCGATGTGCTGCGCTGGACAGGGCTGACGGAAAACCGCGTCTAATCGAAGACAGCGTCCAGATAGCGCAACGCCTCATCCTTGCCGATGCCCAGGGCGCGTGCGGATTCGGCGAACGCGTGCGCGGCGGCGGCCATCGCATTGTCGGCGGGATCGACACGCGCAACGAAAGTGCCGAACCGGCCGCGGGTTTCGAGCACACCCGCGGCCTCCAACTCGCGGTAGGCCCGTGCCACCGTGTTGACCGCGAGACCGAGCTGACCGGCGAGATCTCGGACGGTCGGCAGCCGGATGCCGGGCGTGAGCCTGCCGTCGCGCACGCCTTCGATGATCTGCGTCCGCAACTGATCGAACAGCGGGGCTCCCGCGTGCTGATCGAGCCGAACCCACTCCCCCAGACCTCCCACGCGCCCAGTATGTCGCACACACGATAGTTTGGTGAGGTGCGAGTGACGTTGCTGAGCGGTGCGGGCATGTCCGCCGAGAGCGGGGTGCCGACGTTCCGCGACGTCGAGACGGGTCTGTGGGCGAACGTCGACCCCTACGAGATCTCCAGCAGCGACGGCTGGCAGCGCCACCCGGAACGGGTGTGGGCCTGGTATCTGTGGCGGCACTACATGATGGGCGCGGTGGACCCGAACCCCGGCCACCTGGCGGTCGCGGCCTGGGAGGACTACGCCGAGGTGCATGTGGTCACCCAGAACGTGGACAACCTGCACGAGCGGGCCGGCAGCAGCCGGGTGTACCACCTGCACGGCAGCCTGTTCGAGTTCCGCTGCGATCGGTGTGGATCGCCGTACACCGGCGAACTGCCCGCGATGCCCGAACCGGTGGAGGTCATCGATCCGCCGCACTGCTCATGCGGCGGCCTTGTCCGGCCGAACGTGGTGTGGTTCGGCGAGGGGCTGCCCGATGACGCCTGGGACCTGTCGGTGCAGGCGGTCGCGAAGGCCGATGTGGTGATCGTGGTCGGGACCTCCTCGGTGGTCTATCCCGCGGCGGGGCTGCCGGAAGCCGCGCTGGCCAACGGAATCCCGGTCATCGAGGTCAATCCGCAGCCCACTCCGCTGTCGGAGGCCGCCACCGCGGTGGTGCGGGAACCCTCGGCGATCGCACTGCCCCAGCTGCTCCAGCGGTTGCCCGCACTCTTGGGCCGTTAGCGCCAATGCCGCGCAGTTAGCGTTTGTGCGTGGTTGTCAACCGTCGAGGATTTCGATGGTGATGGTGATCGTGTAGTTGGTGCGGTCGATGTTGCCTTTGGCTCGGTGTTTGGAGATGGCGCGTTTGACGACTCGTGGGCATGAACGTGCGCGCCGTGCTGGTAGGGGGTGTTTGAGCGCGGCAGCGCCGATGCGGCCGATCAGGTCAACGGTGGTTTCGGCGATCGTGGCGACGGCGTGGATCACTTGGTCGCGGGCGGTGTGCAGGGCGACGGTGAAGCTCAACCGGTCGGCGCGGATGTCGGTACGGCCCAGGGTGGCATCGGCCATTGCGGTGCGTAGTGCTTGGTAGGTGATCAACAGTGCGTAGACCTCTTGGGCGATACCGGCGGGCGTCGCGGCACGTAACACTCGTCCGCTCAGGATGGTCGATTTCACTTCCAGGTAGCTGGTTTCGATTTCCCATCGCTGATGGTAGAGATCGACGAGTTCGTGTGCAGGGTAATGCTTTTCGTTGGTCAATGTGGTGACCAGGCGGTAGTGGCCGACTCGAGTCGTTGTGGCATTCAAGCGCACGGTGATCGAGGCGTCGATCACCCGCACGGTGACTGACCCCATGCGTGTCAGCCAGCTGCGGTCGCCCAGCGTGGTGATGGCCGGCAGGTTTCGGACATCTTTACAGCGGATCAGTAGGTCCGCTCTGGCGTCGGCGATCTGTTCGATCAGGGCGACCACAGCGAAGTTGCGGTCGGCCAGCAACAGCATGCCTGGCTTCATGCACTGCAGAAGTTTCGGTGCGTAGGTGGTTTCGCCGACACGGTAGGAGCCGAACACGGCATCGATGACGGTGCGGGTGCCGCACGCTACGACGGTGAGCAGACGCAGCATCGGATACCCGGACTCGGCGTCAGGACGCCCGGTTTGGCGGCCGAACTCTGCGGCGTTGGCCGCGCTGTTGGGCACGAACATTGAGGTGCCATCGATTGCGCAGACCAGCAAGCCGCGCCAGCGGATCGCACCGGCGGCCGGGCCGGCCAGCAGGCTGAACAACTCACGTAGCGGGGCCACCCCGACCCGGCGCATCGCTTGGGACAGCGCCGAGGAGCCTGGTGTAGCCACGGTGGCCGAATCCAAGCCCGCGATCAAGTGGGCCCAGACCCCGCGGTAGCCGACCTCGGCGAACAGTGCCCCAGCCAGCAGCAGGTACACCACCACCCGCGAGGGCAGCACTCGAACCCGACGTTGCACGCGGCCGGTGTTTTCCAAGGCGGCATCGACGAGGTCATGGGACACGATCCGGGTCAACTCGCCCAGGTGACCGGGACCGAAAGGGCCCTCCACCGCCGACGCGACAGGACAGATGGCAGACTGGACAGACAGCGGAACTCCCAGTTGAGAAGGATGTCTTGCTAGGACAATCCATCGATACCTGAGAGTTCCGCTGTCCTATCTGCACACACCCGGCGTGTCACAATTGCCACACCAGTCACATCCCTAACTGCGCGGCATTGCCGTTAGCGCCGGATCGCACGTCCGATCGCGAACTCGGAGACCGGCACCGGCAGCCACCCCGGCAGAGTCTGCTCGCGGCGCGACCCGTCCACCGAGAAACCTGCCGCCGCGATGGTCGCCTCGGTGTTGCGGTGCGTGTGGCAATTGCCGAGCAGCCGCGGCCAGACCGTTGCGTCGGCCACCTTCTGCAGCGTCGCCCGCAGCCCCACACCGGCGACATGCTCCAGATAGCGCAATTCACCGCCCGGGGTGAGCATCGAATACAGCTGGCGCACAACGCTGTCAGGGTCATCGACGGAGCACAGCACCAGCGAGCACACCACGGCGTCGAACGATTCGCCTGCGCCGAACTCCTCGATGGCGGCAGTGCTGACGATCACCGGTACCGGCGCCGAGGCGGCGGCGTCACGGGCTACTTCGGCGAGCCGCCGCTCGGGTTCCAGCGCAATCACCTCGGTGACACCGGTCGGGTAGTGGGCAAAGTTGGTACCGGTCCCGGCACCGACCTCGAGAACGCGGCCGGTCAGTCCGGCCAGGTTGGCCACCCGCAACCGCCGCAGCGATTCCGGCTCGTGACCCGACATCGTCATCCAGAGCCGGGCGAAGAAGGGGTTGTCGACAAGATCACTCATGCTTTGAGCTCCTTGAGTTTCTCGACGGCCTCGCCCGCGGCCACGTCAGCCCCGATGAAGCCGGTCGCGATGTGTCCGCAGCATATCGACCGCAGCACGCGGTCGGTGAATTCTTCGACATCACCCCACGGCAGGTAGGGCTTGGCGATGAGCAGCGCCGCCACCCCGTGCGCAGCGCTCCACAGCTCCAGTGCTGCCGCGGTCGAATCTCCGGGTGGGTACACACCCTCCTCGATCAGCGCTTCGATCGTGGTGCGCATGTGCACGAAAGCCGAACTGGCCAGGGTCATGTCGACATCGCTACCGGGATTACCCTCCCCCATCGTCGCGATGCGGTACAGCTCCGGGGTCTGCCGCGCGAAGCGGACATAGGCCAAACCCTGGGCGCGCAGCACCTCGATGGTGGAGGTCTGACCGGCGGCTACCCGCTGCATCTCCTCGTCGAGGCGCTCGAAATAGCGTGCGCATACCGCGTCCAGCAGCGCATCCTTGTCCGCAAAGTGCAGGTAGATCGACGGGGATGTCACGCCCACCCGCTGCGCCACCGCGCGGATGGACACCGACTTGGCGTGCCCGGTCTGCAGCAACAGTTCGGTGGTCGCGTCGAGGATCTCGTCGCGGAGCTGTTCGCCGGAGCCGCGCGCGGCCCGCCGCCGTCGCTGTGGTGGGGACGACACTTAACCAGTGTCCGCTACCGACGTGGGCGCCCTCGTGTGACTCTCCGGCTCGGGCTCACCCGATTCGCTGATCCCGATCCGATCATGCAGCCGTACCAGCGGTTTGGGCGCCCACCAGTTCCAGCCCCCGAGGACATGCATGAACGCGGGCACCAGCACCATTCGCACCAGGGTGGCGTCGACCAATACGGCCAGCGTGAGTCCGACACCGAACATCCGCATGAACGAGACCTCGGCCGCGATCAGCGCCGCGAACGATATCGACATGACCAGCGCCGCGGCGGTGATGACCCGGCCGGTGCGGGCCAGACCCAGCGCCACAGCTTCATCGTTCAGGTGGCGCAGCGAGTCTCCCCCAGCAGCCCGCAACGCCAGCCAGTTCTCCCGGATCCTGGCGAGCAGGAACACCTCGTAGTCCATCGACAGCCCGAATGCGATGCAGAACAGCAGCACCGGCATGTTGGCCACCAGGGTGCCGGTCGGGGTGGTACCCAGCGCAGACAGGTGGCCTTCCTGGAAGATCCACACCAACGCACCGAACGCCGCGGTCAGCGAAAGAATATTGAGCACAATGGCTTTCACCGGAAGCACGACACTGCCGGTGAGCAGGAACAGCAGACCGAAGGTGATGACCGCGATCAGCCCGAGCACCCAGGGCAGCCGGTCGGTGATCGCAACGACGCTGTCCCGGTTGACCTGGGCGATGCCGGTCAGCTGCACGGCGTGCCCGCCCGGACCCGCAACCGCGTGCAGCGCGTCGAGCTGGGTCTCCGAAGCGTCGGAGAACAACGGCGCGGTGCTGCTGACGGTGAGAAACGCACTGCCGTCGGCGATTCCGGTCGGCGCGACCGGCGGTCCGGTCTTGTTGCCGCCGACGAATGCGCCCGTCGGCGTTGAGACCGCGGCGACGTCGACAACCTTCGACAACGCGGCGGCGTAGTCCTCGAACTGGGCCGAGCTCAGTCCCTGTGCATCGGGCACGACGACGGTGACCGCGGTGGCCGAGTTGTCGACGAAGTCGTCGCGAAGTTGATCACCCACTTGATGCGCGGACGCCGACGCCGGCAGCACCCGGTCATCCGGGAAGCCCCATTTCACACCGAGGAACGGCGCTCCCAGCACCAGCAGCAGGATCACGACCGTCAACCCGAGTGGGAGGGCTCGGCCCATCACCCGTCGCGTCCACCGGTACCAGAACTGCTGCTCGACGGGCTTCGTCTCGGTGCGCTCGGCACGGCGGAACACCGAGCGCACGTTCAGGGCGTCCATCCGGTCACCGAGCAACCAGATCGCCGCCGGGGTGACGACGATCGCGGTCAGCGCCGCGAAGCCGACGGTGGCCACTCCCGCGTAGGCGAACGATTTCAGGAAGTACATCGGGAACAGCAACATCGCCACCATGGACAGTGCGACGGTGGTCGCCGAGAACACCACGGTCCGTCCGGCGGTGGCCATGGTGCGGACGAGTGCGCGGTCCCGCGGCACGCCGTCGGCGAGTTCGTCACGGTAACGGCTGATGATCAGCAGGGTGTAGTCGATGGCCAGCGCCAGACCCATCGCGATGGACAGGTTCAGCGCGAAGATCGACACATCGGTGGTGAACGTGATGAGCCTCAGTACCGACATCGATCCCAGAATGGCCATTCCGCCGACGGCCATCGGCACCGCGGCGGCCACCAGCCCCCCGAACACCCACACCAGTACCAGGAAGCTCAACGGGATGGCGATGGCCTCCATGCGCAGCAGGTCCCGTTCGGTCTGCGCATTGATCTGCGCGTAGACCATGGCCGTCCCACCGGATCGCACGGTAATGCCGGGGCGGTCATGGGCGAGCTCGTCCGAGAGCGCCTTGGCGTATTTCTGCGCGTCGTTCTCTCCACCGGTGATGCCGGCAACGATGAGCCCCGAGTTCTTGTCCTTGCTGATCAGCTCGACAGCCGCCGAGGGCGGCGCTGTCCAGGCGGAGGACACCTGCGCGACGTGTGGCGACCGTTCCAGGGCGGTGACGATCTCGGTGCCCGCCGCGGTGGCCACCGGGCTGTCGACACCGTCGGCGGATGTGACCGTGATGAGCAGCTGCATGTCACCCTGGTCGAACTTCTCGGTGAGCAGCGCAGTCGCTTGCGAGGACTGCGAGGTCGGGTCCTGGAAGCCGCCCGCGGACAGCGTCTTGGCGACCGGGATGCCGAAGATCGCCGCGGCGACCATGATCAGCGCAGTAACGGCCAGCACCCTGCGCGGGGCGGCCATGGCGACCTGAGCGATGCGGTTCAGCACGATCGTTCCCTTCGAAATGCTATCGCCGTTAAGTTAACAAGGATAAGACTTGTGGTCAACGCGGATGATCTCTGTGAAGACACGATGCCGCGGACTGCCGGGTTCACTTGCGCCGCGTGATCCCAATAGCAACAGAAGTCACTTTTGCCACTCACGACACAGTGCCGTGCCCGGCATGGGCTACTCGTCAGTAAGAATTTGCTGAGCCGTGAGGTGCGACCGGGGGTTCCGGCAAACTTTCCGAGGTTTCGACGGGTGTCCGACTCGCCCGAATATCTGCATTTCAGGGGGTATTTCTCGCCGAGACAAGAACCGCGTCCCCAGCGCGCCAGCAGCTTAAACCTACCCGGCGGTAAGAATTGCCACGATTTTCGCAAGCTGGGCTCAATGTTCTCTTAATCACCACCCATACGCTCACAGCATGTGGATCGACGACACCAACGCAGATGTCATCAAGGTTGATTTCGACGCCCTGTACCACGGGGACGTCCTGGTCGAGGGTGATACCTCGGAGCAGTTTCCCAGACCTCGCTGCCGCGGTCTGACCGCAGCACGCACCCACCGGCCTCGCCGGCCGGCGTGAGCGGTTCAACGCCGCCCGCGTCGATCAAGCGCGACGAGAACCGTCCGACTGACCACCGCAGATTTTCCTG
>JAXHOA010000119.1:0-3297 GCA_034520035.1 Mycobacterium sp. | reverse complement strand
AGTTACGTATTGCTGAGGTTTCTTTCAGTGCGGCCTGCACGGCCTCTGGGAAGGCTTCGACGTGCTCGATGCCCTCCGGGCCCATGGCGTTGCCCTCGTGGGTGATGATGAATCGGGCCGCCTGGCCGTCCGGTGACATCATCAGCTGCATGCCGGTTTTGACATCCTCGTTGTCAAACGCCTCCCGGGGGATGTAAAAGAAGTCGTCACTTCGTGATTGGTCGAACAATCGCGCTCACTGCCGGATCGTGGTCTCCGTAGGTCTGATCGGTCTGGGTGGACTGCAGGTGCGCCGGGCCGTAGGAGTTGGTGACGACGATCTGCAGCGCTCGGGTGTCCTCCATCATCCGCTCCAGCTGTGCGATCAACTGCGGAAGCAGTTTGTCCACGGCCTCCAGTGAGGCGACGGCATTGGTGATCTCGGTCTCGAGGCTGTCGATACCGTCGAGAGCGTCGAACAGTGATCGCATCGCCCAGCATGCCGGGATGTCGAAACAGTGCGGTTCCCAGTAGAAGTAGTTGCGCAGCGGGCGCAGGAAATCGTCGAGATTGGCGATGCCCTGATTCATGTCCGCGGTGACCTGTTCCACGTTCTCCAGCGTGAGCACGGTGGAATGCAGCTCGTCGGACATCTGCTGGGTCAGGTCCAGCACCTGCGCCAGCACCTCGATCGACCGGGTCTGGATCGCGGCCTGCTTGTCCGTGTTCTCGTTCTGCTGCTCGTTGAACGGCAACTGCTGCCCGCTGCCGCTGCCCTGGGTGGTGAACAGGTAGGGGATCGTGGCGTGTTCCAGCGGTCGGCCCAACGGGCGGGTGATGCTCTGCACCATCGCCACCCCCGGTAGCCGGATGAGGCTCTTGGCGACCCGGTCCAGGGAGATGAAGTCCGCCGAGTTCCGCATGTCATGGTCGGACTCGATCATCAGCATCTCGCTGAACAGCTTGCTCTGCGAGAAGTGTCTGTCCGAGGCGGTGAACCCGAGATTGGCGGAGGCGGAGGCGGGTTGGTAGGCGCGATCGTCATAGCTGACCCGATAGGTCGGCACGAAGATCGCCCCGACCATGACGACGGCGCAGCTGGCCACGAAGATGGGTTTGGGCCAGCGCACCACGCTGGTGCCGATCCGCCGGTACAGGCGCGACGACGCCGCCCGCTTGGGGTCGAACAGGCCGAAGAGACTGCCCAGGGTCAGGATTGCCGGTGCCAGCGTCAGCGCGGAGGCGATGGTGAACAGCATGCTGATCGCGACCGCCGGACCCATGGTGTGGAAATAGTCCAGCCGCGCGAGGCTCAAGCAGTAGCAGGCGCCGGCGATCGTCAGTCCGGAACCGATGATGACGGGGGCGACGCTGCGGTACGCGGTGTAGTAGGCCTGCTCACGGCTTTCGCCGGCCTGCCTGGCCTCCTGGTAGCGGCCCAGCAGGAAGATGCCGTAGTCGGTTCCGGCGCCCAGGGTCAGTGCGACCACGATGTTCACCGCGAATGAGGACAGCGGGATGACACCGAAGTGCCCGAGGGTGGCGATGACCCCCTTGGCCACCAGCATCTGGATCAGCACGCTGATCAAGGGCACCAGCAGGGTGGCCGGGGAGCGGTAGACGACGAGCAGCATCACCACGATCAGCACGATCGTCAGGATGGTGATGTTGTTCAGGCTGGAGTTGGCGATGGACAGCGTGTCGGCGGCGAGCGGCGCGGCGCCGCTGACGAAGACGGTGAGCCCGGGCGGCGGGGCGTCGTGCGCGATGACATCCCGCACAGCCTGCACGGATTCGTTCGCCTGGATCTGGCCGGTGTTGCCGGCGAGCCGCAGCAGCACGAAAGTGGCTTTACCGTCCACGCTTTGGGCCCCGGCGGCGGTGATCGGCTTTCCCCAGAGATCCATCACGTACTGCACGTGCTCGGGGTCCTGCTTGAGCCGGCCGACCAGGTCGTCGTAGTAGCGGTGATCGCCGTCGTCCAACGGGCGGTCGGCCTCCAGAACGAGCATCGCCAGGCTGGTGGAGGTGGATTCCTGGAACTTCTCGCCGATGCGCAGCATCGCCACCTGGGACGGCGCATAGCCGGGGATCATCGAACCGGCGAGTTGTTCGGCGACCTTCTCTACCTGGGGGATGAAGGTGTTGGTGCCGACGGCGAGCAGGCCCCAGAAGATGATGATCGGCACGGCCAGCACCCGCACGATGCGCGCGACGCTCACGCGGACTTCACCCGGCAGGTGACGTCGGCATCATCGTGGTTCGACGATTGTTCATCGCGCACAACGTCGTTGACCAGCATCCGGCATCCCACCTGACCACCGTCGACCTGTGCGGAGATGCTGCCGGACACGACAGTGAGCGTGGTGGTCTCGGTATGTGACCACGGCAGCGCGGTGATATCGACCCGATGCGGCTGCCCGTTGATGTCGACGTAGCTCAGGATCCCGCCATCGCCGACGGAGCCGAACAACTCGTAGGTCAGCCGCTTCGGGGTGAACTGCTCGGGCGCCTGGGCGGCCAGGACCGAGGGGACGGGCCCGGGTTCGGACATCTCATGGACTTTCCAGATGCACAACGAGCCCGCGCCGAGCGCCACCACGGTGACCAGGGGCAGCCAGCCCTTGGCAAGAAAGCCGCGGCGTCGGCGCGGTGTTGACTGCTCGGTCACGAAAAGAATGTATATCGCATATGCGAACTAAATGCCAAGCAGGCTGTATGGCGCGCAATGTCCCTAACAGCCATGATGCTGGCAATTAGCTGTGAATGATCGAGGCCATATGGAATCGGTAGCGTCGGAGTGGGCGTTATACGCGGGCACTATCGCGCCGCTCAATATATCCATCCAGTGATATAAAATTCCGTATGAGCTCAACGCCCCCCGGCAGTGTGGACGCCATCTCCGCATTGATCGTCTCGAGTGCGGACCTGTTGTGGCGCCATCTCGCCGAGCGCGATGATCTCGGCGCAAGCGCCACGCTGGTGCTCAACCGCCTGGATCGGGAGGGGCCGATGCGGGTCACCGCGCTTGCCGAGGCGGAGGGTGCCAGCCAGTCGGGCATGACCCAACTCGTGCAACGGATGGAACGCCAGGGGCTCCTGGAACGCAGCGCTGATCCCGATGACGGCCGGGCCTGCCTGGTGATGATCGGGAAGGCAGGGCGCCGCCGGTGGAATGAGCGCGCCGATGTACGCAAGCAAAGGATCGCCGGCCTCCTCGACGGTCTTGCCGAGGACGACCAGCAGGCGCTCTGGCTTGCGGCCCAGGTCGCCTCCCGCCTGCTCGACCAGATGCGCGATATCGCGGACGAGCGCGCT
>JAXHOA010000001.1:0-3563 GCA_034520035.1 Mycobacterium sp. | reverse complement strand
CGTGTCGAAGGCTTGCCCGGCATCGGCGATTCGGCGGCAGGCAATACTGCGGTGCATGTTCGCCCTGGGTTTGCGGACCTCGGGTGCGAAAGCGGCCGAGTGTCAGCGACTTTCGAGCGACAGGCCAGTCCCAGAAGTTCTCTTGGACCCATTGATCACATCGGTCACTTTTTCGGGTTTCTTGTCGGTGGTCGCACGTATGTTCGAGTCATGAACAACGAGGTGGCCGGCGGTCGGGACGCGGTGCAACACGCCCGCTCCGATCGCGCCGCCTCGGTCAAGGCGCTGCTGGACGCCGACTTCACCGTCTTCGACACCGCCGAACTGCTGGCACTGTTGTCCGAGCGCGAGCAGCACGCCCGCGCCGATACCGCGGTCGATCACCGGATCCTGGCCGCCCTGATGGACCGGGCCACCCCGCACGAGATCGGCGGGAAAACCTGGACCGACGTCCTGTCCACCCGCGACCGGATCAGCGCCACCGAAGCCGGACGGCGCATCACCGCGGCCCGCGACCTCGGGCCCCGGCACACCATGACCGGTGAAGTGTTGGAGCCGGTGCTGGCGGCGTGCGCGGGCGCGCTGGCCGCCGGCACCATCAATGCCGCGCACATCACGATCGTGCGTGCCACGCTGAAGAAGGCCTGGGCCCATACCGATGCCACCGAACGGGCACAGCTGGAATCCACGTTGGTGGACATCGCCGCCACCAATACCCCCGAAACGTTGCAGAAGGCCGCCGATCACGCGTTGGCTCTGCTCAACCCCGACGGTGATGGCCCCGACCCCGCACCCCACCGCCGCGGGTTGAGCATCGGCGCCCAGGACGTCGACGGGATGGCCAAAGTGTCGGGCTGGGTGGATGCGGAGTTCGCCGCCTACCTGCGCACCATCCTGGAGGTGTGGGCACGCCCGGGCATCAACAACCCCGATGACGCAGCACCGCAACAACAATCCGGTACCCCAACCCGCTTGACGAGGACCCAGTCGAACCCGACACAACCGAGCCGCAGGGCGACGAACGAGTTCGAGTTCGAGAGCGAGTCGAGGCAGGGAGCGGCCGGATCAGCACAGGCCGAATCGGAGGTCGAGCCCGAGACGCCGCGGTGCCCGGCGCCGGCGGGCGCCCGGACCGGCTGCCGATGCCGCCGGTCCACCTGGGACCTCGACGAGTATCTGCGCGACCCCCGCACCCAGTCCCAACGCAACCACGACGCCCTCAAAGCCGTCCTGCGCGACACCCTGATGTCCAAGAAACTCGGCCAACACAACGGCCTACCGGTCACCGTGGTCGTCTCCACCACCCTGGGCGAACTCGAAGCCGCCGCCGGGATCGCGGTCACCGGTGCGGGCACCCTCATGCCCATGCGCGATCTGATCCGCCTCGCCGAACACGCCCATCACTACCTGATCGTCTACCGCCACCACACCGCCGAACCGCTCTACATGGGCCGTTCCAAACGGTTGGCCACCAAAGCCCAACGCCTACTGCTCTACAACCGCGACCGCGGCTGCACCCGGCCCGGCTGCACCCAGGCAGCATGTCGCTGCCAGGCACACCACGCCAACCCCAGCTGGAACAACGGCGGACTCACCGACGCACCCGACCTCGGGCTGGGCTGCGGACCGGACAACCAGCTCGCCGAACTGGGCTGGACCAACACCATCGACACCACGACCGGCCGCGTGCACTGGCACCCACCACCACTGATGGACACCGGCACCGACACCCTCAACCACCACTTCCACCCCGAAGAACTCCTCCCACCACCCGATTCCGACGAGGAAGACGGTCGATGAGGGCCTCGGTGGCGCCATGTTGGAATACCTACCGTCGGATACTCGACGAAGGCGGTTTTCGTCATGCCAGGCGGTCTTCGACGAGTTCACCGCCGCCGGTGCGATGGACGATGACCACATTCGCGCCGGAGGTCCCACCGAGTGAGTGGACCGTTCAGCTGCCGCTGAACTGGGATGTCACCAACTTGCCACCTGCCCGGCGATCACCGTCCGAACGCAGCGTGCGGCTCAGCACGAAGGCGGCCCCTCCACGGCAGTCAGGGTGAGCCGCCGTTTTTTGCTGCAGAGCCCAGCGCGTTAATCTGCTATATCGGCCTCAGCCAACCAGCAGATAGAAGAGTTGAGCACAGTCATGACCGCAGCAGCAGAAACGTCCGCACTCGAAGACCGGGTCGGCCATTGGTATCAGATGGACGACACCTACCTCGTCGGGCGCGAGAAGATCCGTGAGTTCGCTCGCGCCGTTCAGGACAACCACCCGGCGCACTGGAAGGTTGCCGAGGCCCAGAAGCTCGGCTACCCGGGCCTGGTGGCGCCGCTGACCTTCACCTCGGCGCCGGCCATGGCATGCAACCAGCGGATGTTCGAGCAGGTCGTCGTCGGCTACGACATGTACCTGCAGACCGAAGAAGTCTTCGAGCAGCACCGCCCGATCGTCGAGGGTGACGAACTGACCATCGACGTCGAACTGACGGCGGTGCGCAGGATCGCCGGACGCGACCTGATCACCGTCACCAACACCTTCACCGATGCCGCCGGGGAGGTGGTGCACACCCTGCACACCACCGTCGTCGGCATCGGCAGCGACGATGTCGACCCGGCGATCCGGCCGGCCGTGGCCGGCGTGATGATGCACGGCATCAACATGCTCGGCACCGACAACACCGGCGAGTACCACAAGTCCCTGCGGCCCGAGGGCGCCCAGCGCATCGCCGAGGCCGGCGGCACTCCGGCCTCACCCTCGTTCGACGGACTGAACGTCGGCGACGAGTTGCCGGTGCATCACACCCGGCTGTCCCGCGGCGACCTGGTGAACTACGCCGGCGTCGCCGGCGACGCCAACCCGCTGCACTGGGACATCAAGGTCGCCAATCTCGCCGGCCAGCCCGATGTGCTGGCCCACGGCATGCTCACCATGGGGCTGGGGGCCAGTTTCGGTACTTCCTGACCGGTGACCCCAGTTCGGCGACCTGGTACGCGGTGCGGCTGTCACAGCCCGCGATCGTGCCCGTCGACGGCGGAGCGGATATCGAGTACAGCGGCCGTCATCGTCGCTGACCCGAGACCGCTCCGGCGTCGTCATCGTCGGCGCAAATCGCAGGGCCGAAAGATCTTCGGCCTCGCGACGCTGAACGTCCGCTTCAGCTGACCCGCGCGGTCACCAGACCGACAGGGTCAGTGCGCCGGCCGAGCTGTTCACGCCATCGGTGTCGGTGGCGACGATCAGAATGGTCCGGGTCGTCCACTGCTGCCCTGGGTGGCCGTGAACGTGACGGCCTTCAGCGCATCCTCGTGCCGCTGTTCGTCCGACGCGCCGACAGGGCCGGCGTCCTGGTCCCGGCATCGTAGGTCGCCGCGGCCGGGTTGCCGTTGCCGGCCCGGCGAAGGTCAGGTGTCCCCGGCCTTGCCGAAGGTCGTGACACTCAGGCGGTGACCTTCTGCAGATGGCTGGAGTCGGCGTCGACGATGGCGGGCGTTCGCTTCATCGAAGTCACGTCGATGGCCGACCGCCGATCAGGGTGTTAGCGGCACGTAGTTCGGGG
>JAXHOA010000124.1:0-34387 GCA_034520035.1 Mycobacterium sp. | reverse complement strand
CGGGCAAGGCCGAACTCGCGGTCTTCGAGAACGGCGGAAACGTCCCCGGCGCGCAGGGCCGTTGTCGTGTGCTTCGAGCGGTCCGCCAATGCGACCTACAGGAGTGTGGTGTCGCTGACCGACGGCCGGGTCGAGTCGTTCGCACATGTGCCCGGCGTGCAGCCGAACTTCACCGTCGACGAGTTCCTCGAGTGTGACCAGATGCTGCGCCGCCACCCCGATTTCCTCGCCGCCCTGGCCGGACGCGGTATCACCGACATCGACCTGGTGTTCGTCGACACCTGGACCTACGGGGACGCCGTCATCCCCGATGAGTTCCGCGGCCGGCGGCTGGGTTGGTCGGACACCTGGCTCAAGGACGGGCCAGGGATGAACCCGTACGCGCATCTGGTCAGCGGTCTGCACTGCGTGATCGACCTCAACACCATGGAGTTGCTGCGTGTCGAGGACACGGTCAACATCGAAACCCCGGACGTGATGGGCGAATACACGCCACGGCACATCCCGGAACACATCCGCGCAGGCTCACGCCGGGAACCGCTCAAACCGCTGCACATCACCCAGCCCGAGGGTCCGTCGTTCACCCTGGACGGCAACCTGTTGCGCTGGCAGAACTGGTCGTTGCGGGTGGGTTTCAACTACCGCGAGGGCATGACGCTGCACACCGTGCAGTACCGGGACGGTGACCGGGACCGCTCGATCGCGCACCGGATGTCGTTCGCGGAGATGGTGGTGCCCTACCGCCATTCTCCTCGGTCGACCACTACCGCCGCACCGCGCGTTCGGCAGGCATCGGCGAGTGGGGACTGGGTTTCATGACGCAGTCCCTGGAGCTCGGTTGTGACTGCCTCGGCGAGATCCGCTATCTCGATGCCGTGCTGCACAACAGCAAGGGCGAGCCGTACACCATCACCAACGCGATCTGCATCCACGAGGAAGACGCCGCCGTGCTCTGGAAGCACGTCGACCATGACACCGGCGCCGAGGTGCGCCGGATCCGCAGGCTCACACTGTCGTTCCATGTCACGGTCGCCAACTACGAGTACCTGGTCTACTGGCGCCTCTACCAGGACGGCAACATCGAGTGCGAGGTGCGCGCCACCGGCATCATGGTCACCACACCGCTGGCGGCCGGGCAGCCCAACCCCAACGGCACGCTTGTCGACGAACGCACCTACGCCCCCTTCCACCAGCACTTCCTGGTGGCACGGCTCGACCTCGACGTGGACGGCCCCGACAACACCGTCTACATGTCGGAGTCCTACGCCGAGCCGACCGGACCGGACAATCCGTACGGGCTGTCGCTGGTGACCCGCAATGTCGCGCTGCGCACCGAGGACGAGGGCAAACAGGATGTCGACTTCGCCACCCAGCGCGGGTGGAAGGTGGTCAACACCAACGTCGTCAACGGCCTGGGCACCCACCCGTCCTACAAGCTGGTACCCACCGGGGCCCTGCCCGCGATGTTCGACGCGCAGTCCCCGGTGTTGCGGCGAGCCAACGTCATCGGGCACGCGCTGTGGGTGACACCGAATCACCCCGGCGAACGCTGGCCGGCCGGAGAATTCGTCAACCAATCGGTAGCTGACACCGGGCTCGGCGAATGGACGAAGGCCAACCGTTCGATCGACAACACCGACGTGGTGCTCTGGTATGTCTTCGGCATCCACCACATCACCCGGCCCGAGGACTGGCCGGTGATGCCGGTGGATGTGGTGTCGTTCTGGTTGAAGCCGTTCGGTTTCTTCGATCGCAATCCGGCACTGGATGTGGCGGCAAGCCCCGGGGAATGCCATAAAAGTTGACACCTGTCATGTGTGATCGGGGCCACTGCTAGGTTCACATCCGTGCAGAGTCAACTCATCGAGCGTCCCACCGATCTGACCGACGAATGGCTCACCGAGGTGCTGGGCGCCGGCACGGTGACCGGTCACGAATTCCAACGCATCGGCACCGGGCAGATGAGCGAGTGCTATCGGGTCGCCCTGCGCTACGCCGACGGCGACACCGGCCCAGCGACCGTCGTGCTCAAGGTCGCCGCCGCCGACCCGAACAGCCGCCAGACCGGTCTTGCGCTGGGTCTCTACGAGCGCGAGGTGCGGTTCTACGCCGAGATCGCGGGTGCGCTGGATGGGGGCGAGCGAAGCGACGGGGAATCGACAGCGCCGTTCGCGCCGTGCTTCCATCACGCCTATGACGCCGGGACCGGCGCCTTCGACCTGCTGCTGGGCGACGCGGCGCCCGCGGAGGTGGGTGACGAGATCCGCGGCGCCACAAGTGAACAGGCGATGCTGGCACTGACCCAGCTCGGACGGGTGCACGGCCCCTTGCTCGGCGACGAGGGACTCGCGGAGGCGGCCTGGCTCAACCGCGAGGCCCCGGTCAGCCAGGCCCTGCTGGCAGGCTTGTGGGCCGGGTTCGCCGACCGGTTCGGTGATCGGATCGCCCTGGAGCACCGAACCGTGTGCGAACGCCTGGTGGATTCCTTCGACGCGTATCTGGCGCAGGAGGCCGCCGCGCTGCAGGGGCTCGTCCACGGCGACTACCGGTTGGACAACATGCTGTTCGGCACGGATGGCGCGGAACGGCCCCTGACCGTGGTCGACTGGCAGACCGTCACCCGCGGGCCTGCGTTCACCGACGTCGCGTATTTCATCGGGTGCGCGTTGCCCGACGAGGTGCGGCGCTCCCACTACGACGCGCTGCTGGGCGCCTACCACGCGGCGCTCGGCGAAACATCGTCGCTAACCCTCGACGACGTCAGGGACGGCGTGCGGCGGCAGAGCTTCTTCGGCGTGATGATGGCGATCGTGTCCTCCATGCTCGTCGCCCAGACCGAGCGCGGGGACGAGATGTTCATGACGATGCTGGCGCGCCATTGCGCTCATGTGCTGGATACCGACGCGCTGGCGGTGTTGCCCGCCGCTGTGGCACCAGAACCGTTGACACCCGGCGCCGCCGATGAGGGCCCCCACGTGCCCACCGATGAAGAGCTGTGGAACGAGAGCTGGTACTTCGATTTCATCGATGCCACACAGGGTCTCGGCGGCTGGGTGCGCCTGGGCCTGATACCGAACCAGGACCGCGCGTGGATCAACGCCCTGCTGTGTGGGCCGGGCATGCCGACGGTAGCGGTCAATGACCTGCAGGCCGCGCTGCCCGCGGACCCGGCCCGGGTGCAGACCGCGGGGATCGACCTCGGGTTGTCCGCGACCGTGCCACTGCAGCGCTACCGGGTGACCCTGCGGGCCCGCGGTGAGGCGTACGACGATCCGGCCGGGTTGCTGCGCGGAGAACCGGGGCGGCCGGTCGACGTGGGTCTGGATCTGGAGTTCCACTCGGTCAGCACGCCCTACCTGTATCGCATCACCCCGCGCTACGAGATCGCCTGCACGGTGTCGGGTACCGCCACCGTCGACGGCCGGCAGTACCAGGTGAACAGCGTGCCCGGGCAGCGGGACCATTCCTGGGGTGTGCGGGACTGGTGGAGCATGGAGTGGGTGTGGAGCGCCCTGCACCTGGAGGACGGCACCCACCTGCACGGGGTGGACATCCGCATACCCGGCATGGCGCCGATCGGCATCGGCTACGCCCAGCGCGAGGGCGAACCGCTCGCCGAGCTCGAAACCGTCTCCGCCCAGCACACTTTGGGCCCCGACGATCTGCCGTTGACGACCACGCTGACCCTGCAACCGGGGGATACCGAGGTGACCGTCGACATCAAGGGCCACGCCCCGGTGCTGCTCACCGCCGTCGACGGGCGGGTCAGCCAGTTCCCGCGTGCCTGGGCGACGGTCACCACGGCGGACGGCCGCACGGGTGTCGGCTGGCTGGAGTGGAACCGCAACCTCTGACCCGCTGCGTGCCAGACTGGCACGGGTGATGGTGCTCAAATCGATGGTGCTGTTCGTGCTCGCCGCAGTGCTGGAGATCGGCGGTGCCTGGCTGGTGTGGCAGGGGGTGCGCGAGCACCGCGGCTGGCTGTTCGTCGGCGCCGGTGTGATCGCGCTCGGCGCGTACGGTTTCGTGGCCGCCTTCCAGCCCGATGCGAACTTCGGCCGGGTGCTGGCCGCCTACGGCGGGGTCTTCGTCGCCGGCTCGCTGATCTGGGGCATGGTCGCCGACGGGTTCCGGCCGGACCGCTGGGATATCTCGGGTGCGCTGGTCTGCCTGCTCGGCGTGGGCCTGATCATGTACGCCCCGCGCTGAGTTCGCAGGCGGTCGTTGCCGGGGGGTGGTCCTCTCAGAGGTGGTCGTTGCCGAGGTCGCCGCGGTCCAGCCCCATCGGGGTCCCCGCCGGAACATCGCCTGCCGCGACCACCAGCCGGGTCAGCGGCGTGAGCACACTCGAACAGAGTGGCCAGCTCCGCATCGTCGAGCACGTCGAACGCAGACAGCGCCAGCCGGTCGGTGGTCTCCTCGATTTGGGCCTTCAGTGCGGCGCCGGCCGGGGTGAGCGCGCCGGCACCGTCGAGCAGGCCACGGTCGGCCAGTTCTGCGACATGGTGTTGCCACTGCTGCGTCGTCGTAATCACGGCTGCGCATGATCATCTCGCGGGGCACCCGGTCCGCGGCGGCATGCAGGACATTCGACTGGCGCCCGCTGATCCCGAACACAGTGAGCGCGGCGACGTGGCCGTCACCGCGCTGCTCCCGCAACAGCGTTGTGGCGTGCCACAGCCGGGCCAACGGCTCCTGCGGCCACGGCAACGCCAGATTCGCCGCGAACAGTGGCCGACCCTCCGACGCCGCGTTGCGCGCCGCGGTGGACAGCAGCTCCGCCGCCGTGGCGACCGCATCGGGATCGGTACATCCGTAGCGGCGCAGCGCGGCCACCGCGGCATCCTCGCGGGCCGGCAGCACCGTCGCCGGCGTGGCGATCTCCCAGGCGGCGGGCAGCGCCTTGGCTATCCGCCACGGCGCGAAATTGCCGAACACCGCCGTGACCACCTCGGGTGCCACCGGCCCCAGCGGCGCCGACCGGGCAGCGAAATAGCCCATCCAGAATCCGCGGAAACCGAGCCCGTCAAGGGCTGCTCGTGATTCCGGGGCGAAGTACGTGACGGCGTGGACAGGCTCCAGCCGATCGAACAGGCGCCGCGCGACGGTCGTTGGTCTGCTCACCCCGACAGTCAATCAAACAGCGACCGTGTGCCTTCAGTGCACTCGGTGAGATCAGCGCTTGACGACCTGGGTGCCGCCGGCCATTTCGTCGTGCTTGCCCTGTTTGGTGGTACTGCTGTTGATGGTGACCGCGATGACGAGGATCGCGATGACACCCAGCAATCCGCCGACGAAGGGGACGATCGGCAGCAACGTGAACGCATTCCGGATCGCCGACTGCGCCAGCGTCGGCTTCGCGGCACCGGCCGGGCCATGGACACTCAGGCCCAGCAGCTTCTTTCCCGGTGTCCATCCCTGGGTCGTCTCGAACGCAATGAAGTAGACGAAGGTCAGCGCACCGGTGAACAGGCCGGTGACCCAGACGTTGGACAACGAGTCGGTGACGAACGCCAGGAAGAACGCGACGATCGCGATGACGATGCCGTCGATGATGCGGGCCAGCCAGCGGGGGAGAAGTCCGCCCGGTTGCCCACTCGGCGTCGGGTACGTGCCGGGCTGCTGATCGAATCCACCTGTGGTCATGACTGCAGAACCTACTCGCCCGGGCGGTATCGGCAAGCGATAAACAGATCGGGATCTCAAAGCGGATGGGCGATACCGCGCAGCACCGTGTCGCGAGACAGCGTGAGCGCCGCTGAGGTGCCGATTCCGGCGATGATGTTGCCCGGAACCCACAGCACATCCATCACGCAGCGGGACAACACATCGAGCGGGCCTGGGCCGATGCGTAGCTCACCGGCCTGGCCTGCAGCGGCAAGCAACGCCTCCAGCACCTCCATCCGACTGGAAAAGGCGTAGCCGGGGTTCGGGCTGTCGGGGGGCGATTGCCTCATCCACGCCAGCTGGATCTTCCACTCGTCCGGGAATTGGTCGACGGCATTGATGAATATCCAGCTGAGAGCGTCGAGTTTCTCGACTGCGGTCGCGGGAGACTGCATGACCGCGACTGACGCGGTGACCGTCTTCTCGCCGAAGTCCCGCATGATGGCGGCGAGCAGTTTGTCCTTGGAGCCGATGATCCGGTAGACCGTCGCGGCGTTGAGGTCTGCCTCGGTAGCGATGTCACGGATAGTGGCGACCTCAAAACCTTTGCGGCCGAAGACGGTACGTGCCGCTTCGCGGATCTGCGCCGCCTTGCCACTGGCGGGATCACCTTCTGAACCCCAGGTGGCGATCACCGCGTCCGCGGCCGCGAGTGCCGCCGAAGCGTTCAGTTCGTCATCGCTGGGCGATTGAACAGCCAAGCCCGCCAGCATGATGCGACACAGCGTGCCTGCCACCAGATCGGCCGCGGCATCCCGCCTGATGACGTCGAGGCCGACCTGCAACATGGACTGACACATGCGGTCGGCCACCACGGCGAGGTCCAGATCCGATCGGATGTAGCCGCTCCACCTGCCCGCGCGCAGGGTTTGAACCATCGCGTCGTGGAGGGACCTCGGGGGATGGCGCAGCAGTTCCACAAGGTCGGGACTCTCGGTCGGCGCCTCGTAGAACGACATCTGCAGTGCCGCGCGATTGCGCACCGCGCACCGTGCGATATCCGCACCGAGTTCGACGACCTTGTCCTCGACCGTGGCCGCGTCGTGCGCGTCGAGCCGCTGCAGACCGAGCTCGCCCGCCCGGGCAAGCTCAGCGTGGTAGCGGCGGACGAGTTCGAGCAGCAGATCGTCGCGGGATTCGAAGTGGTGGTACAGACTTCCGGTGAGAATGCCTGCGGCACTGGCGATTTCCTGCAGCGACGTGCGAAGTCCCGATCGGGCGATCAGCGTTTCCGCGGTCTGCAATATCTCTGCGCGCCGTGAACTCTCGGCGGGCTGCTCAAGCGCCACGCCACCTCCACGGCTGTCGGCCCCGTCAACGGTGACGAGCGAACTCAGCGAGTGGCAAGGTTATCAGATATCAGACCGGAATCTTCTGCGCGAGATCGAGCACCGTAACGGTATCGGTGCCGGTCTTGCGCAGCCGCTCCGAGGATCGGAAACCGAGATCGACATCGGTGGCCTGGGCACGCAGAGCCCCGACGGTCAGTTGTTCCTTCGGAATGTGCGAGAACATGTCGAACGAATAGAGGCGCAGCGCGTTCTGGTGGGTGATCTTCTCGACCTCGGGATCGGGTACGCCGTCGAGATAGGTGGTCAGCGTTTCCGGCGCGATCGGCCACGTCGAGTCCGAATGCGGGTAGTCGCACTCCCACATGACCATGTCCATGTTGAGCTTGTGCCGGGTTTCGATACCGAATGCGTCGTCGATGAAGCACAGCGCGATGCGGTCGAGGAAAACCTCGCTGGGTAGCTTCCCGCCGAAATCCTGGTGAGTCCAGGCACGATGCATCTGATACACCCGGTCGATGCGCTCCAGGAAATAGGGGACCCAGCCGATCCCGCCCTCCGACAGCGCGAACGTCAGATCCGGGAACTTGCGCAGGGTGGGGGACCAGATCAGATCCGCAGCCGCCTGCACGATGCTCATCGGCTGCAGCGTCATCATGGTGTCGACGGGTGCATCGACCGAGGTGATGACAACCGAGGATGACGAGCCGATGTGCAGGTTGACGATGATGTTCTCGTCACTGCAGGCCTGCCAGAACGGATCCCAATGCGGATCGTGCAGCGAGGGATAGTTGAGCTTGGTCGGATTCTCCGAGAACGAGACGGCGTGGCAGCCCTTCTTCGCCACCCGACGCACCTCGTCGGCCATCAGCTCGGCATCCCAGATGGGCGGCAGCGCCTGCGGAATCATGCGGCCGGGGTAGGCGCCACACCATTCGTCGATATGCCAGTCGTTGTAGGCGCGCAGAACGGCGAGTCCCAGATCTTTGTCCGCGGCGCGGGCGAAGTATTGACCGCAGAACTGCGGAAAGGACGGGAAGTTCAGCGCCGCCGCAACACCGTTGGCGTTCATATCGCGGATGCGTTCATGGATGTCGGTAGCAGCCCTCCCGAATCTCGGACAGCTTGGTGGGCTCGGCGCCGTACTCATCCGGTGGGCGACCGGCGACGGCATTGAGGCCGACATTGGTGGCCTCCTGCCCCTCGAACACCCACGCATCGGTGCCGTCCGGTCGTTGGATCAGTGTGGGCACATCGTCTCGGTACCTGGCCGGGATGTGGTTCTTGAACAGGTCCGGCGGTTCGACGAGATGGTCGTCGACCGATACCAGGACGAGGTCGTTCATATCCATCTGCTTGCTCCTGTGCCGTGTGAGTCGCAACGAGTCCGACCCTATGACGGAACAGATATTTGGTCAATATGTCCCGGCGCTGACTCTGCGAATAACCCGCGTCCACGCCCCGACCGGTCGATCGTGGCCAGCCAGATGCGGCAAGTAATTGCAGTTAGATGCCGATTATCGGCGGATTTTGACTCTCCGACACCGGTTGATCTCGTGATTGACCCCAATCGGCAGCATCATTAGTTTCAAACAATAGTTAGGGCGCTCCAAGCCCTGTGGCCACCAACGGAAACGAGCAGTGATGTCCTACGAAAGCAGTGCGGAACCGATCAAGGTCGGTTACCTGATGGACTTTCTGCTGTCTGATGACTTTCCGCAGAACCGCCGGGAAGATCTGACCAATCCCTTCGACATGGTGTTCGGCGAGGCGCTGCGCAACGGTCAACTCGACCGGCCCGTCGAGATCGTGTATCGCGAGGTCGAGGGCCTGCCGAAAGGCACCGTCAAGGCCGTCATCGACGCCTATCAGGAACTGGTGGACGAAGGCTGCCTCGTCATCTTCGGTCCCTCTATCGGCGACAACGCCGTGGCGATCCGGGATGCGATGGAGGCGCGGTTCCGGGTGCCTGCCATCAGTGTCACCGGATCCGATGACGCACTGGGCGAGTGGTTGTTCGCCTTTCCGATGGGCTCGCACTACGACGAACCGATCTTCTGGGCCGACCTGCTTGCGCAGCGCGATCTGACCGATGTCGGAGTGCTCGTCGAGCAGTCCCTGGTCGGCGAGGCGTATGTGAAGAACTTCCGGAAGGCCTGCCGCCGGAGGGGCATCCGGATCGCGGCAGAACTGTCCATCGCTCAGACGGCACAGGATGCCTCAGCGGCGGTACACACGTTGCACGACGCGAAGGTCTCGGCCATCGTGCACTGCGGTTTCGGATTCGGCATCGTGTTCGTCAATCCCGTTCTCGCCGAGCTCGACTGGGATCCACCGCGGTTCGCCGGTACGGCCTTCCAGAATGCCTGGATCAACCCGGTCATGTGGAACGCGTTCATGGGGTGGACCGGTGTCGATCAATACGATGAGGGCAATACGGTCGGGCAACGGTTCCTCGACGAGTACCAGCAGGCCTATGGCCGGCGACCGGAATGGTGTGTCCCGGTGGTCAACCGCGATATCGCCCTGACCATTCTGCACGCGATCACCGACGCCCATCCACTGAGTCCGAGGGGCGTCAAAGAGGCACTGGAACGGGTGAAGATGGTTCCCGCGGCGTCGGGAGCGCCGGGCACCAGGATCTCATTCGGCAACTGGACCCGCCGCGGGTGGATGGGCCCCGGTTATCTGGTTGCCCGCGAACTCGAGTCCGACGGCGTCAACTCCAGGCTCGTCGGGCGATTCGGCGAGGAATGATCCCGCAGGCCTCAACCGAAGACATGCCGGGGCAGGGTGTTGGGCAGATCCAGCGATGTCAATAGGCCCGCCTTCGCCTCCAGGACGTAGGGGACGGCATTGACCACCCGCATGGCCGTTGCCGCCATCGCCGCCTGCCCAGCTCCATGACCCTCGGCATCGCCGAGGGTCATCTCGCAGTGGATATCCGGGTCCCCCTCGATATCGACGCGATACGTCGCGTCCGTCTGCGCGGCAGGCCAGTCCGGCGCGACATCGCGCGACATCCGGATGATATGCACGAGCACGATGGCCTCCCGGCCGTCGATCACCCCGGCCGCGCGGGTGCTGACCGCGCCGCAGGTGCCCGCCGGGATGGTCCCGAACGCCACCTCGATATCGCGGTAGGTCAGCCTGCGGTCCAGCGTGCCGCGGATCTCCTCGATCTCCGCGCCGAGTCCCTCGGCAATCAACCGGATCGGTGCGTTCCAGGCGATCTCGATGAACCCTGGGGTCTTGAGCATGGGCTCGAATTCCAGCGGGCGTCCGAAACCCATACCGTCCATCATCACGTCGGCAACCGGGTAGTGATCGTTGAGCGAGATCTCGGTCGCGGTGAGGGTGCGGATCTCCTTGGACTGTGTCGACAGCAGCAGTGCCAACTGGTCGGAGCCGAAGCCAGGGAAGACACCCGATGCGTAGAACGAGGAGTCACCCTGGCGGGCAGCGTTTTCCAGCCGATCACGCCAGTCCGGCAGAAAGTATGACGGGGGGTAGATCAGACTCGTCGATGTGGTCGAGACGACGTTGATGCCGGCGGCGAGTAGACGCTCGTAATCCGGAAGGGCGCCCGCATCGCGCTTCGGCCCGCTGGCGGCGTAGACCACACAGTCCGGCCGCAACGCGATGAGTGCCTCTGCGTCGTCGGTCGCCGTGAGTCCGATCGGAGCGCCGCCGGTCAGTTCGCCGACATCGCGGCCCACCTTTTCCGGGCTGTGTACCCACACTCCGACCAATTCGAGGTCGGGACGCTGATGGACCGCGTCGACGGCGATCGCTCCCACGCCGCCGGTCGACCATACGACGACGCGCTTGCGTGATGAATCCACTGTTCTCCTCACGTGCTGTGGTTGCTCGCGCCATCGCGCGCGAGTTCCGCTGCCGCGGCTGCACGCTCCACGTACGGCCAGGCCAGATCGGGGGGAAGGCCGCCGCACAGCGGCAGCAGCGGCAATGGGCGGCCTGCCAGCACCATGTCGGCGGCCTGCTGGGCACAGAGCACCCGATAGGGGCCGCCAGGGGTGCGTAATGCCGCGACCGATTCCGCCCGGGAAATGCTGGCGACGGTCTCGTCACCCGGCCGGTACGACGCCGCCATCTGCGCGTCGTGCAGCAGGTACGGACCCAGCTCGTGCCAGGCCCGGTCGACATCGTCGGCGACGAAAACTACGGTGGGCGCGCCCGGCACAGGGAACTGCACCAGCCCGGGCGTGTGCCCGTTCTCGCGGCAGCGGATCTCGTAGTGCTCGCGGAGCTCCGGCGCGTAGGTCTGCGCGATGAGGCCGAGACCGTGCCGGGCTGCGCGTTCTGCTGCCGCGATGCTGCCACCCGCCACCAGAATCGTGGGGCCACCGGCCCTGCCGATACCGGGCGTGACATGGATTCGCCGGCCGCGGTGGATGACCGGGCCGCCACCGAGAAGCTTCAAGAGCAAGGCCAGGTTCTCATCGGCCAGACGGCCACGGCGGTGCATGTCCACGCCGAGATGTTCGTACTCCTCAGCCCGGTGCCCGATACCGAACGCGTAGGCCACTCGGCCGTTGCTGATCAGATCGAGCACGCAGATCTCTTCGACCAGACGAACGGGATCCCATAGCGGTAACACCACTGCGGCGAGCAGGATGGCGAGCCGATCGGTGCGTGCGGCGATGGCCGATGCGAGGAGCAACGGTGCCGGCAGATGCCCGTCGGCGGTGCCGTGGTGCTCGGAGAGCACGGCCATGATCGCGCCGCGGGATTCCGCCCATGAACAGATCTCGACGGCAGCCGGATAGAGCTGCTGGACCGGCGCCCCCGTCTCCGGCGCACGCATATCGAAGCGGAGTGTGAACATCCATCCAGTTTCGGTTGGGCCATCGGCAATCTGTGTCCGACTATAACCTAACGTTTGTTACGCCAGTCGAATCGTGGCGAGGTCGCTCCGCAGAGACCGGCGGTGTCGAAAGCCTTTGACGCTGGAGTCAAACGGCATCAACGACAGAATTGACCCTTGACCATGCGGCAGAGCGACAGGTAGCTTCCGAATCAAACATTAGGTTGTCAGCCACGACCTCTTGCTGCGCGTGGCGGGGCGGAAACTCTGTGCGCGTCAGCGCAGGCCGTCCTACCCGGTGTCCTGTCGTACGTGATCTGGAGGGGGTGATCGTGCACAGTTTGATGACGCGATCGATCACCGGTCTGGTGACCGTCGGTACGGTAGCCGCCGTCGTGGGGCTGGCTCTGACCTCGTTCCGCGGCGGCCTCGAGGACTCGGTGACCGTCACAGTGTTGTCACCTCGGGCCGGCCTGGTGATGAATCCCGATGCCAAGGTGCAGTTTCACGGCGTCCAGGTCGGCAAAGTCGCCGCCATCGAGGATCGTCCCGATGGCCGGGCGGTGTTGCGTCTGGCCATGGATCCGTCACGGCTACAATCCATCCCGGCCAATGTCATCGCCGATATCGCCGCCACCACGGTGTTCGGTGCGAAGTCGGTGCAACTGCAGCTGCCGCCCCACCCTTCGGCGGGATCGATGTACTCCGGACAGGTGCTCGACGCAGGACAAGTGATGATCGAGATCAACACCGTCTTCGAACAGCTCGTCTCGGTGCTCTCGACCATTCAGCCGGAGAAGCTGAATCAGACCCTCGGCGCGATCGCCGCAGCCACCGGCGGCAACGGCGGGCAGGTAGGTCAGATGCTGGTGGACCTGAATTCCGTCCTCCACCAAATCAATCCACGCATCGCTACCGTCAACCAGCACCTGGAGACGCTGCCTCAGGTGCTGAGTTCCTACGCGGACGCGGCACCCGCCCTCGTCACCGTCGCCGATAATGCGACCACCATCAGCCGCACCATCGTCGATCAGGAACACAATCTCGATGCCATGTTGCTCGGCACCATCGGCCTGGCCGATGTCGGTGAGCAGGTGCTGCAGGAGAACCGGAAGCCGCTGACCGACACCCTCGCCTACCTGGTGCCCGCCACCGACCTGACCAACCAGTACCACGAGGCCTTGCGGTGTGCACTCAAGGGCATCACCCAGATGTCGACCAATCCGCCTTTGAACGAACCCGGGGTGGAGGTGCTCGCTGGATTCATGTGGGGCCAGGAACGCTATCGGTACCCGGAGAACCTTCCGAAGGTGGCCGCCACGGGCGGACCGCAGTGCACCGATCTGCCGGACGTGCCGTACCAGAAGGTTCCACCGTTCGTGGTGACAGATGTCGGTGCCAATCCGTGGAAGTACAACAACCCGGGGATCGTACTGAACTCTGATGGCCTCAAACAGATTCTGTTCGGCGGGCCGAAAGACGGGCCACCACGCAACAGCGCCCAGATCGGTCAGCCCGGATGACCCGCATAGGCATCAAGTTCGCCGTGTTCGCCGCCGTGATGGCACTGCTCACCGCGTCGCTGTTCTTCATCTTCGGGCAGTACCGGACAGGTTCCACCAACAGCTACGGTGCGGTGTTCGACGATGTCTCGCACCTCAAGTCCGGGGAGACCGTACGGTTCTCCGGGGTTCGGGTCGGCACCGTCGAGGCTGTCACCATGCAGCCCGACAAGTCGGTGCTGGTGTCTTTCTCCGCGGACCGTGACGTGGTGATGACCGACGGTACCCGCGCCGAGGTGCGCTATCTCAACCTCGTCGGCGACCGGTTCCTGGAACTGGTGGACGATCCCGGATCCACGAGACTGCTACCACCCGGAACCTGGATCCCGCTGGAGCGCACCTCCCCGGCACTGGACCTCGACCTGCTGCTGGGCGGCCTGAAACCCGTTGTGCAGGGTCTCAATCCGGAAGACATCAATGCGTTGACGGCGTCGCTGATCGAGGTGATACAGGGTCAGGGGCCGACGATGGAATCGCTGCTGACCAATTCCTCCACCTTCCTGCAGACGATGGCCGATCGGAGCGCCACCATCCAGCAGCTGATCGACAGCCTGCGCAGCACCCTGGGCACGCTGTCCGATCAGGGCGCGGACTTCACCGCCGCCATCGACCGGCTGGAGCGGTTCATCACCGGTCTGGCCGCAGAACGGGAGCCGATCGGCGCCGCGATCGAGGCGCTCAACAACGGCACGGCATCCTTGACGGACCTTCTCGGGCGTGCCCGCGGGCCGTTGGCAGGCACCGTCGATCAGCTCAACCGGCTCGCACCGGCGCTCGACGGCCAGAAGGATCTCATCGACGCCGCCCTGCAGAAGGCGCCGGAGAACTATCGCAAGCTCATCCGCATCGGTTCCTACGGCAGCTTCGTCAACTACTACATCTGCTCGATGGCGGTGCGGGTCTCCGATCTGCAGAGTAGAACCGCCGTGTTCCCGGTGTTCAAACAGGAACAGGGCAGGTGTGTGGAGCCCTGATGCTGAAATATCGAGGTGGCAATCTGATCCGCGCCGGCGTCATCGGCGTGATACTCATCGCGCTCATCGTGGCCGTGGGTCTACAACCACAGCAGCTCGTCAACTGGGCGACCACCGTCCGCTATCAGGCGGCGTTCGCGGACGCGGCCGGCCTGACGGTCGGGAACGAGGTGGCCGTGTCCGGGATGGACGTCGGCACGGTCTCCGAGATCGAACTCGGAGAGGGCGGCGCACTGGTCACCTTCAGTGTCGACGCGGCACTGCAATTCGGCGCGGACACCACAGCGCACATCCGGACCGGCACCCTGCTCGGGCAGCGTGAGCTCACCCTGGAATCCGTCGGGTCCGGCACGCTGCGCCCGATGTCACTGATCCCGAGATCGCGTACCTTCACCCCATACACGCTGACGGATGCGGTCGGTGAACTGGCCGCCAACACTGCAGGCACCGACACCGCCGCGATCAATATTTCGCTCGACACGCTGTCGGCCACCATCGATCAGATCGCGCCGCAACTGGGGTCGACCTTCGACGGACTCTCCCGGATCTCCGCGACACTCAATCAACGCGATGAAGCGCTCGGGGACCTGTTGCGCAGCGGCAACGCCGTGACCGAGATCCTCGCCGAGCGCAGCCAACAGGTGAACACGCTGATCCTCAACGCCAATGAACTGGTCGGCGTGCTCGCCGAGCGGCGTTGGGCCATCGTCGAACTGCTGTCCCACGTATCGGCGATGTCCCGGGAACTCGGCGGCGTGATCGCCGACAACGAGCAGGAGCTGGCACCCTCGCTGGCCAAACTGAATGCGGTCACCGCGGTACTGGAGAAGAACCGCGACAACATCGCCGTGGCGCTGCCGCGGCTGGCGAAATTCCAGATCACACTGGGGGAGACGGTCGCCAACGGCCCGTACTACAGCGCCTACATCCCCAACCTCCAGCTGCCACCGTTGCTGCAGCCGTTCATGGACTATGCCTTCGGCTTCCGGCGCGGCGTGAACGCCGGGCAGCCACCCGACAACGCCGGGCCACGGGCGGAGTTCCCCTTCCCGTACAACGGGATACCGGAGAAGCCGAACCCATGAGTAACCACAGACGTGGACGGGTCACTGCGAGTGCGGCGGTGCTGCTGGCAGGTGTGCTGGTCACAGCGACCTACCTGGTGAGCAACGGTCATCTCGGCACGAAGACGGTGAGCGCCGTGTTCGAGTCAGCGACCGGCATCTATCCCGGTGACCAGGTGCGTGTCGCCGGTGTGCCGGTCGGCACCATCGCATCGATACAGGCGGAAGGCACCCAGATCCGTATCGAGATGGACATGGACGACGACGTTCCCGTTCCCGAGGATGCCCGCGCCATTGTGGTCGCGGAGAATCTCGTCTCGGCGCGTTTCGTCCAGTTGGCGCCGATGTACACCTCCGGGCCTACCCTGCCCGACGGGGCGACGATCCCACGCAGCCGCACCGCGGTCCCGGTGGAATGGGATGAGGTAAAGACCCAGTTGAACCGCCTGGCAACCGATCTGGGGCCGCAAGGCGAGGTGTCATCGACATCCGTCGGCCGATTCATCGACAGCGCGGCCGATGCCCTAGACGGAAACGGAGCGAAGCTGCGCCAGACCATATCCGAGCTGTCCGGGGCGGCAGCGATCTTCGCGAACAGCAGCGGCGATCTGGTCGGGACTGTCAAGAACCTGCAGACGTTCGTCACGGTGCTCCAGGTCAGCAGTGAACAGATCGTCGCATTCGAGGACAGGCTGTCCACGCTGACCACCGCCTTGGACGGCAGCCGGAATGACCTGGATGCCGCGCTGACCGATCTGTCCGAGGTGATCGATGATGTTCAACGATTCGTGCACGACAGCAGTGATGAGACCACCGAACAGGTGCAGAGACTGGCCAATGTCACGCAGAACCTGGTCGATCACCGGATGGACCTCGAACAGGTGCTGCACGTGACACCAACCGCACTGGCCAACTCCTACAACATGTTCGACCCGCGGACCGGTGGGGCCAGTGGCGTCTTCGTGTTGAACAACCTGTCGGATCCGGTCAGCTTCATCTGCGGTATGACGGGTGCCTTGGAGAACGTGACGTCCACCGAGACCGCCAAACTCTGCACGCAGACGCTCGGGCCGGCACTGCGGACCGCGAACTTCAACTACCTGCCCTTCCCGTTCAACCCCTTTCTCACCGCCGCGCCGTCGCCGGACAGGCTGATCTACAGCGAGCCGCACCTGGCGCCGGGGGCGGAAGCCGCCGCCTCGCCTGGATTGGTGCCCTCGGTATCGGCCTACGGCGGGGCGCCCGGGGATCCGCCGGCCACGCTGGATGATCTGTTGAACCCGGGAGGAGCGCCGTGACACGGATGTGGATCCTTGCGCTCGCCGTGATGATCGGCCTATCCGGATGCGCGTTCAACGGAGTCAACTCGCTGCCGCTGCCGGGAACCGTTGGCCGGGGTGGAGATGCTCTGCACTACCGCGTCGAACTGGTGAATGTCGGTACCCTGGAGCCCAATTCGCCGGTCATGATCGACGATGTCGTGGTCGGCACCGTCAATCACATCGGGGTGGTGGGCAGACACGCGCAGGCCGACATCTCCGTCAGGCGCAGTGCGATCGTGCCCGTCAACACCGTGGCGAGCGTCGGCCAGACCAGCCTGCTGGGCTCCATGCATCTGCAGTTGGGGGCTCCGCCGGGGGAGGCACCACGAGACCAGTTGCCCGACGGTGCGGTGATCACGATCGATCGGTCCACGAGTTATCCGACCACCGAGCAGACGCTCGCCGCGCTGTCCGCGGTGGTGAACCCCGGCGGGCTCGGCCAGATCGGCTCCATCTTCCACGATGCCAACGATCTCTTCGCCGGTCGACAGGGCGATATCCGGGACCTCGTCGGCCAGATGGACACTTTCATCGGAAATCTGAACGTCCAGCGCGACAACATCATCGCCACGATGACGGAACTCGACCGATTCACCTCGACGCTGGCCGGCAACGAGGACGTGATCTCCCGGGCACTGCGCGAGATACCGGCCGCGCTGGACGTGCTGATCCGGGAGCGACCGAACCTGGTCGGCGCCCTGACCCGTCTCGGTGTGTTCAGCGATACCGCGACAGCGGTCGTCGCCGACACCCGGGACTACCTGGTGCGCAACCTGGAGAATCTGGGCCCGACGCTGCAGGCGATCGCGGATGTCGGCCCCGAACTGGGACGCACACTCGCTTTTGCGACCGTGTTCCCACTGGGACAGAACATCATCGACCGCGGGATTCGGGGCGACTACATGAATCTGTTCGTGACCGTCGACCTGACGAACAACCGGCTCAAGCGCGGACTATTCGCCGGGACACGCTTCGGCGACGAGAACGCCCCGCTGGTTCCGGCCCCCGGGGACCCCGGCTATGACGCCTTCTACTCCCACGACCCGTTGGGGGCACCGGTGAGTCAGCCCCCGAACCCCTCGCCGTGGCCCCCTGCAGGCGAGGAAGGTGGCGGCTGATGCTGACCCGCTTCGTACGCATCCAGCTGATCATCTTCTTGATCGCCTCGGTGGTCGGCCTGTCGGTGATGCTCGTGCAGTATCTGCAGGCGCCGATGATGCTGGGCATCAACCGCATCACGGTCACCGTCAACCTGCCTGCTGCAGGCGGGCTGTACCGGTTCGCCAATGTCACCTACCGCGGCATCGAGGTGGGCAAAGTCACCGAGATGAACGTCGACCGAGAGGGTGCGATCGCCACCCTCTCCCTGAACACCACACCTCGGATCCCGGCCGATGTGCAGGTGCAGGTGCGCAGCGTATCGGCCGTCGGCGAGCAGTACGTCGATCTCCGGCCACTGACCGCCGAAGGTCCCTTCCTGCGCGACGGATCGGTCATCGACCGGCCCGATACGTTGATTCCCCAGCAGGTGGCCCCGATGATGAAGCGGCTCGACGCCCTGGTGGGCAGCATCCCCAAAGAGAACCTGAACCTGCTGCTCGACGAATCGTTGCTGGCGTTCGACGGAGCCGGTCCGCAACTCCGGTCCCTACTGGACTCTTCCGCTCGGATCACCGGTGATCTCGACGGTGCCGGCGCAGAGATCGGGCGGCTCATCGATGATGCGGTGCCGCTGGTTGACGGCCAGTTGGAGAGCGCGGACGCCCTGCGGTCCTGGTCGCAGGGACTTGCCGGGGTCACCGGCGAGCTCGTCGCCAACGATTCCGAATTTCGGCGCATCGCCGCCATCGCACCGCAGACCACACGCGATGTCACGCAACTGCTGGAGCAGGTCAAGCCGACGCTGCCGGTGCTGCTGGCCAATCTGTCCACGGTAGGTCAGATTGGGGTCACCTACCGGCCGGCCCTGGAGCAGATGCTGGTGCTGCTGCCGCCGCTGGTCGCGTACTACCAGGCCTCGGCTCCCGGCCAGAACGCCACGGGCATCCCGATCGGCGACTTCCGGATCTCGGTCAGCGACCCGCCGTCGTGCACCGTGGGCTTCCTGCCGCCGTCGGCGTGGCGCAGTCCGGCCGACACCACCACCATCGACACACCCGACGGTGTGTATTGCAAGCTTCCGCAGGATTCACCCATCGCGGTGCGAGGGGCCCGCAACTCCCCGTGCATGGGAGTGCCCGGAAAGTACGCTCCCACCGTGCAGGAGTGCTACAGCGACAAACCGTATACGCCGCTGGCGATGCGTCAGCACGCGCTCGGACCGTACCCGTTCGACCCGAATCTGGTCGCCCAGGGCATCCCGCCCGATGATCGGGTCACGGGCGATGAGAATCTCTTCGGCCCGCTACCGGGCGCCGTTCCGGCTCCGCCCCCGGCACCCCCAGCGCCGGCACCGCCCGGCCCGCCGGTGGCCTTCGCCCACTACGACCCCGAAACCGGGAAGTTCGCCACCCCGGACGGGCAGGTCGCCAGCCAGACCAACCTCGTCAACCCGCCCGGGGATTGGCAACAGCTCATCCTCCCGGCCGGAGCCACGTCATGAGAAGTGTTCTGTCCCTTGCGTTGACGGCCCTTCTCGCCGTGTCACTCGCTGAACCCGCCGCTGACGCTGACACCGACGGGACCGCAGTCAACGGACGGTTCACCGCGGTCTCAGACGGGCAGTGGGCGAAGACGAACGAGAAGTTCCGTGACGAGGCGAGCGTGACGGACACCTGGACGATCACCTCCCAGTGCGCCAACGCGTTCGAGTGCACCGGGCAGATCGTCAGCGACCGGGGTTGGACGGCCGAACTCCGCTATCTCAGTGGACATTGGCGAGCCCGGCACACCGTCCCGAACTGGCAACCCTGCCCAGATGGAACGGCAGCACCGGGGCAACAGGACTTCACCTTCTGGCCGTCGCGCACCAGTGATTACCACGCCGCGGTCCTGACCGGCTGGGATGAGACCGTCGGCCCGAGCGGGGCCTGCGGTATCAACAGATCGTTGACCATTCGAATGCCATTGCGGTTGACCAGAATAGCGTGATCAAGCACGTATGGCGATACCCCGGATCACGGTATCGCGCGAATGCGTCAGAGCGCGATCGATGCCGAGTTCGCGCAGGATGTTCTCCGGGATCCACTGCACCCCGATGACCCCGCGGGCCAGCAGTTCGGCATTCGGGCTGTCCACCCGGATCTCCCCGGACCGGATACCTTCGGAAAGCATGGTCTTCATCTGCCGCACCCGCGTCGAGAACGACCATCCGGGGTCGGCGACATCGGGTGGGGACTGCCGCATCCAGGCAAGCTGGATACGGAACTCATCCGGAAACTGGTCCAGTGCATTGATATTGAGCCAGCTCAACGCATCCAGCTTCTCCAGCGGCGTGGAATCCGATCGCAGTACCTCGCTCCATCCGCCACCGACCTTCTGGCCGAAGGCCAGCATGATCGACATCAGCAGTTCGTCTTTGGAGCCGATGATCCGGTAGACAGTGCCGGTGCCCATCCCGGCGGCCGAGGCGATATCGCGGATGGTCGTCATCTCGTAACCACGTCGGCCGAACTCGGCACGGGCGACGGCCCGGACGTGGGCGGCCTTGTCGCTCTCGACGGATCCCGCGTTCTCCGACCAGCTCTTCACCACGGCGTCGGCCGCTGCGTATGCCGCGGAGCGATCCAGTTGGGCATCGGTGAGGTCGCGGCTGGCCAGCCCGTGCAGATGAATCCGGCACAGCAGCGTCGCCACCTGATCGCTGCTGCCCTTGTGCCGGATGACGTCCAGCCCGACGTGCAACATGCTCTGGCAGATCCGGTCAGCCAGTGTCGGCAGGTCCATCTCGGGCCGGATGTAACCGCTCCACCGTCCCGCTCGCAACAGCTGCAGCATCGCGGACTGGATGCCTACCGGCCGGCGCTTGGTGAGCTCGATCAGTTCGGGGTCGGAACTCGGACCTTCGTAGAACGACATCTGCAGCGCCGCCCGGTGCGCGACCGCGCATCGGGCGATGGCACAGCCCAGGAAGATGATCTGGTCCTCGATCGGACGCGGGTCGGGGGCGTCGAGTCCACTCAGCGCCTGCTCGCCGACGAGATCCAGCGCCGCGTGATAGCGCCGGGTCAGCTCGACGAGGATGGCTTCCTTGGATTCGAAATGGTGATACAGGCTGCCGGCCAGGATTCCGGCGGCATCGGCGATCTGCTGCAGCGATGTGCGCAAGCCCGATTCGGCGATCACGTCATTCGCGGTCTGCAGGATCTCGATCCGCCGGGTGTCGGGGGAGTCTGACGCTGGAACGGCCATCGGCTCCCTCCCTGTCGTGTCCGGATCTGGATCTGAACTTCCGATTCTACGACCTGGCCCTCGGACAGCCGGGCATTACCGTCCCGGGGCGGCTATCCCAGCGCGTTGACGCCGAGCCGTTCTCACATGGCGAACACCTCGTCGAAGATCGATCCGGGCACGGTGAACCGCTCGGTGGACGACATCTCGGACAGGTGTGCGGAGATGTCCTCGGCCCGTGGGACGGTGCCCGCTGGTGCGCTCCAGCCTTCGGCCAGGCCGATGAAGACCCGAGCGAAATGCCCGGTGCCCGCCGAGTAGTTCTGATGGGACACCTCGCAGTTCCGGCTGGCAAGATAGGACACGATCGGCACGACCAGCGCCGGATCGATCAGTTTCAGGAAGCCGGTCTCCTCGAGGGCCGTCGCGTCACCGAGGGTCTCGCTGACCATCCGCGAGAAGCCGAACGGCAGCACCGAGTTCGCCTTGATGCCGTGTTCGGCGCCCTCCAGCGCGATGACATTGGTGAGGCCGACCAGTCCCGCCTTGGCGGCGGCGTAATGAGATTCCCACGGCTGACCGAACATTCCTGCCGAGGACGAGATGAAGACGAACCGCCCGTACCCCCGCTGCTTCATCGCCCGATAGGCAGGCTGGGCCAGGTAGAAGCCACCGTCGAGGTGCACCTTCAGCATGGTGCGCCAGTCCTGTTCGGACAGTTCGTTGAACGCCACGCTGCTGAAGATGCCGGCATTGCTCACCACCGCGTCGATGCGACCGAACTCCTCGATCGCGGTGGCCACGATGGCTGCTCCGCCCGCCGCGGAAGCCACCGAATCTTGGGATGCAATCGCGGTGCCACCGGCCGCCCGGATCTCGGCTACCACCTCGTCGGCAATACCCGGATCCGATCCGTCCCCGTGCAGGAGCCGCCGAGATCGTTGACCACCACAGCCGCACCTCGTGCGCCCAAGTCAAGGGCATACAACCGGCCGAGCCCTCGGCCGGCACCGGTGACGACGGCCACCTGGCCGGTGAAATCGATCGTGTCGTTCATCGAACTCTGTCCTTTCCCGCCCGGCAGCCGGCCACCAGTGCGGCGCCCACCTGTTCCAGGTAGTTGTCGGTCGTGCCCAGAAACGTCGAGAACCCCAGCAGCCGTCTCAAGTACAGGTGCGCATCGTGTTCCCAGGTGTAGCCGATCCCACCGAACACCTGGATGGCTGTGTCGCCGACGGTGGCCAGCTTCGCACTGAATGCCTTGATCCTGGCGGCCGCGAGCCGTCGTTCCACACTGTCGGCGTCATCGGCGGCCCACAACGCGCGCAGCACACCACCGCGTCCGAGTTCGACGGTCTGGAACATGCTGACGCAGAGCTGCTGAACGGCCTGGAAGCTGCCGATGGGTTGACCGAACTGCCTGCGGCTCTTGGCGTAGTCGATCGTCAGATCCAGCAATCGTTGCGCGGCACCGAGCGCATCGGCGGCGGCCAGAGCCAGCATGTCATCACGTAGTGCGGCGATCGCGTCGTCTCCAGCCCGGCCTAGTACGCGCGCCGGCACGTCGTCGAATTGCACCCGGAAGACCTTGCGGGTGCGGTCGATACCGGTCACCTCGGCGATCTCGAGATGTGCGGTGGGTACCGAGTGCAAGGCCCAGCCCGTGTGTTCACGGATCGGGATCAGTGCGATGTCGGCGGCCGCCACATCGCCGAGTCGGTCGATCTCACCGCGCAGCAGCACCTCTGGACCGGCGCCCGAACTCTCGGGGCCCCGCCCGCTCAGCGCTCCCACCGTCGCGATCGCCGATCCGTCGGCGATACCGGCCAGCAATGCGGCGGCTTCGTCTTCGGCCCCGAATCGGAAGAGCGCGCGAGAGGCGGCGGCGCAGGACGACCAAGGTCCGGGGTTAACGGCCGCACCGAGCGCCTCGGCGACGATGCCGGCCTCCACCATCGTCGCACCGGATCCGCCGTACTCGGGTGCCACCAGCAGACCCGTTGCGCCGAGGGCGGCGAGTCCGTGCCACACGGTGTCGGTCGTGCCCCGCGGATCGTCGAGATGGGTGCGGACGTGGTCGGTGACATCGGCTTTCTCCGCGAGGAATGCCGTGATGGTGTCCGCCAGTGCTACCTGTTCGGTGCTGTATTCGAGGTTCATTGCCGGGGCAGCCCTATCAGCCGTGCGGTGATGTTGGTGTTGATCTGGGTGGTGCCCCCGGCGATGCTCAAAGCACGGGAGGTCAGTCGGTGCTCTGCCCACTGGCCGCCAGCACCGGCGTCGCCGAGCAGCTCATAGCCCAGCGTGGCGATATCCTGCCCGATCTCCGCCCACACCGACTTGGCCAGGCTCGCGGTACCGAAACCGTTCCTACCCTGTGCGGTGGCCGAGATCGAACGCTGGCACAACGTCTCGAGATAACTGATCCGCATCTCCAGTTCGCCAAGCCTGCGCAGCGTAGACGGGTCGTCGAGTGGGTGGCCCGCGTCATCCAGGTCGGTGACCAGATCGGTGAGCCGGGTCTGCATCTCGGCGTACAGCCTGGCCGCCCCGGCACGTTCATGGGACAGCGTGGTGGTCGCGACCCGCCAACCCTCGTTCAGCGAGCCGAGCAGCGCGCTCGCCGGTACCCGGACGTCGGTGAAGAAGATCTCCGCGAAGTCGGCGTCACCGTTGAGGGTGACCAGGGGGCGGGCGTCGACCCCGGGTAGCGAGAGGTCAACGATCAGACAGGAGATGCCCTGATGCTTCGGGGCGCTGGGGTCGGTGCGGACATACAGCTGGCACCAGTCGGCGCGGTGACCCAGCGATGTCCATAGTTTCTGACCGTTGATGACGAAGTCTCCGCCGTCGGCGACGGCGCGGGTACGCAGGGACGCCAGATCCGAACCCGCTTCCGGTTCGGACATGCCCTGGCACCAGATATCGTCGGCGCGAAGCATGCGGGGGAGCAGGTCGAGCTTCTGTTGCTCGGATCCGTAGTGCATGAGTGCCGGTGCGATATTGTTGATACCGATCACATTGAGCGGGTGCGGTACTCGCGCCCAGGTGGATTCTTCGGCATACACCAACTGTTCGATGATGCCCGCCCCGCGGCCACCGTATTCGGCGGGCCATGAGACGGCTGCCCAGCGCGCGTCCGCCATCTGGGCATTCCAGCGTCGCATGGTGTCGAAGGCGTCCTCGTCGCGACCGTAACGCTGGGCCGCGGAGAGGATCTCGGGTGTCAGGTGCTCTGCCAGCCAGGCCCGCAGATCCTTACGGAACTGCTCGGTGTGGGGCGGGTAGGTGAAACCGAAGGATTCCAAGGGGCCTACTTCATATCGAACATTCGTCAGGGCGAACGTTGACTCGCTGTGGACCGAACTCTACGGTGGAACAGATATTTGGTCAACACTGGCGGTCTGGCATGAAATCGAGGTGCGCAATACGGTGACAACCGACGACGATGCGCCTGACGTGCAGGTCCACGCCCTGCTCGCCTCCGCGCTGGCCGGACGGACCGTGGCAGTGCGGTCCGCCCCGGCCGGGGAACCCGCCTGGACCGATGGCGGCGCGGTGTACCTGGACGTCGCGACCAATACGGCGTTTCAGCGCCGCTGTCTGGCGGTCCAGGCATCGCTACTGGCCGCCGACAGCCTGAACCCGGCAATCCTGCGCACGCTCGGTCGGCGTGCTGCGCTGGCGCGGCGGTACCTCGCGATCGAAGGCCACCGCGCGCTGGCCTGCAACGAGGAGCTGCTGTCGCGGGACATCCGTGCCCTGCTGGATCCCGCGCTCGCGGCCGGCACGGATTCGGCGCAGGCATCGCTGGACCTTGCCATGAGCCGGGTGTCGCTACCCGAACCGCCCGCGGCCTTCGGAATCCTGCGGCCGCGCAGGATGGCGACCGGCTCGACCGACCCGGGTCGGTCCGGCCGCCACTTGGCCCGCAAGGGGCACGACAAGGAGTTGCGCGAACTCCTCGAGGACGGGGCCGATGATGTCGATCTGGACGTGCTGGACAACTTCACCAGTCCGTTCGGCGGCGGTGGTGCGGTCGGAAAACTACTGCAGCGCATGATGAAAAGTGTGCGGCGCCGGGGCGGCGGCGGTGCGCCCGGGGCGGATTCGGCCACCCGCCGGACCCGCTCGGGCACGAGGGGAGCGGCCGCGGTGCTGTCCACGACCGTCGGACCGTCATGTGACGACAGGCCCGGCGCCGCGGTGGGCACGCTTTACCCCGAATGGGATACCAACCAGCGCCGCTATCGCGAGAACTGGTGCACAGTACAAGAAGTCGAGGTGGCTGAGCGTGACGTCAAGCCGGCACCGCGCCCCGATGTCCATGCGCTGCGCCGGCCGCTGACCCGGCTGGGCGTGGGGCTCGACCGCTGTCGGCGCCAGGCCCAGGGCGACGATATCGATATCGATGCTGCCGTGCGCAGCAGGGTCGACACGCTGGCCGGGACGGCCGGTGACGCCGCGGTCTACATCGAGAGCCTGCGACGCAGAAGAGATCTCGCAGTGTTGGTGCTGCTCGATGTATCCGGTTCGGTCAACGAGCCCGGGACGGCCGGGCGCACCGTGCACGAACAGCAGGTTCTCGCCGCGCACGCGTTGACGGTGGCACTGCACGAACTCGGCGACCGGGTGGCGCTGTACGGCTTCCAGTCCCAGGGCCGAGCGTCGGTACGTGTGCTGCCCGTCAAACGTTTCGAGGACAACGTCGACAGCGCTGTCGCGCAGAGGTTGGCCGCCCTGACGCCGGGTGCGTACTCCCGCCTGGGCGCGGCCATCCGGCACGGCGCGGCGGTGATGGCCGACAAGGCGGGTACCTCCCGGCGGTTGCTCGTCGTGGTGTCCGACGGGCTGGCCTATGACCACGGCTATGAACGCGCTTACGGTGCGGCCGATGCCCGGCGCGCCCTGGCCGAAGTGCGCCAACAGGGCACCGGTGCCGTCTGTCTGACCGTCGGGGCCGGTACCGAGGCCCGCGAGTTACGGCGGGTCTTCGGCAGCGCCGCGCATGCGGCCATCCCACGCCCAGAGCGACTCAGCGACATCATCGGTCCGCTTTTCCGCTCCGCACTGCGGTCGGCCGACCTCCGCCGGCGCGTCGCCTGACGAGACTTGCCAAATAGTTGAACCAAACATCTGTTCCGGTCTAGAGTAGTCGAACTGGTTGCAAGAGAGGATATTATGCATCCGGCCCAGCCGAGCACTGCCAGACAACAGCCACGTCCCTACTACGTCGCAGTCGACGACGAGGAACACGTGTTCAAGGCTGCGTACCGCCAAGGGCTGTCGGTGGTGCTCAAGGGCCCGACCGGCTGTGGGAAGACGCGGTTCGTCGAGGCGATGGCCCATGACCTGGATCGCCCGCTGATCACGGTGTCCTGCCACGACGATCTGACCACCGCGGACCTGGTCGGACGGTTTCTGCTTCGCGGCGGGGAGACCGAATGGGTGGACGGCCCGCTCACCCGGGCGGTCCGGGAGGGTGCGATCTGCTATCTCGACGAAGTGGTCGAGGCCCGCCAGGACACCACCGTCGTCCTGCACCCGTTGGCCGATCACCGTCGCGAGTTGCCCATCGACCGGCTCGGCGTCACCCTGCACGCAGCAGAGGGCTTCTGTCTGGTGGTGTCCTACAACCCGGGTTACCAGAGTGTGCTCAAGGATCTCAAGGATTCGACCCGGCAACGCATGATCGCCATCGAGTTCGGCTTCCCGGCACCGGATGTCGAAGAGAAGATCGTGTCCGAGGAGGCCGGCATCGACCATCGTCGGGCCGCCGATCTGGTGCGCCTCGGCCAGGCGATCCGGCGGCTCGAAACGGGCGGTCTGCGAGAGGTCGCCTCCACCCGGGTCCTGATCGCCGCAGGCCGGCTGATCTCCGAGGGACTCACCCCTCACGCTGCCGCTCGCGCCGCGATCGCCGGTCCACTCACGGACGACTCGACGGTCACGCGTGGCCTCATCGAGATGATCGACGTATACCTTCCCACGGACGGAGACTGAACGTGAGTTACGAAAGTTCAACGGAGCCGATCAAAATCGGCTACCTGATGGATTTCACGTTGCCCGACTCGTTCCCGCCGGAGATGAAGAAGGACTTCTTCCAGACCTTCGAGCTCGTGTTCGACGAGGCGTTGGCCGATGGCCGTATCGACCGCAAGATCGAGTTGGTGTATCGCGAGGTGGAGGGTCTCCCCAAGGGTTCGGTGAAGAAGGTCATCGACGCCTACGGGGAGCTCGTCGACGAGGGGTGCCTGGCGGTATTCGGCCCGCACATCACCGATAACGCGGTGCCGACCCGGGAGGCCATCGAAGAGCGCTTCCGGGTGCCTGCGCTGAGCGTCACCGGCAGCGACGACTGGCTGGGCGAGTGGACCTTCGCCTTCCCGCAGGGCTCACTCACCGACGAACCGATCTTCTGGGCGGATCTACTGGCCAAGGGCGGCCACACCGAGGTCGGGGTGCTCATCGAGGCCTCGTTGGTCGGCGAGACCTACCTACGGAACTTCCGGAGCGCCTGCCGACGTAAGAACATCAGAATCGTCGCCGAGGCGACCATCGCCCAGACCGCGCAGAACATCAATGAGGCCGTCAACATCGTGCACCAGGCCAAGCCGAGCGCGCTGGTGCACTGCGGCTTCGGCTTCGGCATCGTGTTCCTCAATGCCGTGCTCGCGGAATTGGGCTGGGACCCTCCGCGTTTCACCAGTACGGCCTTTCAGAACGCCTGGGTCAATCCGGTGATGTGGGAGGCCTTCTCGGGCTGGACCGGCATCGATCAGTACGACGAGTCCAACCAAGTGGGGCAACGGTTCCTGGACCGCTATCAGCAGGCGTACGGCAAACGCCCGGAGTACTGCGTGCCCGTGGTCAACCACGATGTCGCCAATGCGTTGCTGCACGCTGTCATCGATGCCCATCCGCTCAGTCCGCGGGGTGTCAAGGAGGCACTCGAGCGGGTCAAGATGCTGCCCGCTGCCGCCGGTGCCCCCGGCACCCGGGTCTCGTTCGGCAACTGGACACGGCGTGCCTGGATGGGAGCCGGCTATCTAGTGGCCCGCAGCCTGGACCCCGACGGCGTGAACTCGCATCTGGTCGACCGTTTTGGCGAGGAGTAGACGTGAGCACCGACCACATCGCGCCGAGCGCCGAGGCGCCCCCGACGGGTAAGCGGGGTTTCCCGTGGAGCATCGTGTGGGTGGTCGCCGGGCTGCTGTGCCTGGCAGTGATCGCCTATCACGCACAGGGCGGGCCGACGTCACCGCGAATCGCCAACCCTGAAGTCGAAGGCACCCCGCGACCCGTCGACTTCCTGTTCGGTTTCGAGCACTGGATCGATCTCTGGCAGATCTTCACGATCTTCTCGGTACCGGCACTGCTGATCGCATGCATCATGGCCTGGCGGCGTAATCCCGGCAGCCCCATCGTCATGATGGCCGCCATCACGACGATGATCGTCTGGCAGGACCCGTACATGAACTGGGCTCCGTACGCCGTCTACAACCCCGAACTGTGGCACTGGCCGGTGGACTGGCCATGGGTCTCACTGTCGCCGACGGTCGAGCCGTTCGTCGTGATCGGCTACGTCATGTTCCAGTTCGGACCCTATTTCCCGGCGGTGTGGATCCTACGAAAGATCCAGTCCCGCAAGCCAGTCAACTCCTTCGTCTGGCGTCATCCGCTGATCAGCCTGGGGATGTTGATCTTCGTCATCGGGTTCCTGTTCGACATGGTGCTGGAACTCACCCTGGTGCGCACCGGCCTCTACATCTACTCGCAGGTGATCCCGTTCGGATCGATCTTCGTCGGGAGTACGTTCCAGTTCCCGCTGCTCTGGGAATCGGTGATGGTCACGTTCGTGATGGTCCCGGCCGGTCTGCTGGTCTACCGGGACGATACGGGCCGGACCGTCGCCGAGAAGCTTGCGCAGCGTTCGCGGCTTTTCCTCAACCGGCCTCGGCTGGGCATGCTGCTGGTGATGTTCGTGATCATCAACGTGGCCTATTTCGCCTACGGACTGGGCTTCACCCTGATCCGGATGTCGGGCACCGCGACGTCGGTGGCCTGCCCATGGCCCTACCCCGAAGCCAAAGTCTATGACCCACAGGGATATTACGAAGAGAATGGCGCCCAGGGCCCGTTCGCCGTGGGCATCATGTCGACCTGGATGAGCGGCCAACCCGATGGCAGGCCCGATGTCGAACCCGGCGCCAGGAGCAATCGTTGCGCACCGGAGGAGCAGAATGGCTGAAACCCGCAGCGTCGTCGTCACCGGAGCGTCCAGAGGGCTCGGCATGGCCTCCGCCGTGCACCTGTACCAAGCGGGCTGGCAGGTCGTCGCCGCCATGCGCTCACCGAGCACCGGGATGCCGCGGTTGCGGGAGCTGACCGGTGCCGCGCCGGACGATCCGCGGCTCATCGGCGTTCAGCTCGATCTCGATGACCCGGCCTCGGTGCTCGCGGCGGCTGCGGCCATCGAGGACGCCGTGGGCGCGCCGGACGCGATCGTCAACAACGCGGGAATCTCCGCTGCCGGCATGGTCGAAGAAACGCCGATGGAGCTGTGGGAGAAGATGTTCAGCACCCACGTGCTCGGTCCGGTACTGCTGACCAAGACCTTACTGCCATCCATGCGAGCGGCGGGCAGAGGTCGGATCGTACTGATCTCCAGCCAGGGCGGGGTCCGGGGCATGCCCTCCATCGCGGCCTACTCCGCGGCCAAGGGCGCACTGGAACGCTGGGGTGAATCGATGGCAGGCGAGGTAGCGCCGTTCGGGATCGGGGTGACCATCCTCGTGACCGGCACCTATGACACCGACATCATCACCGACGCCGGCACCACGGATTGCCGCGATTTCGACGGGCCCTACGCCCGCCATCATGCGACGATCGACAGTCGCGGCCGGCTCGCCATGAAGCTTGCCCGGCCGCCGGAGATCTTCGCGGCGGGTTTGGCCCGCGCGCTCGAGGACAAGGCGGCCTTCGTGCGCAGACCCGTCGGACCGGATGCCCGGATGTTGCTGCTGGCGAACCGGATTCTGCCGAGTGCCGGTGTACATCACATGGCCCGGCTGGCGATGGGTCTCCCGAGGATGGGCGTCATGAAACCGGGGGCGTTGACTCCGGTGCAGCAGGCGCTGGTGTTGGCCACGAACGTTCTACCGGCGCCGGTCCTGCAGCGCGTCATCGTGCTGGCCATGCGTTTTGCACCGCCGCCACCCCCTCCGCCGCCACTGGCCGAGGTCCCCGACGAGGAAGAAGTGCGAACGCATGGCTGAGAAAACCCTCCGGCACGAAGCCCGGATGCTTATCGACGGGAAGCTCGTCGAGGGTGCGGCGGGTGCATTCGTCAACATCAACCCGGCCACCGAGGAGATCATCGGCGAGGTCACCGACGCATCGCAGGACGATATGCGACGGGCCATCGACGCGGCGCGTCGGGCGTTCGACGACACGGACTGGTCGAGCAATCATGCTCTGCGGCATCGCTGTCTGCTGCAACTGCAGGAGGCGTTGGAGGCCGAGCGCGAGGAATTGCGCGAGGAGCTGATCGCCGAGGTCGGATGCCCGCGCTCGCTGACCTTCGGCCCGCAGCTGGATGCGGTGCTGAGCGACGCGCTGACCTACCCGGCCAAGATGATCGACGAATACCCCTGGGAGACATCACTGGGGGAGGCGCTGGTGTCGGTCACCGGGGTGAACACCACCCGCAAGGTCTGGCGTGAACCGGTCGGGGTGGTCGGGGCGATCGTGCCGTGGAACTTCCCGTTCGAGGTCGCCCTTCACAAGATCGGCCAGGCGTTGGCGACCGGGAATACGGTTGTGCTGAAACCTGCCCCGAACACCCCGTTCAACGCGACCCGCCTCGGCCGGTTGATCGCCGAACACACCGACATCCCGGCGGGTGTCGTGAACATCGTCACGGCATCGGATCACCTTGTCGGGGAGGAGCTGACGCTCTCACCCAAGGTCGACCTGATCTCCTTCACCGGTTCCACCGCGGTCGGTGTGCGCATCATGGAGAAGGGTGCAGCCACCATGAAACGGCTGTTCCTGGAACTCGGCGGTAAGTCGGCCACCATCGTACTGGAGGATGCCGATTTTGCACTGGGCGCCATGATGGGGATCGCACCGTGCGTGCATGCCGGTCAGGGCTGCGCCAACCCCACCCGGCTGCTGCTGCCGCGATCCCGTTACGACGAGGGCGTCGAGATCCTCAAGAGCATCTACGAGGGTGTGCAGCCCGGCGATCCGCAGGATGCCGCCACGCTGTGCGGCCCGGTGATCTCCGACCCCCAACGCGCCCGGATCCGTGGCTATATCGATCAGGGCGTGGCTGAGGGCGCACGCCTCGTGGTCGGCGGTTCCGAACAGCCCGACGGCCTGGACAAAGGGTTCTTCGTCAGACCCACACTGTTCGCCGATGTCGACAACTCGATGACCATCGCCCAGGAGGAGATCTTCGGACCCGTCCTCTCGGTGATCGCCTACGCGGACGAGGACGACGCGGTGCGGATCGCCAATGACAGCCCCTACGGTCTGGCCGGAAACATCATGTCGGGGTCGCTGGACCATGCGCTGGCCGTGGCGAAACGGTTGCGGGCGGGGTTCATCGGGATCAACGGCACCGCGGGATACGGCGCGGACACCCCATTCGGCGGCTACAAGATGAGCGGAATCGGCCGCCAGAACGGCAACGCCGGTTTCGACCAGTACACCGAGATCAAATCCATCGCCTACCCGGCGACCTAAGGAGTTCGTAACCATGGAACAACTTTTCGATGACCTGGAGGACTTCGGTTCCTTCGATGACGCCATCTCCGGTGACGTGCGCGACCCGTACACCGAAATGGCCCGACTGCGCCGGGAGGAGCCGGTGCAGCGGCTGGAAACCTCCGGGATGCTGCCGCACGAGGAATCGCTGCCGATGTTCATCGTGTACCGGCACGAGGAGATCCAGCAGATGCTGCGTGACAACGAGACGTTCTCCTCGGCCGGGGTCATCGCAGCCTTCGGCCCGGTGCTGGGGGAGCGGGTCATGCTGGGCATGGACGAACCGGTACACGGCCGGTTGCGGGCACTGGTACAGAAGGCCTTCACCCAGAAGTCGCTGGCGCGCTGGGAAGATGAACTCGTCGGTCGAGTCGGTAGCGCGCTCATCGACAAGTTCCAGGCGAACGGCAAGGCGGATCTGGTGAAGGAGTTCACCTTCGACTACCCCAGCCAGATCATCGCCGGACTGCTCGGACTTCCGGAGGAGGACTTCCCGCAGTTCCAGCGGTGGTCCATCTCGCTGCTGAGCTGGCTGATGAACCCCGAGCGCGGACTCGCGGCGTCGGCGGCGCTGTGTGACTACTTCGCCCCGATCCTGGCGGCCCGCCGCGCCGAGCCCAAGGACGATCTGATCAGCGCATTGGCCGCTGCCGAGATCGACGGGCACAAGCTCGAGGACGAGGAGATCTTCTCGTTCCTTCGGCTGCTGCTGCCGGCGGGCGTCGAGACCACCTACCGGTCGTTGGGCAGCCTGCTCTTCGCGCTGCTCTCCGATCCCGCTCAACTGGAGGCGGTCCGGGCCGACCGGACCCTGCTGCCGCAGGCCATCGAGGAGGGTGTGCGCTGGGAGTCACCGCTGCTCACCGTCACCCGGGTCGCGACCCGCGATACCGAACTCGGTGGCGTGCAGATCCCGGCGGGTGCCACGGTGATGCCGATGCTGGGCGCAGCCAACCGTCAGGACGACCGCTACCCGAACCCGGATACCTTCGACATCTTCCGCAAGCAGAAGGCAAACGTCGGCTGGGGGTACGGCGTGCACGTGTGTCTGGGCATGCACCTGGCCCGCCTGGAGATGCGCACGGCCGTCAACCTGCTGCTGGATCGGCTACCCAATCTGCGCCTGGACCCGGACGGGGGAGATCCACACATCCGCGGTCAGGTGTTCCGTTCGCCGACCGCGCTGCCGGTGCTCTTCGATCCGGTGAGCCCGTAGCGTCAGGGGCGCACGTCCACCCGAACGGAGACCCTCGATGACGGAATCAACCGCATACCGCGACCGCGCCGATATCACCGAGGTGTTGCTGCGTTATGCCACCGGAATCGACCGCCGCGACTGGGCCACCTTCCGCACGGTATTCACCGTGGATTGTGTGCTCGACTACGGCGAGATCGGCAGCTTCACCGGAGTCGACGCCGTCACCGAGTTCATGGATCGGTCACACGCGATGGCCGGCCACACCATGCACCGGCTCAGCAATATCGTCATCACCCTCGACGGTGACCGTGCCACCGCCCGCACCTATGTCGACGGGCTGATCCTTGCTCCCGACAATGCCTCCGGAGTCAGTGCCGTCGGAATCTACGATGACGACCTCGTCCGCGCGGACGGCGGCTGGCGCATCGCCCGGCGCGTGTTCGCTGCGGTCCGGATCACCACGGTCGGAGGCTGATCGGTGCTGCTGGCTCGTCGCCAACCCCTCCTCGACGAGACCGCCGAAGCCATGGTGCACCGCAACTGCGTCATACCGGTGTGGCTGTGCCACCATTTCGCCCCACCCATGGTGTCCCGTGGCGTTCGCCGAGGCACTGCGGGCCGAACTACTCGACAAGGCGTCGACGTCATCGGGCTCATCCTCGGCAAGACCGACAGCCCGTCGCTGCGCACCCTTGAGCACAAGCGGGGCGGCCTGCCATCGACGGACGCCCCGCCGATGCAGCCACCGCCGAGGAAGTGGTGACCGAGGCATTCGACAACCCGGACAATGGGCCCACCGTGCTGGTCGGCGATGTGATGAAGGCGGCAGGCGCCGCCACGATGGGGTGAGCGCACGCTAGGGTGCCGACATGGCAACTGCGAGCAGTGACATCTGGGAGGTGCTGTCGACGGCGCGGACCATCCGGCGCTTCACGGACGAACCCGTGGACGATGCGACGCTGGCACGTTGCCTGGAGGCCGCAACCTGGGCTCCCGTCCAACGCCAACGCGAAGGCCTGGCGGTTTCGTGGCGTTGCGTTTCACCGCCCCGAACAACGGGCTGTGGTGGCCGAGGCCGCGCGGCATGCCCTGTCGGTCATCGAACCGGTCTATGGCCATGAGGAGGCCGGCCGATGAGGAAGAGCTCGACCTGGTGGCCCGTAACAACCGGGCCACCTACGAACTACACGACCGTGCCGAGGAGTTCACCTCGGTGCTGTTCGTGCAGAAGCGCTTTCCGACCGCGTCCGACCTCTTGCTCGGCGGTTCCATTTTCCCGGCGATGCAGAACTTCCTGCTCGCTGCCCGCGCTCAAGGTCTCGGTGCCTGCCTCACGAGCTGGGCGTCCTACGGCGGCGAAGCCCTACAGCAATACGTAACT
>JAXHOA010000008.1:0-3837 GCA_034520035.1 Mycobacterium sp. | reverse complement strand
GAGATCAGTTGACGGCGGTCCGCAGGTAGGCGACCATGGCCACAGCGGCTTCCTTGATCAGCAGTGGATCCCCGTCGGGCTCCGTACGGAAGGCGAATCGCAGTAAGTAGTCCAGGATTTCGATCGCCACCGAACAGTGGTAGAGCTCGAGATGGGCGGTTTGCTCTGGTGCGACCCGGATGATGGCGGCTCTGAGTTTGGCCGCGATGTACCGGTTGGCCTGTGCGTCGGCGGCGACCGCGGCCGGGGAGAGATGCCCGTTGAGCCATAGCTCGCGGACGGCTGGCGCGCGGTAATAGCCGCTGTAGGTCTCGATGGCGCGCTCGGCGACTTGTTCCCAGCGCTCGAAGGGTGCAGCACTGAACTCGTCGGCCATTGCGGTCGACTTCTCCATGTAGCCCAGTGCGAGGGTCTCCATCGCCATCTCCGGGCTGTTGAAGTACGCGTAGAACGCGCCCTTGCTCACCCCGGCGGCATCGACTAGGACCATCGGAGACGTGACTGCGCGTTCGTAGCCCACTGTGCTGAGCAGGTGTTCTGCCGCGTCGAGGATGCGTTGCACGGTCTCCCGGCTGCGCTGCTGTGCGGGCAGCCTGCGCATCGTGTCGGCCATAAATCCGACTCTAGTCGGATTTACCCGGAAGTTACGCACAGTACCGAAGCGGAAACAGACAAAAGTTCAGACTCGAGTCGTATTTATGGAATGAGATCCCGAGGAGATTGCCATGTCCGAGTTGAACCATCTACCGCCCACCGCGACAGCGGAGGAGATCACGACTTGCCTGCGCCGGGACGGCTACGCGATCATCGACAACCTGGTCGATCCGGACACCATGGATCGGATCAACGAAGAACTCACCCCTTACGTCGAGACCACCGAATACGGCGGGGACAACTTCCTGGGTCTGCGCACCCGACGTACAGGTTCGTTGATCGCGCGCTCACAGACGTCCCGGAGCCTCGTCGCCCATCCGACCATTCTCGAGGTGGCCGGCGACTATCTCAGCCACGCTTCGGCCTTCCAGCTGCACCTGACCCAGGTCATCTCGATCGGGCCGGGTTCACCGGCTCAGGCCATCCACCGGGACGAATTGGCTTGGGACTTCTTCGAATTCCCTGCCGACTACCAGGTACAGTGCAACACGCTGTGGGCCATGAGCGACTACACCGCCGAAATGGGAGCCACCCGGGTCGTGCCGGGCAGCCATCTGCTCGGGCCCGATGAGAAGTTCAGTCAGGAGGAGTCGCTTCCCGCCGAGATGGAGAAGGGATCGGTCCTGCTGTACAACGGCAAGATCTATCACGGCGGCGGTGCCAACACGACCGAAGACAAAGTGCGCCAGGCCCTCAACATCACCTACGCTGTCGGATGGGTGCGCCAGGAGGAAAACCAGTACCTGTCCACCCCGATCGAGGTGGCCCGGACGCTCGATGACGATCTGTTGAAGCTCATGGGATACCAGTTGGGTTGTTTCGCCATCGGATATGTCGGCGATGTGAAGGACCCGCTGTCGGTGGTCCGCGCGGAGGCCACGGGGTCCCTGTCGATCGACAGTATGCAGCGTGCTGCCGGCCGTGAGGGATCGGCCAACACCCTGATGAACCAGATCACCGACACCTCGGGCATCTCCGCATGAGCGGGCCGGACTCGGTGGGGCTGGCCAAGAACACTGTCACGCTGCCGGAGGCGACATTTGTCTCGATCGCCACCATGGCGCCGGGAGTGGGTGCCGCCTTCGCGGTGGTAGGAGGTGCTGCTTTTGCCGGCGGTGCCCTGCCGGCTTCGGTGGTGTTCGCCATGCTCGGCTGTGTCTGTGTGGCGGTCGCGATCGGCCAGTTGGCGAAGCGGCTCACCTCGGCAGCGGGTATGTCGTCGTATCTGGCCGCCGCCTTCCACGGCGGCGCCGGGTTCCTATCCGGGTGGGGCACGATGCTGGTGTACGCAGTGGCGCTGCCGTACCTGGCGCTTCTGGTCGGCAATATGGTCGGCGGCGCCGTCGATGGTGGGCTCGGTCTCGGTTACACGGCCTGGTGGATCATCGGTGCGCTGGGATGCATAGGACTGGCACTGGTGATGAACTATCTCGGTGCCCAGTTCGGGACCCGGGCCGGCATGCTGCTGGGGGCACTGGAAATCGTTGTGATGCTGGTGATATCGGCGTGGATGATTGTCGCAGCAGGAGACCGTAACACCCTTTCGGTGTTCTGGACCGACCATTCCACTGTCGAGGGCTTCACCGGTATGAGCGGGATCCTCGCCGGGGCCGTGTACGCATTCCTGGCGTTCATCGGTTTCGACGCGGCCGCGCCCTTGGCCGAGGAGGCCCGAGACCCCAAGCGCACCATCAAGTGGGCGGTTATCGGATCCGTGGTCCTGGTGGGAACTTTCTTCGTCGTCACCACCTACGCCTCAGCGGTTTACTTTGGCCCAGGACAATATGCAGGCTTTCTGGCCTATGGCGATGGCGACCCCTGGATGGAGATCACCCGTACGTTCTGGGGTATCGGGTGGGTTGTCTTGCTCATCACCTTGTTGAGTTCGGGACTGGCATCGGCCAACGGCGCAGGCATGGCCGCCACCAGAGTGGCATGGGCGCTGGGACGTGCGGGTACGTTACCGAAAGCGCTCACCCGCACGCACTCCCGATTTCGCTCACCGGTCGTGGCCATCGGAGTCATTTTCGCGGCAGCCACCGCCGTCACGCTTGCTGTCGGCTTGGCCTATGGCCCGGTGACAGGTTTCATGGTGACCGGCACGGTGCTGACGGTCGGAGTGCTGCCGATATATATGGCCGTGTGCGTGGCCTGCCCGGTGTACTACCTGCGCTATCGGCGCTCCGAGTTCCGTGTGTTGACCCACCTGGTCGTGCCGCTGGTGGGGCTGGTTTTCCTGTTCCCGACATTTTGCGCGGGGGCGGGCATCACGGTCTTCAGTTTCGTTGCCCCGCTATCACATCCGCTCGACTTGGCGGGCTACGTCGTGGCGTTGTGGTGGCTCGTCGGCAGCGTCCTGTTGGCTGTCATTGCGGTGCGACATCCCGAACGGCTGGACCCCGACCGCATCCTCGCCACGCCATCTCTGGACGACGAGCTCGCAGGTCTACCGGAAACTTCCGTCATCAATAGCAAGAAGGAACTAGCACTGTGACAACGGATCTGAGTTTCGATCACATCGAACGAAATGTTCCCGATATCGGATATCTGGATCGCGAGGTGTTCACCGACTTGGGGATAGTTCAAACGGCGGTGGTACGCGACACGGTCTACGTCTCGGGTATCGCCCCGCTGACCGGTGGTGCACAGGAAATGAAGCTCGTGGGTGCGACGTTCGGAGAACAACTCGCATACACCCTGGAGGTGCTCGACCGTTCATTGCAGTCCGTCGGCGCCAACCGGTGTGACCTGGTTGCGTGGACGATCTACACCACCGATATGGAGGCGCTGTCTGCCAGCGCTGCGGTGCTCAAGCAATGGGTCGGTGTCCATCCACCCACGAGTACCTGGGTGACGGTCGCCGGGTTGATACATCCTGAGCAACTTCTCGAGCTGACGGCCATCGCCGTGCGTTGATCGGGGAAAGCCGCTCCGGCGTGGAATGGACCGGGGCGGCTTTCGAGTCGACCGCGGCCGGTTGCCCAGCCAGGGCGCCGCAGTTTCACAGCGGATTCATAAGGTCTAACCAGCTGCCACCTTGCCGCTCGTCGGCATCATGAATCCATGAGCGAAGAAGCCGACAACTCGACCAGCACCACGGCCCCCGTGGCCGCCGCCGCAGCACCCCCGCCGCCCCCTGCGGTGGTGGCGCCCACCGAGGAGCACCCCCGGCGGAACCGGGTC
>JAXHOA010000089.1:0-2115 GCA_034520035.1 Mycobacterium sp. | reverse complement strand
CTTGCGGCGCAACCGGCGGAGCCACCTCCGCCCCGACACCACGCGCACCGCCGGTGATGAAGACTGTCTTACCGGCCATCGATCCCATGGCGGGAACCTACCCCGCAGAAGGTGGATTATTGCTGAAGCTCACTGCTGTCGACAGTCATCCGGCTGCGACGCGCGAGCTCCCGGCGTTCCCGGGCAGCCCACCGTCGCACTCGAACAGGGTCCAGTGGCCCTCCGTGGCCGACGTAGATGACCTCGGGACCGAGTGCCAGCACTCGCTCAAGGCTGGCCAGGTTGCCCGCCCGGTCCGCATGGAACGGCGGAAGCGCAGGTCGATTCGGGATGGCCCCGAGGAATGAGCCGGCGACCAGGTCGCCGGCGACCACCGCCCCAGATTCGGTGATCACCGAAATCGATCCGGGCGTGTGTCCGGGCGTGTGGAGTACACGGGCGTCGACACCGTAGCCGGCCAGTGAGTAGCCGTCGTCGATCAGTTCATCGGGCGCGAACGGCTCGGTGCTCTGGTGGATGGGCGGCAGCGCAGCGAAAAGCCGGCCGAACGGACCGGTGGGCCGCAGCGGTGACGAACTGCGGCCCATCGCGTATGCCCCGAGATCAGCCTGATGCGCCAGTATCGGAGCCCTGGTTACCCGACGCAGTTCGGCCGCCGATCCGAAGTGGTCGATGTGGCCATGCGTGACGATAATGGCGGAGACATCGCCCGGGCGGACACCGCAGCGGTTCAACATCCCCAGAATTCGCGGCCCCGACCCTGGAGTTCCGGTATCGACCAGCACAGCCTTGCGGCCGCGCAGCACGAAGGCGTTCACGTTTCCCCGGCCCAGGACGGGTAGCGCCGTCACGTCCGTCTGTTCCATAGTTCCGACACTAGAACGCTATGTTTGCGACATGAATGCCCGAAAGAGTCGTCTTTCCTATCCCATCGTCTCACTGGACGGCTGATACGGATGGACATACTCGCCGATGTGCTGGCGGCAACGAAGCTGCGGGGAACCGTGGCCGCGTCGGTGACGGCGGCGGCGCCCTGGGGAGTCGACTTCCCGCCGCTACCCTTCGCCGCGTTCCACCACGTCCTTGCCGGAGACTGCTGGCTGCGCCGCCCCGGAGAGGGGCCGCTGCCACTGTCGTCGGGCGACCTGGTTCTCCTGCCGGTCGGAACCGGCCACGTGATCGCCGGTGACCCAAGCGGGCCGACGAAGAGTTTCACCGAGTTGTCCAACAGTCGCCCCGACGCTGCGCTCGCCATCATCGATATCGCCGGTCCCGGACCACGGTCGCAGCTGCTATGCGGCGGCTATCACTTCGATGGCCACCGCACCCACCCCATGCTGCGACTGCCTCCCGAAATCATCCTGCGAGACGTGCCGACCGCGCACCCGTCGATCGCGGCAACTCTGGCCATGATGCAGACCGAAATCTCCCATCCCCGACCGGGATCGGTGACCGTGGTGGACCGTCTCGTCGATGTCCTCTTCGTTCATACCCTGCGAGCGGCAACAACCTCTGCCACGCTGCTGGCCGGGTTGCACGACCACACCACCGCTGCCGCCGTCCGTCTCATTCACCAGCAACCGGCCTACCCATGGACTGTGGGGCTACTGGCCGACCGCGTCGGCGTCTCTCGGGCAACGCTGTCGCGGCATTTCGCCCGGGCCGTCGGCGAACCTCCCCTCGCCTACCTCACGCGCTGGCGCATGGAGGTCGCTGCGCGTCGGCTCTGTCAGACGTCTGATCCGCTCTCCCGCATCGCCGAAGCGGTCGGCTATACCTCGGAGTTCGCACTGTCACGCGCATTCAAACGGCACCATGGAGTCACGCCGCGCGATTTCCGCAACAGCGCAACCAGCACGCGTCCCCGCTGAAACCCGCCACTGGGCGGCGCGCCACCGCTACAACCGCACGCCCAGCAGCGCGTCGACGATATCGGCCACCAACGCGGGTGCCGCCGCGTCCGAACCGCCGTAGGTGAGCGCGTCGGTACACCAACCATCAAGAGCGGCAAGCGCTTTCGGCGTGTCAAGATCGTCGGCCAGATACCGGCGCACCCGGCTCAGCAGATCGGTGGCATCCGGTCCGGCCGGCAGCGCCACCGCGGCGCGCCAGTGC
>JAXHOA010000002.1:0-3576 GCA_034520035.1 Mycobacterium sp. | reverse complement strand
CTTCAGGAATGCCGCACCTGGCCGCCTGCTCACGCCGGTCGCCGCGATGGTGCGGGCCGGCGGGACGTGAGGGCGCACTCGTCACGGTTGCGATCGGCCGCCACAGGGATCGCCTCCCGTTGGTGCGGGGCATTTGGTGATGCCAGCTAGTCAGCGAGGAACTGCAGCGCGTCGCGCACGAAGGTCGTGTGGTGCTGAAAAATGCCGCCATGTCCGGAATTCGGGTAGATCTTGAGTTGCGCATTGGACAGTCGGCGTGCCATATCAACGGAGTGACTGCTCGCGACCATGAGGTCGCCGTCTCCGTTGGCGACCAGTACCGGCTGGGTGATGACCGACAGGTCGTCGGGCTGCGACAGACCCGCATGCCGGATGGCCTTGATCTGGGCGAGCGCGGCCTGCAACGAAATCCTCTTGTCACGGTTGGCGGTCCGCTCCTTGAGCCGACTCAGGTAGTCGGCCGCCGCCCGCTTGCCCTCGGCATTGCGGGGGAAAAACAGGAAGTTCCGCGGATCGCTCAGAGTAAGAAGAGCTTTGAGGTAGGCCAGACCGACGATTGAACCCATCTTGTCGATGCCGCCGCCACCACGTGGTCCGGACCCGGCCACGATGGCGCGCCGGACCACTTCGGGGGCCTGTAGGAGCACCATCTGCGCGACGCCGCCGCCGAGAGAGAATCCGAGGAGGTCGACCTTCTGCAGACCCAGTGCGCGAATGAACGCGATGGCATCGGTACCCATCTGCTCCACCGTGGCCGGCACCGATCCGCCGGTGGCGCCGACGCCGCGGTTGTCGAAGGCGATGACACGGTGGTGCGCGGCGATCCCGTCGATAACACGCGGATCCCAGTCGTCGAGGACCGCGGTCAGGTGGTGCAGGAACACCACGGGTACCTCGGAGGGTACGCCGAGTTCGCGATAGGTGAACGTGGTGCCGTTCACGTCGATGGTGCGGTTCGGTGTGTCTTTCCAGGTGGTCATTGGGGGCCTTTCGGAGTTGATCCTGGGTCGGCGATGGGACGAAGGTTGGCCAGCGGTGAATGCATGCCGGGAACCAATCTCCGACTTGCGCCGATTAACTTACGATCGTATTATTATGACCATAAGCTTAAGTGCTATGGTGTGGCAAGTCGAGATTTCGAGGCCATAAGGGAGGGTCAGCAATGCCGAGATATGACGCGCAGCACAAGGCCGAGACCCGGCGCCGAATCATCGATACCGCCAGCGCACGGTTCAAGCAGGACGGCATCGACGCATCGGGCATCGCGACGCTGATGTCGGATGCGGGCCTGACCAACGGGGCCTTCTACGCGCACTTCTCCTCGAAAAATGACCTGGTGGCCAACGTCATCGCCGATCAATTGCGCATTCAGCACGACGCCCTGAGCGAATTGCCCTCCGGACGCGCAGCAGTCGAGGAGTATGTGCGCGAGTACCTTTCGCCCCATCATCGCGACCACCCCGAACAGGGCTGCCCCAGTGCCGCCCTGCTCGACGAGGTCGGCCGCTGCGACGACGCCGTGCGCCAGTCATACACCAATGGCACGCAAGCCATTGTCAACACGATCGCCGCCCGGTTGTCCCCGCACGATCCGAACGCGGCCCGCACCACTGCGATGGGACTGTTCACCCTCCTGGTCGCCACCCTGCAACTCGCCCGCGCAGTCTCAGACCCGACACTGTCCGACGAGGTTTTGGCCTCAGGCATCAGCAATGCCCAGAAGCTTCTCGAAGCGTGACGCACCGCCACTTCTACCGTTCGCACGTACCTACATGAAGAAAAGAAACCTGATGAAGGCATTCGTTGTCGCGCAGTACGGCAAGAACACAGTCAGCGCCGCAGTCCTGCCCGAGCCCCCCATCGGCGATCGGGACGTCCTTGTCAAGGTGGGCGCCGCGAGCGTCAACCCGCTGGACATCATGGTGCGCAACGGTGAGTTCAAACAGCTGCTGAAATACAAGGCCCCTTTCGTTCTCGGTCACGACGTTGCCGGTGTGATCACCCGAATCGGCTCGGGTGTCCGCGGGTTCGCTGTCGGTGACCAGGTGTACGCGCGGCCCCGAGATCTACGCATCGGCACCTTCGCCGAATACATCGCCATCGACCAGGACGACGTGGCCCTCAAACCGGAGTCCCTGTCCCTGCACGAGGCGGCCGCTGTGCCACTGGTGGCGCTGGCCGCCTGGCAGATCCTGGTCGAGCAGGCCAACATCCGGCCCGGCCAGAAGGTCCTGATTCACGCCGGCGCCGGCGGCCTGGGCTCCACGCTCATCCAGCTCGCCAAACACCTCGGCGCGCACGTCGCGACGACTGCCAGTGCCGCCCGAGCCGACCTCGTGCGCCAACTCGGCGCCGACGAGGTCGTCGACTACACCACCCAGGACTTCTCTCAGATCCTGTCCGGCTATGACCTCGTCGTGGACTCCGTGGGCGGCGAGAACCTGACGAAGTCCCTGGGCGTACTCGCGCCGGGCGGCCTGGCGATCGGCGTCACCGGCCCACCCGACGCCGCGTTCGCCCAACAGCTCGGCGCACCCAAACCATTCGAACTCGTGCTCTCGTTTCTGAGCCGAAAGGTCCGCAAAACCGCCAAGAAACTCGGTGTGCGCTATTCGTTCTTCTTCATGCACGCCAGCGGGACGCAGCTTCGCGAACTTGCCGCCCTCTACGACGCCGAGCAGCTGCGCCCGGTCATCGACTCGACCTTCACCTTCGACCACACCCTGCAGGCCCTGGCTCATGTGGAGGGCGGCAAGGCCAAGGCCGGCAAGGTCGTCATCACCCTCGACTGACGACCCCTCACCCACCCATCACTACGACCACCAAGGAAAACAGATGACTTCACTAGCGGATCAGACCGTGCTCGTCACCGGAGCCAACCGCGGCATGGGCCGCGAGTACGTCACCCAGCTCCTGGATCGCGGCGCGGCCAAGGTCTACGCCGCGGCCCGCAGCCCACAGCAGATCGAGATCGACGATCCGCGCGTGACCGCCCTGGCCCTCGACGTCGCCGATTCCGCATCGGTCGACGCCGCCGCCCAGGCCGCACCCGATGTCAGCATCCTGATCAACAATGCCGGGGTCGCGCGGATGAATTCGGTTCTCGACCCGGACACCTCGGGACTGCGAGAACAGCTGGAAACCAACCTCTTCGGGCCGCTCGCACCGTCATCCGTGTTTGCCGACCGCATCGCCGAGAAGAACGGAGCTATCGTCAATGTTGCGTCCGTGTTGGCGTGGTTACCCGTCGGGGCGACCTACGGAGTGTCCAAAGCCGCACTGTGGAGCGCCACCGATTCCATGCGCCTGGAACTCACCCCGCGCGGCGTGCAGGTGGTGGGCGTCTACTTCGGCCTCGTCGACACCGACATGGCGTCCTTCGCCGACAGCCCCAAATCCGATCCTGCCGATATCGTCCGCCAGGTACTTGACGGAATCGAATCGGGCGCAACCGAAGTCCTCGCCGACGACCTCACCCGGCAGGTGCGCAGCGAGCTCAACATGCCCATCCAGGAACGCACGCTGAGCTGACGAACGCTCGACAAGTAAAAGTCAGCACTGAGCAATACGTAACTT
>JAXHOA010000120.1:0-3275 GCA_034520035.1 Mycobacterium sp. | reverse complement strand
GTGAGGGACATCGGTGTACACCGCGGCGTAGCCCTCGGCGGAGAAGGTGAATCCCTTGCCGCTGGATTCGCTGCCGCAGGACACTCCGGTGGCTTCCTGGACATTGCACCGGAATCCCGCGACCTGCAGCACCTTGCCGAACGGCAGCGTGACGATCGAGGTGTCGGTATCGGTATCGGTGGCTGTCTCGACGAACCGGACGTCGGAGCCGCGATCGATGACGATGGTGTTCGGCGCGGCCGGTTCACCATCGGCTCCGGGTACCGCCGTCGGCGCGCCCGTGATGCCCAGCGTCGCTGACGTTGCCGGCCGGCAGCCCGCCGAGGCGTGCGGCACGATCTCGCATTGCCAACGACCGCTGGGGGTGGCGAAGCGATACACCTTGGGCGTCTCGGTGACGACGTAATACTCCGATGCGTCGGCCAGGACCCGATTCGACCTGTGCTCCGGCAGGCGCGGTGGCGCTGCGGGTGCGTCGACCGGGGTCCAGGGTTCACCGGTGTTGACGATGGTGGGGGAGCCGCAGCCGGCGAGCGCAGCCACCACGAAGGCGATGCCGAGCGCCATCCGCGCAGCGGCGCGGACCCGGCCGGGGTTCTCGTCGTTGTTGCCGCCGTGGATCACCGCCTCAGCGTAAGGCCCCGGCAATCGGATCCTCCCGAATGCAACCCGTGACGTGTCCCGGTGGGCAGCGAAAGCTGACGGGGTGATCGTCTGCCCGATGAGCATCGTGGCGCGAGCTACCGGGTGGGCGGGGTCAACTCGACGGTCATCGACCGACCGTCCCCGCTGCCGTCGACCTCGGCATCGCTGGCCTACCCACGGTGCAGCGGCTCGTGCAGGTCGCGTTCACGCCCCATATCGATGGTATCGGCCGAGCAGCGGGCATCCGAATATCGGTGCTCAGTATGCGGATGCGGCGTTGGCCCGGAACCACTCGCGTTCGGTCTCCGAACCCGCCGGCGGCGGGACGAGCCCGTTGATCATCCAGAGCTCCTCGCTGGTCTCGTCGACGTGGAACTCCCAGTGCAGTCCCTTGTGCCTGTCGAGGTAGGGCTCGAGAATCGACTTGATCCATCGAGTGGTGCGCTGCCTGCCTGCGGAATCCACGCTGCTGCGGGCGATGTGTTCGATGACGACGCGCACCCCGACCGGCGTGGGCTCGCCACCGACGTACAGATTCACCGGTGTCGTCTCATTGAAGACGGCGACCACATAGAAGCGCGGCAGCCCGATCTTCTCGTAGTGATCGGTGATGCGCGACGCGAGTTCGCGCTTTTCGGTGTCGGTGAAGATGCCTGGGGTGTGGTGAATGGTCCAGAGCGGCATGGTTTTCGGCCTTCCTGCGCTAGCCCGGTCAGTGCGCCAGGTCCAAGACGAGGTTTTCGACGGGTCCGGATAGTTGGGCCTTGACTGCGACGGAGACCTCATCGACCAGGACCTCGTGGGCCCCGGCTTCCAGGGCGTCGATCACCGTGGCGGCAACATCCCCCGGAGCGGTCTTGGGAAGCGCGACGTCGGAGACCATCTCGGTGTCGACGAAGCCGACGTGCACGCCGAGCACCTGGGTGCCCTGGGCTCGTAGCTCCAGGCGCAGGGAATTGGACAGCGACCAGATGGCGGCCTTGGAGGCGCCGTAGGCTCCGCTGCCCCCGACCCAGGACAACGCGGAGTGGACGTTCACCAGCGCGCCGCCACCGTTGCCGGCAAGTATCGGCGCGAACGCCCGGGTGACCCGCAACGGACCGAGGGTGTTGATGTCGAACGTCGTGGTGATGTCGTCGAAGGCTCCGGTCAGCAGAGAGCCCGGCAGCAGGATCCCGGCGTTGTTGATGACGATGTCGACGTCGGAGGCGATCGCCGCGAGCGCGCCGACCGATTTCTCATCCTGCACCTCGAGGGGGACGCTGACCACCTTTTCGCGACTGTCCGAGTACTGTTCGCGCGCAGTCGAATACACCTTGACCGCGCCACGGGAGAGTAGCTCGTCTACCAGTGCCGAGCCGAGACCGCGTCGGCCTCCGGTCACCAACACCGTCGTGCCACTGACTGCAACCATGACTGCTCCTCCTAGCTGAATAACGAATGCGTTACTGAGATACAACCACGGCTGGCTGAGTAACGCAACCATTAGCTACACTGGGGTGATGGCGATGACATTCGAGCGACGGCTTCAGGATCGCGAATCCTGGACGGCCGGCGACCGCTGTTCGGTGGCCAGGGTGCTGGATCTGCTGAGCACCAAGACGGTGTTCCTCACCATCCGCGAATGCTTTTACGGCACAAAACGGTTCGAAGACTTCGTGGAGCGCATCGGAACCTCGGCCCCCGCGGTGTCGCGTGCGCTGAAGCAGCTGGAGGCCGCCGGCGTGGTCCGGCGAGCGCCCTACCGGGAGCCCGGTAGCCGGGCGCGCGATGAGTACCACCTGACCCCGGCCGGGGAGGACCTGTTGCCGGTCTTCGTGTCGCTGATGCAATGGGGCGACGCACACCTGCAGGATGGCAAGCCACCGCTGTCCTTCCTCGATCGGCAGGGCCGGCCGGTACGGGTACGGGTGACCGCCGATGCCGATGGCCCCGCGGTGTGCTCGGACGATCTCGAGATCCGCTACAACAGGTGACGATGTGGGTCCCGGTTAAACTGCGCACGTGACGCAGGTGGCCGGACGGGACGACCCTGCGCTGAGCCCGTTCTCGGTGTTCGCACTGCTCTACACCGTTGCCATCGCCATGGAACTGGGCGAGCAGTGGATCGATCCCTGGTTCACCGGCGCCTTCATCCTGCTCGCCGGCGCCGCGATTGCCACCGGGATGACCCGGCCGAAGTTCCTGGTATTGCTGGTCGCCTCGACGGCCTACTTCCTGCTGTTCCGATTCCCGGATGTGGCCAACCACGTCAACCTGATGCTGTGTCTGAACCTGGCAATGATCCTGGTGTTCGCGCATTCACTGATCCGGCGCCGGGATGCACCCGATCACGACTATGCCGCGATGCTGCCGGTGCTGCGCATCGGTCTGATCCTGGTCTACGTCATCGCCGGGTTCGACAAACTGAACTCTGATTTCTTCGACCCCGCGGCCTCCTGCGCGGCAGGCATGCTGCAATCGATCATCGCCGCCATGCAGACCCGGTTCCTCGGGGTGCCGTTGGTGGTGCCGGTCACCGTCGTGTTGGCCTACCTCGGCTATCGGTTGCTGCGACGAGGGAGATTCGGCACCGCGGGGAACCGGGTGTTCACCGTGGTGGTGATCGGTACCGCTGGCGCCGGTCTCGT
>JAXHOA010000069.1:0-16785 GCA_034520035.1 Mycobacterium sp. | reverse complement strand
TGCGGATACGGGCGCCAGTTCAAGTACCCGCCGCACGCGGAAGCCACAAGCGGGTCATGGGTTTCAGAACGGAGCTGCCGCACAGTGCGGCGCCTGGGCGCGCAGTACGGCCACATCGCGGCGAGGGCGTCGAACCACGGCGAACGCTTCCCGCGGGGCTGCATTGATCGACTTGCCGTGCCGACGATACGGGGTGCACCGCCGCACCAGCATGATCGGCAGCGCGGGTCGCCGCCGAGCAGGCCGCCCGGACACCGGGTCGAGGTTCGCCAGGGCGGTCGACGAGCTGGCGCAGCTGGCCGGGTGCACCAGGAGGCCGCGGCGGTGATCCGCGCATTGCCCACGTCGAGAAGTGGCGCCGAGCAGCACTGCGATGCCGCGGGTCACTCGATGCGCGCGCCACGCCGAGTTCAGCCGGCATGGCGCCGGGTCGGCACAACAGTTCGACCAGCAGTTCGCGGCACGCCCAGTGCACCGCTGGTCCTCGCCGATAGAAACGGCCGACACGTCGGCGCGGGTGACGGGGAACGCGGAGGCGGTCGACAAGCTGGTTTCAGCCCGCCGCGGGTCGGTATACCTCAACATCGCCTGATCAAGGCGACCGATGGCGGGGAGCCTGCCGAGAATACGCCGGCTGTCGGCGACCTCGGCATCAGGGCACCTGGGTACCTGTCGGCTCCTGCGGCACAAGTGCGCGCACATCGATGGGCCCGGGGGCGCATCACGAGGTCGGCGCCCACGCTGAGCGCCTGACCGCGCCAGCAGCACGCCGGCCGGACGCCCGGCTGCCGATCACCCGTGCACGCCGTAGGCCAGCACACGACGTAGTCGGACAGCGACAAGCCCGCCATAGGCCTGGTCACATCGGGCGGACCTGCCGAGCGTCTGTGCGCCCTGCGCGGCCGAGGTGGCCGAACGGCGCCAGCAACGCTGACGGCGAACGATGTCGATGCTGAAGGCCATGCCGGGCGGTTGCTTGTAGCCGTCCACCAGCCGAGTGCCGCTGCCGCCGCAGCCACGGTACTGGAAATGTGCCGACCGACGACACCGCGCCGCCGACCGCAACCGGACGCTGTCGAGGCCCCGATACCTGAAGCACCTTGATGTTGAGCAGCGTGGTCTTGGCCCGCCGCCCCGACGGCGGCCGACCGAGACGGTCTCGCCGGTGATGGTCAGGTCGCCGTCGATCACGCGGGTGACGTCGCGCCGATCGGTGAATTCCTTGACGAGGCCCTGGATTTCGATTTGAGCCATGGTGTCGCCCAGGCGGTGGCGGCCGACGGGGCCGAGGATCAGGTCGGCGAAGACCAGCAGCAGGATGAACACCAGAACCCAGGCGAAGAATCCATCGAGTTGGTTGGCGTCGTACCAGGCGACCGCCACCTCGACACCGGAAAACACTCCGCGAGCAGCAGTGCGTCTGCGTCGCGGTCGGCGACGGACGGCGCAGTACTTCCGGAGCCATAGGAACAAGGTCGGCGTCACGCTGGCGAGCGCTGACGACGACGACCTACCCGGAGAGAACACCGCGACAAATGGCCGAACACCAGAACTGCGACGGTGGCCTGCGCGCGATCATCGCCGAGTTCGCACAGGCGTTCGTGTCGGGAGAAGGCGAGGCGTCCCATCAGGACGCCGATCACCGCGGTCGACCACCAGGTCGCGATGGTGCCGAGCAGGTCCGCGCCGAGCCTACCGCGCTCGCCGATGCCTGCTCCGAGTCGCCGATAATGCGAGGGCACCGGCTCGACGCGAAGGCCAGGCCCGATGATCGTCGCCGCGCCGCGAGAACGGCTGCGCGAGGGCCGGCCGCGGCGTCGTTGCGCTGGTGGTCATGCGACGAGCAGCGGTTCTCCAGGACATCGCGACGACGAACGCGGTCCAGGCGAGCATGTCGTCGACCTGGAACTCGGTAGGCCTGCGATCACGGTCTACCGCTGCCGAGCACACGCCGGGTCGCGCCCGCCGAGAGCGCCACGCCGTAGAATTCGCACACCGGCGGAACAGAAGGTCGTCACCGCCGGCAGGAGGCGGTATCGGAGGGCCGAGGACATCATCGCCAGCAGCGCCGTTCAATGACCGCAGCGACCTGGGGTGTGGCCACCAGGTATCACTAATGCCGAAGACCACAAGGCGGCCGAATGGCCGCATGGAAACAAGCCCGGCACAGCACGAACATGGGCAGCGAGTGCAGGACGTCGCGGAAGCGGCCCACGGTTTCCCGGACCAGCTCAACAGGGCGAGGCCGGCGGCGAGCTGGCCGCGAAGGCACCACCGGCGACGATGATGGCGAGCAACCCCACGGCGGGGTCTTCGGCGTGATCGACGACGACCGGCCAGCGCCACTTCCGACCGCGCCGATCAACGCCGGGTCCCGGAAGAAGTCAAGGCGGTTCCCCAAAGGCGGGCTGCGTCATCGTGCTGAGCCGGCCGGGCCGTGATCAACTCGCGGATTCTTCCCGCTGGCAGGGGACCGGTGATGTCGCCGATCACGCCGGTGTCGAAGACCGCCCCGTCATCGGCCCACCCCCTGGTCGAAGCGAACGTCTTCATGAATCCCCTCGAGGGCCCCGGGGGTGGGAGATGAAAAGCTGCGGGTAGCGTTCGATAACAGCGGGCCGTTACGCTGTAAGTCGCGGTCCCACAGATCCAGGCCGGCCGGGATGGCCGTCGACCCGTTTCGTGGGCGACCCATCCGGTCATCAAGCCCATCGGGGCCAACAGGCCGGCGGCGAATTCGGCGAGCCGATTTGCCGTAGAGCGGCCGCATCGTGCCGCTGCGCAAAAGTCCTCTCGCGCGATGCAGGGGAAACCGAGCACAGATGGTACGCCGACCCGCCGCGCGCCTACAGTTCCCGACAGGCTCCTTGATGGACGACGACGTCGAAAACGTCGGTTGCCGCATCGCGGCCCGCTAACAGCGCCCAATACCAGCGCGCTCGACATCGCAGCACCAGCACGGCCGCGCAGGTCCAGGGGACCGGGGCGGGCGGATGCCAAAGGCCGACGATGACGGTCTCTTCGCCGTTCCAGGGCGGGCATCCGAGCGAGGCCGTCGAGGTCGGCGTGCCCACCGGCGAACTCTTCCAGGTGGCGCTGGTCCTCGGCGGCCGGTACCGCAAGCCGTCCACCGACGATACCGGCGTCGTGCATAGCCCCAGTAGGGGTCCGGGCGAGTAGTGGATGACGCCGTCCCGGGCCGAAGGCCGAAGGCCGAGTAGGCCGTGCCGCGCCAGAGGCGGCGGTGGCCATCAGGGCCACCAGAGCCGCCCTGCTCGCCGAACGGGCCTTGTGACGGTGATCACCACGACGCCGGGATCCAGCCGGTCAGGCCGAGCTACCGGTTGGCCTTTACCACTACGTCCGACGCCGGGAACGCTCGGCCGTGCTGGCGCCGGCCGGCGAGGTAGGTCGGCGACCAGTTCATCGGCCGGCCCGGCAAGCGTAAGCCGGTTATCAATTCGCCCGGCGCAGGCCACGACCGCCCCAAGCTGATCGACCTTTGTCGAGGTGCCGACAGCACGTGTCGGCACCGGCGGCGACCCCCGGTGACACCGAGGTCCCCGAGTTCGCGGGGTGGCCCACTAGCCCCGTGCCGCCGTGCGTCGGCGTGATCGCCCAGCGTTCACGAAGGGCCGTGGCAAGCCATGCCGAGGCCCGTCAATGACGCTGCCACCAGGCGACCGCCCCGGGGGACCGCACAACCGCGGGTGAGTTGCGTCATGACGGTGTACGACAACGCGGGTATCGATGGTGTTGCCGGCCAAGGACGCCGTGCCGACGATAGGCCTAGCTCAGCCCCACCCTGTCGACGACCATCTCGAAGTCTCCGACGCCGTGGCCTGAGGGTCGGCAGAACGTGTCGTTCGCACTCGATGGCCTGCGCGGGAACACGCCGTGCCGGAAGCGCGGAGCCCGCACCGCGGCCGAGGTGGAACAGTACTGCGCCTGGCGCTGCTCGGCCGAGCAGGCTGACGCGGAGTCGCGCTGCGGGAGCGCTGGCGCGGCGCTGGTTGAGGCTGGTGCAGCCAGATGCTGATCACGCCGGTGGCCGGAAGCCGGCCGGCGACGATCGGTCTCGGGCCGCCGACCGCCCCCAGACCGCTGGCCGCGCTGTACCGCGGCGACCTGGTGCTGGTCTACCTGGAGTCACACTGCAGTTGCGCCGGCTGCGGCGCCCTGCTCGGCTTCTTCGCGGAATTCGTAGAGTGGCCGTCCTTCGCCACGGGCAATGGGTGACGATCTGCCGGACGCCGAAGGCCTTTCCGGTGGCGCGGGTGAACCCGCCGGACACCCACCGACGATGCCGGCCGATGTCACGATCGACATCTGCTGCCGGATGACCTCGGCGTGGCCGGGCATCTCGCCTCGCGCCTGGGCCCCTGCTCGGGCGACGTGGAGGCGGCATCGACCCATACCGAGGGCGTTCGGTCAATCGGCGCCACGGCGAACGGCGCCACCTCGAGTCCTGGGTCATCGCTGTTCAGCGGAATTCGGTGCTGACCGCCACGCGGCCGCGGACCTCGCCGTGCACGCCTTCAGGTCGCGGCATCTCGAAGGGCGCTGGCGCGCGAGCAGGCCTGCACGCAGCACCTGCTCGATCTGGACATGGCGGACTTTCATCAGCGGGAACGCGGCAGGTCGAGCCGGCATTCGATGGTCAAGCTCGCACCTCGCCGGTAGCCGGGGAACCCGAGACCCAGGCCGAACACGAAGTCACCACCTCGACAACGGGCCGTCCTCGCCTGGATCGGGGTGCTGCTTGCCGAGGGTGACCGCTGAACTGGCCGCGCCGACGTAGTCGGTCAGGCGGTTCATTGCCCCGCCGATGGGACGCACGGCGGCGCCTGCTGCGGACGGCATGGCTGTTCTCACCGGCCAGTGACCTCGCCCGTCGATCACCTTGCGGAGCGCGAAAAGCGAGGGGACCGGGTCGAGCCCGGCCCGGCAGGACCCGGCGTCCCGATCCTGAGCCTGGACGGCGAGCATGACGCCGGGCTGCGCGGCTTCCCGGAAGCCCGGCGTTCGCCTCGCCGTCGCGGACGGCAACCGCAGGCTGCTCAACCTCGATACCGCGCGAGCATCGGCACAGTCCTCGAGCTGGGCATGGCTGCATCGCTGGCCAGCACCGAGGACATCTCGGCGTCGTGCTGCTCGCCGGCGCCGGCCTCCATCCAGCCAAGCGTCCGCGACGGTGACCGGGGTCACACGGCAGAGTGGACAGTTCGGCCCACCGGCGGCGCGGTGGGGGCTGCTGCTGGCGCGCACGGTCTCGACGTGGCCAAGCACAGGTCGCTGTGCTGGACATGGTCGCCCCGGTGTAGACGCGGCCGCTGCGGCAGCTCACCGGGCAGGCCGAGCGCCCGTCGACGAGCCCTCGATGCCGCACCGGCCTTGGCGAGGCCGGCGAACGAAGGCGGGGCGATGACGACGCTGATGAACGAGCGCAGTGCAGCTTGGCGCCGCTGCCGCCGAGCGCACTGCGCTCGTTCATCAGCGTCGTCATCGCCACACCCCAGCCGTTGCCGACCTCGCCGAGCCGGTGCGCGTCGGGGATGCGGGCGTCGGTGATGTAGACCTCGTTGAACTCGGCCTGCCCGGTGAGCTGGCGCAGCGGCCGCGTCTGCACACCGGGGGCGTGCATGTCCAGCACGAAATAGGTCAGCCCCTTGTGCTTGGCCACATCGGGATTCGTGCGCGCCAGCAGCAGCCCCCACCGCGCTCGGTGGGCCAGGCTGGTCCACACCTTCTGCCCGTTGATGACCCAGTCGTCACCGTCGCGGACGGCGGAGGTCGCCAACCCGGCCAGATCGGAGCCGGCGCCGGGCTCGGAGAACAGCTGACACCAGATGTCCTCGGTGCTGGCCAGCGGCCGCAGCCAGAACCTCTTGAGGTCCTCGGACTGTGCATGCTCGCGCACCGTCGGCGCGGCCATCCCGTAACCCATCGGGTTGAGCCCCAGCGGCATCGGACCGCCGGCGCCCTGCAGGATGCCGTCCGCGACGGCCTGCAGCCCGCGGGAGACCCCCAATCCGCCGAGCCCCTCCGGGAAGTGCACCCAGGACAGCCCGGCGTCATAGCTCGCCGTCAGGAACTCCGGGATCGGGACCTTCTTCGGGTCGTGGTCCGCCACGACCTGCCGGGCCAGGTCAGCGACCCGGTCCGCATCGGCTTGCGCGCTCATCCAGCCACCCTAGGTAAGGGTGATCGACGTCACGTAGGCGGGTCTACCAACCGGTGGGGCAGGATGTGGTTCATGCACGTCACAGCGAACGCCACCGTCAACGCCCCGATCGACACGGTGTGGGCCACCCTGACCGACCACGTCGGCATGGCCGGCTGGGGTCCGGGGGTCACGGTCACCCTCGGCAAGCCCGGCACCCCCGATCCGAACGGGTTGGGCGCGGTCCGCCGGATCAGCACCCCGGGCCCGGGTCCGGACATCGTCGAAGAGGTGGTGACCTTCGACGCGCCACACGTGTTCGGCTACAAGGCGCTTTCGGGCACCCCGTTCCCCGGCTATACCGGCGAGGTGCGGCTGACCGAAGCCGGCACGAGCACCCACATCGAATACACCATCGGCTCGACCGCCACGTTCCCGCTGGTGAAGATCCCGCTCGCCGGAATCGGGCAGGTCCTGCTGCGGCTGCTGGTGCGGGCCTCCTCGCGGGCCTGAGCTATCGGAGTGCCGCGACCTGGGCGACCGTCAGGGCCGACGTGAGCCGCAGCAGATCCCGCGGCCGTGACAACTGCAGCCCGGTGAGCTCTTCCAGGCGTCTGATCCGCTGGGCAACGGTGTTGGGATGCAGGTGAAGCGCGTTCGCGGTGGCACGGCGGTCCAGACTGTGCTCCAGGTGCACGCGCGCGGTGTGGATGAGTTCGGTCTGCCGGCTCCGGTCGTAGTCGAGGACGGGGCCCAGTACGGCGCGGGCGAACGCCCGTAGCCGCTGCGGGTCGTCGAGTTGCAGCAGCAGATGGTCGATCGTGACATCGGCCATGTCGATCACTGTCGTCGATCGGGTGTCCGATGCGAGGTTCATTGCACCGCAGAGGGTCCGGTAGGCATCCGGCAGATCGGTCAGCGTCCCCGTGGCGGAGACGGCTGCCACGGCGAACTCGGCGGCGCCGGATGCCGACAGGGTGCCGACGAGCCTGCCGGCCAGATCTGCGGCCCGCGAGTGTGACTCCGAGGAGCACACCAGCACCAGATCGCCGCGGTACAACGCGGCCAGCGGTCTGGGGGCGGTGTCGGCGGCGAACCGGTCGGTGATCGCCAGAATCCGCTCGGCCCGTTCGGCTTCCGGCCACCGGATGGTGATCAGCGTCTGGCTGCCGGACAGCTCCCAGCCGAGACGCCGCGCCCGCTCCAACAGCGAGCTCGCGGCCAGGGCATCGGTGACATCCGCGGTCAGCAGGTCGGCGAGCAGCGAGCCGCGCAGGCGCTGTTCCACCTCGGCCGCGGTGCGGGCCCGCAGCAGCTCCAGCGCGGTCACCACCGCGGCGTGTTCCACCGCACGGACATCGAGTGCGGACAACACGTGCTCGCCGGCGACCTGTATCCGGGCCACCACGGCGCCGTCGAGGACCACTCCGGATTCCCAATGGTCGTCGACAGGGGTCACGGTGGGGCTGAGCTCGCCACCGTGAACCTCGTCGATCAGCACGGCGCGGCCCAGCAACTCGGCCAGCGCATCGGCCACCCCCGCGACACCCTCGCCGCGCAGTGCGGTGGCCATCAGCAGCCCGTGCACCTCCTCGGCGCGGCGGAGTTCCCGGATGGTGGCCTGCTCCTGGGCCCGCAGTTGTGCGGTCCCCAGGGCGATCGCCACCTGAGTGGCCAGCGTCGTGACGAGGCTGACCTCGGCGGCATCGAAACTGTGCGGCCCGGTGCGGTATCCGTTGAGCGCCCCGACGATCGCGCCGGCCCGACGCAGCGGCACGGAGATCAGCGCCCGGTAGCCCTGTTCGTGGGCCACCCCGCCCCAGCTGAACTCGGGTACCAACTCGATGTCCTCCAGGGTCACCACCTCGCCGGTGCGGAACGCGATGCTGGTCGGCGCCTCCTGTTCGCCGTCGACGTCCAGCAGGATCGGACGATCGGCATTGACCTGCGCGATGTAGTCGCCGGACAGGCCGTGCGAACCGACGATGCTCAGCGCCGCGCGCGCGTCGTCGGGCAGGAACACCGCGCAGAAGTCATAGCCGAGCAGGGTGCACGCGGTGCGGGCCACCCGGTCCAGCAATTGGGCGACGGGCTCATCCCCGCCGACCGCCTCGCCGATGCCGGCCAGCGCATGTAGCCAGCGTTCCAGCGTCGGATCGCCGACAGGGTGTGTCTTAGTGGACATAAAAGCCAGCATAAGTGTGTGTTGCTCGACATTGCCTGACCGGCTGGATCCCGAGCATCGTGGGTCTCGTGATCACCGTCACAAGAACCCGTTCGAGGAGAGTGCCGATGCGCAGAACTGCCAAAGCTCTGGTGGCCCTGATGGCCACCGCCGTCCTGGCGCTGACCGCGGCCTGCTCGGCAGGGCTCGGCGGGCCCGCGTCATCGCGGTCCGCCCAGGACGGCGTCATCCGCTTCACCTTCGCCCCGGACCCGATCTGGGACTACATGCACGACGCCGGCATCGTCGAGCAGTGGCAGCGCGACACCGGCTACACCATCGAGACCAGCGCCACCTGGGACGAGTTCGGCCTGTTCGCCGGTGGGCACGCCGACATCATCTCGACGGCCTCCTTCGAGGTGCCCGCCCTGGAGGAACAGACCCAGCGCGAGACCGTCATCATCGGGCGCTACAACGCCGAGCGCAGCCGCATCCTGGTCCGCGCCGATGATCCCGCCCAGTCCCTGGAAGACCTGCGCGGCCGTCGCCTCGGGGTGTTCACCACGGTGTCGGGCACGCTGGTGTGGAGCGCGCTGGTCAAGCAGATGCACGATATGCAGCTGCTCGACGGAGACTTCGACGTCGTCGTCGCCGATATCCAGAACCTGTCGAACCTGTTGGCGCGCGGCGAGATCGATGCGTGCATCTGCTATCCGGACCTGTCCGCGCGGGAGCTGCGCAGCGGCGCGGTGCGGCCGCTCTACGACGGCAAATCCTCGGCGGACCTGTTCGCCGAATTCAACGCGCCGGGCCACGACGGCCCGATGGGCAATGTGTTCGTCGCCCGCAAGGACTGGGTCGACGGCCATCCCGGCGAGGTGTCGGCCTTCCTGGATCTGTGGGACCGCGGCCTGCGGGAATGGCAGCAGCACCGTGACGTGATGATCGAGCGCTACCCGCAGCACTTCGCCGTCTCCACCCCCGAGGACATCGAGTTCATGAAGGACTATGTGGCCGAACATGACTGGGTGGTCGACGAGGTTCGCTTCGACCAGAAGTGGGCCGATGACGAGAGCTCGATCTTCGACCTGATGCGCGCCACCGGTGTGATCGGCGACGACATCACCGACCCGCAGTTCCTGCCAGCAGAAGGAGTCCACCAGTGACCCAGACCGTCACGGCCCGGCCGGCTCAGCGCGATCCGCGCGACGCGCCGCCACGAGTAGCCGTCCACCGGCCCTGGGGGAGCCGCCGCTGGCTGGTCTCCGGGCTTGCGTTGATCGGCGCGGTCGGAGTGTGGGCGCTGGCCGCGGTCATCGTCAACGATCCGATCCTGCCGAACCCCGCCGACGTCGCCGACCGGGTGCTCGCCATCATCGTCTCCGGTGAGGCGGTGACGAACTTCGCGGCCAGCATCGGCAAGATCGCCGCCGGTTTCGCGATCGCCATGGTGGCCGGGTCTGGTTATCGGATTCGCCATGGGCCGCTCAAAATTCATGACGTCCTACTTCTCGCTGCCGCTGTTCGTGCTGGGCAACATGCCCGGGCCTGACCTATGCGGTATTCGGCCTGCTGATCTTCGGCGTGGGCGCCGGGGGACCGATCGTGGTTTCCGCCCTGGTGGCCACCCCGTTCATCGCGATGAACGTGGCCGAGGGCGTGCGTTCGGTGGACGGCAACCTGCTGGCGATGTGTCACGCCTTCGAACGCCGGCGCTCCGACATCTTGCGCCACCTCTACCTGCCGGCGGTGACGACCTTCGTATTCGCCGGTGTGCGTTACGGATTCGCGATGGCGTGGAAGGTTGAGGCGCTGACCGAGGTGTTCGGCGCCAGCAGCGGTGTCGGATTCATGATCCGCAAGGCCTACCAGGAGTTCCAGGTCGACGACATGCTCGCCTGGACCGCGCTGTTCATCATCGCGATGGTACTGATCGAGCGCGGCCTGGCTCATCTGGAAAACCGCTTCTTCGCATGGCGGAAGGAAATCGCATGACCACCCTCACCTCCTGGCAGCACCGACTCCGCGGCCAGAGCACCTCCGCCGCAGCCGTTCTCGCAGCCCTGGCGACGACCATCGGGGCCTGGCAGCTCGCGGTGATCTTCGGAAACCGGGTGCCCTCGCTGGCCGACACCATCGGCAGACTCGGAGCCGAAGCCGCCATCGGCGAGCTCTGGGGAAACCTGGCCATCAGCATGAACCGGTTCCTGCTCGGACTCGCCGCAGCCCTGGTGGTCGGTGCGGTGATCGGCGTCCTGATGGGACTGTCCAAGATCGCCGACCTCGCCTTCTCCGACCTGAACGCGGCGGCCCTGGCCATTCCGGCGGTGATCTGGGCGCTGCTGACCACCATGTGGTTCGGGTTCGGCTGGCTGACGCCGGTGGTCACGGTGTTCCTCTCCGGAGTGCCGTTCGTCGTCGTCAACATCGCCAAGGCCACCAGGGCGGTGCCGGCCGACCTGATCCTGATGGCGCGGGCGTTCGGGGTGTCCCGAACCCGGGTGCTGCGCGAGATCGTCGCACCCGCGGTCGCCGGATCCACAGTGGCCGCGGTGCGTTTCGCGATCATGAGTGCCTGGAACGGCCTGCTGCTCGCGGAGTGGTTCGGCTCCACCTCCGGTGTCGGGTGGCGGTCGCGCTACTGGTACGACGCCAACCAGCTCGACGGCTTCCTGGCCTGGGTGCTGGTCTTCATCCTGCTGCTGGTCATCGCCGACCTGCTCATCCTCGGCCCCATCGAGCGCTACGCCACCCGCTGGCGCACCGCCTAGAAAGAGAGCGACAACATGGCCTCCATCGAAATCCAGAACCTGGTCAAGGAATTCACCGACCGGCGCGGCGACGTCACCCGGGTGATCGACGGCATCGACCTGACCATCACCGGCGAGACCTTCGTCTCGGTCGTCGGGCCGTCGGGCAGCGGCAAGACCACGCTGCTCAATATCGTCTCGGGTATCGAGCCGCACACCTCGGGCTCCGTGCGGTTGCGGTCCGGCGGGCGCGACGCCCGCGTCGGCTACGTTTTCCAGGACCCCCGGCTGTTGCCGTGGCGCACCGTGATGGCCAACCTGGGCTTCGTCCAGCACGAGCGGGACGGCTGGCAGCAGCGCGCCGAGCACTACCTCGAGCTGGTCGGGCTCAGCCACTGCGCCAACCGGTTCCCCGCCCAGCTGTCGGGCGGACAGCAGCAGCGCATCGGTATCGCGCGGGCCTTCGCCGTCGAACCCGATGTGCTGCTGATGGACGAACCGTTCAGCCACCTCGACGCAATGACCTCGCGTACCCTGCGCGAACACCTGGAACGCATCTGGCTGGAATCCCGCCGGACGGTGATGTTCGTGACCCACGATGTCACCGAGGCGGTGCAACTGTCCGACCGCATCGTGGTGCTGGCTCCCGGCGGGCGTGTGCACGAGGTGATCGACGTGGACCTGCCCCGGCCTCGCCGGGCGTCCGACCCGGCCGTCGCCGTGCTGCAGGCCGAGGTGCTGGCGCGGTTCGAGGCGCTCGAAGCGATGGGCGTGGCCTCGTGAGTCTGCGTCCCGGGCCCATCGACGTCCACGCACACTGGTTGCCGCAGGAATTGTTCGGGCTCGCACCCGGATCACCGGTGCCCCCGATGCAGGATCGCGACGGACAGCTGTTCCTGGGCGAACTGCCGCTGTCCATCGAGACCGGCGCGATGAGCGAGGTGACCCGGGTGCTCGCCGACACCGACGCGGCAGGCCTGGGCTCCCGGGTGTTGTCGGCGCCACCGTTCGCGTTCCCCGTCACCCACGCCGACGGTGTCGACGATTTCGTCGGCGAGTTCAACGGTGCACTGGAAAAGGTGTGCCGCGATCACCCGGACAGGCTGCTCGGTCTGGGACTGGTGACGTTGCACGACCCGGCCGCCGCCCGCAAACAGATCGAGGCGATGGCCGCCGCATCGGTGATCCGTGGCATCGCGGTGCCCCCGCTGCTCGGCACCACCTCCTTCGATGTGGACCCGATGCGTGAGATCCTCACCGCCGCAGCCGAGAACGACATGTCCGTCCTGGTGCACCCGATGCAGCTGCCGCGCCCGGAATGGTCGTCGTATTACCTGGCGAACCTGATCGGCAACCCGGTGGAGTCCGCGACGGCGGCCGCCGCGCTGACCCTCGGCGGCGTGCTCGACGCGCTGCCCACGCTGCGCATCGTGCTGGTGCACGGCGGTGGGTGCGCCCCGGCGATCGTCGGCCGCTGGCAGCACGGCTGGAATCGGCGCGCGGATGTGCGTTCCGGGCACAGCCGGCCCCCGCGGGAGGCGTTCGCCGACCTGTGGTTCGACACGCTGACCCACGATGTGGCCGCGTTGGAACTGCTGCGCGCCCAGTCCGAGCCCACCCACCTGATGTGCGGCAGCGACTATCCGTTCGACATGGGAACCCATGACCCGCTGTGGCTCCCGCGTGCGGCCGGGATCGAGGACACCGCACTGGAGACCAACGCCCGGGTGTTCCTCGGGCTCGACATCGCAGGAGAGACAGCATGAGCGAGGCGAACAAGAACTGGGCCGGTCATCGGGCACTGGTGATCGGTGGCTCGATCGGCGGGCTGACCACGGCGCTACTGCTGCGCAGGCTGGGCTTCGACGTCGACGTGTATGAACGCACCCCGACATCGCTGGACGGCCGGGGCGGCGGGATCGTGCTGCAGCCCGACACCCTGCGGTGGTTCATGGAGTGCAGTGATCAGCACCCCGAGAACGTCAGCACATCGACCCATTTCGTGCAGTACCTGGGCCCGGACAACGAGGTACTGCACCGCGACCCGGCGCCGTGGAGCTACACGTCCTGGGGCACCTTCTACCGTGCTCTATTGTCCGACTTCGGCTCAGCGCACTACCACCTGGGTGAGTACGCGGCCGGCTATGACCAGGATATCGACGGTGCCGAGGTGCGATTCACCTCGGGCCGGCGCGAGCGTGCCGATCTGGTGGTCTTCGCCGACGGGATCAGTTCGCCGAGCCGCCGCCGGATCTCACCCGGATCCACGCTGGAGTACTCGGGCTATGTCGGCTGGCGCGGCACGGTCCCCGAAAGTCAGGTCAGCGCAGCGACCTTCGAGCTGCTGCACGATGCGATCAGCTACAGCGTCGCGCCGTATACCCACATCAACGTGTACCCGATCCCGTCCGGTGACGGTGGCCTCGGTGTGGGGGAACGCCTGCTGAACTACGTCTGGTACCGCAACGTCGCCGAAGGCCACGAGCTCGATGAGCTGATGACCGACAAGCGCGGCTTCCTGGCGGGGGTGTCCCTGCACCCGGGCCAGGTGCAGGACCGGTTCATCGACGAGATGCGTTCGGCGGCAACGGAACTGCTGGCGCCGGCGGCGGCCGAGGTGGTGCTGCGCACCGAGCAGCCCTACCTGCAGGCGGTCTACGACGTGCAGGCCCAGCAGATGGTGACCGGGCGTGTCGCCCTCATCGGCGATGCGGCCAGCGCCGCGCGCCCGCATGCCGCCGCGGGCACCGCCAAGGCTGCGGCGAATGCCTGGGCACTGTACGACGCCCTCTCGGACAGTGCCGATATCACCGAAGCGCTCGCCAAATGGGAGCCCGGGCAACTCGAACTGGCGCACAGCCTGATGCGCCGGGTCAAGGAGATGGGCACCCGCTCGCAGGTGGACTGCACCTGGGTGCCCGGGGACCCCGACAACCGGTTCGGCCTCTACGGCCCCGGCCACTGACACCCTCAAGGAGAAAACCATGTCAAGCACGCACGATTTCCTCACCGACGCCCCGCTGGCCGGCACCTTGATCGGCACCGACTTCGAGGGCTGGAGCGCCGACCTGCGCGCCGAGTTCGACACGTACTCCCATGACGGTTACGTCGGCTCCCGGCTGCTGAGCCAGAACGAGCGGGTCCGGGTGTGGGAGATCCGGCTGGCACCCGGTGAGCGCTGGCACGCCCATCGCCATGTGCTGGACTACTTCTGGACGGCGGTCAACGCCGGCAGCAGCCGCCAGCACACCTCCGACGGCACCACCCGCGATGTGTCCTACGCCGCCGGTGAGACCCGGCATTTCAGCTTCGCGAACGGCGAGTACCTGCTGCACGATATCGAGAATGTCGGCGACACCGAACTGGTCTTCACCACGGTGGAACACCTCGACTCGGCGAACGCAGCGTTGGAGATCTGACAACAGCGGCGGGCCGGATGGCCCGCCGCTGTCTCAGATCAGTTGGTGAACGTGTCCTTGATGTTCTCGCCGACCTTCTTGACACCCGAGACACCCTGATCCTTCTTGCCTTCGGCCTTGAGTTCGTCGTTGTTGGTGACGTCTCCGACGACCTCCTTGGCCTTGCCGATGGCGTCCTCGGCTGCGTTCTTGGCCTTGTCCACAATTCCCATTTTCATATCCTTCCTCCAGAGGTCCGAGTGAGTTGACGTCTATTGGTCGTGACCGGACATCGGAACCGCACGCCATGGCCGGCGTGATGCTGCTCACAGGACAACGCTCAGGTGATGCGCGGGATCTCCGCGTTGATCGCGTTCAGCAGCGCCGGATAGCGCTTGGCCTCCGGATGCCCGCTCGGCTTACCGCTGCTGACCACCGCTACCGAGAGAGCGCGCTGCGGGTCAGCCCACATCGCGATATCGGTCAGGCCGGTGTGCCCGAAGGCGCCGTCGGCGTCGCGGCCGAACGGCCCGAACCGCTTGGATCCGAGCATGTATCCGGTACCCCAACGCATGGGTGCCAGGCCGGTCGCAAGGTCCGGGCGCAGCCGACGGGCCTGCGTGGTCGCGGCTCGCAGCGTCTCGGGCGAGAGCACCCGGACACCATCGAGTTCACCTCCTCGGCAAAGGATCTCGGCGAATCGGGACAGCTCGTGGGCGTTGGACACGGTGTTCGAGGACGGGACGACGCCGGTGAGGAACTCCGGTGTGTTCGAGAACGGGATGATCTGCTGCGGGGTGCCGCCGACCGCGGTCTTGAACGCCTTGGCGATCGGCGCGGGTAGCGGTTTGCCGGTGACATGGCTCGGGGCCACCAGCGGAACATCCTGCGCCGCAACACCATAATTCGTCCAGCGAAACCCCAGCGGGTCGAGGATCTGCTCGGCGAGAATGTCGCGGATGCTGCGCCCGGTTGCCGCGGAGATGATCTCGCGCATCAGCGGACCCCAGGTCACACCGTGATAGATGTGCACCAGGCCGGGCCGGTACACCGGTTTCATCCGGCCCAGCATGTCGCGGGCGTACTCGCTGTCGTCCATCCGTTTGAGATCCGGTTTGGGGCCGGTCGCGAACGGGATGCCCGCACTGTGGGTGACCACGTGGCGGATGGTGGTGCGGTCCTTGCCGTGGCTGGTGTAGTTGGGCAGATAATCGCACACTCGGTCCTCCAGGGAGAACTCGCCGCGCTCGACCAGCATGTGGGTGACGGTGGTGGTGATCGCCTTGGCGGTCGAGTACACGCAGAACGGGGTGCTGGTGGCGACCGGAATCTGTTCGGCGTCAACAGAATCGCCTGGGCCGTTGCCCCAGCCGTGGCCGATGGCCCGGTCGAGGATCACCTTGCCGTTGCGGCGCAGGCACACCTGGATCGCCGGATGCATCCCGGCGGAGTACCAGTGCCGAGCCGCGCCCCAGATCCGTTCCACCGCAGCGGAATCGACCTCGGAATGGTCCTCCTCGGCGCGGTCGGTGACGGCGTCGAGGTCGGCGGGAACCCGGATGCGTCGGTCGTCGGTCACGATTGTTCCTTTCGCAGCACGGCGGCGAGATGGTGCTGCAGCGGTTGGCCGACCGCGGCCATCCGCACCGTGTAGCTCAGATGGTCACCAGCCACGGTGAGGGTGCGCGACAGCGCGGTGACCTCCTTGGCGGACGCGGAGCGCCCGATGCTGGAGGTGAGTTGCATGATCACGGTTCCGTCCGCGGCGATGTGCAGCGGGCCCTCCAGCACCTCCACGATGCCGGTGGGGTGAGCCAGCAGCCACTCCACCCGCCCCGGTGCGGGGACCCGGACGTATCCGGTCTCGGCGTGCAGCGGCCGGTCGTCATCGACGGCCTTGGTGCGCTGGGTGTAGGCCAGGAACGGCTTGCCGATGTGGCCGAAGGTGACGGTCTCCGAATATCCGAACGTCGCGATGGTGGGGTATTCGCCGGTGCCGGACCCGGTCCAGGTGCCCACCAGGGGCGCGAGTACCGCCACCGCGGGGTGCAGGTCGACCATGCTGGCCAATGTACTTCGTGGTGTACTGGCGCCGTGATGACGCAGCACGACACACCCCTGGTGGACGCCGCATCCCGCCCGCATCCCGCCCGTTCGGCCAAATCGCTGTATCCCGTGACCGGGGTTGCGCTCGCACGCTACGGCGACATGGACGCCAACGGGCATGTGAACAATCTGGCGCTGGAGTCGATGCACGAGAACGCCCGCGCGGAATTCAACGAGCGGATCTTTCCCGGCATCTATGACCCG
>JAXHOA010000062.1:0-14192 GCA_034520035.1 Mycobacterium sp. | reverse complement strand
CGCACAGCTCCAGGACGCGGTCGTGGTCGACCTTTGACGCGTGTTTGAGGATTTGACCGGCGGTGTACTCCCTTCCCGAATATTGGTGACGAGCCCGGGAGGAGATGGCAGTGGACCAGACAGAAACGCCGATGCTGGACGCGATCAGCGCGTACAGGCGCGCCGACCGTTACGGCTTCACACCGCCGGGCCATCGACAGGGAAGAGGTGCAGACGCGCGGGTGATCGAGGTGCTGGGCGATCAACCGTTCCGAAACGACCTATTGGCCTCCAACGGTCTGGATGATCGTCGCTCCAGCAACGGCTACTTGTCCCGCGCGGAGGCGTTGATGGCCGACGCCGTCGGCGCGGAGTACGCGTTTTTCTCGACCTGCGGCAGTTCACTATCGGTCAAGGCCGCGATGATGGCGGTGGCTGGCGGGGGGAACGGAGAACTGCTCGTCACCAGGGACAGCCACAAGTCGGTGGTGGCCGGCCTGATCTTCTCCGGCGTGCAGCCCAATTGGATCACCCCGCAGTGGGATGCGCGGCACCACATTTCCCATCCCCCCTCGCCGCAGCAGGTTCGTGACGCCTGGGAACGCCACCCGAACGCGGCCGGCGCGCTCATCGTCAGCCCCAGCCCCTATGGCACCTGCGCGGATCTTTCCGGTATCGCGCAGGTGTGCCACGAAAGGGGCAAGCCCCTGATCGTCGACGAAGCTTGGGGAGCACATCTGCCGTTTCACGAGAACCTCCCCACCTGGGCGATGGACGCCGGCGCAGCCGTCTGCGCTCGAGCGTGCACAAGATGGGCGCCGTATCCTGCGCAGGGTACTCTGATACATGTTCAGGGTGACCTGATCGATCGTGACCGGCTATCGGCGTGCGCCGACCTGCTCATGACCACCAGCCCGAACGTCATGGTGTACGCCGCGCTGGACGGGTGGCGGCGCCAGATGGTGCAGCACGGTGGCGAACTGCTGGGACGAGCGCTGGAGCTGGCCATGCGCACCCGATCGCGGCTGGCGGAGATCAGCGACCTTGGGGTCCTTGAGGACGAGCTACTCGGCGAGCAGGCATCGCATGATCTGGACCGTCTGCAGGTGCTCATGGACGTGTCCGAGACGGGTACGTCGGGCTATCAGGCCGCTGACTGGCTGCGCGAACACTGCCATCTCGACGTCGGCATGAGCGATCACCGGCGCATCCTGGCCACTCTGTCGATGGCCGACGACGGCGCCACCACGGACCGGTTGATCGAGGCCATGCGCACCTGGCGAACCGCAGCCGACACCTTCGACCCGCCCTGTGACATCAGACTTCCCGCACCGAATGAACTCGAGCTGGTCACCGAAATCCTGCCCAGGGACGCCTTTTTCGGCAACACCGAAATGGTACCGGTACGCGAAGCCTCTGGACGGATCGCCGCAGAGCAGATCACGCCATATCCACCGGGTATTCCGGCCGTGGTTCCCGGGGAGCGGCTCAACGATGCCGTTCTGGATTACCTACGCAGCGGGGTGCAGGGCGGAATGAATCTTCCCGACCCGACCGACCCGACGATGGAGCAGATCAAGGTCGTCCGCGTAAGTAACTCCTCCTGAGTGTCGGCGTCAGAGGATGGGGCGACCACCGGTGACCGCCACCCGGGCCCCCGAGATGTAACTGCCCTCGTCGGAGGCCAGCAGCACGTACACCGGAGCCAGTTCGACTGGCTGCCCGGCGCGCCCCAGCGGAGTGTTCTCGCCGAACTTCGCCACCTTCTCGGGCGGCATGGTCGCCGGGATCAACGGTGTCCAGATCGGACCGGGCGCGACGCTGTTGACGCGGATTCCGTCCGGCCCGAGCAGTTGCGCCAAGCTGGCGCTGAAATTGGCGATCGCGGCCTTCGTCGCGGCGTAGGGCGCCAGCGTCGGATTGGGCGAATCGGAGTTCACCGAGGAGCTCGCGATGATCGAGGACCCCGCGGGCATGTGCGGCGCGGCGGCCTTGGCGAGGTAGAAGAAGGCGCCGATGTTGAGCTTGAACGTGTAGTCCCATTCTTCGTCGCTGATCTCCTGAATGTTGTCGTGCGTCATCTGATATGCCGCATTGATCACCAGCACATCGAGTCCGCCCCATTCCTGGACGACGGCGTCGATCACCGCACGGCAATGTCCAGGGTCGGACAGATCGCCGGCAATCGAAATGGCGCGTCGGCCAGCATGCTCGATGTGCTGATGCACCTGTTTGGCATCGTCGTGTTCGTTGAGATACGCGATGGCGACGTCGGCACCCTCGCGGGCAAAGGCGATTGCCGCAGCACGGCCGATGCCGCTGTCGCCGCCGGTGATCAGCGTGCGTTTGCCGGTCAGCCTCCCCGAGCCAACGTAGCTGTCCTCGCCGCAATCCGGCAGGGGCGACATTTCTGACTGGATGCCGGGCGGAACCTGTTGCTGTTCAGGAAATCCCATCTTGACTCTCTTTCTGGCCGGGTCAGGCCATGCTCGTGGGTAGTGTGGTCGACACCTCTGTTGCCGGGTATGGGCCCGGGGTGTCCCGTTGGGGAAACAACGTTCCCCACCGTTGTTCGGCCACCTGGGAGGCGGGGTCTGGATCCGTGCTGTCGTGGCCGCCGGCGGCGATGACCAAGCCCCTGGCCAGTGCGAAAGTCGAAAGGCCGGCAGCGCGTCCCGCAGCGACCAGTTCGGCAATCGCCTGCTCGGGTGAGCACCGGCGCAGACCGATCAGAATGCCCTCGGCGAGATGCAGCGTGCGTGCCCGGGTCAAGGAATCGTCAACACCAAAAAAAGCGCTTTCTGGTCCCAGTTCATATCGCATCTGTTTTGCACCTCCTGTTGGCAGTCTGTGCAGGCCTGATTACCCACTCTGATTCGTGTTACGCAATGGCACGGCGGCCATCAACGAACAGATCACCTCGTGCCGGCGCGGGGCAGGTTTGGCCACACTGTTGAGGGGAAACAAACAGATATGCCCTCACTCTGGCTCGATGGACGCAACGAACAGTCCCGCGGTACACCCGGTGTCCCCGAGGAACTCACCTATGACGTAGTGGTCGTCGGGGCCGGCCTGACCGGTCTGACGACGGCGGTGTTGTTGGCCCGTGCAGGTAAACGCGTCATCGTCGTGGAGGCGCGTCACGTCGGCGCGGGAACCACGGGCAACACCACCGGAAAAATCAGCCTCCTTGATCCGCCCCGGTGTGTCCGGAGACTTCTCCCGTTGGGAAGGATGGACACGTGGGATCGAAGTCATCAAGGCGGTATCCAGAGGAGCTGAAGGCGCGGGCGGTGCAGATGGTGGCCGATCTGCGCAGCGATTCGACCTCCGAGTGGGAGGCGATGGGTCGGGTGGCTGACCTGCTGGGTGTCGGTACTGCGGAAACGGTGCGCAAGTGGGTCCGCCAGGCCGAGATCGACGCCGGGCAGCGGGCCGGGCAGACCACCGAGGAATCCGAGGTACTGCGCAAGCTGCGCCGCGAGAACGCCGAACTCAAGCGAGCCAACGCGATCTTGAAAGCGGCATCGGTTTTCTTCGCCGCCGAACTCGACCGGCCCTCTCAGTAGTCGTGGAGTTCATCAGCGCCCACCAGCACACGCGGGTGGGCGCCGATGGTCTCAAATGGGGTGTCGAGTCGATGTGCGCCGTACTGTCCGAGTGCGGCGTCACGATCGCCCCGTCGACGTATTACTCCCACCGCGCCCGCGGCGGCCCATCGAAGGCTGACTGGGCTGACGCGCAGGTGATCGACGCGATCTACCGGCTCCGTCAATCCAACCCGCTGTATCGGGTCCTGGGTGCCCGTAAGACATGGATTGTGTTGCGCACCAACGGACTCGATGTTTCACGGTGCGTGGTGGAGCGGGTCATGCGGGAGATGGGATGGCGCGGCGCCTGCAAGCGGCGCCGCATACGGACCACCATCGCCGACCCGGCCGCGACACGGGCACCGGACCGGGTGCAGCGGCGATTTGTCGCCGAGGCTCCTGACCGCTTGTGGGTGGCCGATTTCACCTACTGCCGAACCTGCGCCGGCTGGGCCTACACCGCCTTCGTCACCGACGTATACGCCCGCAAGATCGTGGGTTGGAAGGTGGCAACCGAGATGACCCAGAAGTTGGTCACCGATGCGATCAGTCACGCGATTGATTCCAGGAAGCGTTCGGGTGCAACCACTTTGGCGGATCTGATCCATCACAGCGATGCCGGATCTCAGTACACGGCGGTGGCGTTCACCGAACATCTGGCTGCCGAAGGGATCCTGCCGTCAGTCGGATCGGTGGGCGATAGTTTCGATAACGCCCTGGCCGAATCGGTGAACAGCAGCTACAAGACCGAGCTCATCGACCACCAACCGCTTTACCCCGGCGCCACCGAGCTGTCCCTGGCCACCGCCGAATGGGTCGCCTTCTACAACCGCCAGCGACCCAACGGCTACTGCCAGGACCTCACGCCGGACCGAGCGGAAGCCCTCTACTACCATCGCCAGCGGCACCTCACACCGAGGAGGCACTCAAATAAGAGAACCTCCCGACACACCGGGGCGGATCACCTGCAGGGCAGCAAGTTGTCCCGGATCGCCGCCAAACACGGGAGCGACCTGCTGCGAGCCTATGTCGCGGGCAATGCCGAGGGGCGTGACTGGCTGCTTCGTTATTGCGAGAGTCACGGACTGTCGGTGCAGTTCGAGGACGCGTACAGCTATGCACAGGCTGCGGGCGGCCTTGAGGACGCCCGGGCCGAACTGGCCGCCGGCAGGCAGGCCGGGCTTGACGTGCGATGGGAAGCCGACGCCGACGTCCCGTTCCCCTACAGCGGCGGGGTCCGGCTGCCGGATCAGGCGCAGATCGACCCGGTGCCGCTGCTGGGCAGCCTGGTCACCGAGCTCGAGTTGCATGGCGGCGTAGTGCAATCCGGTGCTCGCGTGGAGTCGGTGTCGGGTCACGGGCCGCTGCGGATACAGATACGCGTCAACGGTGGCGGGGCCACACAAAAGGTGGTCATCCGCGCGAACCAGTGCGTATTGGCGACGGGTATCCCGATCCTTGATCGGGGCGCGTTCTTCGCGCGTCTGACCCCGAAACGGTCGTACTGCCTGGCCTTTGACGTTCCCGGCGATATCACCCGCCCGATGTTTCTCGCCATCGACGACCCGACCCGTTCGGTGCGCTACGCGCCCCATGGGAGCGGGGAGAAACTCATCGTCGGGGGTGCCGGTCACACCGTCGGGCGCGCTTCATCGGCCGCTCAGTCAGTGGAGGAGCTGGCGCAGTGGGCCGTCCTGCACTACCCCGGCGCCGTACAGACCCACTTCTGGTCGGCCCAGGACTACTCGCCGATTGACGAGCTGCCCTATGTCGGCCCCATCCTGCCAGGATCCGATTCCATCTTCGTCGCAACGGGATTCGACAAGTGGGGAATGACCAATGGCGTGGCCGCCGCGCTCGCGCTCTCGGGACAGATCCTCGGCGGGCGAATGGAGTGGGCTACCGCGTTCGCCAGCTGGAGTCGCCACGAGTTGAGTGGGCTGACAACCGCGATGACGATCAATGCCGAGGTCGGCGTCAACATGGCCAAAGGCTGGCTGACACCGAGCACCGCCCGCGACGCTCATCCCGGCGAGGGTGGCGGCGTGGTGGCCGGCCCGCCCTGGCACCTGCGGGCGGTCAGCAGGCCGGACGGATCCGAGGAGTCGGTGTCACCGGTCTGTCCGCACCTCGGGGGGATCGTGTCATGGAACGACGCCGATCACGCATGGGAATGCCCCCTGCACGGCTCGCGCTTCGCGGCGGATGGCGAACTTCTCGAAGGCCCGGCCACCCGCGGTCTTTCCCGGTAGATGCTCGACGAACTTTCGCGCTGGGCCTACGGTGTGACCGGGAGTTTGTGGCGGTGACGGGAAGCGCTGCTGTGTTCTCAGGAGCCCGCCCTTTGGGCGGGCCGGTTATCTCTGTGCACCACAGCATTTAGCGCTCTCCTCGCATGAGTGCCAGAACTGTGGGCACGGAGAATCCGTGTCGTTCGATGCGCCCGAAACCTAAGTGGGCAGAGGGTTCGAGACAGATGCCCGCGCGCCGGGTTTGAGGTGCGGCAATGCGGCTACCCCGAGCGACAGGTGTGTCGGAGAGCAGGAGGAGGGGCAAGTGACCCAGCAGCCGGACGAGACAGAAAGTTCCTTGAGCGTCACACGTGACACCCGGGCCGCTCGTAAGCAGGTCTGGATGTCGTGAGGTTTCGGCGATATGAATCGTGAACTGCTCCAGGAGTTGCTGACCGCATACGGCCCCGTCGGTCAGGAAGACGCCGCACGGGAGGTATGTCGCCGCGAACTCGGGCCTCTGGTCGACGATATGTGGGTGGACCCCGCGGGGAACCTGGTCGGGGTGCTGCGCGGCGGCGATTCGCCACCGATCCGGGTGATGGCGCATCTCGACGAACTGTCGATGATCGTCAAACGCGTTGAGCCCGATGGCTCGCTGCACGTCACCCAGCTGGGGACGATGTATCCGGGAAACTTCGGGCTGGGCCCGGTGGCGATCCTCGGGGATTGCGAAACACTATGTGGAGTACTGACTTTGGGCTCGGAACACACCACCAAAGAAAGCCGACGCATCTGGGAGACGAAACCCGACCAGGGCGACCAGGCCATGGACTGGCTGCATGTTTATGTGTTCACCGGTCACACACCTGATGAGTTGACTGCGGCCGGGGTGCACCCCGGCACCCGGGTCTGCGTGCACCACAGCAAGCGCAACCTTGTCGAGTTCGGCGACTACATCGGCGGCTACTTCATGGACGACCGGGCTCCGGCGGCGGCGTTGCTGCACGCGGTGCGTTGGCTGGCCGAAGCAGACCGTGGTCTGGCCGGCGATTTGTATGTGGTGTTCACCTGCGGTGAGGAGGTCGGCGGCATCGGCGGATCATATGCGAGCCGGACGTTGCCCGGTGATCTCACGATCGCCCTCGAAGTCGGGCCGGCCGAAGCCGAGTACGGGACCACCTGCTCGGGCGGGCCGATCGTCGCTTACAGTGACGCCGAGTGCGTGTACGACAAGTCGGTCGCCGATGCGCTGATGACGGTCGCCGCCGAGCGAGGATGGACGCCGCAGGCGGCCGTGCTGGGCGCTTTCGAATCCGACTCCTCGCACGCGAAGGCCGGCGGGTTGTCGGCCCGTGCCGGTCTGCTCTGTATTCCGACGCTGAGCACCCACGGCTACGAGGTCATCACCCGGGACGCGATCGACGCGATGGCAGATGTGCTCGTCGGCTACCTCGAATGTTGGGCCGGCTAGTCTCCGCGGCTCGCGGCAGCGACCGGTTGTGCGCCGAATTCGAGGCCGAACTGGTTGAGTGTCAGCGGCAGTGGCCGCTCGGGCGACAGCAGCGCCGACGATGTCAGCTCCAGGTGCAGCGAGGAGAACAGTTGCGCGATGAAGCTACTCGTCACGAACAGCACGAGATTCTGCCCCGGGCATTGCGCCGGCCCGGCACTGAACGGCACCAGCTGCGGGTAGCCGTCGGCACGACCGTCGATCCAGATCTCGGGGACGAACTCATCGGCGAACGGCAGTTCTTCGGTGTCACGGTGAAAAGCCGGGACGCAGATCAGCACGCTGGCACCCGCCTCGAATGTGGTCCCGTCGAAGGTGGTGTCGGCGGTGGTCTCCCGCAGCAGGGCCGGCGTGGTCGGCCACAGCCGCACGGATTCCTGGATGCACGCGCGCAGGTATGGCCGCAACCGTGGTTGATCGGGTTCGGTCAACTCGCAGCGGGATAACTGTTGGGTGTGGGTGGCCAGCAGCGCCGCCGCTCGAATGGTGGCCATTCCGGCGGCGTCGAAGGCGAACAGCCAGTGGGGTAGCTGACCGATGGGGTCGAGGTCACCGGTCACCGGTATCGTCGTCAAAGCGCCGAGAAGGCTCTCTGGATCGGCCATCTCGACGTACCGATAGATCTGCTCCTCGAACCGGGCACGCCGCCGTGCCTGCCGGGGCACCGCGAATGACCAGTTCCCGGCGCGCCGCAACCACCACAGGTCATTGGTGATCTGGTCGTCGTCACGCGCCTGCCGGCCGAGGACGATGCGGCGCACGAGCTTCCACCATGACGTGGTGAAAGCTGCGGAGGTGAGCGTGCCGCGGCGCACCGTATCCGCGGCGAGGATGGCGGCCTCTTCGGCGACCGCACCCGCGAACGACGCGGCGAGGTGGTGTAGCTCCTGGCCGGTGTCCAGGGCCGCCTCGTTGAGGGCCCGCCGGGGCGCGCGCAGCGGTCCGCAACTGATCAGGACGGCGTGCGGCTGGAACTGCTCCAAAGCACGGCGTTTCTCCCAGCTCGCCGGGTGAAAAGGCGTCGGGCAGCCCTCGAGTACCCGGCCGACGTCCCCGGAATCCAGCGGGATGATGAAACGCCTCCCGGGCAGCGCCACTTCCACCGCGCCCGTGCCGTGCTCGCGGCGCAAAGAGTGCAGCCGCTGCACTGCCCGGCGGTCGGCCTGGCGCCGCTCGAGGAGGCCCACGGTCACCTTGCGCCGCGCGATGGGCCCGGCGGCCACCGAGGCGCCGGCGAAGTCGACGAGCGCGGCCACCGCAGACACACCGGTCACGCGGTGTGGAGTGTCGGGTCCGCTCATGTCAGACCAGCGCGGCTTCATCGGGCGCATCCCGGCCTTCGCGGCTGCGCCGATAGGCCTGTTCGCGCAGCGCGGTCAGCCATCGGGGACCGAGTTCGACACCCGGAATGGTGTTGCGGGTGGGATCGAAGGACACGTCATGATCTTCGTCGGTGGGGACCGTCGCGGACAGCGTCAGTGTGGCGAGGGGTTCGAAGGGGCCGGTCCCGTGCGCCTGCTGGATATCGAAAATGACTTCACTGTCGTCGATTTTGTTTTCGATGATCTCGACCGAAAGTCCGTCGGGAATCTTGGTCTGCAGTTCTGCCTTCAACCACCACCAACCGTCGTGGCAGCGCAGCGGCATCAGGGTGGACAGGGTGGTATCCGTCCACGACCGTGTCGGTTGCAGACCGAAGCGCGCCAGGATTCCGCCACCGGTCGACGCCATCAGCACATCCCACGGTGTCGCGGTGAGGACGAGTGTCGGCATGCGCCATGCGAGGCCGATGAGGTCGGGCAGATCGCCCGGGACGCCGATGGCCTTCGAGACCCTGCCGAGCACGTCACCGGACTCGATCGGCAGGCCATGGCCGGCCGGGGCGGTGCGCACGATATGCCCCGAGGCAAGGACACCCACGGGATGGAAGACACGGCGGTGTCGAACCTCCGCGCCGAGCTTCATGGGCCACGCGAGCAGGTCCGATGCCTTCATCGCAGATCCCTTCGTCAACCGCTCCTCTGAGACTGCCCGCGATGAAGGGCGTCAAACATCCCCTGGGCGAACGCAGCGCCGGATGACGTTTCGGTTTGCGGCTGAGCGGTAATTCCGCCCCTACACCGCGTGAAGAGGCCGCGCGGTCCGTCTTTTTGTCTTCAGGAGTAGGCCATGCCCCCAGCACGCAAATCCGACCAAGCCGCCGCGAAAGCCGTCGGCCCGACCGGCAGCGCCGCGCAGCCGGATCCCGACTACCGCGCCCAGTCCGGTGAGTATCTGACCACCGCACAGGGCCTGCGGTTGCCCGACACCGACCATTCGCTCAAAGCCGGATCACGCGGACCGACGCTGCTCGAAGACTTCCATCTGCGGGAGAAAATCACCCACTTCGACCACGAACGCATCCCCGAGCGCGTCGTGCATGCGCGAGGAGCGGCCGCCCACGGCGTATTCGAGTCCTATGGCACCGCATCCTCGGTGACCAAGGCCGGCTTCCTGGGTAAGCGCGGCACCAAAACCGAAGTCTTCACCCGATTTTCGACGGTTCTCGGCTCGCGGGGCTCGGCGGACACGGTGCGCGACACGCGTGGATTTGCCGTGAAGTTCTACACCGCCGAGGGTGTCTTCGACCTGGTCGGCAACAACATGCCGGTGTTCTTCATCCAGGACGGCATCAAGTTCCCGGATATCATCCATGCCGGAAAGCCGCATCCCGACCGCGAGATGCCGCAGGCCAGTCGGCGCACGACACGTTCTGGGACTTCGTCTCGCTGCACACTGAGGCGACCCATCACGTGTTCTGGAATATGAGCGACCGCGGCATACCGCGCTCCTACCGGACGATGGAAGGCTTTGGGGTGCACACCTTCCGGCTGGTCAACGCGGACGGTAAGACCAGCTTGGCGAAATTCCATTGGAAGCCCGCCGCGGGTGTGCACTCGCTGGTCTGGGAGGAAGCCCAGATCGCGGCCGGGGTGGACCCGGACTTCCACCGTCGCGACATGGCCGACGGCATCGAGGCAGGCGCGTTTCTCGAATACGAACTCGGCGTTCAGATCATGCCGGACGACGGGACCGACAGTTTCGACGGGATCGACCTGCTCGACCCGACCAAACTGGTGCCCGAGGAGTGGTTCCAGTGCAGGTCGTCGGCAAGTTGACCTTGAACCGCAACCCCACCAACTACTTTGCCGAAACCGAGCAGGTCGCCTTCCACACCGGCAACCTGGTGCCTGGCATCGAGGTCACCAACGACCCGCTCATGCAGGCCCGGCTGTTCTCCTACCTGGACACCCAGTTGACCCGACTGGGCGGGCCGAATTCCACCCAGTTGCCGATAAACCGCCCGCATTGCCCGGTCAACGACATGCTGCGCGACGGCATGCATCAGTCAGCCATCCACACCGGACTGGCCCCGTATCACCCGAACAGCATCGACAACGACGAACCGAAACCCGCCGATGTCGAGGACGGCGGCTACGTCCACACACCCCGTGTCATCGAGGGCACAGCCGTTCGGGCCCAGCCCGTTTCGTTCGACAATCACTTCTCGCAGCCGGCCATGTTCTACCGCAGCCTCCGCCCGATCGAGCAGGCGCATGTGGTCGAGGCCTTCACCTTCGAGTTGGGAAAGGTCTACGAGCAGTCCATCAAGGAGCGTCAGCTCCAGGTGCTGGCCAACGTCGACGCCGACCTGTGCCAGCAGGTGGCGGCCGGGCTCGGGCTGCCCGCCCCGGCCGGCGAGCCCGCGCAGGACGTACCGGTGTCACCGGCCCTGTCGCAGATCGTGACCGACCCGGGACCCATCGATGGGCGCAAGATCGGCATCATCGCCGATGCCGGGTCCGATCTCGCCGGGGTTTCGGCGCTGGCGAAGGCGATGTCCGGGTTGGGCGCCACGGCGCTCGTAGTGGCTCCGGTGGGCGGAGAGCTCAAGGCACGCCGGCGCACAGTCACCGTCGACCGCACCTTCGCCACGGCGCGCTCCATCGAATTCGACGCGGTCGTGGTGGCGGACGGCACGACGGCCGGTGCCGACATCAAGCTGGTGGTGTTGCTGCAGGAAGCATTCCGGCACTGCAAGGCACTCGGAGCCTGGGGTGACGGCGTGGCGGTCCTGAAAGCCGCCAAGATTCCGGCCAAGGGTCCTGGGGTGGAAGTCGCGAAGGCCGCCGACAAGGCGTTCGCCGCCGCACTGGCCAAGGCGCTGCGCGTGCATCGCGCATGGGAGCGGGCACCGAAGGTGATGGCCTCCGCGGTGCCGCCGGTGAGCTGAGCACTGTTCACCGCGTGCGCAGTAGGGCCGAATAGCGTTGATAGTCTTCGCGCACCGTGATGCCGTCGGGGCCCACGGCGTGGACGTCGGTCCACAAGGTCAGGAAGGTGCCCCGGTGCCGCCAGCGCAGTAGCGCCGCCAGCGCGGCCGGGGTGCGGACCTGGGAACGCTCATACCCGAGGTAGGACGAGCCGGTCCGCGGGCTCACGACGAGTCCGAACACCGAGGGAGGACCGGGGTGGCCGTCCGGGTCGGAGGACAGTGCCAGGCGCACATCGGTGACAGTGCCCAAGCGGCGACCGGCCGCATCGTGGACACTCAGGCCGAGCAGCTCACTCAATTGCATTCTTGCCCCCCGGGATGCGGCCAATGATCTGGTCTCGGAGCCAGCGTTCGACCCACCGGCCCCCGCGGGTGTCCGCGCCGGGCCGCAGATGCACCGATGTGCCGATCCGGTCCACCAACTCCCAAGGCAGGTGGTGTAATTGCGCTCGCGGCTGCTGTCCTCCGAAGATCCGGGTGAACAGCACCCTGCCGGTGAGGATGGCCGTGACCGGCGGCGATGTCCTGTCATCGAGGTGCCCACCCTCAAGCTCCAGGTCATCGACGATGCCGACCGGTTCGCCATCGGCGTCGACGATTTGCCGGTCCAGTAGGTGCAATCGTGCATCGATCAGGCGGGTGTCCGCGGGCTGTGGGGCGTCGGGTAAGTCAGGCCCGTACACGGCATGGTCGGCGTTCGTCATTGACCGGCCCCCGTGACGATCATGAGAGGAATGGCGGCCAGCGAGGCCACCAGGATGATGACGAGATAGACCGAGGCCAGCGCATTGGTGATGCGGCCGTTGACGTGCTCGCCCATGTAGCCCGGATCATTGGCGACGATCAGGATGGGGAGATAGGTAAGGGGGAGCGCGATCGCCGAGAACACCACGGAATACTCGGTGACCAGGATTGGGTCGATACCGGTGAAAAGCACAGCGCTGCAGACACAGAGCGCGACCAGCATCACGGTGTGGAACCGAGCAGCCTCGGCGGGCTTACGGAACTTGCCCCACGCCCAGCCGAAGTACTGCGCCAGGGTGTACCCCGAGGACAGCGTGGTTTCCAGCGCGGCGCCGAAGGTCGCTGCGACGATGCCGACGATGACGAATGCGAGCGCAAGTTTGCCTCCAGCCTCCACCACCGGCATGGTGATCTGTGACAGCGACGTCACGGTGATCTGCGCCGGCATCAGCACAATCGCCGCGCACGCTGCGATCGCGATGGACAGTATCCCGCCCAATGGGAAGCCCACCAGGACATTGACCCGGGACTTGCCGAGATCCTTGACTGTCCAGCGCTCCTCGATGGCGCCGGAAGAGAAGAAGAAGACCTCGTACGGTGTCATCGCCGCACCGAACAGTGCGATCGCGAAGTACCAGTAGGTCGCTGCCGACTCGGTCTCGGGGATGGCCGGCGTCAACGCCTGGTCGGAGAGATCGGCCCAGTTGGGTTGCAGCAAGAACACGCATACGGCGAAGACGATCAAGCCGAGGCCGAGCATCCCGGTGACGTTCTCCATCACCGTGAACTTCACCCGCCAGATCACCATCCAGATTGCGGCGGCAGCCACCGGAATCCACAACAGCGGACCGACATCGGTCGCCAACTGCAACGCCAATGCGACACCGCCGATTTCGGCGGTGACGGTCATCAGGTTGATGAAGAAGGATGCGCCGAGGTTTGCGGCGGCCACCCGCGGGCCGAGGCGTTCACGGATGATCTCGAAAGTCGCGTGCCCGCTGACGGCCGCGACGCGACCGGCCATCTGGGCGTAGAGACAGATGCCGACGACGCCCACCGGAACCACCCAGGCCAGCGCGAGACCGAATCGCGACCCCACCACGGCGTTGGTCACCATGTCGCCGATGTCGAGGAACCCACCGATCGCGGTGAGCACCCCCAGGGCGACGGCGAACAGCTTCTTCATCAGCGGTAGTCGCGTTCCAAGGTGTCGGCGGCCTGGAGCAACGCTGCCCGCAGGTCGGCGGTTTCGCAGTTACCCGTGGGCATCCGCACTGCCACATTCGAGTCGTTGAGGGTGGCGATGACGTCGGTCATCGTCCGGATGAGCAACGTCTGGCGGGCCAGGTCGTGGGGATCTTCGGCTCGAAGGACGGCGATACCGTCGTAGCTCTTGACCACCTCATCACGTGCGTCGGACAGTTGCACGCCCGTCAGTTGGGTGGTGGACCTTCCGCGCTGCCACAGATCGATCGCCAGCGCCCCGGACCGCGCGGCCGACGTGGTTTCTTCCAGGGCACCGGCCAGTCGTCCCGGCATGCCATCACGATTGGCCGGACAGCTGGTGAGCACCGCGACAAGAACCCCGACGGTCACCGCGGGAAGCGCCGCGCAGCGCACCAGCCTGTGGGCCATCGTCAGCACCGTTTCGTCGCGTTCGACATCACCGATCTCCTCGCGCGTGGGTACCGATCACCCGGTGAGACGGGCAGCGTGGTTCAGCTGAGGTGCGGCGAGAGATTACCCCGTGGAGCCGGGCACAAACATGTGGACAACCAGGCTACGGAGTGAAGTCCGCGGGCAGCGCGGTGGCCGCGATC